>CAWJGV010000004.1:0-349419 GCA_963842605.1 uncultured Actinomycetes bacterium
ACCGTGGCCTACGCCGCGATGGTCGGTTCGCGCAGCTTCGGCTACCACGCGATGAGCGCGATCGCCGTGGCCGTGCTCATCGGCTTCTCGCTCGTCGTCCTCCTCGACCTCAGCTTCCCGTTCTCGGGCGACTTCTCGATCGAGCCCGACGCGTTCAAGGAGGGGGCCCTGGCGCAGTTCTTCCCCGCGTGGGCCAGAAACGCGCCCGGGCACGTTTGGGTCAGCGGGGCGCGAACCGGCGGAAGCGGGCCGTGCAAGTGGCGCGCAGCTTGCCGCCGGACTCCAGTCGTGCTTCGGTTAGCGCTTCTGCATCCGTCAGTTCGACGACGCGCGCGTGCAGTTCCAGCGGCGCATCGGTTGGGGTTGGGCGCACCAGCTTGACCGAGTACTCCGCGGTGGCCCACCAACCGTCGGCGAGATCGCCCGGGCCATCCGTCTCGGCGTAGACCGCAGCGACGGAGTGGCAATCCAGCAGTGCCCCGACGATCCCTCCGTTCAAGACCCCGGGGGCCGAGACGTGGTGCGGCTGCGACTCCCACGTCGCCACCACGCCGTCGCCGTCGGGTGCCGCCAGACTTCGGATGCGCAGGCCCTTGTCGTTCTTCGGACCGCACCCGAAGCACACGGTGTCAGCGAAGTAGCGCTCTTGGATGCTCAGCTCGCTCATCGCGGCCCGATCGTAACGGGGGCGGTTTGAGAACGAGCAAACCCCGCCGTACTGGGGTTCCCGAAACGCGCCCGGCAGGATTTGAACCTGCGACCTCTTGCTCCGGAGGCGAGCGGCGCGCACCGTAGCGAAGTAGCTGCAAAAGCCAGGCATGACCTGGGATCGCGGAACTTTGCCCCGGTGTCCAGATGAACGCCGTTTCTGCCCAATGGCTCCGGGACCTGGTGCGTCCTCCTCATGCCAGCCGGGATACTGGGCGGGCGATGTCGCAGGAGAACGTTGAAGTGGCAAAGCAGACCTTAGAGGCCTTCCTGCAGGGCGACCTCGACCGTTTCCTGTCCTACATCCACCCCGAGGTGGAGTGGCACTCGCGGCTGGGTGAGGTGGAGGGAACCCACCACGGGCACGATGGGGTCCGCCAGTGGTGGGCAGGCTTGTTTGAGGTCTTTCCCGACTGGAGCCCGACGATCAGGGAAGTGCGCGACGTGGACGATTTCGTCCTTTTTCATGTAGATGTAGCTGCCAGCGGCGCAGGGAGTGGGCTCGGCGTAGACGAGGACTTCTGGCAGGTCGCCGAGATCCAGGGCGGTCGCATCGTCTGGTATCGCGTCTGCCCCACCGAGCAGGAGGCCCTCGAAGCCGTGGAGCTGCGGGAGTAGGCGATGTCGCAGGAGAACGTGGAGCTCGTGCGACTCGGGTATGAAGCGTTCAACCGAGGAGACCTCGACGGCCTCCTCGGTCTGTGCGCCCCGGATGTCGAGTGGCAGGACCCTGTCGCTATTGACACCTCCGCCGTCACGGGAAAGGACGCGGTCCGTGCTTTCTTCGAGACGGTCATGGAACCGTGGGAGGAGTTGCGCAGAGAACCCGAGGAAATCATCGACCTCGGCGAGGATCGGGTGCTCGTCCTGTTCCACACGGCCGCGCGTGGCAAGGAGAGCGGTATTGAGGTCGATGCCCGAGCCGGAGATCTGTTGACAGTCAGGGACGGGCTCCTCCTACGTTGGATGGCCTACCCGGACCGGGCCGCGGCCCTCGAAGCCGCCGGACTGCGGGAGTAGGCGATGTCGCAGGAGAACGTGGAGGTCGTGAAAGCCTCCTTCGAGGCGTGGAATGCGGAGGACATGGACGCCCTTCGTGAGCTGTACCACCCCGACGCCATCGCGCGCCCGCCTGAGGGTTGGCCGGAGCCAGGACCTTTCGTAGGTCGCGAGGCGGTCATGCGCCAGTTCGAGCAACTCCGCCAGACCTTTGACGCCGACACATGGGAGTGGATCAGCGACTTCATCGACGCCGCAGACAGAGTTGCCGTGAGGGTGATCTGGCGTGGCGCAGGCTCCGGCCCTGACGCGAACCTCGAGATGACAGACGTCTTTGTGGTGCGCAAAGGCAAGATCTTCGTCCTGGAGTGCTACTGGGACCACGCGGAGGCCCTTGCAGCCGTGGGGCTGGGGGAGTAGGCAGGCGGCGGGCGACCTGACGACGTGGTTGGCCTTGTTTCGCCGGACGCGGAGATTGACGGGTCGCGTGCCCGAGCGCCGTTCAACCGCGTCAATCGCGGTCGGCGCGAGCTAATCGGGCTGCGGCCTACCGCCTCAAGCTGTTGGCGCGGAGGCCGAACTCGTCAGCTTGGCGGCCGTCGGTCGCGGGGCGCGTCTTGGCACGGCCGCTCGGTTCGGCCGAACACCCGGCCGACGCGCCGCCGACTCCGCCTCCTGGCCTGCGCGCCTGAGTTCTCGCACGACCGGCGTCTTCATAGGTTTCTTATGGCCTACTTCTCGTGCCATAAACGCACGAGCATTGGAAGCGATCTGCATAAGTTGCCAGGCGCTCCCGAACGGGGGGTCCGTGAGGAAAAGGCGGGGTGTTTCAACGAGCAAAACCCCGCCGTAGCGGGGTACCGCTACCGCTCCGAGCCCTCGAAGCCGTGGGGCTGCGGGAGTCGGACCGCCGCCCCCCGAACCCGTCGTGGTTGGTCCGGGCCTCGTTTACGCCCAAGCGCTAACACCTACTTCGCGTCGTGAGCCCTTGGCCTGCGGGAGTAGGCGAGCGGCGGGATACTGGGCGGGCGATGTCGCAGGAGAACGTGGAATCAGTTCGGAGGTTCTATAGCGCGTGGAACCGTCGTGACCTCGACTCGGCGCTCAGCGATGCCTGGCCCGACTTCGAGATCGTCCCGCTGCCGACGCTGCCGACAAGCGGAGCTCGCGGACATGCGGAAGCGAAGCGGTTCTGGGCCCAGTTCTTCGAAGGCTTCGAAGAGATTCGTGTGCAGCCCGCGGACGAGTTCATCGGGGTCGGACAGATGGTGATCGCGCCGCTGCACTGGTGGGCGCGCGGCCGCGACGGGATCGAGGTCGAACAGAGGATGGTCGACCTTTGGACCTTTCGGGCCGGGCGCATGGCCCGGTTGCAAGGGTTCGAGTCCAAGGCGGAAGCCCTCGAAGCTGTGGGGCTGCGGGAGTAGGCGATGTCGCGGACCTAGGGCGCGAGCCCCAAGAAGACCGAATCGCGTCCGAGGACTTACGAGTTAGTGGATGCAGCCAAACGACTGGTGAGCAATAGGGGCAATGAATGTTGCTCCGAGGGGCTGGGATTCATGAGCTAATGTCCTGAACCCCGGTCCGTTGCTGCCGGGCTCATCGGTACTAAAGGTAGCGACGCAACTCGCATGGTCGGTGTTGGCAGAGCCGTAGGCCGACGGTGCCAGAGCCCCAAGCACACCTAGGCTCGCAATAAGCAGAACAGTCAGGCGACGTCGCATCGGAATCCTCCTTGAATGGCCAGGCGACAGCTTTCCGACCCTAGGCCGAAGGACAAGCTGAGTCAATGCGGGTGAGTGACTCTCCTTAGCCTCGACAGGCCCCTGGGCTGCGGGAGTAGGCGGGCGGCGGGATACTGGGCGCGCGATGTCGCAGGAAGCCGTTGAGTCCATGCGCCGGAGCTACGAAGCGATGAACCGGGCGCTTGCCAGCGGCGAGGACCTCCTTTCGCTCATGGAGGGCATCGATCCCGAGATCGTCGTCGAGATGGGTGTCTTGGAGGGCACGTTCCACGGACGCGAGGGCTTCACGCGATTCCTCGAGGGCCAGGTGGCGCTGTTTGAGGATCTGCGGTGCGACCCCAAGGAGTTCATCGACGCGGGTGACCGCATCGTCGTTCCGATGTGCCTTAGCGGGAAGGCGAGGAGCACGGGACTTGCGTTTGAGTACCACGCGATCCACGTCTGGACCCTGCGGCAAGGCAGGGCGATCCGCTTGCGGCTATACGAGGACAAGGCCAAGGCCCTCGAAGCCGTGGGGCTGCGGGAGTAGGCGCCGTTTCTGACCGTTGGGACAGCCCTTGAGCGGCGTCTGGAGGTTCACTCCGAACTAGAAAGTCAGCGTGCTGGACACGTCACGAGTGCTCGGGCCACGGGTCGCTGTTGACGTGCGCCGGCTGCCTGCGCCAGTAGTTCTCGCGGGCGATCGGTTCAAGCGTTCGGTAGCACTCGCCGCATAGGTGGTCCTCCGATGAGGACATTGATTGTGCCCACGCACCACGCGCCATGATCGCCCCGAGTCGACCGTAGGCGTCCATCTCGCGATGCTGGCAGTCGTCGCATTCGAGCCCGCTGGGCTCGGTCATCTCGACCTCAAAGATTCGGGTCATCACGATCCCGTCGTTTCGTTGGTTGAGGAAGCTCGCCTAGCCGAACGAGACGTGCAGGCGCTCCGCCAAACCGGACTCTTGCCGCAGCCGGGGATTGGCGTCTTCGGCCACGACAGCATCGTCCAAGGCCCAGCCAACCCGCTCAAGAAGCTGATCGCGGCAATGCTGGTCAGCAAACAGCGCCGGGGTCAACTCCTCCGCCAGCACCCACGGGTCACGCTTGGAATCCGTGTCCGCCGTGACGATCAGATGAGGCATTAGTGCCTCCTCTCGCACAGGTCACGGCACTCAGAATGAGGACTCCGCTCCCGTTTAGCTGTGCACCGACCGTAGCACCCTTTGCTCGCGGCTCTGCGCAGCGAGGAGAAACGCTGCGCTCGGGCTCGGACATCAGGCGTGGCCCGGAACCGCTGCAGAAATTTTCCTGGGTCCAACTCCCTTGGAGTAGGCTCGGCAAGAGCGAACGGAGGAGGGCTAAATGTCCAGCGAGAACGTCGATGTCGTCAAGCAGGGCTTTGAGGCCTTTGGGCGGGGTGATCTCGACGCGGTGGCGGAAACGTTCGACGAGCAGGTGGAGTGGTGGAACTCTGAGGAGATCCCCAACGGGGGCACGATCAAGGGCCGGGACGCGGTCATTCAGAGCTTCGCCGCCATCGGCGACGACTGGGATGAGTTCACCCTGGAGCCCGAGCAGTTCCTCGACGCTGGCGACTGGGTGGTGGTGCGCGGGAAGGCGCGGCTCAAGGCCAAGGCCAGCGGGCAGACCATCGAGGAGCGATTTGCCCACGTGGTGGAGATCCGCGACGGCAAGACCGTCCGCGGCGAGTTCCACTCCGACTCCGCGAAGGAGTACAAGGCCCTTAACGCCTGATTCGCCCGTTGTACGCGGCAGCCTCTGGGTCGCCTTCGAAGGCGGACGGGGCCCCCGAAGCCGTGGGGCTGCGGGGAGTAGGCGATGTCGCAGGCGATACGCGCCCGGCAGGATTTGAACCTGCGACCTCTCGCTCCGGAGGCCAAAGGGCGGCCCGGCCGAAACGCCCGGCAAACCCGATGGTTACGGGCCTCGTGGTTACCACGGTAATCAGGCCGGCTTTCGCCACCCGTCATGGCTCGATCCGCTCCAACGCCTCGACGGACACTCCCAGCTCCGCCAAGGGGTCCTCCCGGTGCGCGTACGCCCTGACGTAGACCAAGAGGTCCGCGCGGTACCGCGCGACCAGGGCGCTCGGCATCGCGACCTCGGCACCGCTGCCCCCGTCCCGCGCCCGTGCAGCACGTAGAAGAAGAGTGTCGACTCGCCGAGGTCGAAGTAGGCCTCGGGCTCGATGTGAACCTGATCTCCCCAGACTTCCTCGAAGTCTCGAAGAAGTCCCTCATGCCATCGTGTCCGTGGTAGATCGCCCCGCCGACCGCGGCGAACGCCGAGTGGATCTCGATCTCTGGGTGGCAGCAGGCGATGAATGCCTCGACGTCGCGCGCGTTGTAGGCATCGATTCCGCGCCGCAGGATCTCGACGTTCTCCTGCGACATGCCTACTCCCGCAGCCCCACGGCTTCAAGAGCTTGATCCTGCCGCGCGAAGATCCGCCACTCAGCGATCTTTCCGTCGCGCACGGTGAACGCGAACGTGAACTCCATGGTGACCTCGACGCCACTCTGCGGGCCGCGCCCTCGCGACCGCGTCGCGACGACGACATAGTCGCCGGGATGCGCAATCACGCGCTCCATATCAGCGCTGTAGTCATCCCATTGCTCGGGCCACATCGCGAGCGCTTCCAAGACCCCGGCGTGCCCGTGTTGCTGGGACGAGAGGCCGGGCACTTCCGGCGGCTGCGTGATGACGATGTTCTCATCGCAGAGGCGAAGCAACGCATCAATCTCACCCCGCAAGTAGGCATCGAACGCTGCCCGCACGATCTCGACGTTCTCCTGCGACATCCCCTACTCCCGCAGCCCCACCGCTCTCAGGGCGTCATCTCGGTTGGGATAGAAACGCGCCCTAGCGATCTTGCCGTCACGGACCGTCCATATGGCCGCTCCGCGAAGCAAGACTTCCGCCGTCATTCCCGGCCGTCGACCGTAGTCGCGGACGAGCACGACAACGTCGTCGCCCGCGTCGATCACATCCTCGATCTCGGTCCGATAGCTCTCCCACGGCTCCAGCCAGTCAGCCCACCCTGCCTTCAATCCCGTTAGCCCCAGGCGATCTCCGGTCTGGATGCCCACTCCCGAGATGGCGAAGTCATCGTGGACGAAAGGCCCGAGCGCGTCCACCAAGCGCGCAGGACCCGCCTCACCACGAAAAAGGGCCACCAAGTCGATGTCGGGCGCCGGTTGGAGACTCCGCACCAACTCCACGTTCTCCTGCGACATCGCCTACTCCGACAGCCCCACGGCTTCGAGGGCTTCGGCCTCAGTGGCGTAGTTGGCTATCAAGACCGCCTTATCGCGCCCACGCGCTTGCGCAAAGGACCAGAGGGTCTGCTCGTACGGAACGTCGCTGGCCGCGCCGTGGCCGCGCGCCACCAGCTTGGTGAGCGTCCCATCGCCGAGGTCGCGAACCTCGACGACCTCCAGCGTGAAGTCCGTGCTCACCGTGAGCACGTCCTCCCAGTACCGCCGGATGCCCTCGTGGCCGTGATAACTGCTCTCCATGCCAGCCAGGAGCGACCGAAACTCGACGTCCGGGTCCACCAGCTCCAGAAAGGCGTGCAGGTCACGACGATTGAACGCGTCGAACGCGGCGTAGGCAGCGTCTACGTTCTCCTGCGACATCGCCTACTCCCGCAGCCCCACGGCGTCAAGGGCGTGTTCAGGTTCTCGAAACGCCCGCATGTAGACCACCCTTCCTTGATGGAACTTGACCAGGTAGCCCGCGGGCGACCGAGCTTCGACGCTGCTTCCTTTGCCGCGATAGTGGAGCTGGCCGACCACCAGCACCACCGCGCCCACAGCGAGAGTGTCTTCGACGTCGGTGCTCAGGATCTCCCACGCATCGCTGAGGTCCCTCACGTATCTCCGGATCCCGTCATGGCCGTGGTACACGCCCCCCTCACCGAGCTCAGCCAAGAACGAGTGCCACTCGACCTCCGGATCGGTCAACTCGATGAGACGCGAGAGGTCCTGTCGCTCGACCGCAGCGATCACTTCGCCGACCACCTCCAGGTTCTCCCGCGACATCGCCCCCAGTATCCCGCCGCCCGCCTACTCCCGCAGCCCCGCGGCTTCGAGCGTCTCTTTCGGGGTCGAGGTAGGTCCGAATCAGGACTCCCTTGTAGTTCTTGAACTCACTCAGAACGTAGAACGGCGATTCGATCTCCGCTCCGCTCCCTCTGCCACGGGCACGGACGTGCCCGGTTGCGAGGACGCGATTGCCCAGGTCCCGGATCTCTGAAACCTCGAGCTGGTACACGGACAGGGCCTCATCCTCCTCTTGGATCGACTCGCGCACGCCCTGATGCCCGTGAAACACCGTCCGTTCTCCGCCGAGCAACACGTCGAGCGCCGGGTGATATTCCACGTCGGGGTCGAGCTCCTCCAGCAGTGCGTCGAGGTCGCGGCGGTTGTACGCGTCGAGCCCGCGCTTAAAGCCGTCCACGTTCTCCTGCGACATCGCCCGCCCAGTATCGCGCCGCCTGGCTACTCCCGCAGGGCACGGCGTCGAGGGCCTCAGCGGTGGAGAGATGAGACGAGGGCGGCTGTTAGCAGAGGGGCATGCGGACACAAACTCGCGGAAGCGTGGAAGGGCGGTTTGCTTCCGGAAGCGGGCTGGAGCTTCCACGGCAGTTGACTTCCGGAAGCGTCGGCGAATCGGAAGCCGTCCACGGGAAGGACAACATCCGCAACCGGGTGTTCGCGCCCGCCGTGGACCGCGCCAACGAACGCCTCACCGAAGCCGACCGGACGCCGCTACCGGAGGGTCTGAGCCCCCACAAGCTGCGTCACACCTACTGCTCGTTGCTGTTCGCCCAGGGGCTTGACCTTCCGCGGGTCATGGGCCAGCTCGGGCACGCGGACAGCGGCGTCACGCTGCGGATCTACGCCCACGTCATGAATCACGAGGCGGGCGAGCGCGAGGCCCTGGGGGCGCTCGTGAGCGGCGGAATAGTGGCACCAAATGGCACCAGCACCGCCGAGGCGCCCGAGTTCAGGAGGCCGCCTGATCCCTGCCCGGAAAACACAGAAACCCCGCCGTTGCGGGGCTCTGCGATACGCGCCCGGCAGGATTTGAACCTGCGACCTCTCGCTCCGGAGGCGAGCGCTCTATCCACTGAGCTACGGGCGCCTGGGGCCAGCTTATCGGTAGGTTCAGCAGCCCTGGTGTTGCTGGCGATCATCTCCGACACCCATCTGCCCCGGGGTCCGCGGACGCTCCCCGACGCCTGCGTCGAGCGGCTCGAGGAGGCCGATCTCATCCTCCACGCCGGTGACTTCGGCGCCCTGGCGGTGCTGTTGGCGATCCAGACGCTCGGGCCGGTCGCGGCCGTGCGCGGCAACGTCGACGACCGCGAGCTGCGCCGGCGGCTGCCCGAGACCCGGGTCGTCGAGGTCGACGGGGCGAGGATCGCCATGGTCCACGACGCCGGGCCGGCCGCGGGGCGGCTGGCGCGGATGCGCCGGCGCTTCCCCGGCGTCGACGCCGTGATCTACGGCCATTCGCACCTTCCCCATCACGAGCGGGCGCCCGGCGGCCGGAGCGGGCGTTTCCAGATCTTCAATCCCGGCAGCCCGACCGAGCGGCGCCGCGCGCCCCACCACACGATGGGCATGGCGAGCGTCGACGACGGGCACATCGAGTTCGAGCTCATCGAGCTCGACTGAGCGGTCCCCCCGGGGCTCGCGTCACACTACGCCGCGCCATGGACCTCGACGTGTTCTTCGCCGGCACGGCCGGCTCGGTGCCCACCGCCCGGCGCGGGCTGCCCGCCCTGCTCGTGCGCCGCGGCGGCGACCGTCTGCTGTTCGACTGTGGGGAGGGGACGCAGCGCCAGCTCGTGCGCTCCGTCGGGCTGCCCGAGGTCGACGACGTGTTCATCACCCACTACCACGTCGACCACTGGCTCGGCCTGCCGGGAATGCTGAAGACCTTCGACCTGCGCGGACGCGAGCGGCCTCTGGCCGTCCACGGCCCGCCCGGGCTGGACGGAGTCATGCGGCTGCTGCGCCCCGTCTACGGCCGGCTGAAGTACGAACTCGACCTCGTGGAGCTCGAGTCCGGCGAGGCCGTGCGGCGCGACGGCTACAGCGTCGCCGCCTTCGCGGTGGAACACCGGGTGACGGCCTACGGCTACGCGCTGTGGGAAGACGAGCGGCCCGGGCGATTCGACGCCGACCTGGCCGAGCGCCTCGGCGTGACGCCGGGGCCCGACTTCGGCCGCCTGCAGGAGGGGGAGACGGTCGGCGGCGTCGCGCCCGAGCAGGTTCTCGGCCCGACGAGGGCCGGGCGGAAGATCGTCGTGTCCGGGGACACCGCCCCGTGCGAGGCGCTCACCCTGGCGGCGAATGACGCCGACCTGCTCGTGCACGAGTCGACGTTCGCCGACGAGGAGAAGGAGCGCGCGCAGGTCACCTCGCATTCGACGGCGAGCCAAGCGGCCGCCGCCGCCCGGGAGGCCGGCGTGAGGATGCTCGCGCTCACGCACCTGTCGACTCGCTACGGCGGCCGCGAGCTGCGCGACGAGGCGCGCGCCGTGTTCCCCAACACGGTCGTCCCGCACGACTTCGACGCGATCGAGCTGCCCTTCCCCGAGCGCGGCGAGCCCTCGCTCGTGCGCTGGGAGGAGGCCGTGCGAACGTGACCCCTCGCAGCGAGTTGTAGATGCGCGCGCTGGCCGTGAGGGTGTGGCCCGAGCCGGCTGCTACAGTCGCTCGCGGCGGTTCCTTTAACCCGGTCCCGAGAGGCCAGGAAGGGGCTCGAAATGGAAAACGAGAAGGTCGTACTCGACCGTGATGATCTGCGCCGGACCCTGGTCCGGATCGCTCACGAGATCGTCGAGAACAATCCCGAGCAGCAGCTCGCCATCGTGGGCATCCACCGGCGGGGCGCCCATCTGGCGGCGCGGCTGCGCGAGCTCGTCGGGGAGCTGACGGGCGCGGACGTCGAGCTGGGCGACCTCGACATCTCCTTCTACCGCGACGATCTGGGCTCGCGGCCCGCGGCGCCGGTCGTGCACGCCACCCACCTCGAGTTCCCGATCGACGGGCTGACCGTCGTGATCGTGGACGACGTGCTGTTCACCGGGCGCACCGTGCGCGCGGCGATCGAGGCCCTGTTCGACTACGGCCGCCCGGCGCGCGTGCAGCTCGCCGTGCTCGCCGACCGGGGCCACCGGGAGCTGCCGATCCGCCCCGACTACGTCGGCAAGAACCTGCCGACGGCGCGCGGAGAGCGGGTCAACGTCCGCGTCGAGGAGCTCGACGACGTGGACGAGGTCACGATCACCGAGTCAGAGGAGGCGCTCATCCCATGAGGCATCTGCTGTCCATCGCCGATCTCGACCGGGAGGACATCGAGCGCATCCTCGACCGGGCGGCCTCCTTCGCGGAGGTCTCGGGCCGCGAGATCAAGAAGGTCCCCGCGCTGCGCGGCCGGACCGTGGTCAACCTCTTCTACGAGTCCAGCACCCGCACGAGCAGCTCGTTCGAGCTGGCCGCCAAGCGCCTCTCCGCCGACGTCGTCAACGTCAAGTCGGTCGGGTCGAGCGTGGACAAGGGGGAATCGCTCAAGGACACCATCCAGACGCTGTCCGCCTACGACCCGGCGGCCATCGTGATCCGCTCCCCCGCCGTCGGAGCGGCGGAGCTCGTCGCGCGCTGGACACGGGCGAGCGTGATCAACGCGGGCGACGGCAAGCACGAGCACCCGACCCAGGCGCTGCTCGACGTCTACACCTTGCGCGACCGTCTGGGAGCGCTGGACGGCAAGGACATCTGGATCGTCGGCGACGTGCTGCACTCGCGCGTGGCGCGCTCCAACGTGCTGGCCTTCGCTCGGATGGGCGCGCGGGTCACGCTGTGCGGGCCGCCCACGCTGATCCCGCGCGGGATCGAGGCGCTGGGATGCGAGGTCCGCTACACGCTCGACGGCCTCGAGAACGCCGACGTCGTCTACGCCCTGCGCATGCAGCGCGAGCGCATGAGCGAGGCCTACGTCCCCTCGCTGCGCGAGTACGCGCGCTGCTACCAGATCGATGCCGGCCGCCTTCGGCCGGGGCAGGTGCTCATGCACCCGGGCCCGGTCAACCGCGGCGTGGAGCTGTCCGCCGACGTCATCGACTCGCCGCAGGCGACGATCACCGCCCAGGTCGAGGCCGGGGTCGTGGTCCGGATGGCGGTCCTGTACGAGCTGCTCGCCGGAGGGCGCGAGGAGGCCGCCGCGGCGCCGGTGCCCGAGCCGGCGGAGGCGGCGGCATGAGCCTCGTCGCCGGTCCAGCCCCGCTGGCGGACGTGCTCGTGCGTGGCGCGCGCGTGCTCGACCCCGGCGAAGGGCTCGATGGCACGCAGGACGTGCTCGTGCGCGGCGGGGAGATCGCCGAGATCGGGGCGCCGGGCTCGCTCGAGGCGCCCGAGGGCGTCGAAGTCGTGGACGGAGAGGGGCGCCACCTGTTCCCCGCGTTCGTCGATCCCCACGTGCACCTGCGCACGCCCGGCCATGAGCACAAGGAGGATCTCGAGACGGGCACGCGGGCGGCCGCGGCCGGCGGCTTCGGCGCGATCGTGGCCATGCCCAACACCGACCCCACGGTCGACTCGGCCTCGGTCCTGCGCTCGCTGCGCGACGCCGCGGCGGCCGACGCCCGCGTCCCGGTCGGGTTCCTCGCCTCGATCACCCTCGGCCTGCGCGGCGAGGCGCTGACCGAGATGGCCGAGCTGCGCGAGACCGGGGCGCTCGGGTTCACCGACGACGGCCTGCCGGTCGTCAGCGCCGGGCTGCTGCAGAGGGCCCTGCAGTATCAGCGGCTGTGCGGCGGCGTGATCGCCCTGCACGAGGAGGACCCGACCCTGAGCGGCGCCGGGGTCATGCACGAGGGTGAGGTCTCGGCGGCTCTCGGCATGACGGGAATCCCGAGCATCTCGGAGTCGACGATGATCGCCCGCGATGCCGCGATCGCCGGCTACGAGACGGCGCGCATCCACGTCCAGCACGTCTCCTGTCGCGAGTCGATCGCCGCGGTCGCGGCGGCCAAGGCGGGCGGGGTGCGGATCACGGCCGAGGTCACGCCGCACCACCTCGTGTTCACCGACGAGGCGATCAGGGGCGAGCTCCACACCCGCTTCAAGATGAACCCGCCGCTGCGCGCCGAGGCCGACCGCGCGGCGCTCGTGGAGGCGCTGCGCGACGGCACCATCGACTGCGTGGCCACCGACCACGCCCCGCACGCGCGTCACGAGAAGGAGGTGCCGTTCGAGGAGGCGCCGATGGGCACGACGGGCCTGGAGACCGCCTTCTCCGCGCTCTACACCGAGCTCGTGCTCCCGGGCGCGCTCCCGCTGGCCACGCTGATCTCCCGGATGACGGCTGATGCGGCGGGCACGCTCGACCTGCCGGCGCCCGCGATCGCGCCGGGCGCGCCGGGCAACCTCGTGCTGGTGGACCTCGAGGCCGAGTGGGAGGTGGGGGAGTCCGGCTACGAGAGCCGCTCCGAGAACTGCGCGTTCGCCGGGCGCCGCCTGCGGGGCCAGATCCTGCTCACCGTCGCCGCGGGCGCGATCGCGTTCCAGAAGGCGGAGGTGGCCGCGTGAGCCGCGTGCTCGAGCGGGATCGCGCGGCGCTCGTCGTGATCGACATGCAGGAGGCGTTCCGTCCGGCGGTGGGCGAGTTCGACACGGTCGTCCACAACGCCGGCGTGCTCGTCCAGGGCGCGCGCGAGCTCGGGCTCCCGGTCGTGGTGACCGAGCAGTACCCGCAGGGCCTGGGCGAGACCGTGCCCGAGGTGGCCGAGCACCTCGACGGCGTCGAGCGCCACGCCAAGACCGTGTTCTCCGCCGCCCGCGTCGACGACTTCGACCTCGCGGGCCGCGAGCAGGCGCTGGTGTGCGGCATCGAGGCCCACGTCTGCGTCGAGCAGACGGTCCAGGACCTGCTCGACCGCGGGCTCGAGGTCCACGTGGCCGCCGACGCCGTCTCGTCGCGCACCGCGCTCAACCGGCGCCTGGGCCTGGAGAAGATGGAGCGCTCGGGCGCCTGGGTGACCTCGACCGAGATGGCGCTGTTCGAGCTGCTCGGCGAGGCCGGAACCCCTGAGTTCAAGGCGATCCAGAAGCTCGTCCTGTGAGGCGCAGCCTATGACCTCCGCGTACGTACTCCTCGAGGACGGGACGCGCTTCGACGGCGACGCCTGCGGCGCGCCCGGCCCGGTCACGGGCGAGGTCGTCTTCAACACGGCGATGTCCGGCTACCAGGAGGCGATGACCGACCCCTCCTACGCCGGCCAGCTCATCACCTTCACGTACCCGCACATCGGCAACTACGGCGTCAGCGAGCGGGCGATGGAGTCCGACCGCGTCCACGCGCGCGCGGCGATCATGCGCGCCGCGGTCAATCGCGAGGACGCGCCGGGCGCCGAGCGCCCGTGGTTGGACTGGCTGGCGGACTGCGGGGTGCCCGCCATCACCGGCGTGGACACCCGCGCGCTGGTGCGCCACATCCGCGACGCGGGCGCGATGCGCGGCGGGGTGTTTCCCGCCGACATGGAGGAGGCTCGGGCGCGCGAGCTGATCGGAGCCGAGCCGCCGATGGACGGCCTCGACCTCGCACGCGAGGTCACGCCGCCGGCCATGACGGAGCACGGGTCGGGCGACGGGCCGCGGATCGCCGCCATCGACACCGGGATCAAGTCCTCGATCGTGGCCAACCTGGTGAGCCGCGGGGCACGCCTGGAGCTGCACCCGTGCACGACCGGACCGGAGGAGCTGCTGGCCCGCGACGTCGACGCCTATTTCCTGGCCAACGGCCCGGGCGACCCGGCCGCGCTGGGCTACATCGTCGACACCGTGCGCGAGCTCGTGGGCCGCAAGCCGGTGTTCGGCATCTGCCTCGGCCACCAGCTCCTGTGCCGGGCCGTGGGCCTGGACACGTTCAAGCTGCCCTTCGGCCATCGCGGGGCCAACCATCCGGTCAAGGACCTCACGACCGGCCGGATCGCGATCACCGCCCAGAACCACGGCTTTGCCGTCATCGGCCCGGACGGCGAGCACACGATCGCCGGCGACGAGCCGGTCCGCTGGGAGACCGACTTCGGCGCCGCCGAGCTGACCCATCTCAACCTCTACGACCGCACGGTGGAGGGGCTCGTGCTGCGCGACGTCACGGGCGCCACGGTGCAGTACCACCCCGAGGCGGGCCCGGGTCCCCACGACCGCCTCTACCTCTTCGACCGCTTCCTGGAGGCGATCCAAGCTGCCGCGTAGGGACGACATCGAGCGGATCATGCTGCTGGGCTCGGGGCCGATCGTCATCGGGCAGGCCGCCGAGTTCGACTACTCCGGCACGCAGGCCTGCAAGGTGCTCAAGGACGAGGGCTACGAGGTCATCCTCGTCAACTCCAACCCGGCGACGATCATGACCGACCCCGAGTTCGCCGACGCCACGTACATCGAGCCGCTGCTCCCCGGGCCGGTGGCCCAGGTGATCGAGAAGGAGCGCCCCGACGCGCTCTTGCCCACGCTGGGCGGCGGGACGGCGCTCAACCTCGCCCGCATGCTCCACGAGGACGGCACCCTGGAGCGCCAAGGCGTCGAGCTCATCGGGGCGGACTACGACGCGATCGCCCGCGCCGAGGACCGCGACCTCTTCCGCGAGACGATGATCGGGGCCGGCCTGCGGGTGCCGCGCAGCGCCATCGCGACGACGGTCGAGGAGGCGGAGGCGGCGCGCGACGGCATCGGCCTGCCGATCATCGTCCGGCCCGCCTTCACGCTCGGCGGCTGGGGCGGCGGGGTCGCCCGCACGCCCGAGGAGTTCCGCGAGGCCGCGGCGCGCGGGATCACCGCCTCGCCCATCGGCCAGGTGCTGCTCGACGAGTCGCTGCTCGGATGGGGCGAGTTCGAGCTGGAGGTGATGCGCGACGGCAACGACAACGTGGTGATCGTCTGCTCGATCGAGAACCTCGACCCGATGGGCGTCCACACGGGCGACAGCGTGTGCGTGGCCCCGCAGCAGACCCTCACCGACCGCCAGTACCAGGTCCTTCGCGACCAGGCGATCGCCGCCATCCGGGCCGTCGGCGTGGAGACGGGGGGCTCCAACGTCCAGTTCGCCGTGAATCCGGCCACCGACGAGGTCGTGGTGATCGAGATGAACCCGCGCGTGTCGCGCTCCTCCGCGCTGGCCTCGAAGGCCACCGGCTTCCCGATCGCCAAGATCGCCGCCCGCCTGGCCGTCGGCTACGCGCTCGAGGAGATCGACAACGACATCACCCGGCGCACGCCCGCCTCCTTCGAGCCGACGATCGACTACGCGGTCGTCAAGTGGCCACGCTTCGCCTTCGAGAAGTTTCCCGGCATCGACGCCGGCCTGACCACGCACATGAAGTCGGTGGGCGAGGTGATGGCGATCGGGCGCACCTTCCAGCAGGCGTTCGCGAAGGCGATGCGCTCGCGCGAGCTCGACGCCCCGCCGCGCCTCGACGGCTCGCTGGACGAGATGCTCGAGCGCCTCGAGACGCCCGGCGCCGAGCGCTTCGACCTCGTGATGGAGTCCCTGCGTCGCGGCGCCGACCCCGAGGAGCTCGAGCGCCGCACGGGGATCGACCCGTGGTTCCTGCACCAGCTGGGGGAGCTGGCCGCCGACCCGGACGCCCCCTTCCGCGGCGAGCGCACGTTCAAGGCGGTCGACACATGCGCCGCCGAGTTCGAGGCCGAGACGCCCTACTACTACTCGGCGTGGGAGCGCGGCGGCGGCGGCGCCGGCGAGGTACGTCGCGGGGATCAGCCGAGCGTGGTCATCCTCGGCGCGGGGCCCAACCGCATCGGCCAGGGGATCGAGTTCGACTACTGCTGCGTCCACGCGGCGATGGAGGTGCGCGCCTCGGGCCGCGACGCCGTGATGGTCAACTGCAACCCGGAAACGGTCTCGACGGACTACGACACGTCGGACCGGCTCTACTTCGAGCCGCTGACCCTCGAGGACGTGCTCGGGGTCATCGAGGTCGAGCGCCCCGAGGGGGTGATCGTGACGTTCGGAGGCCAGACCCCGCTCAAGCTCGCCGCCGGCCTCCACGACGCCGGCGTCCGCCTGCTCGGCACGAGCGTCGAGGCGATCGACCTGGCCGAGTCGCGCGGACGTTTCGGTCCGCTGCTCGACCGTCTCGGCCTGCGGGCCCCGCCCTACGCCACGGCCAACTCGGCGCAGGACGCGCTGGCGCGCGCGGCCGAGGTCGGTTTCCCGCTCCTCGTGCGCCCGTCCTACGTGCTCGGCGGGCGGGCGATGGAGATCGTCTACGACCTCGACGGCCTGTCCGACTACCTCTCACGCCACGCCACGGCGAACGGCGGGGGCAAGGAGATCTTCCTCGACCGCTTCCTCGAGAACGCGATCGAGGTCGACGTCGACGCGCTGTGCGACGGCTCCGAGGCCTGGGTCGGGGGCGTCATGCAGCACGTGGAGGAGGCCGGAATCCACTCCGGCGACTCGGCCTGCGTGCTGCCCCCGCACTCGCTCGGGGGCGAGATGCTCGCGGAGATCCGCACGCAGACCCGCGCCATCGCGCTCGGCCTGGGGGTGGTCGGCCTGCTCAACGTCCAGTTCGCCGTGCACGGCGACGAGCTCTACGTGATCGAGGCCAACCCGCGTGCCTCCCGCACGGTGCCCTTCGTCTCCAAGGCGACGGGGATCCCGCTGGCCAAGATGGCCTGCCGGATCATGCTCGGCGCCCGCATGGCCGAGCTCGGCCTGCCCCCCGAGGGCGCCCCTCTCGACCACGTCTCGGTCAAGGAGGCGGTGCTTCCCTTCGACCGCTTCGCCGGCGCCGACCCGCTGATGGGACCGGAGATGCGCTCGACCGGCGAGGTGATGGGCGTCGCCCCCGACTTCCCCACGGCGTTTGCCAAGGCGCAGGCCGCGGCCGGGGCGGGCCTGCCCACCGAGGGCACGGTGTTCATCACCGTCACCGACACCGACAAGGCATCGGCGAGCGCGATCGCCGCCCAGTTCCACGATCTCGGCTTCCGCGTCGTGGCCACCCGCGGCACCGCGCAGTCGATCTCGCGCATGGGCGTCCCCGTGACGACGCTGAACAAGCTCGGCGAGGGCTCTCCCCACGTCGTCGACTGGATCGAGCGCGGCGACGTCGACCTCGTCATCAACACCCCGGTGGGGACGGGGGCGCGCACCGACGGCTACGAGATCCGCAGCGCCGCCGTCGCGCGCGGGATCCCCTGCATCACCACGCTGTCGGGCGGCAGCGCGGCCGCGCGGGCGATCGCCGCGGCGCGGGCGGGCGGCCCGCCCGAGGTGCTCTCGCTCCAGGAGATCCACGCCCGCGCCGACGAGGGGTCAGACCCCATCATCGCCACGTCGTCCACCACCCGCGCAGGGTCTGACCCCTCCGTGGCATGAGCGCCGCCGTGAGCGAGCCGCGGACCCTGGCCCCGTTCGGCCGCAGGCTCGCCGCCGTGACGGCCGTCGAGGACGTCGGCGCGTACCGCCTGCTGCGCTGCGCCGACGACGGGCCCGACCCCCGGCCGGGCCAGTTCTACATGCTCGCCACCGTCGAGCGGTGGGGGGGAGGGGAGGACGAGCGCCCCTACCTTCCGCGGGCCTTCTCCTATCTGCGCCGCCGCCCCGGAGAGCTGGAGTTCCTGCTCGAGGATGTGGGGCCCGGCACGCGCCGTCTCGCCGAGGCCCGGCCGGGCGCGGCGCTGTGGCTGCTCGGTCCGCTGGGCCGCGGCTTCGACCCCCCGGAGGAGGGCCGGCGCCCGCTGCTCGTGGGCGGGGGGATCGGGATCGTCCCGCTCGCCGCGCTGCAGGCAGCGCTGCCCGCGCCTGCGCTGCTGGGGTTCCGCGACGCCGCGCACGCCGCGGGCGCCGCGCTGCTCGACGACGTCACGCTCGCCACCGACGACGGGAGCAGCGGACACCGCGGCCTCGTCACCGAGCTCCTGGACGCGCGCCTCGACGAGGACGACGCGGTCGAGCTCTACGCCTGCGGGCCACCGGCGATGCTCGAGTCGGTCCGCCGCACGTCGGTGGAGCGCCGCGTCCCGGCGCAGCTCGCCCTGGAGGCCGGGATGGCCTGCGGGTTCGGCGCCTGCTTCGGCTGCGTGGTGCCCACCCACGATGGATACGTCCGCACCTGCGTCGACGGGCCGGTGCTGCCGGCCGCGGAGCTCGAGGCGGTGCCCGTCCCGTGAACACGACGCTGTGCGGGATCGAGCTCGAGCACCCGGTCATCAACGCGTCGGGCACGTTCGACGCGATCGCCGCGCTGCGGACCTTCGGCGACGCGGTGATCGAGCGCTTCCCCTTCAGCGCGTTCGTGTCGAAGACCATCACCGTCGAGCCCCGCCAGGGGAACCCGCCCCCGCGACTCTGGGAAACACCGGCCGGCCTCATCAACTCGATCGGCCTTCCCAACAAGGGCTTGTCCGGATATCTGGAGCACGACCTGCCGGTCCTGGCGCGACTGCCCGTCCCGCTGATCGTCAACGTCATGGGCTTCACGCGCGACGAGGTGGCTCGGCTCGTCGAGGCGGTCGGCGGCCGCGACGAGGTGGCCGGACTCGAGCTCAACGTCTCGTGCCCCAACGTCGAGAGCGGACTCATCATGGGGGCCGATCCGCGCGAGACGGCGGCGCTGCTCGAGCGCGTGCGCCCGCTCACCACCAAGCCGCTGATCGTCAAGCTGACTCCCAACGCGACCGACCCGGGCGCGGTCGCCCGGGCCGCCGAGGCCGCCGGCGCCGACGCCGTCTCGCTGGTCAACACCCTGCGCGGGATGGCGCTGCACCCGCGCACCGGGGAGCCGTGGCTCGGCGGACGCACCGGCGGAGTGTCCGGGCCGGCCGTCCGCGCGATCGCGCTCGCCCAGGTCGCGGACGTGGCCAGCCGGATCGAGATTCCCGTCGTCGGGATGGGAGGGGTGGAGTCCGGCGGCGATGCCCACGACCTGCTGGCGGCCGGCGCGACGGCCGTCGCCGTCGGCACCGCGAGCTTCCGCGACCCGGCCGCGGGCTCCCGGATCTGGCAAGAGTTGACAGAACTTCTCCGCAAAGAGCGGGTTTCCGAACCGGTCTGAGACAGGGCCTGCGAAGAAGTCCCTGGAAATCGCGGATTTTCGCAAATGCGCCAGTTCTCCAACTATCGACCTAAAGTTGAGGTCGAATCGAATTGCGCCTTTTGCCCTTGCCCTGCCCGTCCCGATATGTAGACTCGCCGCTCGATGGCGCCGGTCACGAATTCGCTCCCCAAGACAGCTGCACCCGAGCGATCGCTGGACCAGCGAATGGATGCGCTCGGCAAGGCCAACGCCATCCGGACCCGTCGCGCGCAGCTCAAGCGCGACCTCAAGGCGGGCCGGATGTCGATCCACAAGCTGCTGCTCTCGCCGCCCGAATGGGTCGAGACGGCGAAGGTCTTCGACATGCTGCTCGCCGTCCCCAAGTACGGCCGGGTGAAGGCCAACAAGGTCCTCAACCAGTGCCGCATCTCGCCGAGCAAGACGATCGGCGGCCTCTCCGAGCGCCAGCGCACGGAGCTTCGTCCAGAATGCTCCGCCGCTAGGGCGGAGCCCGTGTCCAAGGTCTTCGTGATCACCGGCCCGTCGGGGGTCGGCAAGGGGACGCTGATCCGCTCGCTGGCCCAGCAGGTGCCCGAGCTGGAGGTGTCCGTGTCGGCCACGACGCGGCCGCCGCGGCCGGGTGAGGTGGACGGCGTCGACTACCACTTCCTCTCCGAGGCGGAGTTCGACGAGCGGCTGGCCGCCGGCGACTTCATCGAGCACGCGAGCTACTCGGGCCACCGTTACGGGACGCTGCGCTCCGAGCTCGAGTCCCGACTGAAAGCCGGCGTCCCGGTGGTCCTGGAGATCGAGATCCAGGGAGCGCGTCAGATCCGCGAGACGATGCCCGAGGCGGTGCAGGTGTTCATCGCCCCGCCGTCCCTCGACGCGCTGCGGGCGCGCCTCGTCGGCCGGGGCACGAACTCGCCCCGGGACATGGACGCGCGCCTGCAGACGGCACGCGAGGAGCTGGCCGCCCGCGACGAGTTCGCCCACGTCGTGGTGAACGACCGCCTCGAGCGCGCGGTGGCCGAGCTGGTGACCATCGTGCGGGCGACCCTGAACGGACAGCTACACTCCAGTCAATGATCTCTCCCCGCATAGACCAACTGCTCGATCAGGTCGACTCGAATTACGCCAGCGTCATCGTCGCCGCCAAGCGCGCGCGGCAGATCAACTCCTACTACCACAACCTCGGCGAGGGCACGTTCGACGAGTTCCCGCCGCCGATGGTCGAAACCCGCTCCAAGAACTACCTCACGATCGCACTCGAGGAAGTCGCGGCGGGCAAGCTGAAGTACCACTACCGCTAGGAGGCGGCACGTGGCGCGGATCCTGCTCGGTGTCACGGGAGGGATCGCCGCCTACAAGGCGCTCGAGCTCGTGCGGCTGGCCACCAAGGCCGGCCATGCCGTCCGCGTGGTGCAGACGGAGACGAGCGAGCGCTTCGTCGGCCGGGCGTCGTTCGCGGCGCTGTCCGGCGCCCCGGTGCTGCTGTCGGACTTCGAGCGCGACCCCGCGCGGGGCGCGTTCCCCGATCAGGTGCCGCCCGAGCACGACCCGCTCTCGCACCTCGAGCTCGTGCGCAATGCCGACGCCTACCTGATCGCGCCGGCCTCGGCGAACACGATCGCCAAGCTCGCGCACGGCCTCGCCGACAACCTCGTCACCACGGCCGCCCTCGCCGCCGCCTGCCCCGTCCTCGTCGCCCCGGCGATGAACGACCAGATGTGGGCGAACCCGGCGACGCAGGCCAACCTGGACGTCCTGCGCGCGCGCGGGATCACCGTTCTGGATCCCGGCACCGGCGCGCTCGGATCGAAGGGGGAGTGGGGCACCGGCCGCCTGCGCGAGCCGGCAGAGCTGCTGGTCGCCGTCGAGGCGGTCGTGCCGTCCGGGGCGCCGCGCCCGCTCGACGGGCTCCGGGTGCTCGTGACCGCCGGGGGCACGCGCGAGCCGATCGACAGCGTCCGCTACGTCGGCAACCGCTCCTCGGGGCGGATGGGCTTCGCGCTGGCCGACGAGGCGGCCCGGCGCGGCGCCGCCGTGACGTGCGTGGCCGCCAACGTGACCCTGGACCGCAACCCGGTCGTCTCCTACGTCGACGTCGAGACCGCCGCGGAGCTGGCGGCGGCGTGCGAGGAGCGCTTCGCGGACAGCGAACTGCTGCTGATGGCCGCCGCCGTGGCCGACTACCGCCCGACCGAGGTCGCCGGGACGAAGCTCAAGAAGGACGCCGAGCGCCTCGAGCTCGCGCTCGAGCGCACCGACGACGTCCTCGCCGCGCTGGCGGCGCGCCGCCGCCCGGACCAGACGATCGTGGGCTTCGCCGCCGAGCACGGGGACGGTCTGGAGGCGGCGCGCGACAAGCTCGAGCGCAAGGGCCTCGACCTCATCGTGCTCAACGACATCTCGCGGCCCGACATCGGATTCGACGCGCCCGACAACGAGGTGACGATCGTGACCGCGACCGGCGAGGAGCACGTGCCGCGGGCCGGGAAGGGCGAGGTCGCGGGCGCCATCCTCGACGCCATTCAGAACATCCTTAATCCGGAGGAGTACAACAGGGGAGATGGAGCCGCTCGAGCCGCTCGATCGCGTCGCCCCGGCTGAGCTCGACGCCGCCGCAGGGATCGCGAACCGGATTTCCGCCAACGTCGCGCGGGCTGTGCAGGCGCGCGACGAGGTCCTCGACTGCCTGCTGGTCGCGCTCGCCGCCGAGGGTCACGTCTTGATCGAGGACTACCCGGGCGTCGGCAAGACGGCGCTGGCTCGCTCGCTCGCCCGCTCGATCGACGGCCAGTTCGCGCGCGTGCAGTGCACGGCCGATCTGCTGCCCGCCGACATCGTCGGCGCGAGCGTCTACAACCAGCGCGAACAGCGCTTCGAGTTCCGGCCGGGGCCGATCTTCGCCAACATCGTGCTGGTCGACGAGGTCAACCGCGCGTCGCCGAAGACCCAGTCGGGCCTGCTGGAGTGCATGCAGGAGCGTCACGTCACCGTCGACATCCACACGCACGAGCTGGCGCGGCCGTTCCTCGTCCTGGCCACGGAGAACCCGATCGAGTACGAGGGCACCTACCCGCTGCCCGAGGCGCAGGTCGACCGCTTCATGGTCCGCATCTCGCTCGGGTACCCCGACGCCGTCGCCGAGGCGGCGATGCTCGCGGGCCACGAGACGGGGGACCGCGTCCTCGAGCTCGAGCCGGTCGCCTCGCCCACCGACGTCCTCAACCTCCAGGACACGGCGGCCCGCGTACGCGCGTCCGAGGCGCTGCGCGACTACGTCGTGGCCCTGCTGGGCCAGACGCGCGCCGACCCCCGCGTGGAGCTTGGAGCGAGCCCCCGAGCGGGACTGATGCTGCTGCGCGCCGCCAAGGCCCGGGCGCTGCTCGAGGGCCGCGACCACGCCCTTCCCGATGACGTCCAGGCGCTCGCGCAGCCCGTCCTGGCCCACCGCCTGCTGCTCGCCCCCGAGACGGTGGGAGAGCCGGCCGAGGACGTGCGCCGCCACGTGATCGCGGACGCCATCGGGGCGACCCCCGCGCTGTGATGCGGGCCACGGCCGCAACCCTCCCGTAGTCATGCGCCCCTCCCTTGCCGCCGTCGCGCTCGGCCTGGTGCTCGCGCTGGCGGGCGGGGCATTCGACGCCGAGCCGCTGTTCGTGGGGGGCATCGCCTTCGTCGCGCTGGCCGCCGTGTCGGCCGCATGGGTTGCGCTGGCCGCGCGCGGGGCGCGTGTGGAGCGCACGGTGGGAGCCAAGCGCGTCGTCGAGGACGAGGCGCTGTCGGTGCGCCTGGACGTCACGGCGCCGCTACCGCTGCCCGGAGGCGAGGTGATCGAGCCGTTGCTGGGCGCGCCCGCGCCGGTGCATGCGGGACGCCGACGCGAGCGGATCCGGATCGAGGTGCGCTTCGCCCGCCGCGGCCTGCGCCGGCTCGAGCCGCCGCGCCTCGTGCTCCGCGACCCGTTGTCCCTCGCCGTGCGCACGCTCGCGCCGAACGACACGGCGCCGGTCGACGTGCTCGTGCTCCCGCGCACGGAGCCGGTGGAGGTCCGCCCCGAGCGCGACGCGTCGGGCGCCGGGCGCGCCCTGGCCGCGCTGGCGGGAGCCGCCGAGGTGGAGTTGGACGGGTTGCGCGCCTACCGCCCGGGCTCCCCGGCCTCACGGATCCACTGGCCGCCGCTGGCCCGCGGCGCCGGGCTGCTCGAGCGCCGGCTGCGCCCCGACGGCGACGGGCGTCCGCTCGTCGTGCTCGACCCCTGCGCCCCGCGCCGGCCCGAGGACCTCGACGCCGCCGTGCGGGCGGCGGCATCGCTCGTGATCGCCCTGGCGCGAGCCGTCGGCTGCGCCGTGCTGCTTCCCGGCGAGCGCCGCGCGACGCGCATCGAGCGCGACCTCGGCGCCTGGCCCGCGACGTGGGCGCGGCTCGCCCTCGTCGAGGAGGGGCCGCCGCCACCCCTGGCCGGGCTGGCCACGCGCACGGGTCCCGTGTTCTACGTCGCAGCCCGCGGGCTGGCGCGCGTCCCGCGCGCGCTCGAGCGGGCGCCCGGCTCGCGCGTGCTCGTCGTTCCGGGCGAGCTGACGGGCCGGGCCGAGGTCCTCACCGTGGCCGGCTGCCGGGGCTACGCCCTCGGGCGGGCCGGTTCCCGTCGCCCCGCCGCCGCGGCGGCGACGGGCTCGCTGGGCGGGACGACATGAGCGCGCTCGCCGGAGTCGGGCGGCGGCCGGCGGCGCGGACGGCTCCGCGGGCGGGGCCGCTGCTGGAGCCGCGCGCGGCCAGGCTCGCCGCGTTCGTGCCGCTGGCGGCGTTCGGCGCGCTGCACTGGGCGCTGCTCGTGGAGGAGCGGGTCGGGGGGCGGATGCTCGCGGCGGTCGGAGTCGCCGCCCTCGCCGGGCTCGTCCTGGGCGCCCTGGTGCCGCTCCCGCGCGCCGCGCGGCACGCCGCGGCAGCGGGCGTCGTGCTCGTGGCCGGCGCCGCCGCGCTGGTGGCCGCCGGGGTGCCGATACGCCTGCTCCTGCCCAGCGGATGGGGAGAGCTGGGCGCGGGCGTCTCGCAGGGACTGCAGACCCTCCCCGACGTTCGGGTCCCCTACGCCGGAGTGGACGCCTGGCCGCGGATCGTCATCCTCAGCGGGGCCGCATTGCTGGTCGCGCTCGCCGCCGCGGTCACGTTCTGGCCGGTGCGCGGGCGCGGGGCCCCGGGCCACGCCGCCGGGGCCACGCTGCTGTGCGTGCTCTACGCGGTGCCCGCGGTCGACCTGACGACGAGCCACCAGTTCCTGCGCGGGGGCGCCTTCGCCGTGCTGCTGGCCGCGTTCCTGTGGCTGGAGCGCGTGCCGCGGAGCGGTGGGGCCGGCGCCGCCGTCGCGCTCGGCGGTGCCGTCGCCGTCGGAATGGTGGTCGCGCCCGCCCTGGACCGGCCGCAGGCGTGGGTCGACTACGAGAAGATCGCCGAGTCGTTCGCGCCGGCCGCCAGCGTCAGCTTCGACTTCTCCCACCGCTACGGGCCGCTCGACTGGCCACGCGACGGGCGCGAGGTCCTGCGGGTCAAGGCCAAGCGCCCGGCCTACTGGAAGGCGGAGAACCTGGACGACTTCGACGGCCTTCGCTGGCGTGCCTCGACCGCTCTGGCGCGTGCGCGCACGCCGCTCACGAGCGAGCTGCCGTCCAACTTCCAGAATCGTCGCCAGTGGCGCCAGCGAATCGAGGTCACGATTCGCTCCCTCGACAGCACCGACGTGATCGGAGCCGGAACGACGCTCGACGTCGTGCATCCGCCCAGTTCCCCGGTCGCCACGGCGAGTCCCGGCACCTACGCGTTCGAGGAGACGCTCAAGCGCGGAGACTCCTACGCGGCCGACGTCTACGTCCCGCGCCCGTCGCCCAGACAGATGGCCGCTGCGCCGATCTCCTACCCGGAGCTCTCGCCCCGCTACTTCGCCCTCCGCGTCCCGCTGGCCGCCAAGGCGCGGCGGGCCGGGCTTCCGGCGGAGGTCGATGTTCGCTTCCCCACCTTCGGCAGCGGTGGCTCCCCGGCCATCTTCACGTTCTTCGGCGACCCGATCGCCCTCAATGGCGACGCCGCCATGCGCCAGTCGGTCTATCCACGGACGTGGGCCCTGGCGCGGCGCCTCGCCGCGAGCTCTCGCACCCCGTACGAGTACGTGCGCCGGGTGCTCGCGTACCTGGCTGACGGCTTCGCCTACTCCGAGTCGCCGCTGCGCCACAGGGTTCCCCTGGAGAGCTTCCTGTTCGACGAGCGCGTCGGGTACTGCCAGCAGTTCTCGGGCGCGATGGCGCTGCTTCTGCGCATGGGCGGCGTGCCCGCGCGGGTGGTGGGCGGGTTCTCTCCCGGCAGCTTCAGCGCCAAGCGCGGCGACTACGTGATCCGCGACATCGACGCCCACTCCTGGGTGGAGGTGTGGTTCCCCGGGTATGGCTGGGCGACGTTCGACCCGACGCCGCCGGCCTCCCCGGCGCGCTCGCAGCTCATCAACCTCGATCTCCCGGACGCGACGGCGCCGGCGGGGCTGGGAGGCCGCCCGCCGACGCGCGGCGACCGGCCCGAGCCGGGGCCGCGGGCGGCGGGCGGCGGCGAGGGCTCGGGTGGCCTCGGTGCCGCGGGGATCGCGGCGCTGCTCGCCGCGGCGGCGGCCTTGGCCGGTCTCGGCACCCTGGCGGTGCGCCGCGTGCGCCGGCGCGGGGACCGCGGATGGGGCGGGGATGACCCCGACCTCGACGAGCTGCGCCGCGCTCTCCAGCGCACCGGCCGCCCCCTCGAGGGCCGCACGACGCTGGCCGCGCTCGAGGCGCGCTTCCGCTTCGACGCGGGCGCGTCGGCGTACCTGCGGACCCTGCGGGCCCGGCGCTTCGGGTTCGCCGCGAACGGGCCGACGGTCGGGCAGCGGCGAGACCTGCGCCGTGCTCTGGCGCACGGTCTCGGCCTGAGCGGGCGCCTGCGCGCGCTGTGGGCGCTGCCGCCGCGCCGGGGCCGTTGAACGGTTGCCTACACTGAGTCACATGGAGTCCGTCTACGACCTGTATCGCCGCGGCATGGCGCTGCTGGAGGCCGGCGACCACCACGCGGCGGCCGTGGCGCTCGCGCGCGCGCGCGACCTGGCGCCGGAGAAGACGTCGATCCGCGAGGGGCTCGGGCGGGCCTTCTTCCACTCCGCGCGCTACGAGGAGGCCCGGACCGAGTTCGAGGCCGTGGTCGAGCACGCGCCGACCAACGACTACGCGCTGTTCTGCCTCGGGCGATCGCTTCAGCAGCTCGGCCGCCACGCCGAGGCGCGCGGCCCCCTGGCGCTCGCCGCGTGCATGCGCCCGGAACGCACGGACTACAAGCTGTACCGCGTCCGCGCCGCTCTGGCGACGGCACGAGCCGCCTGACGTCGCAACAACCCGCCCGTCGGATCGTTTCACGGGCATGAGGATCAGGGCATGGATGTTGGTCGCCGCCGCCGGGCTCACGATCGCCGCGGCTGCGCCTGCGGAGGCCAACGCCCGGCCCGGGGCGCTCGACCCGACCTTCGGGACGCGGGGCGTCGTCTATCCGCGCATGAACTTCGACGCGGTGCACGAGGCGATCGCCCGCGCGGTCGTGCGCCGGCCGGACGGCCGCCTCGTGGCCGCGGGATGGAGCGACGCCCCGACATCGTCGACGGATCCCACGTCCCGGTCGCGGATCGCCCTCGTCGGCCTGACCTCCCGTGGGCGGCTCGACTCCAGCTTCGGGACCGGCGGCCGGGTCGTGACCGACCTTCCGTCCGCCCAGGAGGGCGCGAGGGCCATGGCGAGGCTCACCGACGGAGGTGTGGTCGTCGCCGGCTGGGCGGACGACCGCATGCTCGTCGCCCGCTACACGGCCGCCGGCGCCCTCGACCCGTCCTTCGGCGACGGGGGCGTCGCGAACGCCGACCTGCCCGGCCTCGGGGGCAAGGCGAACGCCGTGATCCTGCGGGCGGGTGGCCGCATCCTCGTCGCCGGGGAGTCCGACGGGCACATGGCGATCGCCCGCCTGACCGGGGACGGCCGCCTCGACCCCGGATTCGGCTCGGGCGGCGTCTCGCTCGTGGACCGCGGCCCCGGCCGCGACGTCGCCCGGGCGATGGCGATCGACAGCCGGGGGCGGATCGTCGTCGCCGGCCAATCCGGGCCGTATGCCGTGATGACGCGGCTTCGCGCCAACGGCACGCTCGATCGCGGCTTCGGCGTGCGCGGCTTCACTCCCGGGATCCGGGGTGACGCCCGAGCGGTCGTCATCGGGCCGGACGGCGGGCCGATCGTCGGCGGAGTCCTCGCCCCGGCGTCCCAGCCGGCGCTGCTGGCCCGCTACGACGCGCGCGGCCGGCTCAACCGCGGGTTCGGGCGGAGCGGCCTCGTGCGCTTCTCCGACCCGGCGGGCCTGGCCATCGACGCGCTGAAGCGCGATCGCCACGGCGGCATCTTCGCCGCGGGCGGCACCAGCGAGACCTTCGTCGCCCGCGTCGGCCTCAACGGCGTGCCCAGCGCCGCCTTCGGTCGGCGGGGGGTGGCGAGACACAACCTGATCGAGGTCGACCTCGACACCGCCCACGCGCTGGTCCTCGAGCCGAGCGGGAAGATCGTCACCGCGGGCTCCGCGGCGACCGGCGGCGACGAGGCCCTCGATACGGACTTCTCGATCGTGCGCTTCCTCGGCTAGCTGGGCGTCGGACCGGCGCTCGCGAACGGCGGCCGGTCGACCGGGCCGTTCGTCGAGCTCACGGCTAGGTGCGGTAGGCCGTCCTACGTCGGCACCGATGGTGCCCGAGCCGACCGCGGCCGGACGACCCCTCGATGCGCGTTCGGGCCGAGCACGCGGGCTGAGGAAAACAGCTAGGCGGCCGACTCGCGGGCCTGCGTCGCGACGCGTACGAAGAGCCCGAGGAAGCCGTCCAGGCGCTCCGGGGTCACCGCCTCGAGGGCCAGGTCGGCCTCCACCCACACGTCCCCGGACCCGGTCTCCGCGAAGCGCGCATGGGGCAGGCCGCGGTTCCATCGCAGGAGGGCGTGGGGGTCGATCTGACCGGCGCCGACGACCTCGGCCTGCGCGCGCAGGAGCCCGTCGCGGATCGCCACTCCCACGTGCAAAGGCCATCCCGCCGCGTCCACCGTGAGCCCCCATTCCCGGTCGGCCACGCGTCGCGTTTCGCCCTCCAGGGCGGCGAGATAGTGGTCGACTACGGCGGCCGCGGCGCGCTGAAGTTCGGACATTCCGGTGCTATCCTCGTATTGAAGCTTTCGATAAGCCGGCCTTCGGGGCCGGGGCCGTTTCGGAAGTGGGCACTGGCCCACTTCTTTTCGTTTCAGGAGGGAATCAATGAGCAGTATCCAGTCCGACATCGAGGAGCGGCTCGCCGTGGTCGAGCCCGATGTCGAGGTGCTGCTCGCCGAGGTCGTCGGCGGGAGCACGCTGCGCCTGTTCATCGACCATCCCTCCGGCGTGACCCTCGAGCTGTGCGAGCGCGTCACGAGCCATCTGGCGCCGCTGCGCGCCACGTACGCGCTCGAGGTGTCCTCGCCCGGGCCCGAGCGGCCGCTGACCCGGCCCGAGCACTTCCGCAGCTTCCTGGGCCGCCGTGCCCGCATCCGCACTCGCGTCCCCGTCCACCAGGAGCGCTCGCAGCGTCACCGGAGAGCTCGTCGGGGCCAGTGAGTCCGACGTGACGGTGGCCGCGCCTGACGGCGTCGTGTCGATCCCCTACGCCGAGATCAGGCGTTCCAACTTGGTAGGTGACTAGAACATGTCGAAGGAGATCCTGGAGGCCACCCGCGCGCTTGCGGCCGAGAAGGGCATCTCGCACGAGAAGCTCATGGTCGCTCTCGAGGACGCGCTTCTGTCGGCCTACAAGAAGCAGCCCGGCTCGGCCAAGTACGCCCGCGTCGAGATGGACCGCGAGACGGGCGACTTCGTCGTCTTCGAGCTGATCGTCCCGGAGCGCCTCGAGGCCCAGCTGATCGTGGAGACGATCGACGAGGGCACGACGGTCGACCCCGAGACGGGCGAGATGCGCGAGCCCGAGGACCCGGAGATCGATCCCGAGAAGTTCGAGCTCTACCGCGACCAGATCGACGAGCGCGACGTCACGCCCGACGACTTCGGGCGAATCGCGGCCCAGACCGCCAAGCAGGTGATCCTCCAGCGCATCCGCGAGGCGGAGCGCGACATGATGTTCGAGGAGTACCGCGACCGCGTGGGCGAGCTCGTGACGGGTCTCGTCCAGCAGTCCGACTCGCGCTACACCCTGGTGCAGCTGCGCGAGCGGGTCGAGGCGCTGCTGCCGAAGTCCGAGCAGGTCGACGGCGAGCGCTACGAGCACTCGAGCCGCATCAAGGCGGTCATCAAGGAGGTCTCGGCCTCGACGAAGGGGCCGTCGATCATCGTCTCGCGCCGCGACCCGGAGCTGATCAAGAAGCTGTTCGAGCTCGAGGTGCCGGAGATCGCCGACGGCCTGGTGGAGATCACCAACGTCGCGCGCGAGCCCGGCTACCGCTCGAAGATCGCCGTCATCTCCCACGCCGACGGCGTCGACCCGGTCGGCGCGTGCGTGGGGCCGCGCGGATCGCGCGTGCGGATGGTCGTGAGCGAGCTGCGCGGCGAGAAGATCGACATCATCCCCTACAACGACGAGCCCGCCCGCTTCGTGGCCAAGGCGCTGTCGCCCGCCCGCGTGCGCGAGGTCTACGTCGACGACGACAACCGCCAGGCGACCGTCGTGGTCCCCGACGACCAGCTCTCGCTCGCCATCGGGCGCGAGGGCCAGAACGCCCGTCTGGCGGCGCGTCTGACCGGCTGGCGGGTGGACATCAAGTCCGAGCAGGAGTTTGCCTCCGAGGAGGCCGAGAGCGGCTACGGCGAGGAGGAGGAGCTGGGCGGGCGCTGCGCCGCCATCCTCACCTCCGGCCGGCGCTGCCCCAACGCCGCGCTTGCCGGGTCGCGCTACTGCGGCCTGGAAGCCCACCAGGCCCTGGCCGGCGTGGACGGCGACGAGGTCGCCCTGGTCACGGGCGCCGCGACGGCCACCGCCGAGGCCGAGCCCGAGCCCGCCGAGGCGCTCGCGGTCGAGGACGCGGCGGGCGACGAGTCCACGGCGCCCGAGCCCGAGCCGCAGGAGGAGCCGGCCGCCGCCGGACGAGATCACGCCGGATGCCGAGGACAAGGCCGCCGAGGTGGTCGCCGAGGCCGAGGCGACCCTCGAGGAGGCGGAGGGCGAGCCGCCCGCCGACAAGGCGCCCGCGGTCGAGGAATCGTCCGTCGAGCCGGCCGCGGCCGACGGCGGTGATCCCGCCCCCACCGAGCAGCGCGCGGAGGCGGGCGACACCTGATGGCCAAGAAGCGCGTCCACGAGATCGCCAAGGAGCAGGGGCTGACCAGCAAGGAGCTGATCGCCAAGCTCCAGGCTGCCGGGATCGAGGTCAAGGCCGCGGCGTCCTCGGTCGAGGAGACCGAGGCGCTCAAGGCCCTCGGCGGCAATGGCGCCGCGCCGAAGGCGCAGGCGCCCGCCGAGCCCGAGGCCACCGCCTCGCCGGGCGACGGTCAGCCGCCCGCGGCGGACGCGCCGCCGGCCGACGCGCCGGAGGGCGGCGCGCAACCGGCGAAGCAGCGCCCGACCCGCGACTCGCTGGCCGGCGAGCGCGCGCCCGGCTCCGGGGGCGGACGGCGCCGCGTCGTCATCGACTCCCAGGCCTCCCGGCGCCAGGACGGCCGCGGCGGCCCGCCGCCCTCGCAGAAGCCGCGCCGCGGACGACGCCGCGGACGGCGTCGCCGCGAGGTCGAGGCCGAGGTCACGGGCGATCGCGCCGCGCCCGCCGCCCGCGCGCTCGACGTCATCCGCATCAACTCCGGCTCGACGGTCAAGGAGACCGCCGAGTCGCTCGGCGTGCCCGTGCCCGAGGTGATCAAGACCTTCATGAGCCTGGGGGAGATGGCCACGCTCACCCAGACCCTCTCGAACGAGGCGATTCAGGTGCTCGCCGAGGAGTTCTCCAAGGAGATCGAGATCGTCCACGCGGCCGACGACGTCGAGGCCGAGCCCGAGTTCGAGGACGCCGACGAGGACCTGGTCGACCGCCCGCCGGTCGTGACGATCATGGGCCACGTGGACCACGGCAAGACCTCGCTGCTCGACGCCATCCGCGAGACGGAGGTCGTGGCCGGCGAGGCGGGCGGGATCACCCAGCACATCGGCGCCTACCAGGTGCACCACGGCGACAAGAAGATCACCTTCCTGGACACCCCCGGCCATGAGGCGTTCACCGCCATGCGCGCTCGCGGCGCCGGCGTGACGGACATCGCCGTCATCGTCGTGGCCGCCGACGACGGCGTGAAGCCGCAGACCGACGAGGCGATCGACCACGCCAAGGCGGCCGACGTCCCGATCCTCGTGGCCGTCAACAAGATCGACAAGGAGGGCGCGCAGCCCGACCGCGTCCGTGCCGACATGGCCCAGCGCGGCCTCAACCCGGCGGAGTGGGGCGGCGACACCGAGTTCGTCGACGTCTCGGCCAAGACGAAGCAGGGCCTGGACGACCTCCTCGAGACGATCACCGTCGTGGCCGAGCTCGAGGAGCTGCAGGCCAACCCCGACACCGAGGCCTCGGGCACGGTGATCGAGTCCAAGCTCGACCCGGGTCGCGGCCCCGTCGTGACGATTCTCGTCCAGCGCGGCACGCTCCAGGTCGGCGACCCCATCGTCGCCGGCGCCCACTGGGGCAAGGTGCGCGCCATGCACGACTACGTGGGCGAGCGCGTCAAGCAGGCGGAGCCGGGCGAGCCGGTGGAGATCCTCGGCTTCGACGGCGTCCCCGAGGCGGGCGAGCACGTCCACGTCGTCGAGAACGACCGCCGCGCCCGCCAGCTCGCCGGCGAGCGGGCGCAGCGCCTGAAGACGGAGTCGATCGCCCGGCGCTCGGGCATGAAGGTCTCGCTGGAGGACGTCTTCAAGCGCGCCCAGCAGGGCCAGGTGCAGGAGCTGGCGCTCGTGCTCAAGGCCGACGTGGCCGGCTCGCTCGAGGCGCTCGAGGACGAGATCGCCAAGCTTCCGCAGCGCGAGGTGGCGGTGACCATCGTCCACCGCGGCGTCGGCGGGATCAACGAGTCCGACGTCATGCTCGCGGCCGCCTCGGAGGGCGTCGTGCTCGGCTTCAACGTGCGCCCCGTGGGCGACGCCCGCGCGGCGGCCGAGCGCGAGGGCGTGGAGATCCGCACCTACACCGTGATCTACCGCGTCATCGAGGACCTCCGCGCCGCCATGGAGGGCATGCTCGAGCCCGAAGAGGTCGAGGAGACCCTGGGCGAGGTCGAGATCAAGCAGCTCTTCAAGGCATCGCGGGTCGGCACGATCGCCGGCTCGGTCGTCAACGAGGGCAAGGTCACGCCGGGCGCCAAGGCGCGCCTCGTGCGCGACGGAACCGTCGTCTACGACGGCGAGATCGCCTCCCTGCGGCGCTTCCAGGACGACGTCAAGGAAGTCACGGCGGGCCAGGAGTGCGGGATCGTGCTCAAGGACTTCCAGGACGTCAAGGAAGGCGACATCCTCGAGGTCTATGCCACGCGCAAGGTCGAGCGCGAGCTCGAATAGGCGCAGCCTGGAGCCGGCCGGCTTCGTCTCCATCCTGCAGATCGACCTGCACTTCCCGGACGCCGGAAGCCTGAAGGCCAAGCGCAAGGAGCTCGCTCCGGTCAAGGCGCATCTGCGCCAGCGTGTGGGCGCGTCCGTGGCCGAGGTCGGCCATCAGGACCGCTGGCAGCGGGCGACGCTGCTGGCCGCGCTCGCCGCCGGGTCCACGCTCCCGCTCGACGAGGCGGCCGATCGCCTCGAGGGCTGGCTCGACGCCCGCTTTCCGCAGGGCGCTCGCGTCCAGCGCGTGGTGACCTCTCTCCAAGACCTCCATGGATAGGATGCGCTCCGACCGTCTCCGCCGGGTGGACGAGGCCGTGCGGCAGGTGCTGAGCGACGCCGTCGCGACGGACCTGAAGGACCCGCGGGTCGGTTTTGTCACCGTGACCGCCGTGAGAACCAGCCCAGATCTTCGCCATGCCCGCGTTTACGTGAGCGTGCTCGGCGACCCATCGGCGCGCGAGGCCTCGCTCGAGGGTCTGCGCTCCGCCCACGGCTTCCTCCAGCGGCGCGTGGCGAGCGAGCTGACGCTCAAGCACACGCCGACGCTCGACTTCGTCTACGACGACAGCATCGAGCGCGGGATGCGCCTGTCCGAGCTGATCGACCGGGAGGCCGGGGGGTGAGCTCGGCGCCGGCGGCCACCGACACGACGGCGTCCCGGGAGAAGATCCTCCGTGAGCTGCGCGACGCGGACCGCTTCATCCTGGTCACGCACGAGAACCCCGACGGCGATGCCCTCGGCTCCCTCGTGGCCATGAACGAGATCCTCGGCCGCCTCGGCAAGGACAGCCTGATGTTCATGGCCGCCGACGAGTTCCCGCTGCCCTACGAGTACCGCTTCTTCCTGCTCGACGGGCTCATCAGCGTCCCCCCCGAGGACGTCGAGGAGCGCACGATCGTGTTCCTGGACTGCGGCAACATCGACCGCAACCCCGCGGACGTGCTCAAGCGCGACGGGGCGCACATCCTCAACATCGACCACCACCACGACAACACGCACTTCGGAACGGTCGACCATGTCGTGCCCGAGGCGTCGTGCACGGCGGAGATCGTCTGGGACCTCATGCGCGGGCTGGGCGTCGAGCCCTCGATGACCATCGCGGAGGCGCTCTACGTCGGCCTGGTCACCGACACCGGGCGCTTCATGTACGAGAACACGGGCACCGGGGCTCACGTCATGGCGGCCGAGCTGATCGCCGCCGGCGTCGACGTGCACGAGATGTACCGGCGTCTCTATGAGGGCATCCCGTTCGGGAAGCTCGAGCTGCTGGCGCGGGCGCTGTCGAACGTCGAGCGCTACGACGAGGGCCGTCTGACCATCACCCGCCTCAGCGCCCAGGACTACGCGGAGACCGGCGCCGCGGAGAACTTCTCCGAGGGTGTCGTCGATCACCTGCGCTCCGTCCACGGCACCGCGGTCGCGGGGCTGGTCCGCGACCTCCTCGGGGACGGCCAGGAGGGCCGCAGGAAGGTCTCGCTGCGCGCCACGAACGAGCGCGTCGACGTCTCGGCGATCGCCCGCGCCCAGGGCGGCGGCGGCCACCGCCAGGCGGCGGGCTTCTCCACCTCGATGGAGTGGCCCGAGCTGATCGCCTTCCTGCGCCGCGAGATCGCCGCGCAGTTGTAGTGCCCGACGGCGTCATCCTCTGCGACAAGCCCGCCGGCAAGACCTCTCACGACATCGTGGCGGCCGTGCGCCGCGAGCTGCCGGGGAAACGGAGGGTCGGGCATGCCGGGACGCTCGATCCCTTCGCGACCGGACTGCTGCTCGTGCTGGTGGGGCGGGCGACGCGGGCTCAGCGCTACTTCATGGCGCTGCCCAAGACCTATGCGGCCACGGCCCGGTTCGGCGCGGTGTCGAGCACGGGCGACCCGGAGGGGGAGATCGTCGAAACCGGGACGCCGATCCCCGAGCAGCTGGTGCTCCCGACCGGCGAGGTCACGCAGCGCCCGCCTGCCTACTCGGCGCTCAAGGTGGAGGGCGAGCGGGCGTACAGGCGCGCGCGGAGGGGGGAGGAGGTCGAGCTGCCCGAGCGCACGGTGACGGTGCACCGCTTCGAGGAGGTCCGGCGCGAGGGCGACCGCGTCGAGCTCGAGATCGAATGCTCGTCGGGCACCTACGTCCGCAGCCTGGTCGCCGACCTGGGCGATGCCTACACCGAGGCCCTGCGCCGCACGGCGATCGGGGCGTTCCGCGTCGCAGGACGCCGATGGGAGCACGATCGTTCCGCTGAGCGACGCGCTCGCCTTCCTGCCGCAGCATCGGCTGGAGGGCGATGACGCCCGCCGCGCCTCGCACGGGGTCGCCGTCCCGGGCGAGGCCGAGGGGCCGACGAGGCTGCTCGACGAGCGCGGCCTGATCGCGATCGCCGAACCGCGAGAGGACGGCATGCTCAAGCCCGTCGTAGGCTTCCGCTCGTCGTGAACGTCGTCTCGCTCCCCGACGCCGAGCCTCGACCCCGCCGCGTCGCCGTCGGCGTGTTCGACGGCGTGCACCTCGGCCACCAGGAGGTGATCGCGGACAGCGACACCGTGCTGACCTTCGACCCGCATCCGATGTCGGTGATCGCGCCCGACGCCACCCCCAAGCTCCTCACCCGGCAAGACACCAAGGCCGAGCTAGTCGAGGCGCTGGGAGCCGACGAGATGGTCGTCATCCCGTTCGACGCCGAGTTCGCCGCCCGGGACGCCCAGGACTTCGTCGGCCGAGTGCTCGTGGAGGGTCTGGGCGCGACGCACGTGGCGGTCGGGCGCAACTTCCGCTTCGGCCACAAGGCGGCGGGCGACGCCGCGATGCTCGAGGCCGACGAGCGCTTCGAGACCACGATCCACGAGCTGGTCGAGGTCGAGGGGGAGACGGTGTCCTCCAGCCACATCCGCGGCCTCGTCTCGGCGGGCGAGGTCGCGCACGCCAGCGTTTTCCTCGGGCGCCCGTTCCAGGTGCGCGGCGAGGTCGTCCACGGCGACGGCCGCGGGAGCGAGCTGGGGTTTCCGACGGCCAACCTCGTTCCCGACGACCGCCTCGTGCGCCCCGACCAGGGCGTCTACGCGGCGCTCGCCGACGGCGGGCCCGCCGCCGTGAACATCGGCGTGCGCCCCCAGTTCGAGACCGGCCGTGGCGTGCTGATCGAGGCCTACCTGATCGACTTCGACGGCGACCTCTACGGCCGTGAGCTGCGCATCGACTTCCTCCAGCGTCTGCGCGGCGAGAAGCTGTTCCCGTCCGTCGAGACACTGACCGAGCAGATCGACAAGGACGTGCAGCAGGCCCGGGAGATCTGCGCCCGCCACGCCGCCTAGGACGCGAACGGCCGTTTGCTACGGTTCGCCGCCGCATGAGCGTCACCGCTGAACGCAAGCAGGAGCTCGTCGCCAAGTTCGGCAAGGGCGAGGGCGACACCGGCACCGCCGAGGTCCAGATCGCCCTGCTCACCGAGCGCATCAACGACCTGACACAGCACCTGCGCGGGCACAGCAAGGACCACCACTCCCGCCGCGGGCTGCTGATGCTCGTCGGCCAGCGCCGGCGTCTGCTGCGCTATCTCCAGCGCAAGGACATCGAGCGCTACCGCGCGATCGTCTCGGAGCTCGGCCTCCGGCGGTGAGCGTCGTCGCGCCCGGCACTCCGGCGCCCGACTTCACACTGCAGACCGAGGACGGCGGCCGGCTCGCGCTCGCGGACCTGAAGGGCTCGACGACGGTCCTCGTGTTCTTCCCGTTCGCCTTCAGCCCCGTCTGCACCGACCAGTTCAGCGTCTACCAGGAGGTGCTGGACGAGTTCGAGGCCCGGGGCGCCCAGCTCTACGGCGTGTCATGCGACGCCACCTGGTCGCTGAGGGCGTTCCGCGAGAAGCTCGGCGTCTCGATCCCCATGCTGTCGGACTTCGAGCCCAAGGGCGAGACGTGCCGGGCGTTCGGGGTCTACCACCCCGGCGGCTTCCCGAAGCGCGCGCTCGTCATCGTCGACCCCGACGGGATCGTCAAGTGGAGCTACGAGGCCGACAACCCGGGCGAGCTGCCCGGCGCCAACCTAATCTTCGACGGCCTCGCGGCCTGAGGCGGGGCCGGCCATGACCGAGCTCGGCAGCGCCCCGCTGCCGCCGCTCGCGTCCGACGACCACGTCCGGGGCCCGGCCGACGCGCCGCTGGTCGTCGAGTACGCGGACTTCGAGTGCCATTTCTGCCTGCTGGCGCACGCCCGGCTCGACCCCCTGCCGCTCCGCCGCGCCTTCCGCCACTTCCCCGTGCGCTCGAAGCACCCGCGCGCCTGGGCCACCGCCGCCGCGGCCGAGGCGGCCGGGCGGCAAGGACGGTTCTGGGAGATGCACGACAGCCTCTACGCCGACCAGGGACGCCTCGAGGACCCCCATCTGTGGGCTCGCGCCGAGCAGCTGGGCCTCGACGTCGACCGCTTCGACGCCGACCGGCGCTCGGAGGAGGTGCTCGCGCGGGTCAAGCGCGACTTCGACTCGGGCATCCGCGCGGGCGTCGCGACCACGCCTACGCTGTTCGTCGCCGGTCGCCCGTATGCCGGTGTGCCCTCGGACGACCTGCTCGCTACGATGGTGGCGAACGTATCGAAGAGATCGTAGGTAGATAGCCCGCCGACCGAACGAAAGGGCGGGCAGGAAAGGAACACATGGCAGAAGTAACGACGGTCTCCGTCGAGATTGCTGGTACGGAGATCTCGTTCGAGACCGGCCGCATGGCCAAGCAGGCCTCCGGCGCGGTCGTCGTCCGGGCAGGGGACACGATGGTCCTCGGCACCGCGACGGCAGGGAACCTCCGCGACGTCGACTTCCTCCCGCTGACGGTGGATGTCGAGGAGCGGATGTACGCGGCCGGGAAGATCCCCGGCTCGTTCTTCAAGCGCGAAGGCCGCGCGGGGGAGAAGGGCACGCTGACCGCTCGCATGATCGACCGTCCGCTGCGGCCGCTCTTCCCCAAGGGCTGGCGCTACGAGACGCAGCTCGTCTCGATCCCGCTCTCGATCGACCACGTCCACCCGTACGACATCCTGGCGATGAACGGCGCGAGCGCCGCGCTGATGATCTCCGACATCCCGTTGCCGACGCCCGTGGGCGCGGTGCGGATCGGCAAGATCGACGGCAACTTCGTCGTCAACCCCAACGAGGAGGACCTGCTCGAGAACACCGAGCTCGACCTCGTCGTGGCCGGGACCGAGGACGCGATCCTGATGGTCGAGGCGGGCGCGAGCGAGATCTCCGAGGCGGAGATCCTCGACGCTCTCGACATCGCGCACGACAACATCAAGAAGCTGTGCGCGCTCCAGCGCGAGCTGGCCGAGAAGGCCGGCAAGCCGAAGATGGAGGTCGTCGAGCCGAAGGTCGACGAGGCGCTGCTCGAGCAGATCAAGGCCTCGCACGGCGACGCGCTCGACAAGGCCACCCAGGTGGAGGACAAGCTCGAGCGCCAGAACGCCTGCAAGCTCGTCGAGGAGCAGGTCCTGGAGCAGTACGCCGGAGACCCCGAGGCCGAGGACTCCGGCGGAGAAGCGCGCCGCGGCCCAGATGGCCTTCGACAAGCTCGAGAAGGCGATCATCCGCCAGCGGATCGCGGTCGAGAAGAAGCGGCCCGACGGCCGCAAGGCCGACGAGATCCGCGAGATCGACATCGAGGTCAGCGTCGCCCCGCGCACGCACGGCTCGGCGCTGTTCACGCGCGGCCAGACGCAGGCCATCAGCGTGGTCGCTCTGGGCACGATGCGCGAGGAGATGCGCCTCGACACGCTCGGGCTGCAGACGGCCAAGTTCTACTGGCACCACTACAACTTCCCGCCCTTCTCGGTCGGGGAGGCCGGGTTCATGCGCGGTCCCAAGCGCCGCGACATCGGCCACGGCGCGCTCGCCGAGCGGGCGTTGGTGCCGATGATCCCCAGCACGGACGAGTTCCCCTACACGATCCGCGTGGTCTCGGACATCCTCGAGTCCAACGGCTCGTCCTCGATGGCGAGCGTCTGCGGCTCCAGCCTGTCGCTGATGGACGCCGGCGTGCCGATCAAGCGCCCGGTGGCCGGCATCGCCATGGGCCTGATCAAGGAGGGCGACGAGTACGTCGTCCTCACCGACATCGCGGGCGTGGAGGATCACCTCGGAGACATGGACTTCAAGGTCGCCGGGACCGAGCAGGGCATCACCGCGCTGCAGATGGACATCAAGATCTCGGGCGTCACGTTCGAGATCCTGCGCGACGCCCTCCAGCAGGCCCACGATGCCCGGAAGTTCATCCTCGGCAAGATGGCCGAGACGATCGATGCCCCGCGCAGCGAGCTCTCGCAGTACGCGCCGCGCATCGGCTCCATCGAGATCGATCCGTCGCAGATCGGGCTGCTCATCGGCAAGGGCGGGGAGACCATCCGCGCCCTCCAGGAGGAGTTCGAGTCCCAGATCGACGTCAACGACGAGGGCCAGGTCCTGGTCTACTCGGCCAACGGCGAGCTGGGCGACGCGCTCGTGGAGCGCATCCGCGCCATGACCAAGGAGGTCGAGATCGGCGACGAGTTCGACGGCAAGGTCGTGAAGACCACGACCTTCGGGGCGTTCGTCGAGCTCAACAAGGGCACGGACGGGCTCCTGCACATCTCGAACATCTCGCCCGGCGAGCGCGTCGACGCCGTCGAGGACGTCCTCAACAAGGGCGACGAGCTCAAGGTGAAGGTGGTCGAGGTCGACCGCGAGCGCGGCCGCATCGGCCTGCGTCTCGCCGACGACCCCTCGATCGCCGGCAAGTCGTCGGAGGAGCTGGCGGCGATGTCCAGCGCGGGCAACGGCGGCGGCGGCCGCCGCGAGGGCCGTGGCGGACGCGACCGCGAGGGCAGCGGCGACCGGGGCGATCGCGGCAGCGGCCGCCCGCGCCGGGGCGGCGGGCGCGATCGCGATCGCCGCTGACGCTGGAGCGCCCGCGGTGGACGAGCACCGGCTGACCGAGCTCGACTCGGGCGTGCGGGTCGTAACGGAGGCGATGCCCTCCGTGCGATCCGCCGCGCTCGGGTTCTGGATCGGCACCGGCTCGTGCGCGGAGACCGACGAGCAGGCGGGGCTCTCGCACCTGCTCGAGCACCTTCTGTTCCGCGGCTCCGAGCGCTTCGGCTCCCTGGAGATCGACCAGATCTTCGACGGGATGGGGGCCGAGCTGAACGCGGGCACCGGCAAGGAGACGACGTCGGTCTACTCCCGCGTCCTCGATCGCCATCTCCCGCGCGCGCTGGAGGTGATCAGCGACATGGTCTGGCGCCCCGCCTTCGAGGACGCCGACACCGAGCGCGAGGTCGTGCTCGAGGAGATCGCCATGTACGAGGACGACCCGCAGGACAAGGTGTTCGACGTCCTCGGCGAGGCGATCTTCGGCGACCACCCGCTCGGCCGGGCCATCATCGGCCGCGCGGAGGTCATCGAGCGCACGCCGCTCGACGCCATCGCGGCGTTTCACGCCGCCCGCTACGTGCCGAGCGACGTCGTCGTCGCGGCGGCGGGCTCGGTCGACCACGACGAGCTCGTCTCGCTGGTCGAGGGCTACCTCCCGGACCGCGACGGGAAGTTCGAGCTGCCCGGCTCGCCGCCGGAGGGCGCGGAGCCGCGGGTGCGTTTCGAGAGCAAGGACACGGAGCAGTACCACGTGGCCCTGGGCGCGCCCGGCATCGCCCGCCACGACGAGCGCCGCTTCGCTCTGCGCGTGCTCGACAACGTCCTCGGCGGCACGTCGTCGTCACGGCTGTTCCAGGAGGTCCGCGAGCGCCGCGGGCTGGCCTACAGCGTGTACTCGTTCTCCAGCCAGTACGCCAACGCGGGGCAGGTGGGGATATACCTGGGAACGCGGGGGGACAACCTCGGCGCCGCGCTCGACATCGTCGGCTCGGAGCTCGAGCGGCTGCGCGTGGAGCCGGTAACCGCCGAGGAGCTGCAGCGCAGCAAGGAGAACGTCAAGGGCCGGCTCGTGCTCTCGCTCGAGTCGACCACCGCCCGCATGAACCGCCTCGGCTCCTCCGTGCTCACGGGCGTGCCGCTGCTCTCGGTCGACGAGCTGGTCGCCCGCATCGACCGCGTGACGCTCGAGGACGTCGCGCTGCTGGCCCTGGAGCTGTTCGACCCCTCGCGGCTGTCCGCGGCCGGGATCGGGCCCGACGAGGAGCCCTTCCGGGCCGCCCTGGAGCCGGTCTCCACGACCCTGGCCGCCGCTGCGTAGGCCATGGCGGCCCACAAGTGATCCGGGTCGCGGTCGCCGGGGCGGCGGGGCGGATGGGGGCGACGGTGTGCGCCGCCGTCGATGAGGCCGAGGACATGGAGTTGACCGGCCGCGCCGACCCGCAGCTCGACACGCCGGTGGCCGACGTGCTGGGAGACGCCGACGTGCTCGTCGACTTCACCCAGCCCGAGACCGCCGTGGCCAACGCGCGGGAGGCGGTCGCCGCCGGCGTGCACGCGGTCATCGGGACGACCGGGTTCGATATCGACGAGTTGCGCGGCCTGGAGGGGGCCAACGTGTTCGTCGCCCCGAACTTCGCGATCGGCGCCGTGCTCATGATGCGCTTCGCCGCGGAGGCGTCGAGGCACATGGCGCGCGCCGAGATCATCGAGCTCCACCACGACCGCAAGCTCGACGCGCCGTCGGGCACGGCCAAGCGCACGGCCGAGCTGATGGAGGGCGACCCGCCGATCCACTCCGTGCGCCTGCCCGGATTGGTCGCCCACCAGGAGGTGATCCTGGGAGACGTCGGCCAGACGCTCACCATCCGGCACGACTCGATCGACCGCGTCTCGTTCATGCCCGGGGTGCTGCTGGCCGTGCGGCGCGTGGGCGACCTCGACGAGTCCCCGGTCGTGGGCCTGGAGCACCTTCTGTTCGAGTAAGCGAGTCTCGTGGGGCGGCCGTCGAGGTAACGTGTCGCGCGTGCGCTTCTGGACCGCGGCCTCGTTGATGAGCGTGCTCGCGTTGCTGGTCGCCGGACCGGCCCACGCCCTCACCGCCAAGCAGAAGCGCCGCCTGTGCTATCCCCGCGGCTCGACGACGAAGCTCGTGACGCGCGAGGCGCGCGTCTACGAGCCGAACCGCGCGGACGCGCTGGACTCCGAGCTCGACGCCTGCCTCTTCGCCACGGGCCGTAGTCGTTCCCTCGATTCGTTCGACGGCCAGTACAGCGACGTGCCCGCGTACAAGCTGGCCGGCCGGTTCGTGGCCTGGGACTACTTCAGTGTTCCGTCGTGCAAGAACGCCTGCCCGCCCGGCGTGAACGGGACCGAGCGGGTCAACGTCATGGACCTGCGCAGCGGGCGCACGCGTTCCGTGACCACATCGGCTTCGATCATCGGTCTCACGCCCCGCGGAACGCTGGTGTGGATCGGCCCCGACCCGGCGGGCCGGGCGGTGATGGCGATCGATGCCCGGGGCCGGCGCGTCCTGGACAGCGGCGCCATCAACCCCGACTTCCTGAAGGTCTTCGGGACGCTCGTGCTCTGGAGCAAGGCAGGAGAAGGGCGCTGGGTCGACCTCGCGTAGGGGGCGTTTGCCGGGCATCCATGGCGGCGCTACCGTTCTCCCTGGATGGCGTTCACCTTCAGCATCCTCGTCGTCGCCAACCGGACCGCCGACTCCGACGAGCTGCTGGCGGCGCTGAAGGCGCACACGGAGCGCCATCCGACGACGTTCACGCTGCTCGTGCCCGCCCCGGCCGCCGGGCCGGCGGGGCGCGAGGCCGGCAAGGAGGCGCTGGAGCGCGCGCTGGCGGCGATGCGCGACACGGGGCTCGAGGTCGAGGGCCAGGTGGGCCACCACGACCCGATCGCCGCCGTCGACGACATGTGGGACCCCAAGCGCTTCGACGAGGTGATCGTCTCGACGCTGCCGGGCGCGGCGTCCAAGTGGCTGCAGGTGGACCTGCCGCACCGGGTGGCGCGGATGACGGGGGTGCAGGTCACGCACGTGATCGCGTCGGACCGCCGCGCGCCCGAGATCACCACGCCGCCGGTTCACGAGAAGCAGGGGCTGCTCTCGCCGCTGAGCGTCCTCACCTGGGGCGGCGGGCCGCGCGACGGCACGTAGACTCGGCTCTTCGAACACCGGAAAAGGGAGAGACAATGGGATTCATGGACAAGGCCAAGCAGGCCGCACAGAACGCCCAGAAGGAGGGCGGGCTGCTCGACAAGGCCAAGCAGGCCGCGCAGCAGGCGCAGGAGAAGCTCGACGAGACGCAGAAGAACTTCAACAAGCAGCAGGCGGAGTCCGGCGGCGCCCCCGGCCGGCGGCCCGGCCGTCGAGTACGACAAGCACGGCCGCCCGATCCAGCAGGACGCCCCGACCGAGGCGCCGGTCGAGCCCGCGGCCACGGGCGCGCCGCCCGCGCAGCCGGCCGACGCGCCGCCGCAGGCCGCTGCGCCCGCGCCCGCGGCTCCGCCCGCCGACCAGGCCGTGCCCGGCTCCGAGGAGCCGCCGCCCCCGGAAGCGGCCGCCGTCGAGGCTCCGGCTCCGCCGCCTGCACCCCCCGCAGCGGCTCCCGCCGCGCCGGAGGGCGATGACGACGAGTACGACCCGCCGAAGATGACGAGCGGCGACCCGCTCGCGGGGTAGCTGCCGGCGCCGGCGACGCCGCGGGTCGAGGGCGAGCGCGGGATCTCGTCGCGCTTCAACACCCGGATGCACGAAGCTCGAAACGGCTCGCTCCAACGTGGCGGCCTGGCGATCCCAGAGCGCGACTCGGGGCTGCGGCGACCACCACCGCGCTCGATCGTGGGCCGGACACGAGGCACGCGATCTCGCGGTAGGTGGCTTTCGAGGTCGTGTAGTCGTCGATGACGCATGAGCCGCGCCCGGAGCGAAAGCTCAAGTCGCTCGGCGGAGGCGATGAGGCGCACGCTTCGGTCGCCTTCGCCACGGTTGTGCTCCGGCCGGAAGCGGCTCCAGTTCGCGAGCGTCTCCGCCCCCTGCTTCGGGGTCGCGTTGAGGTAGGCGTCGATCCGGTCGCCAGCGCCGAGAAGGGCCACCGACGCCGTACCGGGGTCGGTCTTGATCGGTCTCCATCCGGGCGGGTACGCGAGCGTCGCGCCGCCCGAGCTGCGAGCGACGTTCCAGCCGGTTGGCGGCGAAGCCGGGTGCAGCCAGGCGAACGGCCCGGCGGCCCGGCGGTGGCTCGATTGGCCACCGCCGGCCAGGCCTACGATCAGCACAACCGCGGCCAGCGGTGACGGCAACCAGGCCGACAGTCGCGCGGCTGCGCCTCGTCATCTCAGACGCCGCCGTCGCCGTCGTCCGGGCCACCGTTGTTGTCGGCGTCGCCGTCACCGCCGCCGTTCTGCGGAATGCCGTTGGTCTGCGGTGCGGTGCCGCCTTGGGAGCGGGCGGTGCCGCCTGGGGCGGCGTCGGCTGGAGCGCGGCGCTTGGAGCGGCGCGGTGTCGCGAGCTGCCGCCGCTCGACTTCGATGTTGGGACCCGCTTCCCGGCCGGGGACACCGCGAACCAGCTGCCACCGAACGCCGTCATGCCCTCGCCGTTCGTGTCGCCGGGCTTCGTGTCCATCACGAAGCAGGTAGAGCGGGTGGCCGTTGTAGGTGGCCTGCGGCGTTGCCGTCGGACGCGCGCGGTGGTTCCCACCAGCGAGGCATTCGCCCCGCTGCCGGACTATCGGCTTGCCGCTCGTCCGGAGCGGCGGCCAGGCGGTGGCGCATGCGCCGGTGCACGCGCTCGTCGTCCCAGAGTCCTTCTTGAACAGGTAGAGGGTGCGGCCCTGCGAGTCGACGAGGATCTTGCCGAGGTCGGCTATTCGCGACCTTGCCTGCGGGAGGGGGCTCGCCCCACTGCTGCCGGCGAGCGAGGCTTCCTGCCCCACTGTTGCTCAGCAACAGCCAGGTAGGATGCTTCGGTGGTCGCGAGAGCCGGTTGTCGTCGCTGGAGGCGACCTTTCTACGGCGCCGTCCATACGTCAGGGGGGCGCGACCCGGTGGGGAACGCGCTTGTTCCCGACAGCCGTGTACGTTAGTGTTTCCCACCGATGGCCACCGCGCCGATTCGCCCGCTCCCGCGCGGGCCCCACAGCCTGACCCGCGACGAGGTGCTCGCGTCGCAGCGCGGGCGGATGATCGCGGCGATGGCCGAGACGGTCGCCGCGAAGGGCTATGCCGCCACGACCGTCGCCGACGTGGTGGCCCGCGCCGGGGTGTCGCGCAAGACCTTCTACGAGCACTTCGCGGATCGCGAGGAGTGCTTCCTCGCCGCCTACGACGCGGCCGTGGATGCGCTGTTCGGGGCGGTCGCCGAGCGCGTCGCCGCCGGCGAGCCCGCCGGTGACGACTGGCGCGCCCGGGTGTGTGCCGGCGTTCGCGCCTACCTCGAGGCCCTGGCCTCGGAGCCCGCGTTCGCGCGCACGTTCCTCGTCGAGGTGCGCGTCGCCGGGCCGCGCGCCCAGGCGCGGCGGGCCGAGGTCCACGACCGCTTCGTGGAGTTCCTGCGCTCGCAATCGACGCTGGCGCGCCAGGACCACCCGTGGCTCCCCGCGGTCCCGGACACCGTGTACGCGGCGATCGTGGGCGGGATGGACGAGGTGGTCTCGGCGTGGGTGGCCGACGGCCGCACCGCCGACCTCGCCCAGCTCGAGCCCGACCTCTCCTACTTCCAGCTCGCCCTGCTCGCCGGACCCGAAATCGCCAAGGAGGCCCTCGCATGAGCACCGAAGTCGATCCCGCCGCGTTCGCCAAGGTCGTCGCGGACACCCCGGACGAGCAGCTCGAAGAGGGGATGGCGAGCGAGAACCGCGCGATCGTCCTCGAAGGGATCTTCCAGCAGATGGAGGAGCACTTCGACGCGGGCGGAGCGCAGGGGATCGACGCGATCGTCGACTGGAAGATCTTCGACCGGCCCGATGGCGGCTACGACCACTGGCGCATCGAGATCGCCGACGGCGCCTGTCGCGTCCACGACGAGCCCGACGAGCGCCCGGCCCGCGTGACCTTCCGGATCAAGCCCGTCGACTTCCTCAAGCTGGTCACCGGAAACGCCTCGGGGCCGCAGATGTTCATCACCGGCAAGCTCAAGATCGAGGGCGACCTCATGTTCGCCGCCCGCGTCCAAGGATTCTTCAAGATCCCCAGACGCCGGCCGAGCTTGCGATAATCGGCGCTCGATGCCGGACCTGGGCGCCATCCTCACCGCGATGGTCACCCCGTTCGACGCGCAGGAGCGCGTGGACGAGGAGGCCGCGGTCAACCTGATGCATCACCTGGCGGACCACGGGTCCGACGGGCTGGTCGTGTGCGGGACGACGGGAGAGGCCACGACGCTGACCGACGACGAGCACGTGGCGATGATCGAGCTCGCCGTCCGCGAGATGGGCGACCGGCTGAGCATCATCGCCGGCGCCGGCTCCAACGACACCCGCCACGCGGTCCACCTGACCGAGCGCTGCACCGCGGCCGGCGCCGACGCCATCCTCTCGGTCACGCCGTACTACAACAAGCCCAACCGCCGCGGGATCGTGCGCCACTACGAGGAGGTGGCGCAGGCCACCGACAAGCCGGTCCTCCTCTACAACATCCCCGAGCCGTACGGCGATCGAACATGCCCCCCGACCTGCTGGCCGAGCTCGCCCAGATCGAGCACATCGACGGGGTCAAGCAGGCCAACGACGACGAGCTCGCAGCCGATCGACGGCCTCGACGTCTACGCCGGCAACGACGGCACGCTGGCCCGCGCGCTCGACCTGGGGGAGCCGGGCGGCGTCCTCGTGGCCAGCCACGTGGTGGGCGACGAGATGCGCCGCATGGTGGACGAGCCCGAGAACCGGGCCGAGATCGACGCCTCGCTGCGGGACGTCTACGACACGCTCTTCCTCACCGCCAACCCGATCTGCACGAAGGCCGCGCTGAACATGCTGGGCGTCCGCGTGGGGGGCCTCCGGCTGCCGCTGGTCGAGGCGTCCGAGGACGAGGCCGCCGCGGTTCGCACCATGCTCGAGCGCCACGGGCTGCTCGAGGTCGCCGCCACGTGAGCAACGGGCAAATTGCGTGTCCTCCCGCTCGGCGGGCTGGGCGAGATCGGCAAGAACATGACCGTCGTCGAGTACGACGGCGCGATCGTGCTCGTGGACGTCGGGCTGCGCTTTCCCACGGCCGACATGATGGGCATCGACCTCGTGCTGCCCGATTTCGCCTACCTGCGGGACCGCGCGCGCGACATCGCGGGCATCGTCGTCACCCACGGCCACGAGGACCACCTCGGCGCCCTGCCCTGGGTCCTGCGCGAGCTGGGCGAGGAGAACATCCCGGCGGTCTACAGCGGCCCGCTCACCATCGCCATGGCGCGCTCCAAGCTCGACGAGCACAAGCTCAAGCGGACGCCGCTGAAGGAGGTCGAGCCCGGGGAGACGCTCGACCTGGGGCCGTTCTCGGTGGAGCTGGTCCACCTGACGCACTCGATCCCGGACTCCAACGCCGTCGCCCTCACCTCCGAGCTGGGCACGGTGCTCGTGACGGGCGACTACAAGTTCGACCAGACGCCCGTCGACGGCAAGCCCGCCGACGTGTCGCGCCTGGCCGAGCTGGGCGGCGAGGGAGTCCTGCTGCTGTGCGGGGACTCGACGAACGTCGACCGCGCCGGGTTCTCGCCTTCGGAGGCGGGCGTGGGGCCGCACCTGGAGGAGGTGTTCTCCCGCTGCGAGGGCCGGATCATCGTCACCAGCTTCGCCTCGAACATCCACCGCGTCCAGCAGGTCGTCGACGCGGCGGGCGCGCTCGGGCGCAAGGTCTCGCTCGTCGGCCGCTCGATGCGCAAGAACGTCAACATCGGGCGCCAGCTCGGCCACATCCAGGTGCCGGAGGGCCAGCTCGTGCCGACGCGGGAGATCGACGACTTCCCGGACGACAAGCTCGTGATCATCTCCACGGGCTCCCAGGGCGAGCCCCTGTCGGCGCTGCGGCGGATGGCGCACCGCGACCACCCGCAGGTCGAGCTGCACGACGGGGACACGGTCGTCTTCTCGGCCACGCCGATCCCGGGCAACGAGCGCGCGGTCAACGACACGGTGGACCGCCTCTACCACATCGGCTGCGACGTCATCACGACCGGCGACGCTCCCGTCCACGCCTCGGGCCACGGCTACGCCGAGGAGGTCAAGCTGATGCTCAACCTCGTGCGCCCGCGCTACGTGATGCCCTTCCACGGCGACTTCAAGCGCATCCACCTGCACGCCAAGCTCGCCGAGGCGGTCGGGGTGGACCCGGATGACGTGTTCAAGGGCGAGAACGGGCTGCCGCTGGAGCTGGACGGCAAGGGCGCGCGCTTCGGCTCGCGCGAGCAGTCGGGGATGATCTTCGTCGACGGCGTGGACATCGGGGACCCGGCCGACGTCGCCCTGCGCGACCGGCGCATGCTCTCGGCCGACGGGATCTTCGTCGTCGTGGCCACGGTGTCCGAGCAGGACGGTGAGTCGGTCGCGCCGCCGGAGGTCATCTTCCGCGGGGTTCCCGCCCAGGACGAGCCCGACGCCGCGCTGGTGAAGGAGATCTGCGAGGTGGTCGAGGCATCGCTGGACCGGGCGGCGGGCGAGGAGATCCGCGAGATCGATCTCCTCCAGGAGGTCCTGCACGACGACCTGGCCGCGTTCGTCTACGAGCGCCTGCGCCGGCGCCCGATGGTGCTGCCGGTCGTCGTCGAGGTCTAGCGCTTCAGGTGAACGCCGTCGCGACCGAGGACGTCCGGCGGGTCTCCACGCTGGAGCTGTTCTTCGACCTCGTCTTCGTCTTCACGATCACGCAGCTGACCACGGTCATGGCCGACGCGCCGACGTGGCGCGGAGTCCTGCAGGTCGTGCTGATGCTCGGCGTGATCTGGTGGATGTACGGCGGCTACGCCTGGCTCACCAACGCCGTGGCGCCCGACCGGATGAGCAGGCAGCTGGTGCTGCTCGGCGGGATGGCCGGATACCTGGTCCTGGCGTTGGCGATCCCGAGTGCCTTCGACGACGGCGGGGTCGCCTTCGGGATCGCCTACGTCGCCATCGTGACGATCCATGCCACGCTGTTCAGCCGCTCTGGTTCGGTCACCGTGATGCAGGCCCTTCGCGGACTGGCCCCCTACAACCTGTTCACCGCGCTGCTCGTCCTCGCGGGCGGGATCGCGGGGGGGACCGAGCAGTATGTGCTCTGGACCGCGGCGTTTCTCCTCGAGTGGGTCACGCCGCGCCTGACGGAGCAGGTGGGATTCCAGGTCGCGACCACGCACTTCGTGGAGCGCCACGGGCTCGTCGTCATCGTGGCGTTGGGAGAGTCGATCGTCGCTGTGGGAATCGGCGCGGCCGGCCTGCACATCGACCTCGAGCTGGCGGGCGTGGCGGTGCTCGGACTGATGCTCAGCGCGTGCCTGTGGTGGACGTATTTCGGCGGCGATGAGGAAGAGGCCGAGCGGGCGCTGCGCGGCCGCGCCGCCCGATCGGCGCGCACGAATGGCCGTCGACGCCTTCGGCTATGCCTTCCTTCCACTGCTGCTGGGAATCATCGCCTCCTCGGCGGCGCTGAAGAAGGCAACCGGCCACCCGTTCGACGAGGTCGAATTCGCCCGCGCGCTGCAACTCGCGGGGGGCGTCGCTCTCTTCATGGCCGGCGATGCCATGTTCCGAGCGGTCCTGGGGCTTGGCGCCGCGCCGTGGCGCCTCGTTGCCGCCGTGGTCGCCTTCGCGACCATCCCGCTGGGAACGGCAGTGTCGGCGACCGCGCAGATCGCGGCCCTGGTCGCCATCCTCGTGGCGGCGCTGAGCCTGGAACGGACCCTGGACAAGAGATCGCGCTGACGACTAGGCCCTCACCGGCGGCTCGGGGGCGGGCACGTCGGCCGCGGCGGGCAGACGGACGACGAAGCGCGCGCCGCCGTCCTCGCCGGGCTCCAGGAGCACGCTGCCCCCGTGGGACTCGGCCACCGCCTGGACGATGGCAAGGCCGAGGCCCGACGACCCGGCGCTGCGATCGTCGCCGCCGCGGACGAAGCGCTCGAACACCCGGTCGGCCAGCTCCGGAGAGATGCCGGGCCCGTCGTCCTGCACGACGAGCTCGACCTCGCCGTCGTGGGCGCGCACGGACGCGTGGATGGTCGTTCCCGGGGGCGTGTGGCGGATGGCGTTCTCGATCAGGTTGGCCGTGAGGCGGTGGAGGTCGTCGCGCGTCCCATCGACGATCGCCCGGCCGGCGTCGATCGAGATCGTGTGCCCGGCGGCGATCGGCTCGAGCTCGGCCGCCGCCTCGGTCAGCACCTCGCCGACGTCGGTGGCCGCCCGGGGCGGCACGCGGCCGGCGTCGGTGCGGGCGAGCAGGAGCAGGTCGGCGACGAGCCGGCGCATCCGCTGAGCCGAGCGCAGGGCGCCGTCCGCGGCGTCGCCCAGGTCGCTCTCGTCGAGCTGGACCGACAAGCAGTTCGAGGTTCGCGAGCACGCTGGTCAGCGGCGTGCGCAGCTCGTGCGAGGCGTCGGCCACGAAGGCGCGCTGGTGGCGCAGCGTCGCCTCGGTCTGCGCGCGCGCGTCGTCGAGCGCCTGGAGCATGCCCTCCAGCGTGCGCGCCAGCTCGGCCACCTCGTCATCGGCCTCGGGATGGGGGATTCGCCGGCTCGGGTCGCGCGTTCGCTCGATCTCGCGCGCCGCGGAGGTCAGCTCGGCGATGGGGCGCATGGCCCGCCGCGCCACCGCGAGCCCGGCGAGCAGGGCCAGGAGCGTTCCCCCGGCCACGCCGAGGATGAGGAAGAAGCGAACCTTGCGGGTCGTGTGGCGCACGTCCGACAGCGGACGGGCGTACTCGAGCACGGCCGAACCGAGGGGCGGCACGGGGATCACGCGCGACTCGACGCGGTAGCCCGCGATGTCGGTGGTCTCCGAGTGCGGCAGGCCGAAGTCGGGCGCGCCCTTGGTCTTGCACAGCAGGACACCGTCGATCGTCACGACGCGAATCGCGGCGTTCTCGGCGCTGCCGTAGACGTCGAGGTCGGGGCCCTGGCAGGCCGGGCGCTGCCCGGGCCGCACGACGATCCGCTCGCGCAGGTCGTTGGCCGTCTCGCGTACGTGGTCGTCGAAGTCCGAACGGATCTGGCGGGTCGTGAGCACCCCGACGATCGCCGCGAAGCCGAGGAGGATGATCATCGTGAGCGCGGCCGATCCGCCCGCGAGCCGCCAGCGGATCGGCACGCGGCGGTAGGCGATGAACAGGCGTCTCATCCCTCGGGCCTCAGGACGCGCGCAACACGTACCCCGCGCCGCGGATCGTGTGGAGGAGGCGCGGCTCGCCGCCCGCCTCGAGCTTGCGCCGCAGGTTCGAGACGAAGACCTCGATCGTGTTCGTGACCGAGAAGGGGTCGTAGCCCCACACCTCGTCGAGCAGGCGCTGGCGCGACACCACGATGCGCTCGTTGCGCATGAGGTATTCGAGCAGCTCGAACTCCCGCTGGGTCAGGTCGACGGCGCGATCCCCGCGCGTCACCTCGTGCGTATCGGGGTTGAGCATCAGGTCGCCGACGACCAGTTGCGCCGCGCCGCGAGGCGGGCGGCGGCGGAGCAGCGCTCGCAGCCGCGCCAGCAGCTCCTGGCGGTCGAACGGCTTGACGAGGTAGTCGTCGGCCCCGGTGTCGAGCCCCTCCACGCGCGCCTCCACCGCGTCGCGCGCGGTCAGCATGAGGATGGGCGTGTCGTCGCGCTCGCGAAGCTGCTTGGCCACCTCGATGCCGTCGAGCCTCGGCAGGCCGAGGTCGAGGATCACCAGATCGGGCAGGAACGCGTGGGCCTCCTCCAGCGCCTTGACCCCGTCCCCGGCCACGCGCACCTCGTAGTCCTCCAGGCGCAGGGAGCGCTGGAGAACCTGGGCTATCTCGTCGTCGTCCTCGACCACGAGCACGCGGGGGGAACGGCCAAAGTCGTCCATGGCGCGAAGGGTACGCACCGCACCTTACGCGCCCGCTTTAGGAGCGGCTCAGGCGAGCTGCTTGGCGGCGGCGCGCACGAGCTCCACGATCTCGGGCGGCGCCTTGCGCGTGGAGCCGGCGTCGAACGGCGGCTCGGGGTCGTATTCGATCCCGAGCTGGATCCCCTGGGCCCACTCGGGCCCGGCGATCTCGGCGGCCAGGGTCAGCGCCATGTCGATGCCCGACGAGACTCCCGCCGCGGTGATGACCTTGCCCTGCGTGACCACGCGCTCCTCGACGGGCTCGGCGCCCAGCTCGCGCAGGGACTCCAGCTCCAGCCAGTGCGTCGTGGCCCGCAGTCCGTCGAGCACGCCCGCCGCGCCGAGCAGCAGGGAGCCCGTGCACACCGACGTCGTCCACGTCGAGGTCGCATGCGCCCCGCGGACCCACTCCAGCGTCGCCTCGTCCTGCATCAGCTTGCGCGTGCCGAAGCCGCCGGGGACGACGATCACCTCGGGGTGGGGGAAGTCCTCGAGCGGGCGCTCGGTCAGGATCGTGAGCATCCCGGTCTCGGTCTTCTTCGGGCCGGTGCCGTCGGCGCCGAGGAAGTGCACGGTCACGCCGGGCAGGCGCGAGAGCACCTCGTAGGGCCCGACCGCGTCCAGCGCGGTGAACTCGTCGTACAGGGGAATGGCGATGTCCATGGTCAGGCTCCTCTCCCCGAAGGGGTTCGAAAGCGGTCGCGGTACTCGGCGGGGCTGGTGTGAAGCCGGCGGCGAAAGCTGCGTCGCATCGTCTCGACGGTGCCGAAGCCGCAGCGGCGAGCCACGACCTCGACCGGAGCGTCGCCCGCCTCCAGCTCCAGGCGGGCCCGCTCGACGCGCAGGCTCGCCACGTAGGCCGCGGGCGTGACGCCCACCTCGCGGCGGAAGGCGCGGGCGAAGTTGCGCGGGCTCATGAAGGCCCGCTCGGCCAGCGTCTCGACGGTCAGGTCCTCGTCGAGGTGATCGGGCAGCCACGCCTGAAGCTCGCGCAGCGTGGGCCGAGTGGCCGCGGGGTGGGCGAGCTGCGCGCTGAACTGCGCCTGGCCGCCGGGGCGCTGGACGAACACGACGAGCTGGCGAGCGACCTCCAGCGCGGCGTCGTGCCCGGCGTCCTCCTCGACCAGCGCCAGGGCGAGATCGATTCCCGCCGTCACGCCGGCCGAGGTGTAGACGTCGCCGCCTGTGCCCGGACGGGTATCGCGGACGAAGATCGGGTCCGGCTCGACCGTCACCTCGGGGTGGTTGCGGCGCAGGGCGGCGCAGGAGTCCCAGTGGGTCGTCGCCCGGCGGCCGTCGAGCAGGCCCGCCTTGGCGAGCAGGAAGGCCCCCGTGCAGACGGAGGCGACCCGGCGTGAGCGCCCCGCGGCGTCGCGCAGCCAGGCGACGAGCCGCTCGTCGCGCCGCGCCGCCGCGGTGCCCAGGCCGCCGGCCACGAGGAGCGTGTCGATCGGACCGCGGCACGCGCTCACGGCCCGGTCCGGGACGAGGCGCAGGCCGCTCGAGGCGCGCAACGGGGCGGCGCTGGACGCGACCAGCTCGATCTCGTACGGGGCGTGGCCGAGGCGCTGGGCGATGGAGAACACCTCGGTGGGGCCCGTGACGTCCAGCGACTGCATGTCGGGGAACACGACGGCGACGATCCGCATGCCCGCCATCATCGGGGTTCCGGGCGCTGGCAGCAAGGACGCGCACCGGACGATTCCTGCCAGCAGAGGGAGCGTCCCGTGCGTGTCGAAGGGATATCTCTCGTGGCCAAGACCAGGAGCCGCAAGGCATCGCCGACCCGCAAGACGCCGACCCGCAAGACGAGCCGGCGCAAGCCCGCCCGTCGCTGGGGCGCGGGCCTGTGGCTGCGCCTGCCCGTCTTCGAACAGCGCGAGCTCGACCTGATCGGCCTCTTCCTCGTCGCGGTGGGCGTCTTCCTCGCCTGCGTGCTCTACCTCGGCTGGGCGGGCGGCGAGGTCGGCCGCGCGCTGACCGACGGCGCGCGTTACGTGGTCGGCTCGATCGCCTACGGCGTCCCGGTCGCGCTCGTGGCCGCCGGCGGCGTCGTCGTGATGCGTCCCTTCCTGCCCAACAGCCGGCCGATCGGCACGGGCGCGGCGTGCCTGTTCGCCTCGCTCACGCTCGCGCTGGCCGCGGGCACGTTCGGCCTCGGCTCGCCCGGGGCCCGACCCGACGTGTGGGAGCGCGGCTTCCTCGAGGACCACGGCGGCGTCGTGGGCGAGGGGCTCTACACCGCCGTCACCAGCGCCGTCTCGCAGACCGGCGTGCACATCGTCGCGGTCTTCCTCTTCCTGGCCGCGCTGCTGCTGCTCACCGGCGCGACGATCGCCGGCGTGCTCAACGCGACCCGCACGTCGATCCGAGGCACGACCCGCGCGCTGCGCGAGACCGGAGCGGGCCTCGGGGCGCTGGCGCCGCGCCCCGGCGAGGTTTCGCCACCGGCGCCGCAGGAGCCGGTCCGCCCGCCCGAGGCCGAGGACCCCCAGAAGCTGGTCGTGCGCGCCACCCACGTCGAGGCGCCGCCGATCGACGGGCCCACACGCTTCCCCGACCTGTTCGGCAACGCCCCGCCGCCCGCCACCGCCGCGGCCGGCGGCGACGAGGCCCCGGAGGCTCCGCCCGAGCCCGAACCCGAGCCCGCGGAGGCCCGGGAGGACGCCGAGGCGCCGGGCGTGACGCGCGCCAAGCCGGCACCCGAGGTCGCCGAGAAGGACCTGACGCCGCAGGGCCGCTACCGCGGCACGGTCACGGAAGATCCCGACTTCGAGTGGAAGCTGCCCGACGCGCGCGCGCTCAAGCGCTCCAGCGGCGCGGCCGCCAAGCCCGACACCACCGGGCAGGAGCAGGTCGCGACCCAGCTCGTGGAGACGCTCGGGCACTTCGGGATCGAGGCGAAGGTCATCGGCACGATCACCGGGCCGCACATCACGCGCTACGAGCTGCGCCTGGCCCCCGGGACCAAGGTCTCCAAGGTGGCGCAGCTCAAGGACGACATCGCCTACGGCCTGGCCGCCTCGGAGATCCGGATCCTCGCCCCGATCCCCGGCAAGCAGGCCGTCGGCGTGGAGGTGCCCAACCTCCGCCGGCGCATCGTGCACCTGGGGGACGTCTGGCAGGACCCGCCCAAGGACTGGTCGCCGCTCACCGTGTGGCTGGGCAAGGACGTGGCCGGGCGCGCCATCGGCGCGGACCTGACCAAGATGCCCCACCTCCTCGTGGCGGGCACGACCGGATCCGGTAAGTCGGGCGCCATCAACGCCATGCTCTCGTCGGTCCTGCTGCGGGCGACGCCGCACGATGTCCGCGTCGTGCTCGTCGACCCCAAGCAGGTCGAGCTCAACCACTACGACTCGATCCCGCACCTGCTCACGCCGGTCATCACCAGCCCCCGGATGGCCGCGACCGCGCTCCAGAACCTCGTCCGGGAGATGGAGTCGCGCTACGGGATGATGTCGCTGGCCCGCACGCGCTCGCTGCTCGAGCTCAACCGCGCGCGGCGCAAGCGCAAGGAGCCCGAGCTCCCGTACATCCTGTGCGTGATCGACGAGCTCGCCGACCTGATGATGGTCGCGCCCGCCGATGTCGAGGACTCGGTGATCCGCCTCGCGCAGAAGGCGCGCGCCGTCGGCATCCACCTCGTTCTGGCCACGCAGAGCCCGCGGGTGGACGTCATCACCGGGATGATCAAGGCCAACGTCCCGTCGCGGATCGCCTTCGCGGTGTCCTCGCAGACCGATTCGCGGGTGATCCTCGACCAGAACGGTGCCGAGACGCTGCTGGGGGAGGGCGACATGCTGTTCTCGCCGGTGGGCTCCTCGCGCCTGCAGCGCATCCAGGGCGCCTACATCGACGAGGCCCAGATCGAGGAGCTGACGGACTACTGGCGCAAGCAGGGCGAGCCGGAGTTCCGCGAGGAGCTGCTGGAGGAGGTCGAGGACGAGGGGTCCGCCGAGAAGGGCGACGACGAGTTCGACCCCGACGAGGACCCGTTGCTCGAGGAGGCGATCGCGCTGGTCGCGCAGATGGGCACGGCCTCGACGTCGATGCTTCAGCGCCGCCTGCGCCTCGGCTACACGCGCGCCGGCCGGCTGATCGACATGCTCGAGCGCCGCGGCGTCATCTCGGGCTACGAGGGCTCCAAGCCGCGCCAGGTCCTGGTCACCGAGGCCGACCTGCCGCGAATCCTGGCCGCGCTGCACGAGCGCGGGAGCGCGGCGCCCGTGGGCGGCGGCCCGTCGGAGGAGCCCGAGGCGGCGCGCGGAGAGGGCAGACCCACGGAGAGGGGTCAGACCCCTTGAGTCTGCTCCACTGAGGTTTCGCCCTCGCTAGCCTGCGGCCGGTGAGCCTGTATGCCCGTTGGCGCGCGAAGCGGATCTGGCTGCGCGACCCCGCGCGGGCCGTCGCGCTGCTCGACGGCGGCGGCGGGTCGGTGGGCGACGGCGAGGCGCTGGCCGTCCGGGCGTGGCTGGCGCTGACCTACGATCGCGACGAGGCGCTCGCGGAGCGCAAGGCGCGGGCCGCGCTGGCCGCGGGCGGCGACACGCGTCTGGCCTCGGCGGCGCTGGCGGAGGTGCTGCTGCGCCGCGGCGAGTACGACGAGGCCCTGGCGGTGCTCGAGGCGGCGCGGGCGAAGCTGCCCGACGTGCCGTGGTACGAGCTGACGATCGCCGACGCGCTGGTCGAGGCCGGGCGGGTCGACGAGGCCCGGGCGCGCCTGGAAGCGGTCGTGGACCGCGAGCCGTTGCGCCGCCACGCCCTGAAGCGCCTGTCCCGCCTCGCGCTGGAGGCCGGCGACCGCGAGGCGGCGCTGCGCTGGTTCGGCGAGCTGGTCGGGATCGCCCCCAACTACCTCGTCTACGCCTCGGACTACGTGACGCTGGCCGAGCTCCAGCTCGAGACCGGCGACGAGGCCGCGGCGCGGGAGACGCTGAGCAAGGGCGCGGCGATCTACCCGCGCAACGGCGCGCTTCGCGCGATGCGGCGCGAGCGCTTCGGCGAGGACGACGAGCTGGGCGAGCCGAATCTGGCGCCGGTGTCCGAGGAGCGGGTCGGCGCGCACCGCATTCCCGTCCACACCCCGATGATCACCTCGCGCACCGGCCTGCTTGCGGTCATCGACGAGGCCACCCGCGAGCTGCGCCGACCCGGCGACGTCGTCACGGTCGGGGAGAGCCCGGCCGCGGCTGGGCAGGCCCGGATCGTCCCGCTCGAGCTCGTGGAGCCCGGGCCCCTGGCGCGCGTTCTCTGCCGCTTCGTGGGCAAGATCGGACCGCTCCACAGCCCCGAGGGGATGCAGGGCGCGATCATGGAGGCGGGACGCGCGAAGGTGCTCGCCGGCACGGCGGCCGCCGTGGCGGGCAAGCTCGCGCGGCGGCGGGGCTGGTTCTACCGCGTCGCCGGCCCGGGCACGGCGATGATCGACGACGTCGCGGCGGCGATGCCCCCGCACGACCACCACGTCGTGTTCGGCCCCCGCGCGCCCGAGGAGCTGGCCGCCGAGCTCGCCGAGGGGCTGGGCTGCGGCGTCGCGGTCGTGGACGCGAACCACCTGACGGGCGCATGGGTGGTCGGTTCGTCGCCGGGCGTCGACGACGCCTGGGTCACCGCCGCGCTCATGGACAACCCGGCGGGAAACGAGGACGAGCAGACGCCCGTCGTCATCCTGCGCCCGCTCGGGGACCGGGCCGGCACCGCGGTCTGAACTACGGGCATCGAGTGGGTCGGTTCGGAACCGTGCGGGGAAGCTTCCGTACCTAGCTGTTGCCCAGCAACAGCAGGGCAGGATACTTGGCGGAAAGGGCCAGCCGGTACCCACTCCCTCGATGCCCGCTGTTCAGAGAAGCACGGCGCGGGCGGCTTCCACCACCCGCTCCATGTGAGATCCGACAGCGCCTGGTGCACGGGCAGCGCGAGCAGGCCGTTTCGCAACGGCTCCAGCTCGGCGAACCGCGCGCGGTCGAGCAGGGGGTGGGGGACGGGCCAGACCTCGAGCGGGCGGACGCCCCGCTCGAGCAGAGCGGCGATGGCGCGGTCGCGGTCGCGGGCCAACGCGGGGAAGTACAGCGGGGCCGTGCCCTCCGGCAGGGCGCGAAACGGTTCCGGCGCCAGCTCCGCCAGCTCGCCGGCCAGGAGGGCGTAGTTGTGGCGCCGGCGCGCGCGAATCCGCTCCGGGTCGGCGCGCCGCACGAGCGCCGAGGTCAGGCGGGCCGGGCGCCCGGCCGCGTTCTCCATGTCCTCGGGCTCGAGGCCCCACTCGCCGATCACGACGTCGGTCAGCTCGCCCTCGCGGGCCGCGGCATCGCCGATGCTGGCGCGCCCGATCGCGCGCGAGGCGGCGCGGCGCAGCGGCCCGACCCGTGACAGGGCCGCGCGCGCGGCGGCGAGCGAGGCCGTGGAACGCAGCATGGCCTTGGCGCCGGGGCGGCGCTCGACGGTGCGGGGCGACCCGTCGCGCACGAGCACCGCGCCGCCGTCGGGCACGCCCAGCGACTTGCGCGGGCAGAACACCGCGGCGTCGCCCAGGGAGCCGAGCGGCCGGCCGGCCGGGTCGAGCGAGAAGAGCCCGTGCGCGGCGTCCTCGATCACGGCCACACCCGGCGGCGCCTCGGGCATGGGAAAGCCGAAGTCCGAGATCAGGTACAGCAGGTCGCTCTCCATCGCGACCCGTCGCATGTCGTCCTCGTCGACGCGCAGCTGCGCGTCCACCCGGTAGAAGTCGACCTCGCAGCCGCGGAGGTGGGCGGCCTCGACCTCCGAACCGCAGTGGTAGGCGGGCATGGCCACCCGGTCTCCCTTCCCCAGACCCAGCGCCTCCAGCGCCAGCCACGTCGCCCCGCGCCCGAGATGGGTCAGGCGCAGCCCCGGCTCCGACCACGGGAAGGCGTCGCGGCGTGCTCGCCGCAGCAGGCTCCCGGGCTCCAGCGGCGGGTAGACGGCGATGAGCGTGTCGGGCGTCATCCGCGTCGGGGCAGCAGGCGCTCGAGCAGCTCGAGGTCCTCGACGTCCAGGCGGCGCGCCACGAAGACGTAGGCCCCCAGGCCGGCCACCGCGCCGAACACGAGCTGGAACATCGCCCGCAGGTCGCCCGCGACGAAGATCGCGTCGCCGAGCGCGAGCACGGCCAGCATCGCGTCCGCGGCGATGATCGACGCGACGGCGACCTTGACGAACTCGGTGACCGTCCTGCGCGCCTCGAGCGAGCCCACGCGAACGGTGAGCAGGTAGGCGAGCACGATCGAGCCGACCACGAAGCCGATCGAATGGGCGAGCGCCAGGCCCCGGACGTCGATGATCGGGAAGAGCGCGAAGTCGAGCGCCACCGTCACGCTCACGGCCAGGATGTTCCACAGCGCCGTTGTGCGGTTGTCCTGGCGCGCGTAGAACGCCCGCGAGAGCAGCAGGAAGGCGGCGAACGGGATCATCCCGACCGCGAACAGCCGCAGCACGGAGGCCACCAGCTCGGCGCTCGCACTCTTGGCCACTCCGTGCTCGAGGAGGATCTTCATGAGCGGGTCGGCGAGCACGAGATAGCAGAGCCGTCGCCGGGCCCAGCAGCATCACGATGGCGCGCAGGCCGCCCGCCAGGCGCACCCGGAACAGGAGGTCGTGGCCATCCACGTAGTGCGCCGAGAGCTTGGGGATCAGCGCGGTCATGATCGACACAGCGGCGATCCCGATGGGGAGCTGGAAGAAGGCGAAGGCCAGTGTGTAGGCGGTGGGCCCGCCCTGCTTGCCGTTGGCCAGGTAGAAGGAGATCGCCGTCCCCAGCGCGTTGACCCCGACGAAGAGCAGGGTCCACAGCGAAAGGCGCGCGACCCTGCGCACGGCTGGATGGCGCCAATCCAGGAGCAACGTGATGCGGCCGCCGAGCCGCGACGCGAACCACCAATTCAGCGCCGCCATGGCGAGCACGCCACCCGTGGCCCCGACCCCGAGGACGAGCTTCTGGGCCGTGTTCTGCTCGACGCTGCCCGCGGTCGGCGTTCCCGAGGCCATCGCGGCGAACACGAGGAACGTGGCGATGAGAATCAGGTTGTTGACGATCGGCGTGAACATCGGCAGGGCCGAAGCGCCCGTGGGCGTTGATCAGGGCGGCGGCGATCGCCGCCATGCCGAACAGGGCGATCTGAGGCGCGAACACGCGCAGGAAGAACGTCGCCAGGGCGTGCTGCTGGCGGCCCGCCTCTCCGGAGACGCGATTGGAGAAGATGTCGATGATCCACGGCGCGAGCACGGCGACGAGGACGGTCATCGCGACCAGGGCCGCCAGCGAGACCGACACGAGGGCCGAGACCGAGCGCCAGGCCTCGTCGCGGTCCTTCGTGCGCAGCTCCTGCACCAGCACGGGCACGAAGATCGACGTCAGGATGCCCCCGAGCACGAGCTCGTAGAGCGTCACCGGCAGCGTGTTGGCGATGTTGTACGCGTCGGCGAGCCGGGACTCCGTCACGCCGAGCGCGAAGGCCAGCGCGACCACCCGCCCCAGCCCTGTGACGCGCGACAGAGCCGTGCCGACAGCCATCACGGCCGCCGGGCGGGCCAGGCTCTGGGTGGCGACGTCGACCGTGGGCTCGGATGAACGGGTCGTTGCACTCATGGGGCGCGGAACCGTACTGAGTAGCCTTGGGGCCAGGTTATGCCCGACATCGGCGCCACGCTCCAGGAGGCGCGGATGCGCGCGCGGATCGACATCTCCGAAGTGGAGGCGGCGACGAAGATCCGCGCGAAGTACCTGCGCGCGATCGAGAACGAGGAATGGGACATGCTGCCCGGTCCCACCTTCGTCAAGAGTTTCGTGCGCACGTACGCGGAGTATCTGGGGATCGACGCCAGGCTCCTCGTCGAGGAGTACAAGCTGCGGTATGAACCCACGCCGTCCGACACCGAGCTCCAGGCGCTGGGGCCGCCGGTGGGCCCGCGCCGTCTGCGCGCGCCTCGTCCGCCCCGGTTGTCGCGAGGGTGGATCGTGGGCCTGTCGGGGGCGGGTCTGATCGTGCTGCTGATCGTGCTCGGGTCCATCGGCGGCGGCGACGGCGGCGACGACACACCGGTCGCCACACAGCCCTCAACCACCCCCAAGCGCACGAAGCCCCGCCCGCCGCCGGCGCCCACGGTCGCCCGGCTCACGCTGATCCCCACCGGGGAGGTCTACGTGTGCCTGCGCAACGCAAAGGACAAGCTGATCGTGAACAACACGCTGACGCCCGACTCGGGCAACCAGAGCTTCCGCGGGCGGCGCTTCCGCGTGACCGTGGGCAACGCGTCGATCACGATGCGGGTGAACGGCAAGACGCTGAAGGTCCAGCCGCGAGCGACCGCGACGACGTTCGAGGTCACCCCTACCGGCCGCCGCCTGCTCCCCGAGACCCAGAACGCCTGCTGATGGCAGCGCGGGCGGGCATCGTGATCACGGGCAACGAGGTCCTCAACGGGGTGATCTCCGATCGCAACGGGCCCTGGCTGTCGGAGCGCCTGCGCGAGATCGGCGTCGAGCTCGCGCACATCGAGATCGTCGGCGACCGCCCCGAAGACATGCTGGCGGCCCTGCGCTTCTTCGCCGGAGAGGGAATCGACCTGATCGTCACCAGCGGGGGCCTGGGCCCGACCGCCGACGACCTCACCGCCGAGGTGGTGGCCCGGTTCGCCGGCCGCGAGATGTTCCTGGACGACGCCCTGGAGGGCCGCATCTGGGCCATCCTCGAGCCGCTCCTGCACCGGTGGCCGGGCCTCGACCCGGAGGCGCTGCGCGTCTCGAACCGCAAGCAGGCCGTCGTCCCCGAGGGCGCGACCGTGCTGGAGCCGGTCGGCACGGCGCCCGGGCTGGTCGTTCCGCCCGCCTCCGGCGAGGGGCCGACCGTGGTCGTCCTGCCCGGGCCTCCGCGCGAGCTGCAGCCGATGTGGGAGGACGCGCGCGGTACCGAGGCCTTCCGGGCGGCGGTCGCCGGCGCGACCGAGTACCGACAGCGCATCCTGCGCCTCTTCGGCATTCCCGAGTCCGAGATCGCGGCGACCCTGCGGGTCATCGAGGAGGAGGGCGTGCCCATCGACCGGCTCGAGATCACCACGTGCCTGCGCCGCGGCGAGATCGAGATCGCCACGCGCTGGGAGCCGGCGGACGAGGACGTCTACCGCGACTTCGAGCGCCGCGTGCGCGAACGGCACGGCCACGTGCTGTTCTCCGACGACGGCTCGACCATCGACGAGCAGGTCGCGGACCTGCTTCGCGGGCCGCCGGCGCGCACCGTGGCGGTGGCGGAGTCGTGCACCGGTGGCCTGATGGCCGCGCGGCTGACCGACCGCGCCGGGTCCTCGGAGTACGCGCTGGGGGGCGTCACGGCCTACTCGGACGCGGCCAAGCGCGACCTCGTCGGGGTCCCGGCGGAGCTGATCGAGCGCCATGGCGCGGTCTCGCCCGAGGTCGCCGCCGCGCTCGCCGACGGGGCGATCGCGCGCTTCGGCGCGGACGTCGGAATCGGCATCACCGGGATCGCCGGTCCCGGCGGGGGCACCGAGGACAAGCCCGTGGGCTGGGTGTGCTTCTGCGTCGCCGAGCGCGATAGTGGGCACAGGCGGAGCGCGGATCGAGCGCGCGCTGCAGCTGCCCGGCAGCCGCCAGGACATCCGCGACCGGTCGACGACGGTGACGATGCACCTGCTGCGACGGCTGCTGCGCGGAGAGGACGGCGGCCTGGAGCCGGATCCCGCCGCCGAGCGGGCGCGGGCGTGAGCGAGCGCCCGGCGCGGGCGCGACTCTTCGTGGCGCTGGACCTGCCGGCGGAGGTGCGCGACGTGCTGGCCTCGTGGGGGCGCGAGCAGACCAGGGGACGGGAAGGGCTCAGACTCGTGGACGCCGCGATGCTGCACGTCACGCTGTGCTTCCTCGGCTGGCGCGAGGAGCGGGAGGCCGAGGCGATCGGCGCCGCGGTCGCCACATGCGCGGCGCCCGTGCCGGACCTCGCGCTGGGGCAGGCGGCGTGGCTGCCGCCGCGCCGGCCCCGGGTCCTCGCGGTCGATCTGGAGGACGCCGGCGGCGCGCTTGGCGAGCTGCAGCGCCGGGTGAGCGACGCGCTGGTCGCGACCGCGGGATACGAGCCCGAGCGCCGGGCGTACAGGCCGCATGTCACCGTCGCCCGCGTGCGCGGCGGGGCGCGTCTGCGCGCGTTCGAGCTCCACGCGCCGGCGCGGACCCCGTTCCGGGGCGCCGCGCTCACGCTCTACAGCTCGGCGCTACGGCGCGACGGGGCGCTCTACAGCCCGCTCGTCCGCGTCGCGCTCTAGCTCAGGCTCGAATGCGGAGCGTGTTGCGCGCCCGGTTCAGGAGCTGGCGCACCGCGCCGCCGGTCGCGTCGAGCTCGGCGGCGATCTGCGCGTAGCTGCGTCCCTCGAGCTCACGCAGGATCATCGCGTCGCGCTGGCGCTCGGGAAGCATCTGCAAGGCGGCGACGACGGTCTCGAGGCTCGCGCGGCGCTCGACCGCCTCGTGCGTGGTGTCGGTGCCGGCCAGCACGCTCTCGAGCCGATCGTGGCTCCAGCCGTTCTCTCGCAGCGCGTTCAGCGCCGCGTTGTGAGCGATCCGGTAGAGCCACGGGCGCAGCTCGATACGCCGGTCGTCGCGGCGCAGCCCGGCGTAGGCGTTGAGGAAGGCCTGCTGGACGACGTCCTCCGTGCGCGCTGATGGCAGCAGGCGGGCGCAGTACCTCAGCAGCGGGCGCGAATAGCGCTCCACGATGGCCTCGAAGGCGCGCTCGTTCCCGGCCCGCGACAGGTCGACGAGTCGCTCGTCTGTCTGGCGTCGCAGAAGCGACAGGCCCGCCAGACGGGCCGGTTCGACGATCACGCGCGCAGTCAAGCCGCGCGCTCCTCCGCTGAGTGCGTCCCCATCCCTGAACCTCCCGCGTCAAGGGCGACGCTCTGCAATGTAGTTGATGCGTCCAGTTTGAGTCGAGCCAGAACCGGATAAATGCTGATACGACGCGCCTTGGCGTGATCATCTGCGCGCGGACCGTGCTCACCGGGCACGGCGGGAAGGCGCGACCTGACGGAGGCAGTATTGGAGAGCACGGGTAAGGACGCCGGTCGAAGGACGCCGACGGAGTACGGCGTCGCGAGGGCCGGCATGTGGGGCGCCGCCGCGTGCGGCGTGCTCGCCATAGGGATCGTTGGCTTGGCGCTGGCCCTGGGGGAGCTGCCGGTGTGGACGGCGATCGCGGTGCTCCTGCCGACACTCGCGGCGGGCGTACTCGCCTCGGTCGCCCTGAACCGCCTGCGGGCCGAGCGCGCCGGGATCGTCGCGGGCGCGGAGCGGGCTCGTCGTCTCGCCGACCAGGACGGCCTGACCGGCATCGGCAACTACCGGGCGTTCTGGCGGGCCCTGCGCGGCGAGTGGGCGCGCGCCGAGCGCTACGGCGGCGCCTTCACCCTGGCGGTCATCGACCTCGACGACTTCAAGCGCGTCAACGACGAGCACGGCCACCGCGTCGGCAATGACGTGCTGCGCGCGGTCGCGCGCGCGCTGGCCGAGGCCGTTCGCGCCGAGGACGCCCTGTGTCGCCAGGGAGGCGACGAGTTCGCCGTCGTGGCCGTGGCCGCCGGGGCCGACGAGGCCTCGCAGCTCGCTGCGCGGCTGGCGGGAGCCGTGGCGTCCGCGGAGACGGCGCCGGAGGTCGAGTGGCGTCCGCGGGCCAGCGTCGGTACGGCCACGTACGGCGCCGCCGGCAAGACTCCCGAGGAGATCATGGAGGCGGCGGAGGCGGCGCTGGCGGCCGCCAAGGCGACGCGTCACGGTGGCGGCGGCGGGTTGGTGCCCGCGATGCGCCCGGCGGGCGCCGGCCCGGTGGCGCCGCAGATCGCTCGTGCTACGGCCGGCCAATCCTCGGTACGTCTCGCCATGCTGTCGAGCCTCGCGCGCGCCCTGTCCGTCGCGCGGGGCGAGCGCCTGGTCGCCGAGACGGCGGTCGCGCACGTCGCCGGCGCTGTCGACGCTCGCTCGGTCGCCGTGCTCAAGCGGGGCGGGGAGGAGGGGCGTGTCGAGTGCCTGGCCGCGGGCGGGCCGCCGGGCGAGCGTCCGCCGGAGATCGCCGCGGACGAGGAGCCGCTCTCCGTGGCGCTGCGCGAATGCCGGGTGGCGCTCTCGACGAGAGCGTTGGGACTCGGCGTGCCGGATGCGGAGGCGTCCGCGCCCGGCACGCGTGTCGCCGCGCCCGTCCTGGTGGACGACGAGGTCTGGGGCGCGATCCTCGTCGAGAGCGAACGCGACGGCGCCTACGACTCCACCGAAGTCACCCTGGTGGAGGCGATGGCCGTCCAGGTCGGGCGCTCCCTTTCGGTGTCGCGCCTCCTCGACCGCCTGGCCGTCGCGGGGTGGGACGAGGAGAACGGATCGGCCGTGGCGCCCGCCGATCCCCACGGCCGCGCCGTGGCCGAGCTCGCCTGCCGGGTCGGGGAGTCGCTCGGGCTCTCGCCGAGGGAGCTGCGCGATCTGCACCTCGCCGCCCTGTTCCACGACGTCGGGACGGTCTGCGCGCCGGCCGGCCTGATGCAGAAGCGGGGCCACCTCACTCCCGAGGAGTTCGCCGTCGTGCGCGGACACCCCCTGGCCGGGGAGCGCCTGCTCGGCTCGCTGTCCGGGCTCGCGCCCGCGGCCCGGATCGTGCGCTCCGAGCGCGAGCGCTTCGACGGCCTGGGCTATCCGGACGGGCTGGCGGGCGCGGAGATCCCGTTCGCCTCGCGCATCCTCGGCGCCTGCGACGCGTTCGTGGCCATGACCTCCAATCGCCCGTACCGGCCGGCGCTCTCGCCGGACGCCGCCCAGGAGGAGCTGCGGCGCGGCTCGGGCACGCAGTTCGACCCCGAGGTCGTCTCGGCCCTCGTGCAGACGCTCGAGCGCACGGCCGTGCCGGCGCAGTAGGGCCGGGCCTAGTCGCCCTCCAGCACGCCGAGCGCGCGGTCCACCAGCGTCGCGGCGCTGGGTGCGAGCTGCTCGTAGTGCGGGTCCGGTCGCTTGCCCCGCCGGTGGAGCATGAGGTTGAGGCCGATGATCACCGCGAACGCGTAGCCGCCCAGCGCCCGGTGCCAGGCCACCTCGGCGGGATCGGCGCCGTACCAGGCGATCAGCTGGTCGGGGCCGGGCAGCGACGTCGAGTAGGGCGACTCCGCCCAGCCCTCGGGGTCGGAGAACACGCAGAGCCAGCCGAGGTCGTCGAGGACCGTGCCGGCGCGCGCCAGCTCCCAGTCGAGGATCGCGGCCAGCCGCGGCGTCCCGTCCTCGTCGCGGGCCGCCAGCAGGTTCCCCCACTGGAAGTCGCCGTGGACGATGCCGACGCGCGCGCCGTCGGGCGCGCGGGCCAGCAGGGCGTCGCGCAGATCGGGCGCGCGGGCCAGCAGCTCCGGATCGGCGGCGCGCTCGCGGAAGCGCTCCCAGCGCAGGACCGCCTGGTCCGGGGGGACCGGATCGCCCAGCAGCGCCGGGGGCGGGACGTCGTGCAGCGCGCGCAGCGCCTCGACCGCCTGCCGGGCGAGCGACGGCAGCTCGTCGTCCTGCCAGGCGCTCGGCCCGCCGTCGGTCGGGCTGATCGTGGCGCCCGGGAGCAGGTCGACCGCGAACCACGGCTCGGGCTCCTCGCCGACGCCGCGCACCGGCGGGACGGGGACGCCGGCCGGGCCGAGCGCCTCGAGCAGGCGCCCCTGGCGCACGACGTCCGCGGGACCGGCGTGGCGCACGCCGGGCGGCGGGACGCGCAGGACGTACTCGCGCCCGTCCACGGAGAACCCGTACGAGAACCCGGCGTGGCCCGGCATCGCGCGCAGGTCCTCGACGGCGCCGTCGCCGGCGAAGGCGCGCAGCGCCGCCTGCACGTGCTCCGGTACGGCCGATTCGACGCCCATCGCGCGCCGAGCGTACCCGGCTTCGTCACGAATCTGTGCCGGGCCTGTGGCGGGGGCGTCCCGAACGCCTGTTCCGTCCGGTTCGACTCGTAGCGTCACCTTCCCGAGACGACTTCAAGGAGCTCACGCATGCCGGACGACAAGAAGACGAACGACGCCCGCGATTCCGCGCTCAAGGGCGCCCTCCAGCAGATCGAGCGCGAGTTCGGCGCGGGCACCGTCATGCGGATGGGCGACGAGGGCGCCAGGGTGGCGGTGGACGCGATACCGACGGGCGCGCTCTCGCTCGATCTCGCGCTGGGGATCGGCGGCGTGCCGCGCGGGCGGATCGTCGAGGTCTTCGGGCCCGAGTCGTCGGGCAAGACGACGCTGATCTACCACATCCTCGCCGAGGCCCAGAAGCTCGGCGGGGTGTGCGCGTTCATCGACGCCGAACACGCGATGGACCCGCTGTACGCCAAGGAGATCGGCGTCGACATCGACGAGCTGCTCGTCTCGCAGCCCGACCATGGCGAGCAGGCGCTGGAGATCGCCGACATGCTCGTGCGCTCGGGCGCGGTCGACGTGGTGGCCGTGGACTCGGTCGCCGCGCTGACCCCGCGCGCCGAGCTCGAGGGCCAGATGGGCGACCAGACGGTGGGCCTCCAGGCGCGAATGATGTCCCAGGCGATGCGCAAGCTCGCGGGCAACCTCAACCGCACGCAGACGATGTGCATCTTCACCAACCAGATCCGCGAGAAGGTGGGCGTGATGTTCGGCTCGCCGGAGACCCAGCCGGGCGGGCGCGCGCTGAAGTTCTATTCCTCGCAGCGCCTCGACATCCGGCGCATCGAGACGCTCAAGGACGGCACCGAGGCGGTCGGGAACCGGGTGAAGGTCAAGGTCGTCAAGAACAAGGTCGCCGCGCCGTTCCGCATCGCCGAGTTCGACATCGAGTTCGGCAAGGGAATCTCCTCGGCCGGCTGCATCCTCGACCTCGGGCTCGAGCACGACGTCGTCTCGAAGTCCGGCTCGTTCTTCTCCTACGGGGACGAGCGGATCGGTCAGGGCCGCAACAACGCCAAGGGCTATCTCGTCGAGCATCCGGAGGTGGCGCGCGAGATCGAGGACAAGATCTACGCCGCCCTCGGCATCGAGCGCGACGGCGCCCCGCCGATCGCCCCGGTCGAGGTCGTCCCGGACGCCGAGGCCGAGGCTGCGGAGGTCGAGCAGGCTGCATAGCGTTGCCGCGGGTCAGCCGGCTCCGGAGCCGGAAGGCGGGCCGCTCGGGGACCTCGACCCCGAGATCAGGCTGGAGCATGCGCTCGACCTCGCCTACCGGCACCTGGCGCGGCGCGATCGCACGGTGGTGGAGGTACGTCGGCACCTGGCGACGCGAGGCGTGGACGAGGGCACGGTGGCCCGCACCGTGCGCGAGCTGGAGCGCCAGGGGTATCTCGACGACGGGCGCTACGCCCGGCGGTTCACCGAGGACCGGCGCGCTCTCGACGACTGGGGCGCCGAGCGCATCGAGCGCGGCCTGCTCTCGGTCGGCGTGGAGCCCGAGCTGATCGCGGACGCGCTCTCGACCCGAAGCCCCGGAGGCGAGCTCGAGGCCGCTGTCGAGCTGCTGCGCCGCCGCCTCCCCGCGCCGCCGCGCGACGACCGCGAGCGCAACCGCGCCCTCGGCCTGCTCGCCCGCCGTGGCTACGAGCTCGAGCTCGCCCACGACGCGATACGCCGCTACGAGCGATCCGCCGGCCAGCCCTGACCCGGCGCTGCCCGCTTCGACTGACGCCTTCCGCGCATCGAACCCCCGTTCGTTTGCGGCCCGGGGCGACCGGTACTACGATCCCCGGCAGCTGAAGACCGGGCCCGCGAGGGCACGAATGACCAGCAAAAGCAGCCTTTCTGAGCTTGAACTTCCAGTGTTGACGGCACTCCGCACGACTTCCGTAGGGCCGACCGGCCCAATACCGGCGAACAAGAACCACCCCTAGCCGACAAGCTGGGGCGGCGCCCGCCGCCCGTCCGAAGTTCCTGCTCCGTGCGGCTCGCACGGCCCGGTCCGACGCGTCAACCGGATACGCATAGGGACGGGCCCGTATGGCCCGCGGAGAGGAACTGCAATGGCAATCGTGATCGCGGCGGCGGTGCTGGCGGTGGGACTCGTGGCGGCCGCACTCCTGTTCTCGCGCGGGGGACGCGCGACCGGCGGGGCCGCACCGGCGCCGCCGCCCCTCGTGCGCGACGACGTCGAGCTCGAGCTCATCGAGCGCCGGGCCGAGATCGCCCGCATCGAGGAGCGCGTGATCACCAAGGAGGAGGCGATCGACGTCAAGCTTGCCGAGCTGGCCAAGCGCGACCGTACGTTGGAGGACCGCGCGCGCGAGCTCGACCACCAGCGCGAGCTCCTCGACGACCGCAAGCGCGAGCACGTCCGCGAGCTGGAGCGCGTGTCCAACCTGTCGGCGGCGCAGGCGAAGCAGATCCTCCTCAAGGAGGTCGAGGACATGGTCCGCCACGACGCCGCGCGCATCGTGCGCCAGGTCGAGGAGGAGGCCAAGCGAGACGCCGACCGTCGGGTGCGCAACATCCTCTCCGTCTGCATGGGCCGGCTGGCCGCCGCCCACGCCGCCGAGACGACGGTGTCGGTGGTGCAGCTTCCCTCCGACGACATGAAGGGGAGGATCATCGGCCGAGAGGGACGCAACATCCGCGCGCTGGAGGGGCTCACCGGGGTCGACTTCATCGTCGACGACACACCTCACGCCGTCGTGCTCTCGGGCTTCGACGGGGTCCGTCGCGAGATCGCCCGCATGACGCTGGAGAAGCTGCTGGCCGACGGGCGCATCCATCCCGCCCGCATCGAGGAGACCTACTACCAGTCCAAGTCCGAGCTGGAGGACCACATCGTGGAGATGGGGGAGCAGGCCGTGCTCGAGGCGCGGGTGGAGGCGCTGGATCCCGAGCTGGTCAAGCTCCTCGGGCGCCTGCGCTTCCGCACGTCCTACGGCCAGAACGTGCTCTCCCACATCGTCGAGTGCGCGAACCTGGCCGCGATGATGGCGGCGGAGCTCGGCGCCAGCGTCAAGACCGCACGCCGCGCCGCGCTGCTGCACGACATCGGCAAGGCGGTCTCGCACGAGGTCGAGGGTCCGCACGCCCTCGTCGGCGGCGACCTCGCGCGCAAGCACGGCGAGAGCGAGGCCGTCGCGCACGCGATGGAGGCGCATCACAACGAGGTCGAGCCGCAGACCGTCGAGGCCGTGATCGTGCAGGCCGCGGACGCCCTGTCCGGCGCCCGGCCCGGCGCGCGCGGCGAGTCGCTGGAGCACTACGTCAAGCGCCTGCGCGACCTCGAGGCGATCGCCGAGCGCCACGACGGGGTCGAGAAGGTCTACGCGATGCAGGCGGGGCGCGAGGTCCGCGTGATGGTCGAGCCCGGTTCGCTCGACGACGACGCCGCGGCGCTGCTCTCGCACGAGATCGCGCGAGAGATCGAGCACGAGCTCGAGTACCCGGGCCAGATCAAGGTGACGGTGGTGCGCGAGTCGCGCACGGTCGACTACGCGAAGTAGGGCTACCCTCCAGCGCATGCCGTCGTACCACGTCACGACCTTCGGGTGCCAGATGAACGAGCACGACTCCGAGCGGATGAAGGGCATGCTGGAGTCGCTGGGCTACGCGGAGGTGGCGGTGCGACGCGAGGCCGACCTGATCCTCTTCAACACGTGCTCGATCCGCGAAAAGGCCGACGAGCGCTTCGTGGCGCATCTCCAGGAGGCGCGGGCGGCCAAGCGGGCGCGGCCGGAGACGGTGATCGGAGTCGGCGGGTGCTGGGCCCAGTCGGTCAAGGAGGAGGTCTTCGAGCGTTTCCCGTTCGTCGACGTGGCCTTCGGCCCGGGCCAGGTGCACCGGCTGGCCGAGTTCCTGACCTCGGACTCGATCACCGCCCAGGGTTTCTTCGAGTTCGAGGGCTTCACCGGGCATCTGCCCGAGAAGCGCACGCGCGAGGTCCAGGCCTGGCTGCAGATCAGCGTCGGCTGCAACTGCCGATGCACGTTACTGCATCGTGCCCTCCACGCGCGGTCGCGAGGTCTCGCGTCCGCTGGACGAGCTGGTCGCCGAGGCGAAGCGGATGGCGGGGGAGGGGGTGCGCGAGGTCACGCTCCTCGGCCAGAACGTCAACTCCTACGGGCGGGACCTGCGCCCGCGGGTGTCCTTCGCCGAGCTCCTGACCCAGGTCGATGCGATCGAGGGCATCGACCGGATCCGCTACACGTCGCCGCACCCCAAGGACATGCGCGAGGACGTCGCGCGCGCGCACGCCGAGCTGCCGGCGGTGTGCGAGCACATCCACCTCCCGCTCCAGTCCGGCTCCTCCCGGATCCTCAAGGCCATGCGGCGCACCTACGACCGCGAGCGCTACCTGCGCCGCGTGGAGATGCTGCGCGAGCACGTGCCGGACGTGGCGCTGACGACGGACATCATCGTCGCCTTCCCGGGGGAGACCGAGGACGACTTCCGCGAGACGCTCGAGGTGGCCGAGGAGGTCGGCTACGACGGCGCCTTCACGTTCATCTACTCGCCGCGCCGGGACACCGAGGCGGCGGACCTGCCCGGCCGCATCCCGCACGAGGTTGCGGTGGAGCGCATGGAGCGCCTCGTCGAGGTCGTGCAGCGGCGCGCCCGCGAACGCGCGCAGCGCTTCGTGGGCCGCACCCTCGATGTCCTCGTCGAGGGCCCGTCGCGCACGGATCCGTCGCGCCTGCGAGGGCGGACGCGCCATAACAAGGTCGTGAACTTCACCGGGGTGGCGCGGGCGGGAGAGATCGTCCCCGTGCGTATTTCGAGCGCCACCAGCCAGACATTGGCCGGAGATGCGTCGCTCGTGGCCTCGGCCGTAGCGGCCTGACCAGGCGTGCGTCAAGGAATCTGGACGGACGTTCGATTGTGCGGAAAGGCGCGCTCACTAACACTCCGCTTCTCGGGGCACGCCAGGTCGGCAAGACGCCGGCGCCCCGAAGGACTCTGATCAGATCGCCACGGAGGGTGGGAAAGGCGGCCCGGGGATGGGGCCGCCTTTCTTCGTTAACGAGTCCATCCGCGGCGCATGCGAACATACGTTCGGTGCGCTGGGACAACCTCCTCACCTCGGCCGAAGAGGCCCGAACCCTGCCTGGCTACCGCGAGCCGGCCGTCGTCCGGCACTTCGACGCGCCCGAGGCGATGGACACTCGGTTCTACGAGGTCCACGCCAAGTCAGCGCTCAACCGCGTGCCCGAGCAATCGCGCATGCCGTTCCGCTGGACGATCAATCCCTACCGGGGATGCAGTCATGCCTGCAATTTCTGTTTTGCTCGTCCCACCCACACCTACCTCGGCTTCAACGCCGGCCGCGACTTCGAGCGGGAGATCGTGGTCAAGGTCAACCTGCCCGAGGTGCTGCGGGCGGAGCTGGCGAAGCCGTCGTGGGGGAGGGAGCACGTCGCGCTGGGGACGAACACCGACCCCTACCAGTGGGTCGAGGGGCGCTACAAGCTCATGCCCGAGGTGTGGGACGCGCTGTTGAAGAGCGACACCCCGTGCTCGGTGCTCACCAAGTCGCCGCTGCTGCTGCGCGACATCGACGTGATGAAGCGGCTTCACGAGCGGGTCGGCTTCACCGCCAATCTCTCCGTGCCGACGCTCGACGAGGAGGCCTGGCGGGCGAGCGAGCCCCACACGCCGCACCCGCGCAAGCGCCTGGAGGCGATCGCCGAGCTCAACCGCGCCGGCATCCCCACCGGCGTGCTGATCGCGCCGCTCATGCCGGGGATCAACGACGACCCCAAGCAGGTGGAGAAGATCCTCGAGCTGGCCGGCGAGGCGGGGGCCGGGCACATCGGCGGCATCGCGCTGCACCTCCGCGGCGAGGTGCGCGACGTGTTCATGGAGTGGCTGCGCTCCTATCGGCCCGACCTCGTCGAGCGCTACGAGCGGCTGTACGCGCGCTCGGCCTACGCCCCGCGGGACGTGCAGGAGCGGATGCAGCGGCTGGTCCGCGGCGGGGGCGGGCGCGCCATCCGGGGCGCGGGCGGGGCGTTCCGGCCTCGTGTGCCCGCCGCGCCTGAAAAGCCGCGCCCGCGCCAGCAGTCGCTGTTTTAGTTGCGGGCAAGGCCGGGCACGTGAAATAACGTCGGCAGGCGCAAACGCGTTGCCTAGGGGGACGCATGCTCGGGCGTAAGGAACAGAGCGCAGCGATGCGCAAGATGTTCGAGACCAAGAGCCACTCGTGGCAGGAGGTCGGTCTCGCGCGCCAGATCAACACCAAGGAGGCTCGCCGGGCCCGCCGCCAGGCCGCCGTACTCGTGCCCCTGCTCATCGGCGTCCTCGTGGCCTACCGGTACCGCGAGGACCTTTTCGGCGCGGACTTGGACCTGCCGATCCGCCTCCTCACGGTCATCGCCCTGCTGATACTCGGTTGGGCGATCGCCCGCGACGTCGGCCGCGCCCTCGGGCCGGCGCTCTTCCGCCGCCTCGATCCTGGGACGGCGGGCACCGTCGGCTTCCTCATCCGACTGGCCACGATCGGCATCACGCTGCTCGTCGCGCTCAACATCGCGGGGCTGGAGCCCGCGCACGCTGTGGGTGGGCGGCGCCTTCACCGCCGTGATCTTCGGTCTGGCGGCCCAGCAGACGCTGGGCAACCTGATCGCGGGGACCGTTCTGCTCAGCGCGCGCCCGTTCCGGGTGGGCGACCGCGTGCGGATGCAGGGGGGTGGTGTCGCGGGGCATGTGGAGGGCGTCGTGTCCTCGCTCGGACTCCTCTACACCGTCCTGGCCAACGGCGAGGACTCGATCATGGTGCCCAACAGCGTCGTGCTGGGGATGGCGGTCAGCCCGCTACGCGAGCCCAACGCGGTCGATCTGCGCGCGCGCCTGCGCGCCGACATGCGCCCGAGCGACCTCCAGACGCTGCTCGAGCAGCACGTGACCGTCGAAACCCGCGCCGAGCCGGATATCGAGCTCGAGGAGGTCGACGGCGACGAGGTCGTGGTCCGCATCGCCGCCACGCCGGTGCGGGCCCACGAGGGCACGAAGCTGGCCGACGAGATCCTGGCCGCCGTGGCCGTCGCGTCGCGGGACGGCACGCCGCATGTCACGCCCGCCCGCTCCGGGGAGCCCGGCTAGCGCTTCGAGCGGTGGGCCTCGCTGCCGGAGATCGCGGCGGCGATCTCGTTGCCGCCGAAGCGGTGGTTGATCCTCGCCATCGTGGCCGGCGCGAGCTGGCCGAGCAACCCCCAGGCGCGCTCGCCGATCGTGGCGACGTCGATCTCGGCGACGTCGCGCTCGATTGCCCGCACGACGGCGGCGCTGACGTCCGCCGGCGTCTTCGTCCCCGCGCCCAGCGGCAGCTTCACGCCGCTGTCGGCGAACATCCCCGCGTCGGCGATCCCGCTGGGGAAGATGCACGACGCGCTCACCCCGGTGCCCTTCAGGTCCTGACGGAGCCCCGACGCGAACCCGCGCAGCCCGAACTTCGTCGCCGAGTAGAGCCCCGAGTTCGCCGTGGCCACCTTGCCCGAGAGCGAGGACACGAACACGAGGTGCCCGCCGCCTCGCTGCACCATCGCCTCGGCGAACACGCGGCCGAGGTGGAGGGGAGCCCGCAGGTTGACGTCGATCGCCCGGTCGATCTGCTCGGCCGTGTACTCGAGGACCGGACCGTCGGCGGGCAGCCCGGCGTTGGCCACGAAGACGTCCACGTCGCCGGCTTCGGAGACGAGGCGGTCGAGGTCGTCCCGCGCCGACAGGTCGGCGGCGATGGTCCGCCCTCCGGTCTCGGCGGCCAGAGGCTCGAGCACTTCGGCCCGGCGGCCGCTGAGCACCAGCGAGGCGCCGCGGGCACGCAGGGCCCGGGCGATGGCGTGGCCGAGTCCGCCCGTCGCTCCGGTCAGCAGCACCGTGCGGCCCTGGAGATTCACGGCGCGAAGACTTCCAGACTCAACCCGCGAACAGCGCCACCGTGGCGGTGAAGCCGTGCAGGAAGCTCTCGCCGCCGACCGGGCCGATTTCCCCGGCCGCGAAGAACCCGGCAGCGGGGGCGCCGGCGAACGTCGAGGCGAGCGCCGCCGCGTCGTGGTCGGGCTCGCCGAACATCCCGCGCCCGCGGCCGTTGCAGGAGAAGCACAGAGCCCCGGCCGGCGAGGCGCCGCCCAGTGCCTCCCGGCCGAAGTCGAGGGCGCGTCGCAGGTCGCGGTCGGCGGACGCGGCGTCGCGCGCGTGCAGCCGCACCACCTGGCCGGGCTCGACCGGCGCCCCGACGGCGATCACCCCGGTGTCCGGGTCGGCGCCGAGCAGACCCCGGACGAGAAAGTCGCCGGGGCCGTAGTCGGGCTTCCCGCCGTCGATCACCATGCCCATGAGCAGCCCCTCCGCGGCCAGCTCGCGATCGCGCTCGGGCAGCGAGTTCAGCACGTCGCGGACCTTGTCGAGCGCGGGCGCGCCCGCCAGCTCCTGGATCATGCGCCCGTCGGCGGCGGTGACGGTGAGCTCGGGCCCGATCGGAGCAGCGCCCTGCGACACGCAGGGCAGCACCTCCACGCCGTCGAAGCGCACGCCGACCGCGCCGCCCGTGACCACCTCCTCGCCCTGGAACAGGGCGCACGATCCGTCGAGCGTGCGCGCGCTCGACAGGCCGCCCACGACGGGTGTCCCGGGCGCCGTCTCGGCCAGCTGCCCGAGGACGCGATCGGTGGGGAAGGAATACGGATCGGGGAACAGCAGCACGCCGGCCGCTCCGTCGAGGTCGGGCAGACCCTCGACGCTGCCGTCGTCATCGGCCTCCGCCACGAAGGTCTCGGCGCCGCCGCCGTCGAACGCGGCCGCCCATACGGCGACCGCCGTGCCGTCCTCGTGCTCGCGGCCCTGCGCGAGCACGCCGCCGGCTCCGCAGCCCACGACCTGGGCCGGCAGCAGCGCCTCGTGCACGCCCTCGAGCGTGGCCTCCGGGGCGGCGAGATGGGCGCCCGAGGCGAACACGACGGCCAGGTCGGCCGGGGCTCCTCCCAGGCGCCCGCGCGCCGCGGTCGCCGCCTCGATTGCGCCGATCCGAGCGTCGGGCTCGGTCGACACGCCGGCGCCAATGCGTACGTGCATGCGACGGACGATACTCCGCGCGTGACGGCGCCTCCGAGCGTGATCGCCCTGTTCGGCCCGACCGGTGTGGGCAAGACCGCGGTCGCGCTGGCGCTCGCCGAACGGACTGCGGGCGGCGGGCGAGGAACCGGTCGCCGTATCGGCCGACGCGCTGCAGGTCTACCGCGGTCTCGAGGTCCTCACGGGCGCGCCGACGCAGGCAGAGCGGGCGCGGCTCGAGCACCGGATGGTGTCGTTCCTGCCGGTGGACGCCCGGTTCTCGCGCGGGGGAGTACGCCGAGCTGGTCCACGCCGAGATCGACGGCCTGCTCGCCGCCGGCCGGCGCCCGATCGTCGTCGGCGGCACCGGGCTGTATCTGCGCGCCGCGCTGGCCGACCTCGATCTGCGCCCGCCCCCGCCGCCCGGCGCGCGCGAGCGCTGGCAGGCCGAGCTCGCCCAGCGCGGCGCGCCCGCGCTGCACGACCTCCTGGCGCAGCGCGCGCCGTGGGCCGCGGAGGAGATCGAGCGCAACGACCGGCAGCGCATCGTGCGCGCGCTGGAGCTCCTCGACGCCGGCGCGCTGGACCCGCCGGAGGGCGACAACCAGCTGTGGACGAGCGACACGCGGCATCCGACGCTCCTCGTCGGCCTGACGATGGAGCGCGAGGAGCTCTTCGCGCGCCTCGACGCGCGGGTGGACGCGATGCTCGCGGCCGGCGCGCGCGACGAGGTGCTGCGCGCCGCATGCCGCCGGCGCGTCGGAGACCGCGCGCAAGGCGCTGGGCTTCGAGGAGCTGTTGACGGGCGACGTCGAGGCGATGAAGCGCCGAACGCGCAATCTGGCCAAGCGCCAGCTCACGTGGATGCGCAAGCTGGCGGGCGTCCATGTGATCGACGCCACCGGACGCGCCGAGGACGACGTCGCGGCCGAGGTGGAGCGGCTCGCCTCTAGACTCCCGCGGCCGTGACGCTCGCCTTCGAGAAGTGGCAGGCCCTCGGGAACGACTACGTGATCGTGGAGGCCGCCAACCTGCCCTTCGAGCTGACACCGGGGCGCGTCGAGCGCCTGTGTGACCGCCATCTCGGCGTCGGCTCCGACGGCGTGCTGCTGCTGTCGGAGCCCGACGAGCCGGGCTTCGTCGCGCGCCTGCGGATCTTCAACCCCGACGGCTCGGAGGCCGAGCTGTCGGGCAACGGCGCGCGCGAGGCGATCCTGTACCTGCGCCGAGCCGGGTGGACCGACGCGAGCACGTTCTCGATCCAGACGGCGGCGGGCGAGATCCGTCCGACGATCACCGGGCGAGACGACGTGCACGGTCGACATGGGGAGGGCGAGGCTGCGCTCGAAGGACTTCCCCGCCGGCGGCGACGACGGGACCGGGACGCTGGAGGCCGGCGGGACGCGAGTGGGGCTTCCAGCACGTGTCGATCGGCAACCCGCAGTGCGCGATCCTCGTGGAGGACGGGCTCGAGGAGCTGGATCTCCCCGAGATCGGCCCCGCGATCGAGCATCACGAGCTGTTTCCGAACCGCACCAACGTGTCGTTCGCCCGCGAGGTCGCGCCCGGCGTCGTGCGCGCGCGGATCTTCGAGCGCGGGGTGGGGGAGACCATGTCCTCCGGCACGGGCGCCGCGGGCGCCGCGGTCGCCTACGTCCTGCGCGGCGGCGACAGCCCGGTGACGGTGCGCCTCGACGGGGGCGAGCTCGAGGTGGAGGTCGACGAGGATCTGCACGTGAACCTGACCGGCTGGGCCGTCCCGGTATACCGGGGGGAGCTGGCCGACGAATTCCTGAAGGAGCTGCATGCAACCGAGTAGCCGTCTGGAGCGCATCCCGCCGTACCTGTTCGCCGAGCTCGAGCGCAAGGTCCGCGAGAAGCGCGCCGCGGGCATCGACGTCATCTCGCTGGGCATCGGCGACCCCGACCGGCCGACGCCTCCGCTCGTCGTCGAGGCCATGCAGGAGGCGGTGGCCGACCCGGGCACCCACCGCTACCCGTCCAACCGCGGGCGCCAGGAGTTCCGCGAGGCCATCTCGGACTTCTACGAGCGGCGCTTCGACGTCGACGACATCGACCCCGAGACCGAGGTCATTCCCGCCATCGGGGCCAAGGAGTGCATCTTCAACCTCAACCTCGCCTTCCTGGATCCCGGCGACGTCGCTCTGGCCGCCGACCCCGGCTATCCCGTCTACACCGGCGGTCCGCTGGTCGCGGGAGGCGAGCCCGTCCTCATGCCGCTCGTGCCCGAGCTGGGTTTCGTGCCCGACCTCGACGCCGTCGACGCCGGCGCCCGCGAGCGCGCCCGGCTGATGTACATCAACTACCCGAACAACCCGACCGGCGCCGTCGTGCCCGACGGGTTCTTCGCCCAGGTGGTCGAGTTCGCGCGCGAGCACGACATCCTCGTCGTCCACGACAACGCCTACAGCGAGGTCGTGCTTCGACGGCTACCGCGCGCCGTCGTTCCTCGCCACGCCCGGAGCCAAGGAGGTGGGCGTCGAGGTGTTCTCGCTGAGCAAGGGCTACAACATGACCGGCTGGCGCTGCGCGGCGATCGTCGGTCACGCCGCGGCGGTCGAGACGTACTGGCGGCTGAAGTCCAACATCGACTCGGGCAACTTCGACGCGGTCCAGCTGGCCGGCGTGGCTGCGCTGTCGCCCGACGGCGACGTCGAGGTCGCCTCGATGACCGAGCTCTACCGGCTCCGCCGCGACCTCGTCGTCGAGGCGCTGCGGGGGATCGGCGTCGACGTCACACCGCCCAAGGCCACGATCTACATCTGGGCGCCGGTGCCCGAGGGCTTCGAGTCCTCGGCCGCCTACTGCGAGCACGTGCTGGAGGAGGCCGCGGTCGTCCTCTCGCCCGGCGGCGCCTACGGCCCGAACGGCGAGGGCTTCTTCCGCATCTCGCTGACGGCGCCCGACGACCAGCTGCACGAGGCGGTCGAGCGGCTGGGCCGCCTGGCGCGGCCTGAGCCGGCCGGCACGTTGACAGCCCGCGCCCGCGGCGAGAGACTCCGTCGGCGCGTATCACCGGAGGGACGGGAAGGAGGTCCGGTGTGACTTGCACACGCCTTGCGGTGGTCACTTCGGCCGCTGCCGCTGTGATGCTCTCGCTGCCCGGGCCGGCGGTCGGGGCGAGGGCCCCGTTCAGGCACGAAGGCACGACCAGCCAGCACCTGAACGTGAAGTTCCAGATTCCGTATTCCTTCGTCGGCGTGAGGAAGTTCACGATCGACTGGAAGGCGAAGTGCACGAGCGGAGCAACGCTCGAGACCAGCACGTCGAGCACCGGCACCATCTTCTTCAATCGAGTCGGACCGGGGTGGAATGCCCGTGGCGGATATCGCTGGACGGAGGTGAGCCCTGAGTACAGCGCCTCGAATGGGCGGAGGCTTACGTTCCGAGCCGCGATCAGGAATGCGGGCAGGACCAGGCGCGACGACGTGGTCGGCGTCTGGAAGGCCGTGGCGACCGTAGCGGACCCGAGCACCGGGCAAGGCGTCGACACCTGCAGGACCGGTCGGGTGACGTGGAAGGCCCTGCTTGTCTGAGGTCGGGGCCGAACTCCCGGACGTCTCGACGCGGTGTCACCGATGCCTCGCGGTGAGAGGCGCAGCGCGGTGGTGCGACGTTTGCGGTCTCGACTTCGCCCCGGTAGCCGGTCGAGCACCGACCGCGGAGTCGTTCGCCGCCGACGCTAGAGAGCAGCGCTGGTTCACAGAGCATCCCGACCACGCGGCACAGGCCCTGAACGCGTACGAGGAGGCCGAACGGATGAAGGCTGCCTCCCGGACGGGTCGACCCGAGCCGCAATCGATCGTCGACAGCCCTACGCCGTCCGCTCCCTCGACGATCGACGACCCGATAAGACCCCTCCCGGGCCGGCGGCTCACACTCGACGCCTCAAGCGAAGAGGGGTACCTCTTGCACGACGAGGACGGGAGCCCGGTCGGTCGCGTCATCGATGCCGTCAACCGCCCGCCGGTTCTCGAGGATGCCAAGGGGACCTGGGTGGTGGAGGTGCGGAAACGTCGGTTGAGCTGGCAGGCCGTGGCACATCGGCCGCACAGAGAAGAGCTGCTCGCCGCCTATCACCCCTCGTGGTTGTCGGGTGGGGGAACCGTATGGGTGGCCTCCGACCGCTCGTACGCGCTGAGGGCGTGGCGTCGGGTCTGGTCGCTGAGCACCTCTGACCGTCGCCCGGTCACCCAACTCCAGCGCTCTCCGCACGGCCGGTCGGGCCCATTGCAGCTCGAGCTGCTGGAAGCCTGCGACCAGCCCTCCCTGCCGCTGCTGGTTCTCTTCTCCTGCTGGCTCGTGCTGCTTGAAGAGACGATGTGGCTCGGCAACGGAGGAGCCGGCTGAGGCCAGGGCTCTGGCCGGGCCTAGGCCAGCCGGCGCTCGAGCACGGTCTCCAGGCGCCGTTCGTCCTCCTTGCCGCGAGACTGCTCGTCCTCGGGCAGCGCCTTCTCGATGCGCAGGTTGAGGCGGCGACCCTCGATGTCCAGCGTGGACAGCGCGTTGTCGAACCACGGGCCGTCCTTGATCCGCCAGCGCACGCTCGGGTCGCGAACGCCCGCGGAGCGGGCGAGCAGCCGGCCGACGACGTGGGCGGGCGCCGACATCGCCGCCTTGATGGTGCGTGTCTCCCGCGAGTCGAGCGGGTTGCGCACGGGTGAGCACACGGCCTGGTGGACGGCGCTGCGCACTCCGGCCGAGCGTGGGTAGGCGACGTCGGCCAGGTAGGAGTGGTGCACGTCGCCGGACAGGGCGACGATCGTGGCGGGCGGGTCGCCGTGCTCGCCCGCGCCGATCTCGCGCACGAGCTCGACGAGGCCGTTGAAGGAGTCGTGGAAGGCGGCCCAGTGCTCGAGGTCGAGGCCCTGCCGCACCTTCTCGCCCCAGCCGGTCGCCCAGCCGCCCCAGGCGCCGTCGCACACCGCTTCGTTCCACGCCTCCAGGCAATGCATCGCGGGGGCGAGAAGCCAGGGGAGGGACGTGGCGAGGAGGAGGTGCTCGTGCCCGCCGCGAGCGTTCTCCGCGATCCAGCGCCACTCTTCCTCGTCGACCATCGACCGGTGGCCGTCGTCGAGCACCCGCCCGGCGCGCGAGTCCATGACCACGAGGCGCGTCCGGCCGAGGTCGCGGCAGTAGCTCCAGCGCGTTCCCGCGGTCTCGCGGTCCGCGCGCATCGCGAACGCCCTCAGCGGCCGGGTCACGTCGCCGCCCTCGCGCACCTGGCCCCACATCTCGTCCTCCTCCAGATGGCGGGGCGAGAGGTTGCCGATGTGCTGGTAGACCCAGTAGGACATGAGCGCGCCGGTGATCCGCGCGTCCCACCAGGGCTTCGCCCGCATCTCCTGGACCCACTCCCAGGACGTGTTCCAGTCGTCGTGCACGTCGTGGTCGTCGAAGATCATCGAGCTCGACACCGTCGAGAGGAACCACCGGGTCGCCGGGTCCTGCCACGCCTCGTGGTAGAGGTGGGTGTACTCCTCGAAGTCGGCGACCTCGTTCTGCGGCGGAGCGTCGCCGCGCCGGTCGACGATGAACGCGCGGGTGCGGGGCGAGACCTCGTCGGCATAGACCTGGTCGCCCAGCCACATCAGGACGTGCGGCCACTGGTCCGGGTCCTGTCGGCGCATGCGGCGGGTGAGAGCGAACAGCGCGTCGATCTCACGCCCGCGCGGATCCTCGTCCTTGCGCAGGGTGTACGGCTCGTGGTGAGGCAGAGAGACGCGGCAGGAGCCGAAGGCGAGCCGGATGCGTCCGTCCTGCGGCAGGGTGCGAATGGCGCACTGCGGGAACACGTCGCCCGGAGGCGGCCACGCATGGTGACCGTCGAGCCGCACCTCGTAGGGCGTGGCCGACCCCGGCTCCAGGCCCTCGATCACGACCAGGGCGTAGTGGTGCCCGTCCACCTCGAAGGTGCGCGCCGTGTAATCGAGGATCTCGACCTCGCAGGCGGTGTCGGTCTCCACCCACACGGTCGCCTCGTCGTGCGAGACGTAGCGCAGGAGGGGTCCCAGGACGAGCTCGGGCATCTGCACGTCCCATACCCGGCTTGGCCCGGCTCTACGATGTAGGTCAGTGGATCGCACTCGACACGGACGCACCTCGCAGTCGCGCGCCCGCGCGGACGAGCGTCCGGGGCGGGCGCGGCAGCGGGCATTCTGCGTGGCCGCCATGCCCGAGGGCGACGACCTCTCGGAGCTGCGCGAGCTGCTCCTCACGGCCGGAGTCGCGACGGTGGGCGAGCTGGTCCAGCACCGCGAGCGCCCGCACGCGAACACCTACCTGGGCCCGGGGAAGGTCGACGAGCTCAAGACCGCTCTGGAGCGCGCGGATGCCAATGTCGTGGCCTGCGACGACGAGCTCAGCCCGCGCCAGGAGCGCAACCTCGAGGAGGCCCTCGGAGTGCCCGTGATCGACCGGACCGCGGTGATCCTCGACATCTTCGCCGACCACGCCCACTCGGCCGAGGGCAAGCTCCAGGTCGAGCTGGCGCAGCTCGAGTACAACCTCGCCCGCATGCGCGGGCTGTGGACGCACCTCGAGCGCCTGGGCGCGGGGCGCATCGACGGCGGTATCGGCACCCGGGGCCCGGGCGAGACGCAGATCGAGACCGACCGCCGCCTGGCCCGCGATCGCATCACCGCGCTGCGGCGCAAGCTGGAGCGGGTGAGCGCGTCGCGCGGCGTGATGCGCGCCGAGCGCGAGCGCGCCGCCCTGCCCCAGATCGCGCTCGCCGGCTACACGAACGCCGGCAAGTCGACGCTGCTCAACGCCCTCGCCGGCTCCGACATCGAGGTGCGGGACCGCCTCTTCCACACGCTGGACCCGACGACGCGCACGGCGCGCCTCGGGGGGCGCGCGTTCCTGATGACCGACACCGTCGGGTTCATCCGCAAGCTCCCGCATCAGCTCGTCGACGCGTTCGGCGCGACTCTGAAGGAGACGCGCGACGCCGATCTGATCATCCACGTGGCCGACGCGTCGGCGCCCGAGTCCGAGTTGCTGGAGATGGTGCGCGCGGTCGAGGACGTGCTCGAGGAGATCGACGCGGGCGGCGTCACGCGCCTGCTCGCGCTCAACAAGGCCGACCTGCTCGACGCCGAGCGTCGCCGCGAGCTGGGGTTTCGCCACCCCGACGGGGTCCTCGTCTCGGGCACGACCGGGGAGGGCCTCGACGTCCTCGGGGAGCGCGTTCAGGAGGCCTTCGCGCGCACGCTGCGCGCCGTCGAGCTGCTCGTTCCCTACGACGAGGGCCGGCGCCTGGCTGAGCTGTACGAGCTGGCCGACGGCCTGGAGCGCGAGGAGACGGCAGACGGCGTGCGGGTCACCGCGCGGGTGCCCGCGTCGGTGGCGGCGCGGTACGAGCGCTTCGCGGTCAACGGCCGCCCATGAGACTGCTGGTCCGCCGGCTCGACCCGGCGGCGACGCTGCCCGCGCGCGCGCACGACGACGACGCGGGCCTCGACCTCTACGCCTGCGAGGCGGTGACCGTGTGGGCGGGTGGGCGCGCGTCGGTTCGCACGGGCATCGCCCTGGAAATCCCGCCCGGCCACGCCGGGCTCGTGCTGCCGCGGTCGGGCCTGGCCGCGCGGCACGGGATCGCGCTCGTCAATGCTCCCGGCCTGATCGACTCCGGGTACCGCGGCGAGGTCCGCGTGCTGCTGCTCAACACCGACGGCGACGCGCACTTCGAGGTGGCGCCGGGCGACCGCATCGCCCAGCTGCTGCTCGTCCCCTTCGCGTCGGCCGAGCCCGTCGAGGTGGAGGAGCTGGCGGCCAGCGAGCGCGGCGACGGAGGCTTCGGCTCCACCGGGAACTGACGCCTGGCCGCAAGCTTTGCCGCGTCGCTGCGTTCGGGTTGGCAGGGTCATGAGGGGGATCTTCGTAGCCACGGCGGTGCTCGCTGCGCTCGCCGCGCCGGCCTCAAGCGCCGCGAAGCCGAAGCCCAAGCCGGCGCGCTACTCTCGTGGGCGCCGCCGCGCGCACGATCAACCCCGAGCCCGACGGGACGTTCGCCGGCAAGCCGGTGTACCTCGGCGGCTATGGGATCGCGTCCCCTCCCGTCGATCCGGGCCGGCCCGCCACGGGCTTCCTCGGCGACGGGCTCCACGTGCGCGCCTTCGCCGTGTCCGACGGAAAGCACGCCGCCGCGATCGCCGACATCGAGTCCCAGGGCTGGTTCGTCGCCCAGCGGGACGCGCCGTACGGCCTGCTCGACATGCGCAAGGCCGTCGAGGAGCGCACGGGCGGCGCCCTGAAGGCCTCGGCGGTCGTGGTCCAGTCCGATCACAGCCACGGCGGCCCGGACGGCGCTGGGCGTCTGGGGCGGCGTCCCCGTGGAGTACCGAAAGCTCGTGTTCGACCGCACGGTCGACGCCATCGTCGAGGCCTACCGGACACGCCGCGAGGGGCGCCTCTACTACGGAACCGCGCCCGGCCGCGATCTGCTGTCCAACCAGTTCGACTACGACAAGGCGAACGAGGTCGTCGACTCCGACGTGCGCGTGCTCCAGGCCCGCGACCGGCGCGGCCGACCGTTCGTGACCCTCCTGGACTTCTCCGCGCACGCGACCGTCCTGGGCTCGGGCAACACGAAGGCGACGGGCGACTGGGTCCAGGCGGCCAATCCTCTGCTGGCGAAGCGCTTCGGCGGCGAGGCGGTCACCGTGGTGGCCACCCTCGGGCGCACGCAGCCGGCCGACCGCGGCTGCCGCACCCCCGGTCTCACGGGCGACGCCGCGTCGCTGTGCTCGCTGGACGACTACGCGAGCCGTGTCGTCGACCGCGCGGCCGAGGCGGCCGCCAACGCCCGCCCGCTCACCGGCCAGCCGGTCGTCGGCGGCCGCTCCTATCTGATTCGCGACGTCAGCTCGAACGCGCTGCTGCTCGGACTGCTCGTGGGCGGCGCCCCGATCGGTGCGCCGCTGAACCGGTCGCTCGGCCCGCCGTGGCTGACCGGCAACGTGATCGGCACGGTCGCGGCGAGCATGCGCATCGGCGACCTGTTGATGACCGCCTTCCCGGGCGAGGCCTATCCGCAGATCGCCTTCAAGGTGGCGGACGTCGCCAGGGACGCGAAGGGATTCATGACCGCCGGCCTGGCGAACGACCAGCTCGGCTATCTGATCGCCCCGTACGAGGCCTATCCCGAGCCGATCCGGCGCTCGTTCTTCAACCAGCGGGGCGACGAGATCTCGCCGATCGACAACGACAACTACTTCTTCAACGTCTCCCACACGATGGGGGAGAGGCTGACGTGCGCGGCCCTGCGCGGCGCGGGCGAGCTGTTCGGCCGCGGCAGCGCCTACCGCGACGCCTACGATCGCTGCGCGGCGTTCGTCAACGACGCGGCGGAGGCGCCGGGCGCGGACGTGCGGTAAAGCCTTGCCCGCCCGCGGGATGGTTAGGATTCATCAAGAAGCGGTCATCAGCCGCCTGCGCGATGCCCGAAGACACTCCCGCACTGTCCGGCCAGGCTGCCGAGATCGTCTTCGATGGCGTTACTAAGCGCTACCCGGGCCGAACGCAGCCGGCGGTCGACGATCTCTCCCTGACGATCCCGGCTGGGGACATCTGCGTCCTCGTCGGGCCGTCGGGTGGCGGCAAGACGACGGCGATGAAGCTGGTCAACCGGCTGATCCCCCTCACCGAGGGCGACATCCGGATCGACGGGCGCAGCATCGGCTCGCTCGACGAGACCGAGCTGCGCCGCGGCATCGGCTACGTCATCCAGCAGATCGGACTGTTCCCTCACATGACCGTGGCCGGGAACATCGGCACCGTGCCGCGCCTGCTCGGCTGGGACCGGCAGCGCATCGACGCCCGCGTGCGCGAACTGCTCGACCTCGTCGGCCTGGACGCCGACGGGGATCGCGAGCGCTACCCGGCACAGCTCTCGGGCGGCCAGCGCCAGCGCGTCGGACTGGCCCGCGCTCTCGCGGCGGACCCGCCGCTCATGCTCATGGACGAGCCGTTCGGCGCGATCGACCCGATCACGCGCGAGCGGCTCCAGGACGAGTTCCTGCGCCTCCATCGCGAGATCCGCAAGACCGTCATCTTCGTCACCCACGACATCGACGAGGCGATCAAGATGGGCGATCGCATCGCGATCCTGGCCGAGGGCGGCCGGCTCGCGCAGTACGACACCCCCGACCAGATCCTGGCGGAGCCGGCCAACGAGTTCGTGGCCCGCTTCGTGGGCAATGACCGCGGCCTGAAGCGCCTGTCGCTGGCCACGCTCGAGGACCTCGAGCTCGAGCCGATCACCAACGGCGCGAGCGGGCCGCGCGCGCCGGTGCAGACGAGCCTGCGCGATGCCCTGTCGATCATGCTCACCCATCGCAACGAGCCGCTCGTGGCCACCGACGAGCAGGGCGAGCCGGTCGGCCTGGCCACCGTGGACGCGGTCTCGGCGGCCCTCTCGTCATGACCTCGGTCTTCGCCCAGTCCGGCCCGGTGATCCCGGACTTCGGCGGCGGGGGAAGCTGCGTGCGCGAGAACCGCACCTTCTGCTGGGACTGGTTCCACGACCACTGGGGCGACACGTTCCAGCCCGCGCTGCTCCAGCACATCAAGCTGACGGTGATCGCCGTGTCGATCGGGTTCGTCATCGCGCTCGCGGCGGCCCTGGTCGCCCACCGCCGGGGGTGGTTCGAGGGGCCGTTCACCGTCGTCTCGGGGATCCTCTACACGATCCCCAGCCTGGCCCTGTTCCAGCTGCTCGTGCCGTTCACCGGCCTGAGCGTGACCACGGCGGAGATCGCGCTCGTCTCCTACACGCTGCTGATCCTCTTTCGCAACATCCTCGTCGGCCTGCGCGACGTGCCCGAGGAGGTCCGCGAGTCCGCCCGGGGGATGGGCCTGAGCTCCCGGCAGATCCTCTGGCGGGTCGAGCTGCCGCTCGCCGTGCCGGCCATCGTGGCGGGACTGCGTGTCGCCGTGGTGACCGTGATCAGCCTAGCCACCGTGGCGGCCTTCGTGGTCGACGAAGGTCTGGGGGCGCCGATCTTCCAGTCGATCGCCTCGCCGTTCAACACCGCCTTCATCGCGGCGGGCGCGCTGGCGGTTCTGCTCGCGCTGACCGCAGACGCGCTGCTGGTGGGGGCGCAGCGGCTCCTCACGCCCTGGGCGGTGCGTCGGTGAACGACTTCCTCGACTCGTTCCGGTTCATGGGCGACAACTTCTCCCTGCTGCTCGACAAGACCTGGGACCACATCCTGCTGTCGGCCGCGGCGATTGCCGTGTCGCTGGTCCTGGCCATCCCGCTGGGCGCGTGGCTCGGGCATCTGCACCGCGGCTCGTTCGTCGCGATCAACGCGTCCAACGTGGGCCGGGCGCTGCCGAGCCTGGCGGTCATCGCGATCCTGATCGGCCTGGTGGGACTGGGCTTCCTCAACGTGCTCGTCGCGCTCGTCGTGCTCGCCGTGCCGCCGATGCTCACCAACGCCTACGTCGCGGTGGACCAGGTCGACCGCGACGCTGTCGAGGCGGCCCGGGGGATGGGCATGACCGCGCTGGAGGTGTTCTGGCGCGTCGAGCTGCCCCTGGCGGTGCCGCTGATGTTCGCCGGCATTCGCACGGCGGTCGTCTACGTGATCGCGACGGCGACACTGGCCGCGATCGCCGGCGGAGGCGGACTGGGCGACATCATCGTCAACCAGGCCAGCTACGGGATCTCCGGCGTGCTCGCCGCCGCGATTTGGGTCGCGGTGCTGGCGCTGCTGCGCGGACATCGGCTTCGGCGCGCTCCAACGGGCCATCACCCCGCGCGGCCTGCGCGAGAGGACCGGGTCCCCTCGTGGGCGGGGCCGCCCACGAGGCCGCCGAGCAGGCTGCCTAGACCTTTGCCAATGACCAGACCACAAACGAGGAGGAACCGAACCGTGCACAACAGAGCGATCCGGACCGCGCTCGCCGCGGTCGTCGCGCTTGCGGTGCCGCTCACCGTCGCGGCCTGCGGGGACGACGACAACGGGGGAGGCGGGAGTACCAACGCGGGGGCCGACAAGCCGGCGATCACGATCGGCTCCAAGAGCTTCACCGAGGAGGCGATCCTCGGCGAGCTCTACAGCCAGGCGCTGAGCGCGAAGGGCTACAAGGTCACCCTGAAGCCGAACATCGGCCAGACGGAGATCGCCGACAAGGCGCTGACCAGCGGCAAGATCGACATGTATCCCGAATACACCGGGACGACGCTGTCGGTCGTGGCGCAGCAGAAGACCAAGCCCAAGAGCGCCGAGGACGCGTACGCGGCGGCCAAGAAGTTCTACGAGGGCCGCGGGCAGACGCTCACCGAGCCGACGCCGTTCTTCGACTCCGACGGCGTGGCGGTGAAGAAGGCGTTCGCCGACAGCAAGGGGCTCAAGGCGCTCCCCGACCTCAAGAAGCTCTCCGGCAACGACGCCAAGCTCGCCGGGGCACCGGAGTTCGCCACGCGCGAGGAGGGGCTGCTCGGCCTGAAGAGCGTCTACGGGCTGAACAACCTGAAGTTCACGCCGCTCCAGATCGGGCTGCAGTACAGCGCGCTCGACCAGGGCAAGGTGAGCCTCATCGAGGTGTTCACCACCGACGGAGCGCTGGCCAGCGGCAAGTACACCGTCATGGAGGACCCGCAGAAGGTGTTCGGGTTCCAGAACGTCGCGATGGTGCTTCCGCAGAAGCTCGAGAAGGACCTCGGCTCCGAGTTCACCGACACCGTGAACGCCGTGAGCGCGAAGCTCACGAACGAGGCGATGCAGCAGATGAATGCGGCGGTCGACATCGACAAGAACAAGCCGGCGGCCGTGGCGCAGAAGTTCCTGAAGGCGAACGGCCTGGACTAGCCGGGCGCCCTCAGCACCACGACGGTGCTGCCGACGTGCTCGTGCGTGGGCTCGATCTCGCGAGGGGGAAGCGGATCGAAGCCCATCGCACGGGCCTCGTCGGCCAGCGCGTCCGCGTCGAGCGTGTCGAGGCGGACCTCGTTGCGCTCCTCGGTGCGGTCGCCGTCGGGCGAGACGATCTGGCGGACCCGCTCGACCACGGTCGCCCCGTCCTCGGGCCGCACGCCGACGGGCTGGCTCGCGTAGACCCAGCCGTCGTGCTCGGCCACGTCGGGGAGCGGCAGCTCCGTGTGCTCGGCGGCGTCGAAGCCCTCGAGCGCGACCGCCACCGTGGCCACGAGGCGCGCGCCGGGATCGAGGTGCTGGAGGGCGCAGCGCAGGAACGACGCGCGGCCCTGGGGTCCGCCGAGGATCTGGATCGTCTGCATGGGAACGACGACGAGCGCGAAGCGCCGGCCGAGGTGGAAGTCGCGGGCGTCGGCCTCGACCACGTCCACCGGCAGGTCACCGGCCCGGCGACGCAGCTCGGCGAGCAGCTCGCCGTCGCGGTCGAGCGCGGTCACCTCGTGCCCGCGTCGGGCGAGGTCGATCGCCACCCGGCCGGTTCCGGCGCCCACGTCCAGCACCGGTCCGCTCGCCTCGTCGGCGAGGCCGCGCCACAGCGGCAGGTCCGCGGCGTAGCGGCCGCACTCCACGTCGTGCCAGATGACCGCCTGGGACGGGGTCACTCGGGCGCGATCCCGGACCGCGCCTGCAGTACGGCGACCGCGCTGCCCACGTGATCCGACGTCTCCGGGATGCTGCGCGGCGCCAGCGCCACGAAGCCGAATCGGCGGGCATCCTCGGCGAGGATGGCCGGGTCGAGCCTGTCGAGGCGCACCTCGTTGCGCTCCTCGCGGCGCTCGCCGCCCGGCGAGAAGGCCACGCGCAGGCGCTCGATGACCGTCGCCCCGGACTCGCCGCGCAGGGCGATGGGCTGGCTGGCGTAGACCCAGCCCTCGTGCTCGGCGAGGTCGGAGGGGGGGAGGATGACGCGCTCGTGGGGCTCGAAGGCCAGCGGCTCGGCCGTGACCGAGGCGACGAGCAGCCCGCCCGGCTCGAGGTGCTCGTGAGCGCAACGTAGGAACGACGCGCGGCCCTGGGGTCCGCCGAGGAGGTGGATCGTCTGCATGGGAACGACGACGAGCGCGAAGCGCCGGCCGAGGTGGAAGTCGCGGGCGTCGGCCTCGACCACGTCCACCGGCAGGTCACCGGCGCGGCGACGCAGCTCCGCGAGCAACTCGCCATCGCGGTCCAGGGCCGTCACCTCGTGCCCGCTCCGGGCCAGGTCGAGCGCCACGCGGCCCGTGCCCGCCCCGACATCCAGGACCGGCCCGCCCGCCTCCTCGGCGAGCTCACGCCAGAGCGGGAGGTCGGCCGCGTATTCGGCGCACTCCACGTCGTGCCAGATGACCGCCTGAGACCGGGTCACGCGGGCGCGATCACGCGAAGCGCGCGGTGGCGCGTGGTCACCGTCGCCGGCAGCTCGGCGATCGGGTCGCCGTCCGCGTACATCGTGAAGGGGCGGTCCGCGGAGATCCGCACTTCGCGCGCGCGCACCACGTGTACCGACGGAGACTCCTGCAGGCGCCCCTGGAAGGACTTCGTGACGTTGTAGCAGGAACCGACGCTTCGTCCCGTGCCTGTACATCACGACCTCGAGCAGGCCATCGTCGATCTCCGCGGCCGGAGCCACGAACATGCCGCCGCCGTAGGCCTTCGTGTTGCAGGCACCCACGCTGAAGCCGGAGAACGCCAGGCGCTCACGGCCGTCGAAGTCGACCTCGAAGCGCGCCGGCTTCCACGCCGCCAGGGCGCGCAGGGCGCCGTAGGCGTACACGAGGTCGCCCTTGACGAGCTTGGTCTCGTTGGCGATGCGGTTGGCCTCGGAGTCGAAGCCGCAGCTCGCGATCCCGATGAACGGCCGGCCGTCCACGTCGCCGACGTCGATCAGGCGTTCGCGGCCGGCGAGAAGAACCTCGCATGCCGGCCCCGGGTCCAGCGGCAGACCGAGGGTGCGCGCGAAGTCGTTCCCCCGCCCGCCGGGCAGGACGCCGAGCACGCCGTCGGTCCCCGACAGGACGCCGGCGACGGGACCGACCAGCCCATCCCCGCCGAGCGTCACCGCGGTCTCGTCGGCGTCGATCGCCGCTCGGGCGAGCAGCCGGGCGTGGTCGAGGCTGGTCGTGCGCTCGACGTGGTACTCGACGTCGTGCCTGCGCAGCACCGCCTCGACCTCGGGCAGCGCAGCCGCCGCGCGGCCGCCGCCCGCGGCCGGGTTGACGATGAGGGAGAAGGAGCGACGCTCGGTCATAGGCGCGCGAAAACTACCGGCGAGCCCACCCGCGCTCGCGCATCCACTCGGCGACCTCGTCGGGGCGGTCCGTGATCACGTAGGCGTCGATGACCGCGCCCTCGGTGTTGATCGTTATCGACAGCCCCGATTGCACGGTGCGAACCTTGGAGATCGGCGCGACCGGGCGCCCGGAACCCATGCGCGGCTTCACGCGCCCGGTGGCCACCCGGTGGACGGCCGGGTGCGCGGCGAGCGCGTCGAGCAGACGGCGGTAGCCCTTGCGCGAGGAGTGCTTGTGGTGGGTGTGGCGGCGCACGCCTCAGCCTCTCAGCACCAGGTCGGCCAGCGTGTCGGCGACCGCCACCGGCGGCGGGTCGGCGGCCTGCGCCTCCTCGCGCGTCGTCGCCCCCGTCAGCACGATGGCCCCGTCGAGCTCCGCCGCGTGCGCGCCGGCGAGATCGGCGTCGAGGCGATCGCCCACGACGAGCGCCCGCCCCGCGCCCAGGCGGTCGAGCGCGGTGTGGAACAGGGCCGCCTCCGGCTTTCCCACGCTCAGGGCGCGGGCCCCGCTCGCGCGCTCCACGGCGGCGACTATCGCGCCCGTGCCCGGCCAGGGGCCGTCGGACATGGGGAACGTCGCGTCCCGACCCGCCGTCACGATGCCCGCGCCGCGCAGGACGGCCTGGGTGGCGTCGCGCAGCTCGGCGTAGGTGAAGTCGTCGTGGGCCGCCACGACGACGAGGTCGGCGCGGGTGGCGAGGTCGGTGTGGTTGACGATCCGCATGCCCGCGTCCTCGACGTGTCGCCAGATCGCCGCCGAGCCGATGACGAAGGCGCTGGCGACGCGGTCGCGGCGCTCCGAGAGCCAGTGCTGGAGCGCCCCGCCCACCGTGACCACCTCCTCCAGCGACGCCTGGAAGCCCAGGCGCCACAGCTTGCGCACGAACTCCTCCCCGCCCAGGCGGGCGTCGTTGGTGACGAAGGCGACCCCCTTGCCCGCCTCCCGCAGGGCGGACACCGCCTCCACGGCCCGGGGCGTGGGCTCCTCGCCGACCCACACGCAACCGTCGAGGTCGAGCAGGGCGTGGTCATAGCGGAGCAGGAGCGGCGAGAGTGGCACGTCGCCCTGATTATCCTTCGCCGCCATGCGCCGGCCCCTCGCCCTGCTCGCCGTACTCGTGCTCGCCGCGATCGTGGCCGGCTGCGGTGGCGGCGACGACAAGAAGAAGACCGCGACGAAGGCCGACCAGAAGACGAGCACGACGGCGACGCAGCAGAAGACCGCTACGACGCCGGCGCGACCCGGGGGACTGACGCGCTGCGTGAAGGTCGCCGAGCCGCGGCCCAAGGCGGCGAAGAAGCTCCCCAAGCCGACGCTCAAGCTCGACTCCGGCAAGACCTACGAGGCCGTGCTCGACACGAGCTGCGGGCGCTTCACCATCACCCTCGACGTCAAGCGCGCGCCGAAGACCGGCGCGTCGTTCGTCTACCTCTCGAAGCGCGGCTTCTACGACAACACGATCTTCCACCGCATCGTCCCCGGCTTCGTGATCCAGGGCGGAGACCCGCGCGGCACCGGCCAGGGCGGTCCCGGCTACTCCGTGGTCGAGCCCCCGCCGAGCGACATCAAGTACACGAAGGGCGTCGTCGCGATGGCCAAGACCGAGATCGAGGACCCCGGCACGTCCGGCAGCCAGTTCTACATCGTGACCGCCGACGACGCCCAGCTCCCGGCCGACTACGCGCTGCTCGGCAAGGTCACGGCCGGCCAGGACGTCGTCGACCGGATCGCGGTCGTGCGCACGGACGAGACCAACCCCGACCCGGCGAAACGCGAGCGGCCCGTCAACCCGGTCGTGCTGCGCACGGTCACGATCACCGAGTCGAAGGGCAAGTAGCGGGACGGAGACGGCGCGCTCAACCGGCGCGCGCCGCTTCGGCCTTCTCGCGGGCCTTCGCCTGGCGCCGTCGCCCGACCAGGGCGAGGACCCCCAGGACGGCGAGCACGAGCAGGAACCCGAGCAGCAGGCCCCCGGCCAGGCCGACGCCCCCGAAGGGCAGCGAGATCAGCTCGACGAGCCCCAGGCCGATGGCGAGCAGCAGGATGACGATGACGATCGCGAGCAGGATGCCCCGTGCCCGCACGGCGATGCTCGCGCCCGGCGGCGGGGCGATCAGCCCCATGAAGCGAAGCGCCAGCAGCTGGCGCCCGCTCGGCGCCTCCTGGCCCAGCTTCTCGAGACTGTCCTTGAGGTCGCCGGCGCGCCGCTCGGCCAGGGCGAGCGAGGCCTCGGCCATCCGGCGCAGCTGCATCCGCTCCTGCGGACGGGCGGCGGCGATCGCCTTCTGGAAGTGGGCGCGCGCGGTCTTGGCGTCGTAGCGGTCGGAGGCCCGGGCGCCGAGGATGGCCTGCGCCGCCGCGCGGTGCTTGGTCTCGCGCTCGAGCTCCTCGTCGGAGCGCGACTCGAGCTGCTGCATGGCGGCGAGGCCGCCGCGCTGCTCGATCCTGATCTGCCGCTGCTTGGGTGGCACCGGCGCTGAGTCTACGCGCCCGCCGAGCGAGTAGTGTTCCGAACAATGTCCCTCGCCGCTCACATGACCAGGTGGAACAAGCAGATGATCGCGTTCGACCTGGCGCTCGGCTCGGGGGCCCTGCTCGCCCCGCGTCAGACGTTGAAGGTGCTGGGCCACGACGACCCGTCGCCCGACGCCGAGGCGATGTTCCGGCGCTGCGGCCCGGTCTGGCTGACCTTCGCGGCCGCGCACGCCACGGCGGCGGCGCGGGGGCGCTCCGAGGACTGGTGGGCCCTGGCGTGGCTGCGCGCGACCGAGTGGGCGACCGACGCCGTGTGGGCGAGCTCCTCTCCGGCCTTCACCCGGCCCGGCGCCCGCGCGGGCCTGTGGGGCGCCGGCGTGGCCAACCTCGCCATGTCGCTCGGCTTCGCGGCGCTGGCTCGCCGCTGACCCTCAGGCCACCGGCGCGGCCGCGCGTTCGCGCACGCCGGCGAAGAAGACCTCGAGCATCGTCCCGAACAGCTCGTCGGGGACGGCGCCGGGATCGAGCTGGCGCTCCATGGCGAACCCCGTGGCCATGGCGAACGTCATGGTGGCGAGCTGCTCGGCGGGCAGCGGCAGCTCCGTGTCCAGCTCGGCCGCACGCGAAGCGAGGATCTCGGCCACCGCCGCGCGCAGGGCGCCCACCTGGGCGGCGAAGCGACGGCGCACGGACGGGTCGCGCTGGGCGTAGGCCCAGAACTCCATGAACACCGGCGGCCACTCCGGGTCGGCGGCCAGGGTGCGGATGAAGCTGTCCCCGCTGCGTCTGGCCTGCTCGCCCGGTGCGCCCGGCTCGGCCACGGCGGCGCGGATCGCGGTGAGCCGGTCGTGGAAGCGCGCCTCGACCATGGCGAGGAACAGGTCCTCCTTGCTGGCGAAATTCGAGTAGACGGCGCCCTTGGAGAAGCCGGCGTCCTCGGCCACCTCCTCCACGGAGGCGGCATGGAAGCCGCGCCGCGCGAATACCCGTGCGGCGGAGGCGAGCAGGCGGGCGCGAGTGTCCTCCTTGCGCTCGGCCCGGGTGAGGCGCCGGCGCGTCATGCCGCGAGCACGATCCTTCCCTCGCGCCGGGGCGCGAACGTGATCGCCCGCCGGGTGATCGCCTCGTCGCTGTCGTCCAGCGTTCGCAGGTGCACCTGCTCGAGCACGGTGGCGAGCACGACCTTCATCTCGAACAGCGCGAACGAGGCCCCGAGGCAGCGGCGCACCCCGCCGCCGAACGGGATCCAGGTGTAGGTCCCGGCGGGGCGCTCGAGGAAGCGCTCGGGGCGGAAGGCCTCGGGCTCGGGGTAGACGTCGGGCCGCCTGTGGGTGAGGTAGATGGAGGGCGAGACGAAGACGCCGGCGGGCAGCTCGTATCCGCCCAGCTCCATCGGCCCGGTGAGGCGGCGGATGACGGCGGGAACGACGGGGCGCAGGCGCAGCGTCTCCTTGATGACCGCCTCGAGGTACTCGCCCTCCGTGCCTTCGTTCCGGACCTCCTCGACCAGGCGGTCGAGCACGGCCGGGTGGCGTACGAGGCGCTCCAGCGCCCAGGCCAGCGCGGTCGCGGTCGTCTCGTGCCCGGCGACGAGCAGCGTCATCAGCTCGTCGCGCAGCTCCTTGTCGGTCATCGGGGAGCCGTCCTCGTGGCGCGCCTGCAAGAGCAGCGAGAGCACGTCGTCGCGCTCGGACGGCGGCGCGGCGCGGCGCTCGCGGATCTCCTCGTAGAGGATCTCGTCGGCGGCCGCGGAGGCGGCGCGAAAGCGCGCCCACGCGCCCCGGTCGCCGTTCCCGCGCATGCTGAGGGCGAGGGCGAGCATGCGCCGACGCGTGGTGGCGACGTCGAGGACCTGGCGCAGGGCGGCGCGCAGCGCGTCGAGGCGGGTCGAGTCCTCGATCCCGAATACCGCGCGCATGATCACCTCGAGCGTGACGGCCTGGGTGTGGGGGAGGACGGCGAACGGCTCGCCCACCGGCCAGCGCGCCACCTCGCGCTCGGCCGCCTGTCGCATGACCTGGGCGTAGGCGGCCATCCGCTCTCCGTGGAACGGGGGCAGGAGCAGCTTGCGCTGGCGCATGTGCTCCGCGCCGTCGAGCAGCAGCACCGAGTAGGAGCCGAGCAGGGGCGCGAGCACGCTGTTTCCCTCGCCGGCGTGGAGCAGGTTCGGATCGCCGGTGAAGATGCGCTTGATCTCCTCCGGATCGGTCGTGAACACGATCGTGCGATCGGAGATCGCGCGCATCGTGAACGGGTCGCCGTAGCGCCGGTGCAGGCGCTCCAGGAACTGCGTCGGCCGGAAGACGAACGACGCCATCAGGAGGGGACGCGGGAGATTGGGGCCGGGGGGGAGCGAGGTCCCGAGATCGCTTCGCATACCGGTCGGTATCGTAATACCTATTAGCATCGGGCGTCGAGTGAGCCCGCGCCCAGAGGAGCCCTTCGCATGAGCCCGATCGTCGACCCCGCCGTCGAGACCTACGCCGAGCAGCACACGACGCCACCGGAGCCGCACCTCGCGGCGCTGGCCGAGGAGACGCGCGAGAAGCTGTCGACGCCGCAGATGCTCACCGGAACGGTGGAGGGCAGGCTGCTCGAGATGCTCGTGTTCTTCGGGCGCCCCCAGCTGGTGCTCGAGCTCGGCACCTACAGCGGCTACTCGGCGCTGTCGATGGCCGCCGTCCTGCCGCCGGGCGGGCGGATCATCACCTGCGAGGTCTCCGACGAGCACGCCGACTTCGCCCAGCGCCACATCGACGCCAGCCCGTACGCCGACCGCATCGAGATCCGCCGCGGGCCGGCGCTCGACACGGTCCAGAGCCTCGACGGGCCCTTCGACCTGGTGTTCATCGACGCCGACAAGGGCGGCTATGCCGACTACTTCGACGCCGTCGTGCCGAAGCTGGCCCCCAACGGCCTGATCGCCGTCGACAACACCCTGTGGAGCGGACGGGTGGCCGACCCGTCGGAGGCGGATGAGACGACCGAGGTCATGAGGGCCTTCGACGACAAGGTCCGCGCCGACCCGCGGGTGGTCAGCGTGATGTTGACCGTGCGCGACGGGGTGACCCTGGCCCGACGCGCGGATACTCCATAGGGGTATAGTGCGCCGGGCATGGCTCGGATCGGCAGGATCGCGCTCCTCGGCGCCGCCGGCGTCGGCGCCGCCGCGATGTGGTGGCGGCGCAACCCGTCCGCGTGCCCGTACAACCAGCGCTTCTGGGTCCAGGCGCCGCATCCGTTCATCACGCGTGACCGGCTGCGCGAAGCGCTTGCGCCCGAGTCCGGCGAGCGGCTGCTCGAGATCGGACCGGGCACCGGCTACTACGCGCTTCCCGTGGCCGAGTGGCTCGGTCCGGCGGGGACGCTCGAGTTGCTCGACGTCTCGCAGGACTTCCTCGACCACACGACGAGCCGGGCCCGCGAGCACGGCCTGTCGAACCTCGTGCCGACGCTCGCCGACGCCCAGGCGATGCCCTACGACGACGCGACCTTCGACGGCGCCTACCTGGCCACCGTCCTCGGCGAGATCCCGGATCGCAGCGCCGCGCTGCGCGAGTTGCGGCGCGTCGTCAAGCCAGGCGGCCGCGTGGTGTTCGGCGAGCTGTTCGGCGACCCCCACATGGTCACCGAGGGCGCCCTGCGCCGCGAGGCCGAGGCCGCGGGCCTGAGCTTCGAGCGGCGCTTCGGGCCGTCATTCGGGTTCTTCGCGCGTTTTCGCGTCCCGTAGCCGCCTGTAGGTAGTCATAAGCATCGTTATCGCGCACTTCAGATGCGATGTCGGGGATTCCTCGCGCCGCTCCGCCCCGCCGCCCGTGGCCTAGCATCGGCCGCTTGAACGTCGCCCTCGCCACCTGCGCCGCGATGCCCGACGGATTCGCGGCCGACCGCGGGCTGAAGACGGAGCTGGAGGCGGCAGGGGCGCGGGCCGAGTACGTGAGCTGGGACGACGCGAGCGCGGACTGGGACGCGTTCGACGCCGTCGTCGTGCGCTCGACTTTCGACTACTCGCGCCGGCGTGACGAGTTCCTGGCCTGGGCCGACGCGCTCGACGGGCGCCTTCGCAACCCGCCCGCCGTGCTGCGCTGGAACAGCGACAAGCGCTATCTCTCCGACCTCGCCTCCGCCGGCCTGCCCGTCGTCCCCACGATCTTCGTCTCCCCCGGAGACGGCCAGCCGCCGCTCGAGGGTGAAGTCGTCGTGAAGCCTGCGGTGTCGGCGGGCGGACGCGACACCGGGCGCTTCGCCCCTGGGGCGCACGACACGGCGCGCGCGTTGCTGGTTGACATAACGCGAAGTGGGCGAGTGGCCATGGTGCAGCCGTACCTGCCCGCGGTCGACGAGCACGGCGAGACGGCGCTGGTGTTCGTCGCGGGCGAGCTCTCCCATGTCCTGCACAAGCGGGCCGTGCTCGCGCCCTGACGAGGTCGCGCCGGCCCGCGACGACGAGATCGGCGCCGCCGAGGTCATGTACGACGAGGACCTCGTCCGCGCGGGCGACGCCACCGGCGCCGAGCGCGAGCTGGCCTCCGCCATCGTCGCGGCGGTGGCCGAGCGCTTCGGCGAGCCGCCCCTGTACGCGCGCGTCGACCTGCTGGCCGGCGAGGACGGCGCGCCCACGCTGCTCGAGCTCGAGCTCGTGGAACCCGCGCTCTATCTCGCCGAGGCACCCGGCGCGGCGCAGCGTTTCGCGGCTGCCATCATCTCGGCCTGACGATGCACCTGGCCCAGCTCAACGTCGCTCTCGGCAAGGCCGCCGTGGACGCCCCCGAGATGGCTGAGTTCGTGGCGAACCTCGACCGCGTCAATGCCCTCGGCGACGCGGCCCCGGGCTTCGTGTGGCGCCTGCAGGACGAGGACGGCAACGCCACCTCGATCCACCCCTACGACGACGAGCGGATGATCATCAACCTCTCGGTCTGGGAGTCGATCGAGGCCCTGTGGAGCTTCGTCTACGACGGCGGACACCTCGAGATCATGCGCCGCCGCCGCGAGTGGTTCCAGGGGCTGTCCACCGCCTACGTCGTCCTGTGGTGGGTGCCCGAGGGCCGGATCCCGACGGTCGAGGAGGCGATGGCGCGGCTCGACCACCTCCAGGCCCACGGTCCGACCGCCGAGGCCTTCACCTTCAAGCACCGCTTCGACGAGGTCGTCGACGTGCGGGCGTAGCCTGCGCGTCGTGACCAACGAGGAGGCACACCGGCTCGCGCGCGAGAAGGGCGTCTCGCGCGTCCTCTACGCGCTCATCCGAGGAATCGTCGTCCCCTTCATGCGCCTCTGGTTCCGGCTGCGGATCGACGGGGCCGAGCACATACCGAAGGACGGCGCCGCGATCGTCGTCCCCAACCACAAGAGCTTCTGGGACTCGTTCTTCGTCGCCGCGGCGACCAAGCGCCACCTGCGCTACATGGGCAAGAGCGAGCTGTTCGAGGGTCCGTGGGGCAAGCTTCTGATCCGCCTCGGCGCGTTTCCCGTCCGCCGCGGCCAGGCGGACGCCGAGGCGCTGGAGACCGCGCGCGAGGTCCTGCGCCAGGGCGGGCTGCTGGCGATGTTCCCCGAGGGCACGCGGGTGCGTGACCCGGGAGAGCTGGGCGAGCCGCGCAAGGGCGCCGGGCGCCTCGCGCTGGAGACGGGCGCGCCGCTCGTCCCCGCCGCCATCACCGGGACCGACCACCTGTTCCTCGGGCCGGTTCCCAAGCCCAAGCGCGTCCAGCTCGCCTTCGCCGAGCCCATCCCGGCCGCCGACCTGCCCCCCACTCCCGAGGCCGCCGGCGAGCTGGTCGAGGGCCGGGTGTGGCCAGAGGTCGAGCGCGAGTTTCGCGGCCTGCGCTCGCGCCCCGGCCTGATCGCGGCCGCGCTCGCCGTCCTCGGCGCGGGCGTCGGCGGCGGCGTCGCCTACCGGCGCCGCCAGTCCGCGAGGAAGCGCCGCCGCCTGCCCTTCCGGCGTGGCTAGCCCGCGGCGCGTCGACCCGGCCCGCCTGGCGCCGCTGCGCGCCGCGGCCCAGCGGCTGCACCGCCCGTCCGAGCTCCGTACGCCCGCGGACGTGGCTCGGGCCATGGCTGGAGCTCAGGCGCAGGACGCGCGGGCCGGGCGGCTCTCCTTCCGCTCGCGCAACGCGCGTCTGACCGCCACCGACGTCGACCGCGCCCGCATCGAGGAGCGCTCGCTCGTGCGCGCGTGGGTCATGCGCGGGACGATCCACCTGATCCACGCCGAGGACGCGATCTGGATGCTGCCGCTGTTCGAGCCGGGGATCGCGGAATGGTCGCGGAGGCGGCTGGGCCAGCTTCAGATGAACGAGGCCACCGTGGACCGCGCCCTGCGCGAGGTGCGCCGCGCGCTGGAGGCGGACGGCCCGCTGGGCCGGACCGAGCTCGGGGAGCGCCTGGAGGCGAAGGGCGTGTCCGCTGGATCAGTCCACGCGCCTGCATGTCTTCAGCCTCGCCGTGACCAGCGGGATCGCCTGCTTCGGTCCCGACATCGGTGGGAACACGGCGCTGGTCCGGCGGCGCGACTGGCTCGGGGACCCGCCGGCCCACGACCGCGAGTCCGCCCTGCACGACCTCGCGCGTCGCTACTTCGCCGCCTTCGGCCCGGCCACCGAGGCCGACTTCGCCGGCTGGGCCGGCCTGCCCCTGCGCGACGTCAGGGTCGGGCTGGCGGGAATCGCGCCCGAGCTCTCGGAGGTGCGGGTGGGCGACGCCCCGGCCTGGCGGCCGCGCCGGGGCGCGCCCCGCGCGCGGGAGTCCGTCGTGCGCCTGCTGCCCGCCTTCGACACGTACCTGATGGGCCACCGCGACCGCGACTTCATCGCGCCGCCCGACCTCTGGCGGCGGATCCTGCCGGGTGGCGGGATCCTGCGGCCGGCGATCCTCGTCGACGGTCGCGCGGTCGGGATCTGGAGCTCGAAGCGCGCCGGCCGCAAGCTCAAGGTCGTGCTCGAGCCGTTCGGCAAGCTCGACGCGACGACGGCCGCCGCCGTGGACGCCGAGGTCGCCGACGTCGCGCGCTTCGAGGGGTAGACCGCAGGGTCTGACCCCTACTGAGCCAGCCCTCGGCGGCGAGCGTGTCGCGCAGCCCCTGCTCGAGGGGTCGCGGCGCGTAGCCGAGCTCCTCGACGGCCTTGTCGTGCTTCGCCCAGAACGTCACGCCGTCCGACGAGCTGATCAGCTCGCGCAGGTTGGGCGGGAAGCCCAGCAGCGGCCCGACGACGGCCCCGAAGGGCGCCGAGGCCTTCAGCACGACCGGGGGCAGCGTCACGCGCGGCGGCTTGCGCCCGAGCACCCTCGCCTCGGTATCGATCATCCCCTTCATGGTGGTGACCTCGCCGCCGAGCACGTACTGCTCTCCCGGTCGGCCCTTGTCGAGGGCGAGCAGGATCCCGGCGACCACGTCGTCGCGGTGCACGAGGTTGAAGCCGAGCTCGGGGAACATCATCGCCGGCAGCTTGCCCTTGGCGAAGCGCTCTATGAGGTCGCCGATCGCGGAGTGGTCCTCGGGGCCGTAGACGCCTCCGGGCTGCACGATCACGCACGGCAGGCCCTGCTCGTCGATCAGCCGCCGGGCGGCCTGGTGGGCAAGGACCTTGGTCTCCTCGTAGTACGAGGTGTAGCTCTCGCCGGTGTGCTCGTAGGTCTCGTCGACGACCTGGCCCTTCGTGTTGCCGAAAGCGCCGACCGTCGAGACATAGACCACCTTCGGGGTCTTGGCCCGCAGCGCGGCGCCCAGGACGTTCTCGGTGCCCTCGACGTTCGCCGCGTACATCGCCGGGTGCTCGGACTTCTTGATGCCGACCTCGTAGACCGCGGCGTTGTGGATCGCCGCGTCGCAGCCCTCCAGCGCGGACGCGATCGTGTCGACGTCCGACAGCCCGCCCGGGACGAGCTCGACGCCCGCCGCCTCGAGATCCTGCGCCTTCTCGCGGTTGCGGACGAGCGCGCGCACCTCGTCGCCGCGCTCCTGCAACGCGAGGGCCACCGCGCCGCCGATGAAGCCGGTCGCGCCTGTGAGAAAGATCTTCATCGCGTCCGAGCCTATCCGCTGAGCTATCGCTCGGTCACCCGGATGACGAGCCGCAGGCCCGACCACGTCTCGTCGATCGCGCACACCTTTACGTCCACGAGCCCGAGCGGCAGCGCGACCTCGCGGACGACGTCCTCGGTCATGTCGGTCTCGACGCCCGACGAGCGCTTCGGCCAGCCCACCCACAACCCGCCGGCGGGCGCGATCGCGGCCTTGAGATCTTCGATGCGCTCTTCGAGTTCGCGGCGCGCCTTGGTGAAGAACACGACGACGTCGAGGCCCGGTCCGGCCTTCCGTTTCACGTCCACCCCGTCGGGCAGCGGCGCGACCGTGTCGTCGAAGCCGGCCGGCGCCTCCAGGAAGGCGACGCTCGCGCCCTCCTTGATCCCCAGCTTCTTCGCCAGCGGCGTGCCCGAGTAGCCGGCGGCCATCAGCCCAATCGTCCCGTCCGGGCGGCCTCGGAGGCAAGCTCGGCGATGACCTTCGAGAGCTGGCCGCCCTGCCAGGCCAGCGGCGACTTCCCCGGCTCCTCGACGACCAGGCGGGCGTTGGGCAGCTCGGCCGCCCAGCGCTCCGCCACGGCCAGCGGGTGTCCGGGGTCGGCCTCGTCTCGGCTGCCGACGACGACCGCCGGCACGTCGAGCGCGGCGAGGTCCTCCCACGCTTCGAACGGGTGCGAGCGCGGCACCGTCTCGAGGGCGTCGGCGACCGCATCCGGATGCTCGTGCGCGGACAGGCGCTGGCGCAGGACCGTGACGACGGTGTCCTGCCACGCCTCGGGGACGTCCGGTACGCCGTAGGCGTCGATGAACCCCTCCACTCCGCCCTCGCGCAGCCCGGCCGCGAGCGCGTCCCAGCGGGCCAGGCTGTCGGCGTTGCCGGCGGCGTCGGGATCGTGAGACGGGGTGATGAGGACGGCGGCGGCGACCCGTTCCGGCTGCGAGAGCGCCAGCCGGGCGATCGTGTGTGCGCCCATCGAGGCGCCGGCCAGCACGGCGCGGTCGAGCTCGAGGGAGTCGAGCACCGCCCCGAGATCCGCGGCCAGGGTCGGGTAGGCGTAGTCGTCGCGTGACGGAGCCGGCGACGAGCGGCCGTGGCCGCGGGCGTCGTAGGCGGCGACGCGATGGCCGGAGCGCTCCAACGCCTTCGAGCCCATCACGACATAGCGCCGCGTCGCCGTCAGGCCGTGCAGGAGGACGACGGGGATCCCCTCCCCCGCGTCCTCCAGGGCCAGCGTCACGCCGGCCGCCTCCATTGTCCGCTCGGTCACGTGCCCTACCCTAAGAGGCATGGTCATCGACGTCACCGAGCAGGACTTCCAGACCGAGGTCGTCGACCGCTCGCGCCAGGTGCCGGTGGTCGTCGACTTCTGGGCCGAGTGGTGCGGCCCGTGCCGTCAGCTCACGCCGGCGCTCGAGAAGGCTGCGGCGGCGCGCGAGGGCAAGGTCGTGCTGGCCAAGCTCGACACGGACGCCAACCCGACGATCTCCCAGGCGTTCCGGATCCAGGGCATCCCGGCCGTCAAGGCTTTCAAGGACGGCGAGGTCGTGAGCGAGTTCGTGGGCGCGCAGCCGCCCGCCGCCGTGGAGCGCTTCTTCGACGAACTGGTGCCCAGCGAGGCCGACGCGCTCGTCGAGGCGAGCGACGAGGCCTCGCTGCGCAAGGCGCTCGAGCTCGAGCCGAACCGGCCGGACGCGCGACTCGCCCTGGCGCGGATCCTGCATGCCCGCGGAGAGACCGAGGACGCGCTGAAGCTGGTCGAGGGCGTGGCGGGGAACTTCGGCGCCGAAGGCCTGGCGGCGCGGATCCGCCTCGAAACCGATCCCGAGGCCGACCCGGCCGTGCGGGACGCGTTCGCCGCGCTCGACCAGGGTGACCTCGAGCGTGGGCTCGACGCGCTGCTCGAGGCGCTGCCGTCCTCGGACGGGGACCGCGAAGACCTGCGTCGCGCCGTCGTCGGTGTGTTGGACGAGCTGGGCGTCGACCACCCGGTCGCGCGGGAGTACCGCCGCCGGCTGGCGTCAGCTCTCTACTGAAGCGCCCGAAGCCAGCTCGCGGACGAACCGCGCCGACTCCTCCGGCCGCTCCCACCAGAACGCGTGGCCCACGTCCTCGAGGATCTCGAGCCGCGCGCCGGGGATGCGGGCGGAGATCGCGTGGGCGTTGGAGACCGGGAGCATCTGGTCGACCGTGCCGTGGATCACGAGCGTCGGGGCCTCGATCTCCCCCAGGCGGTCGCTCGTGTCGTGGCCGGCGACGGCCTGCACCTGGAGCATCAGGAGGTCCAGGGTGGACGGCAGCTGGCCCGCGATCTCCTTGACCATCTCGAAGCGCGCCGGGTCCTGGGCAAAGGCCGGCGAGACGTTGACCTCGAAGCCGTAGCGCAGCGCCTCGTCGATGCGACCCGTCATGAACAGCTCGCCCAGCCGCTGGACGACGGCCGGATCGGTCATCGCGGAGTCGGCGCCGCCGGCGTAGGTGCACCCGAGCGCGAGCGTGCGCACCTTCTCGCGGATGGCGCAGCGCGAGCTCCTGCGCCGTCATTCCGCCCATCGAGATGCCGAGCACGTGGGCCGACTCGATGTCCAGCGCGTCCAGCAGGCCCGCGGCATCGTCGGCGAGGTCGGCGATCGTGAACGGACCGCCGGCGGGGTCAGAGTGGCCGATCCCCCGGTGGTCGTAGGCGATGACGTCGAAATGCGGGTGCAGAAGCCCGAGGAAGTCGTCGCCCCAATGCATGTGGTTGCCGCTCAAGCCCTGGATCAGGAGCAGCGGCTCACCCTCGCCCTCGCGGACGTAGTGCAGGTTGCGGCCGGCGACCTCGACGTGCGGCATCGAGCGGGAGCCTAACGCGCGTGGCGCTCGCGGTAGGCCTTCGCCTTCGCCCGGTTGCCGCAGACCTCCATCGTGCACCACACGCCGCTGGCGTTCTTGGTGTTGTCGTAGAAGGCCCAGTGGCAGGTGTGCCACGGGCACGCCTTCAGACGCGGCCAGATCCCCTCGTGCTCGGCCTCGTGGACGATCGTCAACAGCCGGCCGATGGCGCCGTCGGCCCCGGACGTCCGGGGTTCCAGGCGCGAGGCGCCCGCCTCGTCGAAGCTCAGGGCGATTTCGGCGCGGTTCGCCGCCTCGTGCAGAGTCGCCACCGCCTCGGGATCGCGCTCGGAGCCGTTGTTGGCCTTCAGCTGGGCGCGCAGCGCCTCGCGGACGGCGAGCGCGCGCTGCAGGTCCTTCTCCCCCACCTCGGCGTCGGGCTCGAGCAGGTCGTGGGCTCGCAGCCAGCGGGCAAGCCCCGCGGGGGACGCGAGCTCCTCCTCTTCTCCCTCGAAATCCGCCGTATTCACGAACTTCACGCACGAGTTCGAGCGTGCCCGGCGCTTCCTGTCTCTTGTGTGTCATGTCAAATCACCACCAATATCCCTTGACAGGTTAGCATAACCTGCAATACTAAATAGACAGTTACGCACGGATTCGACGTCGAGGAGGCAACCGCATGTTCAGCGCCATTTCCGCAGAGCTCGCACGCGACCGTGAGGTCGAGCTACGCCAGATCGACCGCGGGGGCCGCCTCGCCGGACTGCTGCGATTCGGCCGCACGAAGGCCCTTGCGCCCGTCGAGCCGAGGTGACGATTCGGGTCGCCGGGCCCGCCGATGACGAGGCGCTCGCGCGGCTCGCCGAGCTCGACTCCCGTCCCGCACCCGTCGGCTACGTCCTCGTCGCCGAGGTCGGCGGTGAGCTGCGGGCGGCCGTGTCGGTCGCGGGCGGCGAGACGGTGGCCGATCCCTTCCACCCGACCGCGGCGCTGACCTCGCTCCTCGCGCTCCGCGTCAGCCAGCTCCGCGGCAGCGAGTTGGAGCCGTTCGCTCCGGCTCGCCGGCCCGGACTCGTGACCGTCCCCAACCGCTAGGAGCCGATCCCATGGTCCGCAGCGTCAGCCTCGCTGAGATTCCCGACGCCGCCAAGCCCGACGAGGCCGTGTGGCGGCCGGTCCGTCACCACCTCGGCATCCACGCCTTCGGCATCAACGCGTGGACGGCGCGGGATGCCGGCGAAGAGGTGATCGAGGAGCACGTCGAGACTCAGGACAGTCCGACCCGCCACGAGGAGCTGTATTTCGTCACGACCGGCCGCGCGACGTTCACCGTCGACGGCGAGGAAGTCGACGCTCCCGCCGGCACGTTCGTGTTCGTTCCCGATCCCGAGTCCCGGCGCGCTGCCGTGGCCGTCGAGAAGGAAACGACGATTCTCGCGATCGGCGCCGCTCCGGGCGAGGCCTACACGGTCTCGGACTGGGAGCGCCGCCACTTCCCGCAAGAGTGACCATGGCCCACCTGGTGATCTGGGAGGGCCTGGACGACTGGCGCGCCGAGGTCGCGCACGTGGAGATCGGAGACGGCGAGTTGTCCGCGACGGGCACGCAGCTCGGCGTGGATCCCCTTCCCTACCGCCTCGACTATGAGCTGGAGACGTCTGAGGGATTCGTCACCCGCGCAATGCGGGTGGAGGTCGGCGGCGAGGGCTGGGCGCGGCGCCTCGACCTCTCCCATGACGGTCACGGGAACTGGCGCTGCGAGAGCGAGCAGGACGGGATGCCGGACCTGCCCGCGCCGGGCGGCGATGTCTCCGCTCTGGGCGACGCCCGCGACGTCGACCTCGGCCTCTCGCCGCTGACCAATCTCATGCCACTGCGCCGGGCCGGCCTGCACGAGGGCCCCGGCGCGACCGACCTGCTCGCGGCCTGGATCTCGGTGCCCGATCTCGGGCTGCACGCCTCGCGCCAGCGCTACGAGCACGTTCACCGAGGATCGCGCGGCGCCGTGGTCCGCTACGTGGACGTCGGCGCGCACGCCGGCTTCACGAGCGACCTCGAGGTCGACGGCGACGGCCTCGTCCGTCTCTACCCCGGGCTGGCTCGGCGCGTGGGCGAGCCGCGCTGACGGTCTCAGTCGACCGGCAACGCGAGCTGGGCCCCGGTCTCCCGGCCCTCGTGATCGAACGATGCGACCCGGACGCCCAGCAGCCGGACCGGCCGCGACGGCGCGTATTCGCGCAGAAGGTCGCGCGCCACGCTTCCCACTCGCTCGGGCTCGTTGACCGCCTCGGGCAGGGTGCGCGCCCGCGTGGCGGTCGTGAAGTCGTCGAGGCGGACCTTGATCCCGATCGTGCGGCCGCGGCGCCCCTGCTTGGACAGGCCCGAGCAGAGCTGGCCCACCAGGCCGTCGAGGATGCGCTCGAGTTCGACCCGGTCGGCGACGTCGAAGTCGAAGGTCGTCTCCCGCGACTCCGATACCGCCACGCGCACCTCGGACACGGGCGAGTCGTCTTCGAACCGCGCCCGGTGCGCCAGCCACGGCCCCATCCGCGGCCCGAAGCGCGCGGCCAGCGCGTCGGGCGCCGCCCCGGCCAGCGCCTCGATGGTCGCGACCCCCATCTCCTCGAGCGCCGCCGCCGTCTTCGGCCCCACCCCCGGCAGCAGTCCCGGCGGCTCGGCCGAAAAGCGCGCGAACGCCTGCTCGCGCGACAGCACGACGAACCCACCCGGCTTCTCGGCATCGGAGGACACCTTCGCGACGAGGCGGTTGGGTCCGATCCCCACGGACGCCGAGAGCCGGGTCTCGGCCTGGATCTCGGCCACGAGCCGGCGCATGGCCGCGTGCGGGGACAGCAGCCCGGTCAGCTCCAGGTACGCCTCGTCCAGCCCGGCCACCTCCACCACCGGAGCCGCGGCCCGCACGAGCTTCATCACATCCCGCGACACCGACCGGTACGCCTCGAAGTCCGGCGGAATGAACACCGCCTCCGGACACAGCCGCCGCGCCTGCGAAGCCGGCACGGCCGACCCCACCCCAAACCTCCGCGCCTCATACGAAGCCGTAGTCACCACGGCCCGAGGCCCCGACCCTGCCACCACGACCGGCAAGCCCACGAGCTCTGGGCGGCGCAGGAGCTCCACAGACACGTAAAACGCATCGAGGTCAAGATGAGCCACCGTCCGAGCCACGAACCCAAGCCTAAGCCGTCAACCGGCGACAACCTCGCCCCTCCGGAGGGTCGGGGCGTCCGGCATCCGGGGGCCTAAAAAGGACAAGACCACGGCGCTCTCGGAGAGCGCCGCGGCCGAGTCCAGTCTTTTCAGTTGGCCCCCGGTGCCGGAGCGTCCCCGACCCTCCGGAGTGAGCGCCTCTAGCGGGAGACCCAGATCGTCCCGACGCCATTGAACCCAAGACGCCGAGCCACCGCCCCCGCGAGGTCGAACTCACGTCCACCCGCATAGGGCCCCCGGTCACGAACAGTGGCCGTGACCGAACGCCCGCGATAGCGGATGCGCACCTTCGTGCCACACGGCAGCGTCTTGTGCGCGACGACCAGGGCGTTGTAGCCCAGCGAGCCGCCGCACGCCAGCGCGCCGCCGTACATGTCGTAGCGCGAGGCGAGAGCCGGCCGGTAGGAGCTCACCTTGCCGATGCGCCGCAGGGCCCCGCCATTGGCGGCGTCGCCCGCGAACGTCACGCGGGCGAACCGGCTGCCGGACGACGCCGGCTTGTAGGCGAGCGCGTAGCGCCCGCCCACGTCGGTGCGGTCGCGGTCGACCACGCGCCAGCGGCGACCCGCGAGGATCTCCAGGCGCACCGTGCGCCCGGCTCGCCATGGCCGCAGCCGGCCGCGCACGACGGCCGTCCCGCCGGCGGGCACGTCGAGCCTGCGGTACGGGACGGGAAGCGCCGCCGCGACGGTGACGCGCTGCGAGGCGCTGCGCGCCGCCGTGGTGGCGACGGGGGTCGCGGAGCTCCGCACGGCGCTCTCGTCGCCGAGGGCGACGCGGAGCTGGCCGCTGCGGCGCAGCCGGGACTGGAACGCGAACCCGCCGTCCGCGGCGGTCGTCCCGCTCTTGATCACGCGCCAGCCGCTCGGCGAGCTGAACTCGAGCGCGATGGGGCGTCCTGCATTCTCAGCGCCCGCGCTGCCCTTCACCACGGCGGTCTCGCCGTAGCGGATCGACGCGTCGGCGACCTTGATGGTCGGCTGCGTCTGGGCGCGGGCGGCCGTCGTGACGAGTGGCGCCACGGCGGCGGATCCGATTCCGATTGCGAGCGCACCGCAGGCGGCCACGCGGGCGCGCGCGGTGCGCAGATTCATGTGTGGCCCCACAGGGGGGTCACCTCCTTGGTCTTCGACCCTGGGCCTACGGGGTTAGCTGTCGGGCTCGCGAGTTCAGGCCCGTCAATGGCCCTCGCTGGGGTGGCAGCAGCCACCCGTTCGCCCCGGCCGCCGGCGCTTGGGCCGGCGACAAGTGGTTCCCCCGTCCGCCACCGCATCGAGCGGCGACGGCTCGGCCCGTCGTACGAACAACTGTTCGCAGGCTATGCAGTTGCGGTCAGGCTTGTGTGCGGGCCATCACACAGGCACGGACGGCGTGCCCGCGATCAGCGCCCCGGCAACGGATGGCCCAGCCACCTGCCGGCGCGACTGCGGAAGACCGCCCACATGCGACTCGGCGGTGGCGATCAGGCGCGCCGCGAGCGCCAGCAGCTCGTGCTCGGGATCGTCGTCCGGCACCGCGCACGAGAGGCGGGCGAGGGCGAGCGGCTCCGTCGGGTCGGCGTCGGCCATCACCCGCGAGGCCGCGGCCACGAGGTGCTGGACGACGCGTGGCGCGCTGGCCGGCGGCGCGACCTTGGGCGGACCCGGAGCCGGGCCCAGGTCGAGGGGCTCCCCCCCGTCCATCAGGTGCGCCAGGTGAGCCGCCGGCGATCTGGGCGAGCACGTCGGGGGCGAGACCGACCGCGAGGCCACATCGGATGAGCGCCAGGCCGTTGAAGACCGGGTGCCCGTAGGGCATGTCGCTGGCGTACAGGATGTGGCCGGGCGGGACGTGCGCGAAGAGCGCGAGCAGGTCGGCCACGAGCCACCACGCGGTGTCGAAGAAGAGGTTGGGCAGGTGCTCGGCCTCGCGCCAGATCCAGGCCAGGTCGCTGATCCCGGCGTGGGCCAGGATGAGTCGAGCCCCCGGGTAGCGCGTGGCCAACTCGACCGTGTCTCGGCCGAGCGCGGGGATCCCGCGCCCCGCGTGGATGATGATCGGCAGCCGGCGCTCGTCCGCCAGGCGGACGATGTCCTCGATGCCGTTGTCGTGCAGCGCGAAGTGCTCGGCCCGAGGATGGAGCTTCAGCCCGACCGCGCCCGCGTCGAGGCAGCGTTCCGCCTCGGCGCGCGGGCTGTCGTGCGGGTCGAGGCGCGCGAGCGCGTGCAGCCGGCCTCCCGAGCCGGCCGCCTCGGCGATCACCCGGTCGTTGGCGGCCGGGTAGCCGTCCGGCTCCATCGTCGTGAACACGAGCGCCTGCGAGTGGCCGACGACGTCGAGGCCGGCGAGGATCTCGTCCGCCGTGGCCTTCATCCCGTCCGGGTCGTTCTGTCCCGTGTGGGTGTGCGCGTCGAACCACTGCGTTCCGCTCGGCATGACCGCGGCATTGCGGCGGTACAGGTCGACCATGACGGCGTCGAAGGCCTCGGGCGCGTTCATCCGCCGCGCAGGCTATCCGCTGGCCCTCGGGGCGCGTAGAATCGCCCCGTGGCCAACCCGGACCGGCTCACGGGCCTCGACGCGTCGTTCCTGCACCTCGAGCGCGACTCCGCGCACATGCACGTCGGGTCGACCCTGATCTTCGAGGGAGAGCCGCCGCCCTACGACGATCTCGTGGAGGCGATCGAGCACCGGCTGCACCTCGTCCCTCGGTACCGCCAGCGCCTCGCCTTCGTGCCCATGCAGCAGGGCCGGCCGGTGTGGGTCGACGACCCGCATTTCAACATCCGCTACCACGTGCGCCACACGGCGCTGCCGCGCCCCGGGACCGAGACCGAGCTGAAGCGACTCTCCGGTCGGCTCTTCTCGCAGGAGCTCGACCGCGCCAAGCCGCTGTGGGAGATCTGGCTCGTCCAGCGCCTGAAGGGCGATCGCTTCGCCATCGTGACGAAGACGCACCACGCGCTGGTGGACGGGGTGTCGGGAGTCGACATCGCCACCGTCCTCTTCGACACCGCGCCGGACCCGGCGCCCATCCCCGAGCCCGCTCCGTGGATCCCGCGGCCCCTGCCCAGCGGGGCCCAGCTGCTGGCCGACGCGCTGCTCGAGCGCGCGACCGTGCCCGGCGAGATCGTGCGGGGCGTCCGCGCGCTGGCCCGCGGTCCGCGCCAGGTTCTCGATCGCGTCCGGCGGGACCTGTCCGCCGTGGGCGCGCTCGCGTGGGCGGGCGGCGGGGCGCCCCCCAGTCCGCTGAACGTCGACATCGGTCCGCACCGGCGCTTCACCTGGGTGGACGGCGACCTCCAGCAGTTCAAGGCGATCAAGAACGAGCTGGGCGGCACGGTGAACGACGTCGTGCTCACCGCCGTGACGCTCGCGCTCGGGCGCTTCCTGCGTGCCCGCGGCGAGGAAACCGCTGGGGATGGAGCTCAAGGCGATGGTGCCGGTCTCCGTGCGCGCCGATGCCGAGCGCGGCGCGCTCGGCAACCGCGTGGCGACGATGTACGCGCCGCTGCCCGTCGGCATCGAGGACCCCGTCGAATGCTTCGGCGTCGTCCACGCCTCGATGGCCGACCTGAAGTCCTCGGGCCAGGCCGTCGGCGCCGAGGTGCTCACCGGGCTGACCGGGTTCGCCCCGCCGACGATCATGTCCCAGGCCGCCCGGCTCAGCGCTCGCCAGCGGTTCTACAACCTCGTCGTGACCAATGTGCCGGGCCCGCAGATGCCCCTGTACATCCTGGGTCGCGAGCTGCAGGCGATCTACCCGGAGGTGCCCCTCGCCCTGCGCCAGAGCCTGGGCATCGCGATCATGAGCTACAACGGCCGCCTGAACTTCGGTCTGCTCGCCGACTACGACGCCCTGCCCGACATCGAGCGGCTTTCGAGCTATCTCGAGGGCGCCATCGACGAGCTGGCCCTGGCCGCCGGGGTCGGCCCGGCCGAGCGCGACAACGGTGACGGGCGCCCGGCGCTCGGAATCGAGATGCCCAAGGGCCGCGGCGGCGGCCGTACGCGCGCCACGAAGCCGCGGGCCACCCGGTAGATGGCGGAGCATCGCCGCGCGCGCCGCGCGGCCGGCGTCGTCGCCACCGCGGTCGTGGCCGTCGCCGGGGGGATCGGGTTGCTGCTGTTCTTCGTCGCTCGCGACGACGCGCCGGTCGACAAGTCGGACAAGCAGAACGAGGTCAAGGGTCCGGGCCAGGCGTTCCCCGACCTCGGGGCCGAGCACGTTCCGCCCGCCCAGCGCGGCCAGGCCCATTACAACTCCAACCCTCCGACCAGCGGCCCGCACGTGGCGGAGGCGATCCGCCGCGACGAGATCGTCCTCACCACCGACCAGGTGCTCCACGCGCTGGAGCTGGGCAATGTCGTGCTGGAGTACGGCTCGGCCGCGCCGCCTCCGGGCCTGAAGGCGCTGGCCGAGGACGTCAGCGGCGGGCCGTTCGAACCCGCGCTCGTACAGGCCGGCCAGTCGGTGGTCCTGGCGCGCCGGCCGGGCACGAAGGGCATCGTCGCTCTCGCCTGGCGCCACCTCCTGCGCGTCCCCGCAGCCGACGACCCGGAGCTGCGCCGGTTCGCCGAGTTCTGGCTCGGGCAGGGCGTCCAGCGATAATTGACGCGTGCGCGTCGCGCTCGCCCAGCTGAATCCCACCGTCGGCGACATCGCCGGCAACGAGGCCAAGGCACTCGAGGCCCTCGAGAGCGCGCGCGCGGCCGGTGCCCAGCTCGTGCTCTTTCCCGAGCTGTACATCACCGGCTATCCGCCGGAGGATCTCCTGCTCAAGGAGCACTTCCTCCGCGACGCCCGCAGGGCGGTCGCAGCGTCTGGCCGAGGCGAGCCGCGACTTGGTCACGGTCGTGGGCTTCCCCGAGCGCGACGTCGACGTGTTCAACGCGGCGGCCGTTCTGGCCGGCGGCGAGCTGGCCGCGATCTACAGGAAGGTGTACCTGCCCAACTACGGCGTGTTCGACGAGCAGCGCTACTTCCAGTCGGGCACGGGCGGAGGGATCGTCGAGCTCGACGGCCTGCGCCTCGGCGTGACGATCTGCGAGGACATCTGGGAGCCCGGCCCCCCGCTCTCGGACGAGGCCCTCGCCGGAGCCACCGTGATCGCCAACATCTCCGCGTCGCCCTACCACGCGGGCAAGGGGGGCGAGCGCGAGCGGATGATCGAGCAGCGCGCGCGCGACTCGCTGGCCGCCGTGGCCTTCTGCGCGCTCGTGGGCGGCCAGGACGAGCTGGTGTTCGACGGCCACTCCATCGTCGTCGACCATGAGGGCGAGGTGGTGGCGCGGGCGGCCCAGTTCGAGGAGGAGGTCCTGGTGGCCGAGATCGATCCTCGCGGGCCGGACGCGGCCCGTCTCCGCGACGCCCGCCTGCGCCCCGCGGCGCGGCGCGCGCAGCCGAGGGTCGACACGCTGGCCCGGCTCGAGCTGCCCGAGGAGAGGGGCCCGGCGCCCGAGCCCCGCGTGGCGCCCCTGCTGGGCCGCGAGGCCGAGGTGTACGCCGCGCTCGTGCTGGGGCTGCGCGACTACGTCGAGAAGAACGGCTTCCGGCACGCTGTCCTCGGACTCTCCGGCGGCATCGACTCCGCGCTCGTCGCCTGCGTCGCCGTCGACGCCCTCGGCCCGGAGCGGGTCAGCGTCGCGATCATGCCCTCCCCGTATTCCTCCGAGGAGACTCAGCGCGACGCCCGCCGGCTCGCCGATAACCTCGGCGTCGAGCACGTGGAGCTGGAGATCGCGAGCGCGATGGAGGCCTACCAGGGCACCCTCTCCCCCGTGTTCGACGGCCGCGACCCCGACATCACCGAGGAGAACCTCCAGGCGCGCATTCGCGGCAACCTCCTGATGGCCCTGTCGAACAAGTTCGGCTGGCTCGTGCTCACCACCGGCAACAAGTCGGAGATGTCGGTCGGCTACTCGACGCTCTACGGGGACACGGCCGGGGGCTTCGCCGTCATCAAGGACTGCCCCAAGACGCTCGTCTACGCCCTGGCGCGTCATCGCAACGAGAACGGCGGCCCGATCCCGGCGGGGATCCTCGAGCGCGCCCCCAGCGCCGAGCTGCGCCCCGACCAGCGCGACGAGGACTCGCTGCCTCCCTACGAGCGGCTCGATCCGATCCTCGAGCAGTACATCGAGCTCGACGCGGGCCGCGAGCAGCTCATCGCCCAGGGTCATGACCCCGACGAGGTCGACCGGATCATCCGACTCGTCGACCTCGCCGAGTACAAGCGTCGCCAGGCGCCGCCCGGCATCAAGATCTCCACGCGCGCCTTCGGCCGCGACCGGCGCATGCCGATCACGAACCGCTACGGCGGCTAGTCGTGCACCTGGGCGCAGCCGCGCGCCCCGGGCGTCCCGGCGGCGCCGTTGGGCCGCCAGTGGCGATGCACGCGCACGACCAGGTCGGCGCAGAACCACACGCTCCGGTGGAACTGGTGGGGCATTCGGTAGAACTCTCGGAAGTCACCGTGGCTGGCGGCGGCGTAGGCGAGTCCGTAGTTCCGGCACTGCTCAACGCCGATGCCGTACGGCTCGAAGACGGTGCACAGACTGCCCTCCTGAGGCGGATTCGTGTGCCGCGGGCGGGTCAACCAGCGCTTCGTGGCGCTGCACTCGCGAGGGGTCTTGCCGATCGGGTTGCACGGATAGCGGGTGATCCGTAGCGCCCACCTGTGGCGCGTGAGGTAGTCCCGGTTTGGCGGCGAGTAGTACGCCTGCACGTCCTGCAGCCGGAGCCCGCTCCCGGTGAGGTCGATGCAGGTCGAGCCGTACTGGGAGTCCGGGTGGCACTTGGGTCCGCTGGACGCGGATGCGGCCGGTGCGAGCGCGCAGACCGCGGCCAGCGCCAGCGGCGCGACGACCTTCGGATGGAACGGCGTTGCGAACATGTCGATCTCCTCCCGCGGCGATCGTGGTCGAGGCCCAGGGACGAGCCCCTCCCCCCTCAACCCGTGAGGGGTCGCCGAAGTTGCGTCGCCTAGCGCACGGCGACGGTCATCCGCGACAGCGCGGAGAGGCGGCCCTGGTCGTCGGTGAAGTCGACCTCCCAGACCCATGTCGTGCGGCCGCGGTGGCGGGCCCGGGCCTCGGCGTTCACGTGGCCCTCGGTGATCGGGCGCAGGAAGCTCGTCTGGTTGCTCAGGCCCATGGCCGCGCGGCCGTCCTCTGCGACGGCGAAGTGCGTGGCCATCGAGGCGAGCGACTCGGCGATCGTGGCGTAGACGCCGCCGTGCACGAGTCCCGCGGGCTGCTTGAGCTCGTCGCGGACCTCGACCTGCCCGCGGACCAGCCCGTCCTCCCAAGCCGTCACCTCGAGGCCGAGGAACGCGTTGACGCCGTCGGTCACGCGGAATGGGAGCTGAGGTGTTGTCACCGGCGGGGACGATAGCCTTCGCGCGCCATGGCGGACCTCGACTCCCTCCCCGCGGACCAGCGGGCCGCGCTTCAGCTGCTCCTGAAGCAGGGTCAGAGCTACGACCAGCTCGCCTCGCTGCTGGGGATCGGCCCCGACGCCGTCCGCGACCGCGCGCACGCCGCGGTCGCCGGGCTGGGGCCGGCCACCGACCTCTCGGAGTCCGACCGGGCGGCGATCGCCGACTACCTGCTGGGTCAGCAGTCGGAGTCCGAGCGCGAGGGGACGCGCCTGGTGATCGCGGGCTCGGACTCCGCCCAGGCCTGGGCGCGCGGCGCGTCGCAGGCGCTGGCGCCGCTGGCCGGCGGCGCGCTGCCGGACATCCCGAGCGCCGAGGCCGCGCCGCCCGCCGAGCCCGAGGCCGCGCCTGAGCCGGCGCGGGCGCCCGCCCGCGAGCGCGAACCTGAGCCCGCCGGCCTACGAGGAGGAGCCTCCCGCGTACGAGGAGGCGCCGACCGAGGAAGCCGCACCCGGCGATCGCGCCGGCCGGGCCGCGCCCGCGCGCCCGAGCTCGCGCCTGGGCGGGGCGCTTCTGCTCGGCGGGCTGGGGGTCATCGTCGCCGTCGTCCTCATCCTGATCATCAACGGCGGGGGCGACGACTCGAGCAAGAAGAGCTCATCGACGCTCTCCACGAACCCCTCGACGCAGACGACGCCCACCGGCCAGCAGCGGCCCGTCGCGCAGGTGAACCTCACCTCGGCCTCCGGCAACTCGCGCCAGGTGGGCCTCGCCCAGGTCTTCGAGAACGGCAACCGCCGCGCCGTCATCGTCGCCGGCCAGGGCCTCCAGCCCGGCGCCTACGCGCTGTGGCTCTACAACTCCGGCTCGGACTCCAAGCTGCTGGGCTTCGTCCCCGAGCGTGTGGGCAAGGACGGCCGCTTCGCCACCCAGGGCGAGCTCCCCACCAACGCCGAGAAGTTCAAGCAGCTCGTGGTGACGAAGGAGACCGTCACCAGCAACACCAAGAAGGCGCCGACCCAGCCCGGCGACATCGTCCTCCAGGGCGACCTGAAGCTCGGCTAGCGCTGCGGCAGCAGCTTTCCCGGGTTCATGATCCCGGCCGGGTCCAGCTCCCGCTTGACCGCGCGCAGCGCGGCCAGGCCGAGCGGACCGTCCTCGGCCTCCATCCACGGCAGGTGGTCGCGGCCGATCGCGTGGTGATGGGTGATCGTCGCGCCCTGCGCGACGATGGCGTCCCCGGCGGCGCGCTTGGCCGCCGCCCACTGGTCCAGCTCGGCCCCCTCCTCCTGGCGGGCGAGAAACGTGAAGTACAGCGAGGCGCCCGAGGGATAGAGATGGGAGACGTGGCACATGACCAGCGGCGGCGTGCCCCGGGCGCCCAGGGCCTCGCGCAAGGCGTCGCCCACGGCGGCGTGGAGGTCCGGCAGCCTCGTCCACGACGTCGCCGTCTCCAGCGTCTCGACCATGACGCCCAGGGAGAGGAGGTCGTCGCGCAGGTAGGGCCCGGCGAACCGCCCGGCCGCCCATGACTCGCCCGGGGAGCGGCCGAGGGGCAGGCCGCCCGAGCGCCGCGCCATCGCCTCGGTATGGGCGCAGCGACGGGCGACGTCGTCCTCGGTGCCTTCCCAGCCGAGGATGGCCAGGCAGCCGCCCTCGTAGCCCCGCAGGCGCAGGTAGGCGGCGCCGGCGCGGGCCTTCAGCCCGTCGCGGCCGGCCAGCGCGAGCGACAGACGGGTCTCCTGCTCGTCGGACAGGCGGGCCACGTCGGGCGCCGCGTCCTCCTGCTCGAGCGCACGGAACGCCTCGACGCCCTCCGCGAAGTCGCGGAAGAACCAGCCCTCGTAGCGCTTGCTCGCGGGCGCCGGCCGTACGTTGAAGTCGGCGAGGGTTATCACCCCGAGCGTGCCCTCCGACCCCACGATCAGCTCGCGCAGGTCGGGTCCCGCCGCGCTGGCGGGATGGGGAGGGAAGTCGAGGTCTCCGGCCGGGGCCGCGCAGCGCAAGCCGAGGACGAGCTCGTCGATGCGCCCGTAGCCCGTGGACGCCTGCCCGGCCGAGCGCGTGGCGACGTAGCCGCCGATCGTGGCGTACTCGTAGCTCTGCGGGAAGTGGCCGAGCGTGAGGCCCTGCGCGTTGAGCTGGGCCTCGGCCGCCGGGCCGCGCAGGCCGGGCTCGAGCGTCGCCGTGAGCGAGCGCCGGTCGACGCCGGTCACCCGGTCGAGGCGGCGCAGGTCGAGCGTGACGACGGCGGGGAACTCGCCGCGCAGCGGCTCCACGCCACCGACCACGCTCGTCCCCCCGCCGAACGGGACGACCGCGACCTGCGCCTCCGTGCAGGCGGCGAGGACCGCGACCACCTGCTCGTGGTCCGCCGGGTAGACGACGGCGTCGGGCGCGTGCTCGCAGTCACCTGCGCGCTGCCGCACGAGGTCGGGATAGCTCTTGCCCGCCGCGTGGACGACGCGAGCCTCGAGGTCGTCGCGGACGTGCTCGGGGCCGACGACCGCGGCCAGCCGGTCGCGCGCGCCGTCGGGCAGCGCCGGGTCGCTCACGCGCACCTGGTCGAGGGGCGCGGGCGGGCGGGCCTCCGGCGCCAGGCCGACCTCGTCACGCAGGAACGCCACGGCGTGGTCGGGCAGGACGCGGGGGTGGTCGGGGTCGCCCCAGCCCCACCACCTCATCTCGCCGTGCATTGCTCCAGCCCGTCGAGGGCCTCGTCCAGCAGCCGCCGGGTTCCGCGCTTGACCAGGAACGGCGCGAAGCGCGCCCAGCCACGCAGCCGCTGGCGCAGCACGATCGTCACGTCGGTCCCGTCGCCCTCGGGCGAGGCGGCCGGGGCGAGCCGCACCTCCGTCACCGCCTCGTCCATGAGCCGCTCGAACGGCGAGTCCTCCAGCTCCTGGCTCCACGAGATGGCGCGGGGCGGCTCCGTCTCGAGCAGCGTGTAGTCGGCCCGCACCGGGCGCCCCTTTCCGGTCATGAACACCTTCGTCCAGCCGGCTTCCGACACGGCCTCGACGCGGCGCACGCGCGGCCACCATCGCGGCAGGTGGTTGGCATCGCCCACCACCCTCCACACCGCCTCGGGTGGGGCGCCGATCGTACGCTGGCGCTTCGTGGTGGGCACCGCGTCACCCGTCGTCGTAGGTGACGAGGGCGTGGAAGTCGAGCTCCGCCAGCTTGCCGCGCCCGGACAGGAAGGCCAGCTCGATGACGAAGGCCGCGCCCGCCACCACCCCGCCCAGACGCTCGACCAGGTCGCACACCGCCCGCGCCGTGCCGCCCGTGGCGATGAGGTCGTCGTGGACGAGGACCCGGGTGCCGTGAGCGAGCGCGTCCGCGTGCAGCTCGAGCGTGTCCACTCCGTACTCGAGCATGTACTCGGCGCTGACCGTCTGGTGCGGGAGCTTGCCCGGCTTGCGCGCGGGCACGAATCCGACGCCCAGCTCGCGGGCGATGCGCGGCGCCGAGGATGAAGCCGCGCGCCTCCGCGGCCACGACGAGCTCGACGTCCCGCTCCCGTCCCCAGTCCGCCAGTTCGCGCACCGCGTAGTCCATCGCCGCGGGGTCCAGGAGCAGGGGCGTGATGTCCTTGAACACGATTCCGGGCTTCGGGAAGTCCGGGATGTCGCGGATGCGCTCGCGGAGGTCGACGGCCGCCACTAGGTATCTAGCTGGCGATCTTGCGCAGGTCGCGGATGAGGAGCAGGTGCTTGAGGTGGGTGGCCACGGCGGCGAGGTTCTCGAGCGTCTCGATCGCCTCCTTGCGCTTCTCGGGATTGCGCGAGCGCAGCGCCGGGCCCAGGAGCTGCTGGAGCAGGGCGGCCTCGCGGTCCGCCGAGGTCCGGAACACGCGCAGGTTGCGCCCGCCGACGCCATGGCGCGCCAGCTCGGTCACGGCGCGGATGATCTCCCGCTCGGTCTCGTCGTAGTAGCGAACGCCGGCGCGGTTCTCGCCCTTGATCACGCCGTACTCCTCGAGCTCGCGCACGAGCTGGGACTCGGCGCCCGTCTCCTCGATCACGTCCTCGATCGTGTACAGCGCGCCGCGGTCCTTGACCGTCACCGCCGCGCGGCGCAGTCCTCGCCCGTCGGCGCGCCCCGAGCCCTTCGCCGGCGCCGCGTCGCTCGTACGGCCGGACGCGAGCTCCTGGCGGATGACTCGCAGGGGGAGGAACTCGTCGCGCTGAAGGCGCAGGATCGTGCGCAGCCGCGCCACGTCGCCGGGCGAGTAGAGCCGGTAGCCCCCGGCCGTGCGCTTGGGATTGAGCAGCTTCTGGTCCTCGAGGTAGCGGATCTTGGAGATCGAGATGTCGGGGAACTCGGGCACCAACGCCTTGCACACGGCGCCGATGGTCTGGGCGTTCTGGCGTGGCGGGGCGGCGACGGGTGCGTCCGGTACCACGGGTCAGCCCTCCAGGTAGGTGAGCTTGTACTTGCCGATCTGCAGCTCGTCACCGTCTTCGAGCTTGTGCGAGTCCACCCGCTGGCGGTTCACGTAGGTCCCGTTGAGAGAGCCGCAGTCGTCGAGGTAGTAGTGGCCGCCGCGGCGTACCAGCAGGGCGTGGTCGCGCGAGACGGTCACGTCATCGAGGAAGATCTCGGACTCCGGACGCCGGCCGATGCCCAGGCGGTCGCCGGTGAGCGCGAAGGTCTCCCCCACGCGGCCTCCGCCGGCCCGGATGACGAGCGCGGCGCCCGCCGCCACCACGTCCTCGATCTCGACGGGCTCGATCTCGCCGGTCTCGCCGATCCGGTACGTCGCCGTCGTGGGGTCGTCGGCCTCGGCCTGGCCGAGGTAGGCGCCGCACTTCGCGCAGTAGTTCGCGCCCTCCGCGTTGACGAACCCGCATTCGGGGCAGTGAACTGCCACGGCGCTCGTCCTCGCCGATCCGATCCGATCCCCCGCTACTGGTCGTCGGCCGCCGCCGGGACCTTGCCGGACAGGATGTCGGTGAGCTTCTCGACGTCGGCGCCCGTGATGGTGTCCTCGCCACCCTCGTGCTTCTTGCGCAGGCGGTTGACCAGCTCGGCGCGAAGGATGTCGATCTTGCCGTGGAGGATGCGGCGCTTGTAGGAGATCTCGAGCTCTTCCTCCGTGAGCTGCTGGATCAGGTCCTTCAGCTCCTGGTCGGTGAGCGAGCCGAGATCGGGGAACGTGTCCATTGCGTCCTTCCTCGTTGGCGAACGGCGAGCGGCGATTATAGCCCCGCCCAGGCGGGGGTCAAGCTCAACTTGAGGGTGTGGGCGCGGTCTTGCGCCGCATCTGGTCGAGCCCGTCGCGCAGGTACATCGCGGTGGCCAGGAGCGCGAGAGCCAGGCCGACGTACAGCAGGATCGCTCCCAGCGTCCGCAGGTCCAGGAGCGCGAAGAAGATCGCGGACATGATCGGCCAGACGGCCAGGCGCCCCGGCCAGTTGATCCGCAGCTCCAGCCCCCGGCTCAGGCCGACCCGCGCGAGCACCACGACCACGAGCTCCCGGGCCACCAGCACCGCGAGGGCCCAGCGCGGCAGGAGGTCGAAATGCCAGCAGACCACGATCCCCGAGATGACGAGCAGCCGGTCGACCACGGGATCGAGCAGCGCCCCCAGGCGGCTGTACTGGCCGGTGACGCGAGCCGCGATTCCGTCGGCGTAGTCGCCCCACCCGACCACCCCGAAGATGATCGCCGGCAAAGCGCCCGTCCCGTCGTCGCTGGAGAAGGCGAGTACGAGAAAGGTCGGGATGAGCGCCAGGCGCACGAAGCCGATGGCGTTCGGGAGCGTCCAGGGGTTCAGAGGCGCCCCGGACAGGGTCTCCGGCGGCGGGGGCCCGGAGCGGTCGAGGCCCGAGAGGCGCCGGAACGTCAGGCGAGCGCGTTCTACGGGAGGGTCCGCCACAGCTCGGCCACCGCCTCGGCGGCGTCCTCGAGCGGGATCGAGCGTCCGTCGCGCCCGCGGCGGACCTGCACCTCCAGCTCGCCGCTCTCCAGCGTCCGGCGCCCCACGGTGACCCTCAGCGGGCACCCCAGGAGCTCCGCGTCGGCGAACTTTTCGCCCGGCCCGGCGTCACGGTCGTCGAAGATGACGTCGAGGCCGGCGGCGCGCAGCTCGTCGTAGAGACGTTCGGCGACCTCGCGCTCGTCGCTGCCCTCCTTGCCCAGCCCGACGAGCTCGACGTCGAACGGGGCGAGCGAGCGCGGCCACGAGATGCCCTGCTCGTCGGCGAACTGCTCTACCGCCGCCGCGGCGATGCGCGCCGGGCCGATGCCGTAGGAGCCCATCCACACCAGCTGCTCCTTTCCGTTCTCGTCCAGGAAGGTGGCTCCCATCGGCTCGGAGTACCGGGTTCCGAGCTTGAAGATGTTGCCCACCTCGATCGCCGGCTCGATGCGGATCGCCTGCCCGCCCACGACGTCCCCCGCCTCGACGCGACGCACGTCGGCGCGCTCGAAGTCGAAGTCGCGGCCGGGCTGCACGCCGCGCAGGTGGCGGTCGGGCTCGTTGGCTCCCGTCACGTATCCACCCGCCTCGGCCACGCCCTCGTCGAGAAGGATCGGCACGTTCGCACCCACCGGGCCGATGAAGCCGCCGGGGCCGATGCGCTCGGCCACTTCCTCCGGATGCGCGGGACGGAACGGCTTGCCCAGCGCGTTCTGGAGCTTGATCTCGTTCACCCGGTGGTCTCCGCGCACGAGCACCATCAGCATCTCGCCGTCCTCGACCACGACGGGAAACGCCTTCAGCAGCGCGCCCGCGGGAGCGCCGAGCGCGCGCGAGACCTCGTCGACCGTCGTCAGCCCCGGCGTGTCCACTGGCTCGGGCGCGTCGAGCGGCGCCGGCAGGTCGACCGGCTGCGGCTGTGCCGAGGCGATCTCGACGTTCGCCGCGTAGCCCTCGGCCAGCGCCACCTCGTTCTCGCCCGCCGCGCACGGCGCCATGTACTCGTGGGCGCCCAGGCCGCCCATCATCCCGACGTCGGATTCGACCCGATACCACTCCAGGCCGGCGCGGTCGAAGATTCGGTCGTAGGCCTCGATGTGCTTGCCGTAGCTCTCGAGGAGCCCGGCCTCGTCGCGGTCGAACGAGTAGGAGTCCTTCATCGTGAACTCGCGCGTGCGGAGCACCCCCGCGCGCGGGCGCGGCTCGTCGCGCTCCTTGACGGAGAGGTGGTAGAGGATCAGCGGGAGATCGCGGTAGGAGCGCACGACCTGGGCAACGTGCGTCGTCACGATCTCCTCGTGCGTCATGGCCAGCACCAGGTCGGCGCCCTTGCGGTCCTTGAGCTTGAAGAGCTCGTCGATCTCGTAGCGGCCGCTGCGCTTCCAGTATTCGGCCGGCAGCAGGACGGGCATCCTCATCTCGTGGCCGCCGATCGCATCGATCTCCTCGCGCACGATCTGCGCCGCGTTCTGGTGCACGCGCCAGCCGGCGGGCAGCCACGAGTACAGACCGGCGCCGACCTGGCGGATCAGCCCGGCGCGCACCATGAGCTTGTGGGAGATGGCCTCGGCGTCGGCCGGGGCCTCACGCTCGGTGGGAAGGAAGTAGCTGGACAGGCGGGTCATGCCGGGCGAAGCGTATTGATAGAAACGACGGTAACCCTGACAAGGAGCAGACGATGGCCTACGAGGTTCCCCCCCTTCCCTACGACTACGACGCGCTCGAGCCCCACATCGACGAGGCGACCATGCGCGTACACCACGACAAGCACCACCAGGCCTACGTGGACAAGGTCAACGCCGCCCTCGAGGGCACCGATCTCGCGGATGCGGCGATCGAGGATGTCCTGAAGGACCTGAGCGCGGTCCCCGACGACAAGCGGACGGCGGTGCGCAACAACGGCGGCGGCCACTACAACCACAGCCTGTTCTGGGAGTGGATGAGCCCGGACGGGGGCGGCGCGCCCGATGGCGACCTCGGCGCGGCGATCGACGAGGCGTTCGGCTCGTTCGACGACTTCAAGACGAAGGTCAAGGACGCCGGCGTCGGCCAGTTCGGCTCCGGCTGGGCGTGGCTGGTCCACGACGGCTCCGGCCTCGCGGTCGTGAGCACGGCGAACCAGGACAGCCCCGTCTCGGACGGCAAGACGCCGCTGCTGGGCGTCGACGTGTGGGAGCACGCCTACTACCTCAAGTACCAGAACAAGCGCCCGGACTACATCGACGCGTGGTGGAACGTCGTGAACTGGGCGAAGGTGGCTGAGGGCTTCAGCGCGGTTCCTGAGGGCGGCCTAAAACGGCGGCATCGAGGGAGTCGGGCCCAAAACGTGGGAAGCATCCTACCTAGACCGCGCTATACGACGGTCAGGGCAGGAACCTTCACCGGACGGCCCCGGACCGACCCCCTCGATGCCCGCTGTTCGCGGCCGCCGCGCGCTACTTCGACGGCACCGCGGGCAGCGGCGTCCGGTGCCCGTGCCGCGCGGCCTGGGCCTCCACCGCGCCGTCCGGGCTGTTGAAGTAGAGCTGCATGAGGTGGTCGAACGTGCCCTGGAACGTCGGGTCCGTCCCCACGAGGCGCCAGCGAACCGCGAGGCGCCCGGAGCGCCCGCGCAGCGCGATCACGCCGCGGCGCGAGTTCAGGCCGGCCGCCTTCACGTCTCGCGCCGCGTAGGGCACGGGCCACAGCAGCCGCGTCCCGGGCTGTACGTCGGCCCTCCAGGTCAGCACCGCCCCGTCCTTCGTGGCGCGCAGCGTGTAGGACACGGGGCCCCGGACCGTGGGCGCCCGGGCGACCGAGACGCGCTTGCCGGGGCGCAGCCAGGCCGGCGACAGCGCCGACATCAGGTACACGTCGTTGCCCTGCTCGCGCACGAGCATGTTGCGCAGCAGGGTCACGTACTCGGCCGCGAACCACCCGTGCGGGGTGGTCACGTCGTCGACGATCCGGTCGCTGAACGGAGCCGTGCCCGCCTCCCACCCGGCGCCGCTGCCGGTCGTGTGGGCCAGCTCCGCGTAGAGGCCCTCGACGACCTTGCGCTGCTCGTTTCGCAGCAGCTCGGTCTCGAACACGCGGAAGCCGAGGTAGTGATGCAGCAGCCGGGTATCGAGATAGGTCGCGATCCCCTCGCGGAACCTGCGGCGGGTCCGCGCGAGCGTGCGGCCGACCACCTGGCTGTTGGGGTCGAGGACCGGCCAGGGATAGGACGCCCACAGGTTCCCCCAGTCCTGGCCGCCCTTGACGTCGAGAGAGGGCGGGATGGCTCCGCCGTGGCCCTTCTGGGCGTTGAAGACATGGCCCTTCAGGCGCGCCACGAAGTCGCCATAGATGCTCTGCCACTGCGCCGCCGCCGCGCCGTCCCCCGCTCCCTTGGCGAGGTCGACCGCCGCGGCGATCCCCGCCGCCGCCCAGAAGTTGTCGCCGGCCAGGTGGCCGCGGACGAGCTCGTTGTCCTGCAGGTTGACGTTGGGCGGCACCAGCCCGGTCGGGTCGGCGGCGCGCTGGCGCTGGAACCACTCGATGGCGCGCTGGACCGCCGGGAGCATGCGTCGGGCGAACGCCGCATCGCGGGTGCGGCGGTAGTGGTCGCCGAGGGCGAAGAGTGCCTGGCCGAAGCCGTCGTACTCCTCCGGGCGCGAGATGAACAGGCCGTCCGACTGCTGCCAGGTGAGGAAGTACTCGAGGTTCTCGGCGGCGAGACGGTGCAGCCCGACCAGGTCGTACATGTTCGAGATGACCGAGCCGTCGCGCAGGTAGAAGGAGTGGTAGCGCAGCTTGTTCACCGCCTGCACCCACAGGCCGCTCGGAAGCTGGTAGCGCGAGAGGGCGTCCTGCACGATGCTCGAGTAGAAGGTGTCCACGACCTTGCTCTCGGGCAGGCCGACACTCATCGCGCCCCCGAGCAGGGAGCGCCAGTAGCGCTTGGTGATGGCGCGGTACTGCTCGAAGCGGGCCGACGCGAGCGCGCCCAGCGCGGGATCGGTCGGCGCGAGCGTCTCGACCGGCATGCGGAAGACGAGGCTCTTGCGCTCGCGGGCCCGCAGTGCGACGTCGTAGATCGTGCGGCCGAACTGCGTCTTGGTGTTGACCGGCGGCGGGTCGGGCGCCAGCGACTGGTTGACGCCGATGCCGGGGCTCGCGCCGGGGTAGAGGAGGAGCACCTGGCCGTCCCGCGTCAACATGGAGCCGCCCGTGAAGGGCGCCAGCCCGTACACCGAGGCTGCATTGAAGCCCACTCCGGGCTGGTCGTAGAGGCCGTCGCGCTCGGGCGTGCGCGGGCGGGGAAAGCGGTAGATCCGCACGCAGCAGCTGCGGCTGCGCGGGCCGAACTCGCTGCCGTCGTAGCGCACCCCGGCGGCGACACGAGCGTGGTTGAAGCGCGGCAGCAGGTTCCTCATGTTGATCCGCGCGAACACGGTGGGTCGTCCGCCGACCGACGTCTGGAAGGTGTCGAGCTCGTACAGCACGCCGCGCACGACCTTGAACAGGTGCACGACCGGATAGCGGCCGCCCTCCAGGGTGTGGCTTCGAGGCTCGAAGGTCTCCAGGCCGCCGACGTTGAAGGTCACCTCGGCCCAGCCCGTGTAGAGGTCGCCCTCGGGCGTGACCAGCGTGCCCGGCTTCTGGCCGGGGAAGCCCAGCTGGTCGGTCGGCGTCAGCAGATAGGAGACCGGCAGCTTGGGCTCGGGCAGCGGCTGTGGTGCCTTCGCCGGCGTCTTGGGCTTCGTCTGGGCGCCGGCGGTCGCCGGGACGGCCGCCACGAGGGCAGCCACCAGCGCGACGCAGACCATCCTGGCTGATGCGAGCACCGGCGCAGGGTACTCAACTGTCTGGCGGCTCAGTCAGAACACCTGGTTGCTACGCTCGGCCCCGGGCCACAGAGGGCCCACGGACACGTCCACGGTACCCATTTGAAGCTGCTCCTCAGAACTGTTCCGGCCGGTTTGGTCGTGGCGATGGCGATTTTCGCCGCCCCCGCCCAGGCGAGTTCCGACCTGCAGTCGTTCGTCATGGACGACGACCTGCTCGTGTACGGCACGTACCAGCAACGCGACTCCGCCATGAGCACGATGCGGGCCATGGGGGTCGACGGGGTCCGCGTGACCGTTTCGTGGAAGTTCGTCTCCGGCGAGCAGAGCGGCCGCCCGCGCCGCCGGCCGCCCCGGCTGAGAGGCAAGCGGGCGGAGGACCCCCGGAACTACCGGTCGGACATCTGGGACCGCTTCGACGACATCGTGCGCCTGGCCCAGGCGAACGGCATCACGGTCCTGTTCAACCCCACCGGGCCCGGGCCGGTATGGGCTCAGGGCCGCGCCCCCCGAAGCCGCCGCTTCGACCAGCCCGCGTGGAAGCCCAGCCCGACCGCGTTCCGCCAGTTCGTCGTCGCGCTGGGGCGCCGGTACTCCGGCACCTGGGTGGACGAGAACCAGGACCGCTCCGTCCTTCCCCGGGTCGTCGTCTGGTCCATCTACAACGAGCCCGACCAGCCGGCCAGCCTCTCGCCCCAGATGGAGTTCAACAAGAAGCTCCGCCGCCAGATCCCGGTCGCGCCGATCCTCTATCGCGAGATCTACTACGCCGCCACCGCCGCGCTGCGCCAGACCGGCCACGGCGACGACCTGATCATGATGGGCGAGACCGCTCCGCTCGGGGCGGTGCGCAACACCCCGCGCGTCCACCTGTGGCCCAAGCTGTTCATACGCGAGATGTTCTGCGTCAAGCGCAACGGGCGACCGTATACCGGCCTCGAGGCGCGGGTCCGCCGGTGCAGCGAGCTCAAACGCAACGGCCCGTTCCTGGTCAAGGCGTTCGCCCACCATCCCTATTCGCAGAAGAACCCGCCCGGGCGGCGCGATCGCTTCGCGGACTCGATCAACATGGCGAACATCGGGGATCTGCCGGTGCTCCTCGACGGGCTCGCCGCGTCGACGGGCCTCATCCCGAAGGACCTGCCGATCGCCCTCACCGAGATCGGCTGGGAGACCCGTCCCCCCGATCCCACGCGGGGCGTCTCGCTCCAGCACCAGGCCGACTGGATGAACATCGCCGACCACATCGCCTACGACCAGCCGCGCGTGTTCATCAACACGCAGTTCGTGCTGCGCGACGTGAAGCCGCGCGCCAAGTACCGGGGGCAGCGCAAGCGCCTCAGCCAGTACTGGGCGACCTGGCAGTCGGGCGTGCTGTTCGCCAACGGTCAGCCCAAGCCCTCCTTCCAGGCCTTCCTCATGCCCTTCGACGTCCGCCGCAACGGGCAGTTGGCGCAGATGTGGGGCCAGCTGAGGTACTTGCCCAACTCCACGCCGGGCGACGTCTATCTCCAATTCCGCCCGGCCGGCTCGTCCGACTGGCAGCCCGCGGGCGGCCCCTTCCACGTCGAGAACCCGTACGGGTACTGGGAGACGCAGGTCGCGCCGCCCGGCCCGGGCGTCTGGCGCTCGGTCGCCTTGGTCGGTGACCAGCCGTGACCAGCCGCGAGGTGTCGGTCTCGTTCTAGTACCGGCTGCGCCGGCGGCCCGCAACTTGACCTCCGGCGCTCGCGTTCATAGGCGGAATGCGCAGGATCTCCCTCATCTTGGGCTGCCTGGCCGCCGCCCTGGCCGCCCTCCCGCCGCTCCGCCCTGGCCAGCACGTCGCAGGAGTCGATCATGCAGGACGACGGCTTGCTGCTCTTCTCGGGCTCCGGGCAGCGCGATGCCACGCTCGACGAGATGCGCTCGCTGGGCGCGGACTCGGTGCGGGTGTTCGTCTACTGGAACGCCGTGGCCCCCGAGGCGACGTCCACCCAGCGCCCGCCGGGGTTCGACGGCGCCGCCCCGACCTCGTATCCGTCGGACCTGTGGGACCGCTACGACGGCGTCGTGCGCGCGGCCGCGGCCCGCGGACTGAGCGTGATCCTCACGCCGACCAGCCCCATCCCCGCCTGGGCCTCGCAGTGCGGCGGATCGGTGGCCCGGCGGGAGGCGTGCAAGCCCGACCCGGCGCTCTTCGGAGGCTTCCTGCGCGCGCTCGGCACCCGCTACTCCGGCGGCTACGCGGACGAGAACGAGGGCCGCGGCACCCTCCCGCGCGTCTCGCGCTGGGGGATCTGGAACGAACCGGACGTCGGCCGGTGGCTGACGCCCCAGTTCGTCCGACGCGGGGGCCGGATCGTCCCGGCCTCCCCCGCCCGCTACCGGCAGCTCGCGACCGCGGCGATCGACGGGTTGCGCGCGACCGGACACGCGAATGACCAGATCCTGCTGGGCGAGACGGCGCCGATCGGCAACACGACCGGCGCCATCACCACCCGACCGGTGGCCACGGCGACGTTCTGGCGCAACCTGCTGTGCCTCGACCGCTCGGGCCGCTCACTGCGGGGCCGCGCGGCGGTCGAGCAGGAGTGCACGCGCCCGCCGCGCCTGCTCGCCACGGCGATCGCCCACCATCCCTACATCCGCGGAGGCAGCCGCTCTCCCCTGACGCCGGCCCGGCCCGACGAGATCACGATCGGCAACCTGCCGCGGCTCCAGGCCATCCTCGCCCAGGGAGCACGGCGCGGCCGGATCGCCGCCGGCCTGCCCATCTACTACACCGAGTACGGATTTCAGACGAACCCGCCCGACCGCGACCTCGGAGTGCGGCTCGCCAAGCAGGCCGAGTACCTCAACGAGTCCGACTGGATGACCTACCGGCAGCCGGCCGTGAAGGGCCTCGCGCAGTACCTCTTGCGCGACGACAGCGGCATCAGCGGCTTCCAGTCCGGCCTCAAGTTCGCGGACGGACGTCTGAAGCCCAGCTACGCCGCCTACCGCTTTCCGGTGTGGATCGTGCGCAGGGGGGTAGCTGTTACGGTGTTCGGCCTGGTTCGACCGGCTTCAGACGGCGCATCCGGGGTCGTTCGAATGCAAGTGCGCCTGCCCAAGCAGAAGCAGTGGGCGACGCTCAGAACTGTGAAACCGAATCGCAAGGGATTCGTGCTGGCGAAGTTCTGGAGCCGCCGTGGCTCTTGGCGGCTCGTGTGGGAGCCGGACTCCGGACAGCAGGAAATCTCTCGCGTGGCCAGAGAGGCAAATAGATGATCCAACGCACCTTCCTCGTACTCCTCCTCGCAGCGGGGTTCGGCCTCGCCGCGGCGCCCGCCAGCTTCGCCGACCGAAACGCGGAACTGGCATTCGAGGACGGTTCGCTCCTGAACCCCTACGCGGCCGACGCCACGCCGGGCCTGGTCAATCGTGTGGCGCAACAACCTCGGAGCCGACTGGGTGCGCATCCAGGCCTTCTGGGGCGCGGTTGTCGCCGGACCAGTACGGGACGACGCCACCCGCCGGCTTCAACGTGGCCAACGCCTTCGACCCGCAATACAACTGGGCCGACCTCGATCGGGCGATCAACACCGCCACGGCCGGCGGCCTCCGGGTGATGCTCACGGTTCACCAGTGCGGGCCGAGATGGGCGAGCACCGAGCCGGCCAATGCCCAGGCGTGCTGGAAGCCCAACGCCGCGCTGTTTGCCCAGTTCGCGAGCGCGGTGGCGACGCGCTACGGCAACCGGGTCAATCGCTATCTCCTCGGCAACGAGGGCAACGAGAAGGTCTTCATCGCCCCGCAGACCGAGTGCAAGCGCGTCGGCCGCAGGACACTGTGCGAGCGGACGGCGGCGAACCTCTACCGCAACTACGTCAACGTCGGTGTCCCGGCGATCAAGGCCGCGGACCCCGGCTCGCAGGTGATCATCGGCGAGCTCGCCCCGATCGGCGCGATCGGCAAGACGGCGGGCAACCTCGCCCCGCTGGCCTTCATCCGGCAGATGTGGTGCCGCGACGACAAGTGGCGCCGGATCCGCACCGGGGCGTGCCGGAGCTTCACCCCGCCCAAGGGCGACGGGTTCGGCTACCACCCGTACCAGGTGCGCAGCCGTCCCAGGCAGCGTCAGCGCAACCCCAACCTGGCCAAGCTGGGCGACCTCAAGCGGCTGTTCGCCGTGCTCGACCGCGCCTCGCGCCGCAAGTTCAACCTGTACATCACCGAGTACGGCTACGAGACCAACCCGCCGGACACCAAGAACGGCGTGTCCCCGACGCAGCAGAACCGCTATCTCCAGGAGTCGGCCTACGTCGTGTGGGCGACCAAGCGGGTGAAGCTGTTCTCGCAGTACCTGTGGCGTGACGACAACGAGCTCAACGGCTTCCAGACCGGCCTGCTCAACAACGACGGCTCGCCGAAGCCGTCGCTGGCCTCGTTCCCCAACCCCTTCTTCATCGACCTGGCGAAGGGGCGCAGGAAGGCCGTGATCTGGGGGCAGGTGCGCCCGGACGGCGTCGGCTCGGTGCGCGTGCTCCAGCAGCGCGGTGGCGCGGCGTTCACGCCGTTCCTCACGCTCGCCCTGGACAGGCTGGGCTACTTCAGCGCGCGCCGAAGCCTGCCGCGGAACTCGAACTACCGCTTCGAGTATCAGCGCGGAGGCCAGACGATCTCGAGCGACACGGTCCACGTCTCGTGACGCGGCGCGGCGCCGCCCCTCACCTCACCGGGTAGGGGGGCGGCGCCGCCTGGTCGATGCCCTCGACCACCCCGGTTCGGTCCATGTGGACGGCGTAGCCCACGTTCATGACCGCAAAGGCGGCGAGCACGGCCACGGCGGCACGGCGGTGACGCTCGAGCACCCACCCCCCGGGCACGAAGACGAAGGGGGCGGCGAGGAAGAGGATGCGGCCCCAGTCCAGCGCGAACAGGCACGACGCCGCGGTCAGCCCGAGCACGATCAGCCCGGCCCGGGCGAAGCGCATGCCCCGCAGCGCGAAGGGCAGGCACAGCCAGAGCGGGCCGAACGCCGAGGCGACCCGGCGCGTCTGTTCCCAGGCCTGGTCGGCGGCGGCATCGAGGACCTCGCGGCGCCCCGCCACCAGGCCCTTGTCGTAGCCCAGCACGTGCTCGCGCCCCACCGTGGGCACGGTCCAGCGCACGACGGCGTAGGCGACGAGAGCCGGCGCGGCGGCAAGGACGACGGCGCGCAGAGCGTCCCGATCGACGGCGCGCCGCGCCCACATGGCATAGGCGAACGGGATCAGGAACAGCGTCGTCTCGCGCACCAGCGCGCCGAGCAGGAGGACGACCGCGAGGGCCCGCGGCCGCCGGTCGACCACGCACAGCGTCCCGGCGAACATGGCGAGCACGGCGACCGCGTCGGGGTTGCGACCCTGGCGCAGCGAGACCAGCAGCATCGCCGGCGCCAGGACGAGCGCCAGCCCGAGCGCGACGGCGATCCAGGGCCTGACCTCGTAGCGCCGCAGCAGTACGTAGAGGAGCGCCGCCGACCCGCCGCCGGCGAGCCAGGCGATCACGCTGAACGACGCCTCGTGCCCGAACGGCAGGACGTGGACGAGCAGCGGCACCCCGAGCCGGTAGGCGAAGGGGAAGGTGTGCTCGCCGAACGGGTCGTCGGCCATGCGCTCGTAGATCAGCTCGTCGCCGCGCGGCGGCTGCGCCGCGTCACGCACGAAGGCGTCGGCGATGACCAGGGCGAGCGTCGCCAGGGCGCCCACGGCCACCGCGGCCAGCGCGGGCGAGCGCTCCTCGAACTCTCGCCATGGCGAAGATGAACTGGCCATGGGCGCGCGCATGCTACAGACGGTCGACCGCTACGCTCGGCGCCCGATGAGCGCGCCGACCCGTACTCGCGATCCCGCGGCGCGCTCGGTGGCCTTCGCGTTCCTCGGCTCGCGACTGCTCGTGTGGGTCGTCGGGGCCATCAGCTTTCGCTCCTTCGCGCTGGCGGGAGACGCCCCGCGCAACGGCGGCGACGTCACCCGGGCCTGGGGCGCGCTCGGCGACACCCTGGCCGCCCCCGCCGTGCGCTGGGACGCGACGTGGTATCTGGACATCGCTCGCCATGGCTACCGGCGGGAGGCGATCGAGCCGGCCTTCTTCCCCCTGTACTCGGTCCTGGTGCGCGGGCTCGGCGAGATCACGCGCTCCGAGATCTTCGCCGCCATCGCGATCTCCCTCGCCGCCTTCGCCGCGGCCCTCGTGCTGCTGCACCGCCTGACGACGCTGGAGCTCGGGGCCGACGTGGCCGGGCGCACGGTCGTCCTGCTGGCCTTCTTCCCCACGGCCCTGTTCTTCAGCGCGGTCTACACGGAGGCGCTGTTCCTCCTCCTCGAGCTGGGGGCCTTCTACGCGGCCCGCCGCGGGCGCTGGGCCTGGGCCGGCGCCCTCGGAGCCCTCGGCTCGGCCACCCGCAACACCGGGTGGCTGATCGCGCCGGTGCTCCTCGTGCTCTACCTCTACGGGCCTCGTGGCGACCGCGAGCCGGACGTCCCGGGCGCCTCGGGGCTGCGACCCCGCTACGCACTGCGACGCGACGTCCTGTGGATTGCCGTCGTGCCCGTCGGCCTGTTCGCCTACCTGGCCTACATGCAGATTCACTTCGGCGACTGGCTCGCGCCCTACCACGCCGCCCAGGATTACTTTCACCGGAACTTCGACGGGCCGTTCAGCGCACTCTGGCAGGGCGGCGAGAAGGCCTGGGACGGCGTGCGCGACATCCTCAGTGGCGACGGCCCGTTCGGGCCGGCCGCGCGCAAGATCGCTCTGTTCCTCGTCGCGTGCGGGGCGCTGGGCGCCTGCGTCGGGGTGATCCGCCGGCTGCCGGCGGCCTACGGCGCCTTCGCGCTCATCTCGATCGTGCCCGCGCTGTCGTTCCCCTACCCACCGGGCCCGCTCGCCTCGTCGCTGCGCTACCTCGTGGTGGTCTTCCCGTTGTTCATGTGGCTGGGCATGCGCCTGAGCGACCGCCGCGCCTACATCGCCGTGGTGGCCGGCTTCGCCGTGATGCTGGCCTACTGCGCCGGCATGTTCGCCACCTGGCACTTCGTGGCCTGAGGCGACGTAGCGGTCAGGCGCGGGTGAAGCGGCGGCCGGCCGTCGGCGACTCGGCCTCGTCGAGCTGCGCCGCGGCCTTCTCCATCGCCGCGATCCGCTCGGGCGTGAGCTCGCCGGCGTTCTCGGCCTCGATCTTGGCCAGCCACTCGGCGCCCTCGGCGGCCTCCGCCTCGTGGTCCACCACGACCGTCTTGCGCTCGGCGTACTTGTCGATCTCCTCGAACAGCACGTCGACGAGCTCGTCCTGCGGCACCTTGCGCAGCGGCTTGCCGCGCGAGAAGACGAGGCCCTCGTTCTTGGCGCCGGTGATCCCGAAGTCGGCGTGCGAGGCCTCGCCGATGCCGTTCACGGCGCAGCCGAGCACGGCGACCTCGACCGGGTCCTCGTAGCCGCGCAGGCGCTCCTCGATCTCGGCGACGACGCTGTCCATGTCGAACTGCAGGCGTCCGCAGGTCGGGCAGGCGATGAGGACGGGGCCGCGCTCGCGCAGCTTGAGCGCCTTGAGGATCTCCCAGGCGACCTTGACCTCCTCCTCGGCGTGGAACGTCGAGAGGGAGATCCGGATCGTGTCGCCGATCCCGTCCGCGAGCAGGGTCCCGAGGCCGACCGACGACTTCAGCGAGCCCGACCACTTGGTCCCCGCCTCGGTGATCCCGAGGTGCAACGGGTAATCGATCTTTTGCGACAGCAGTCGGTTGGAGGCGATCGTGTTGGGCACGTTCGTCGACTTGATCGAGACCTTGAAGTCCTCGAAGTCGAGGCGCTCCATCATCTCGACGAACTCGATCGCGGCCGTCACGAGCGCCTCGACGGAGTTCTCGCGCTCGAGCGCATGCAGGTGCTTGGGCAGCGAGCCGGAGTTGACGCCGATGCGCATGGGCGTGCCCGCGGCCTTGGCCCGCTCCGCCACCTCCCCCACCTTCTCCGGGCCGCCGATGTTGCCCGGGTTCAGGCGGACGCAGTGCGCGCCGGCGTCGATCGCCTTGAGCGCGAGCGTGTGGTTGAAGTGGATGTCCGCGATCACCGGGATCGGCGACTCGCGCACGATCGTCCGCAGCGCCTCGACATCGTCGTCGCGTGGCACGGCCACGCGCACGATGTCCGCTCCCGCCTCGGCCACGGTGCGGATCTGGTCCATCGTGGCCTTCAGGTTGGCCGTCTCGGTCTTGGTCATCGTCTGCACGGCGACCGGCGCGCCGCCCCCGATCGGGACGCCGCCCACGCTTATCTGGCGCTTGGAGGCCATACAGTGAGAGTGTAGATGCCCGATGTCTACGCCACCGCCAGGCAGGGCTGGCGCACGCGGCTGGCGTCGCCGCTCGCCGCCCGGGCTCGTGCGAAACGTCACGAACGCTTCTTCCATCTCGCCCGGATCACGCGCGAGAGCCGGATCGTCGACCTGGGCTCCGGGCCGCTCGGCCTGCGCGCCTTCGCACCCGAGCTCGACGTGACCGGCGTCGACCGCCTGCCCAAGCCGGAGTACCCCGGCCCGTTCGTGCAGGCCGACGTCACGGCGCGCCTCCCGTTCGACGACGGCGAGTTCGACCTCGCGTATTCGAGCAGCCTGATCGAGCACCTCGCGCCGGCCGAGCGCGCGGCGTTCGCGGCCGAGGCACGCCGAGTCGCGCGCGGATGGTTCGTCCAGACCCCTGCCTACTCCTTCCCGATCGAGCCGCACGCCCTGCTGCCGTTCGCTCATTGGCTTCCGCCGCGAGCCCGGCGCGGCTACTGGCGGCTGGGCGTGGCCGGCGATTGGGAGGACGTCGCCCTCCTGCGCCGCCGGGAGATGGCGGAGCTGTTCGGAGAGCCCGTCCTCGCCGAGCGCGCGCTCGGCCTGGCCAAGAGCTGGATCAGCGTGCGCCCCGTCGGCTGAGGCGGCGTTCGCGATCCATCAGCCACGCAGGAAGGCCAGCACGGCGAGCACGCGCCGGTGGTCGCCCTCGCCCGCGGTCAGGCCGAGCTTGCCGAAGATGGCGGTGACGTGACGCTCGACGGCGCGCTCGCTGACCACCAGGTCCTCGGCGATGGCTCGGTTCGTCCGCCCCTCGGCCATCAGCGCGAGGACCTCGCGCTCGCGAGGTGTCAGCTCGTCCAGCGGCTCGTCGCGCTCGCGCCGGCCGAGCATGTGGGCCACGACCTCGGGATCGAGCACGGAGCCGCCCTCGGCGACCCGGCGCACGGCGTCGGAGAGGCGCTCGACGTCGGCCACGCGGTCCTTGAGCAGGTAGCCGACGCCCTCGGCACCGTCGGCCAGCAGCTGGGAGAGGTAGCGCTCTTCGACGTACTGCGAGAGCAGGAGAAGGCCGACGTTCGGGAGCTCGGAGCGGATCTCGAGAGCTGCCCGGAGACCGTCATCCACGTTGTCCGGCGGCATGCGGATGTCGATCACGGCCACATCGGGCTTGTGGGCGCGGACCTTGCGCAGCAGGTCCTCGGCGTCGCCCGCCTGGGCCACGACCTCGAAGCCCGAGTCCTCGAGCAGTCGCGCCGCTCCCTCTCGCAGGAGCACGGCGTCGTCGGCGATCACGATGCGCATGGAATCTCCGCGCGCAGGGTGGTGCCGTCGCCGGACGGGCTGTCCACGGCCAGCGTGCCGTCGAGCGCGGCGAGGCGGTCGGCCAGGCCGAGCAGCCCCGTGCCGGCCGCCGTGTCGGCGCCCCCGCGGCCATCGTCCCGCACCTCCACGCTCAGGCTTCCGTCGCGGCGCACGATCTCGACCTCGGCGCGCTGCGCGTCGGCATAGCGGGAGATGTTGGTCAGCGCCTCGGCGACCACGAAGTAGACGGCAGCCTCCACGGCCGCGGGGAAGCGCTCCTCGGGCGCGGCGACGAGGCGGACGGAGACGGAGCAGCGCCCCAGGAGGGAATCGAGCGCGGGCCGCAGGCCTCCCTCGGTGAGGGCCGCCGGGTGGATGCCGCGCGCCAGCTCGCGCAGCTCGGAGGTCGCCTTGTCGAGGTCGTCGAGCGCGGCGTCGAGCAGGTCGCGCGCCTCGTCCGGGTCCGCGTCGATGCGGGCGCGGGCCATGCGCAGGTCGAGCGCCAGCTCGACCAGGCGCTGCTGCGCGCCGTCGTGCAGGTCGCGCTCGAGGCGGCGCCGCGCCGTGTCTCCGGCGGCGACGATACGGGCGCGCGAGGCCCGAAGCTCGGTCTCGAACTGCTTGCGGTCGGTGATGTCGCGCAGGTAGCCGGTGAACGTGGGCGGTCCCGGCACGTCGATGCGCGTGATCGTCAGCTCGACCGGGAACGTCGTGCCGTCCGAGCGCATGCCCGTGATCTCGATGCGGCGGTCGAGCACGACCGGCGGGGCCCCCGACAGGTAGCGGGCCAGGCCGCGGCGATGCATGTCGCGCAGGTCGGGCGGCACGATCAGCTCCGCCATCTCGTGCCCGACCACGTCCTCGGTGCGGTAGCCGAAGGTGCGCTCGGCCGCGGGGTTGAAGTCGATGACGCCTCCCTCGTGGTCCATGGTCACCACGCAGTCGAGCGCGGCGTCGAGCATGGCGCGGTGCCTCGCCTCCTTCTCGCTCAACGCCTCCGCGTCGCGCCGGCGCTCGACCGCCTGGCCGATCTGGTCGCCCAGGCTGTCCATGGTCGCCAGGAGCTCGGCGTCGACCTCGCGCGGCTCGGCGGTGAAGAACTCGATCGCGCCGAGCAGGCCGCTGGCGCTGCGGATGGGGAAGCAGAAGGCGGCGTGCAGGCCCGCGCGCCGCGCCGCCTCGGCGCGCGGGAAGTTGTCGTCGGCCGTGACGTCCGGGATCCAGGCCGGCTCCCCCGTCCGCCACACCCGGCCGGGCAGGCCCTCCCCCGGGGCGAAGGCCGTGCGGCGGCACACCGCCTCGAAGTCGGAGGCGTCGATTCCCTCGGCATGCCACGTCTCGGCGCAGCGCAGCGCCTCCGGACGGTCGGGCGCCGGCTCCCACACGGCCCCCAGACGCCAGCCGAGGCTCTCGCCGATCGCCGTCAGCACCCGCGCGTAGGCGTCGCGCGGGTCGGCCGTCTGGGCCAGGCTGCGCGCCACCGCGTGCTCCGTCCTCGGGAGGGTGGCCATCGCGGCCCATGATCCTCCTTTGCGTGGGCCGTGACTAGGTGAGCAGAGCGGCGACCGCGTCCCCGGACAGCCCCGACTTGGGGACGAACCCGCGAGCTCCGCTGCGGGCCACTCGATCGCCGAAGTCCGACGCGTCGCGCGTCGAGGTCAGCACCACGGCCGGACCGCCGGGAGTCGCGGCCAGCTGTTCGGCCAGGTCCAGTCCGCTGATGTCCGGGAGCTGAACGTCGAGCAGGACGACGGCGGGCCGATGGGCCCGCACCGCGTCGAGCGCCGACGCCCCATCGCAGGCCTCGGCGACGACGGTGAACTCCTCGGCCTCCAGCCAGCGCCGGGCCCGGGCGCGGAACCCGGGATTGTCGTCGACGACGAGAACCGTGCGGAGCACGCATCAATCATCCGCGACGCCGCGCAGCCGCGCCATACGGTTCTCCGCCAGCCCGGCCCTACTTCGCGTACATCGCCTCGATCTCGTCCCCGTACTTCTCGGCGATCGGCTTGCGCTTGAGCTTCATCGTGGGCGTCAGCTCGTCGCCGCCGGGGAGCCAGTCGCCCGGGACGATCACGAACTTCTTGACCTGCTCGACGCGCGCCAGCTTCTCGTTGCCCGCGTCGACGCCCTCCTGCACGGCCTCGCGCACCTTCTCCTCGCCGGCCAGCGCCTCCAGCGAGGTGTCCTCGATGCCCTGCTGGGCCGCCCAGGCCGGGGCGAAGTCGGCGTCGAGCACGATGAGCGCCGTGTTGAAGGGGCGCTGGTCGCCGATCGTCGCGACCTGGCCGATGAGCGGGCTCGCCCCCTTGAGCGCCGACTCGATGTTCACCGGCGACATGTTCTTGCCGGCGGCGTTGATGATCAGCTCCTTCTTGCGGTCGACGATCTTGAGGAAGCCCTCGTCGTCGATCTCCCCGATGTCGCCGGTGGCGAGCCAGCCGTCGGAGTCGATCGTCTCCGCCGTCTTGTCGGGCTGGTTGCGGTAGCCCTGCATGACCACGTCGCCGCGGATGAGGACCTCGCCGTCCTCGGCGAGCTTGATCTCGATGCCTGGGGCCGCCGGCCCGACGGTGCCGAGCTTGACCTCGCCGGGGCGGTTGCATGTCCCCGCCCCGCAGGTCTCGGACATGCCCCACAGCTCGGCCAGTTCCAGGCCGATGGCGTGGAAGAATTCGAGCACCTCGGGCGGAGTGGGCGCGGCGCCGACGTTGATGGCGATGACCTCGTCGAGGCCGAGCATCTTGCGCAGGCCGGAGAACATCTCCTCGTCGGCCTTCTCCACCGTCGCGGCGAGCTCCTCGGGCACCGGCTCGCGGGCCTGCTCCAGGCGCACCTTCTCGCGCGCGGCCGTGAGCGCCGCCTCCATCTTCTCCCGCTGCTCGGGAGGCTGGGAGGCCAGCGTCGTCTCGAGCCCCGCCTTGAGCTTCTCCCAGATGCGGGGGACGGCGAAGAACCACGTCGGCCGCACCTCCGGAAGGTAGGAGAGGATCTCGCGAGGGTTGTCGCAGGTCGTGACCTGGCCGCCGAAGGCGATCGGGATGTAGTGGTGGGCGTTCCGCTCGGCCACGTGCGCCGAGGGCAGCCAGGAGATGACCTTGGCGTTGTCGGGAAACTCGATGATCTCCTCGATCGTCCCGATCGCCGCCAGCAGGTTCTCGTGCGTGAGCTCGACGCCCTTGGGCGGACCGGTGGTGCCGGAGGTGTAGATCAGCGTGAGGATGTCGTCCGGCTCGACGGCGCGCCACGCGGCGTCGGCGTCGAACTCCGGGTGGGAGACCTCGACCTCCTCGAGCGTCAGCGTCCCGTCGCCGCCCTTGCCGTCGACCACGATCAGGTGCTCGAGGTCGGGCAGGCCCTGGCGGGCCTGGACAAAGGTTTCACGGAACTGCTCCTCGATGATCGCGACCTTCGCGCCGGCGTCGGAGACGATGTACTGGATCTGGTCGGGCGTGTAGGTCTGGTAGATCGAGAACGGGGTGGCGCCGAGCGTCATCGCGGCGAGGTCGGCGAGGTGGAATTCGGGGCGGTTGCCGAACATGAGCGCCACGGTGTCGCCGCGCTTGACGCCGAGCTTGTCCAGGCCGCCGGCGAGCGCGTCGACGCGGTCGCGCAGGCGCCCCCAGGTGAGGGAGACCGAATCGTCCTTCGTACGGAACGCGACGCGGTCGGGGACGCGGTCGACCGTGTCGCGGAACGCCTCGGCCATCGTGGTGGCCGTCAGCTTCCTCGTCGCCGTGCTGCCTTCCATCTCGCTCCCTCCTCGCTGAACTTGCGAGGAACGCTACCGGAGCGGTGTGGGTGCGGGCGGCTGTTGGGTTCTGGCGCTAGGCGGCGCGGCGCTCGGTGCGCGTGCGCTCGTCCCAGGCCGCGTTTCGCGGCGGGACGGCGAGCAGCGAGCGAGCGACCAGCGTGACCTGCCGGCGGTGCTGGTCGGCCTGAAGATGGCCGGCGCGGCGGGTCTCTCGGACGATCGGTGTCTTCATCACAGCTCTCCTTGCCTTCCGACTACTTCTACGCAAACGCCGCTATCGGCGGACTATTGCGGCAAAGAACCGGTGCATCGGGAGCATTTCGTCAACGGACCCCGAACCCCTCCCCTCGCAGCCGGTCGATGTCGTTCGACAGGCCGATGAAGAACAGCGCCATCACGAGCAGGAAGCCGACCACGCTGGCGCGCTCCATGACCGAGAAGGCGATCGGCCGGCCGCGGACCTTCTCGGCCAGCGCCCAGAAGATGTGACCGCCGTCGAGGGGCAGGAACGGGAAGAGGTTCACGATGGCCAGCGACAGCGAGATGATGGCCAGCACCACGAAGGCCTGCGCGACGTCGTACTTGATCGTCTGCTGGAGCGCGTCCGACGTGCCCACCACTCCGGAGATCTGCTTGCGCTGCTCCGGCTCGAAGATCCGCGCCAGCGCGGACACCGTTCCCTTCGTCACGCGCCACATCCCGGACACGCTCAGCGACGCCGCCTCCAGCGGGCCCACGTCCTTGAACTTGGTGTCGAAGGCGAACCCGATCCGCATTCGCCGCGCCGCCGCGTCGTAGCGCGGCGTGAGCCGGAAGGTCCGCAGCTCGCCATCGCGCCGCACGACGACGGTGGCCGGGGTCGTGGCTCGACAGCCGTTGACCTGGCGCCCGGCGCAGCGGTGCGCCGCCGTGGCCTTGACCAGTTCCTCGGGACCGCCACGCTTGCCGTCGATCGAGACGATCTCGTCGCCCGGCCGGAGCACACCGGCGGCGGGCGGGCGGAGCCCCGCCTTGGCCACGGCCTCCGTGGTCTGAGCCTGGCCCTTGATCACGAACAGGCCCCAGAGGATGAGGAAGGCCACGAGCACGTTCATCGCCGGCCCGGCGGAGATCACGACGACCCGCTTCCACACGGGCTGGCGGTAGTAGGCGCGCGACTCGACCTCGGGGGCGATCTCCTCGTTGGGGTTCATTCCCGTGATGCGGACGTAGCCGCCGAGCGGGATGGCGCCGATCCCGTATTCGGTCTCGCCCCGGCGCACCTTGAACAGCAGGGGCGGGAAGAACAGCGCGAAGCGCTCGACCCGCATCCCCACTCGCTTGGCCGCGATGAAGTGGCCGAACTCGTGCAGGATGATCAGCGCGGCGAAGCCGACGATGGTGAGGAACCAGCTCACGGGCTCACGCCTGAACGCCCACCAGCTCGGCGGCCGACTCGCGGGCCTGGCGATCGGCGTCGTAGAGCGACTCGAACGAGTGGACGACGCCCGCGCCGAGCCGGTCGAGGACGCGCTCGATCACCTCGGCGATGCCGAGGAAGCCGAGGCGGCCGTCGAGGAAGGCGTGGACGGCGACCTCGTTGGCGGCGTTGAGCACGCAGGGCGCGGTCCCTCCGGCGCTCGCCGCCTCGCGGGCCAGGCGCAGGCACGGGAATGCCTCGAGGTCGACCGCCTCGAAGGTGAGCGCGCCGACGTCGACCAGGTCGAGGGTGGGCACCGGCACGTCCACGCGCTCGGGATGGTGGAGGGCGTAGGCGATCGGAACCCGCATGTCGGGATAGCCGAGGTGCGCGAGCGTGGCGCCGTCGCACAGGTTGATCAGGCTGTGCACGATCGACTGCGGGTGCACGACGACGTCGATGCGCTCGTAGGGCACCGCGAACAGGTGATGGGCCTCGATCAGCTCGAGGCCCTTGTTCATCAGCGTGGCCGAGTCGATCGTGATCTTGCCGCCCATGTCCCACGTCGGGTGCGCGAGCGCCTGCTCGACCGTGACCTCCTCGAGCTCGGCGCGCGCGCGTCCGCGGAACGGGCCGCCCGACGCCGTCAGCACGAGCCGGTCGACCGTGCCCGCCGGCTCGCCGGCGATCAGCTGGTAGAGCGCGGAGTGCTCGGAGTCGACCGGGATGAGCGCGGCTCCGGTGGCCTCGGCGAGCTGGGTCACCAGGTCGCCGCCGACGACCAGCGACTCCTTGTTGGCGAGCGCCAGGTCGATCCCCTCCCCCAGGGTCGCCACGGTCGGCCCCAGGCCGGCCGCTCCCACGAGGGCGTTGAGGACCAGCTCGGCCCCCGATTCGGTGACGAGGCGCACGAGGCCCTCGGCGCCGGAGAGCACCTCGCCCTCGGTCCACGCCTCCGCCGCGCGCGCGGCCGCCGCGGGATCGGCGAGCGCGATGCGCCGGACGCCGTGCGCGCGCGCCTGCTCGACCAGGCGCTCCCACGAGCGCTCGGCGCACAGGCCGACGAGCTCGAGGTCGTCGGGGAGCGCGCGACGATCTCGAGCGCCTGCGTGCCGATCGAGCCGGTGGAGCCGAGGATGAGCAGCTGCCGGGGCATGGGCCGCGGAGTGTACGTCGGGCGTCTTTGCGCCCGGTGAAGCCCTAGCGCCCGGCGCTGCGCGTCAGCTCGACGACCTGCTGGAACGTCGGGCGGTTCTGGAAGGGGAAGGGCGGCGAGGTCGATGGCGCTCGCGATCGTCCAGCGGTTGCGGTCGAAGCAGCTGGATTGCGCGTTCGACTCGCAGCGCCGGCGCCGTACACGCCCTGGCGGGTGACCGACAGCGCGTCGGCCGAGCGACGCCCGGAGCGCCGACCGGCAGGTTGCGCGAGCCGTTGCCGCAGAACACGCGCGACTAGCGGCCGCGGACCGTCGGCGCCCCGCGCGGTATGCGGCGAGCGCAACGCGACCGGCCGCGGACGCGCCGGCAGACTCGCACGGGCGGACAGCAGGTCGCGCAGGTCCTTGCTCGCGTAGCCCCACCATCCGCTGAAGAAGTCGGGCGCGGCAGGATCGGTCCCGACGATGCTGCCGGTGGGGAGCATCTTCTCCAGCGCTTGAAGGTGTCGTCGCCCAGGGCCGGCGCGGAATTCCGCGTCGAGCAGCTTCGGCCACCACGCGTCCATCAGGGTGATGGCGTCGTCGTTCTCGTTCGCCCCGTTCTTGTCGAGGTCGCGGCGATGGCCGCCGGCCGCGTGCCAGCGGTCGAGCAGGGCCATGGCGTCGCGCAGCTTGGGATCGGCGCGGACGCCCGAGCACCTTGCGCAGCGTCGGCCACAGCTGCACGGAGCGGATGTCCTCGCTCGCCGGCTCCTCCATGGCGCTGACGAGCTCGTTGATCGACATCTTCCGACCCTTGCGCAGCGCCGCCCGGACGTGGTTGCGGATCAGCTGCATGGCGCTGCAGGGGCCCGTAGGCGTACTGATCGTCCGCCGCCGCCCAGCCCGGCGCCTGCTTGCCGTTCCAGGAGATCAGGTAGGGCGGGTCGATGGCGTTGGGGTGCTTGGCGAACGGAAGCACGCTGAGCGTGTGGTCCTCGGGGTTGTAGCCCTGCCAGTCGAATTCGCCGGTGCCCAGGACGGGGAAGTCCGGCGAGGTCCTGGCGGCGCGCTGCGGGTACCAGCCGGAGAGGTAGTAGGCGATGTGCTTGGAGTCCACGTAGGCCCAGTTGAAGGCGAAGTTGATGTTCGAGGCGGCCCGCTGGAAGCGCTGCGGGCTCGTGATGAAGTTCGGGTCGTTGAGCTGGATGAAGCCCAGGGCGCTGTCGGCCTCATGGAAGTACGTCGTGCGGGAGCTCACGAACGCCACCTTCTTCCCCTTGACCGTCCCGCGGGCGTAGACGATCCCGTGGACCGTCCTCAGGGCGGTCAGGGTCTCCGACCCCGGCGGGGTCTGGTCGCCGGCGTTGGGGGTCCAGGAGTTGTTGCGGTCGAGGCGCTCCATGGCCCGGCACTGGCCCTTGTAGAGGTAGTGGACGTCGTCCTGGCACAGGACCTCGGCGAAGGTGTCGACGTTGTCCGAGGTCGCCGTGGTCGCGCTCCAGGCGTAGTCGCGTCCATGGCCGAGCTGCACGTAGAGGTTGACGCCCGGGAAGGCGGCCCCGCGCGCATCGATGCCCGGGCCGTGGAGGTCCACCTCCATGAGGATCTGCGGGACGTAGTAGCCCACCTGCGGGCCCATCACCGCGATCGGGTGGCCGTTCGTGGAGTGCTTGGCGCTGACCAGCTCCCAGTTGGACGCGTGCGGCGGGCCGGCGCGCAGGGCGCGCACGAGCTGCGCGCCGATCGATCCGTCGTCGGGGATCCGCGCGGCCGAGCTGCCGGAGCCCTCGAGCGGCGGCCCCACCGGGGTCGGGGTCACCGAACCGGCGTCGGGGAGCGCCAGCCCTCGGGTCGAGAAGGCGGACCCGGTCTGGTACGGGAAGCGCTTGGAGACCGTGGTCGGCGCCTCGGGATCGTTCTTCGCGCGGAAGCCCGACCACGCCCGGCGGCCCTTCGCCGCGCCGAACCGCCGCTGGAACGCCTGGAGGCTCAGGGCCGAGTTGACCTCGTTGCCCCCGCCCTTGCCGAAGATCCCGCCGATCAGGGACGCCGTGGCGATCACGTCGGTGACCTTCCAGGGCTGCGGCGTCTTGCCGAACGCGGCGTACTCGGCCGGCAGCTTGGCGGGATTCAGCATCGCCTCGGAGATGAACTGGTTGATGCCGGCGATGTACTGGTTGACGTCGTCGACGACCTGCTTGCCCACGGCGCCGTAGAGCTTCTCGGCCTTGTCCACCTGCGACTGGAGGTCGGCCTCCGTATAGGGCGCGATCGCCCACTGCGTGCGATCCATCGCGCGGTTCCCCTCGGCGCCGCCCGCGAACGAGGACAGGTCGGCCCGGCCCGTGTGGCGCAGGATGTCCATCAGGAACAGCCTGTCCTCGGCTCCCACGTAGCCGGCGCCGAACATCACGTCGCCGCGCGCCTGCCCGTAGACGTGGGGAACGCCGTACTGCTTGTCGCGCACGATCGTCACGCCCGGGCGCGGGTGCTCGACCGACGCCACGTCGTCCGGCTTGACGCCGAACGTGGCGTCCTTGAAGAACTGCGGGATCTGGTCCCGCGTCAGCTTGGGCGACGCGTAGAGCAGGCCGGTGTAGAGCGGCAGCTGGTCGTCCCAGTGGTTGGGGCGCTGGCCGCCCGCCTGGAACTGGGCGAGCTGGACCGCGTTGTCGGTGCCGGCCTCGCCGGCCGGCAGGACGTTGCGAAAGCCGCCCGCGTCGTTGAGGCCGTAGGGGGCGTCGTCGGCCGTCGCGACCGGCGCGAACGTCAGACACGCAGCCGCTGCCGCGATCGTTGCCAGGCCACGCCTCCCCATGCCGCGCGGAAATCTAGTGCACCGTGGACTCTCCGCGCGCCGGTTCTGCCACGGCCCAGCCGGCCGGTCAGGCGGGCTGGAGGCGGTATTCGTCCAGCTCGAAGCGGCGCGTGCGCTGCCACAGGCGCCACATGAAACCGGGCCACCAGACGCCGTTGCGGCCGTTCGGGTCCAGATACCAGCTCGCGCAGCCGCCGGCGTTCCAAACGCTGTCGCGCAGCTTCTGCTCGGCCTCGCGCGCGAAGGCGTCGTAGACCTCGGGCCGGACCTCGACGGTGCCGAGCCCATGGCGGTCCATCGCCTTGATCGCGCGCAGGGCGTAGTTGATGTGCGCTTCGCTGGTGAAGATGATCGAGTTGAAGCCGCCGGCGCTGTTCGGGCCCGACGAGCAGGAAGAGGTTGGGGAAGCCGGCGATGGTCGTTCCCAGATAGGCGCGCGGCGAGCCCTTCCACGCCTCGCGCCAGCGTCAGGCCGCCGCGGCCGCGGACTCCGCTCGAACCCGGGGTTGTCGTGCACGTGGAAGCCCGTGCCGAGGATGATCGAGTCGACCTCGCGCTCGGTCGCCGTCGACGGTGACGATCGAGCGCTCCCGGACCTCCCGGATCCCGTCGGTCACGACCTCCGCGTTGGGCTGGGCGAGCGCCGGGTAGTAGCTGTCGGACATCGTGATCCGCTTGCAGCCGATCGTGTAGCTCGGCGTGAGCTTGGCTCGCAGCTCGGGGTCGCGCACCTGGCGCCGCAGGTGGCGGCGGGCGACGGCCTCCAGTCCCTTGGCCAGTCGCTTGTCGACCATCGTGCCCAGGACGGTCGCCTCCATCACCAGGTAGACGAGGCCGCGCAGCGCCCGCTGGGCGGCGGGCACGCGCTCGAACAGCCGGTGCTCGAAGTCGGTGAGCGGGCGGTCCGGGTCCGGCATCACCCAGGAGGGCGTGCGCTGGAAGAGGTGCAACCGGGCGACCCGCGGCTGGATCCGCGGGACGAACTGGATCGCGCTCGCGCCGGTCCCGATCACGGCGACCCGCTCGTTGTCCAGGTCGTGGTCGTGGTCCCACTGGGCCGAGTGGAACTGCGTGCCCTCGAAGCGCTCGAGTCCGGGGATGTCGGGGATCGAGGGGTTGCTCAGACCTCCCTGGCCGCCGACGAGTACATCGGCCGTGATCTCCCCCTGCGAGGTCTCGACGCGCCAGCGCCGCCGGTCGTCGTCCCAGGCCGCGCCCGTCACCTCGTGGTCGAACCGGACGAAGGGCATGACGCCGAAGTCGGTGGCGCAGCGGCGCAGGTAGTCGCGGATCTCGGCCTGGAGCGGATAGGTGCGCGTCCAGTTGGGGTTCGGCGCGAACGAGTACGAGTAGAGCACCGACGGGATGTCGCACTGGCAGCCGGGGTACGTGTTGTCGCGCCAGGTGCCGCCGATCTCCGAGGCGCGCTCGATCACGACGAAGTCCTCGATGCCCTCCTGCTTGAGGCGAATCGCCATCCCCAGGCCGGAGAACCCAGCGCCGATGATGGCTACCCGGTGATGCTCGCTCTCGGTCACGGCTCCCGGCAGTCTGCCACCCTCTGAGCATGGCCAGCACCACCACTCACCGCAGAGAGTCCCGCAACCCCGCCGACCTCGACGACGTGGTCGCCGAGGTCGAGCTGGCCGACGCCGAAGCGTTCGTGGACGCCTGCCGGCGCGCCCGGGCCGCGCAGGCCGACTGGGCGGCGACCCCGGCGCCCGTCCGCGGCCGCGCGATCCAGCTCGCGGGACGCCTCGTCGAGGACAACAAGGAGGCGTTGGCCCGCCTCGTCACGCGCGAGATCGGCAAGCCCTACGCCGAGTCGCTGGGCGAGGTCCAGGAGGTCATCGACACCTGCGACTTCTTCGTGTCCGAGGGCCGGCGCCTGTACGGCCAGACCGTCCCGAGCGAGATGCCCGACAAGCAGCTGTTCACGTTCCGCATGCCGGTCGGCGTGGTGGCGGTGATCACGGCGGGCAACTTCCCCGTGGCCGTTCCCGCCTGGTACCTCGTGCCGGCGCTGCTCTGCGGCAACACCGTGGTGTGGAAGCCCGCCGAGTACGCGCCCGCGCTCGGCGAGGCGCTGACCGATCTCTTCCGCCACGGCGGCGTGCCCGAAGGCGTGCTCAACCTGGTGCAGGCCGACGGGGCGCAGACATTCGCCGGCCTGGAGGGCGCGCTCGAGGCGGGCGTGCTCGACAAGGTCGGCTTCACCGGCTCCACCGATGTGGGGCGGCGCATCGGCGAGCTGTGCGGCCGCCATCTCCAGTCGCCGTGCCTGGAGCTGGGCGGCAAGAACCCGCTCGTCGTGATGCCCGACGCCGACCTCGACCTCGCGGTCGAGGGGTCGCTGTTCAGCGGCTTCGGGACGGCCGGCCAGCGCTGCACGTCGCTCGGCACCGCGGTCGTGCACGACTCCGTCTACGACGAGTTCCTCGCGCGCTTCACGCGGGCCGTCGAGAGCGCGGCGGTGGGCGACCCGACCCAGGACGTGCTCTACGGCCCGATGATCCACGAGCGCTTCCTGGAGCGCTTCCTGGGCTGGCTGGAGCTGATCCGCGACCACCACGCGGTCAGCGGGTCGACCGGCACGGGCCGGATCACCGCGGAGAATCCGCGCGACGGGTTCGTCGGCGATCCCGAGCGCGGCATCTACTGCCACCCGACGATCGTCGCCGGCGTGACCGCCGACGACGACATCTACCGGACCGAGACGTTCGGCCCGATCGTCGGGGTGGCGCGCTTCGCCGACCTCGACGAGGCGATCGCGCTGGCCAACGGCCACGGCTACGGGCTGTCGGCGGCGATCTACACCAACGACCCGCAGTCCGCCTTCCGCTTTCGCGAGCGCGTGAGCGCCGGGATGCTGAGCATCAACAACTCGACCTCCGGGGCCGAGGCCCACCTCCCCTTCGGCGGAAACGGCAAGTCCGGGAACGGGTCGCGGCAGTCGGGGATCTGGGTGCTCGACCAGTTCACCCGCTGGCAGTCCGTCAACTGGGACTACGCCGGCAAGCTCCAGAAGGCCCAGATGGACACGATGGAGATCGAGGCCGACCCGTCGTTCCGGCTGGAGGGCTAGGCCGCGCCGGTACCAGCGCGGCGACGTCGTGGGCGGCGGCTGGAGCGCGGCGCGCGCCACGAGGACGCTGGGCTCGGGATCGGCGACGTGGCGCGCGAGCGCGGCGGAGAACGCGTCTCCCAGGCCGTCGACGGCTTCGGCCCCCACGCCGAAGCTCTGCGCCAGCGCGACGAAGTCCGGCGTGTGGAGGTCGACTCCGACCGGCCTCTCCCCCGTCCGCTCGTAGTCGTAGCGCAGCATCCCGTAGCCGCCGTCGTCGACGACCAGCGCGGTGAGCGGCGGGCGCTCCTGCGCCACCGTGGCCAGCTCGCCGCACGCGAAGAGGAAGCCGCCGTCCCCGCAGACGGCGACGGCCGGGCCTGGACCGCCCAGCGCCGACCCGATCGCCGCCGGAAACGCCCAGCCCAGCGTCCCCCATCCCATCGGGTACGCGAGCCGCCGCGGCGCGGGAACGGGATGAAAGCCGCCGAGCCAGTAGCCGGGGATGCACATGTCGCACACCACGGTGGCGTCGTCGGGCACGGCGGCCGCGAACGCGTCGAGGAAGGCGAGCTCGTCGGCGAACTCCTCCGCCAGGCGCTCGCGGGCGCTCTCCCGCAGGTCCGCCAGCCTCGCCGGGAGCTCATCGAGGCCGTCCCGCGGGGGCAGCGCGTCGGCCAGCGCGCCCGCCACCGTCTTGGCGTCCCCCTCGATGACGATCGCCGCGGCGTAGTTCTTCGTGGCATCGAGGGAGTCGACGTTGATCGCCACCAGCTTCGGCGGGTCCGGCTGGGCCCAGTTCTGGGTCATCATCCCGTCGAGGTCGCTGCCGATCGCCAGCACCACGTCGGCCTCGTCCCACAGGGCGCCGGCCTCGGGCACGTGGGGCGGCAGACCGACCAGACACGGATGGTCGGCCGGCAGCAGACCGCGCGCCGAGTAGGTCGCGAGAACCGGCGCGGCCAGGCGCTCGGCCACGAGGCCCACGGCCTCGCCCGCGCCGGCGGCCATCGCGCCTCCGCCGACCCATACGAGCGGGCGCTGCGCCTGCGCCAGGACGCGAGCCGCGCTGTCGAGGCTGTCGTTGGGCGTCTCCGCGGAAACGTCAACGCCCGACTCGCGGCTCCGCGGAACCGGCCTCGACCTCCGCGGAGAGCAGGTCGGTCGGGACCTCGACGAACACGGGGCGGCTGGGCGCGGCGATCGCCGTGACGAGGGCCTCGGCGACGAGCCCGCCCAGCGCTTCGGGATCTTCCGCCCGGAACGTCGCCTTGGTCACCGGCTGCGAACATCGCGCGCTGGTCGGGCACCTCGTGCAGCAGGCCGCGGTGCACGCCCTCGCGGCGCAGGGTCGTGGGCACGTCGGTGGCGATCACGACCACGGGAGAGCGTGAGGCCCAGGCCTCCCCCACCGCGCCGAGCGTGTTCGCGGCGCCCGGCCCGGTCGTGACCAGGGCGACGCCGACGTTCCCGCTCGCCCGCGCGTACCCGTCGGCCGCGTAGCCCGCCGCCTGCTCGTGGCGCACGCCGACGAGCCGAATGGGCGAATCGGCGAGCGCCGGCCACAGCGCGAGGTTGTGCACGCCGGGCAGGCCGAAGACGACCTCCACCCCGGCGCGCTCGAGCGCCGCGACGACGAGTTGCGCTCCGTTCACCGCCACGTGAGCCAGGCTATCGCTAGAGCAGCGCGTACCAGATGTAGTAGCCGACGACGATCGTGAAGAACACGGCGTCGAGGCGATCGAGCGCGCCGCCGTGGGCGCCGAACAGCCGGCCTGTGTCCTTCGTCCCCGCGTCGCGCTTGACCATCGACTCGAACAGGTCTCCGACCGGCGCCGCCAGCGCGATGCCCAGGCCCAACAGGAGCGCGTCGCTCCCCTTCAGCCAGTCCTGGTAGGTGCCCGCGAACCACGTGGCCCCCACGGCGAACAACATCCCGATCAGCAGCCCCTCGACCGTCTTGTTCGGCGACAGCCGCGGGGCGAGCGGCCGCCGGCCGTAGAAGCGCCCTCCGAAGTACGCGCCGGTATCGCCGATGAACGTCCCGACGAGCACGTCGACCACGATCCCGTCGCCGTGCGGCAGCTCGCGCAGCAGCACGGCGTGGGCCAGCGCCAGGCCGATCCACCAGACGCCGAACAGCGTCACCGCCATCCCCAGGGTGGGCTCCTCGTGGCGGGGCATGAGCAGCGTCATGGCGAAGAGGACGGGGATCAGCGCCGCTTCGACGAGCACGACCTGGAACTGGCTTCCGTAGAGCGCGGCCAGGACGAGCGCGGTGATTCCGAGGAACCCGGCGAGGCGGACCGGCTGCGCCGTGCGGAGCATCGAGAACAGCTCGCCCATGCAGATGATGCCCAGCGCGAGGACCCCCAGCGCGAACACGAGCCCGCCCTCGTAGACGATGAAGATCGCGAACGCGATGGCCGGCAGGGCGGCCAGTACCCGCGCGCCGAAATCGGAGCGGCTCCCGCCACCCGAGCTTGGCGCCCGGCGGCCGGGCGGGCGGCGCCGGCGCGCGGCCATCAGCGGCCGCCGAACCGCCGCCGTCGCGCCTCGAACTCCGCGAGCGAGGCCGCGAATGCCTCGCGCGAGAAGTCGGGCCACAGCTCGTCGCGGAACACCAGCTCCGAGTAGGCCGACTGCCACATCAGGTAGTTCGACAGTCGCCGCTCGCCGCTCGTGCGGATGATCAGGTCGGGATCGTGCATCTCGGGCGCATACAGGTGGGCTCTGAACTCCTCCTCGGTACTGCCCGTGAAGTTTCGCGCCGCGTCCACGATCTCCGCCCGGCCGCCGTAGTTGAAGGCCACGAACAGCGTGATGCGCGAGTTGTCGTTGCGTCGTGCGCTCCGCCCAGTCCATCCGCTCCACGAGGTCCGGCGGAACCCCCTGGCGCCGCCCTATGAAGCGCATGCGCACGCCCTCCTCGTGCAGCTCGGGGGTCTCGCGGTCGATGCGCTCGGCGAACATCGCCATCAGCCCCTTCACCTCGTCGGGGGAGCGCGACCAGTTCTCGGTCGAGAATGAGTAGACGGTCAGTTCGTGTACGCCGAGGTCGACGGCGTCGCGCAGCCGCGCCTTGACCGTGTCCGCTCCCGCGCGGTGACCCTCCACCACCGGGAGCCCTCGCTGCTTCGCCCATCGCCCGTTCCCGTCGGTGATGATGGCGACGTAGCGGGCCGAAGGCTCGCTCACACCTCGAGGATCTCCGCTTCCTTGTTCTTCAGCAGCGCGTCGAGCTCGGACACCTTCTCGTCCGTGAGCTTCTGGAGCTCCTGCTCGGCGCGGTGCTCATCGTCGGAGCCGACCTCGCCCTCGCCCTTGAGCTCGCGCAGGTCGTGCATGATGTCGCGACGGTGGTTGCGCACGGCGACGCGCCCCTTCTCGCAGATGCCGTGCACGACCTTGACCAGTTCCTTGCGCCGCTCCTCCGTGAGCTCGGGGATCTGGAGCCGGATGATCGAGCCGTCGTTGTTGGGCGTGAGCCCGACGTCGGACTCGAGGATCGCCTTCTCGATCGTCTTGATCGAGTTCTTGTCGTACGGCTGGACGCTGAGAAGCCGCGCCTCCGGGGCCGAGACGGTCGCCAGCTGCTTCAGGGGGGTCTGGGCGCCGTAGTAGTCGACGCTCACGCGATCGAGGAGGGCGGGGCTCGCCCGCCCGGTGCGCACGGTGCCGAACTCGACGCGGATTGCCTCCACCGACTTGGCCATGCGCTCGCGCGCATCGGCGATCAGCTCGTCGGTCAGGTCGCTCACGTCGACACCAAGGTCCCCACTCTCTCACCGGAGATTATCCGCAGGATGTTCTCCTCGTCGTCCATGTTGAACACGTAGAGCGGCAGCTCGTTCTCCATGCACAGCGTCAGGGCCGTGGCGTCCATCACGCTCAGGCGACGCTGGATCGCGTCCATGTAGGTGATCTCGGGGAGGAACTCGGCCGCCGGGTCCTGCGCCGGGTCGGCGGTGAACACGCCCTCGACGCCGTTCTTGGCCATGAGGATCGCCTCGGCGTGGATCTCCGAGGCGCGCAGCGCGGCGGCGGTGTCGGTGGTGAAGAACGGATTCCCGGTGCCGGCCGCGAAGATCACGACGCGGCCCTTCTCGAGGTGGCGGATGGCCCGGCGGCGGATGTAGGGCTCGGCCACCTCGGAGATCGTTATCGCCGACTGCACCCGCGTGTGGATGCCCGCCTTTTCGAGCGCGTCCTGCAGCGCGAGCGCGTTGAGCACGGTGGCGAGCATTCCCATGTAGTCGCCGGTGGCGCGGTCCATCCCCGCCGCCGCCCCGGCCATCCCCCGGTAGATGTTCCCGGCGCCGACGACGATCGCGATCTCGACCCCCGTCTCCTGGACGCGGGCGATGGCCGTCGCGATGGCGCGGATGCGCACGGGGTCCGCCCCGTACTCCAGCTCGCCCATCAGCGCCTCGCCCGAGAGCTTGAGCAGGATGCGCCGGAAGGCGGGCTTCCCGTTGTCCGCCATCGGGGCTCTCTACTCCTCGCCGACGACGAAGCGCGCGAAGCGGCGTACGACGATGTTCTCGCCGGTCTTCGCCGACAGCTCGGCGCGCAGCTCCTCGATCGTCTTCTCCTCGTGCTTGTCGACGTTGACGTGCTTCTGGCGGAGCAGGACGACGTCGTCCAGCCAGGCGTTGAGCTTGCCCTCGGCGATCTTCGGGCGGATGTGCTCGGGCTTGTCGGCCGCCTGCTGCTCGAACACGCGCAGCTCGGCCTGCTTGGCGTCATCGGGCACGTCCTCGTCGGAGACGTACGCCACCTCCGGGCTGCCGGCCACGTGCAGGGCCACGTCACGCGCGAACTCGTTGAACTCGTCGCCGCGGGCGACGAAGTCGGTCTCGCAGTTCACCTCGACGAGCACGCCGACCTTCTTGTTGGCGTGGATGTACGGCGCCACGACTCCTTCCGCCGCGGTGCGCCCGCCGCGCTTGGCCGCCTGGGCCTGGCCCTTGACGCGCAGGATCTCCTCGGCCTTGTCGTGGTCGCCGGCGGCCTCTTCCAGAGCGGCCTTGACGTCCATCACTCCCGACCCGGTGCGGTTGCGCAGGGCCTTGACGTCCGCGGCCTTGACCTCTTCGCTCATGCGCTCTCTCCCTGCTGCGGGGAGGCGGACGTCTCAGCCGCCTCCTGGGGCGCAGCGGGCTGCTGCGGCGCTGCCGGCTGGGGCTCAGCGGCCTGCTGCGGCGCTGCGGGCTGCTGCGGCTGGCCCTCCTGCTGTTCCGCCGGCTGCTGCTCGGCGGCCGCCGCCGCCGCGGCCGCCTGCTCGGCCTCCTCGCGGGCCTTCTCCTCGGCCTCGCGCCTCGCCCGCTCCTCGGCCTCGCGGCGCTCCTGTTCCTCGCGCTCGCGCCGGGCCTTCTCCTCCTCGGCGCGGAACACCTGGTGACCCTGGGCCGCGACGTCGCCGATCGCGTGCGCCACCAGCGCGCAGGAGCGGATCGCGTCGTCGTTGCCGGGGATCACGTAGGAGATCCCGTCGGGGTCGCAGTTCGTGTCCACGAGCCCGATGATCGGGACGTGCAGGCGCTGGGCCTCGCGGACGGCGATCGCCTCGGTCTTGAGGTCGACCACGAACATCGCGTCGGGGACGCGCTGCATGTTCTTGACCCCGCCGAGGTTCGCCTGCAGCTTCTCGAGGTCCTTCTGGGCGGTGATGCGCTCACGCGTCGGCAACAGGTCGAGCTGGCCCTCCGCCGCGTATCGCTCGAGATCGTGCAGGCGCTTGATGCGCTTGTTGATCGTGTTGAAGTTCGTCAGCAGACCGCCGAGCCAGCGATGGTTGACGTACGGCATGCCCGAAGCGGTCGCCACGTCGCGCATGGCGTCGCGGGCCTGCTTCTTGGTCCCCACGAACAGGATCGTGCCGCCGCGCTTCGTGATGTCGTCGGCGAACTCCTGTGCCCGGTGGAGCAGCTCCTGCGTCTTGAGCAGGTCGATGATGTAGATCCCGTCGCGCTCGCCGAAGATGAAGCGGCGCATCTTGGGATTCCAGCGGCGCGTCTGGTGGCCGAAGTGAACGCCGGCCTCCAGCAGCTCCTTGATGCCTACCTCGGCCACTGTGGTGCTCCCTTGTTCTGTTTGTCACTAAGCCCGCCGGTCCACCGCGATCCCGGCGCTCGTTGTCGCCGGGCAGGGCCGCGGAGGATGGTCTCCGGCGGGGTCGATTTCCGTACGCATCAGTCTACGCAAGTTTTCACTCACGCCTGCGTTTGGAGTAATGCGGGCCGGCCCTCCCTTCCCCTACCTCCGGTGGACCGGCTCGCGCAACTGGCCCACCCTCCCTTCCCCTACGTCCGGTGGGGTGGGCTTGCGAAAACGCGGCGGGGCGGCTTTGGACGGGCCGCCCTCGCTGCGATCAAGGCCCGGTGGCGGCTCTCTCCAGAGCCGCCACCAGGTCTTGAGGGAGCGGTGACTCGACGTCGACGCGCCGACCGGTCATCGGATGGTCGAAGGCCAGACGGGCGGCGTGCAGGAACTGGCGCTCCAGCCCGTAGAGGCCGGCGCGGCCGTACTGGGGATCGCCGGCCACCGGGTGGCCGATCGCCTGAAGGTGAGCGCGGATCTGGTGCGTTCGCCCCGTCTCCAGCCGCACGCGCAGGAGCGTCGATCCGGGCAGCGCCCGCTCGACGGCGAAATGCGTGACCGCCGTGCGGGGCACGTCGCTGTCAACCGAGATCCGCTTGCGCTCCCGCCGGTCGCGCCCCAGGGGGGCGTCGATCGTGCCCGTCCGCGCCGGCGGTCGGCCCTCGACGAGCGCCAGGTACTCACGCTCGATCCCACGCGCCTTCATCAGCGCGCGCAGGCGCCGGTGCGCCTCCTCGCTCTTCGCCACGACCAGCAGGCCCGAGGTGTCGCGGTCGAGACGGTGCACGATTCCCGCCCGCCAGGGCTCGGGCCCCCCAGCCGCGCGTCCGGCCAGCGCCTGGGCGAGCGTGCCGGTCCGGTGGCCGCGAGCGGGGTGCACGACGACGCCCGCCGGCTTGTCCACGACGAGCAGGTCGCCGTCCTCGTAGCGGACCTCGTAGGGCGCGTCGCTGCGGTCGTCCTGTGGCGGGGGCTCGGCCTCCTCGACGGCGATCCTCTCTCCGCCGCGCAGGCGGTGGCGCTTGGGCCGCGGCGCGCCGTCCACGAGGACGAGGCCGTCGTCGATCAGGCGCTGCGCACGGGCGCGCGAGCCGAGCGGACCGGCGAGGAACGTGTCGAGGCGCTCGCCGGCGTCGGCCGCCGTGACGTTCAGCTCACGCGCCATCCTCGTGAGCCTCGTGAGCCAGCTCGAGCGAGAGCAGGAGCGTGATCACCCCTGCGGTGATCGCCATGTCGGCGACGTTGAAGGCGGGCCACAGGGGCAGGTCGATGAAGTCGGTGACGGCGCCGTCGCGCGCGCGATCGAGGAGGTTGCCGAGCGCGCCGCCCAGCAGCAGGCCGGTGGCGAGCCACAGCAGCGGGCGCCTGGCGTGGGTGGCGAAGTAGACGAGCAACAGGGCGAGCGCGGCCACGGTCACGATGGTCAGCGCCGCCCCGCCGCCGTCGAACAGGCCGAAGGCGATTCCGCTGTTGCGGACGTGCACGAGGTCGATCCCGAACGCGACGTCGCGGCGCTCGCCGCGGGTCAGGCTGTCGACGACCAACGCCTTCGCCGCCTGGTCGACGGCCACGACGGCCAGCACCACGAGCGCGGCGCGCCACCACGCGGCCGCCATCAGCCGCGGATCAGGCCTTCGACGACGGAGCCGACGAGGCTGAGCACGATCAAGGCGACGATCGGGCTGATGTCCAGCGGGCCGATCATCGGGATGAAGCGCCGGAAGATGCGCAGGTAGGGCTCGCAGACGTCGCGCAGGAACCCGAGCACGGCGTCCGACCATCGCGAGTACGGCACGCGCACCCCGAGCGAGAAGACCAGCGAGCTCAGGACGTAGATGACGATGATGACCGAGTAGACGAGGAACAGCGCGTAGACGTAGTCGGCGATCGTGCCGCGCGTGGTGGCGATGACCAGGGCGCTCATGCCCGGAAGCGCTCCATCACGGCGTCCATCGCATCGACGAAGGCCCCGCGAACGCCCGCGCGCTCGAGCGCGCCGAGCCCCGCCGCGGTGACGCCGCCGGGCGAGGTGACCGCGCGGCGGATTCCCAGCGTCTCCCCTTCGCGGGCCCGGAGCAGTTCGAGGGCCCCGGCGGCCGACTCGATGACCATCGGGCTCGCCAGGTCGGCGGGGATCCCGTGATGGACGGCCGAGTCGATCCACGCCTCGACGATGACGGCCATGTAGGCGGGAGCCACGCCGGTCACTCCCGTGGCCGGGTCGAGCAGCCCGTCGGGCACGTCCAGCACCACGCCCAGGCGCGCGAGCAGCTCGCGGAGGCGGCCGTCGAGCTCGTCGTCGACGCGGGCGCCACGGGCGTAGCAGACCACCCCGCGGCCGAGCTCCACCGCCACGTTGGGCATCGCCCGCGACACGGGCGTCTCGGGCAGCGCCGCCTCCAGGTCGGCCAGGGAGCGTCCGCCGAGGATCGACAACACCGCCTTCGCGTTGCCCGCGATGTCCGCGGCGACCTGCTCGAGCTGGGCCGGCTTGTGACACAGCACGACGACGTCGGCGCGGTCGGCCACCTCCCGGTTGGACGCCAGCGCCTCGCCCCCGGTCTCGCCGGCCAGCGCCGCTGCGCGCTCGGCCACCGGATCGGCGCAGACGATCGGCTCACCGAGCCCGAGCGCCAGCGCGCGCCCCATGTTCCCGGCTCCGATGATTCCGACGGTCATGGCGCCGCCAAGGCTACTGACTCGGCCGGGGCCGAGGCCGTCAGGACTGGTTGAAGAAGCCCTTCTCGATCAACCGCGCGCGCTCCTCGGCGGAAACCTCGACATTGCGCGGCGTGAGGAGGAAGACCTTGTCGGCGATCCGCTGCATGCCGCCGTCGAGCGCGTAGGTGAGGCCGCTGGCGAAGTCGATGAGGCGCTTGGACAGGTCGGCGTCGGAGCCCTGGAGATTGAGGATGACCGGCGTCATGTCCTTGAAGCGGTCGGCAATCTGCTGGGCGTCGTTGAAGGACTTCGGCACCACGAGGTGCACGCGCACGTCCCCGATCGTCCCGCCGTTGCGCCCGCCGGGCACCGACCGCAGCTGGGTCGTGCGCCGCTCGGCCGCGGGGTCGTCGGCGAAGATGTCGTCGATCTCGTCGCGCCGGCGGCGGCCCGAGAGGCGCCGGACGTTCGGCCGCTCGCGATAGCGGTCCTCCGCCTCGGCCTCCGGCTCGACACCAGGCGACGCGCTCGAGGCGGCCGGAACCTCCTCGAGATACTCGTCGTGATCCTCGGCCAAGCCGAAGTAGACGAGCGCTCGGTGCCATGTATCCCTGAACGCCATAACAGTCGCGGTGTTCGTGCGCTGGCCCTTATTCCCTGCAAGCGAAGCTAGCGATAGAGCATCGTACCGACCCGCACGATCGTTGCCCCCTCCTCCACGGCGACCGCGTAGTCCTGGGAGGTGCCCATGGAGAGGCGGGCGAGCCCGCGCTCGGCGGCCAGGTCGCGCAGGCGGGCGAACCACGGACGGCTGGTCTCGGGGTCGTCGGCCAGCGGCGGCATCGTCATCAGCCCGCCGACGCGCACCGGGCAGCGTTCCAGGAAGGCATCGAGGTCCTCGGGCGCAACTCCGCTCTTGTTCTCCTCGCCCGACAGGTTCACCTCGACGAGCACCTCCGTGTCGGCGGTGCCGTGGCGCTCGAGCTGGGCGAGGACGGAGTCGCTGGCGACGGAGTGGATCAGGCGCGCCTGCGGGAGCACGAGCTTGACCTTGCGGCTCTGAAGGTGGCCGATGAAGTCCAGCGCGAGCCCGTCGCCGAACCGCTCGGCCCGAGCCGACAGGTCCTGCTGGCGGTTCTCGCCCGCCAGCGTGATGCCGGCCTCGACGAGGGCGCCGGTCTCCTCGACCGGGACGTACTTGACGGCGGCGCAGAGCTCGACGTCCGAGGGCTCCCGCCCCGCCCGAGCCGCCGCCGCCGCGATGTCCTCGCGCACGCGCTCGAGGTTGGCGCGCACGCGGTCGGGGTCAAGGCCGTGGATCAGCTCCGCCATGCCACCCCCGCCTGGCGCCCCGTGACGCCGCCGTCGCGCCGGTGGGAGAAGAACAGCGCGGGGTCGCCGCAGATCGTGCATAGGCCGGCATCGTGGACCTCCTCCACCCCGGCCTCCCGCAGCCTCGCGACGGCGATCGCCTTGAGGTCCACGTTGCGCCCGTCCCAGATTCCCGGGCCGAGGTCCGCGAACGCGATGCGGACCTCCTCGCCGGCCTCGTAGCAGCACGGGCCGGCCCCGGGCCCGATCGCGGCGGCGAGCGGCGCCTCGTCGCCGAACGCGGCCACCCCGGCCGCGACCACGCCGGCGGCCAGCCCGCGCCAGCCCGCGTGCAGCATCCCGACCTTTCCCGGGCGGGCCAGCGCGATCGGCAGGCAGTCGGCCGTGAGCACGACCGGGGCCACCCCCTCGAGGCTCGTCACCTGACCGTCGGACTCGACCGGCTCGCCGGCGGGCGGCTCGTCCAGCGCGCGCACGGTGGCGCCGTGGACCTGGCGACCCTGCTGGAAGCGTTCGCGGCCGACCCCCGCGAGGCCGGCCACGCGCTCGCGGTTCTCCGACACCGCGGCCGGGTCGTCGTCCGTCCACAGCCCGAGGTTGAGCGTGGAGTAGGGACCCGCGGACACGCCGCCGCGGCGCGTGGTGAAGAGGACCCGGGCGCCGGGAAGCGGGACGGCGATGTGGTCGCCCTCCCAGCGAAACGGCGCGGGCAGGGTCACGTGACCTGGAGCTCGAGGCCGGGAACCGTCTCGCGCTGCGCGTACTCGAAGTGCGCGCGGCCCGCGGAGGCGAGCTCGTCGAGCAGTTGCCAGCCCTCCTGGACGCTGCGGTCGCGCTCCCACACGCGGACGTGCATCGACGCCACCTCGCTGTTGTAGCAGTAGGCGAGGTCCCCGTCGGGGTCGTGGTAGGTCACGCCGACGAGCCGCTCGCGCGGCGCATCGACGTCCACGACGATCTTGCGCTTGCCGTCGAGCGCCTCAAGCCGCCAACTCGTGAGCCCGAAACGGCTGTCGTTGCGGGTGACGCGGAGCGGGCTGGTCGAGGAGAAGTCCTCCCCCGCGAAGCGCCCGACCACCGGAGTGCTCGGACCGATCTCCCTCCCGAAGCGCGGGACGAACACCGACACGCCGTCGATCCAGTCATCGGGACGGGGCGAGCCGTCGATCCCCTCGAAGTCGTTGCAGTGCGCCCACGCCCAGCGGGCGGCGTGCTTGGAGCCCCACAGGTGGGCCTGGCCCCCGCGGGCGCCCGCCAGCTCGATCGTTCGCCCGTCGAAGCCGACCGTTCCCTCGACCTCGAACGCCGGATGCGGCAGCAGGAGGATCGTCTTGGCCACCCTGGCCTTGCGCAGCACCGGGTGCACCGGCTCGGCCGCCGGCACGCGCGGCTCCCAGCGCACATCCCAGCTGACGTCCTCGAACCCGCCGGTCATCCCGCGATCGGTGAGGACGGCGTCGCCGATCCGCAGCTCGAAGGGGTCCGCGGTTGCGGTCATCTCCTCCGCCGGCCGGGTGTGCTTGCGCCCGACGAGGCCGCCGTTCCGCGGGTCCATCGCCATGAACCACAGCGAGCACGTGGCGTCGCCGTCCAGGGGAGCGACCATCGTGTAGCGGATCCACAGGCCGCAGCCGCTTCCGCGATCGGTGGCGGACAGGTAGTAGACCTCGTAGTGGCCGGGCCGGCCGTCCCACTGCAGCGCGTTCGGATCGCCCACGGGCGCGGATGCTATTGCGCCGCCTCCAGGGCGGCGGCGAGCTGGGCGTCGCGGTCCCCCGCGCCGTCGTCGAGCAGCGCCGCCCACGCCGCGTCCAGCCCCCGGCCGACGCGCGGTCCCTCGGGCACGCCCGCGGCAAGCAGGTCGTCGCCGGTGATCTCCAGGCTGGCGTCGCGCACCTCGCGTTGCCACCGCTCCACGGCGTCGCCGGCGCCGAGCGCGGCGGCCATCGCGATCTCCTCGACCGGCCGCCCGAGCATGAGGTGCCTGACCTCGGAGGCCCGGTGGGCGTGCTCGAGACGCTCGGCCAGCGTCTCCGCGTCCAGCGCGGCCGCCACCACCGCCTCTCGCTCGGGGGCGGGGAATTCCAGCCGGTCCAGCCAGCCCTCGAGCTCACCGCGCTCGAAGCGCGTGCAGCACGCCGCGAGCACGAGCAGGTCGCGCCGGGCCTCCACGCCGGCGTTCAGGGCGCGCTCGGCGAGGTCGAGCCGGGGTTCGAAGCTCGGGTGCAGGGCGCGGTCCAGGCCGATGGCCTCGCGCGCGGGTCAGCCCTCCCAGAGCCGTGGGCTCGGCCGCGAGAAGGCGGAGCTCCCCGCCCACGCGCCCACCGGACACGGCGCCGAGGGCGCCGGCCGCGATGGCGTCGCGGGCCAGCGCATCGGTTCGCGTGTCCGCCTCGAACTCCAGGCGGGCCGCGTACCGCACGAGGCGCAGCAGGCGAGTCGGGTCGTCGAGGAAGGAGCCCGCGTGCATGACGCGCAGCGTCCCGGCCTCGAGGTCATCGAGCGCGCCCGGGTACGCGTGCAGGGTGCCGAGCTCCGGCGCGTGCAGGGCGATGGCGATGGCGTTGACCGTGAAGTCGCGCCGCGCCAGGTCCTCGTCGAGCGAGCCGGCGCGGACCTCGGGCAGGGCACCCGGTTGCGGGTAGGTCTCCGACCGGGCGGTGACGACGTCCAGGACGAGGTCCTCCGCCACGACGGTGGCGGTCCCGAAGCGGTCGTGCTCGCGGACCTCGCCCCCGAGCGCGGCGGCCGCCTCGCGGGCCGCCAGCGGCGCGACGCCCTCGACGACGACGTCGAGGTCCGTCGGCTCCTCTCGTTCCAGCAGCAGGTCGCGGACCGCCCCCCCGACGAGGTGCGCGCCCGCCACGGCGGCGAACGCGTCGGCGAGCCGTGCCGTGCGCGGCTGGGCGCGCAGCCGCTCGGCGAGCTGGGCGGCAGGTGGGACTTCCACGAGCCTCCGGTTCTACGGCCGCACGGCGATTCCCGCCGCGGCGAGGCGCTCCTTGGCCTCCGGCACGCGGTGTTCGCCGTAGTGGAAGATCGACGCGCAGAGCACCGCGTCCGCGCCCGCCTCGATGCCCGCCACGAGGTGGTCCAGCTCCCCGGCGCCGCCCGAGGCGATGACCGGGACGCCGACGGCCTCCGCGACCGCGGTCGTCAACTCGAGGTCGTAGCCGTCCTTGGTCCCGTCGCGGTCCATGCTCGTGAGCAGGATCTCTCCCGCCCCGCGCTCGACGCCCTCGCGCGCCCACGCCACCGCGTCGCGCGCCCGTCGGGAGTGCGTCCCGCCGGCGACGAAGACCCCCTGAGTGGCCGAGACTCGGGTCGCCGGTCTGCGCTTGGCGTCGATGGCGAGCACCACGCACTGGGCCCCGAGGACCTCGGCCAGCTCGCCCACGAGCTCGGGCCGCTCGACCGCCGCCGAGTTCACCGACACCTTGTCGGCGCCGGCATCGAGCACGGCCTGGGCGTCGGCGACCTCGCGGATGCCCCCGCCGATCGTGAAGGGCACGAACACCTCGTCGGCGGCTCGCTTGGCGAGCGCCACGATCGTGTCGCGCTTCTCGTGGGTCGCCGTGATGTCGAGGAACACCACCTCGTCGGCTCCCTCGCGGTCGTAGAAGGCCGCCAGCTCCACCGGATCTCCGGCATCGCGCAGGTCGAGGAACCTCGTCCCCTTGACGACACGCCCGGCGTCGACGTCCAGGCACGGGATTACGCGCTTGTAGTGCACACCCGGGATTGTCACGCAAGCGCGGCGTGGGCCTGGGCGACCGTGAAGCGGCCCTCGTAGAGCGCCTTGCCCACGATCACGCCCTCGAGCGGGAGCCGGGCGAGGGCCTCCAGGTGAGCGAGCTCGCCGATCCCGCCCGACCACACCAGGGATCCGTCCACCGCCTCGGCCACGCGCCGCGCCTCGTCGGGGTCGGGGCCCTCGAGCATCCCGTCGCGGTCGACGTTGGTGTAGACGAGCGCTCGCACGCCGCGCTCCTGCAGCTCGGCGATCGCGGCCAGCGGCTCGAGCCCGGTGTCCCGGGTCCATCCGGCCGCGGACACCCGTCCGTCCCGCACGTCGACCGCCACGGCGACGCGCTCGCCGTGCGCCGCCAGCGCGTTGGCCAGCGTCGGCGAGTCCTCGTACGCGGCCGTCCCGACGACCACGCGGGCCGCCCCCGCCTCCAGGGCGGAGTCGACGTGGGCCGCCGCGCGCAACCCGCCCCCGACCTGCACCGGCACGTGCGCCTCCGCGCAGATCCGCCGGACCGCGTCGAGGTTGCGCGGCGCGCCGGCCCGCGCGCCGTCCAGATCGACCACGTGCAGCGCGCGCGCGCCGGCCTCGACCCAGGCCAGCGCGGCGTCGAGCGGGTCGTCGCCGTAGACGGTGCGCGCGGCGAAGTCGCCCTGCACGAGGCGCACGGCCTGGCCGTCGAGGATGTCGACCGCCGGGTAGAGGATCACGCCGCGACGCGCGCGCAGATCGCGGCGAAGTTCTCCAGCAGCCGCAGCCCGTGCGTCGAGGACTTCTCGGGGTGGAACTGCACGCCGAACAGCGGATCGCGCGCCACCGCGGACACGAACGTCGTGCCGTACTCGCTGCGCCCGAGCACGTCGCCCGGCTCCGCGGGGACCGGCGCGAAGGTGTGCACGTGGTAGAAGGCGCACTCGTCCGGCAGCCCGGCCGTGAGCGGCGAGGAGCGCTCGAAGCGCACGAGGTTCCAGCCGATGTGCGGGACCTTCAGCTCGCCGGCGTCCAGGTGCTCGACGCGTCCGGGCAGCAGGCCGAGGCCGGCCGCGCCCCCGAGCTCCACGGAGTCGTCGAACAGCAGCTGCATCCCGAGGCAGATCCCGAGAACGGGAACGCCCTCCTCGAGGCGTTCGCCGACGAGCTCGTCGAGGCCAAGGTCACGCAGGTTTCGCATCGCCCGCGGAAATGCGCCGACGCCGGGCACGACGAGTCCGTCGCAGGCGCGCAGCTCCGCGTGGTCGTTCGTGATCGCCGCGCGGGCGCCGACGTGCTCGAGGGCCTTCTCGACCGAGCGGCGGTTGCCCATGCCGTAGTCGACGATCCCGATGCGCGGAACAGGAGTGCTCGACGCGCTCACGTGAGCGTCCCCTTGGTGCTCGGCACGCCGGTCTCGGTGGGATCGAGCTGGGCCGCCGCCCGCAGCGCGCGGGCGAAGGCCTTGAAGGCGGCCTCGATCATGTGATGGGCGTTCGTGCCCGCGTCGACGCGCAGGTGCAGGGTCAGCTTGGCCGCCATCGCGACGGCCCGGAAGAACTCCTCGGCCTCCTCGTGGTCGAAGCCCGCGATCGCCCCGGGCGGCAGCTCGGCGACGAACGAGCAGTACGGCCGGCCCGAGATGTCGATCGCCGCCGTCGCGAGCGACTCGTCCATCGGCACGATGGCGTGGCCGTAGCGCGCGATCCCGCTCCGGTCGCCGAGCGCGGCGTCCAGCGCCTGGCCGAGGCAGATGCCCGTGTCCTCGACGGTGTGGTGCGAGCCCGTGTCGAGATCGCCCTGCACCCGCACGTCGAGGTCCAGGCGCCCGTGGCGCGCGAGGAGGTCGAGCATGTGGTCCAGGAAGCCGACGCCCGTGTTCCGCGCGCCCTCCCCCGTCCCGTCGAGGCGCAGGGTCAGCTCGACGCCCGTCTCCTTGGTGCGCCGCGTGACCTCCGCCGTGCGTTCCGCCTCAGCCATCGCGGCCATTGTCCCGGATGCGCGCCTCCATCGACTCGGCGTGGGCGACGAACCCCTCGGCGCGCGCGATCGCCGCTCCCGCCCGCGCCAGCTCCTCCGACGGAGCCACGCGCACCTCGGCCATCGTGCGCCGGAAGGTGCGGGGGGACAGCGCCGACGCGAACCGGGCCGCGCCGCCGGTGGGGAGCACGTGGTTGGAGCCCGCCACGTAGTCCCCGAACGCCGTCCCGGAGGCCGCGCCCACGAACAGGCATCCCGCGCGGCGCACCCGCGGCGCCAGGCCCTCGGCTTTCTCGCCCATGAGCTGCAGGTGCTCGGGCGCCAGGTCCTCGACGAAGGCCAGCGCGGCCTCGAGGTCGGGCGCGTCGACGAGAACCGCGCGGGCCTGCGCGTTGGCCAGCGGATCGGCCAGCGCGTCGAGCCCCTCGGCCGACGGGGATACGGCCACGACCAGGCTCGCCGGCCCGTGCTCGGCCTGGGCCAGCAGATCGGCGGCGACCAGGCGCACGTCGGCCGTCTCGTCGAACACCACCGCAAGCTCGCTCGGGCCGGCGAAGGAGTCCATGCCCACCACGTCCGAGAGTCGCCGCTTGGCCTCCTGGACGTAGGCGTTGCCGGGGCCGGCGATCACGTCGACGGCGGTCACCGACTCGGTGCCCAGCGCCAGCGCGGCCACGGCCTGCGCGCCCCCCATCCGGTAGACCTCCTCGACCCCGCACAGCGCGCACGCGGCGAGCACGACGGGGTCGACGTCGCCGTCGTCGCGCGGCGGAGAGCACACGGCGACCTCCCCCACCCCCGCCGCCTGCGCCGTGACGGCGCCCATCACGACGGTGCTGGGATAGGGCGCCCGCCCGCCCGGGACGTAGATCGCCGCACGGCGGACCGGCGCCTCTCGCAGCGTCACGGTCTGCCCCTGCGGCAGCTCGACTTCGCGGTCGGAGCCCATGGCGGCCAGCGCCACCGCCCGCACGTTTCCGGCCGCGAGCTCGAGCGCGTCGCGCAGCGGGCCGGGCAGCGCGTCCAGCGCCTCGTCGAGCTGCAGCGGCTCCACGCGCAGCGGCCAGGGCTGGGCCCCGCCGGTGTCGAACTCGCGGGTGTAGGCGAGGACGGCGCCGTCGCCCTCCGCCCGCACCCGCTCGACGATGACGCGCACCGCAGCCTCCACGTCCGGGGTCGCGGCGTCGCGCAGCGCGGCGGCCAGGCCGGACCCGAGCGCCACACGCTCAACCGCCACGGATCCGCTCCAACACGTCGTCGATGGCCTGCGCCTTGAGCTTGTGGGCGACCGGATTGGCGATCAGGCGCGCGGTGGACACGGCGATCTCCTCGCGCACGACCAGGCCGTTCTGCTCGAGCGTCGTGCCGGTGGCGGTGAGGTCGACGATCCCCTCCCCCAGGCCGGTCAGGGGCGCGAGCTCGACCGAGCCCTTGACCTCGACGATCTCCACCTGGCGACCGGTGTCCTCGAAGAACTTCGCCGCCACGCGCGGATACTTGGTCGCGATCCGCATGACTCCGAGCCGGCGCAGCGCCTCGGCCGCCGGATCCTCCCCGGCCACGGTGGCCAGCACCATCCGGCAGCGTCCGTAGCCGAGGTCGAGCAGCTCGTAGACGTCGCGCTCGGACTGCTCCATGAGCACGTCCTTGCCCGTGATCCCCAGGTCGGCCGCGCCCGCCTCGACGTACGTCGGCACGTCGGACGGGCGCATCGTGATCAGGCCGGCGTCCTCGAACAGGAGCCGGCGGTCGTTCACGCGCGCCTCCGCCGTGTCGACCCCGAGGCGGTCGAGCAGGTCGAGCGTGCCCGCGAACAGGGCGCCGCGTGGGACGGCGATCGTAAGCTCGTTCATGGGGAATCCCCTTGCGGGCCTCCGGCCCCGGGTAACCGCGCGGCTCCGCCGCGCTCTCCCCGCTCTTCCCCGGCCAGCGCGATGTGCAGGCGCTCGACGTTGAGGCCGAAGCCGACGGCCGGCAGCGGGCGCCCGAAGCGCCCGAGGAGGTCGTCGTAGCGCCCGCCGCCGCCCAGCGGGGCGCCGAGCGCCGGGTCGTAGACCTCGAAGATCGCCCCCGTGTAGTAGCCGAGGCTGCGCGACAGGCCGAGGTCGAAGATGACCCGCGAGGCGGCCTCGGGCGGGAGCAGCGCCTGCACGGCCCGCATCCCGGACACCGCGTCGGCGAGCGGGCCCGCGGGCGTCTCGAGCACGTCCACCCCGCCCCGCTCCTGAGGCACGCGCAGCAGCAGCGCCGCGGCCTCGCGGTCCAGGTCGGCCGACTCGAGCTCGCGGCTCAGGCCGACGAAGTCGCGCGTCGCCAGCTCGTGCAGGATCCGACCGCGCGGCTCCTCCGCGACCCCGAAGGAATCGAGCAGGGCGGGATAGACGGAGGCGTCGCCGAGCCCCACCCGGTAGTCGCGCAGGCCGGCCGCGTCGAGGGCGGCGCACAGGACGCCCAGCGCCTCGGCCGTGCCGTCGGGCGCCGGCGCGCCGACGAGCTCGACTCCCGCCTGGAGGAACTCCCGCGGCTGCCCCCGCTGGGGCCGCACGCCGCGGTAGGCGTGCGCGAAGTAGGAGAAGCGCAGCGGCGGCTCGGCGCCGGCGTAGCGCGTGGCCACGACGCGGGCGATCGGCAGCGTCATGTCCGAGCGCAGGGCGAGGGTGTCGCCGCGCTCGTCGAACAGCTTGTAGGCGGGGCGCGCGTAGTCGAGCTCCGCGCGTTCCAGCGTCGAGGCGTACTCGAGCGCCGGCGTGTAGATCTCGCCGTAGCCGCGCGCCTCGAACACGCTTCGCACGGCCTCCGTGATCGCGCGCAGCTCGCGCATCTCGTCGGGCAGCACGTCGCGGGTTCCGCTGGGGATCCGGTCGGTCATCGCAGTGGCTCCGACCGGATCTAGGCGGCGTGGACCGGCTCGGTGGCGACGCGCTCGATGCGGGCGCCCAGCGCGCGCAGGCGCTCGTCGATGCGCTCGTAGCCGCGGTCGATCTGGCGGATGTTCCCGATCTCCGAGCGGCCCTCGGCGCACAGGGCGGCGATGAGCATCGCCATTCCGGCGCGGATGTCGGGCGATTCCACGCGCTCGCCGCTCAGCCGGCGCGGGCCCGTGACGATGGCCCGGTGGGGATCGCACAGGGTGATCTGGGCGCCCATCACCTTGAGCTTGTCGGTGAAGATCAACCGGTTCTCGAACATCCACTCGTGGATGAGCACCGAGCCCTCCGACTGGGTGGCCAGCGCGAGGGCGATGCTCGTGAGGTCGGCCGGGAAGGCGGGCCATGGCCCGTCCTGCACCTTGCACTCGTACTCGCCCACGTCGTTCGTCACGACGAGCTTCTGGCCCCCGGGCACGACCACGTCGTCGCCGTCGAGCTCGGTGCGCAGGCCGAGACGGTCGAAGACGAGGCGGATCATGCGCAGGTCGTGGGGCACCGTGTTCTTGACCCGCAGCTCGCCGCCGGTCACGCCGGCCAGGGCCATGAACGAGCCGATCTCGATGTGGTCCGGGGCCACGTCGTGCTGGCACCCGCGCAGGCGCTCGGCCCCGGTCACGGTGAGCATGTTCGAGCCGATCCCCTGGATGTCGGCGCCCATCTTCACCAGCATGCGCGCGAGGTCCTGGATGTGGGGCTCGCAGGCGGCGTTTCCGAGCAGCGTCGTCCCGGGCGTCAGCGCGGCGGCCATCAGGGCGTTCTCGGTCGCCATGACCGAGGGCTCGTCCATGAACACGTCGCCGGCGCGCAGCCCCCCGGGGGCGCGCAGCACGATGTCTCGGGCGACCTCGATGACCGCGCCCATCGCCCGGAAGGCGTCGAGGTGCGGATCCAGGCGCCGGCGTCCGATCACGTCGCCGCCCGGCGGCGGCATCTCGACGTGCCCGTGGCGCGCCAGGAGCGGGCCGGCGAGGAGGAACGAGGCGCGGATCCGCTCGGCCAGCTCGCGGGCGGGCGCGGTGTGCGAATCGTCCACCGCCGCGGCCTCGACGGCGACCTCGTTCTCGCCGCGCCACTCGACCCGCGCTCCGAGGTCCTCGAGCAGCCCGATCATCGTCGTCCACGTCGCGGATGCGCGGCACATTGCGCAGCACGATCTCCTCCTCGGTGAGGAGGCAGGCCGCGAGCAGGGGCAGCGCGGCGTTCTTGTTCCCGGCCGGGGTCACGGTGCCCGACAGCGGGACGCCGCCTTCGATGACGAACTTCTCCATGGGCGCGCGCCCGCCCGAGGCCCGGCGCCGGGCCCCGCCGCGGGGCTGGGCTAGGGTAACACCCATGTCGCTGCCCCTTTCGCGCGACGAGGCCTGGACCCTCTTCTGCGAGTGGACCGAGTCGGAGTCCCTGCGCCGCCACGTGCTGGCCGTCGAGGCGGCGATGCGCGCCTATGCGCGCGAGTTCGGCGAGGACGAGGAGCTCTGGGGCGTCACGGGAATGCTCCACGACCTCGACTACGAGCGCTACCCCGATCTGGAGACCGGCCACCCCCGTCACGCCCTGAAGGAGCTCGAACGGCTGGGCTTCCCGGACGAGGTCGTGCGCGGCGTCGCCTCGCACGCCGACCGCCTCGGCGTGCCCCGCGAGACGCGCATGGAGAAGACCCTCTACGCCGTCGACGAGCTGACGGGCTTCATCTCGGCCGTGGCGTACGTGCGCCCCCAGGGCATCCACGGCATGACCCCGAAGTCGGTCAAGAAGAAGCTCAAGCAGCCGAGCTTCGCCGCCGCGGTCGATCGCGACGAGCTGCGCGCGGCCGCCGACGATCTCGGCGTGGACTTCGACGAGCACCTCGCGTTCGTGATCGCGGCGATGGAGGAGCACGCGGGCGAACTGGGCCTCGAGGGCTCCGAGCAACCGGCGGCGGCCGGCGAGGAGTGATCCCGCCCGCCTTCCGGCGGGCCCGGCGGGGGCTATGGTGAGCTGAGCATGGCCGCGCCCGTGAAGATCACCGTCCTGGAAGGCGACGAGACCGGCCAGGAGCTGCTCGAGCAGGCCCTCCGGGTGCTCGATCCCGAGCTGCTGGAGCTGCCGATCGAGCTCGAGCGCTTCGATCTCTCCCTGGAGCGCCGGCAGGCGACCGAGAACGAGGTCGTGCGCGTCGCCGCCAAGGCCCTGCGCGCCTCCGGCCTGGGGATCAAGGCCGCCACGATCACGCCGGAGGGCGCCGACGACGTCGGCTCGCCCAATCGCATCCTGCGCGAGGAGGTCGACGGCAAGGTCATCGTGCGCACCGGCCGCCGCCTGCCCGGCGTGACGCCTGTGGCGGGGGTACACCACCCGATCGCGGTCGTACGCATGGCCGTCGAGGACGCGTACGGCGCGGAGCAGTGGCGCGAGGGGCCCGAGGGCGGCGCCGACGAGGTCGCGTATCGCCGCGAGAAGGTGACCCGCTCGACCTGCCGGGCGGTCGCCGAGTACGCGTTCCGCACGGCGGAGCGGATGCACGCCCGCGTCTACGGCGGGCCGAAGTGGACGGTCTCCCCGGTCTACGAGGGCATGCTCAAGGAGGAGATGGACGGGGCCGCGCGTCGCCATCCCGACGTCCCCTACCAGCCGGTGCTCATCGACGCCACCTACGCCGGCCTGATCTCGGGGGCCGGCGACGCCCCCCTGGTCATACCGGCGCTCAACCGCGACGGCGACTGCCTGTCCGACCTCGTGCTGCCGATGTTCGGCTCCATCGCCGGCGCGGAGTCCCTGCTGCTCGCCTTCGACGCCGACTACACGACGACCGTGGCGATGGCCGAAGCGCCGCATGGAACGGCGCCGGCACTGCAGGGCAAGGACATCGCCAACCCGATGGCGATGATCCTCGCCTGCGCCGCCGTGCTCCACCAGGCCGCGGAACGCGGTCAGGACGAGGTCCAGGCGGCCTCGCGCGCGATCTACGAGGCCACCCTGGAGGCCAGTGCGGCCGGCGTGCGCACGCCCGATCTGGGCGGCCACGCCTCGACGAGCGAGTTCACGAACGAGGTGATCGGGCGCGTGCGGACGAAGCTCGAGGTCTGGTCCTCTTTGGCCTGAGGCCGGCGCGTGCACGGGCGGGATCCCGCATGTGGGCGGCCCGGCGGCGGTCGTACAAGAGCTTCTGGATGGTCAGGGCCAGCGTTCCGGCCAGGATCAGCGCCCCCAGGTTGATCGCGAGCTGGCCGATGGAGCCCCGCCAGCTTGACCAGTCCTCATAGGCCAGGGCGACTCCGATGTTCGAGGCCGCGGGGATCGTGGTCACCGAGATCAGCACGCCGATGAGCGCCCCGGACTTGGCGGCTGTCAGCGAGAGGATTCCCGCCAGGCCGGCACAGAAGGCGACGAAGAACGAAAGGAAATCGGGGCTGGAGATGACGCTCGAGAGCGAGTGGCCATCGAGATCGAAGGTGTCGGGAATCACCCCGGTCCATCGGAAGACGAGCGTGGTCACCCACGCCGCGGCGATCCCAACAGGGAAGCCCACGGCGAGGGCGGTGGCCGAGCGCACGGCCAGATCGCGACGGCGCTGCACGAGCGCCACGCTCAGCCCGGCGAGCGGCCCGACACTCCGGCCCGACGACCATCGCCCCGATGATCAGGATCGGCGTGTCGAGGAAGATGCCCACGGCCGCGATCAGGCAGGCGAGCACCATGAAGGCGATGAAGGAGGCCGACAGCGGGCGACGGCTAGCGATCAGGCAGGCGAGCACCATGAACGCGATGAAGGAGGCCGACAACTCGGTCGTCTCCGACGTACGCGCTTCGACCTCCTCCCAGACGACGGCGTCGGAGGGCAGCCCTGCGGCCGCCTCTTCCGCCTGGTCGAAGGCGTCCGAGATCGCGGTGTCGATGGTCTCGATCGCGATCGATCCCACGTGCGGGATCTGCAGTTCCTTCAGGTCCTCGAGGATCACGCTGGCGTCCTCTCTCGCAACGTCGCACAGGATGACGTCGCCGGTGGGACGCTTGGCAGCCCCGTGGAGATGAAACGGAAGGCCGCGGGCGGGGAGACAGTACTCAGGCAAGACGGCAGGATGACGTCGCCGGTGGGACGCTTGGCGGCCCCGTGGAGGTGAATCACGTTGACGACGGACGGGCTCGCGTACAGCAGGTCGAGCGCCTGGTGAGACACGTCCTCGGGCGCCACGATGCGAAGGTGGATCACCGCGCGACTGTAGTGGCCTGGGCGCCGTCTGCAAGATCCCTTGCAGAACCCCCGTTCTGTCCGGGGCCGTTCCTAGTCTCGAACACATGTTCCTGTCACGGCCGAAGAAGCGACACGCCGGCGTTGGGAGGTCCGCTCGCGCGGACGCGCCGGCCGCCGCCCGCGCGCACCCCCACCGCCGCCCGCTGGGCCGCGCACGGGCCCGCCGGCCGGGGCGAGTCGAGCCCCGGCCCCAGCCCTGCCTCAGCCCGCTTCCCCCGCGGCGCGAGCGCGTGCCGGCCTAGGGACTTCACGGGAGAAACGACGAGCGCCGCCCCCGGCATTTGGGGGCGGCGCTCGTGCCCCGCCAATTGGGCGGGGAATTGAAGAAATCGGCGGCGACCTACTCTCCCGGGGCCGTGAGGCCCAAGTACCATCGGCGCTGAGGGGCTTAACTGCTCTGTTCGGAATGGGAAGAGGTGTCTCCCCCTCGCGAAAGCCACCGAAAGGGTGCGAGACCGGGCCTCTCCCGGGCCCTGAAAACTGCACAGCGAGTAACCAGCGAACAGGCATCACACCCCGCGCGCAATTACGCGCGGGATAAAAAATCCGTCAAGCCCTCGACCCATTAGTACCGGTCTCCTTCGGACGTCACCGTCCTTCCAGATCCGGCCTATCAACCTGGTGGTCTCCCAGGGGTCTTACTCCCTCAAGGGGATGGGAGAGCTCATCTCGAGGCCGGCTTCCCGCTTAGATGCCTTCAGCGGTTATCCGATCCGCACGTAGCTAACCTGCAGTGCCGTTGGCACGACAACAGATACACCAGAGGTGCGTTCATCCCGGTCCTCTCGTACTAGGGACGAATCCTCTCAACTCTCCAACGCCCACGGCAGATAGGGACCGAACTGTCTCACGACGTTCTGAACCCAGCTCGCGTACCGCTTTAATGGGCGAACAGCCCAACCCTTGGGACCTACTTCAGCCCCAGGATGCGACGAGCCGACATCGAGGTGCCAAACCGGGCCGTCGATGTGGACTCTTGGGCCCGATAAGCCTGTTATCCCCGGAGTACCTTTTATCCGTTGAGCGACGGCGCTTCCACTTGCTACCGCCGGATCACTAAGGCCTGCTTTCGCACCTGCTCGACCTGTCAGTCTCGCAGTCAAGCTCCCTTTATGCCTTTGCACTCTACGCACGATTTCCAACCGTGCTGAGGGAACCTTTGCGCGCCTCCGTTACATTTTGGGAGGCGACCGCCCCAGTCAAACTACCCACCTGGCACTGTTCAACGCCCGGCTGAACGGTGCGCTGTTAGAGATCCAATACACCAAGGGTGGTATCTCAAGGGCGGCTCCACGCCAGCCGCAGCCGGCGCTTCCTAGCCTCCCACCTATCCTGAGCGAGGAGCATCGAACCCCAATACCAGGTTGTAGTAAAGGTTCACGGGGTCTTTCCGTCTAGCCGCGGGTGCTCGGCATCTTCACCGAGACTGCAATTTCACCGAGCCCCTCGTTGAGACAGCGTTCAAGTCGTTACGCCATTCGTGCAGGTCGGAACTTACCCGACAAGGAATTTCGCTACCTTAGGACCGTTATAGTTACGGCCGCCGTTTACCGGGGCTTAGTTTCAGTGCTTTGGGCCGAAGCCCTAACACCTCCACGTAACCTTCCGGCACCGGGCAGGCGTCAGCCCCTATACGTCGTCTTACGACTTAGCAGAGACCTGTGTTTTTGGTAAACAGTCGCTTGAACCAATTCACTGCGGCCCCCTCGGGCTCCATCCGCGAAGGACTTCACCCTACCGGGGCACCCCTTATCCCGAAGTTACGGGGCGATTTTGCCGAGTTCCTTAACGAGGGTTATCTCGATCACCTTAGTATTTTCTACTTGCCCACCTGTGTCGGTTTTGGTACGGGCACGCGCATCCTCCCTAGAGGATTTTCTCGGAGGCATGGCGTCAGGGACTCGCCGGCTTAGAGCCAGCTGGCATCGCACCTCAGGTTATGCGGCCTCGCGTTTACGAGGCCACCCCTACATGCTTACCCCAGGGCAACCATCGCCTGGGTTCCCTTAGCCTTCCTCGTCGGCCCATCGGTCAAACGGATGCGACGTGGTACGGGAATATCAACCCGTTGGCCATCGACTACGCCTTTCGGCCTCGCCTTAGGTCCCGACTAACCCTGAGCAGACGAACTTTACTCAGGAATCCTTGGGCAATCGGTGGGAGGGATTCTCACCCCCCTTTCGTTACTCATGCCGGCATTCTCACTTCCCAGGCCTCCACAGCTCGCTTCCGCGGCTGCTTCGCTGGCCAGGGAACGCTCTCCTACCGCGCGATCGGTCCGAAGACCTCACGCACCCGCAGCTTCGGTGGTTAGCTTGAGCCCCGTTACATTGTCCGCGCCCGAACACTTGACCAGTGAGCTGTTACGCACTCTTTCAAGGATGGCTGCCTCTAAGCCAACCTCCTGGTTGTCTCTGCATTCGAACATCGTTTCCCACTTAGCTAACACTTTGGGACCTTAGCTGGCGGTCTGGGCTGTTCCCCTCTCGACGCTGAAGTTTATCCCCCAGCAACTGACTCCCGGAGTAGACGTAATGGTCTTCGGAGTTTGCCTGAAGTCGGTAACCTGGTAGGGCCCCTAGTCCAAACAGTGCTCTACGGCCAAAACGCAATTTATCCGAGGCTATACCTAAATATATTTCGGAGAGAACCAGATATCTCCGAGCTTGATTAGCCTTTCACTCCGACCCACAGGTCATCCGCCCAGTTTTCAACCTAGGTCGGTTCGGCCCTCCACGAGGTCTTACCCCCGCTTCAGCCTGCCCATGGGTAGCTCGCTCGGTTTCGGGTCTACCGCCTGTGACTGAGTCGCCCTGTTCGGACTCGCTTTCGCTACGGCTCCGCTCATCGCTTAACCTTGCCACAGACGAGTAACTCGCCGGCTCGTTATGCAAAAAGCACGCCGTCACACCCGAAGGTGCTCCGACCGCTTGTAGGCAGACGGTTTCAGGTACTATTTCACTCCCCTTCCGGGGTACTTTTCACCTTTCCCTCACGGTACTAGTCCGCTATCGGTCACCAGGGAGTACTTAGCCTTGGAGGGTGGTCCCCCCAGGTTCAGTCCGCGTTTCACGGGTGCGGACCTACTCAGGGACGTCTGACGGAAGGTCGTGGGATTTCGCCTACGGGACGGTTGCCCTCTGTGGTGCGCGGTTCCACGCGCTTCGGCTATCTCACGACTTTCTGACTTCCGCCGGGCCAGGCACGGCCCGGAACAGACGCCCTACAACCCCCGGCAGGCAACGCGTGCCCGCTTACACCTGCCAGGTTTGGGCCGATCCCCTTTCGCTCGCCACTACTCGGGGAGTCTCGGTTGATTTCCTTTCCTCGGGGTACTGAGATGTTTCAGTTCCCCCGCTTGTCCTCTCCGTGCCTATGTGTTCAGCACGGGATGACGCCGCACTACCAGCGCCGGGTTGCCCCATTCGGGTATCCGCGGGTCAAAGGCTGTTCAGCGCCTAACCGCGGCTTATCGCAGCCGTCCACGCCCTTCATCGACTCCTGGTGCCAAGGCATCCACCATCTGCCCTTAATATCTTGACGGTGATCAGCACGAGCTCGAGAGCTCGTGCCGGTGATACCCGTTCATTGGCTATCGCTGTGCAGTTTTCAAGGTCCGTGGAGAGGGCTCGCGCGGGGTCTCCGCACGCCGGTCTCTCAAAACTCGACAGCATGCCGGCGCACGAGGCGCCGGGGCCAGGCCCGGTCGACGTTCTAGAGACGCGCGACCGCATGAGCGGCCGGCTCTCGCACCGTGGTTGCGGTGCTCCCTAGAAAGGAGGTGATCCAGCCGCACCTTCCGGTACGGCTACCTTGTTACGACTTCACCCCAGTCACTGGCCCCACCTTCGACGGCTTCCTCCCTTGCGGGTTGGACCACCGGCTTCGGGCGTTGCCAATTCCCGTGGTGTGACGGGCGGTGTGTACAAGACCCGGGAACGTATTCACCGCGGCATTGCTGATCCGCGATTACTAGCAACTCCGACTTCATGCAGGCGGGTTTCAGCCTGCAATCCGAACCGAGACGCGCTTTGAGGGATTCGCTCCACCTCGCGGTATCGCAGCCCTCTGTACGCGCCAATGTAGCACGTGTGTAGCCCTGGACATAAGGGGCATGAGGACTTGACGTCATCCCCACCTTCCTCCGGTTTGTCACCGGCAGTCTCGCATGAGTCCCCAACTAAATGCTGGCAACATGCGACAGGGGTTGCGCTCGTTGCGGGACTTAACCCAACATCTCACGACACGAGCTGACGACAGCCATGCACCACCTGTGAAAGTGTCCCGAAGGAAAGCCGTGTTTCCACGACGGTCACTCACATGTCAAGCCCAGGTAAGGTTCTTCGCGTTGCGTCGAATTAAACCACATGCTCCGCTGCTTGTGCGGGTCCCCGTCAATTCCTTTGAGTTTTAGCCTTGCGGCCGTACTCCCCAGGCGGGGCACTTAATGCGTTAGCGTCGGCACGGGGGGAGTCGACACCCCCCACACCTAGTGCCCATCGTTTACGGCGTGGACTACCAGGGTATCTAATCCTGTTTGCTCCCCACGCTTTCGCGTCTCAGCGTCAGTACCGTCCCAGCGAGCTGCCTTCGCCATTGGTGTTCCTCCTGATATCTGCGCATTTCACCGCTACACCAGGAATTCCACTCGCCTCTTCCGGACTCCAGCCCGACAGTTTCCACCGGCATTCCAGGGTTGAGCCCTGGACTTTCACGGCGGACTTATCGGGCCGCCTACACGCTCTTTACGCCCAATGATTCCGGACAACGCTTGCCCCCTACGTATTACCGCGGCTGCTGGCACGTAGTTAGCCGGGGCTTCTTCTGAAGGTACCGTCACTCCGGGCCGCTATTAACGACCGGAGCTTCGTCCCAACTGAAAGGGGTTTACAACCCGAAGGCCGTCTTCCCCCACGCGGCGTTGCTGCGTCACGCTGTCGCGCATTGCGCAAGATTCCCCACTGCTGCCTCCCGTAGGAGTCTGGGCCGTGTCTCAGTCCCAGTGTGGCTGATCGTCCTCTCAGACCAGCTACCCATCGCAGCCTTGGTGAGCCGTTACCTCACCAACAAGCTAATGGGCCGCGGGCCCATCCCGATGCGAAGGCCGAAGCTATCTTTCCTCGCGAGCCTTGTGGCTCGAGAGCACATCCGGTATTAGCCCGAGTTTCCTCGGGTTGTCCCGGTCATCGGGGCAGGTTACCCACGTGTTACTCACCCGTTCGCGGCTTTGCCCCAGGGCAAGCCCTGGTTCGTCGCTCCACTTGCATGTGTTAAGCACGCCGCCAGCGTTCGTCCTGAGCCAGGATCAAACTCTCCGTGAAGAACCGCGAGGCAACGCCCCGCGGGAACAGAGAGCGTCAAGCACTATGGGTGGGCGCTCCGTACACAGAGGGGCGCCCGAGTGCATGACGGGTCAATCTTGGCCGCCGGCCGTTGCCGAAGCATCGGCCGGACGGTCGAACCTGGACGCACCGTGTACCGAGGGTCGGTCACGGTGCGCATGCTGTCGAGTTTTCAAAGACCGTCGCGCCTCTCCGGGGCGGGGGGCTCCCGCCGAGTGACACGACCTCGCGCAGGAATTCAAGGCCCCACGCGAAGCGGGCCAGCGAGTATAGCGCTCATCGTGCGCTCCGTCCGGGCGCTCAGGAGGCGACGTGCACGTGGATGGTGCGCTGCCGCGGACGGTCGTCGAAGTCGAGCAGCACGACCTGCTGCCACGTGCCGAGGACCAGGCGACCGGCGACCACGGGGATGGTTTCGGAGGGGCCGATGATCGCCGCCCGCATGTGAGCGTGCGAATTCGTGTCGTGGTTGAGCCGGTTGTGGGCGTAGTCGCCCTCCGCGGGCAGCAGGCGCTCCAGCGCCTCCTGGAGATCCTGGACCCCGCCCGGCTCGAACTCCATCGTCGTCACGGCGAGCGTCGAGCCCACTCCGAAGACCGTCGCCACGGCCTCCGAGGCGCCGGCCTGCTGCACCACGCGCGTCACTCCCTCCGTGAGGTCGACGATGTCCCCGTCGCCGCGGGTGGACAGGCGCAGCAGGCCGCTGTGGACGGGCATCACGCCCCGCGCGCGCGGCGCAGGCGCCGGAAGCGCCGTTTGCCGACCTGGAGCACCGCGCCGTCCAGGCGCTCGGCCGGCAGGTCCTGGTCGGAGCCCGACAGCGCCTCGCCGTCGAGGCGCACGCCGCCCTGGGCGAGCAGTCGCCGGCCCTCCGAGCGCGACAGGCCGAACACCGACTCGAGCACCGCGGGCACGTGGACCGCCCCGTCGGAGGCCTCGAAGCTCGCCTCCTCGATCTCCTCGGGCGCCTCGCGGGCCACGTGAACGCGGTCGAACTGCTCCTCGGCGCGCGCGGCGGCCGCCTCGTCGTGGAAGCGGGCCACGAGCGCGCGGGCCAGCGCGCGCTTGGCGTCGCGCGCGGAGAGGTCGGTGGGCAGCGGCCGGCCGAGCAGCAGCTCGTACCAGGCCCCCAGCGCCGAATCGGGCAGGCTCAGCGTCTTGCCGTAGATCTCCTCGGGCGGCTCGGTGATCCCGATGTAGTTGCCCAGCGTCTTCGACATGCGCTGCACGCCGTCGGTCCCCGGGAGGATGGGGAGGGTCATCGCGACCTGCTCGGGCTGGCCGTAAGCGCGCTGGACGTCGCGGCCCATCAGCAGGTTGAACTTCTGGTCGGTCCCGCCGAGCTCGACGTCCGAGCGCACCGCCACCGAGTCGTAGCCCTGCAGCAGCGGGTAGAGCAGCTCGAGCACAGAGATCGGCTCGCGGGCCGACCAGCGCTTGGCGAAGTCGTCGCGCTCGAGGATCTGGGCGGCGGTGGCGGTGCGTGCGAGCCGGAAGAGCTCCTCGGCGCGCATGTCGAGCCACTCCCCATTGCGGCGCACCTCGACCCGCTCGGGGCTGGGGTCGAGGATCTTGTACGCCTGCTCCTGGAACGTCTGCGCGTTGGCGTCGATCTCCTCGCCGGGGAGCACGGGCCGTTCCTTCGAGCGCCCGCTGGGGTCCCCCACGCGCGCCGTGTAGTCGCCGACGATCAGGACCACCAGGTGGCCCGCGTCCTGGAAGGCGCGCAGGCGGTCGAGGACCACGACGTGGCCGAGGTGGATGTCGGGGGCGGTCGGGTCGATCCCCAGCTTCACCCGCAGAGGACGGCCCTCGCGGTGGGCCTCGGCCAGGCGCGCCTCGAGCGCTCCGGCGGGCAGGCACTCCTCCGCGCCGCGCGCGAGCGCGGCGGCCTGCGCGGGGGCGTCGAAGGCGGGGTCGGCCATCCGGGCCAATGCTAGACTCTCGCCCCCGAGGAGCCGCGGTGCCGGCGGCTCTTCCGCGCTCGCCGGGCAGCGAGCCTTCCATCAGTTGACGTGCGATGAGCCACGAGCCCACACCCCCGGGGGCGGGCACCGACCCGCTGCGACCGGTCCCACCGGACGCCGATCCCGCCGCCTTCGGCGGCGGCAACGGCCCCCCGCCCGAAACGCGCCCGCGCGTGTACAAGCTGCGCCTCGCTCTGATCGTGGCCGGGCTGGGAATGCTGGCCGCGGTCTCGACCGTGTTCGGGATGATGATGGCCGTCGCGCAGGACCTCCCGTCGCTGGAGAACCGCCAGGAGTATCAAGCGCTCGAAGAACTCGACGTTGTACGACGTCAACGGCAAGCCGCTCGGCACCCTGACCGGCGCCTCGAACCGGATCCTCGTCGGCTCCCGCCAGATCGCGCCGGTCATGCAGCACGCCGTGATCGCGATCGAGGACCAGCGGTTCTACGAGCACAACGGGATCGACCCGCGCGGCATCGGCCGCGCGCTGTTCGCCGACCTGACGCGGCGGCGCGCCGCGCAGGGCGCCTCGACGATCCCCCAGCAGTTCGTCAAGGGCGCGCTGGCCACGCAGACGAAGCGCACGGTGTTCGAGAAGCTCCGCGAGGCCGCGCTGGCCTATCACCTCACCCGCAAGTGGAGCAAGACGAAGATCCTCACCGAGTACCTGAATTCGATCTATTTCGGTAACGGGGCCTACGGCATCGAGTCGGCCGCGCGGATCTACTTCTCCCAGGACCTCAACGGCTGCGGGCAGGAGGGGCAGCCGAACTGCGCTCCCCAGCTCGAGCCGGCCCAGGCGGCGCTCCTCGCGGGCATGATCGCCTCGCCCGTCGCCTTCGACCCGGTGGAGCATCCCGTCGCGGCGAAGAACCGGCGCGACCTCACGCTGGCCAAGATGCTCGACCAGCACTACATCTCGCAGGGCGAGCACGACGCCGCGGTCGCTCAGCCGCTGCCCACGCGCTACACCATCCAGCCCCCGCGCGAGGACTCGCGGGCGCCGTACTTCACCTCGTGGGTGAAGGGGCAGGTGGTCGACCGCTTCGGGGTGACGAAGGCGTTCAGCGGGGGCCTGAAGATCAAGACCACGCTCGATCTCGACCTCCAGACCAAGGCCGAGGAGGCCGTGAACAACCACCTCTCCAGCCCGAGCGGGCCCGCCGCCGCACTGGTGGCGATCGACAACCAGACGGGCGAGGTGCGCGCGATGGTCGGTGGCCGGCCGGGCAAGCAGTTCGAGCAGGCGCCGTTCAACCTGGCCACGCAGGGCCAGCGCCAGCCGGGTTCCGCCTGGAAGGCCTTCGTCCTCGCCGCGGCTCTGCGCAAGGGCATCGACCCGTATTCGACGTGGGAGTCGCGCAAGAAGCTCTTCGACGTCCCCAACAGCGCCGATCCCAACGAGAAGTTCGTCGTCAACAACTTCGAGGGCTCCTACTCGGGGATCACGACGCTGGAAGGCGCCACGACGCACTCGGACAACTCCGTCTTCGCCGAGGTGGGCATCAAGGTGGGAACCCGCAACATCGCCAAGATCGCGCGTGAGATGGGCATCCGGACGCCCGTGTCGACGAACATCGCGATGACGCTGGGTGGCCTGAAGCAGGGCGTCACCCCGCTCGACATGGCGCACGCCTACGAGACGCTCGCCACCGGCGGCAAGCGCGTCACGGGCACGCTCGGCGCCACCGAGGAGGGACCGGTCGGCATCAAGGAGGTCGAGGACCCGCTCGCCCACCGCACGATCAAGAACAAGACGGAGAAGATGAAGGCCGTCTCGCAAAAGGCTCGCGGAGACCGAGACCTCGGTGCTGCAGACCGTCGTCCAGTCCGGCACCGGAACCGCCGCGGCGACGGGCGGCTTCCTGGCCGGAAAGACCGGAACGACCGAGAACTACGGCGACGCCTGGTTCGTGGGCTACAACAAGCGCTGGACCGTGGCGGTCTGGGTCGGCTACCCCGACACCTTGAAGTCGATGCAGTACGACTTCGGCGGCGAGCCGGTGATCGGGGGCTCGTACCCGGCCGAGATCTTCCATGACTTCATCGTCGGCGCCGACAGCGTCGTCGACGAGCGCCTGGCCGCGAAGGCCGAGCGCGAGGGCAAGACCTACACCCCGCCGGAGGACTCCAGCGGCGGCGGCTCGCAGGGCGAGACGCAGTCCGGCTCGGGCGGGGGCGGCGACACCTCCGGGTCCGGCGGGACGGGCGGCGACACCGGTGCCGGCGGGACGACCGGCGGCGGCGACACGGGTGGCGGCGGGACGACCGGCGGCGGCGACACGGGTGGCGGCGGAGGCGACGCGGGCGGGGTGGCGGCGGCGACGCCGGTGGTGGCGGCGGCGGCGATACCAGCGGCGGGACGGGCGCCAGCGGCGGCGCGGCCGCGCCGTAGCTGCGCCTTACCTCAGGCGGGCCGCGGTCGCGAGACGAATCGGCTCCCGGCGGCGCTGAAACGCCACGGGAGGTCGGCGGCCTTGGTGATCCCGATCCGGGGCCCGGCGGCGAGTCGCGGGCGCTCGTCCTGCGCCGGCGGGCCGAGCAGGCGGATGGGCCCGGTCGCGAGGTCGGAGCCGTCGAGCTCCAGTCCGATGCCCAGCGCCTGCGCCAGCTTGCCCGGGCCCGAGCACAGGTCCTCGACGGGCTGCACGCCGCGCCGGGCGCGCATCGCGTCGACCCCGCGCAGCGGCTCGAGCGCCCGGATCAGCACGGCCGCCCCCGTGCCCTCGGCCTCCGAGACGGCGTTGAGCATGGCGTGGATTCCGTAGGAGCGGTAGACGTACGCCCGGCCGGGCGGGCCGAACAGGGTCTCCGTGCGCGGCGTGAGCCCCACGAAGGCATGACACGCGGGCTCCGACTCGTGGTAGGCCTCGGCCTCCACGATCGCGCCCGCCGTCCCGTCGTGGGCGACGACGCACCCCACGAGGTCGCGAGCCACGTCGACGACCGGCCGTTCGAAGAAGTCGCGGGGAAGCGGCCGGCTCACTGCCCGTCAGGGAGCCGGGAGCGCGCCAGCTCGAGCTGCTCGCGCACCCGCTCGAGCGCGGTGCCGCCCTCGGAGACCTTGGACTCGAGCCACGCCCCCTCCCGAAGGACGGCGTAGAAGTCCTCGTCGAGCGCGGGTGAGTGCTCGGCCAGCTCCTCCCGGGAGAGCGAGGAGAGCGGGCGGCCCTGCTCCAGCGCGCGGCGCACCAGCCCGGCGACCACGCCGTGCGCCTCGCGGAAGGGCACGCCCTTGCGCACGAGCAGGTCGGCCACGTCGGTCGCGGCGAGGAACTCGTCGGCCGCCGCGGCGGCCAGGCGCTCGCGGCGGAAGGAGATCCCCTCGAGCATCCCCCGGGCCGCCTCGAGGCACTGCTCGAGCGTGTCGGCGGCATCGAACAGGTGCTCCTTGTCCTCCTGCATGTCCTTGTTGTAGGTGAGCGGGAGGCCGTGGAGGACGCCGTGCAGCGCCACGAGATGCCCGGCGAGGCGCGGGGCCTTGGCGCGCAGCAGCTCCGCCGCGTCGGGGTTCTTCTTCTGCGGCATGATCGAGGAGCCCGAGGCGAAGGCGTCGGAGACCTCGCAGAAGCCGAACTCCTCGCTCGACCACAGGACGATCTCGCCTCCCAGACGCGACAGGTGGGTCAGGCAGGTCGCCCCGGCCGCGAGGAAGTCGAGCACGGAGTCGCGGCTCGAGACGGCATCGATCGAGTTCTCGGACACGGCCGAGAATCCGAGCTCGCGAGCCAGCGCCTCCCGGTCCGTGGGGAAGTTGACCCCCGCCAGGGCCCCGGCGCCGAGCGGCAGCCGGTCGGCCCCCCGCAACACCTCGTCCAAGCGTGCCCGGTCACGGTCGAACATCCAGAAGTACGCGAGCAGGTGGTGCGAGAGGTAGACGGGCTGGGCGCGCTGGAGGTGCGTGTAGCCGGGCATCGCCCAGTCCAGATGACGCTCGGCGAGCGTGGTCAGAGTCTCCATCAGCGCGCTCAGGGCTTCGCGGGCGCGCAGCGCGTGGGCGCGAACGAACATGGCCACGTCGGTGGCCACCTGGTCGTTGCGCGAGCGCGCGGTGTGCAGCTTTCCCCCCACCGCGCCGGCGATCTCGGTCACGCGACGCTCGATCGCCATGTGGATGTCCTCGTCGTCGTCGCGAAAGGCGAAGCGACCCTCGTCGAGCTCGCTTCCGACCTCGTCGAGGGCCGCGAGCAGCTCGTCGCGGTCACCCGGCTCGATGATGTCCCGGGCCGCGAGCATGCGCACATGCGCCCGGGATTGGGCGATGTCGTACGGGCCCAGGCGCCAGTCGAATCCGATCGAGGCGTTCAGGGCGCGGAAGGCGTCGTGCTGGGGCTCGGCGAAGCGGGACACGCGCCGCCAGTCTAGGTCCTTATCGCGGCTCCGCCGGCCCCGGGCCGGCGGGACCGCTCACGGCGACAGCCCGGCGATCGAGGCGACCTGGACGGCGAGCGCGAGGCCGAGCAGGTAGAGGGTGATTCCCCAGCCGGCGTAGGCGTTGCGGGCGCGCGGATACCAGCGGCTCTCGGAGTCGCGGCCGGCCGACCACGCGACCGGGGCCAGGAAGAGGAGACCGCACGCGAGCAGCAGCCAGGGCGACCACTCCGCGATCAGATACCGCGCGTCGACCCGGAACTCGGACGCGATGTCGGCCACGACGTTGTGGAACAGCACCACGGGCAGCATCGCGGCCACCACGAAACCTCCCGCTCCCACCCAGCGAGCCTGCCGCCTCGCGCGCCGGTCCGTCCGCACCGACATGGCCACATGATGACACCCCGCGGGAGCCCCGCCTAGGTCAGGGCGCTCCGAAGCGCCTCGGCCACGCGCGCGACCTGGCCCTCGCTCATCTCGGGAAAGAAGGGCAGCGCGAGCGAGCGCGCCGCCACGTCCTCGCACACCGGGAACTCTCCGGGCCGGTGGCCGAACCGCTCGCGGTAGTAGCTCATGAGGTGGATCGCCGGCAGGTAGGGCTTGCTCTGCACGCCGCGCTCGGCCAGCGCGCGGACGGTGGCGTCGCGGTCGATCCCCTTCGGGACCTGTACGACGAACACGAACCAGCCACGGCGGTCGCCGCCCACGTCGGGGCACGGAAGGCCGAGACCCTCGATCCCCTCGAGCGCCTCGCGGTACAGCGCGGCCACGCGCGAGCGGCCGGCCAGGAGCTCGTCGAGGCGCTGCAGCTGGGCGATGCCCAGCGCGCACGCGATGTCGGACAGGCGGTAGTTGAACCCCAGGCGGTCGTGATCGAGCCAGCCCATGTCGGGGGAGCGGCCCTGGTTGCGCTCGGAGTCCAGGCGCTCCTTCACCGCCGGATCGGAGGTCGTGACCATTCCCCCCTCCCCCGTCGTCATCTGCTTGTTGGCGTAGAAGGCGAAGACCGCCGCGTGTCCGCGCGCGCCCACCGCCGTCCCGTCGGCGTGGACGGCGCCCAGGGCCTCGCACGCGTCCTCGACGATGGGCAGCTGCAGGCGCTCGAACGCCGGCAGGTCGGCCGGGTAGCCGAAGATGTGCACCGGGAGCAGGGCGCGGGTGCGCCGTGTCACCGCCACCGCGGCGGCGTCCGGGTCGAGGTTCAGCGTGACCGGGTCGATGTCGGCGAACACCGGCAGCGCGCGCTCGTAGACGATCGCGTTGGCCGAGGCGACGAAGGAGAAGGGCGATGTGACGACCTCGTCGCCGTCGTTCACCCCGGCCGCCCGCAGCGCGAGGTGCAGGCCCGCGGTGCCGCTGGAGACCGCGCTGGCGTGGGCGACGCCGAGCCGCGCGGCGAACGCGTTTTCGAACTCGGCGAGACGCGGGCCGAGCGACAGCCGTCCCGAGCGCAGGACCTCGACGACGGCCTGCTCCTCGGCCGGCCCGAGAACGGGCCGCGCGAGCGGGATCTCCTCGCTCACGCCTGCGCCGGGCGGGCCGAGCCCGGAGGGCGGGCGGCCGCCGGCTGCATTCCTCGCTCCAGCGAGTCCACGAGGGCCTCCCAGGAGGCCTCGATGACGTTCTCGGACACGCCGATGGAGCCCCACACGTCGTGCCCGTCGGACGCGTCCAGGAGCACCCGGGTGACCGCGCCGGTGCCCTTCGCCTCGTCGAGGATCCGCACCTTGAAGTTCACCAGCGCGATGTCGTCGAGGTGCGGGTGGATCTCCGAGATGGCCGAGCGCAGCGCCTTGTCGAGCGCGTTGACCGGGCCGTTTCCCTCCGCCGTGCGGACGTAGCGCTCGCCGTCGACCCAGATCTTGATCGTGGCCTCGGTCTCGACCTTGCCGTCGGCGCGCTTCTCGACGATGGCGCGCCACGACTCGAGCCGGAACAGGGGCTCGTACTCGCCCGTCTCCTTGCGCAGCAGCAGCTCGAACGACCCGTCGGCCGCCTCGAAGTGGTAGCCGTGATGCTCCAGCTCCTTGACGCGGTCCACGACCCTCTGCGCCGCGGCGTCGTCGAGCCCGAGCCCGGCGGCCTCGGCGCGGGCCCGCACCGTGCCCTTCCCCGACAGCTCCGAGATGAGCAGCTCGCGCGCGTTGCCCACCCGATCCGGGTCGACGTGCTCGAACGTCGCCGGGTCGACGTTGACGCCGGCGACGTGCATGCCGCCCTTGTGCGCGAAGGCGTTGCGCCCCACGTACGGCTGGTCGGGATCGGGGGTGAAGTTGAGCAGCTCGTCGGCGAAGTGGGCGACCTCGGTGAGCCGCGCGAGACGGTCGTCGTCGAGGCAGCGGTAGCCGAGCTTGAGCTGGAGGTTCGGGATGATCGAGACGAGGTTCGCGTTCCCGCAGCGCTCGCCGTAGCCGTTGAGCGTGCCCTGGACGTGGGTGGCGCCGGCCTCCACGCCGGCCAGCGTGTTCGCGACCCCGCATCCGGCGTCGTCGTGGCAGTGGATGCCCAGCCGGGCGTCGCCGGCCGGCCCCGCCGCGACATCGCGCATGGCCTCGGCGATCTGTCCCGGCATGGAGCCGCCGTTGGTGTCGCAGCACACCACCGTCTCGGCGCCCGCCTCCGCCGCCGCGCGCAGGCAGCTCAGCGCGTAGCCGGCGTCATCGCGGTAGCCGTCGAAGAAATGCTCGGCGTCGTAGACGACCCGCTTGCCCTGGGCGACCAGGAAGCCGACGGACTCGGCGATCATCCGCAGGTTCTCCTCGGGATCGACGCGCACCACCTTCTCGAGGTGCAGCTTCCACGACTTGCCGACGAGGGTGCAGACCGGCGCGATGCCGTCGGCGAGCGCGCGCAGGGCCGGATCGGCGTCGGCCGCGATGTCGCGGCGGCGCGTCATTCCGAAGGCGGCGATGTCGGCGTGCCCGAACGTCTCGCCGGCCAGCCGCTCGAAGAGCTCCAGCTCCTTGGGGTTCGCCGACGGGAACCCGGCCTCGATCAGGTCGATGCCCAGCTCGTCGAGCTTGTGGGCGAGGCGCAGCTTCTCCTCGACGGACAGCGACATCCCCTCGCCCTGCATGCCGTCGCGGAGCGTGGTGTCGTAGAGCTGAATGCGAGTGGGATTCATGGCGGTCCTTTCGTGCTGGGCGTGCGAATTCCGGCAGGCGGCTCGCTAGCGGCGAGCCGCCCCGGGAATTCGGATGCACGAAAAGCGCCTGCTCATGCCGTCTTGGAGGGTACCTTGACCACGTCGAGCCAGCCGCGGTAGCGCTCGGCCCGGCCATTGAGGGCGTCCTCGAAGGTCGCCTGGATCTCGCGCGTGACGGGCCCGGGCCGGCCGTCGCCGATGGCGTGGTCGTCGATCTCGCGCACGGGGCACATCTCGGCCGCCGTCCCCGTCAGGAAGACCTCGTCCGCCAGGTAGAGCTCGGCCCGCGCGACGTTGCGCTCCACGACCTCGTGACCGAGGTCGCGCGCGATCTGCATCACCGACTTGCGGTTGATGCCGTCGAGGATGCTCGCGCTCTGCGGGGGCGTGACGATCTGGTCGTCGCGCACGACGAAGATGTTCTCGCCCGACCCCTCGCACACGTTGCCGTGGTCGTCGAGCAGGATCGCCTCCTCGTAGCCCGCCTTCTGGCTCTCGATCTTGGCCAGCACGCTGTTGAGGTACTGGCCCGAGGCCTTGGATTGCGGGATCAGGGAGTCGGGGCTGATGCGCCGCCACGAGGAGACCTTGGCGCGGATGCCGGTCCGCTTGCCCTCCTCGCCCAGGTAGGCGCCCCAGCTCCACACGGCGATCGCCACGTCGACCGGGGCCTCGAGCGGGAACAGGCCCATCTGGCCGTAGCCGCGGAAGGCGATCGGGCGGATGTAGCAGGAGGTCAGGCCGTTGCGGCCGATCAGCTCGTGCGTGGCCGACCGGAGCTCCTCGAGCTGGTACGGAATCGGCATGTAGTACAGCTCGGCCGACTTGAAGAGCCGGTCGAGGTGGTCCTGGTGGCGGAACACGGCGGTGCCGAGCTCGGTGTCGTAGGCCCGGATGCCCTCGAACACTCCGGTGCCGTAGTGAAGGCCGTGCGTGAGTACGTGGATCTTGGCGTCCTCCCAGGCGACGAAGTCCCCGTTCATCCAGATGAGGTCGCTTGGCTCCACGTGTTGCCTCCTAGAGATGGTCGAGGACCGCGCGCTTGGCCTGCTCCGTGGTGGCGTCGCCGCCGAGGTCCGCGGTCCGCAGGCCGTTCTCGAGCGCCCGGTCCACGGCGGATTCTACGGCGGATGCCTCCTCATGCCTACCGAGCCCGTGGCGCAGCATCAGCGCGGCGGACAGGAACATCGCCAGCGGGTTCGCCGCGCCGGTCCCCGCGATGTCGGGGGCCGAGCCGTGGACCGGCTCGAACAGCCCGGGCGCGCCGGCCTCTCCGAGCGAGGCGCTCGGCAGCATCCCGATCGAGCCGGTGATCATCGCCGCCTCGTCGCTGAGGATGTCGCCGAACAGGTTCTCCGTGACGATGACGTCGAAATCAGCGGGCCGCGCGACGAGTTGCATGGCGGCGTTGTCGACGAGCAGGTGGGCGAGCTCGACGTCGGGGAAGTCCTCGGCGTGGACGCGGGTGACCACCTCGCGCCACTGGCGGCTGGTCTCGAGCACGTTGGCCTTGTCGACGCTGGTGACGTGGTTGCGCCGGGCGCGGGCCGCCTCGAACGCCGTGCGCGCGATCCGCTCGACCTCCGCGACCGTGTAGTGGCAGAGGTCCGAGGCGTCGGAGTCGCTGCGCGTCTTCGCGCCGAAGTAGATCCCGCCGGTGAGCTCGCGCACCACGAGCAGGTCGGTGCCCTCGATGCGCTCGCGGCGCAGCGGGCTGGACTCGTACAGCGCCTCCAGCGGGCGCACCGGCCGCAGGTTCGCGAACAGGCCGAGGCCCTTGCGCAGCCCGAGGAGTCCCTGCTCGGGGCGCGGGGCGTCGGGATCGGTCGTGTCCCACTTCGGCCCCCCGACGGCGGCGAGCAGCACCGCGTCGGCGGCGCGGCAGTCCTCGAGGACCTCGTCCGTGAGCGCGGTCCCGTGGGCGTCGATCGAGGCGCCGCCGAAGACGCGCTCGGAGAACTCGAACTCGCCCAGGCCGGAGAGCAGGTCGACGGTCGGCGCGAGGATCTCGGGGCCGATCCCGTCTCCGGGAAGGGTGACGATGCGGTGGGCCGGCACGGGCGGGGACTGTACCCGCCCGTGCCGGGACCGCTACGCGTGTGGCGCCCTAGGCGCCGCCGATCGCGTTGACCAGGTTGCCGTTGAACGGGCCCCCGGTCACCAGGCTCAGGCCCCCGAACCCGTGGGCCTGCGCGTACGCGACCTCCTTGCTCAGGTTGCCCACGCCGTTGGACGCGGCCAGCGGCGCGATCTGGACCGTGCTCAGGACGCCGATGGCGCGGCCCGAGGCGTCCATGAATCCGCTGCCCGAATCGCCCGGGATCCCTGGTGTGACGGTGTAGACGTCACGGCTCCAGCCGGCGCCCTGCTCCTGCACGACGGTGCCCTGCTTGGGGCTGAGCTTCGTCACGCCGCCGCGCAGCGAGGAGTTGCCGTACGTGAACACGGTCGCGCCGAGGTTGCTCGGCGGGTCGGCGAGCCCCGTCGGCCCGCCGAAGCCGGGCACCGAGGGATTGACCGCCGCGGCATCGGCCGCTCCGAGCTTGACGAGCGCGAGGTCGTTGTACGCGCATACGTCGGCGTTCGACTCCCCGCTCTGCTGCATGGTGATCCACGAGTTGTAGACCAGCGTGCCGGGCTGAGTGGCGCCGGAGACCTCGACCGGCGTGCCGATGGGCAGCGACCCGGAGTCGCAGCCGTCGGTATCGGTGGCCGCGCCGGTGCCGGAGCAGTGGGCCGCCTGGCCCACGTACGTTCCTCCACCGTCACGGAAGATGAAGTTGGCCGTGCACTGTGCGCCCTCGGTGACCGTCTGAACGCCCGGCGTCACCGTGGCCGAGGCTCCCGCGGGCGCGATCGCGATGAGCGCGAGCGCGGCGCAGCAGCCGAGAATGAATCGCTTCATGTAGTGACCCTCCCGCGGGTCTCACGGCGAATCCCTGCCTGGTTGTCCCGACCTGGTGTGTCCGTACCCCGCGCGGAAGGATTTCATAGCTGCGTCGTCACCGTGCCGGTCCGGGCGCGCTCGCGCTCGAACCGGTCGATGTCGGCCTCGCGCTCCAGGGACTGGCCGATGTCGTCGAGGCCGTTCAGGAGCCGGTACTTGATCTCGGAATCGATGTCGAAGGTGACGGCGCGCCCCGCGAACTCGACCTCCTGGACCTCGAGGTCGATCGCCGCCTCCCCCTCGGCCATCACGTCCTTGACGACGTCCTCCGGGAGCACGACGGGCAGCAGTCCGATCTTCGTGCAGTTCGAGTAGAAGATGTCGGCGAAGCTCGGGGCGATGATCGCCTTGAATCCGTAGTCCTCCAGCGCCCACGGCGCGTGCTCGCGCGATGACCCGCAGCCGAAGTTGCGCCCCGTGGCGAGTATGGGGTTCACCGGGAGCTCCCAGCCGGGCTGCTTCGCCCAGTCGTAGAAGAGGAACTCGCCGAATCCCGTGCGCTCGACGCGCTTGAGGAACTGCTTGGGGATGATCTGGTCGGTGTCGACGTCGTCGCGGTCGAGAACCGAGACACCGCCGTGGACGATGGTGATCGCCTCCACGGTCAGCTCCAGTCCCGGATGTCGACGAAGTGCCCCTCGACCGCCGCCGCCGCCGCCATCTGCGGCGAGACGAGGTGGGTGCGCCCGCCGCGGCCCTGCCGGCCCTCGAAGTTGCGGTTCGAGGTCGACGCGCATCGTTCCCCGGGCTGGAGGATGTCCGGGTTCATGCCCAGGCACATCGAGCAGCCCGCGCCGCGCCAGTCGAAGCCGGCGGCGCGAAACACGTCGTCGAGGCCCTCGGCCTCGGCCTGGGACTTCACCTGCACGGAGCCGGGGACGACCATCGCGTAGAGGCCCTCGGCGACCCGGCGGCCCTCCACCATCTCGGCGGCGGCGCGCAGGTCGCCGATCCGCGAGTTCGTGCACGAGCCGATGAACACGCGGTCGAGGGGGATGTCGGCCATCGGCGTCCCGGGCTCCAGGGCCATGTACTCGAGCGCGCGCTCGTCCTGCGGCGATCGGGGGTCGGGCACCCGTTCGGTGACCGGGACGACCATCCCGGGCGTCGTGCCCCACGTGACCATCGGCGAGAGAGCGCCGGCGTCGACGACGATCTCGCGGTCGAACGCCGCTCCTTCGTCGGTGGGCAGCGCGCGCCAGGCCTCGACCGCGGCGTCGAGGTCCTCGGGCGTCCCCGGCCGGCCCTCCATCCAGGCGAAGGTCGTGTCGTCGGGGGCGATCATCCCGGCGCGCCCTCCGCCCTCGATCGTCATGTTGCAGATCGTCATTCGCCCCTCCATCGAGAGCGCCTCGATGGCCGGGCCGGCGTACTCGACGACGTGGCCGACCGCCCCGTCGACGCCCATCTGGCCGATCGTGCCGAGGATGAGGTCCTTCGCCGTCACCCCGCGGCCCGCCGCGCCCTCGTAGCGCACGCGCATCGACTTCGGGCGGCCCTGGACGAGGCACTGCGTGGCCAGCACGTGCTCGACCTCGCTCGTGCCGATCCCGAAGGCGAGCGCCCCGAAGGCGCCGTGCGTGGCCGTGTGCGAGTCGCCGCACACGATCGTCATTCCCGGCTGGGTGACGCCGAGCTCGGGCCCGATCACGTGGACGATGCCCTGGCGATCCGAGCCCAGCGAGTAGAGCGGGATGCCGAACTCCTCGCAGTTGCGCTCGAGCGTCTCGACCTGGGTGCGGGAGAGCTCGTCGCGGATCCGCGCGGCGACGGGCGTGCCGTCGGTCGGCACGTTGTGATCGGCCGTGGCGAGCGTGCGCTCGGGCCGGCGGACCGTCCGGTCGGCGAGGCGCAGGCTCTCGAACGCCTGCGGGCTGGTCACCTCGTGGACCAGGTGCAGGTCGACGTAGAGCAGGCCGGGCGCCACCTCGTGGGCGTCCCAGATCTTGTCGAACAGCGTGCTGGGCATCGGTCAGCTCCTTCGCAGGCCCGCGCTGACCACGGCGAGCAGCGCCGCCGGGCCCGGGCCGGGGTTTTCGAAGTGATGCGGGAGGTCCGCGTCGAAGGTCACGCAGTCGCCCTCGGAGAGGTCGTGGCGCTCCCCGTCGCACACGAGGACGACCGCCCCGCGCTCGACGACCGCCGTCTCACGGCTCCCCGGCTCGTGCATCGGCGGGTCGCCGGCGCCGCCGGTGCGCGCGCCGGGTACGAGCTCGTGGCGCGAGACCTCGGCCCGCAGGCCGGGCAGCGGCGGGGTCAGCAGCTCGTAGCGGTGGCCCTTGGTCCCGCCGGGGCCCTTTCGCCGCTCCTCGGCCCGAACGATCGCCACCGAGCCGCCGCCCTCGTCGAGGCGCAGGAGCTGCGACAGCCGCAGGTCGAGGCCGGCGGCGATGCGCTCGGCCACGGCCACGGTCGGGCTCGTCTCCCCCCGCTCGACCTGCGAGAGCATCGGCGCGCTGACCCCGGAGCGCTCGGACAGGTCGCGCAGCGAGAGTCCCTCGGCCTCGCGCAGCGCGCGCACGCGGGCGCCCAGCGTGGGAGTGTCGGTCGCCGTGGCCATGCCTCGCCGTACGTTATCACGTACAAACGTCTGCTCGTGGGCCGAATGGCCTGATCAGCAGGCGCGAAGGCGCTTCGTCATCGTCACCGTGCGGCCATCGCGGCGAAGCGCGCGGATGCGCAACATCCGCGACCTGGCCCGCCGCGTGGCGGCGCGGGTGACGGTGGCCGCGAAGGCGCGCTTGGTGTCTCGCTTCACGCGCTTGCGGCCGACGACGAAGTCCACGCGGCGCAGGTTGGACAGGCCCTGGCCCCCCACCCTCGCGGCGACGCTGGTCCAGCAGGCTCGAGCGCGGCGCGGTTTGCGATAGCGCAGGCGCAGGGTGAGGCGGACGACCCCTGGAGCCAGGCGCGCGCCCGCGGGCAGCGGCAGCGCCGACGGGCTCGTCACGCCGGGCGCGCTGCCGGGCTGGTCGACGACCGGCAGGCGCAGCTGGACGTCGCTGGCCGCCGTCGAGAACCCGCCGTTGGACGCGCGCGCATACGGTGAGTCCTGGCCGAGCAGCTCGAGCTTGGGCGTGTGGCCGGCGGCGAAGCGCCAGCCGTTGGCGTGCAGCTGGAACGCCTCCGCTCCCTCGCCCCGGGGGCGATAGACGCCGCGCGCGACGAGCGTCTGCTGGCCGTCGGGCGCGACGTCCCAGAGGCGCGCGGCGATCTGCGTGTTCTCCGGGCCGGCCCCGGTGACGGCGAACTTGCCGGTCACGAGCGGAGAGCCGAGCAGCGTGTAGCCCGGGCCCGTGACCTTGTCGAGTCGGTAGGTGGCCGCGCCGGAGATGTCGCTGGACGAGGTCTTGGCGCAGGCGCCCCCACCGCGATCGGGTCGACGGCCTGGCTGACCTGCGGGTTGGCGCCGGCCGACTGGATGGTCTGCGACCCCGCGAAGCTCCGCCGCACCTCGCCGGGATGGATCGAATCCCAGGTCGGGGCCGTGAAGGGCCCGCCGGAAGCCGCTTCCTTCGGACATGTCTGGGTCAGCGCCGTGACGTCCTCGGCGGGCGCGGGGCCGCCGCCCTTGACGTAGTGGTCGAACCACGCCTCGATGGCGGCGCGCAGGCGCGCCGTGCCGTCCGGCTTGGCCTGCCCGCGCTGGTGGCCGAAGTCGAAGAACATGAGCTTGAGCGGCGCGTCGGGATGGCGCAGTCGGGTGCGGTTGTAGAAGCGGAGCGCCTCGTCGGGTGGGAACAGGTCGTCGGTGAACCCGTTGGAGATGAGCAGCGGCGCGGGCGCCTGGGTGTCGGGGATGTAGTAGGACGAGTGGTGCTGCGCGATCTCGTTGACCACTCGCCACGGTCTGGGGGTTGGCGGCGTACGGCTCGCCGGCGTTGGTGGCCGCGATACCACTGCGTCAGGTCCGCGTTGGGAGGTCGGCACGCCGATGGGTGCGTAGTAGCCGCTGACCGAGCCCAGCGCGTAGAGGCCGGCGACGAACGACTGCTTCTGGACGCCGATCGGTTCGAGGTCGTCCTTGCGGCGCCGGTGACGGTGTAGTCGAGGGTGCGGCCGTTCGGCAGCAGGGAGTAGACGAGGTCCGTCCACGGGATGATCGGCGCGGCTCCGGCCAGCCTCATCGGCTTCCCGCCGGGGCTGCTCCACGGCGAGAGCGTGCCGTCGGCGTTCATCTGCGGTCGCCCAGGACGGCCAGGGCCATCGACTGCCCGCCGCCGTACGAGGTGCCGGTCGCGCCGACCGCTGCGGGTCGACGATCCCCTGGTCGGCCAGCGTGCCGGCGAGGTACTGGGTGTCGCGCACCTCGTAGCGAGTGTCCGCGAGGTGGATCCACCCCTGCGCGCACCCGGCCGGATCGGCGAGGCGCGACGCCGGCGACCCGCAGGAGTCGCCGAACCCGCGGGCGGTGTAGTTGACCACCGCGTAGCCCTTCTGCGCCCACGGCTTCATGTCGCCGAGGCCCGACTTCTTCCCGCCCCACCCGTGCAGCTGGACGACGAGCGGAAGGTTCGCGTCGCCGGTGGCCGGCAGGGCGACGTCGACGTCGAGGGGCACGCCGTCGAACGTCTTGACCTTGGCGCCCTGACAGAAGCGCACGCCCTCCTGCTCGGTGCACGAGAGACCGAGGGGCGAAACCGCGGCCTGGGCCGTCGCGGGCACGCCCAGCGCCAGCGCCGCCACGAGCAGCACCACCCTCTTCACGACCCGCTCCATGTTCCCGAGCATAGTGCGACATGGGTCGGGGAGCGCCGTCTACACTCGCAGCGATGCGGCGCGGGAGCCTGCTCATCGGCGTGGTCGTCGTGCTCGCGTGCGCCACGCCGGCGCACGCCGCGGATCCCCTGCGCGCGCAGCAGTGGGGGATGACGATGGTCCACGCCGACCAGGCGCACGCCACGGCCACGGGCGCCGGGGCCACGGTGGCGGTCGTCGACACGGGCGCGTACTTCGCGCATCCGGACCTGCAGGGCCGCCTCATCGCGGGGCGCGACTTCGTCCAGAACGACGACGACCCGCAGGACGGTGAGGGTCACGGGACCCACGTGGCCGGCATCGTGGCCGCCAACACCGGCAACGGGGTCGGCGTCGAGAGCGTGGCGCCCGGCGCGAAGGTGCTGGTCGTCCGCGTGCTCGGCGACGACGGGTCGGGCTCGACCGACGACGTCATCGCCGGTATCGACTGGGCGGTGGCGCACGGCGCCGACGTCCTCAATCTCTCCCTGGGGCCCGATCCGCCGATCCTCGGGAACGATCCGAACTTCGATGCGGCGATCGACCGCGCGCTCGATCGCGGCGTGATCGTCGTGGCGGCCGCCGGGAACACCGGGCTTCCGGTGTGCGAGCAGCCCTCCGGCAGCGGGCGGCTGCTGTGCGTCGGCGCCGTCGATCGCAACGAGAGCAAGGCGTTCTACTCCAGCTTCGGCGACGGGCTCGGCATCTCCGCGCCCGGCGGCGCCGCGTTCGGCCCCATCACCGACGACATCCTCTCCACCTACGCCAGGACCTCCGCGTATGAGCCCTCCCTCGGCCCCTACGAGTACCTCGCGGGGACGTCGCAGGCCACCCCGCACGTGGCCGGCGTGGCCGCGCTGCTCGTCTCGCTCGGGGTGCGCGGGCAGGCCGCGGTCCAGCGCATCCTGCAGACGGCCCGCGACGTGGGCATGCCGGGACCCGACCCCGTCTACGGCGCCGGGATCGTCGACGCGAGCGCCGCGGTCGCGGGGGTCGCGCGCCCGGGCGCCGGCGGAGGCGGGAGCGGCGGAGCGGGCGGCGCGACGACCGGCGCCTCGGGCTCGGCGGCGCGCATCTCGCTCGCGCGCGTCCAGAGGATCCGCAGCGTGCTGCGCCGGGGGATCGTCGTGCGCTGCACGGCGGCCGGGGCCGGGCGGTGCAAGGTGCGCGCCTACGTTTCCCCGAGGCGCATCGCCTCGGGCTCGCGCGCCCTTCAGGCGGGGCGCGTCGCGGTCGTACACGCGCGTCTGACCGCTCGCGGCCGGGCGCTGCTCCTGGCGGACCTGCGCCGCCGCCACCCGCGCACGCTGCGCGCGAAGGTCTACGTCGCGCTGCCGGGCGCGCGCACGCAGAAGCGCGCCGTGCTCCTCAAGCCGTAGCTCAGCTGCCGCGGCGCAGGTACGTCTTCAGGGCGCCGAGCGTGCGGATTCGCGTGCGGTCGTAGACCGCGAGATAGGCGACGCGGCCCCGGCGCACCCCGGCGACCATCCGGCCGCTACGCGAGAGCGTCCACGCCGCCTTGGAGTTGACGGAGAAGCGCCGCCGGGCGCCGGGGAACGCGCGGCGCAGCGCGCGCAGCGTGGAGCCGGGCCCGACGCCCCGGGTGCGGAAGGCGCGACTCGTGGCGAGGACGACCAGGGTCGGGTCCGTGTCCCCCTGGCCGAGGTCGCCGCTGCGGTCCGAGGCCTGTCCGGCCCGCAGGCTCGAGCCGTCCTGGTAGCACCAGCGCAGGAAGCCGCGCCGAACCAGGTGCGGCGCGCCGAGCAGACCCCGGGCGCGGGCCTCGGTGTCGCCCAGGGCGAGGCCGCCGATGGCCCGCGAGGTCAGGCCGCCCTTGGGGACCAGGCACCCGCGCGCGCCCGGCGCCGGCGGAGCGTAGGGCGGCTTCGCCTTGGCCAGCTCCACGCACCGCGGGTCGGCGGGCACGTCGTTGCGGGTGATCACGCCGCCCGTGCCCGGGCCGAAGTACCGGGCATACTCGGACGGGACCCCCGGGAGGCTGCTGGGGTCGGACGTCCGGCCGTTGAAATTGAAGTTCGTCACCCACACTCCGCCCTCGCCGCGGGCCTTGTCGAAGAAGTAGTGGCCGTCCCACTCGTAGGTCTTCGTCGACGGGTCGTCCTGGACGAGGGAGCCGCGCCAGTGGTCGGACTGGAAGTAGAAGCACTTCGACGAGGCGGCGGCGACGCGCGCCGGCTCCTGGGACAGGAAGTCGACGACGCCGAGCTGGGAGACGTTCTGGCGGCGCTTGTCGAACTCGACGCAGAACGGATCGGCCTCGGGGTGCGGGTAGGAGGTGCCGAAGCCGACGTTCTGGAGCTCGCAGGAGAACGGGTTGTCGCCGTTCCACCCAGTCGGGTAGTTCGCACCCCAAGCCGGCGCGCACACCGCCAGCGCCACGAGAGCCCCCACGGCCCAGCCCCTGCGCATGCGGCGAGTGTAGGTCGAACGCCGACCTTCAGTCGAAGTACAGGGCCTCGATCTCGTCGCCGTACTTCTCGGCGATCGGCTTGCGCTTGAGCTTCATCGTCGGCGTGAGCTCGTCTCCCCCGGGCAGCCAGTCCTCGTCGAGGATCTTGAACTTCTTGATCTGCTCGACGCGGGACAGGCGCGCATTGGCGCCGGCCACGGCGTCGGCCACGGCGGCGATGAGCGTTTCGGCGGCCCCGAGCGATCCCAGCGCCTCGGCGTCGAGGTCGTGCGCGGCCGCGAAGACGGGCAGCGCGTCGGGGTCGAGGACGAGCAGGGCGACGTTGTAGGGCCGGCGGTCTCCGATCACGCACGCCTGCCCGATCAGCGGGCTCGCCGACTTGAGCGCCGACTCGATGTTGGCCGGGGACATGTTCTTGCCGGCCGCGTTGATGATCAGCTCCTTCTTGCGGTCGACGATGCGCAGATACCCGTCGGCGTCGAGCTCGCCGATGTCGCCGGTGTGCAGCCAGCCGTCGCCGTCTCGCAGCTCGGCCGTCTTGTCGGGCATGTCGCGGTAGCCGGACGTGCACATCGGGCCGCGCACGAGCACCTCTCCGTCGTCGGCCAGGCGCAGCTCGACGCGTGGGCAGCGGCGGCCCGACGGTCCCGATCCGCACGCGGTCGGCCGGGTTCAACGTGGCCACGCCGCAGGTCTCCGACATCCCCCACAGCTCGCACACGTTCATCCCGAGGGACGAGAAGAACTCGAGAACGTCCGGCGGCGTGGGGGCCGCGCCGACGATGTGATGCTCCGCGGCGTCGAGCCCCAGCCGCTCGCGCAGGCGGCCCAGCACCTGCTCGTCCGCCGGCGTGGCCCGGCCGTCGCGCGCGGCGTCGACCGCCGCCCGGGTGGCGTCGTCCATGCCCGCCTCGAGCGCCGCCTTGAGCTTCTCCCAGATCCGGGGAACCGCGCCCCACAGCGTCGGCCGGACGTCGGGCAGGTGGGCGATGACCTCCCTGGGGTCGGGGCAGTCCGTGAGCTGGGTGCCGTAGACCAGCGCGGCGTAGTGCGTGATGACGCGGTCGGCGACGTGGGCGGCGGGCAGGTAGGAGACCACGCGCCCGCCGGCGGGGCGCGGCATGACCGCGTGGATGGCCCGCCACTGCGCCATCACGTTGGCGTGGGTGAGCTGCACGCCCTTGGGCGGCCCGGTCGTTCCCGAGGTGTAGATGAGCGTGACCAGGTCCTCGGGCGAGACGGCTTGCCAGGCGGCGTCGAAGTCGAAGCCCGAGCTTCCGCGCGCGGACAGCTCGTCGAGCGCCTCGACGACCACGACGTGCTCGAGGGCGGGGCAGCGCGGCTGCGCGGCCTGGACCCGATCGAGGAACGCCGCCTCGGTGACGAGCACACGGTTGCCCGCGTCGCCCAGCAGGTACTCGATCTGCTCCGGCGACGAGGTGTTGTAGACCGAGAACGCCACCGCGCCGAGGTGCATCGCCGCGACGTCCACGAGGTGGAACTCGGGGCGATTCGTGAGCATGAGCGCCACCGTGTCGCCCCGCTCCACGCCGAGACCGGCGAGCCCGGCCGCGAGGTCTCGCACGCGCTGGGCGTACTCGCGCCAGGTGATCGACGTCGCGTCGCCCAGCGTGCGCAGCGCCACCTCGTCGGCCATCTCCGAGGCGCTGCGCTGGAAGGCCTCGCACAGCGTCGCCGCCTCCAGGCCGGGGGGCGCGCCGGAACGCGCGTCGGCAGGTCGCGTCGCCATCGCGCGACTATCGCACGACCCCTGGCCCGCCCGACAACCCCGGCTACGGCGTCGCCGCGAGCTCTCGCGCCTCGGCCTTGGCCCGGCGCCGCGCGTTGGACAGGGCGCGCACGTAGGCGCGGCCCGCCGCCTCGATGATGTCGGTGGAGACGCCCTGGCCCGAGGCCGGACGGCCGCCCACCTCGACCACGACAGACACCTCGCCGAGCGCGTCCTGGCCCCCGGTGACGGCGTCGACCCGGAACTCGCGCAGCTTGGCCTCCACCCCGGCGGCGACGTTGATCGCGCGGAAGATGGCGTCCACGGGCCCGTCGCCGGTGAACGATCCCGAGCGCTCCTGGCCGTCGGGCGCCTTGATGCCCACCGTGGCGTGCGGCGGCCGCTTCGACGAGGCCTCGACGTCGAACCACTCGAACGTGTAGGCCTCGAGGTCGTCGCGCATCTCGTCGGTGACCAGCGCCTCGAGGTCCATCGCCGTGACCTGCTTCTTGCGGTCGGCGAGATCCTTGAAGCGCTTGAAGGCGTGGTTGAGCGCCTGGCCGGTGACGCTGAACCCGAGCTCCTCCAGCGCCTGCTGCAGCGCGTGGCGCCCGGAGTGCTTGCCCAGCACGATGTCGTTGCCCTCAAGACCGACGGTGCGCGCGTCCATGATCTCGTAGGTCGTGCGCTCCTTGAGCACGCCGTCCTGGTGGATCCCGGACTCGTGCGCGAAGGCGTTGCGCCCCACGATGGCCTTGTTCGGCTGCACGGCGTAGCCGGTGAGGCGCGAGACCAGCCGGCTCGTACGCGCGATCTCGGTCGTCACGATGCCGGTGCTCAGGCCGACCGTGGCCTTGCGGGTGTGCAGGAGCATCGCGATCTCCTCGAGCGAGGCGTTCCCGGCCCGCTCGCCGATCCCGTTGATCGCGCACTCCACCTGGCGTGCCCCGGCGAGCACCCCGGCGAACGAATTCGCCACGGCCAGGCCGAGGTCGTCGTGGCAGTGCACGGACACGACCACGCCATCGAGCCCCGGCACCAGCTCGTACAGCCGGCGCAGGTACTCGGTGTACTCGGCGGGCATCGTGTAGCCGACGGTGTCGGGGATGTTGATGGTCGTCGCGCCCTCCTCGATGGCGATCGCGCACACCTCGGCGGTGAACTCGATGTCGGCGCGGGTCGCGTCCATCGGCGAGAACTCGACGTCATCCACGTACTCCCTGGCGTGGGCGACGGCGGCGCGCGCCTGGCCCTTCACGTCCTCGCGAGTCGTCTGCAGCTGGTGCTCGATGTGGATGTCCGAGGTCGAGATGAAGGTGTGGATGCGCGGGCGCTCGGCGTCCTTGACTCCTTCGTAGGCGGCGTCGATGTCCGCCACGTGGGTGCGGGCCAGGCCCGTGATGATCGGGCCCTCGACGGTGCGCGAGATCGTCTGCACGGCCTCGAGGTCGCCCGGCGAGGTGATCGGGAACCCGGCTTCGATGACGTCGACGCCCAGCCGGGCGAGCTGCTGGGCGATCTCGAGCTTCTCGCCGGTGTTGAGCGAGATGCCGGGCGACTGCTCGCCGTCGCGCAGCGTCGTGTCGAAGATCAGTACTCGGTTGGGGTCCTCGGGCTTGACCATGTCGTCTGCTCCTGTTGTCTCGTCCTACGGCTTCTTCTCGCTGGGTTTGCGGCTACGCGGCCGCCACGCGCTATTCCCCCCGAGGGGGGAGGAGAAGAAGGCGAAGGTCGAGGCGAGTCGACATGCGAGTTCAGAGTAACAGGCGCGGGCGCAGGACCGGAAGGCGCACCTACGTCCCGAGCAGGTTGACTGAGCGAGCGAGCACGACCGCGGCCGTGGCCACTGACCCCGCGGCCTCGCCCAGCATCAGCAGCTTGGCGCGCGCGGTCAGCGGCATCGTGTCCGTCGGGCTGAAGGCCGTGCAGTTCGTGAACGAGAGGTAGAGGTAGTCGACGAAGGCCGGGCGCCAGCCGGGCATCTTCGTCGTCGGGTCCATCTCCTGGAAGAAGAAGTCGGGCCGCCCCGCCCGCCGCGAGTTCCGCGCCTCGGGGCCGCCGCGGTCCAGCTCCCAGAACAGCACGGCGAAGATGAGGATGTCGGTGACGAAGATGTCCACGCCGCTGAGCAGCAGCGAGTTGCCGTGGGCGCTGCTGTGGTCGAGCAGGTAGTTGACGAGCGCGCCCAGGGTCACGGTGTTGGCGGCGATGACCAGGCCGATCACGGAAAAGGAGAGCGTGCGGCGGCGCGGAGACTCCCGCTGGCGGGCGATGACGAGCGCGACGAGCAGGAGCCCCTCGGCGACGGGGACGATCCAGTCCGGGATCACGGTCACGCGGCCGGGGAGCGCGATGTGCAGCACCAGCGCGACGAGGATCGCCAGCTGTGCGGGCCAGTGCGGGTCCTCGCGCTCGAACTCGGCGTCCAGGCTCAAGGAACGAGGACGACCTTCCCGACGTTGCGCCGCTCGGCGATCATGCGGTGCGCGTCGGGCGCTCGCTCGAAGGGGAAGGCCTCGGCGACGACCGGGTCGATCGTCCCGTCGTCCATCAGGTCGCGCAGCGGATCGATCCACGCGTCCAGCGTTCCCCGGTCGTCCCACAGGCGCTTCATGTTCAGGCCGATCACCGCCTTGGAGGCGGACATCTGCTTGACCAGGCTGAACCGGGGCATGCGCACGACGGTGCGCAGCGCCGTGGTCAGCGACCGCTTCTCCCCCGAGGTGACGGCCGAGGCGCCGTAACAGACGAGGCGGCCTCCCGGCCGCAGCATCTCGTAGCTCGTGCGGAACGACTTTCCGCCAATCGCGTCCAGGACGATGTCAAAGGGCGGCAGATCGCGCTCCCATCCGTTGCGCGTGTAGTCGAGGGGGTGATCGACGCCGAATCCGCGAATGGCGTCGTGCTTGCCGGGAGACGCCGTCCCCCACACCTCGGCCCCGTGGCGCTTGGCGATCTGCGTGGCCGAGATCCCCACCCCACCCGCAGCGGCGTGGATGAGGACGCGCTCACCAGGCTGGAGCGACCCGTAGCGGATGAGCGCGGCCCAGGCGGTGGTGTAGTTGACGGGGACGGCCGCCCCCTGCTCGAAGCTCAGCCGCTCGGGCAGGGGGATCACGTCCGCTCGCCGGGCCAGCACGTGCTCGGCATACCCGCCGAACGGGGTGCCCGCCATCACCCGGTCGCCCGGCGCGATGCCCTCGACTCCCGGGCCGACCGCAGACACCGTGCCGGCGACCTCGTAGCCGACGACGCACGGTGGCTTGGGCGCGTCCTGGTAGAGCCCGATCCGCGCCATCGTGTCCGCGAAGCAGATTCCCGAAGCCGCGACGTCCACCAGCACCTGATCACCGAGCGGCCGTTCCGGCGCCGGGCGCTCCTGACCTCCAGGACCTCGGGCGGGCCGTGCTTGGTGATCTCGACCACGCGCACGCGCGCAGCCTATCCGCCCCCGCTCAGCGGACCGGCACGACCAGCACCGGGACCTCGGAGAGGTGCAGCAGCTTGTGCGAGGTCGAGCCGATGATCGCGCCCCTCAGCGCGCTCTCGCCGTGGGTGCCCACGACGATCATCCGCGCGCCGCGCTCCTTGGCCAGCTCGGCCATGGCCTCGGCAGGGTGGCGCTCGATGACGACCGACTCGACCTCGACGCCCTTGGCATCTGCCTGGTGGCGCCCGTGCGAGACGACCTCCTCAGCGCGTTCCTGCACCGCCTTGGCGTAGTCCTTGACCTCGCCGCCCAGCCGCTGGATGTCGTAGCCGAAGACGATCACCACCCGGTCGCCGAACGCCGAGCTCGTCTCGATGGCTGTGTCCAGCGCGGCGCGAGCGCCGTCGGAGCCGTCGTAACCGACGATGACGTCCGCCATCAGGGCCCTCCTCCCCCGGCCGGAGCGCGCGCCACGAGGGCCGGGTCGGCGACCTCGGGCTTGCGGCGGAAGAAGTCGCGGCCCTGGGGACTGAAGCGCCAGAAGAGCATGAGCACGATGCCGAGGATCAGGAAGCCGATCCCGATGACGAGCGGCGGCCCGAGCCCGAACCAGCTGTCGCCGGACTCCGAGTTCTCGGGCTTGCTCAGGTCGATGATCGACTTCACGAACACGTAGCCGAGGATCACCCCGCCGAGCGTGGGCGCGAGGCCGATGAGGAACGAAGTTCTTCGCGCTCTTGAACAGCTCGCGCCGGTAGTAGATCGCGCACGCGAAGCCCGTGAGCCCGTAGTAGAAGGCGATCATCAGGCCCAGGGCGGCGAGCGAGTCGAAGAGGATGTTCTCCGAGACGATCGTCAGGCCCACGTACCAGATGATCGACACCGCGCCCATGGCCAGGGTCGACACGCTCGGCGTCAGGTAGCGCGGGTGGACCTGGCCGAAGGTGGCCGGCATGGCCCGGGCGCGGGCCATCGACAGCGACGTTCGGGCCGTGGGCAGGATCGTCGTCTGCGTGGATGCCGCGGCCGAGCTGAGCACCGCGATGATCAGGATCTTGTCCAGCGGGCTGCCGAACACGTCCTTGCCCAGGACGCTGAGCACGTCGTCGGCGTTGTCGATCAGCTCCTTGGGCCCGGCGTAGGCCTGGGCGGCGACGGCCACGATGACGTAGATGAGGACGAGGACGATCGTGCTCATGATCGCCGCCCTGCCGGGCCCCTCGCTGGGGTTCTCCGACTCCTCGTTCACGGTCACCCCGCTGTCCCAGCCCCAGTAGATGAACACGCCGAGCAGCACCCCGCTCGTCAGCGCGCTGGTGGAGTCGATGGAGAAGGGCGACAGCCACGCGATGTCCGGATGGATCGACGTGTCCGGGGCGTCGCCGGCGTACACCTTGACCAGCGCGACGATGGCGAACACTGCCAGCGTGAGGATCTCCGCGCTCAGGAGGAAGTACTGGGTGCGCGCGGACAGCTCGATCCCGATGTAGCAGATCGCGGTCATGACGATGATCCACGCGACGCCGACGATGGTCACCGCCGTCGTCGAGGCCGCGGCGCTGTCCCAGCCGAAGAGCAGGAACGAGTAGAGGCCCGCGATCTGCGCGAGGTTGGCCATGACGACGATGTCGGCGACGATGATCGCCCAGCCGCCCAGCCAGCCCGCCGTCGGTCCCATCGCCCTGGTCACCCAGGAGAACGTCGTGCCGCAGTCCGGGTCGGCGCGGTTCATGTAGTAGTAGGCCGTCGCGATGAGGAGCATCGGGACGAACGCCACCCAGAGGATGGCCGGCGCGCGAGGCCGACGCCCTCGACCGCCGCGATGAAGCCCAGCGTGGCCGCGAGGCTGTAGCCCGGCGCCGTCGACGCGACGCCGATGACGAGGTTCGACAGGTAGCCCAGGGCCCCGGTCTTCAGGCCCTTCTCGCCCGGAGCCGATCCGGCCGGAGGCTGCTGACCACCCGCTGCAATCGATGCGCTCTCCACGCGGCTCGTCTCCCTTCCCTGTCGTCCAGCGCTGTCCCGCGAGGAAGCCTAGGCCACCCTTGGCCCGCAATCCAGCCGCCTTTGTCCGTTTCGGCCGACGGACAGGCCGAGCGGTTAGCCGGAGCGCCCGACTTCGACCGAGCGTGCGTCGACGAAGCCGTCGAGGGCGAGGATCTCCTCGAGCACGTCGCGGGCGACCGGGGCGTCGGTGGTTATCGCCATCGCTGCGTGGCCCCCCTCGCTGGCGCCATCGCCGTCGGGCTGGCGGCCCACGGCCATGGAGACGATGTTGATGGCGTGGTCGCCGAACACCGTGCCGACCTTGCCGACCATGCCCGGCACGTCGGAGTAGCGCAGCAGCGTGACGTGGCCCTCGAGCTGGATGTTGAAGCGCTGCCCCCACGCCTCGAGCAGGTGCGGACGGTGCCGGTGGCCGATCGTCGTGCCGACGACGCGCAGCGCCTGGTCGCCGCTGACGACGGTCACCCGCAGCAGATCGGTGAAGTCACGGGCCGTCGTGCGCTTGGTCTCGACCACGTCGATGCCTCGCTCCTCGGCGAGGGACGGTGCGTTGACGAGGTTGACCTCCTCCTCGGTGTGTCCTTCGAGTATCCCGAGCAGGACGCCGATCGAGAGCAGGCGCGTGTCGCGCTCGGCCAGGCGGCCCAGGAGCTCGATCTCCACCCGATCCACCGACGAGCCCTCCGCCAGCGCCATACCGATCCGCCCGAGCTGTTCGGCCAGCGGGATGAGCGGGCCCAGCGCCTCCATGTCCTCGGCGCCGACCGAGGGGATGTTGATCGCCGTGGTGACGACGCCGCCGGTGAGCGCGGCCACCACCTGCTCGGCCGTCTGCACGCCGGCGCGGTCCTGGGCCTCCGTCGTCGAGGCGCCCAGGTGCGGCGTGACCACGACGTTCTCGTACCCGTTGAACAGGGGGTGGTCGGTGATCGGCTCCTCTGAGAAGACGTCGAGCGCGGCTCCCCCCACCTTGCCGGAGTCCAGCGCGTCCTTTAGCGCCTCGTCGACGAGCAGCTCGCCGCGCGCGCAGTTGATGATCCGCACCCCGTCGCGCATCTTCGAGAACGCGTCGGCGTCGAGCCAGCCGCGCGTGTCGTCGGTGCGCGGGAGGTGCAGGGTGATGAAGTCGGCCCGGTCGTAGACCTCGTCCGAGGTCTGGGCCTGCTCGACCCCCAGCTCGCGAAACCGCTCGGCCGACACGAAGGGATCGAAGCCGACGACGTGCATCCCGAAGCCCTTCGCACGCTGGGCCACAAGCTGGCCGATGCGCCCGAAGCCGAGCACGCCGAGCGTCTTCTCGTAGAGCTCGCTGCCGCCGAGCTTGGAGCGCTCCCACCGGCCTGCGGTCAGCGAGGCGTGCGCCCGCGGGACGTTGCGCGCCAGGGCGAGCATCAGGGCCATCGTGTGCTCGGCCGCGGCGACGATGTTCGACTGCGGCGCGTTCGCGACGACGATTCCCCGCTTGGTCGCGGCGTCGACGTCGACGTTGTCGACGCCGATCCCCGCCCGGCCGATGACCCGCAGCCGCTCGGCGCGGGCGATGAGGTCGGCCGTGACCTGCGTGGCCGAGCGGATGAGCAGGCCGTCGTAGTCGCCGATGCGGTCGGCCAGCTGCTCGGGCGTCCAGTCGGTGCCGACGTCGACGTCGAAGCGCTCGCGCAGCAGATCGACGCCCGTGTCGGCGATCTTCTCGGCGACGAGGATCTTGGGCCTGGCGTCGTTCACGCGCTGGGTGCGGCGACCGGGACCCCGGCCTGCGCGAACACCTGCTGGGCCGCGGCCACGCCGGCGCCCAGCTCGACGTCGGCGCCCAGCTCGTTGAGCGCGAGCTCGAGGCCGGCGAGGATCGTGATGACGTCGAACGCGCCGAAGTAGCCGCAGTGGGCGATGCGGATGATCCGGCCTTTGAGCTGGCCCTGGCCGCCGTTGGCCGTGATGCCGCGTTCGCGCAGGAGCTTGGGCACCTTCGCCCCGTCGATCGAGTCCGGCAGCTCGACGGCGGTCACGACGGTCGAGCGCTCGTCGGGGTCGCCGAAGAGCTCGAGCCCGAGCCCGCGCGCGCCGGCTCGGGCGGCCCGCGCCAGGAGGTCGTGGCGGGCCATGATGGCCTCGAGACCCTCCTCCTCGATGAGCTCGAGCGCGACGTCGAGCGCGCGCAGGAGCGTGACGGCCGGGGTGAACGGCGTGGCCGGAGAGTCCTTGCGCTGTTCGGCGATGGCGCGGCTCCAGTCGAAGTAGTAGCGGCCGCCCGGTCGCTGTCCGGCGGCGTCAAGCGCGCGCTGCGAGGCCGACACGAAACCCAGCCCCGGCGGGCTCATCAACGCCTTCTGCGAGCCGGCGATGACGACGTCGATGCCCCACTCGTCCTGGCGCAGCTCGGCCGCCCCCACCCCTGAGATCGCGTCCACCACGAGCATGGCCCCGTGCCCGCGGGCCGCCTCGGCGAGGGCGCGCACGTCGTGGACCACGCCGGTCGAGGTCTCCGACAGCGTGGCGTAGACGACCTCGATGCCGGCATGCTCGGAGAGCAGCCGGTCGACCTCCGCGGGGTCGAGGCGCGCGCCCCATCCGGGCTCGTAGCGCACGACCTCGGCGCCGTACGCCTCGCCGAGCTCGATCCAGCGCTCGCCGAACTTCCCGCCGGCGCAGGCGAGAATCGGCTGCCCCGGGGCGACGAGGTTCGACACCGCCGACTCCATGGCACCCGTGCCGCTCGAGGCGAACACGATGACGTCGTTCTGGGTCCCGAACACGCCCGGGAGGCGCTCCAGGACCCGCGCGAACAGCGCGTCGAACGCGGGAGCGCGGTGGTACAGCACGGGCTCGCCCATCGCCGACATGACGCGGGGCGGCAGCGGCGTCGGGCCGGCCGTGATCAGGTAGTCCTTGATGAAGGGATTCGGTCCTGCCATGCGGGCAGGAGACGATAGCGAAGGCCCAGGCGGTGTCCGGGACGGGCTCAGGAGCTCTGGCCGTCCTCGAAGGCGCGGCGCAGCTCGTCTCGCACCTCCTCGGACAGGGCGATGGCCAGCGCCCAGCCGATGATCGCCAGCACCCCGAGGACGACTCCCACGATGCCGAGGATCATCCCGGCCTGAGCCCGTCCGCGGTGCTCGTGCGTCTCGCCGCGGTCGACGCGCCCCCGGCCGCGGACCCCGAGCACCCACGCGGCGATCGAGCACGGCAGGTTGAAGATGAAGACCAGCCCGAAGCCACTGGGGAAGATGAACGCCACGAGCCCGGCGATCCCGAGGATGAACGAGGCGACGGCGGCGCTGTTTCCGGACGCCTTGCCATAGGGCTGCGGCCACGGCGCGCTCGGCGTCTGCTGCCAGGCCGGCACGGACGGCGCAACCGGCGGGCCCGTCGGCGGCGGGGCCGTGACGTACGCCGGGGGCGGCGGAGGCTCCGGCAGCGGATCGGGGGCCCGAGGGTCGAAGCGCGGCGCGTCGCCGGCGGGCTCGGGCGGGAGCCATTCGACGTCCCGGTCCTCCCCCTCCACGTCCCCTAGAACTCCGTGTCGATCCAGTCCATCATCGAGCGCAGCTCCTTGCCCTCGCGCTCGACCTGGTGGCCGGCCTGCTCCTCGCGCATGCGCTTGAAGTTCTCCTGGCCGGCGCGGTTCTCGGCGATCCACTCCCGGGCGAACGTCCCGTCCTGGATCTCCCCGAGGACCTCCTGCATCGCCGCGCGGGTGGGCTCGCCGACGATGCGGCTGCCCCTGGTCAGGTCGCCGTACTCGGCGGTGTTGGAGATCGAGTAGCGCATTCCGCTGATGCCCTTCTCGTACATGAGGTCGACGATCAGCTTGAGCTCGTGCAGGCACTCGAAGTAGGCGAGCTTGGGGTCATAGCCGGCGTCGACCAGCGTCTCGTAGCCCGCGCGCACCAGCTCGGTCAGCCCGCCGCACAGGACGGCCTGCTCGCCGAACAGGTCGGTCTCGGTCTCGTCCTTGAACGTCGTCTCGATGACCCCGGCGCGGGTGGCGCCGATGCCCTTCGCGTAGGCCAGGGCCAGGTCGCGGGCCTCGCCGCTCGAGTCCTGGTGGACGGCGATCAGGGCCGGCACCCCGCGCCCTTCCGCGAACTGGCGGCGCACGAGGTGGCCGGGGCCCTTGGGCGCGACCATGGCGACGTCGACTTCCGCCGGCGGGTCGACCTCGTCGAAGTGGATGGAGAAGCCGTGGCCGAACATGAGCAGGTTGCCGGGCGTGATCCCGTCGCGGACCTCCTGCTCCCACACCTGCCGGTGCAGCTCGTCGGGCACGAGCATCATCACGACGTCGGCGCGGGAGGCCGCCTCCGCCGGGCTCGCCACGTCCAGGCCCTCCCCCTTCGCCTTGTCGACCGACGACGAATCGGGCCGCAGGCCGACCACGACGTCGACCCCGGACTCCTTGAGGTTGAGCGCGTGGGCGTGGCCCTGGGAGCCGTAGCCGATGATCGCCACGGTCTTGCCGTCGAGCTTTTCGAGGGAGGCGTCGTCGTCGTAGAACATGGGCGCGTGACCCTAGCGCACGCTCGCTACGCGCTTGCGGCGGCCACGAGCGGGCGGGCCGGGACGTCCAGCCCGCCGCCGGGCGTGGCGAAGGCGGCGAAGCGTTCCTCGAGGGCCGCGCGCAGCTCGTCGCGCTGCCGTGGCTCCATGGCGTCGACGAGCTCGGCGAGCGGTCGCCCGAGGTCCCGGGAGAGCTGCCACCAGGCCTCGAAGGACGGGTAGGTGAAGCGCAGATCGAGCGCCTCCACGCGGATGTCGGTGAAGCCCGCTCCGGCGAGCTCCTCCTCGACGCGTCCGGGGTCGGCGAGGGCGAACATGCCGGGCGCGCCGGGCTCGGGCTCGGGTGCGCCCGCGCGGCGGCGGACCTCCTCGCCGGCGATCGAGACCCAGGGGTTGTCGCCGGGCGGCCCCCAAACGGCCAAAGCGACCCGTCCGAGGGGTCTCAGAACACGGCGCGTCTCGCGCAGGGCCGCGGCCGGATCGGCCATCAGCATGTAGCCCCAGCGGCACAGGACGCCGTCGACGCTCGCGGCGTCGAGCTCGAGCGACTCGGCGTCGAGGCGCCGGAACTCGACGTTGTCGAGCCCGAGCTCCTGCGCGCGCGAGCGAGCCACCTCGACCATGCCCTCCGCGAAGTCCGAGGAGATCAGCTTGCCGCCCGGGCGCACCAGCTCGGCGGCGAGAAAGCCCGTCTCGCCCGGGCCGGCGGCCAGCTCGAGCACCGTCTGACCGGGCTGGAGGCGAAGCTCGTCGAGCATCCAGTGCGACACGGGAGCGACGAGCTCCTGGAGCCGCTGCGCCCACTCCCCCCAGCCGCCGGCCGAGCGCTCCCACTGGTCGTGGCTGGCGTTGCGGTACTCGTCGGGATCCACGTCAGCGCACGATACGGAAGCCCACGTCTCGTGCGCAGTATCGTGCCCCGCCCATGTCCGTCACCTGGACCCCGGCCGGGGAGTACTCGGACATCCGCTACGAGCTCTCCGGCGACGGGATCGCCAAGATCACGATCGACCGCCCCGAGGTGCGCAACGCCTTCCGACCCCAGACGGTGGTCGAGCTCTCCGATGCCTTCGAACGCGCGCGCGAGGACATCGAGGTCGGCGTGATCGTGCTCACCGGCGAGGGCGACGAGGCCTTCTGCTCCGGCGGCGACCAGCGGGTGCGCGGAGACGCCGGCTATCTGGGCGACGACGAGGCGGCCAGCCGGGGCGTCGGGCGGTTCCACGTCACCGACCTGCACGTGCAGATCCGGCGCACGCCCAAGCCCGTGGTGGCGATGGTCGCGGGCTACGCGATCGGGGGCGGCCACGTCCTGCACGTCGTCTGCGACCTGACGATCGCCGCCGAGAACGCGCGCTTCGGCCAGACCGGCCCCAAGGTCGGAAGCTTCGACGGCGGCTTCGGCGCCGGCATCCTGTCCCGGCTCGTCGGCCCCAAGAAGGCCAAGGAGATCTGGTTCTTGTGTCGCCAGTACGACGCGCGCGAGGCCCTGGAGATGGGGCTCGTCAACACGGTCGTCCCGCTCGAGCGCCTCGAGGAGGAGACCGTCTCGTGGTGTCGCGAGATGCTCGCGCTCTCACCCTTCGCCCTGCGCCTGCTCAAGGCGAGCTTCAACGCCGACGAGGACGGCCTCGCCGGGCTGCAGCAGCTCGCGCACGACGCCAACCTCCTCTTCTACATGTCGCCCGAGGCCCAGGAAGGGCGTGACGCCTACGTCGAGAAGCGCAAGCCCGACTTCACGAAGTTCCCCCGCCGGCCCTAGCACGGTCCGCATCTGGATCATGGCCGCGCGTGCGCGGACGCTTCCCGCGTCCGTGGCGCCCGTCCTCGTGGGCACGTCGCTCGGCGCGGTCGACGCCGACTTCCGTCCCCTCGCCTTCGCGGCCGCCCTCCTGGGCGCCATCGCGATCCAGGTGGGGACGAACCTGTCGAACGACTACTCGGACGCGCGCCGCGGCGCCGACACCGAGGACCGCCTCGGCCCGTTGCGCGTCACGGCGGGCGGGCTCGTGCCGCCACGCCAGGTCCTCGTGGCCACGTGGCTGTCCTTCGGGTTCGCCGTGGCGGTCGGCGTGTATCTCGTCACGGTGGCCGGCTGGGAACTGCTGCTCGTCGGGGCGGCCTCGATCCTCGCCGGCGTGCTCTACACCGGAGGGCCGAAGCCCTACGGGTACGAGGGCCTGGGCGAGCTGTTCGTCTTCGCCTTCTTCGGGCTCGTCGCGGTCACCGGCTCCTATTTCGTGCAGACCGAGCACCTGACGTGGGAGGCATTTGCGCTGGCCGTGCCGGTGGGCCTCCTGGCGGCGGCCATCCTCATGGTCAACAACGTGCGCGATCTGGAAACCGACCGACGGGCCGGCAAGCGGACGCTGGCGGTCCGGCTCGGCTCGCAGACCGCGCGGGCCCTCTACTCCGCCATGGTCTTCGGGGCCTACGTCACGCTCCTGCCGACGTGGGTGTCGGGCTCGCTCGAAGCGTGGGTCCTGCTGCCCGTGCTGACGCTCCCGCTCGCCCTGAAGCTCGCGGCCGAGGTGTCCGAGCGCACCGACGGGCCGTCGCTGAACGCCGCTCTGGCGCGGACGGGGGTGCTCCAGCTCGCCTTCTGCGTGCTCCTGTCGGCCGGCGTTCTCCTGTCCGGTCGATGAAGAAGCTCGAGCTCGAGCCCTTCTCGCTGCGCCTGCGGACGCCCGTGCGGGCGGCGTGGGGCACGCTCGAGCGCCGGGAGCTGCTGCGGGTGCGTCTGCGCGACACCGGCAACGACTTCGGCGTCGGGGAAGCGGCACCCCTGGAGGACTACGACGGCGTCTCGCTCGCCGCCGTCCGGGCGGAGCTGGAACGCGGCGAGCCGTCCCTGCCGCACGCCGTCGCGGCCGTGAACATGGCGGAGTGGGACCTGCGGGGCCGCCGGGACGCCCGCCCCGTCGCCGCCCTGCTGGTCGACGATCCGCTCGACTCCGTCCCCGTCAACGCCCTCGTGGGCGCGGAGGACCGCGAGACCGCGTCGGCCCAGGCGGCCCAGGCGGTGGCGGCGGGCTTTCGCTGCTTGAAGGTGAAGGTCGGCGTGGGCGACGACGCCGGACGGCTGGCCGCCGTGCGCGCGGCGGTCGGGCCCGACGTGGCGTTGCGCATCGACGCCAACGGCGCGTGGACCGTCGACGAAGCGGTGGCGGCCCTGGGCTCGCTGGCGTCGGTGGGGATCGAGTTGTGCGAGGAGCCCGTCCACGGCGTCGAGGCGCTGGGCGCGGTGCGGGCGGCGGTCGACGTGCCCGTGGCGATGGACGAGACGGCGCTCGAGCCGGGCGCCTTGGAGTCGGGAGCCGCCGACGCCGTGTGCCTGCGCGTCGGCGCGCACGGCGGAATCTCCAGGGTGCTCGAGGCGGCGGCGGCGGCGCGCGGAGCGGGCAGCGACGTCTACCTCGCGTCCACCTTCGACGGGCCGGTTGGGGTGGCGGCCGGTCTGCATGCCGCCGCGGCGCTGCGCGTGACGCGACCGTGCGGCCTGGCCACGCTGTCGCTGTTCGACGGGCTCGCCGACCCCTTCCCCCCGGCGGACGGCGCGATCGCGCTGCCCGACACGCCGGGGCTGGGCGTGAGCTAGGCCCACGACAGGAGCACGTTGTTCCGGGACGAACAACGGGCATCGAGGGGTGGGTTCGCAGCCGTCCCGGTGAAGTGTCCTGCCCTACTGTTGCCCTGCAACAGCTAAGCGGGATGCTTGGTCGAAATCCGGCCTCGGATCCAACCGTCCTCGACCCGCTAGCGCGCCAGGTCGGCGCGCAGGGCGAGGATCCGCCGGACCGACGCGCGCGTCGCGCTCGTGCTCAGGCGCCCGGCGCGGGCGTCGCGCACGAGCGCGTCCGCCGAGCCGGCGCCGTTGGCGTAGCCGCCGCAGTACAGGAGCAGGTCGTTGCCCGCCTGGGCGGCCTCGCGCCCGTTGGCCGCGAGCGACCCGAACCGGCGCAGCGCCTGCACGCTGATGTCGTCGGTGATCGAGACGCCCTGGAAGCCGGCCTGGCCGCGAAGCTCTGCGGTGGACACCCGCGGCGAGAGCATGGCCGGACGGGGGCTGAGCGCCGGGTAGATCGCGGTGCTCGTCATCACGAGCTTGACCCCCGCCCGCGCCCCCGCCACGAAGGGGGACTCGTCGATGCGCCGCAGGGTCGCGAGCGGGAGGCGCACGGTCTGCGCCACCGCGTCCTCGTCCTGGAAGACCGTGCCCAGCCCCGGGAAGTGCTTCAAGGTCGCCGCCACCCCGCGTTCCTGGAGTCCCCTGACGAAGGCCACCGCCATGGCCGACACGCGGGTGGGATTCGAGGAGTACGAGCGCTCGGTCCGCGCCTGGAACGTGCCGCGCCGGCCGACGTCGACGACCGGCGCCAGGTTGACGTTGACGCCCACGTCGCGCAGGTTGGCCGCGGTGGCGCGGCCTTCGCGACGAGCCAGATCTGCGCTGCCGATGCGTCCCAGCTCGGCGGGCGAGCGCGACGGGGCGCCGCTCAGGCGCTTCACGAGCCCGCCCTCCTGGTCGATCATCACGAGGAGCGGGGCGCGCACCGCGGCGGGGCGCCGGATCGCCTGGAGGCCGCGCAGGGTCGCCCGAAGACGCGCGCGCGAGCCGACGTTGTCCGCGAACAGGATGATCCCGGCCGCCTCGCCCGCGGCGATCCGCCGTCGCAGCCCCGACGGGGGCGTGGTGCCGTCGTAGGAGAAGATCATCCGCTGTCCGACGAGCTGGGAGGCGGTGAGCCCCGCCGTCGGGTCCGGGGTGCCCGGGGTCGTCCCCGGCGGCGAGCCGCCGCTCTGGGCGCTGGCCGCGGCGACCAGCACGAGCAGGAGAAGCAGGGCGGGGAGCACGACTCGCTTCAACCCGCCGGCTCCCGCGCCGATGCGGTCTGCACGATCGCCTCGGCGACGATCCCGGGCGCCTCGAGATGGACCGCGTGCCCGACGGCGGGGACGACGAGCACGTCGGCGTGTGGGATCGCGGCGGCCATGCGTTCCGCGAGCTTCCGGTACCTGGCGTCGCGTTCGCCGACCACGAGGGCCACGGGCATCCGCAGCTCGCCCAGCCGTCCCCACATCGGCTCCCACGTTCCCTGACCGAGGCCGCGCAGCGCCGCGGCCAGGCCCGCCGTGCCGTTGCGCAGGCGGTCGGCGTGCGCCGCCTCGGCCACCTCGGGCGGCTGACCCTTGAAGAGCGGGTTTCGCCCCCAGCGCTCGGCGAACTCCTCGATCGTCGAGGCCTCGATCCGCTCGGCGAGCGCGGCGTCCTCGCGCGCCCGCGCCTCGCGCTCGACCGGATCGGCGAGGCCAGGTGTCGCGGCGACGAGGACGAGGGCCTCGACCCGCGCGGGAACTGAGAGCGCGACGTGGAGAGCCAGGCGCCCGCCCATCGAGTAGCCGGCGAGCACGAAGCGTTCGGGCGCCGCGGCCGCGACGTCGGCCGCGCACTCGGCGGGGCCCACGGGCCGGGCTCCGGCCGCCGCGCCGTGCCCGCGGATGTCAGGCGCGAGCGCGCGGTAGCGTTCGCCCAGCCGCGCGACGACGGGATCCCAGCTGCGCCCGGTGTGGGTGAAGCCGTGGAGGAGGACAACCGTCCGGCGCACCCGCCACATGATGCCCGCCGGGAACGACACCCATCTCCTCCTCCGCGCCTTCTTCGACGAGCTCGGTCGCTGCGGCCTGACCGACGCGTGCACGTCGCCCGGCTCGCGCTCCTCTCCGCTCGTGCTCGCGCTGGCTCGCGATCCGGCACTGCACGCGTGGTCGCACGTGGACGAGCGCTGCTCCGGGTTCTTCGCGCTCGGCCTGGCCAAGGCGACCGGCCGGCCGGTCGCCGTCACGGTCACGTCGGGCACCGCGGCGGCCGAGCTGGCCCCGGCCGTGCACGAGGCGCGGGAGGCCCGGGTCCCCCTGCTCGTGCTGACGGCCGACCGCCCGGCGGAGCTGCGCGAGGTCGGCGCCGGCCAGACGATCGACCAGCTCAAGCTCTACGGATCGGCGGCGAAGTGGTTCTTCGAGGTGGAGATGCAGGACCCGACAGCGCTCCGCGCGCTGGCCTGCCGGGCGTACTGGACCTCGCTGGAAGGCCGCCCCGGCGTCGTGCACCTCAACTTCCCCCTGCGCGAGCCGCTCGTCCCCGACGGGGCGTTGCCCGACGACCCCAGCGGCCGCGCCGACGGGGCGCCCATGCTCGATCGGGCGGAGGTGGACCAGATCCCCGTCCCCGCGGCGCTGGAGCGTCTCATCGAGGCCGTGGAGACCCGCCCCCGCGGCGCGATCGTGGCCGGGCGCTGGGAGCGGGGCCGCGCGCTCGGGCTCGCCGCGGCGGGGCTGTCCGAGACGACGGGCTACCCCGTGCTCGCCGACCCGCTGTCGGGAGGGCGGCTCCCCGACGTGTCGGTCGCCCACTACGACACGCTGCTGCGCGACGAGGACTTCGCCGCCGCGCATTCCCCCGAGCTGGTGATCCGCGTCGGCGACCTGCCGACGAGCAAGCCGCTGCGGGCGTGGCTGGCCGCCGCGGACGCGCTGCAGATCGCGCTCACGCCCGACGGCGTGGTCCAGGATCCCGACGGCGTGGTCGGCCTCTCGGTTCCGGCCGATCCCGCGCTGACGCTCGCCGAGCTCAACGAACACGTCACGCGCGCGCCCGACGCCGCCTGGGTGGAAGATTGGCGCCGGGCCGACGGCGCGGCGGCCGGGGCGATCGCCCGCGCGCTCGAAGGACGAGCTGTCCGAGCCGCGCGTGGCGGCGGAGCTGGGCCGCCGGCTCCCCCACGACGCCACGCTCGTCGTCGCCTCCTCGATGCCGGTGCGCGACGTCGAGACGTTCTTTCCGGCGCGGGCGGATCCGCCGCGGGTGCTCTCCAACCGGGGCGCCAACGGCATCGACGGGACGGTGTCCACCGCTTTCGGAGTGGCCGCGGCGACCACCGAGCCGGTCGTGCTGCTGATCGGCGACGTGGCCCTGGCCCACGACCTGGGGGGCCTACTCGCGGCGTCCCGCCTCGGCCTCAAGCTGACGATCGTGCTCCTCAACAACGACGGCGGAGGGATCTTCCACTTCCTCCCCCTGGCCGGCGAGGACGACGTGTTCGAGGAGCACGTGGCCACGCCGACCGGACTCGACTTCTCGCGGGCGGCCGCCCTGTTCGGGTGCGAGCACCGCGCGGTCGCCGACGCGGACGATTTCGGCACGGCGCTGGACGAGGCGCTCGGGGCGGAGGCGACGACGATCCTCGAGGTGCGCACGGATCGCGTGGAGAACCTCGCGCTGCATCGCGCGGTGTCGGTCGCCGTGGCCGCCGCGGTGAGCACCTGAGCGACCTACCATTCGGCGCATGCGCGCCGGCCCCCGGAGCCTCGGGCCCATCGTCCGCGTGCTCCTCTGCGCCGCGACCATGCTGGCGATCATGGGTGGCTGGCCATCGCCGGGCTGATCTTCATGAGCCGCCGCGGCCTCCCATGGTGGCCGACGTTCCAGTTCCTCGCCGCGTTGGGAGGGCAGGCCTCGCTTCTCGGCGCGTTCGTCTCGGCCGACGACGGGTACCGGTCGCGCGCGGCGCGGCTGGGGGCTGGAGCGGCGGGCGCGTTTCTGCTCTGGCTCGTGGTGCTGGACGCCGCCGGGCTGTGGGCGGGCGTCCACGCGCACTAGCCGTGTCGCGCTCGCGCGATGACCTCGGCCCCGCGGCCGGGCGTGAGCGTGATGTTGCGCAGGCGCATGCGCTCGTCCTCGGGACGCACGGCCCGCAGCTCGAGGCGGCTCAGGATCGTGCGCAGCACGACGCGCATCTCGAACAGGGCGAACCCGGCCCCGAGACAGCTGCGCCGCCCGGCTCCGAACGGCAGCCACGAGCGCGATGGCGGCGACTCGTCGAGCCAGCGCTCTGGGCGGAACGCCTGGGGCTCGGGGTACACGGCCGGATCGAGGTTGACCAGCGCGATGGCCGGAGCGACCGCCACGCCCGCGGGCAGGTGCCAGCCCGCCACCTCGGCGGGCGCCGCGAGCACGCGGGCGGTGTCGCCGACCACCGGCCTGACTCGCAGGGTCTCGCGCACGACGGCGTCGAGGTAGGGACCGCCCGCCGGATCCTCGGCGAGCTCGGCCAGCAGCCGCTGCATCGCCTCGGGGTGCCGGACGAGTCGCTCGATCGCCCACGCGAGCGCGTTGGCGGTCGTCTCGTGGCCGGCGGCGACGACCGTCATCAGCTCGTCGCGCACCGCATCGTCGTCGAGGCCGCGCCCGTCCTCGTCACGCGCCGCGAGCAGAAGGGCGAGCACGTCGTCGTGGCCGTTGGCCTGCGCCCGGCGCGCGCGGATGTGAGCGTGCAGGAGCTCGTCGACGACGCCGAGGCGCGGCGCGAGCCACGCGCGCCGCGTGAGCCGCTCGAGCGGCGCCGGCAGCGCCGTGGCCATGGTCGCCCAGGTCCCCACGTCGAGTACCCGCGTCACCGCCGGGCCGAGCCGCGCGCTCACGCGCTCGTCCGCCCCGAACACCGCGCGCAGGATCACGTCGAGCGTGATCGTCTGCATGACCGGCCGCGCGCGCACGGGCCGGCCGAGCGGCCAGCTCGCGATCTCGCGCTCGGCCGCCTCCTCCATCTTTCGCTCGTGCACGCGCACGTGGTTGCCCTGGAAGGACGGCAGCAGCAGGCGACGCTCGCGCCGATGCTCGTCGCCGTCGAGGATCAGCACCGACCGTGGTCCGGCGATCGGCTCGGCCACCTCGCGCGCCTCGCCGGCGCGGAAGACGTCCGGATCGCCCTGGAAGACGGCGGCGCAGACGTCGGGGTCCGCCACGTAGACCGCGGTCCCGAATCCGGCGAAGTTGACCGTGAACACGTCGCCGTAACGCCGTCGGCAGTCCTGCAGGAAGCCAACCCAGTCGTGCGCGAGCCGTAGCGTCTGCCACGCCGCCGGGCCGCGCGGGCCGGGGGGCAGGCCCTCGTGCCGGCGGACGGCATGGCGCGGGGGGAGCCGCCGGGCCGTGGCGTGCGTGCTCATCCCGCCAACACCGGCAGCAGTGCCTCGAGCTTGACCTCGGTCTCGGCCAGCTCGGCGGCCGGGTCCGAGTCGCGCACCACGCCGTCCCCGGCGTAGCAGCGGGCGACCGGGCCGCGCAGCAGCGCACAGCGCAGCGCCACGCAGAACTCGCCGTCCTCGGCGCCGTCGGTCCACCCCACCGGGCCGGCGTACCAGCCGCGGTCCATCCCCTCCAGCGCCGGGATCAGCTCGGCGGCCTCCGGTGGCTCGGCGCCCACGGCGGGAGTCGGATGAAGCAGGGCCGCCAGGTCCACCGCGCCGATCGGAACCGCCAGCTGGGCGCGGATCGGGGTGGCGAGATGCTGGATGTTGGCCATTCGCACGAGCACGGGCTCCTCGGGAACGGTGAGCCACAGGGCCCGCGGGCCCAGCGTGCGCTCGATGCGCCGCGCCACGATCGCCTGCTCCTCCCGGTCCTTGTCGCTGCGCAGCAGCTGCTCGCCGAGGTGGTCGTCGACCGCGGGATCGGCGCTGCGGCGGATGGACCCCGCCAGGGCGAGCGTGCTCGCCCGCTGGCCCTCGCGGCGGACCAGCAGCTCGGGGCTGGCCGCCACGAAGGCGGCGTCGCCACGCCCGACGCCGAACACGTAGCACCCGGGAAAGGCCTCTCGCAGGACACCCAGCACGGCGGCCGGATCGTGCGCCGCCCCGGCGTGAACCTCGACCTCGCGGGCCAGCACGATCTTCGCGAGCTCGCCCGCGCGGATGCGCTCGACGGCGCGCGCGACCGCGGCCACGTAGTGCTCGGGGGGCATCGCGCTGGCGATCCGCGCGCGGCTGGCCGGGGCGGGGTCGAGCAGCGCCAGCGGCCGCGAGCGCAGCTCGCCCATGCGCCGGTCGACGCGGTCGACCGCGTCCTCCACCGTGTCGTCGGGGGCGACGAGCGTGGCGAGCGTCAGCCGGACGGACCCGCCACGCCGCACGAGGGTCGCCTCGCCGACGGTGAGCGAGGCGGCCGCGAAGCCCTGCCACGCCGGCGAGCCCCCGCCGTCGGGCGCGAAGGCGAACCCGCCGGCGGCGACCAGGCCCGCGGGATCGTCCACCACGGCGGTCGCGGCGACCCTCCGCCACTCCGCCGCCACCGTGCGAAAGCGTTCGGGCCCGCTCGTCTCGATCGTGCACGCGGAGCCAAGCGCGGCCAGCGCGGCCGCGTCGCGCTCGGGCTGCTCGAGGCACAGCCACCGCTCGCCGGGCCGCCGGGAGGCCAGGGCGACCGCCGTCGGGTCGGTGGCGGGGTCGGCGTCGAGGGTGATCGCGGCCACGACAGCCTCGCCCGAGGCCCGCGCCCGGTCCAGCGCCCCCCGCACCCGCTCGGCCAGCCGCGCGCGCTCGTCCCCACCGAGGACGCTGGTGCCCGGCTCGGCGATCGAGACGGCGGCCATGGCGGAAATCTACTTGGGCGCGCGTGCCGGTCCGAAACGGCGGGCATCGAGGGGTGGGTCCGGTCGCAACTGGCAAGCATCCTGCCTAGGGGTCGCTACGCGACCTCGGGGCAGGATCGTTGCCCGAAAACCCTCCGAATCGACTCCCTCGATGCCGCCGTTCTCGGCGCCGGCGGAGACCGCCGACAAGGGCGCCCTACGTCTCGCCGCGGCCCCGGGAGATCGCGATCTCGCCGGTGCGCACCATCTCGACCAGCCCGAACGGCCGGACGAGTTGCTCGAAGGCCTCGATCTTCTCGTCGGTCCCCGTGACCTCGATCACGACCGAGCGGCGCCCGACGTCGACGACCTTGCCGCGGAAGATCTCGGAGATCTGCATGACCTCGCCGCGGTTGCCGCCGTCACAGGCGACCTTGAACAGGGCCAGCTCCCGCGCCACCGAGTCCTCGGGCTCCAGATCGCGGATCTTCAACACGTTGACCAGCTTGTGCAGCTGCTTGGTCACCTGGTCGATCGGGTGCTTGGCCCCGTCGACCGTGAGGGTGATCCGCGAGACGGCCGGATCGTCGGTCGGGCCCACGGCCAGCGTGTGGATGTTGAAGCCACGGCGGGCGAACAGCCCGGCGATACGCGTCAGGACGCCCGGTCGGTTCTGGACGAGGATCGAGAGGATGTGCTTGCGGCCCGTGCGCAGTCCGCCCGCAGCCTCGAGGTCCTCGAGCGACAGCAGCTCCTTGGTTCCAGGCTCACCCACGGCCGATCAGCCCACCATGTCCCGGGCGGCCTGTCCGGCCGGGATCATCGGATAGGTGTTCTCCTCGCGCGTCACGCGGACGTCGACGAGGACGGGGCCGTCGGTGGCGATCGCCTCGCGCATGCCCTCGACCAGCGTGGTCTTGTCGTCCAGGCGCATGCCGGTGGCGCCGTAGGCCTCGGCCAGCTTGACGAAGTCGGGGTGCTGGCCCATGTCGACGGCGCTGTAGCGCTTGTCCCAGAACAGCTCCTGCCACTGGCGGACCATGCCCAGGTAGCCGTTGTTCATGATGAACACCTTGATCGCGATCCCATTCTGGGCGCACGTCGCGAGCTCCTGCATGTTCATCTGGACGGACCCGTCGCCCGCGATGCAGCAGACCAGGTCGTCGGGACATCCCACCTTGGCGCCCATCGCCGCCGGCAGGCCGAAGCCCATCGTCCCCAGGCCGCCGGAGTTGATCCAGCGGCGCGGCTGGTCGAAGTGGAAGTACTGCGCGGTCCACATCTGGTGCTGGCCGACGTCGGAGGTGACGATCGCGTCGCCGCCCGTGGCCTCGTAGAGCGCCTGGACCATGTACTGCGGCTTGATCTCGTTGTCCTCGGAGTCCTCGTAGCCCAGCGGGTGCTGCTTGCGCCAGTTCTCGATGCGCCCCCACCAGTCCTCCAGCCGCGAGGGCTCGGTGTCCAGCGCGCGGTACTCGGCGAGCAGGCGCGGCAGGATGTTCTTGGCATCGCCGACGATCGGGATGTGGGCCGGGACGTTCTTGGAGATCTCCGCCGGATCGATGTCGATGTGGATGAACTTGGCCCGCGGCGCGAACTCCGACAGCTTGCCGGTGATGCGGTCGTCGAAGCGCGCGCCGATCGCGACGATCAGGTCGGCCTCGTCCATCGCGTAGTTCGCCGTGCGCGTGCCGTGCATGCCCAGCATGCCCAGCCACTGCTCGTGCGGCGCGGGGAAGGCGCCCAGGCCCATGACGGTCAGGGTGACCGGGAAGCGGTCGGACTGGCAGAACTCCGTGAACTCCGCGCCCGCGTTGGCGTTGACGATCCCGCCGCCGCCGTAGATGACCGGCCGGCGCGAGTTGGCCAGCGCCTTGGCGGCGATCCGGATCTGCTTCTGGTTGCCCTCGGTGGTCGGCTGGTAGCCGGGCAGGGTGATGTCGGTCGCCGGCTCGTACTCGATCTCCGCCCGCGAGAGGTCCTGGGGGATGTCGACGAGCACCGGCCCCGGCCGGCCCGACCGCGCCAGGTAGAAGGCCTCGTGGACGGCCTGCGGGATCTCCCGCGGGTCCTGGACCATGAACGAGTGCTTGACGATCGGCATCGTGATGCCGCCCGTGTCGCACTCCTGGAAGCCGTCGGTGCCGATCAGGTCGGTGCGCACCTGGCCGGTGATGAAGACCGTCGGCACGGAATCGAGCATGGCGTCGCAGATCGGCGTGACGAGGTTGGTCGCCCCGGGTCCCGACGTCCCGAAGGCGACGCCGACCTTCCCGGTGGCCTTGGCGTAGCCCTCCGCCGCATGGCCGCCGCCGGCCTCGTGGCGCACGAGGATGTGGCGCACGCCGGCGTCGTAGAGGGCGTCGTAGGTCGGAAGGTTCGCGCCTCCGGGCAGGCCGAATACCACCTCGACACCCTCCGCCTTGAGTGCCTCCATGAGGGCGTCAGCCGCTCGCATGCGCTTGCCTCCTTCCGTGTGCAGGGAGAACGAACGCCACGCAGGGCGGAAAAGCCCCACGCGGCCGAGTCAATCGAGTGTACCAGCGGGTTTTCAGCGCGCTTGCACGCGATTTCTCGCCATCGACTCGGACGCGATCGCCACGTCGGGAAACTCCAGCTCGGCGCCGCAGCGCGTGCACAGCGCGTCGTGGAGCTTGGTCACCCGGCCGCAGTTGGGGCACTGGCGGCGCAACTCGTCCGAGTCGAAGCGATAGGCCAGCGCGGCGAGCAGGCCGAACAGCGGCAAGAGCCCGGAGATGGCGAACCACAGCCAGAACGAGCTGCCCTTGAGCTTCCCCACGATCCCGCCCGAGAGGCCGAAGCAGAGGGCGATGAAGACGTAAGCCCCGCCGCCGGTGGACATCGCTCAGGACAGGGTGTTGACGGCCCAGATCACGCCGGCGACCACGACCACGGCCACGACGATCCAGGCGATCCCGGCGATGAGCCCGATGACGACCTTCAGCAACAGCCAGGCCGCGAGGGCCAGGATGAGAACCGCCACTGCCTTCCGGCCGAGGGAACTCCCCGTTTTCTCCGTCTTCTCCATGCCTTCAGGGTACTCCTCGCGCTCATCGGCCGGCGGAGACGCGCGGACGTCAGTCGTAGACGCGCTTGAGGTGCGCGAACGGCTCGTCCCTCGGCCCGCGCTTCGGGTTCACGGCCAGGCGCGCGATGCGGAAGCGGCGCACGCCCCGGCTCATGTCGTCCGGGCGCGGGTCGGGGATGAGCACGAGCTTTGTGGCGGCAGAGATCATGTCGAGGATTCTGGCCATGGACGGGCGCTTTGCCTTCCGCCTCGTGGCCAAAATCCCTGCCTGCGCACTCGACCGGATGTCGAAGCCCTGACCGCGGCCCGGAGCGCGGGGCGCTGGCGCCGGTCCAGGCGCCGCCGCACCCGCCAGGGGGCGCCCGAGAAGGCCAGGTTGGCCACGGTGGCGAACCCCGCCTCGTCCTCGCGCAGGGCGAGCAGCAGGTGGGCGATCCGGTCGGACGAGGGCAGGTCGGCGTCCGCGGCGCGCACGCACCAGCAGAACACCCGCCGACCGCCGGGCGCGACGAGCAGCGCGCCCGCCTCCCCCACCAGCCAAGTCCCCAGAGCGCCGCGCTCGGGCACCAGGCCGGTGCGCGCCAGCATCTCGCGGGCATCGTGGTCCACCAGGTCGCCGAGCAGACCGAGCGCTCGCGCCTCGGCGGCCTCGCCGGCCCGGGTCTTGGGGCGCACCACGTTGGCGCCGCGCTGCGCGTAGAGCTCGGGGATGAGCCACGCCTTCGCCAGGGCGATCAGCGACACCGCCACGGCCAGCGGCTCGAGCAGGACGAGCACGACGGCCACGATGACGAACGGCACGACGTGGGCGACGGTCGTCAGCGTCCACAGCGCGCCGCGGCGGCGCAGGTCGCGCTCGTCCACTCGGGGGCGCCAGGGGACGCTGGCCAGCTCGGGGAGCGGGCTGGGCGGGGCGCTCGCCACCGAGATCGCTCAGCCTCCGGCGATCGGGCGGCGCATGATCACGAGCTCCGCGTCGACCGGCAGCTCGCGCACCTGGGTGGCGTGGCCCTCGCCTTCCGACACGACGGCGAACGAGCCGCGCTCCAGTTCGGCGCGAAACGCGGCGACGGCCGCCTCCACCGAGTCCGGGTCGGCGGCCGTCCACTCCGCGAGCGTCGTGTGGCCGGTCTGGTCCATGCGGATGAGCCTGGGCATCTCGCCTCCTGAGGGGTCGCTCGCCCGCATGGTACGCCCCGGCCGGGGACGGTTAGGAGACGGTGATCGTTCCCTCCATCCCCGAGGCCCGGTGCCCGTCGATCGAGCAGTACATCTCGTACTTGCCGGGCTTGAGGTCGACGGTGAGCTTGCCGCTCGAGCCGGGCTGCAGGTCGGCGGTCTTCTTCTCCGCGAGCCCGTTGCCCTCGACGTTGAGATTGTGGACGATCGCGCCGTCGTTCTTGACGTCGATCGTGACCTTGCCGGCCTTCGCCGTGGCGTCCTTCGGGGTGATCTTGAACTCGCTCTCGCCGAGCGTGACCGTGCCCCCGCCGGCCGCCGCCGGCGTGCTCGTGGCTGCGGTGCTCGTGGTCGGCGCCGCCGGCGTGCTGGCCGGCGTGGAGGCCGAGCTGTTGTCGTTGTTGTCGTCGCTGCCGCATCCCACCGCGCCAATGGCGAGGACGGCGAGGCCGACCGCTGCGTAACCCGTTCTGAGCATGCGCGCTCCTCTCGTCGAAATCAGGACGTCACCTTCCGTGACGCCGCGGGCGCGGCGCTTCTTCCCGGTTACCCGAGCTGCTCGAGGATCAGCCGCCGAACCTCCCCGCCGTCCGCCCGGCCCTTGGTCTCGCGCATGACGTGGCCGATGATGGGCCCCATCGCCTGCTCCTTGCCCGCGCGCACCTGGTTCGCCGCCTCGGGATTGGCCTCGATCGCCGCCTGCACGACGGGTGCGAGCTCGTCGCCGCCCCCCAGCGCGCCGAGGTCCTCGGCTGCGACGATCGCCTCGGGGTCGCCGCCCCGCTCGATGAGACGGTCGAGCACCTGGCCGGCCGCGTCGTGGGTGACCGCCTTCTCCGCGACCAGCGCCACGAGGCGGGCCAGCGCGCCGGGCTCGACCTTCGACTCGGCCGGGTCGCCGTCGCCGAGCCGGGTGGCGAGCTCGCGCGCCCAGTTGGCCACCACCTGGGCCTCCGCGCCGTCGGCCGACGCGAGGACCGCCTCGAAGTACGCCCCCAGCTGCGGGCGGAAGGCGAGGACGCGGGCGTTCTCGTCGCTGAGGGAGAGCTCGCTGCGGTAGCGCTCCTCGCGGTCGGCGGGCAACTCGGGCAGGCCGGCCCGGGCCGCCTCGATCATGGCCTCGGTGACCTCGACCGGGACGAGGTCGGGCTCCGGGAAGTAGCGGTAGTCGTGCGCCTCCTCCTTGCTGCGCAGGGGCGTCAGCGTGTCGGACTGGGGATCGAAGTGAAGCGTCTCCTGCACCACCCCCTGCCCATCCTCCAGCAGCCCGGTCTGGCGGACGATCTCGGCGCGTATGCCCCGCTCGACGAAGCGGAAGGAGTTCATGTTCTTCAGCTCGGTCTTGGTTCCCAGCTCGGAGGTGCCCGCCGGCCGCACCGAGACGTTGGCGTCGGCGCGCAGCGAGCCCTCCTCCATGTTCACGTCGCTCACGCCGAGTTGGCGGACCGTCTCGCGCAGGAGGATGAGCCACTCGCGCGCCTGCTCGGGCGAGTGGATGTCCGGCTCGGAGACGATCTCCACGAGCGGCGTGCCGCAGCGGTTGAAGTCGACCACGCTGGTGTCGGCGCCGTGGATGCGCCCCGACCGGCCGCGGTGGATCAGCTTGGCCGCGTCCTCCTCCAGGTGCACGCGATGGATGCGGACGTCGCCGAGATGGCCGCCGCGGCACAGGGGTTCGTCGTACTGGGAGATCTGGTACGCCTTGGGATTGTCGGGATAGAAGTAGTTCTTGCGGTGGAAGATCGAGCGCGGCGCGAGGTCGCAGCCCAGCGCCAGCCCGATCTTCAGGGCGAACTCGATCGCCCGCTCGTTGGCCACCGGCAGCGCGCCGGGGAGGCCCAGGCAGACCGGGCAGGTGTGCGTGTTGGGCTCGTCGCCGAACGACGGCTCGCACCCGCAGAACATCTTCGTCCGCGTCTCGGTGAGCTGGACGTGGATCTCCAGCCCGATCACGGGCTCCAGGTCTCCGGACCCGGCGATCGGACGTCGGCCCGGCGCCGGTACGCCCGCCGATCCGTCGAACCCGATCGCCTGCTCGAGCGCGTACGCCGCGTCGAGGATGCGGTTCTCGGAGAAGGCCGGCCCGACGATCTGGAACCCCGTCGGCAGTCCCTCGCTGAGACCATCGGGGATCGAGATGGCGGGGATGCCCGCGAGTGGCATGGGGACGGTGAAGAAGTCGTTGAGGTACATGGCCAGCGGGTCGTCGGTCTTCGTCGCCGATGGGGAACGCGACCCACGGCGAGGTCGGAGTGACGACGAAGTCGAGGTTCTCGAACGCGGCCCGGAAGTCGTCGGCGATCTTCGTCCGCACCTTCTGCGCGCGCCCGTAGTACGCGTCGTAGTAGCCCGCCGACAGGGCGTACGTGCCGAGCATGATGCGCCGCTTGACCTCGTCGCCGAAGCCCTCGCCGCGGGTGCGCTCGTACATCGCCAGGAGCCCGTCCTCGCCGTCGATCCGCCGCCCGTAGCGCACGCCGTCGAAGCGGGCGAGGTTGGAGGACGCCTCGGCCGACGTGATGAGGTAGTAGGCGGCGATCCCGTGCTGCGCGTGCGGCAGGCGGCAGGGCTCCACGTGGGCGCCCAGCTCTTCGGCGCGGGCGAGCGTGGCCCGGAAGTTCTCCAGCACCCCGGGCTCCATCCCCTCGGCCGCGCCGGTCAGGTCCTCGGGGAAGCCCAGCCGCAGCCCGTCGAGGCGCTCGGCGGTCGGGAGGCGCACCTCCTCGGGGAACTCCAGCGACGTGGCGTCGCACGGGTCGCGGCCGACCATGGCCGAGAAGAGCAGCGCCGCGTCGGTGACGTCGCGGGTCAGCGGGCCGGCCTGGTCGAGCGACGACGCGAAGGCGATCATCCCGTAGCGCGAGCACGCGCCGTAGGTGGGCTTGAGCCCGACGATCCCGCTGAGGCACGCGGGCTGGCGGATCGAGCCGCCGGTGTCCGTGCCGATCGCCCACGGCACGAGGCCCGCGGCCACGGCGGCGGCGCTGCCCCCGCTCGAGCCGCCCGGAACGCGCGCCCGGTCCCACGGGTTGAGCACGGGCCCGTAGCCCGAGTGCTCGTTGGACGAGCCCATCGCGAACTCGTCCTGGTTGGTCTTGCCCAGCAGCGGCGCGCCCGCGGCGAGGATCTGCTCCACGACGGTGGCGGTGTACGGCGGCCGGTAGCCCTCGATGATCCGCGATCCCGCCTGACTGGGCACGCCGCGAACGCAGAAGAGGTCCTTGGCGGCGAAGGGAACCCCGCCCAGCGGCGCATCCGCGGCGGCGCCTCGGGCGCGTCCTCGGCCAGCCACAGGAAGGCGTTGAGGTCCTCGGCCGCTGCCCGCTCGCGGTAGGCGTCCCACAGCTCGCCGGGCGCCAGGTCCCCGGCGCGCACGCGCTGCGCCGCCTGGGCGGCGCTGAGCGCCAGGACGTCGCTCATCCGCCCGGCGACGGGACCTCGAACCCGCCGTCGGCCACCGCAGGCGCGGCGGCGAGCACCTCGTCGCGCGGCAGCGAGGGCCGCGGCTCGTCGGCTCGCAGCGCGCCCGTGACCTCGACCACATGGGTGGTGGGCGGCACGTTCTCGAGGTCGAGCTCGGAGATCTTGTCGATGTAGTCCAGCACCTTCGAGAGCTCGCTCGTCATCCGCTCGACCTCATCCTCGGAGAGCTGGAGACGTGCCAGGCGGGCCACGTGGAGGACTTCTGAGCGGTCGATCATGGGCGCCGAACAATAGGGGTCAGACCCCTTGAGTCGCCTGAGCTGAGATTCGTGCCCGGGGGTCTGATCCCAGGGCAGACCGCGCCCGCGCCGAGCGGTCCGGCGCGGGCGCGACGTGGGTGGGCGAAGCCGGCTAGCCGGTGCCGCCGCCGGGGGGCGGCGCGGAGGGCGGCGGGGCCGACTCGCCGCCAGCGGGCGGCTCGCCGGCGCTCGGCGGAGCCGCCGGCGGCGGCGCGGGCTGCGGCGGCGGCGCGGCGGCGGCCGTCCTGCCGCCTCCACCCGGGGTTGCTCCCTCGTCCGCCATGGCGAGGAACCCGCCGGCGGCGATCCCGAGGCACACGAGGAACCCGAGGTAGGCGCCGAACTTGACGTCGACGACGTCGTTGGGACCCGGCTGGTTGATGATCCGGTAGAGCACGAGCAGCGCGACGATGATCCCGAGCACGGTCACGACCACGCTTGCCGCCACCGGAAGGGCCACCGACCGGCCCGACGCGGCCAGCACGGCCGCGCCGATCGCCACGAGCGCCGTGACGAACAGCAGGATGTCGATGAAGTCGAACGCCTTCCAGGCGTTGACGGTGGTGTCGATGTTGGCCGCGTCCAGGATGCTCCCGGCCGCACCGCCTATGCCGTACCACGAGAAGAACATCACTATGAGGAGCAGAACGCCGCAGACGCCGGCGATCAGCTCCCCGGTGCGCAGCTTGCTGAAGTCCATCTAGCTACCTCCCGAAAGGGTGGTGTTGGTTTCTGGTCCGTCGCGCATCTGGCGCGTTCGCGCAACGCTATCGGTCGCGGCGGATACAGGGTTTCCGCCCGGTGAACGGCTCAGGCCCGCTGGGCGCGGGCCGCGAGCACGGTATTCCGCAACAACATCGCGATCGTCATCGGTCCCACGCCCCCCGGGACCGGCGTGAGCAGCCCGGCGCGGTCCTTCACGGCCTCGAAGTCCACGTCGCCGGCGAGGCCGTCCTCGAGGCGGTTCATGCCGACGTCGATCACCGCCGCCCCCGGCTTGACGTGCTCGGCGCCGATCATCCGCGGGACCCCGACCGCCGCGATCAGCACGTCGGCCCGCGCACACACCTGCGCCAGATCGCGCGTTCGCGAGTGGCAGATCGTCACCGTGGCGTGGCGCTCGAGCAGGAGCATGGCGACCGGGCGCCCGACGAGGATCGAGCGGCCGACGACGACGGCCTCGGCCCCTTCGAGGGCGACGTCGTGGCGGTCGAGGAGCTCGATCACTCCCGTCGGGGTGCACGGCCGCAGCCCCGGCTGGCCCTGGGCGAGGTGCCCGGCGTTGATCGGCGTGAGCGCGTCGACGTCCTTCGCCGGGTCGATCAGCGCGGTCAGGACCGGGCCGTCCAAGTGGTCGGGGACCGGGAGCTGGAGGAGGATCCCGCTCACCGCCGGATCGGCGTTCAGCTCGGCGATCAGGGCGGCCACGTCCTCGTGCGAGGCGTCGGCCGGCGGGCGGTGGTCGAATGGCTCGATCCCCACCTCGCGGGACGCCTTCTGCTTGCCGGCGACGTAGATCTCGGAGGCGGGGTCCGCGCCCACCAGGATCGTGGCCAGCCCGGGCGGCGGCCCGCCGGCGGCCACCAGCTCGGCGACCTCGCGCGCCACCTCCTCGCGGACCTGGCGGGCGATCTCGCGGCCGTCGATGATCGTGGCGGTCACTCGTCGTCCGCGCCGCGCCACAGGCGCAGCACTCCGAACACGACGGCGGCGGCGACGAACACGATCAACCAGGTAGGCATCGCGTTCGAGCCTATCTCTTCGTGATCGGGGCGTAGGCGGCCATCAGCTTGCGCTCGGACCCGTCGCCGGCGAAGCGCACGACGACGATCCCGCCCGGCTCGATCCCCGTGACCACGCCCTCGCCGAAGGCGGCGTGGTTCACGTCGTCGCCGAGGCGGAAATCGGGCGCCGGCGCGTCGTCGCTGCGCGCGGCCGCCCAGGTCGTCTCCGCGGCCCGGGCCGGACCAGACCCGACGCCGACGCGGACATGGGACTCCGCGTCCGTCAGCTCGGAGGGAATCTCGTCGAGGAAGCGCGAGCGCAGCCCGTACGTGCGCGCGCCGAAGACGTTGCGGGTGCGCGCGTAGGTCAGGTACAGGTCGCGCATCGCCCGCGTGATCCCGACGTAGGCCAGGCGGCGCTCCTCCTCCAGGCCGCCCTCGTCGAGTGCCCGCGAGTGCGGGAAGACGCCGTCCTCGCAGCCGAGGATGAAGACGATCGGGAACTCGAGGCCCTTGGCGTTGTGGAGGGTCATCAGGGTGAGCAGGCCCTCCTCGTCGCGAATGGAGTCCGCGTCCGAGAGCAGGGAGATCTGCTGGAGGAAGCCGTCGAGCGAGGCCTCCTCGGCGGTGGCGTCGTACTCCTTGCCCACCTCGACCAGCTCCTGGAGGTTCTCGATCCGCCCCTGGGCCTCGATCGTGCGCTCGGCCTCCAGCGCCTCGATGTAGCCGGTGCGGGCCAGCACCTCCTCGAGCATCTCCCCGACGCCGGTTCCCGCCTCGGCGAGGTCGCGAAGGCTCGCCATCGTCTCCATGAAGCGGGTGAACGCCTTGACGGCCGCGGTCCCGAGGCCCGGTACCTCTTCCGGCGTGGCCGCCACCTCGAGCACGGGCTCGCCGGTCGTGTTCGCGTAGGCGATCACTCGCGACAGCGACGTCTGCCCGATTCCGCGTCGCGGCGAGTTGGCGATGCGGGTGAACGACACCGCGTCCTGCGGATTGAGCAGGACTGTCAAATAAGCCATCGCGTCCTTGATCTCGGCCCGGTCGTAGAACTTCGTCCCGCCGATGACCTGGTAGGCGATCTCCTCGCGGATCAGCCGGTCCTCGAGCACCCGCGACTGCGCGTTGGTCCGGTAGAAGACGGCGATCTCCTCGCGGGACACGCCCTCGTCCACGAGGCGCTGCACCTCCCCCGCGACGAACCGCGCCTCGGCGTGCTCGTCGTCGAGCTCGCGGATCTTCACGGGATCGCCCTGGCCGAGCTCGGTGAAGAGCGTCTTGCCCAGCCGCCCGCGGTTGTTGGAGATGACGCGCGTTGGCCGCGTCGAGGATCGTCTGCGTCGAGCGGTAGTTCTGCTCGAGGCGGACGACGTGGGCGTCTAGGTAGTCATCGGAGAAGTCCAAAATATTTCGAATGTCCGCTCCGCGGAACATGTAAATCGACTGATCTTCATCGCCCACGACGCAGATGTTCCGGTGCCCCTGGTCCGCGTCGTCCCCGGTCCCCACGCCCGTCAGCAGCTGCAGCATCCGGTACTGCGCGTGGTTCGTGTCCTGGTACTCGTCGACGAGGACGTGGCGGAAGGCGGTCTGGTAGCGCTCGCGGACCTCGGGGAACAGCTCGAGCACGTTGACCGTGCGGAAGAGCAGGTCGTCGAAGTCCATCGCGTTGGCGCGGTGGATCTCGCGCTCGTACAGCTCGTAGACGTCGGCGACCGTCTGCTCGAAGTAGGACCCGACGAGCTGGCGGTAGTCCTCGGCCGAGCGCAGCTTGTTCTTGGCGTCGGAGATCTGGGACTGGACCGCCGCCGGCGTGAAGCGCTTCGGGTCGACGTCGAGGTCGCCGATGCACTGGCGGACCAGGCGGCGCGAATCGGCCTGGTCGTAGATCGTGAAGCTGCGGGTGTAGCCGAGGCGCTGGGCGTCGGCGCGCAGCATGCGCGCGCAGGCCGAGTGGAAGGTCATCACCCACATGCCGCGAACGCTGCGGCCGAGCAGCAGCTCGACGCGGTCGCGCATCTCCTGCGCCGCCTTGTTGGTGAACGTGATGGCCAGCAACTCGCCCGCCCGGGCGCGTTCGGTTCGCACGAGCCAGGCGATCCGGTGCGTGAGCACGCGCGTCTTGCCCGAGCCCGCGCCGGCGAGGATCAGGAGCGGGCCCTCGCCGTACGTGACCGCCTCGCGCTGGGGCTCGTTGAGCCCGGCGAGGAGCGCGTCTATGTCCTTGGCAACGATGTCCGGCATGGACGCCCAACCGTAGCGACCTGCGCGGCGGGGTCGGCGGGCGTCAGCGGCCTCGCGGCGGGGACGAGACGAGAGCGAGGAGAAGGAAGGCGGTCAGGGCGCTCCACACAGAGCCGCGCCGGGCGGACCCGCCGCCGCCGGCGCCGATCTCGCCGATGGACCCGATGCTCCCGATCGACCCGATCGAGCCGATGGACCCGATGCTCCCAATGGAGCCGATCGACACGATGCTCCCGATCGACGCCATGGACCCGATGCTCCCGAGGGAGCCGATCGACCCGATGCTGCCGATCGACCCGATCGAGGCAATGCTCCCGAAGGAGCCCAGCGAGGCGATCGATCCCGACTCGTCGCCGGCCGGCGGGCGAGGCGTGCGTCTCGTCGGAGTCCATTCGCCCACCGTAGCCTGCGCCCATGGGCCTGTGCGACGACGTTCGTGCTCACGCCGCCGCGGTCGCGGAGGACGCGAGCTTCGTCGAGATCGACGTCGACCGGCTCGGCGACGTCGAGCCGGGCCCGCCGCCCGCCCTCGATCCGGAGCGCCACTACCTCGAGGGTCCTCCCGAGGACGTCGCCGCCTACCTGCTGGCGCTCGACGCGATCAACTTCGGCTCCGGCTGGTTCCCCACCCTGCGCAAGCGCCCCGGGTCCTCCGGCTACTTCACCGTCGCCTGGGCCCTCGCGGAGCGCTTCCGCGGACGCGCCCCGTGGTCGAACGCCGAGCTGCGCGCCCTGACGGCACGCGAGGTGGCGGGCACGCTCGGCCAGGAGCCCGAGCACGAGCTGATGGCGCTCTACGCCCGCGCGCTCAACGACCTCGGCGCCTGGCTCGGCGAGCGCACCGCGGTCGAGGCGATCGCCGACGCCGGCGGCTCGGCCGAGCGCCTGGCCGAGCAGCTCGCGGCCGGCATGCCGTTCTTCGACGACCGCGGGTTCTACAAGCGCGCCCAGATCGCCGCCAATGACCTCCAGCTCGCGGGGATCGCCGACTTCGAGGACATCGACCGCCTGACGATCTTCGCCGACAACCTCGTCCCTCACGTGCTGCGCGTCGACGGCGTCCTGCGCTACGACCCGGCCCTCGCGAAGCGGATCGACGACGGCGAGCTCCTCGAACCGGGCTCGCGCGAGGAGGTCGAGATCCGCGCCTGCGCCGTCCATGCCTGCGAGCTCATCGCGCCGCGGCTCGGCGTCCCGCCCCGCACGCTCGACGGGTGGCTGTGGAATCGCGGCGAAGCGCCCCGCTACAAGGCCGTCCCGCGCCATCGCGCACGCAGCGTCTTCTACTAGCCGCCCGCGGGGTTCGGCCCCTGCGCGGGTCGCAGCGGGCGCACCTCGGCGGCCGTGTCGACCGCGGTGTCACGCTCCCCCGCCAGCTTCTCCAGCGCCTGCTCCAGCGCGGTGATCCGGCTGGCCAGGCCCTTGATGGCATCGGCGATCGGGTCGGGCAGGTGGATCCAGTCGGCGTCCGGCCCCTCGGGGCGGCGGCCCTCGACGCGCACGGGATGCCCGGGGTTGCCGACCACGGTCGAGTTCGGCGGGACATCGTGGATGACGACGCTGTTGGCGCCGATCTTGGCGCCGTGGCCGACCGTGATCGGCCCGAGGAGCTTGGCTCCCGATCCGATCGTGACGTTGTCCTGCACCGTCGGATGTCGCTTGCCGGTCGCGAAGCCGGTGCCGCCGAGAGTGACGCCCTGGTAGAGCGTCACGTCGTCGCCGATCTGCGCCGTCTCGCCGATGACCACGCCCATGCCGTGGTCGATGAAGAACCCTTCGCCGATCCTCGCCGCCGGATGGATCTCGATGCCGGTCAGCGTGCGCGAGGCATAGGCCATGCTGCGGGGCACGAGCGGGACTCCGGCGCCCTCCATCGCGTGCGCGACCCGGTGCACGAGGAGGGCGTGCACGCCCGGCCACGACGCGAGGATCTCCCCGGGACCGACGCCGCGCGCCGCGGGATCGCGCTCGCGGGCGGCCGCGACGTCGCGCCGCAGCTCACCGGCAACGCGCGCCAGGGTGCCGAGCCCGAGCATGCAGCGAAGGGTACTGGTGCCCGGCCTCGGCCTAGGGAGCGAAGAAGGGCGTCGACACGTAGCGCTCGCCCGAGTCCGGCAGGATCACCACGACCCGCTTGCCCTTCGATTCCGGTCGCGCGGCCACCTGAAGGGCGCCCCACAGGGCGGCGCCGCCCGAGATCCCGGCGAGCACCCCCTCACGGCGGGCCGTCTCGCGTGCCGTCTCGATCGCGTCCTCGTCCTCGACGGCGATGATCTCGTCGAGCACCTCGCGGTTGAGGACCTCGGGCACGAAGCCCGCGCCGATTCCCTGGATCTTGTGCGGTCCCGGCGACCCGCCCCCGAGCACGGGCGACGAGGCCGGCTCGACGGCCACCACCAGCGCGTCCGGGTTGCGCTGCTTGAGCACCTCCCCCACCCCCGTGATCGTGCCTCCCGTCCCGACGCCGGCGACCAGGACGTCGACACGGCCGTCGAGCGCACTGAGGATCTCGGGCGCCGTCGTGCGGCGGTGGATCTCCGGGTTCGCGGGATTGGAGAACTGGTCGGGCAGGAAGGCGTCATCGCCGCCGGCCAGCGTTCGCGCGGCGACCATCGCCTCATCCATGCCGCCGAGCGATTCCACCTCCTCCACTCGCGCGCCGTACAGGCGCAGGAGCCCGGTGCGCTCCCGGCTCATCCCCTGCGGCAGCGTCAGGACGAGCTCATAGCCCTTGGCCGCGCAGACGAAGGCGAGCGCGATCCCGGTGTTGCCGCTCGTCGCCTCGACGATGGTCGTGCGACCGGGCTCGATCCGCCCCTCGCGCTCCGCCGCCTCGATCATCGCCACGCCGATGCGGTCCTTGACGCTGCCGCCCGGGTTGTACGCCTCGAGCTTGGCGAACACCTCCACGCCCTCGGCCGCCCCGTCGAGGACGCGTGTGAGCTGGATCATCGGCGTGTCGCCGACATGCTCCGCGATGTTGATCGGGATTCGGGACATTCGCGGGGCACTGTACCCGCGGCCGTCCGCGCGCTGCGCGTCGCCGCCGACTCACGCAGCGGCCGGCGCCGGGCGTCGCAACCGCAGCGCCGAGCAGCGGGAAGACCAGCGTCGAGATCATCGCCGCGCCCACGAGCGCCGCCGACGTCGACGAGTGCATGTGCCCGGTCTCGACGGCCAGCGTGGTGATGGCGACGACGAGCGGGAGCTCGGTCGCGCACAGCAGGGCGAGCGCCATCCGGTCGCGGGTACCGAGAATCCGCCGGTAGAGCACGAGCGCGGGCAGCCCGCGCACGATCAGGAACATCCCGAGGAACAGCGGGACCTTGAGCATGGCCCCGGCGCTGGAGAGGAGGGTGTCGAGATCGAACTTCATCCCGCTCGTGATGAAGAAGAACGGGATGAAGAACCCGTAGCCGATGGCGGTCAGCTTGGACTCGAACACGGTGACCTCGCGCCCCTGGAGCGCCTGGCGGGTGATCAGTGCCGGCGACAAAACCGCCCAGCAGCAGGTCGAGTCCGAGCTCGCTGGCCAGGGCGACCAGGCCGAAGACGAGCACGACGGCGAACCGCACTGCGAGCTGGCTGCTGGTCTCGAACGTTCGCTCGAGCAGCGGCCAGCCCTTGAACATCGAGCGCACCGCGACCAGCGCGAGCAGCACGGCGAGAACGACGAAGGCGAGCAGGATCACCGCCTCGTGGAGCGGGTGGGTCGTGGAGAGGATCAGCGTGATGAGGAGGATCGGCCCGAACTCCCCCACCGCTCCGGCGCCGAGGATGTAGGTGCCGAACACGGTGCGCATCTCGCCGCGGTCCTTGAGGATCGGGATCAGGGTCCCGATCGCCGTCGTCGCCGTGGCCGAGCCCGAGTAGAGCAGCGACAGCACGATGCCCGCCGCCTCGAGCAGCCCGCCGATGCCGTAGGCGAGGACGAGCGACAGGCCCCAGCCGATCAGCCCGAGCTCCAGCGACCGGCCCTTGATGCGGTCGAAGTCGATCTCGTAGCCGGCGAAGAAGAACAGCATTCCCAGCCCGAGATTCCCGAAGAAGTCCGTGAACTGATCGACGTCGGCGAGGCCCGTGACGTCCGGACCGATGATGATCCCGAGCACCAGCTCGACGACGACGACGGGAAGAACGATCTTCGCCTCGAGGACCGTGACGAAGATCCCGGCCGTGGCCGCGGCCACCACGATGACCAGGAACGAGGTGGAGTCGACGTCGACCACACACGGAAGGTTCTCCTATAGCGAAGACGGAGGGGCGCCTCGCGGCGGTTCAGGATTTCGCGTAGCCGCGCAGCGGGGGCTCGCGCCTGGCCGGCGGGTAGGCGAGGACTCGTGCCGTGATCGTCGGCAGTGCCACCGCGTCCAAGGCATCCACGATCGGGGCGGAGAGTCCGGGCGCATAGGGCTCGGAACAGACCGTCCCCGAGAAGCGCGAGGGGCGGGCGGCGCCCTTGTGCCGCAAAGTGTCGATCAGGGCAGCGAAGGACACCGAGTCATAGGCGGCCTTGATGTGGTCGGCGGCGCGTCCCGGGCAGACCCTTTGGATCAGGACGTTGCTGGCACCCTGAAGGGCGGAGGTCGGATGCGCTCCGGTCTGTGGTTGGACGACGTCATCGCCCGTGGTTCGCACCGTCGTCCATGCCGTGGGGCCAGGCGTCTCATCGCGGCCGTTGTTGAGCGCCCGCTCGAGCTTCGAGCCGATCCTCTGCTGCCAGAAGGCCGGGGGGCATCCTGGGTTCCGGCAGAGGGCGTCGAGAAGTGTCGCCGCCGCGGCCCCGTTCGTCCCGTGCTGCGTGCCCGCAACGGAAACGGCATCCGCCACCTGGCTGCGCAGCGACGGCCAGTAGGTGAGCGCCCAACGCGCCAGCAACCCGCCCTGGCTGTGCCCGTAGAGGGCGATCGGGCGCCCGGCCATCTTCCGCACACGACGGATCGCATTGACCACGTACTCGGCGCTGGTCTGTACGTCGGTGAGCGCCTTGTCCGGCAGCTCTACGTAGCAGACCGGATAGCCGGCATCGCTCACCGACTTCCGGAAGTCCACAGGCGCCACCCACTCCTCCTTGCCGCCACCTCCGGTGCCGTGGATGAGCAACACCGGTTCGCGCTTGGCGTCGCGAGCCGACGCCTGGCAATGAAGAGCGGCGTTGAGCTTGGCCGCGCCGGTCTTCAGCGGCGGGTCCTTTGCGCCGGCCGGCGCCGCGAGCAACAGGTATGCCACCCCGGCGATGGCGAGGCAGAAACCGGCGAGGCGGCGCGTCCGATAGTCGTCAGCACGCACGACTCGCGACCATACGACGGACCGGGACGTGGTCTGAGGGAGGAGTGCCCGGCGGCACTACGGCGAGGCCGGATTGACGGCGCCCGCCCGGGCCAGCAGGTCCGAGGCGTCGTCGGCGCTCGACGTGAGGCTCTGGAGGTAGGGGCCGAACATGACGTTCTTCAGCCCGCGATACGTGTAGCTGTTGACCGAGGCCACGGGGGCGGACGCGCTCTTGTAGTCGTTGCCGACGACCCAGGCGCCGCCGCTCGACCCGCCGTTGAGGTCGGTCGGGATGCCCATCGTCGCCGGCGTGGCGCTCGTGTCGTCCCTCGACCATCTCGTGTCGGAGATCCACAGCCGCTGGCCGTTGAACGTGGCCTCGGCCGGATAGCCATGCGCGAGGTAGTCCTGGTTGCGGGTGTAGTTGAAGGTGACCGATCGGGCTCCGACGCTCTGTGTCAGGCGCGTGTTCGAGCTGTTGGGCGCCACGACGGCGGCGCCGACGTCGCGGCCGAAGTCGCCCCTCGTACGCCACGCGGCCGTCGTGTCCAGGGCGACCGCCGGCCAGGTGCCGAACGGCCTCGAGCCGTCGTTGTAGGCGGGCGCGAAGGTCCAGTTCGTGTAGTAGCTGCCGGGCCCCTGGTTGACGCAGTGCCCGGCGGTCAGCACGACGCTCTGGTTCGAGCTCTGCACCGCGGTGCCCGAGCAGGAATAGTTCCACCGGCCGTCGCTGAAGAAGACCCTGCCGTTCGTCGACACGGGCGCAGCGGTGAGCTCGGCCAACGGCGCCTGGAACGTCGTGAACAGCGGGCTGCCGCTGCCGCCTCCGCCGCCGCCGGGCTTGGCGGTCGGGGTCGCCGGCCCATGGTCGCGCACGCGGTCGGCCGGGACGGCGTCGCGCATGCGCTGGGCCGTCCAGTACGCGCGCACGGCGGCCGGGGACTGTCCGACGCGGTGGGCCGCCGCCTGCGCCGACGACGCGCTCAGGAGCGTGACCGCCAGCAGCGAGAGTGCCAGCATCCTGGCGGTGGGGCTCGGCCATCCGTGGCTCGGTCGAAGCACGACGGCGAAGGGTAGGTGGTGCGGCGCCCCAAAGCAACCGAAAATTCGAGCATTCCGCCTCTCGACAACTTTCGGGCGCCCGCAGGGTTAACAGTGGCTACGGGCACATTTCCAAGGAGGCTGCACTTGCGACGTTCTCATCTCATTGTCGGGCTGCTCATGCTGGCGCTGGCCGTACCGGCCGTTGCGATCGCGGCGGGGCCGCCGCGGGTCACGACCGACGCCGCGACCGCACTCAGCAGCACGGGAGCCACGCTCAACGGCACGGTGAATCCCAACGGCAACGCGACGACCTACTACTTCGAGTACGGGCCGACCAAGAGCTACGGCACCAAGACCGCGGTCGTTAACGCGGGGTCGGGCAACGCCAAGTCGCCGGCCTCGGCGCCGGTCAGCGGCCTGACCGCGTCCACCACCTACCACTTCCGCCTCGTGGCCACCAATTCGGCGGGCACGACCAATGGCAGGGACAAGGCGTTCACCACGCTCGCCACGGGCCAGACGGGCACCGGGCTGAGCATCGCCGCCCGGCCCAACCCGCTGGTGTGGGGCGGGGCCACGACGATCGCCGGCCAGCTCACGGGCGCGCGCCAGACCGCGGGCGTCAACGTCACGCTGCGGCAGAACCCATTTCCGTACACGGGCGGCTTCAAGGCGCTCGCGACGGTGAAGACCGACGCACAGGGCCGCTACGCCTTCACGCGCAAGCCGAAGGCCAACACCCGCTACGAGGTGCAGGCCAGGGCCCGGCGCAACGTGACCAGCGCGACCCTGCAGGTCCGGGTGCGCGCAAAGGTCACTCTGCGCCTGAGCGATTCCACCCCCGCGCGCGGCCAGCGCGTGCGGTTCAGCGGGTCGGTGTACCCGGCGCACGACGGCCGACTCGTCTCCCTGCAGCGACGCACGAGCACCGGTCGCTTCGTCACGGTGGCGCGCACTCCGCTGCGCCACGTGCTCAGCGGCGTTCGCTCGTCCTTCTCGCGGAGCCTGACGATCGCCGCCGGCGGCACATACCGGGCGTATGTCGGCGGGCACGCCGACCATTCGGCGGGCTTCACCGGGCGCTCGGTCGTCGTTCACTGACGGCCGCCGGAACCGGACAGCGGCGCCGGCGGCCGTCCCTCGGGGCGGCCGCCGGTCTCGCACTAGGGCGCGGGGCGACAAGCCGTCCTGAAGGGCGTACGCTGACATCGGAAGAGGCTTGGAGCGAGCGATGCCCCTGGCAGCGCGTTTCTTTGATGACGTTCGGTACCTGCGCACTGTCGCCGCTGAGAATCCGCCTGCGAAGTCGGTGGCGGAGGCGCACGGGGCGGCACGGCTGGCCGGTTGCCGGCCCGGGGCGCTGATCCTGGACGCGGGGTGCGGAAACGGGCGCCACGCCACGCCGCTCGCCCGTTTGGGCTACCGGGTCGTGGGGCTCGACAGCTCCGGCGTCTTGCTCGCCGCGGCGCGGCGGGCTGCCCGGGGCGCCACGTGGCCTCACTTCGCGCGCGGCTCTTACACGAAGCTTCCGTTCGAGCCGGCGGCCTTCGATGCGGTGCTGTGCCTGGGCAGCGCGCTTGGGTACCTCGGCGACGAGGGTGACCGCGCGGCGCTGCGTGAGTTCCGAGCCGTGCTCGCTCCCGGCGGGCGTCTGGTGATCGGGACTCTGCACCGCGACGAGATCGGCACCCGGCTTCGCGAGTACGAGGAGCGGCCGCTGGCGTGCGGCGGCGCGCTGCGATTCGAGCGGCGGTTCGATCGCGCGCGCGGCGTGATGCGCGAGACTCAGCGCTTGGAAGACGGCACCGCGGACGGTTCGCCCCGGACCTACGAGCTTCGCGTCTACGGCCTGGACGAGCTCCGCCGCATGCTTGAGGACGCCGGTTTCGCGGTCATCGGGCGCTACGCCTCACTCGCCGGGACGGGAGAGCCATCGCCGGCCACGCCGCTTGTGCTGGTGGCGGAGGTCGACAACGCCAGGGCGCGCGGCTCAGGCCTGGGCGATTAGATCGATCTTCGCCGCCAGAATGAAATCGTTGCGGCTCAGGCCGGACGCTGTGTGCGTCCATGTCCGGAACGCGGCTCGGCCCCACTCCAGCTCGATCTCGGGGTGGTGGCTCTCCGCCTCGGCCAACAGAGCGACCCGAGCGACAAGACCAAACGCACCGCTGAAGTCGTCAAAGGAGAACTCCCGCCGCAGCGCGCGGTTCCCCTCGCGCTCCCACGCCGGCACCTGTCGCTGAAGCTCGGCGGCGTCGTCCTCGTTGAGCGGCGGCGTCCCGGGAGGGTATTCGCGGCAATGCTCGCTGGCGAGGTCCGTCACCGGCAAAGCGTAACTCGCAAGGAGCTACCCCATTTTGTACGGCGACTCGGCGCCTTGGAGGTCCGTGGGCGGCAGCGGCGTGCCGAGGGCCTCGCCCACACGCTCGCCCAGCCACAGGTCGTAGGCCCAGCCGGCCTGCTGGCCGCGCATCGCGATCGGACGCCGGGCCGCGATGCCCTCGGGGCCGCCGCGCAGCGTGGTGTCCTCCCACGCGCGCGAGGGCGCGAATCCCGCGACGATTCCGGCCACCACGGCGTGGTCGGCGACGAGCCTGCCGTCCTCGGACGTGATCTGGAACTCCGGCGTGGCGGCGCGCACCCAGGTGGTCTGCACGATCCCCGTGTTGAGGCCGCGCGCGGTATGACCCATGCGGATCTCGACCTGACGGCCGTGGCGCACACCGAAGATCCGCGTCGCGACGTGGTCGAAGGCCGGATCGGTCCAGTCGCCGTAGTGGAGCCCCAGCTCGCCGACCACGCCGTCGTCGGTCGCACCCGTCGCGTCCAGCTTGAGCGCCTCCCACAGAACCTCCCACGGCACGGCGCCGGCGTCGGCGATCTCGGCCGCGCGACCGCGCATTTCGGTGGCGGGCCGACCGGTGTACTGGGCGCCAGCCTCGGGCAGGCGGTGGCGGGTGAACAGGCGCATGGCGATCTCCTAAGGGGGACGACGTTCGGGGAGGCTCAGCTTCGCCTGCCAGCGCGGCGCTCGTAAGGGGGGAAATCCGCCAACGCGGTGTCGGTTGGCCGCCCGCCGAGCGCGAGCGCTTCAGCCAACCGCGCTCGGCCATCTCCTGCTAGGAGGGCCTAGCGAAACTCTCCCCGCCTACTCCCGCAGCCCCACCGCTTCGAGGGCCTCTGTGTGATCCCAGAAGTAGTCGATGCTGATGATGCTGCCGTCGCGCACCGCACAGATGGTTGTCCACTCCAGGGCCGACTCAGGACCCTGGCCCGTGCCGTGCCAGATCAGCCTTACGAGAACCCGATCGCCAGCATCGATGACATCAGTGATCGGCTCCAACCAGTCGGCCTCGAAGACTTCGCGGTTCTGCGCGTACTGGCGCATGGCCGCCTCCCGGCCCGACATAAGGTCCAGGCTCCGGCCACCCCTCAGGAAGCCGGAGGACGACATCAGGAGCGAGCAACTCACCAAAGGCATCCATGTCCCCGGCGTTCCACGCCGCGAAGCCCGCCCGTATCACCTCGATGTTCTCCTGCGACATCGCCCGCCCAGTATCCCGCCGCTCGCCTACTCCGACAGCCCCACGGCTTCGAGGGCCTCCGCATGGGTGCGGAAGTCGCGGGAACTAACGACCTTGCCGCCGCGATACGTAACGAGCTGTGCGATTTCACCAGCGAAGTTCAACCGGGTTGCATGCCCCGTGAGCCTCATTTCCCCTAGGGCTAGAACGGATTCCCCGAGGTCGCGAACGTCGTCGAATCGAGCTGTGAGTTGCATATCGCCCTTGAAGCTCTCCCAAGCCTGCCGGGCTCCGGCATGCCCACGAAACACCTCCATCAGTGCGAACCATTCAAGCTCAGGATCGAACTCATCGATCCACGCGTCATAGTCGTCCCGGTTCCAAGCCTCGACGCCGCGCTTGAAGGATTCGACGTTCTCCTGCGACATCGCCCGCCCAGTATCCCGCGCAGGGGCCCACGTGCGTGCAACGGCCCGGGGCACCGCCCGGCTCGTGCGTCAGATGACCGCGTGACACTTGCGTGACACCGGGCCTCCGCTTCCAGCGGTTTCCCCGGCGGTCGAGAGCGGTAGAAAGGCCCGGTGCTAGCGCGGTTTCCCGCGTAGGGGCTGAGGGCTCGCTAGATGTAGTACATGACTCTAGCCGTGCCTGGCCCTACCAGCTCGTGCCTAATCGCTACCGCTCCGCACCGCTGAGGACCGCTCGGCACCGGGACCGACTGTCGCGCAGAGTGTCGCGCGAGCGCGTGCGTTTTCCGTGGCGGAACGCGGCCGAAAGCGGGCGTATCCAGCTCTCGTTGTTTCCACGCTCTTGGACTGTTGGGGTACGGAAGAAACGGAAGATGGGGAGAAGGTTGCGGCCCCTTTACGCGGCTGAGTCGGCGCCCAAAGCGATCGCTTGTCTGGCCCTGTCGTTTACATGCCCGTGCCTGGCTGCGTGGGTCTTGGCTCCGGGTGCGCGGTACAAGCGGTACAAGCGTTACAGATGGGCTCGCCTACTCCCGCAGCCCCACGGCTTCGATCGCCTCGTCGGCGTTCAAGTAGGCCTGGATGTAACGGATCTGCCCGCCCTCGACCCGGCAGAGGTAGCCCCACCTGTACTCGTACGGGATGTGGCTGGCCGCCCCCTCGCCGCTCAGGCCGAACACGATCCCGACCTGGTCGCCGTCGGCGACCGTTCGCTGCACTTCGACGTGCGCGCCCCGGCCGATCAGTTCCAGGACCTCGTCGAAGCGATCCACCAACGCGTCCGCACCGTACGCCGACCTGGCTTCCGGCCAAGCCGGGTCGTCGTGGTACTCGATGTCCGGGTGGAGAAGGCCGTCGTCGATGACGCCCTCCCAGCGTCGCTCGTTCCACACCTCCGCCATTCGACGCACGATCTCCACGTTCTCCTGCGACATCGCCCGCCCAGTATCCCGCCGCCTGCCTACTCCCGCAGCCCCACAGCTTCGAGGGCTTGCTGGCGGTCGAGGAAGATTCGGAGCCGCCTAATCTTGCCTGCGGCGAAGTCGTAGATATTCGTGGTGTGGTTTTCGGTGGGAATGCCGCTAGCTCGCCCGGTAGAGGTAACGCGCAAGAAGGCGAGAACCCGGTCGCCGCCAATCGCTTCCACGCGTTCAAGGTCTATCCGGAAGTCAGGAGCCGCATCTTCGATGTCGGCAAAGAACCGCTCGATGCCAACCGAGCCTTCGTACACCCCGGCGACAGCAGTCAACGGCGTCCACAACTCGATGTCCTCTGTGCAACAGGCGAGGTACGAGTCGATGTCCCGCGCATTGATCGCGGCGACCGCTCGCTCGACGACCTCGACGTTCTGCCGCGACATCGCCTACTCCCGCAGCCCCACGGCTTCGACGGCCTCCTCGCTGGTCATATACGCCTCGCCACGTTGAATCTGACTGTTCTCGACTGTGTAGACGATGCCGTACCGCTGCTGGACGTCGGCGTTGCTCCCGGGCAACCGACCCCGCTGCGCCACGAGCGCGACCACCTTGTCGCCACCCCCGTCGAGAATCTGATCGACGGACATGCTCCAGTTGTCGTAGGGCGCGCGCCAAGCGCTCATGAACTCGGCGAAGGCCTCGGACCCATGAAACTCGGGCTGGTCGGGCCAGCCCCTGAAGGTGCTCATGTCCCAGACGACATCCGTAGCGACGGCATCCGTTAGCTGACCGGTCACAACGAACTGCTCCAAAAACCGCTCGACGACTTTCACGTTCTCCTGCGACATCGCCCGCCCAGTATCCCGCCGCTCGCCTACTCGGGCAGCCCTACGGCTTCGAGAGCCTCGGCCCGATCGGCGTATGTATGGAAGTTTGTGATCAGTCCATCGCGGAACACGGCGACCCACCCTGCTCTAGCGTCAATCTCTGCGCCGCTGTCACGTCCGCGGCCTCGAATGCGTCCCAGGGCAAGCACCCAACTGCCGCCCTCACGGAACTCCTCGATCTCCCATCTGAGGTGCTCCCAGGTCTGATCGACGGCCGCGCAGTACTGGGGAGCAGCGTCGGGCCCGCGGTAGCTCGTCCCCTCCAAGGCCGCTCGCACCGGCACGATCTCAACGTCGCCAGCGAGGAGCGCCCCGAATCCCTCGCCATCGCGTCGGTTGAACGCCTCCATTGCCGCTCGTACGACCGCAACGTTCTCCTGCGACATCGCCTACTCCCGCAGCCCCACGGCTTCGAGGGCCTCGGCCTGCCTGAAATAGACCCTGGCGCTCACGATCGCGCCTCGGCGCACGCCAGTCACCCAGCCGGCTGACTGCTCTGCCGCGACGCCGCTCCCCTCCCCGTGGAATCGGAACCGCCCGAGCACGACCACGGATTCGCCGACGTCAACCAAGCGATCAATCTCGAACTCCGACCTGTCGAACGCCTCCATCAGGCGCTCGAAGAAGGTCTTGACTCCCTCGTGACCGCGATAGGTTCCAGCCAGGAGCCCGGTCGGGTCAATCACCCACTCGACCTCAGGATCGATCAATTCCCATAGGGGCTCGCCCGTCGCGCTTTGGTGCTCAAAGCTTCGCCGCACGATCTCCACGTTCTCCTGCGACATCGCCTACTCCCGCAGACCGGCGGCTTCGAGGGCCGCGGCGCGGTCCGGGTAGGCCATCCAACGAAGGAGGAGCCCGTCCCTGACTGTCAACAGATCTCCGGCTCGGGCATCGACCTCAATACCGCTCTCCTTGCCACGCGCGGCCGTGTGGAACAGGACGAGCACCCGATCCTCGGCGAGGTCGATGATTTCCTCGGGTTCTCTGCGCAACTCCTCCCACGGTTCCATGACCGTCTCGAAGAAAGCACGGACCGCGTCCTTTCCCGTGACGGCGGAGGTGTCAATAGCGACAGGGTCCTGCCACTCGACATCCGGGGCGCACAGATCGAGGAGGCCGTCGAGGTCTCCTCGGTTGAACGCTTCATACCCGAGTCGCACGAGCTCCACGTTCTCCTGCGACATCGCCCTACTCCCGCAGCTCCACGGCTTTGAGGGCCTCCTGCTCGGTGGGGCAGACGCGATACCAGACGATGCGACCGCCCTGGATCTCGGCGACCTGCCAGAAGTCCTCGTCTACGCCGAGCCCACTCCCTGCGCCGCTGGCAGCTACATCTACATGAAAAAGGACGAAATCGTCCACGTCGCGCACTTCCCTGATCGTCGGGCTCCAGTCGGGAAAGACCTCAAACAAGCCTGCCCACCACTGGCGGACCCCATCGTGCCCGTGGTGGGTTCCCTCCACCTCGCCCAGCCGCGAGTGCCACTCCACCTCGGGGTGTATGTAGGACAGGAAACGGTCGAGGTCGCCCTGCAGGAAGGCCTCTAAGGTCTGCTTTGCCACTTCCACGTTCTCCTGCGACATCGGCCTACTCCCGCAGCCCTGCGGCTTCGAGGGTGTCACCAGTGAGGCCGAGCGCGCCGAGTGCTCTCTTCGGGGTCAGATGGTCCTCCGCTCGAAAGAAGCGCCCGTGCCGAAGCCAGAAGCAGTAGTAGATGTCTCCCTCGACCTCCACCCCGCTCTCCCGACCCGCCACCCGCAGGGTTGCGTGCGCCAAGACGCGATCGTCGCCGAACGGAATCAGCTCATTGATCGTGTGTTGGTACGCCCATGCGTCCAGGTACCCGGTGGCGAACCGCGCGATCTCCACGTTCTCCTGCGACATCGCCCGCCCAGTATCCCGCCTGCATGGGCCGTCTCAAACGATCCAACCGGGGAGGCGGTGGCGTGAGGTCGGTGAGGAAGTGGTGGATGAGATGGTGGTGGCTGAGCCCAGGGGGTGGGGGTCCTGGTCCGATACCTGAGCTATCGCCCGGCACGCCACGCACAGCGGCGCGTCGTCGAGCTAGGCTGCGCGTGGAGCTATCGGCGCGGAGTCGCGCCAGGGAGGTTGGGCGATGCATCGTCTGCGGAGCGTGGTGGTCATCGGGGCGCTGGCGGTGGCGGTGAGCGTGGTTGGGGCTGGTCCTGCTTTGGCGGCCAAGGGCGGCAACAACGACGCTGCGAACCTCTGCCGGCACGGGGGATGGAAGGCGCTCGTTTCGAACGCGGGCGGCGTGTTCGTCAACCAAGGCGACTGCGTCAACGACGGAGCCAAGGGCAGCGCCCCGTTCGGAACCGCCGGGAAGGCCGCGTGCAACGGTCTCCAACTCGCCAACGGGAACACCCCCACGTTCACGTTGGACGCGACCCATGGACAGTGGACCTGCGACTACGACATCAACTTTTCAAGTACCCCCCCGAACCCGCCAGCGCTGCAGACGGCGTGTGAGACCGACCGGGGGGAGCTGGAGACGCCAGCAATAGGTCCCGGTGAATACCTCGCGATGTGTTCCCTTCGCTAGATCGGGGGGGCGGTTGTTTGTGACGGAGAAGAACTGCATGGTTGGCCGGCGGTCCGTCCTGTGCTGTTGGAGTTGCGCCGGTATTGGGAGAAGGGCGGCATGTAGCAAGCTTCTTCTCGGCAGCCGCCTGAACAGCAACAGCGGCCTCCAACGGCTTTAGATCCCCAACCGGCCCCCCCTCGATCCGATCATGAGTCTCGACCAGACCGCGACCGCGAGGTGTGGGAACGATCTGCCAGGTATCGCTACTCATGTCGACATCCAACAAGCCGTCGTAGTCCATCTCGGAAAGCGTTGTCTCGTCCACCGGCGGCAAGTCGGCACGCAAGCCAGGGTGCTGCAGTTGAGCGCCCCCCAAAAACCGCAGGTACAGGATCGGCTCTCGAGCGCCCGAGTCGTCGGTCTGTGCGTGGGCTTCAACCAGCGCCCGCAGAAGGGTCAGCTCATCCGAGGCTTCGGCCACCCGCCGACCCTAACCCACGCACACCTGTACCCCTTGTACCGCTTGTACCGCCAGTTCAGGGGTGTCAGACACAAACGTCCCGAGAGTCCCTTTTCCTAAAGAGGACAGACAAACTACTACTAACCAGAGTAGGCCCCATTTGGGACTTGGACCCCACACAGCAGCGTGAAGTAGAAGATCGGTCGCCGCAGAGATCACCCCTACCCCTCCCCCCGTCCTTTGCCGCGCCGGCCGCTGTTCTCCCTGGCCCCGGTTGCCGCTCGACGCCTACAGCTCGGGCTCAGTGAGAACAAACGAACGCACGAGTGATCGCAGCAAGATCCGTTTCCGTTTCGGCATGGACTGTCGCGCAGACTGTCGCGCGGCCGGCGAAACCCAAGCAACCACGGGGATCGCGGGCCGCAGGGCTAGATGTAGTACATCGCCGCGCCGGCATCGCGGCGCTCGCGCTCGATGACGTCCGCCACGGTGGTCTTGGCGAGGACGTCACGCGCGGCGCCGGCCGCCTCGGCGAAGACGCCCTTCGCCTCGGCGCCAACCGGGCCGTCGAGCAGCTCGACCAGCTCCAGCACGGTGATCTCGCTCGGCTCCCGCGCGAAGGAATAGCCGCCCTTCACGCCGCGCTGGGAGCGCAGCACCCCGGCCCGGCGCAGCACGGCGAAGAGCTGCTCGAGGAACTGCACGGGGATGTCGCGCCGCCTCGCCAGCTCGCCGATCGGGACCGGCGCGGGCCCGCCGCTGCGGCCCAGTTCGACCAGCGCTTGCAGGGCATACGGCGACTTGGTGGTGATGGAGATCATCTCGGCCTCCTACCCTTCCCACCTTATGCGACTTCTCGGCCGCTACCTGCCGCCCCTCGCCCTGATGGGGCTGATCTTCTTTCTCAGCGCGCAGCCCGATCTCAAGACGAGCCTCGGGCTGGTCGACCTGATCCTGCGCAAGATCGTCCACACGGCCGAGTTCGGCCTGCTGTGGTTCCTCTGGCTGCGGGCTTTCCGCTATCGCGCGCCGTGGTGGGCCGCGGCCGTGACCATCGGCTACGCGGCGACCGATGAAGTGCACCAGCACTTCGTGCACGGTCGGATCGGCTCGCCACTGGACTGGGCGATAGACGGGATCGGGGTGGCCGTCGCGTTCTGGCTGTGGACCCGCGCGCGGCGCCGGTCCGAGCCGCTAGATCCAGCCGCGCTCGGTGGCGACGAGGACAGCCTGGGCGCGGTCGACCGCACCCAGCTTCCCGTAGATGTTGTGCAGGTGGGTGCGGACGGTGCTGGTCGACAGTGAGAGCTCGGAGGCGATCTGCTTGTACACCTTGCCGGTGGCCAAGCGCTTGAGCACGTCGAGCTCGCGATCCGACAGCGGACACGGGTCGATCTGGCGCGCCCGGCCGTTCTGCGGGTAGGGGAGCTCGTACATCACGCGGCGCAGCGCCGGGGGGTTCATCCCGATCTGTCGCGCCGCCTTCAGCAGCTCGGCCGGCGAGACGGGGCCGCCCTGCCCGTAGTGGGCGAGCATGTCGGCGAGGCGGACGTAGGCCGCCTCCTCGGTCGCGTCGTCGGCGTGGTGGCGCTCGATCGTCGAGGCGAGCGACTTCGGCAGGCCCCACCGGCGGGCCAGGACGCCGCCGACGAGCGCGTGGTCGACGCCGAGGTCGCGGCGCTCGCGCTGGAGGCGCTCCTCCGGCGTCCGGGCCTCGCCGTGCACCTGCACGGGATAGCCGGGATACGCGTGGATCAGGACGAGCTTGCCGATGTCGTGCAGCATCGCCGACACCATCATGCGGTCGCGGTGGCCGTAGTTGAGCTCGCTGGCCAGGCGGTCGGCCGCGCGCTGGGTGGCCAGGGCGTGCAGGCGGAACTGCTCGGGCGCGACGTCCCAGACGCCGCTGCGCTCGAAGAAGTCGAAGGTGCGGGCGCGGCTGGCGAGGGCATGGACGGCCTCGGGCGAGAGCACCTCGACCGCCTTGACGACGTTGTCCACCCTGCCGCGGGTCTTGCCCTCCACCTGATTGGCCAGGCGAAGCACGGCGACCGCGAGCGCGACGTCGGACTCCACGGCGGACACGACGTCCGCCGTCGACGGCTGGTCCTGCGTGAAGAGACGGAGGATCCGGTTGCGTGACTCCGCGAGGGCGGGGAACGCCTCGAGCGCCTCGAACGCGGCGGTCAAGCGGCGCCCGTGACCCTCGTTGTGGCGCCGCGACGCGACCGCTGTATCGGGACCCGTCAGGTTCTTGGTGGGAGGCACGGGCACGGCTGTAGCTAGCTTCATCGTATCTGCTCGATAGCGCTTGTCTCGGAGGAGTGGCCGCGACATCCGAGTCGCGACGTCACCCGCCCTATCGGCAGAAATGGACGAATGGTTTAGACAGATATTGGAGGAAGGCCCTTCAGCGGGCCAGCGCGGCGTCGATCCGGCGCAGGGCCTCGTCGCGTCCCAAGACGGCCACGCTCTCGAAGATCCCCGGCGAAACGGTGGTGCCGGCGATGGCCACGCGCACGGGCTGGAAGACGTCCTTGGGCTTCACGCCGAGATGCTCGACGAGGCCGCGGAGCGCGGCCTCCACGGTCTCCACGTCGAACGGCTCGGCGCGGGCCAGGGCCTCGCGCGCCTGGGCCAGCGTCTCCTTGGCGCCGTTGCGACCCATGACCCGCTCCCACGCCGCCGCGTCGTCGGCCGGACCGTCGAACAGGAAGCCGGCCAGCGGCCAGAAGTCCGCCAGGGTCTGGATCTTCTCCTGGGTGATCGCCGCGGCCTCGCGCAGTCCCTCGCGACCCGTGAACGTCTCCAGGCGGGCGGTCAGCTCGTCCAGCGGCAGCTCGCGCAGGTAGAGCCCGTTGAGCCAGCGCAGCTTCGTTTCGTCGAAGCGCGCCGGGTTGCGCGAGACGTCCTCGATGCGAAACAGCCCCAGCACCTCTTCGGTGGAGAGCTTGGTGTCGTCCTCGTGGCCCCAGCCGAGAAGGGCGAGGTAGTTCCGGACCGCCTCAGGCAGGTAGCCGGCGTCGCGCAGTTCCTGCACCGAGGCCGCACCGTGGCGCTTTGAGAGCTTCTTGCCGTCCGGGCCGTGCAGCAGCGGGAGGTGCGCGTAGGCGGGGGGCTGCGCGCCGAGCGCCTCCAGGACCACGAGCTGCTTCGGAGTGTTCGACAGGTGGTCCTCGCCGCGCACGACGTGGGTGACGCCGGCGTCGAGGTCGTCGACCGCGACGGCGAAGTTGTAGAGCACGGATCCGTCGGCGCGGGCGATGACCGGGTCGTCCATGTGCCCGCGCGCGAACGTGGTCTCCCCGCGGATGAGGTCGTCGACCCGCAACGGTTCGCCCTCCCCCACCCGCAGCCGCACCGCGCCCGAGTCCTCGGCCTCGCCGCGAAACCCCTTGTCGTCGCCGTGGCGCTCCTTGAACGCGCGCACGTCGTCGGCGGTGGCGTTGGAGTGGTAGGCGTGACCGGAGGCGAGCAGCTGCTCGAGCGCCTCGCGATGGCGATGCGCGCGCTGGGACTGGAAGATCGGGTCTCCGTCCCAGTCCAGCTCCAGCCAGCGCAGCGCGTCGAAGATCTGCTCGACGTTCTCGGGTGTGGAGCGCTCTCGGTCGGTATCTTCGATCCGCAGGAGCATCTCGCCGTCGCCATAGGCGGGCCCTCGGGCGAGGAGCCAGTTGTAGAGCGCCGTCCGCGCGCCGCCGATGTGGAGCGCGCCGGTCGGAGAAGGAGCGAAGCGGACTTTCATGGAGACGATCGGATGCTAGTCGGCGCCCACGTGTCCCCCGCGGGCGGCCCGGCGAACGCGGTCGGGCGCGGCGAGGAGCGCGGCGCCCAGGCGATCCAGTTCTTCAACCAGAACCCGCGGGCGTGGCGAGTGCGCGAGTACCACGACGAGGAGGTGGCGGCGTACCGGGAGGCCTTCGAGGCTTCGAAGGTGGTGAAGGCGTGCCTGTTCCACGCCGTGTACCTGATCAACTGCGCCAGCGAGGATCTCGAGATCCGGAAGAAGTCCGTGAATTCGCTCACCATCGCGCTGCGCTCGGGCGCCGCCCTGGGCGCCCGCGGGGTCGTCCTGCACGCCGGCTCGGCCCTGCTCGGGGCGGACGAGAAGGCGACGGCCAAGGCGATCGACCGCGCGGCGAAGGTGATCGCCGAAGCGCTGGCCGAGTCCGAGGGCTGCCCGCTGCACCTCGAGAACACGGCGGGCTCGGGCGGCACGCTGGGCCGCTCATTCCACGAGCTGGCCGCGCTGATCGAGAAGGCCAGCGGCGACAAGCGCCTGGGCGTGTGCCTGGACTCCTGTCACCTCTACGCGTCGGGCTTCGACGTCCGCACTCCAGCGTCGCTGGCCGCGGTCGTCGACGAGTGCGCCGAGATCGTCGGCCTCGAGCGGCTCGGCTCCCTGCACGTCAACGACTCCAAGACCGCGCTGGGCTCCAACGTGGACCGCCACGCCCCGCTGGGGGATGGCGAGCTGGGCCGCGAGGGCTGCGCCACGTTTCTGTCCGAGCCCCGGTTCGAGGACCTCCCCTCGATCTTCGAAGGCCCCGGCCTCGAGGGAAAGGCGCCGGCCAAGGCCGACGTGGACGCGATGAAGCGGCTGCGCGAGGAAGGCCTGGCCGCGCGACGGTCCAGCCGGTAGGCTCGCCCCGGCGCGGCAGACCCCCATGGATGGGAAATCGAGGTGAGATGAAGCGGAGTTCGAGACAGGGGCTGGTCGCGGTCTTGGGCGCCCTCGTGGCGGTGATGCCGCTCGTCCTCCCGGGAGCGGCGAATGCCGCCGCCTACGCCGTGAACTCCACGGGTGACTCCACCACCGACACTTCGCCCGGCGACGGCGTCTGCACGCAACCCTGCACCCTGCGCGCGGCGGTGGAGGAGTCGAATGCCCACAGCGGGGACGACACCATCGACCTGCCCGCCGGGACCTACCAGCTGACGGGTGCGACCGGCGACGATGCGAACGACAGCGGGGACCTGGACATCAACGACGTCGTCTCGAGCGGCGCGCTCGCCATCGTCGGCGCCGGCGCGCGCACGACCCGGATCGTCGGCACGGGCGCCGACCGGGTCATCCATCTGCTGAATGCGACGACGACGACCTCGATCTCCGGGGTCACGATCACCGGCGGAGGGGGCGTCGCGCAGGGCGGAGGAGTCTTCGCCGACGGCACCTTCAACCTGTCGGACGCGGCGGTGACAAGCAATCGCGTGAACGGCTCGTCGACCAACAACCAGGGTGGAGGCATCTTCAACGGCAACCGGATGAACCTGCTGAACGTCACGGTGAGCGGGAACGTGGGCGAGCGCGGCCTCATGTCGCCGTTCGGGCCACAGGGCGGCGGGATCTTCGACAACGGCACGCCCACGTCCACGCTCACCAACGTGACCATCTCCGGCAACCAGCTGACGGGGAGCGGGTCCCAGGGAGGCGGGATGTTCTACAACGCCGATGCCAACTCGACCACACTCCGGAACGTCACCCTCGCCGGCAACTCCGTCTCGGGCACCAACGGGCAGGCGGGCGGCTTCTTCGTCAACGACCAGGTCGCATTCGTGAACACGATCGTCGCCGCCAACCAGGTCAACGGCGCGCCGAGCAACTGCGCCGACAGCTCGACCGTGGGGCAGCTGCACTCCCAGGGCGGAAACCTGGAGGGCGCAACCGACTGCGCCTTCACGGCGGGTACCGACAAGCGCACCACCGATCCGCTGCTCGGCCCGCTGGCGGACAACGGCGGGCAAACGGACACGATGGCGCTGGGCGCGGGCAGTCCGGCGATCGACGCCGCGATCGGATGTCCACCCCCGGCCACGGACCAGCGCGGCGTCGCGCGTCCACAGCAGGGCGCCTGCGACATCGGTGCGTTCGAGTCGGTGCCTTCCACTCCGGGGGTCCCGGGCCCGCCCAGTGGGCTTCCTCCGCCGAGGCTCGGCCGGACGATGAACGTCCAAGTGGTCCGCGGCCGGGTGTACGTGAGCCTCCCCGGCAACGCGGCGTTTGCGAGCCTCTCGGTCCCCGGGCTGAAGGGCCGGCGCTTCGTCCCGCTCAGGGCGGCACGGCAGATCCCGATGGGCTCGCTGCTCGATACGCGCCGGGGCACGGTTCGCGTCACGACCGCGCGCGACGCGACGAGCACGAAGCTGCAGTCGGGTGAGTTCCTCTCCGGCGTGTTCCAGGTGCTGCAGTCGCGGGCACGTAGCGCGAGGGGCCTGACCGAGCTGCGGCTCAAGGGCTCGAGCTTCAGAAGCTGTCTCAGCTCGGCGCGCGGCACGGGCACCGCATTCGCTGCGCTCTCCCGGCGCGTCGTACGCCGGTTGCGATCCCGCGCTACCGGCCGCTTCCGCACCCGCGGGCGCTACAGCGCGGCGACGGTGCGCGGCACAAGCTGGATCACGTCCGACCGCTGCGACGGGACCCTCACCCGCGTCACTCGCGGCCGAGTCGTCGTCCGCGACTTCCGCCGCGCGAAGAACATCACGCTGCGGGCGGGAAAGAGCTACCTGGCGCGGGCGCCCCGCTAGGGCGGGGCGCTACCGGGCCGAGCATTCGTCTACGGCGTGGCCGGCTTGGGTGCCTTGAACTGCACCTGGCGGACCGTGACCTCCGGTGTGAAGCCGGTCTGGTCGCACTTGCGCTTCAGCTTCGTGACCTTGCCGTGGAGCTTGACCCGGTCGCCCTCCTTGGGCTCGTCAGCCACTCCGTTGCCGTCGGCGTCGGCGAACTTCACCTTGGCGTTGTTGAGCGTGAACGTCTGCGGGCCCGTGGGCGCCTTGTGGTTCGCCTTCGTGACGTTGACCACGACGCTTCCGCTGTAGCGGTCGTCGCGGCGTTCGGGCGTCGCCGCCCCGGCAGTCTGATTGAGGGTCGAGCTCACGAACGTGCCGCGAGCGTTGTAGCCCACGGCGTGGGGCGCACACGTGTGCTGCTTGCCCGCCTTGTGCTGCTTGTGGGCCTTGCCCGGGTGCTCATGGGCCTGTGCGGGGACGGCCAGCGCAAGCGCGGCCAGCCCGGCGAAAATCGGGATCTTCTTCATGGTGTCTCCGGAGTAGGCATGGATACATCGTGCATCGGTCGCTTCCTGCCGAGACCTTGAGCCGGGCTCGAGGACCTCATCGAGTGTTGTCGCGTCAGGCGGGGCTGAGCGTGGCGTCGCCCAGCAGGCGGTCGAGCTCCGCGCGCAGGCCGGTGCTCGGGGTGACCCGGTAGCCCTCGCCCAGGCGAAGACGCCGGTCGCCGCTGGCGGTGCGCATCTCGATCACGACCTCGGAGTCGCCGGGGAAGTTCTCGAGGAGGTGCTTGAGGTCGTCGATGACGGTGGCGGGCAGGCGGGCGGCGTCCACGCGGACGCGCAGTACCCGCTCGCGGTCGGCGGCGCGCTGGGCCATCTGGGTCTCGGCGGCGGCGAGCTCCTCGGGGGTCGCCTGAAACTCCTCCGCCTCCTGGACGATCAGGCACGTCGCGCCGTCCTTGTGGTCGACCCGTCCGCGCACGACGACGATGCGGTCGGCGGCCAGCGCGTCCTCGGCCGTGGAGAGCACGTTGCCGAACACCAGCAGCTCGACCTGGCCCTCGAGGTCGTCGAGGGTGGCGAACATCATCGGATCGCCCTTCTTGGTGCGGATCCGCTTGGTCGCCGCCACGATGCCCCCCGCGCGGACCCACTCGCCGTCGCGGCGGCCGGCCAGCTCGGCCAGCGAGCAGTCGACCCGCGCCGCCAGCGCGCTGCGTACCGCCTTGAGCGGGTGCTCGGATATGAACAGGCCCAGCGCCTCCTTCTCGACCGCCAGCAGCTGCGCGCGGTCGAACTCCTCCGCCGGGATCGGCGGGTGGGCGGGCGCGAACGGGCTGCGGCGCGCGGCGCCGTTCGACTCTCCCCCACCGAGTCCGTCGCCGCCGAGGTCGAAGATGGAGCCCTGGCCGATCTGGGCGTCCTCCTGGGACTTCTGGCCCGCTCCCTGCGCGGCTTCGAGCACGATCAGCATCCCCTTGCGCGAGGCGCCGGTGGCGTCGAAGGCGCCGCACTTGATCAGCGCCTCGATCGAGCGCTTGTTCACGGTCCGGGAGTCCACGCGCTCGCAGAAGTCCCACAGCGAGGTGAACGGGCCGCCCTCCTCGCGCGCGCCCTTGATCTTCTCCACGGCGGCGAACCCGACGCCCTTCACGGCGTCCAGCCCGAAGCGGATGTTGCCGCCGACGACGACGAACTCGTGGTCTGACTCGTTGACGTCGGGCGGCAGGATCTCGATGCCCATCTCCTCGCAACGCGCGACGAAGTAGGGGACCTTGTCCTTGGTGTCCATGACCGAGGAGATCAGCGCGGCCATGTACTCGGCGGGGTGGTTGGCTCGCAGCCAGGCCGTGCGGTAGGCGATCAGGGCATAGCAGGCGGCATGACTGCGATTGAAGCTGTAGTCGGCGGACCGCTCGTTGGTCTGCCACAGCCACTCGGTCGTCTCGGGCGACGTCCCCGAGGCGGCGCAGCCGTCGAAGAACTCCGGCTTGAGCTTGCCCATCGCCTGGCGGTTCTTCTTCCCGATCGCCTTGCGCAGGTCGTCCGCCTTGGCGCCCGAGAAGCCGGCGAGGTCCTTGGCGATCTGCATCGCCTGCTCCTGGTAGAGGATCACGCCCTTGGTCGGCTCGAGGATCCGACGCAGCCGCTCGTCGGGGTACTGAATGGTCTCGGGGTTGCGCTTGCCCCGGGCGTAGGTCCCGATCTGGTCCATCGCGCCGGGCCGGTACAGGGCGTTGAGCGCCACCAGGTCCTCGAACTCCGTCGGGCGGACCTTCTTCAGGGCCTCGCGCATCCCCTCGGACTCGAACTGGAACACGCCGACCGAGTCGCCACGCGAGAGCATCTCGTACGTCGGCGGGTCGTCGAGCGGCAGGGTCGTCATGTCGATCCGGTCGCCCGTCGAGCGCTCGATGATCGCGATCGCGTCCTCGATGACGTCGAGGTTGCGCAGGCCGAGGAAGTCCATCTTCAGCAGCCCGATCTCCTCGATCGGCTTCATCGAGAACTGGGTGACCGTGCGGTAGACCTTCTCGCCGTCCTCCCCGCCCCGGCATCCGCGAGCTGGAGCGGGACGATGTCGGTCAGCGGCCGGTCGGCAATCACGACCGCCGCGGCGTGGATCGACGAGTTGCGCACGATCCCCTCCAGCCCCTTCGCCAGGTCGACAATCCGCGCGGACTGCGGGTCCTCGTCCACCGCGGCGCGCAACGGCTCGCCCGGCTTCAGGCAGTCCTCGAAGCTGGGCGAGCGGCCCATGATCGGGTCGGGGATGAGCTTCGCCAGGCGGTCGCCGGCCGCGTATTCGAGCCCGAGCACGCGCGCGGCGTCGCGCGTGGCCGCGCGCGGGAACATCTTGCCGAAGGTCACGATCTGGGCCACGTGGTCGGACCCGTACTTGGCGGTCACGTAGCGGATCACCCGCTCCCGGCCGCGGACCGAGAAGTCGATGTCGATGTCCGGCATCGACACGCGCTCGGGGTTGAGGAAGCGCTCGAAGAGCAGGTCGTAGCGCAGCGGGTCGACGTCCGTGATGGCGAGGCAGTAGGAGACGATCGAGCCGGCGGCCGAGCCGCGCCCCGGTCCGACGGCGATGCCGTTCTCCTTGGCGAAGCGGACGAAGTCCCACACGATCAGGAAGTAGGCGTTGAACCCCATGTCCTCGATCACCCGCAGTTCGTAGTCGGCGCGCTCGCGCGCCTCCGCGGGGACGGGATCGCAGTAGCGCAGGAGCAGGCCCTGGTCCACGAGCTCCCGGAGGTACTCGGCCTCGGGCTGGCCGGCGGGGGTCTCGTAGCGCGGGATGAGCTGCTTGCCGAGCTCGATCTCCACGTCGCAGCGCTCGGCGATCTCCAGCGTCGAGGCGAGTGCCTCCGGCCACTCGGCGAAGGACTCCGCCATCTCCTCGCTGGAGCGCAGGTAGAACTCGTTGGTGTCGAAGGTGAGCTTCGGGCTCTCGAGCGTGCTTTTGGTCTGCACGCACAACAGCGCCTGGTGGTGGTCGTAGTCCTCGCGCCCCAGGTAATGGACGTCGCCGGTGGCGACCAGCGGGCGCCCGATCTCCCGCGAGAACTCCACGGTGACCTCGTTGACGCGGTCCTGCTCGGCAATGCCGTTCTTCTGGACCTCGAGGTAGACCTGCTCGGGGCCGAACGCCTCGATGAGGTCGTCGAGGTGGGCGCGGGTCACGCTGCGAGTGATCGGCGCCCGCACCGGCGCGGCCGCGGCGCTCGAGGCGGCCGAGCAGGTGGTGACCCGGGTCGCGACCAGCTGCACCCGGTTCGACCCCACCAGCGCGTTGATGCGCGCCAACGCGGCCCCGCAGCACTGGCACGAGGTGCCGGCCGAGCTGTTCGACGCGCTGCGCGAGGCGGCCCGGGCCCACGACGACACCGACGGCCTGTTCGACCCGCGCGTCCTCGACATCCTGACCTCGTGGGGCTACGACCGGTCGCTGCCCTTCCGGTCCGGCGACGTCTCGGTCCCCGCCGGACCAGCCGGGCGACCGACCGCGCCGGGGCGCCGACGGTGGCGACCCCGGTTCGACGAGGACCGCCGCGCGGTGCGCCTCGGCCGGGTCCCGGTCGACCTCGGTGGCATCGGCAAGGGCCTTGCCGTGCGCTGGGCCGCCCAGCAGCTGGCCGGAGCCGGGACCGCGACCTTGGTCGAGGCCGGTGGCGACCTGCAGGCCGCCGGCCGCGGTCCGGACGGCGACGGCTGGCGGGTGGCGGTCGAGGACCCCCGCGGCGGGTCCGACCCGATGGCCGTGCTCACCCTGGTGGACGCGGGCTGCGCCACCTCCTCGGTGCGGCTGCGCCGCTGGACCGTCGGTGACCGGCCGGTGCACCACCTGGTCGACCCGCGCACCGGCGAGCCCGCCGACAGCGGGCTGCTCTCGGTGACCGTGGTCGGGCCGGACGTCGCCCGGGCCGAGGTCTGGAGCAAGGCGCTGTTCCTCGCGGGCCGCGGCAACGTACGACGCCTCGCCGACGACCGCGGCCTCGCTGCCCTGCTGGTCGACACCGACGGCGTGGTCGGCGTCAGCCGGGCCATGCGCCCCTTCCTGACCTGGCAGGCCGACCGTGGCTGGTGACCCGCAGCTGCCCCACGCCGAAAGATCGTTCGCGACGTCCGCGGCCGACACGCCGGACGTGGTGCCCCCCAACGTCGCGAACGATCTTGTGCCCCGCGTCCTGCGTGGCCTGCGCCGGGCTGCGGCCGTGGCGGCGCTCATGCTGCTCGCCGGGCTCAGCGCCGCCGCGACCGGCTGGCTGCTCGGGGTGGTGACCCAGTCGGTGGCCGGCAACCGCAACGCCCCGTGGATCATCGGTCGGGCGGCCGGCCTGTCGGCGTACGTCCTGCTCGTCCTGCTCGTCATGACCGGGCTGGTGCTCTCCCACCCGGGCCGGTCGCGGCTGCGGCGGCCCAGCGCCACCGCGCGGATCCGGCTGCACGTCAGCCTCGCCGCGTTCACCCTGGCACTGACGGTGCTGCACGTGGTGGTCCTCGCCACCGACAGCTACGCCGGTGTCGGCTGGCGCGGCACGTTCGTGCCGATGGCCTCGACGTACCGCCCGGTGCCGGTGACGCTCGGCGTCATCGGCCTGTACGCCGGGCTGCTGGCCGGTCTGACGGCGTCCTTCTCGGGCCGCCGGGTCGTGGCCCGGGTCTGGTGGCCGGTGCACAAGGTGGCCGTGGTGGCGCTGGTGCTGGTCTGGGGCCACGGCGTGCTCGCCGGCATCGACACCGCGCTGCTGCTGTGGCTCTACCTGCTCAGCGGGGCGGCGGTGCTCGCCCTCGCCGTCTGGCGGTACGTCGCACGCAGCCCTCGTGACCTCGTCGACGAGCTGACGTCAGCACCTGGCTCGGCCCTGCGGCACGGCATGCGCGCCGTACCGACCTCGGCCAGGCGGTGACCTCGATGGAAGCCCGCCCGGTCCTGGCGCTGGTCCCGGCCGGCCGGCCGGACCCTCACCGCCGGCCGCCGCTGTCGCTGCTGGACGGCCCGGTGACGTTCCCCGTCGACGGTCACGGCACCACAGCGTCGGACGTCACGCTGGCGGCCCACCACTCGGCGTACGGCGTCCGGAGATCGAGCCGGCACGACGGCGAGCGGCTCGTCGACGCGATGGCCGCGACCGACCTGACCGGCCGGGGCGGCGGTCACTTCCCGGCCGCCAGGAAGTGGCAGACGGTGCTGGACGCGACCCGGCGCACCGGTCTGCTGCCCGTGGTCGTCGGCAATGCCTCCGAGGGCGAGCCGGCCAGCGCCAAGGACGCGGCGCTGCTCGTGCACCGGCCGCACCTGGTGCTCGACGGGCTGGCGCACGCCGCCGAGGCCGTGGGTGCGACCGAGTCGGTCGTCTGGCTGCACGGCGACGCGCACGAGCCGCACCGGGTGCTGGTCCGGGCGCTGCAGGAACGGCGTTCGGCGGGCCTGGTCGAGCCGCCGGTCCGGCTGGCCACCGGGCCGAGCCGCTACCTGACCGGCGAGTCCAACGCGGTCGTGCAGGCGCTGTCCGGCGGGCCCGCGGTGCCCGGGTCCCGCCGCGAGCCGACCGCGGTCCACGGCGTCGACGGCCGCCCGACGCTGGTGCACAACGTCGAGACGCTGGCCCGCATCGCGCTGGTCGCACGGTCCGGGGTCGACGAGCACCGGCCGACGAACCTGGTCACCGTGCTGGCCGCGGGTCGGCGCACCGTGCTCGAGCTGGCGGCCGGGACGCCGGTGAGCGCGGCCCTGCTGCTCGGTGGCTGGCCGGCGGGGGAGGCCCCGCAGGCCGTGCTGGTCGGCGGGTACGGCGGCAGCTGGCTGCCGTGGGAGCGGGTCAAGGACCTGCCGCTCGACGAGGTCTCGCTCCGGGCTGCCGGGGTGTCGCTCGGCTGCGGGGTGCTGGCGCCGGTGGGTCCCGCGGTGTGCGGGGTCGCCGAGGTGGCGCGGCTCGCGGCGTACCTGGCCCGGGCCAGTGCCCGGCAGTGCGGGCCCTGCCTGTTCGGGCTGGCGGCGATCTCGACCGCGCTGACCGAGCTGCAGGGGGGCACCGGCCGGCGCAGCGACATCCGGCGGCTGCAGCAGTGGGCCGGCGAGGTCGCCGGTCGGGGCGCGTGCCACCACCCGGACGGTGCGGTCCGGATGGTGCTCACCGGCCTGGTGGCCTTCGCCGACGACGTCGAGGCGCACCGCCGTCGCCGGCCGTGCGCTGCGGCTGCCGGGCCCGCCGTCCTGCCGGTCCCGGTGGAGGAGCTGTGAGTCGCCCGGCAGCGGTGCCGGGCGACACCGCAGTGCCCGGCCAGGCGGCGGCCCGGCTGCGGGTCGACCCGATCGCCTGCGACGGCATCGGGATGTGCGCCCACCTGGCCGACGACCTGGTGCGCCTGGACTCGTGGGGATACCCGATCCTGCCGCAGCGTGAGCTGGCCCCGGCCGAGGTCCGCCGGGCCACCCGCGCCGTCGCCGGCTGCCCCCGCAAAGCCCTCCGCCTCGACCCCTGACCGATCCCGCCGCCGCCCCCGCCGCCGCCCGAGCCTCCCACCCGCCGGTGTCGACCACGTAAAGCACGTTGGCACCCGCGACAACACGCGTGCCCAGGTAGCGGAGCGGGCGGCAGCGTGCTTTACGTGGTCGACTCCCGGCAGGGCGGAGGTCGACTCCCGGCAGGGCGGAGGTCGACGCGCCGACGCGGCCGCAGCGGCCCGACCGCGGGGCCGCGGGACGGCGGCCTACCAGAGGAGGGCGGTGGCGGGGTCCTCGAGCACGCGGGCGACGTCGGCGAGGAACTGCGAGCCGAGCTCGCCGTCGACGATCCGGTGGTCGAAGGACAGCGCGAGCTGGGTGACCTGGCGGACGGCGACCTCGCCCTCGAGCACCCACGGCATGTCGCGGACCGCGCCGAAGCACAGGATCGCGGACTCGCCCGGGTTGAGGATCGGCGTGCCGGTGTCGACGCCGAAGACGCCGACGTTGGTGATCGTGATCGTGCCGCCCGCCATGTCGGCCGGCTGGCGTCGCGGCCCTCGCGCGCGGTGGCGGCCAGCTCGCCGCAGCGCCTCGGCCAGCTCGCGCAGCGACAGCCGGTCGGCGTCCTTGATGTTCGGCACGATCAGGCCGCGCGGGGTCGCCGCGGCGATGCCGAGGTTGACGTAGTGCTTGACGACGATCTCCTGGCCGTCGGCCTCGTCCCAGGTCGCGTTGATCTCCGGGTTGCGCCGGACCGCGAGCAGCAGCGCCTTGGCGACCAGCAGCAGCGGGCGACACCTTGACGCCCGCGAACTCGCGGTCGCTGCTTCAGCCGCGTCGACGCAGCTCCATCGTGCGGGTCACGTCGACGGTCACGAACTCGGTGACGTGCGGCGCGGTGAACGCGCGTGGCGACCATCGCCTGGCCGCGGTCACCTTGCGCACGCCCTTGATCGGGATCCGCGGTCTCGCGCGCTCGACCGGGCAGCCGGGCGCGTACGCCGGCGCGGCGGCCGGAGCCGCGGCGCCGGCGCCCGCCGCGGCGCGCCTCGACGTCGTCGCGGGTGATGACGCCGCCCTCGCCGGACCGGTGCCACCGTGCGCCAGGTCGACGCCGAGGTCCTTGGCCAGCTTGCGCACCGGCGGCTTGGCCAGCACGCGCACGCCGGCGCCCGCGGCGCCCGCACCGACGGTGTACGCCGGGGCAGCCTCGGCGGCCTCCGCGACCGTCGGCTCCTGCACCGGGGCCGGCGCGGTCAACATCGACCGCTGCACCGCCTGCTGGGCCGCCGCGGCCGCGACGCCGGCGGGGGTCGCGCCCTTGCGCGGCCGGCGCTTGGCCGCGGCGGTCCGCGGCCCGTAGCCGACGAGCACCGCGGTGCGGCCGCCCGGCGCCGGACCTCCGATCAGCCCCGGCTCGACGGCCTGCTCCTCGGCCGGCGTGCCGACCGCGGACTCGTCGGGGACCGCCGGGGCCATGTCGTCGCGCGGCGGTGCTCGGACACCGCGGGTCGGCGGCCGTGGCCGGCGCCGCCGGCGCCCGGCACCGCTGCCGTCGTCGACCGTGATGATCGGCGTGCCGACGTCGACCGTCGCGCCCTCGTGGCACCAGCAGCTCGGTGACGACCCCGGCGAACGGCGATGGGCAGCTCGACCGCGGCCTTCGCCGTCTCGACCTCGACGATCGTCTGGTTGACCGTGACCGTGTCGCCGGGCTTGACGAGCCACGTGCAGGATCTCGGCCTCGGTGAGGCCCTCGCCGACGTCGGGCAGCTTGAACTGCTTCGACGGTCGGTCATCGCTGGCCTCTGTCAGTACGCGAGCGAGCGGTCGACGGCGTCGAGCACCCGGTCGAGGTCGGGCAGGTAGTCCTCCTCCAGCCGGGACGGCGGGTACGGCGTGTCGAAGCCCGCCGACCCGCAGCACCGGCGCCTCCAGGGGGTAGAAGCACTGCTCGGTGACCCGCGCGGCGATCTCCGCGCCGAGCCCGAGGAACACCGGCGCCTCGTGCACGACGACCAGCCGGCCGGTCTGCGGCGACCGAGGCCGAGCACGGTGTCGAGTCGAGCGGCGACAGCGAGCGCAGGTCGATGACCTCGAGCGAGCGGCCCTCCTCCGCGGCCGCGGTCGCGGCCTCCAGGCAGGTCTTCACCATCGGCCCGTACGCCGCGCAGCGTGACGTCGGTGCCCGGCGCGGACCACCCGCGCCGCGTGCAGCGGCATCGCGTCGGTCAGCGGCCGCGGTCGTCGACCTCGGCCTTCTCCCAGTAGCGCCGCTTCGGCTCGAAGAAGATCACCGGGTCGTCGCTCGGCGATCGGCCTGCTGGATCATCCAGTAGGCGTCGGCCGGGTTGGAGCAGGCGACGACCTTCAGGCCCGCGGTGTGCGCGAAGTAGGCCTCGGGCGACTCGCTGTGGTGCTCGACCGCGCCGATGCCGCCGCCGAACGGGATGCGGATCGACGACCGGCAGCTGCACCTTGCCCTGCGAGCGGAGCTGCATCTTCGCGAGCTGGGTGACGATCTGGTCGAACGCCGGGAAGACGAAGCCGTCGAACTGGATCTCGCACACCGGCCGGTAGCCGCGCAGCGCCAGGCCGATCGCGGTGCCGACGATGCCGGACTCGGCGAGCGGGGTGTCGATGACCCGGTCCTCGCCGAAGTCCTTCTGCAGGCCGTCGGTGACCCGGAAGACGCCGCCGAGCTTGCCGACGTCCTCGCCCATGATGAGGACCTTGGGGTCGTTCTCCATCGCCTTGCGCAGGCCCTCGTTGAGCGCCTTGGCCATCGTCGATCGCGGTCATCGTCGGCGCCTCCGCTCTCGTCGAACGAGTCGAGGTAGGCCGCGAACTGCGGCCCGCTCCTCGCTCGACCAGCGGGGTCCGCTCGGCGTAGACGTGGTCGAAGATCGCCAGCGGCTCCGGGTCGGGCATCGCCAGGCAGCCCTCGCGGACGTGCGCCGCGAGCTCGTCGGCCTCGGCCTCGACGCGCGTCGAAGAACGGCTGCGTCGGCCGTGCCCGGTGCGCGTCCAGGTACGCCCGCACCCGCTCGATCGGGTCCTTGAGCTTCCACGCCTCGAGCTCGCTCGGCGAGCCGGTAGCGGGTCGGGTCGTCGGAGGTGGTGTGCGCGCCCATCCGGTAGGTGAACGCCTCGATGAGCGTCGGGCCCTGCCCGTCGCGGGCCGCGTCGCAGCGCCGCCCGGGTGACCGCGAGGCACGGCGAGCACGTCGTTGCCGTCGACCCGGACGCCGGGGAAGCCGAAGCCGCGCGCGCGCTGGTAGAGCGGGATGCGGGTCTGCTTCTCGATCGGCTCGGAGATCGCCCACTGGTTGTTCTGGCAGAAGAAGACGACCGGCGCGTTGAAGACGCTGGCCCAGACGAACGCCTCGTTGACGTCGCCCTGGCTGGACGCGCCGTCGCCGAAGTAGGCGATCACCGCGTCGCGTCGCGCGCCGTCCTTGCTGCATGCCCATCGCGTAGCCGGTGGCGTGCAGGGTCTGCGCGCCGATGACGATCGTGTAGAGGTGGAAGTTGTGCTCGTTGCGGGTCCCAGCCGCCGTGGTTGACGCCGCGGAACAGGCCCGAGCAGGTTCAGCGGGTCGACGCCCGCGGCACCAGGCGACGCCGTGCTCGCGGTAGGTCGGGAAGGCCAAGTCGTGCGGGCCGCAGCGCCCGGCCGGAGCCGACCTGCGCGGCCTCCTGGCCGAGCAGCGCTGGCCCAGATGCCCAGCTCGCCCTGGCGCTGCAGGGCGGTCGCCTCGGCGTCGATGCGGCGGACCAGGACCAGGTCGCGGTAGAGGCCGCGCAGCTCGTCGTCGGTGATGTCGAGGGCGTAGTCCGGGTGCTCGACCCGCTCGCCCTCGGGGGTGAGCAGCTGGACGAGCTCGGGCTCGCTGGGGCTGGGCGGAGCGGCGGAGCCGGCGGCGCTAGGGGCGCGGGCGGCTGCGGGCTGGGCCCCGACGGCGCTGTCGGTCACGGGCACTCCTCGTCGGCCTCGGCGGACGCCTCCCGGGGTGTCCGGGGAACGCCGACGGGCTCTGCTTCGCGGGTGCACGGACGGGCCGGTAGGTCCGTCGACGCACCCGGATCGGTCGGTCGGGTGTGCTGCGGCTCACAGAGTGAGACGCCGAGCCTCCAAGGTACCGGCGGGATGCCCCGGGCGACCAACCGGGCGGGTCAGCCCTGGTCGTGACCCCGGGACTGGCCGTGGCCGTCCTCAGCCGAGTGGCCGTTGCCGTGGCCGTTGCCGTTGTCACTGCCGTTGCCGTTGTCGCTGCCGTTGCCGTGCGACGAGGTGCTGCCGGCGTCCGGCGCTGGCGCCGGCGGCACCGGAGGGACCAGCAGCGCGGGGACCAGGGCGGTCGGGGTCGCGACGGGGGTCACCAGGACGGCCGGGACCGGGGGCGCCGTGGCCGCCCGGCTCTGGCGGTCGCTCCGGCCGGGCCTCGCGGGCGGGCAGGTCGGCGTCGGCACGCCGGCGCTGCGCCGACCCGCGGTCTCCCCGCCGGACGACGAGTCGCTGGCCGCGGCGACGGCCGGCGTGACCCTGGCGGTCGAGACCGGGCCGTCCGAGCCGTCCGAGCCGTGCTTCTTGTTCCACCCCTTCGAGTGCGGATGCCCGAGCGCCCGGCCGTGATGGTCCGAGGCCAGCTGGGGGGTCACGAGGGGCGGTTCGGTGAGCACCGGACCGGGAGGTTGCTCGGTCGCCGGCTGGCCAGGCGTCGGCGCGGTGGCGGGCGGCAGGTCGGTCGGGGCGGTCACGGCCGGGGTGACGGCCGGGGCGGGTGTGACCGCCGGGGCGGGCGTTGCCGGTCCGGGGGTCGGGAGGACGGCCGGGACGGCGGGCGCGCTCGGGACCGCGACCAACCCCACGGCCTGCACGGGCCCAGGCCGGGACGGGCCGCGGCCGGTCGGAGCGCCACCCCCGCCGGTCTCGGCCGGTGCCGGGCTGAACGTGATGTCCGGGGGGTCGAACACGCCGGCCTGCGAGCGCTGCGGTGCCGGGCCGAGGTCCCGCAGCTCACCGGCGGTGACGACCCCGAAGGCCGCCAGCATGCCGGCGCTGAGCAGCGCAAGGACCGCGGTGGCGACACCGGTGGTGCTACCGGTGTCCACGCCGGCGCGCACGCTGCGCCACCTTCCCATCGTGATCGACCTTGATCCCATCTTGGCCCCCGCCATACCCCCTGCCAACCGCCTACGGCGGGTGACGATGCATCCACCATAAGTGACAGATCGGGCACTCGACAGGGCCATTGCGGTGAAACTGCTGGTTCTTCTGTAACGACGCGTTCGGCCGGGTTCTTGAGCGCCGCGACCGGTCGGGTTTCCGCCCGGGTCGGCCGGCCGGTTGGCCGGCGCGCTGCGGTGGTAGACAGCCGGCATGACCGCGCTGGTGCTGGGACCGCTGCTGCGCCACGTCGGGGAGACCGATGCGACGGTCTGGGTGCAGACCGATCGGCCGTGCACGGTGCAGGTCCTCGGCCACGCCGAGCACACCTGGACGGTGCGCGGTCACCACTACGCGCTGGTGGTGGTCGAGGGGCTGCCGGCCGGCACCAGCACGGCGTACGACGTGCGCCTGGACGGCGTGCTCGCCTGGCCACCGGCGGATGACGGGCTCCCGGCCCCCCGGATCCGCACCCTGCACCCGGAGCGGTCGCTGCGGATCATCTTCGGCTCCTGCCGCTACGCCACCCAGACCGCGATGGCGAGCGACCGCCACTTCGCACCCGACGCCCTGGACCTCTACGCCAAGCGGATGGCTCGGCTGCCGGATGAGCGCTGGCCCGACGCGCTGCTGCTGCTGGGCGACCAGGTCTACGCCGACGAGACCTCCGACGCGGTCCAGGACCGGATCCGGGCCCGCCGGGACACCAGCATCGAGCCGTACGAGCAGGTCAAGGACTACGAGGAGTACACCTGGCTCTACGAGGAGAGCTGGGCCGACCCCGACGTCCGCTGGCTGCTCGCGAGCATCCCCTCGTCGATGATCTTCGACGACCACGACGTGCGCGACGACTGGAACACCTCCCGGGAGTGGCGGCGGGACGCCCAGGCGACCTCCTGGTGGGAGGAGCGCATCATCGGCGGGCTGTCGTCGTACTGGGTCTACCAGCACCTGGGCAACCTGGCGCCGGGCGACCTGGCTGCCAACGAGCTGTACCAGAAGGTGCGGGCCCACGACGGCGACTGCGAGCCTATGCTGCGCGAGTTCGCGGCGGCGGCGGACAAGGAGGCCGACGGCCACAAGGGAGCGCAGTGGTCCTACCGGCGGGACCTGGGGCCGGCGCGGCTGCTGGTGATCGACTCGCGGTGCGGCCGGATGCTCGACGAGGGCGACCGGTCGATGGTGTCCGAGCCGGAGTTCCGCTGGATCGAGGACCAGGTCGAGGGCAGCTACGACCATCTGCTGGTGGGCACCTCGCTGCCCTGGCTGCTGGCGCGGGCGCTGCACGACGTCGAGTCCTGGAACGAGGTGCTGGCCGACGGCGCCCGCGGGCCGCTGGTGGCGCGGTGGGCCGAGAAGGCACGCCGGGCGGCCGACCTCGAGCACTGGGCGGCCTTCCGGAAGTCCTTCGACCGGCTGGCCGAGCTGTTCCGCTGCGTGGGTCGCGGCGACCACGCGGGGTCCGACGGGCGCCCCCCGGCCTCGATCTGCGTGCTCTCCGGCGACGTGCACCACGCCTACGCCGCGCAGGCGCAGTACCCCGCGGACGTCCGGTCGCCGGTCTACCAGCTCACCTGCTCACCGGTGCACAACTACGTGCCGGCCGCGATGAAGCTGGCCTTCCGGGTCGCCTGGAGCCGGGCGGCGGAGCGCACCACCCGGTTCCTGCTGGACCGGGTGGCCCGGGTGCCCCGCCAGGAGCTGCGCTGGTCGCGACTCGCCGGCCCGTGCTACGGCAACGAGATCGCGACCCTGGTGCTCGACGGGCGGACCGCCCGGCTGGTGGTCGAGCAGGCCGGCCGTAGCCGCGGCGGGCACGCCCGGCTCACCCCCGTGGTCGACCTGCCGCTCGCCCCGGAACAATCCGAGACCAGCCGTTGACGAGACACCTTTCGAAGACTATCTTTCGAAAGGTGTCTATCGAGAGCACTGCGCACGAGTCGGACCGCACGCCGGACCCGGCCGACCGGCTGCCCCGGCTGGAGCCGCGGGACCTGGCGGCCGACCCGCTCGCGATGCGCGCGCTGGCCCACCCGACCCGGATCCGGCTGATGGAGGAGCTGACGCTGCGCGGGCAGATGACCGCCACCGAGGCCGCCGAGCACGTCGGGGAGTCGCCGTCGTCCTGCTCGTTCCACCTGCGGATGCTGGCGAAGTACGGCTTCGTCGAGGAGGCCGAGGGCGGGGCCGGGCGCCGCCGGCCGTGGCGGGTCGTCGCGGTCGGCAGCCGGTGGAGCTCTGGGCCGGACACCGAGGCCGCCGAGCGAGCCGCCGGAGACCTGCTCGCCCTGCAGGTACGCCGGCGGGGCGACGAGCTGCTCGACGAGCACCTCAGCCGGCGGGACGAGCTGCCGGACGAGTGGACGGCGGTCGTGCACCACGCCAGCTTCGACGGCTGGCTGACGCCTGCCGAGCTCGGCGAGATCGGCGACCGGCTGCTCGAGATGTGGCGGCCGTTCCTGGCCCGGCTGCGAGACCCGGCCGAGCGGCCGCCGGGCTCCCGGCTGGTGCACATGTCCGTGCACGGCTTCCCCGGGCGGACTTCGACCAGCAACAGGTCAGCCCGCAGGCGACCACCGAGACCACGGACGGGGACGACGATGCGTGAGCTGCTCAGGAACCGCGACTTCCGGCTGTTGTTCGCCGGCCAGACGCTGTCGATGTTCGGCGACATGGCGATGCTCATCGTGCTGGCCATGTGGGCCAAGGAGCTCACCGGCTCCAACGGCATCGCCGGCTCGGTCTTCGCCGCCCTCCTCGTGCCGAGCCTGTTCGCGCCCCTACTGGGCATCGTCATCGACCGGTTCAAGCGGCGCACCGTCATGGTGGTCACCGACCTCGCGACGGCCGGGGTCGTCCTGCTGCTGCTGCTCGTCGACGGTCGGCAGGACCTGTGGCTGCTCTACGTCGTCGCGTTCCTGTACGGCGCCTCGCTGGTGACGTTCGACAGCGCCCGGTCGGCACTGCTGCACACGATGCTCCCGGACGAGCAACTGGGCCAGGCCAACGGCTCGCTCAGCACGATCCAGCAGTCCCTGCGGCTCGTCGCGCCGTTGGCCGGGGCCGCGCTGTACGCCGCGTTCGGCGGGCCGGCCGTGGCGGTCCTCGACGCCGCGACGTTCCTGGTCTCGGCCGCCGCACTGCTCAGTTTGCACGTGCAGGAGTCCAGGCCGGCCAGGTCCGACCTGCACTTCCTGGCCGAGGCCCAGACCGGCACCCGGCACCTGCTCGGCAACCAGGTGCTGCGCGCCTCGGTGGTCGCGTGCGTGATCTGCATGCTGGCGATCGGCATCGCCGAGTCGGTCTTCTTCGCCGTGGTCGACGAGGGCCTCGGCAAGCCGGTCGAGTTCGTCGGCGTCCTGGGCGCCGTCCAGGGCGTCGGGGCCATCTGCGCCGGGATCTCCATCACCGTCCTGATCCGACGCACCGGCGAGCTGCGCCCGGTGAAGTGGGCCTTCGCGCTGATGGCGGTGGGCGTGCTGTTCGCTATGTCCACCTCGCTCCCGCTGGTCGCCGCCGGCGCGTTGCTGGTCGGCGCGGGGCTCCCGGTGCTCATGGTCTGCATCACGACGATCATCCAGCGTCGTACGCCGGGGGAGATGCAGGGCCGCGCGTTCACCGCCTTCGAGCTGTTCTGCGGCGTGCCGCAGCTGCTGTCCATCCTCGCCGGCGCCATCGCGGTCACCCTGGTCGACTACCGGATCCCGCTGTTCGTCATGGCGGTGGGCATCGGCGCGGCCGCCATATACTCCGCGCTCCGGCTGCGCGAGGACGCGGACCCCTCAGAGCTCGCGGACGAGGCCGTCCTCGACGTGCAGGTGCCGATCGGTGCGCACCTGGCCCAGCAGCCGGCGGTCGTGGCTGACGAGCAGCAGGGTGCCGTCGTACGTCCCTAGCGCCTCCTCGAGCTGCTCGATGGCGGCGAGGTCGAGGTGGTTGGTCGGCTCGTCGAGAACAAGCAGGTTGGCCCGGCGGGCCATCAGCAGGGCGAGGTCCGACCTGGTCCGCTCGCCGGGCGACAGCGTGCCGACCGGGCGCAGCACGTCGTCCGCGCCGAGACCGAACTTCGCGAGCAGGGTCCGGGCCTCCGCCTGGTCCTGACCGGTCGCCGCCCGGAAGGCCTCGACCAGCGTCGCCGCCGGGTCGAACGTCCGGCGAACCTGGTCGACCTCGCCGACGACCACGCTGCGGCCGAGCCAGGCCCGGCCGGAGGTCAGCGGCAGCCGGCCGAGCAGCGTCGCGAGCAGGGTCGACTTGCCCGAGCCGTTCGCCCCGGTGATCGCGACCCGCTCGGCCCGCCGGACCGCGAGGTCGACCGGGCCCAGCCGGAAGCCGCCCCGCTCGACCACGGCCGCGGCCAGCCCGGCGACCTCGTCCGGCCCGCGGCTCGCCGGCTCGAGCGCCAGCCGCAGCTGCCACGGGTCGCGCGGGTCCTCGACCTCCTCGAGCCGGTCGACCTGTCGCTGCACCTTGGCGGCGGCCGCCCCCCGCGCCTGGGCGCCCGCGACCTTGGCCGCCCGGATGTTCTTGTCCGGCTCGGCCGACCGGGCCCGGGCGCTCGTCGCGCGCGCGGCGCCCTGGCGGGCCCAGTCCTTCTCCCGGCGGGCCCGGTCGAGCAGGCCGGTGCGGGTCTCGTCGTACGTCTCGTAGGCGGCCTTCGCGGCGGCCCGGGCCCGCTCGCGCTCCTGCAGGTAGGTCGCGAAGCCGCCGCCGAACACGGTGCCCCGCCGGGTGAACTCGTCGATCTCCAGCACCGCGGTGGCGACCCGCTCGAGGAACGCCCGGTCGTGCGACACCACGACGAGGCCGCCGTCCCGGACGGCCAGGAACGACTCCAGCGCCGCCAGCCCGCCGAGGTCGAGGTCGTTCGTCGGCTCGTCGAGCAGCAGCACGTCGACCTGCGAGAGCAGGATCGCGGCCAGGCCGCAGCGGGCCAGCTCGCCACCGGAGAGCGCCGTGGTCTCCCGGTCGAGCAGCGCGCCGGAGAGCCCGAGCCGGTCCAGCACCACCGGAGCCCGGGCGTCCAGGTCGGCGCCGCCGAGGGACAGCCAGCGCTCCAGCGCGGCGGCATACGCGTCGTCGGCTCCGGACGAGCCGGCCGCCAGGTCGTCCGAGGCCACGGCCAGGGCCCGGTCGGCGGCGGCCACGCCGGTACGCCGGGAGAGGTACTCGCGCAGCGTCTCCCCCGGCCGGCGGTCCCGCTCCTGCGGGAGCAGCACGACCGAGGCCGACGGCGGCGACACCGAGACCTGTCCGGTCTCCGCGGCCAGGTCGCCGGCGACCACCGAGAGCAAGGTCGACTTGCCGACGCCGTTGGGGCCGACCACGGCGAGCCGGGTGCTCGGACCGACGGTTACGGTGATGTCGGCCAGCACCGGGTGCGGGCCGTGCGAGAAGCCGACCCCGCGCAGTGCGATCTCTGCGGCGGACACGGTCGGCAAGGCTAGGCGGGCCGGGCGGGTCAGGCGAGCCGGTAACCCGTCAGTCGATGCGGACGACGCCGTGCTGGGTGCCGAAGTGCACGGCCACCAGACCGGGCTCGTCGTTCTCGACCCAGTCCACCGAGAAGTGCAGCCCGCCGACCGGCTCGCCGAGCCAGTCGGCCACCTTCACCCGGTCGCCGCAGATCTCGACGTGGTCGATGCGCGGGCCGCTCCCGTCGACCGAGGGGTGCAGCGCGGACTCGCCCTGCCACTGCACGAAGAACGGCAGCGCGGGGTCGTCGAGCAGGTCGAGGACCCCGATCTGCCGCCAGGTCAGGTCGACGCCGTCCGGTCGGCGCCGGTGACCCTCGACCGACGGACGACCGAGCCGGTCCTCCACCGGCGCGATGTCGTCGACCGCAACGACCCAGGCCAGCCAGCCGCCGCCGGCCTCGGACCGGGTCTTCACGGCCTGACCGAACGGAGCCTTGTCCGCAGCCGGGTGGTCGAGCGCGGCCGACGACCTCGAGGTAGACGTCACCATCGAGCGGCAGCACGAAGTTGCGGGTGCCGAAGCGCGGGATGCAGGCCACCGTCCCGGAAGCCGGCCCCGAGGGCTGCGCCGAGTCGCTGGGCACAAGCCCCGAGTCCCTCGGGTCCCGCGGCGTAGGACAGGTGGTCGAGTCGCACGACCCGACCATCTCATCTGCTTCGGGGTCGGCCCAATCCAGGGTCGCTCAACCGGCCGCGAAGTCCTTGGCGACCTGCAGGAAGAGGTCGTTGGCCTCGGGCTCGCCGACGGTGACGCGGGCTCCCTCGCCGACGAAGGGCCGGACGACGACACCGGCCGTCTCGCAGGCCGCCGCGAACTCGGTGGTGCGCTCGCCGAGCCGCAGCCAGACGAAGTTGGCCTGCGAGTCGGGCACCGACGTCCAGCCCTGGTCGCGCAGCGCCTCGCTGCACCCGGGACCGTTCCTCGACCAGTGCTCCGACGCGGACGAGCAGTTCGTCCTCGGCAGCGCAGCGAGGCGATCGCCGCGACCTGGGCCAACGAGCTGACGCCGAACGGCACCGCGGTCTTGCGCAGCGCCTCGGCGACCGGCTCGTGCGCGACCGCGAAGCCGACCCGCAGCCCCGCCAGGCCGTAGGCCTTGGAGAAGGTGCGCAGCACGCACGACGTTGGGCCGGTCGCGGTACATGTCGAGGCCGTCGGGCACGTCGGCGTCGCGGACGAACTCGCGGTAGGCCTCGTCGATGACGACGAGCACGTCGCCCGGCACCCGGTCGAGGAACCGCTCCAGCTCGGCCCGGCGTACCGCGGTGCCGGTCGGGTTGTTCGGCGAGCAGACGCAGCACCAGGCGGGTGCGGTCGGTGATCGGCGTCGGCCATCGCGTCGAGGTCGTGCCGCTCGTCGCTGTCCAGCGGCACCGTGACGCCGCGGGCGCCGGAGATCTGCACGACGATCGGGTAGGCCTCGAAGGACCGCCAGGCGTAGACCACCTCGTCGCCCTCGCCGGCGGTCGCCTGCACCAGCTGCTGCAGCGACGCCGACCGAGCCGGTGCCGAGCGCGAGGTGCGTCGGCCGGCACGCTCGAAGCGCTCGGCCAGCGCCTGCGGTCAGCGCGCGTGCGACGCGAGGTCGGGGTAGCGGTTGAAGGCCGGCCGACTCGGCCCGGACGGCCTCGAGCACCGCCGGCAGCGGCGGGTAGGGGTTCTCGTTGGAGGAGAGCTTGTAGGCCGGGCGCCCGTCCGGGCCGGCCGCCGGCCGACCGGGCTTGTACGTCGGGATGCCGTCGAGTGCGCCGCGCAGCCGGGGGGTGCTCATCCGGTCAGCCTAGAACGCGCCGCCGCCGCCCTGGGAGCGTCGGGCCGGCGCCGTCGCGAGCGCGATCAGGCACAGCGTCGGGTCCTGGTGGTACCGCGCGACCATCTCCGAGGTGGCCCGGTCGAGCCGGCGGATCAGCGCCTCCCGGTACGACGACAGCACGGTCTCGGCGGAGGCGAGCCGGGTGAACAGCTCGGCCCGCGCGGTGTCGTCGCCCTGGTCGACCTGACCGGCCCACAGCTCGGGAAGGTGCGGCAGGATCGGCATGCCACCCTCGGGGTGCAGCCGCAGGACGACCTGGCGCCCGTTGGGGCCGCGGGACTCGCGCAGCGCCTCCTGCAGAGCGGACCGGTCGCCGGCCTTGGTGCCCGCGCGCAGCAGGTCGCGCCGGGCCTGCAGCAGCCGTCGCCAGTACGACGCCCGCAGCTCCTCGTCGAGCAGGGTCCGCCGGTAGCTGCGCAGCCGGGGCAGTGTCATGTGCGCGAGCTCGGCACTCGGCTCGGGAGCACCCGGCGACGACCGGCGGGCACCGGCCGAGCGGCTGCCCGGGGCACCTGGCACCCGGTCGCCGCCCTGCGTCGCCAGCTCTCCCATCACGGTCACGACCAGAGCATCGTCGCGTGCACGGCGGTGCTTGATCCGTCTCACCTGTAGGGAGCAGCGTCGGCCGCGGGCGCCGACGTGCGCTCCGGCGACGTGGGTGGGGGACACTGATCGTCATGAGCCACCCGCACCCCGAGCTCGGCCCACCCCCGGCGCTTCCCCAGGGCGGCCTGCGGGTCGTGGCGCTCGGCGGGCTGGGCGAGATCGGTCGCAACATGACCGTCTTCGAGCACGCCGGCCGGCTGCTCGTCGTCGACTGCGGGGTGCTGTTCCCCGAGGAGACCCAGCCCGGCGTCGACGTGATCCTGCCCGACTTCACCTGGCTCCGGGACCGGCTGGACAGGATCGAGGCCATCGTGCTGACGCACGGGCACGAGGACCACATCGGCGGGGTTCCCTACCTGCTGCGGGAGCGCCCGGACATCCCCCTGGTCGGCGCCAAGCTGACCCTTGCGTTCATCGAGGCGAAGCTCAAGGAGCACCGGATCAAGCCGGTCACGGTCGAGGTCGCCGAGGGACGCCGCGAGCAGCTCGGACCCGTTCGACTGCGAGTTCGTCGCGGTCAACCACTCGATCCCGGACGGTCTCGCGGTCGCGATCCGCACCGCCGCCGGGCTGGTCCTGCACACCGGCGACTTCAAGATGGACCAGTTCCCGCTGGACGAGCGGATCACCGACCTGCGGGCCTTCGCCCGGCTCGGCGAGGAGGGCGTCGACCTGTTCCTGGTCGACTCGACCAATGCCGAGGTGCCGGGGTTCACGACCTCGGAGCGCGACCTGTCGCCGGCGATCCAGGAGGTGTTCCGCACGGCTCCCCGGCGGATCATCGTGTCCAGCTTCGCCAGCCACGTGCACCGCATCCAGCAGGTGCTCGACGCGGCCCACGAGCACGGCCGCAAGGTCGCCTTCGTCGGCCGGTCGATGGTGCGCAACATGGGCATCGCTCGCGACCTCGGCTACCTGAAGATCCCGAAGGGCCTGGTGGTCGACCTCAAGGCCCTGGAGAAGCTCGCCGACGACAAGATCACCCTGATCTGCACGGGCTCCCAGGGCGAGCCGATGGCCGCGCTCTCCCGGATGGCCAACCGCGACCACATGATCCGGGTCGGCGAGGGCGACACCGTGCTGCTCGCCAGCTCGCTGATCCCGGGCAACGAGAACGCCATCTACCGGGTCATCAACGCGCTCACCCGCTGGGGCGCCAACGTCGTGCACAAGGGCAACGCCAGGGTGCACGTCTCCGGCCACGCGAGCGCCGGCGAGCTCGTCTACTGCTACAACATCGTGCAGCCGTCGAACGTCATGCCGGTGCACGGCGAGTGGCGCCACCTGGTGGCCAACGGCGCGCTCGCGGTGCGCACCGGCGTGCCGCAGGCGAACGTGGTGCTCGCCGAGGACGGCGTCGTCGTCGACCTCGTCGAGGGTCGGGCCTCGGTGACCGGCAAGGTGCCGGCCGGCCTGGTGTTCGTCGACGGCATGACGGTCGGCGGCGCCACCGAGGCGTCGCTGAAGCGACCGACGTACCCTCGCCGAGGGCGGCTTCATCACCATCGTCGCGCTGGTCGACGCCGACACCGGCAAGCTGACCGAGCCGCCGGACTACCTGGCGCGCGGCTTCGCCCACGACGAGAAGACGTTCGCCGGCGTCATGCCGCTCATCGAGAAGGTGCTCGACAAGGCGGCGTCGGAGGGCATCGGCGAGCCGCACCAGCTCGAGCAGCTCATCCACCGGGCGGTCAGCCGATGGGCCCGGGACACCTACCGGCGCAGCCCGGTGATCCTGCCCATCGTCATCGACGCCTGAGGGCTGCGTCCTAGCCGACCAGCGTCGACTTGGGGCGCACGATGCAGAACTCGTTGCCCTCCGGGTCGGCCAGCACCGTCCAGGACTCCTCGCCGGTCTGCCCGATGTCGACCCTGCGGGCGCCGAGCCGCAGGACTCGTTCGACCTCGGCCTCCCGCTCGGCGCCGGTGGTGAGGTCCAGGTGCAGCCGGTTCTTCAGCTGCTTCGGCTCGGTCACCGGCATGAAGCAGATGCCGACGGGCGAGTCGACCGACGGACCGATGACGACCTCGCGGTCCCGCTCGGACAGCACCCGCCAGCCGAGGACCTGCGTCCAGAACCGGGCCAGGCCGGGCAGGTCGTGCGCGTCAACGACGATGTGGTGCAGGCTCAGCGGCATCCCGGCAGTGTCCACCTGTCGCCCGACGCATCGCGGATCTGCCCCGGCGCAGGCCCCGCGTTGGCTAGCGTCAGCACGTGCCCAGGACGGTGACCGGTCGAGGCGTCGTGTCGACGATCGCGACCCTGCTCGGGTGCCTGCTGCTGCTGGTGGGCGGGCTCGCCGGCATCGTCAACCGCCAGGTGCTGGACGGCCCGCGGTTCGCCGAGCACGTGGACGCGGTGCGGTCCGACCCCGCGGTGGCGCGGCTGGTCGGGCAGCGCATCACCGACCGGGTCCTGGAGCTCGAGCCGGACCTCGTCGCCGTGCGGCCGCTCATCGAGGCGGTGGCCACCTCGCTCGCCGGCAGCGAGCTGCTCGGTCCGGCCGTGCGGGCCGGCGCGACCCGGCTGCACACGGCGTTCACGGGCAGCGGCTCGGAGCCGGTCGTGCTGCGGCTCGCCGACGTCGGCGCGGTGCTGACCGCCACCGCGCGGGCGCTGTCTCCCGGCCGGGACACCGTGCTGCCCGAGGACTTCGACGTGACGCTGGCGAAGTTCGGCAGCGGCAGCTTCGCGACCGAGTCCATCGCGCTGACCCAGTGGGTCGGCCTGCTGTCATGGCTGCTGCCGCTGCTCGCGCTGCTGCTGCTGGCGTTCGCGGTGTGGGTCGCCCGGGACCGGCCGACGGCCGGTGTCCGTGCCGGGGTGGGGGTCGCGGCAACCGGCCTGGGCATCGGGCTGCTGGCCGTCGTGGCCACGGCCCTGGCCGCCAGCGCCGACCCGGAGTCGCTCACGCAGGTGAGCCTGGCGGCGTTCTGGGACGAGCTCGCGCCGTCGGTCTGGTGGCTGTGCGCTGCGTTCGTCGCCGCCGGCGCCGTGGTCGCCGGAGCGTCGTCGCAGCTGCGGACGCAGGACCTGCGGCACGCCGGTGCGCAGGCCTGGACGTCGCTCGCCCACGGTGGCACGACGGGCTGGGTGCTCGCCCGCGGCCTCGGGCTGGCGCTTCTCGGGCTGGCGCTGCTGCGCAACCCGGCGCTGGTGCTCCGGGTGACCGCCGGCCTGGCCGGGCTCGGGCTGCTGTTCGTCGCGGCCGTGGTCCTCGCCCGGGTCCCGGCGCCGCGCACCTCCCCCCGGGAGCGGCTCAGCCGGTTCCGGCCGCGGCTGGCCCTGATGTGGCTGCTCCCGGTGCTGCTCGTCACCGGCCTGGTCGTCCGCAACGCCGCACCGGCCGACAGCCAGATCCCGATCGTGGCGAGCAACACCCGGGCGTGCAACGGCCATGTCGCGCTGTGCAACCGACGGTTTGACGACGTCGCGTATCCGGCGACCCACAACTCGATGTCGGCGGCCGACGAGCCACGCTGGTTCCTGCCCGAGCAGCCCACCAGCCTGGTGGGCCAGCTGGACGCCGGGGTCCGGGTGCTGCTCATCGACACCTGGTACGGCCAGCCGACCCAGCGCGCTGGCGTGGTGGTCACGGCGGCGAAGGACCGCGACTCGGCCCTCGCGCAGGCCGAGGCGGACTACAGCCCCGATGTCGTGGCGGCCGCCCTGCGGGTCCGCCAGTCGGCCAACCTCACCCCGACCGGACCGCCCGAGCCGTACCTCTGCCACGCGCTGTGCGAGCTCGGGTCGACCAAGCTGGAGCCGGCGATGACGGGCGTCCGGGAATGGATGGCGGCGCACCCCCGCGAGGTCGTCACGCTGTTCATCCAGGACGAGGTCAGCCCCGCCGACACGGCAGCCGTCCTCGAGCAGGCCGGGCTGACGGCGTACGCCCACACCCAGCCGCCCGGGCAGCCCTGGCCCACCTTGCAGGAGATGGTCACCTCCGGGAAGCGGCTGGTCGTGCTCATGGAGAACGAGGGCGGCGGCGCCACCTACCCGTGGTTGCTGCAGGGCTTCGACTGGGTGCAGGACACGCCGTACGAGAACTCCTCGGCCTCGTCGTTCAGCTGCCGGCGGCTGCGCGGCACGCCGGACAGCCCGCTGCTCCTCGTCAACCACTGGCTCAACGGCTACACGTCCCTGGTCACGGATGCGCAGACGGTGAACGCGTACGGCGTGCTGATGCCGCAGCTCGAGCGCTGCCAGTCCGAGCGCGGCATGATCCCGAACTTCGTCGCGGTGAACTTCTACGACCGCGGCAACCTGTTCGCCGCCGTCGACACGCTCAACGGGTTCGGCTGACCGAGCGCCGGACGACCCCGACCACCGGTCAGGAGAGGCCGACGATCGTTGCCGTCGTCGTCGATGTCGATGCGCTCGGCGGCCGGGTGCTTGCCCAGGCCCGGCATCGTCCGCATGTCGCCGCTGATGGCGTAGACGTAGCCCGCCCCGGCGGCGGCGCGCACCTCGCGCACCGGCATCCGCCAGCCGGTCGGTGCGCCGAACAGGGTGGGGTCGGACGAGAGCGACAGGTGGGTCTTGGCGATGACCACGGGGAACGTCGCCGTAGCCCAGCACCTCGAACCTGCGCAGCCGGGCGGCCACCGCCGGGCTGAAGTCGACCCCGTCGGCGCCGTAGACCTCGCGGGCGATCGTCTCGATCTTCTCGACCAGGGGGACGTCCAGCTCGTAGAGGTACCGGAACGAGGTCGTGCTCGTGGGCCGCCTCGACGACCAGCGGCGACGAGGTCCAGGGCGCCCGTCCCGCCGTCGGCGACGTGCCGCGTGACCGCCACCCGGGCGCCGGCCTCCTCGCGCGATCTCGCGGATGGCGTCGTGCTCGGAGTCGTGGTCGCCGGGAAAGGCGTTGATGGCGACCACCGGGCGAGACACCGAACCGGCGCACGATCTCGATGTGCCGGCGCAGGTTGACCGCGCCCGCGCGGACGTCGTCGGGGCTCTCCTCGAGCATCTCGGGCGGCAGCGGCTTGCCGGCCACGACCTTGTAGCCGGCCGGAGTGCGCCTTCAGCGCGCGCACGGTCACCACCAGGACGGCGGCGTCCGGCCGCAGTCCGGACACCCGGCACTTCACGTCGAAGAACCGCTCGGCGCCCATGTCGGCGCCGAAGCCGGCCTCGGTGATGCAGGAACTCGCCCGGCGCGGATGCCCGAGCAGGTCCGCGACCACCGAGGAGTTGCCGGTGGCGATGTTGCCGAACGGACCGGTGTGCACGAGGGCCGGCGTGTTCTCCAGCGTCTGCAGCAGGTTCGGCTTGACGGCCTCCCGCAGGATCACCGTCATGGCGCCGGCCGCCTTGAGGTCCTCGGCGGTCACCGGGGCGCCGTCGAAGGTGTAGCCGACGACGATGCGGCCCAGCCGCTCGCGCATGTCCCGCAGCGACGTCGAGAGCGCGAGGATCACCATGACCTCGCTGGCGGCGGTGATGTCGAACCCGGCCTGTCGAGGGACGCCGTCGAGCCGGGCCCCCAGCCCGACGACGATGTTGCGCAGGACCCGGTCGTTCACGTCGAGAACCCGCCGCCAGGCGATGCTGCGCGGGTCGATGCCGAGCTCGTTGCCGTGGTGCAGGTGGTTGTCGACCATCGCCGTGAGCAGGTTGTGCGCAGCGGTCACCGCGTGGAAGTCCCCGGTGAGGTGCAGGTTCAGCGCCTCCATCGGCACGACCTGGCTGTAGCCCGCCGCCGGCGGCACCGCCCTTGATGCCGAAGGTCGGGCCCATCGACGGCTGCCGCAGCGACAGCATCGTGGGGTGCCCGAGCAGCGCGAGGCCCTGCGCGAGGCCGATCGACGTGGTCGTCTTGCCCTCGCCGAGCGGGGTGGGCGTCACGGCAGTGATGACGACGTACTTCGCCGTGCGGCCGCCCGGCCAGGTCGGCCTGCGCGCTCGGAGCCACCTTGGCGATGTACCGGCCGTAGGGCTCGATGTGGTCGGCCGCGATGCCGACCGACTCGGCGACCTGCTCGATCGGGAGCAGCTCCGCGTCGCGGGCGATCTCGAGGTCGGTGGGCGGGGAGTCGGTCGCGGGGTCCGTCACGGCCCCCAGCATGGCCCGCGGAGCGTCGACCCGGCGACCGATCCGGGATTTCGGTGGTCGGCTCTCACCCGGCCCGAAGGATGCCGGGGCTGGCCAGCCCGCAGAGGCTGGGGTGATGACGACCGAGGCGAGGGCGACCAGGAAGCTCCCGGTCTTCACCTCGCTGCACCCCTACCGACGCGAGTGGTTGGCCAAGGACGTCGTCGCCGGCCTCGTGCTGTCGGCGCTGCTCGTGCCGCAGGGCATGGCCTACGCCGAGCTCGCCGGGCTGCCGGCGGTCACCGGTCTGTACACCTCGATCCTGTGCCTCATCGGGTACGCCGCACTGGGTCCGTCGAAGATCCTGGTGCTCGGACCGGACTCCGCCCTGGGTTCGATGATCGCGGCCACCATCCTGCCGCTGGTGGCCGCGGGCGGCGATCCCGAGCAGGCCATCGCCCTCGCGTCCATGCTGGCGCTGATGACCGGGGCGATCATCGTGCTGGCGGGCGTCGGGCACCTCGGTTTCATCGCCGACCTGCTGTCCAAGCCGACCATCCTCGGCTACATGAACGGTCTCGCGGTGACCATCCTGGTCGGGCAGCTGCCGAAGCTGTTCGGGTTCTCGGTGGACGCGGACACCTTCCTCGGCGAGCTGAAGGGCTTCGCCGAGGGGGTGGCCGACGGTGACGTCGTGGCCCAGGCGGCGGCCATCGGGGTCGGCTCGCTCGCCCTGATCGTCCTGCTGCAGCGGTTCCTGCCCAAGCTGCCCGCGGTGCTGGTCGCCGTCGTCGCGGCGATCCTCGTGAGCATGGCCTTCGACGTCGCGCAGTACGGCGTCAGCCTCGTCGGCGAGCTGCCGCAGGGGCTGCCCCAGCTCACCGTCCCGCACGTCGAGTGGTCGGACCTGGGGCCACTGGCCGTCGGAGCGCTCGGCATCGCCCTGGTCGCGCTCACTGACACCATCTCGACCTCGTCGTCGTTCGCCGACCGGCGGGGCGACGAGGTCGACGGCAACCGAGAGATGATCGGCATGGGCGCGGCGAACCTCGCCGCCGGCCTGTTCCAGGGCTTCCCGGTGAGCACCAGCGGCTCGCGCACCGCGGTCGCCGAGCAGTCCGGGGCCCGGACCCAGCTCACCGGGCTGGTCGGCGCGCTGATGATCGGTCTGATGCTGCTGGTGGTGCCCGGGCTGCTGGCGGACCTGCCGCAGCCGACGCTGGCGGCCGTGGTCATCGCGGCATCGATCACGCTCGCGGACATCCCCGCGACCCGCCGTCTGCTGACCCAGCGGCGCACCGACTTCACCCTCTCGCTCGTCGCGTTCCTCGGTGTGACCCTGCTCGGCGTGCTGCCCGGCATCCTGGTCGCCGTCGTGCTCTCGGTGGCCAACGTCTTCCGCCGCGCCTGGTGGCCCTACCAGACCACGCTGGGCGCAGTGCCCGGGCTGGCCGGTTACCACGACCTCGAACGGCACCCCGAAGGCCGGCCGCCGGAGGGCTGCACGATCTTCCGGTTCGACGCCCCGCTGATCTTCGCCAACGCCCGCAGTTTCCGCGACGAGGTGCGCCTGCTGGCCAAGACGGAGCCCCGGCCACGCTGGATCATCGTCGCCGCCGAACCGATGTCGGACGTCGACACCACCGCCTGCGACATGCTCGACGACCTGGTGGTGGCGCTGGAGAAGAAGGGCGTGACCCTCGTCTTCGCCGAGATGAAGGGCCGGGTCCGCGACAAGATGCTGCAGTACGGGTTCGGCACCACGATCACCGAGGACCGGTTCTTCCCGACGATGGAGACCGCGATCGCCGCCTGCCGGCAGTCCCCCGACCTGCCGGGGCCGAGGGTGTCCGAGGCGACCGAGACGACCGAGCCGTGACGACGAGCCGGGTGGTCGGTCCCGTGCGCCTGCCGGGGCGGGTCGTCGTCGTCCGCGTCCCGTGCCGCCTGGTGAGAGGAGTCCGGCCATGACCGACCGAGGACAGCAGGCGATCGGTGTCCCGCCCACCGACGTCCCCTCCGGACGCCGACGGCTGCTGGCGGTGATCTCGCTCGTCGCCGCCGCGCTCGTGGTGGTCGCCGTGGTGGCGATGCTGCTCAGGAGCCCCGGGCTGCTGGTGGGAGGCTTGGTCGCTCTCGTGCTGCTGGTGGCCGGGGGGTGGTGGATGGTCACCGAGCGCATGCCACGTCGAGCCGTCGGCATCGCCGGCATGGTGTCGGCGTCCTCGTGATCGGCATCGCGCGCTACCGGAGCGCTGCGGACGCCGAGAACGGACTGCTGCGTGTGCTGCTCCTCCTGGTCCTGCTCGCGATCGCCACCGGGTCGGCGAGGGCGGCGATGCGCCGCGACCCGCACGAGCTGGACCGCCGGCTCGGGACCCTGCACGTGCGGCCGCGCAAGCCGGTGCTGCTGTGCAACCCGTGGTCCGGCGGGGGCAAGGTGGACGCGTTCGGCCTGGCCGAGGCGGCGGCCGACCTCGGCGTCGAGACCGTCTTCCTCGACAAGGGCCTCGACCTGGCGCAGCTCGCGCACGACGCCATCGCGAACGGCGCCGACTGCCTGGGCATGGCCGGCGGGGACGGGTCGCAGGCCCTCGTCGCCTCCATCGCGATCGAGCACGACATCCCGTTCGTCTGCATCTCCGGCGGGCACCCGCAACCACTTCGCGCTCGACCTCGGGCTGGACCGGGAGGACCCGCGCACCGGGCATGGTCGCCTTCCGCGAGGGCATCGAGCGACGGGTCGACTACGCCACCGTCGGCGACCGGTTGTTCGTCAACAACGTGTCGCTCGGCGTCTACGCCACGATCGTGCAGCAGGAGGGCTATCGCGAAGCGAAGACGGCAGACCTCGCGCCAGCTCCTGCCCGAGCTCCTCGGCCGTCAGGCCGAGCCGTTCGACCTCCAGTTCACCAAGCCCGACGGCGTGGAGGTCGACGGCGCCTTCCTCGTCCTGGTCTCCAACAACCCCTACGTGCTCGGGCCCGCCCTGGACATCTCGCAGCGACGCAGCGTGGAGACCGGCGTCCTCGGTGTGGTCGCCGTGACGGCCCGGACCGGTCGCGAGGCGGCCGCGATGGTGGCCCGCTCCACCGCCGGGCTGGCGGCACGTGACCCTCACATCCACCAGTTCACGGCGACGTCCTTCGAGATCCGGTCGCACAGCGGGCGGGTCTTCGCCGGCGTCGACGGGGAGTCCCTCGAGCTCGACAGCCCGTTGACGTTCGCCATCCACCCGCGTGGACTGAGGTTGCGGGTGCCGGTGGACAGCCTCGACGTCGCCGCACGCCGCGACGCCCACGGGCTTCGACCTCGGCGACCTCGTCGACGTCGCCCGCGGTCGCCCACCGACCCTCCACCACGGGCTCGAGGGGGCGGCATGACCGAGGTGCCTGACGACACACCGGCGTCCCGTGGGTGCGCGACGTCCCTCGAGGAGATGTCTCGGCTCGACCGGGCGCTCTACGTCGCAGTCGCCGAGTCGGAGACGCCCACCCTGGACGTCGCCCTGCGGCGCCTGAGCCTCGCGGCCGACAAGTCGAAGCTGTGGCTCGGCGTCGCGGCCGTGCTGGCGCCGTTCGGCGGGCCGGCCGGACGCCGGGCGGCCCTGAGCGGGGTGGCCTCGATCGGGGTGGCATCGGCGTCCGTCAACCTCCTCTTCAAGCCCCTGGCCCGGCGTCGTCGTCCGGTGCGCGCTGCGGACGATCCCCCGCACGCGCGCCACGTGCCGATGCCGTCGTCGACGTCGTTCCCGTCCGGTCACTCCGCGTCGGCCTTCGCCTTCGTCGAGGGTGTCAGCTGCCGACCGGCCGTGGCCGGGCTTCCTGCTGCGGCTCGCTGCCACCGCGGTCGCGGAGTCGCGGGTGCACTGCGGCGTGCACTACCCGGGTGACGTGGTGGCGGGGTCGCTGATCGGCATCACGTCAGGCCGGTTCGCGGCCCGGCTGACCCGGCGGGTGTGGCCGCCCGGGTGAGGCCCGGCTCGGCCCGGCCGTGGCCCGGCCGTGGTGCGGCCGGGGTCCGGCTGCGACCAGCTGAGGCCTCGCCGACCGAGCCGTGGCCGCTCGGTCAGCTCTGTGCCATGTCGACGAAGCGCGAGTAGTGCCCCTGGAAGGCGACCGTGATGGTGGCCGTCGGGCCGTTGCGGTGCTTGGCGACGATGAAGTCGGCCTCGCCGGCGCGCGGCGACTCCTTCTCGTAGAGCGTCCTCGCGGTGCAGCAGGATCACCATGTCGGCGTCCTGCTCGATCGAGCCCGACTTCACGCAGGTCGGACATCTGCGGCTTCTTGTCGGTGCGCTGCTCCGGGCCACGGTTGAGCTGGGAGATCGCGATCACCGGGACCTCGAGCTCCTTGGCCAGCAGCTTGAGTGGCGCGGGAGAACTCCGACACCTCCTGCTGGCGGCTCTCGACCCGCTTGCCGCTCGACATCAGCTGCAGGTAGTCGATGATCGACCAGCTTGAGGTCGTGGCGCTGCTTGAGCCGCCGGCACTTGGCCCGGATCTCCATCATCGACATGTTGGGCGAGTCGTCGATGAACAGCGGCGCGTCGGAGACCTCGCCCATCCGCCGGGCCAGCCGGGTCCAGTCGTCGTCGGTGAGCCGGCCGGTGCGCATGTGGTGCAGCGGGACCCGCGCCTCGGCGGACAGCAGCCGCATCGTGATCTCGTTGCGGCTCATCTCCAGGGAGAAGATGCAGGTCGCCATGTTGCTCTTGATGGCTGCACTGCGGGCGATGTCGAGCCCCAGCGTGGAGTTGTGCGTCGGCACCATCGCGCGGCCGGCGAGGTAGAGGTGGTCGTCGTTGTCCACCTCGACGCAGCGCACCGGCACGCTGCGGACCCGGCGCACGTCGACGACGACCCGGCAGGAGTCGTCGGCACGGTCGGCCCGCAGCCGCTTGTGGATGAGCCGCTTGCTCTCCATCCGGAAGACGTCGTCGTCCGCACACAGCGTCAGGACCACCCGCCCGTCATCGCAGCGGGTCTCGCGGCACTGGTAGCCCAGGCCGGCCGCCAGGTCGTGCACGTCGCTCGCGAGGCCGGCCGGCAGCGGCGGCACGCGGACACATCCGCGCGGCGTGATCTCGCCGGCCCGGTCGAGCAGCCCGGCCAGCAGGTCCCGGCGGGTCGGCTCGGCGGCCCGCAGCGCCTCGGCGCGGCAGCCGGTGCGCGGTCGGCGGCCGGCCACGAGGCAGCCGCCCCGACCGCCACGTCGTCCAGGTGCAGCGCCAGCTCGGGGTCGGGCTCGGACGCCGCCGCCCACGCATCGCTGCACTGCGACACCCAGCAGGTACGGCGGGACCGTCAGATCGGCGTCGCGGGAGCTGCAGCGCACGCAGGTTGCGCACCCGGTGGCTGGGCCGTGCCTCGCCGGCTCGGTCGACCCACACGGTGCCGGCCAGCTCCCGCGTCGTCCGGACCCCCGAACGGAGCCGAACCGGCGGCGCCGACGGTCTCGGTCAGCCAGCTCGTGCTCGGCGTCGGCGACGATCACCGTGCCGTCGGCGAACTCGACCTCGAAGCACGGCCGACCGGACATGACCTCGGTGGCCGCCACGACCGTCGTGGGGTGGCCGTCGGCCCCCATCAGCCGGTCACCCACGGCGACCTCGCCCATCGTCGTCCACCCGGTCGGCGTGACGAGCGGGGTGTCGAGGGCCAGCGCCTTGCCCACGGCGGGCCGGGCGGCGACGACGACCATCTGGCCCGGGTGCAGCCCGTTGGTCAGCTCGTCGAGGTCGGCGAACCCGGTCGGCACGCCGACCATCTCGCCGCCCCGGGACCCGATCGCCTCGATCTCGTCGAGGGCGCCCTCCATGATCTCCGACAGCGGCAGGTAGTCCTCCGAGGTCCGCTTGTCGGTGACGTTGTAGACCTCGACCTGGGCCGCGTCGACGATGTCGTCGACGTCGCCGTCACCGGCGTACCCCAGCTGGACGATCTTGGTGCCGGCCTCGATCAGCCGGCGCAGGACGGCGCGTCTCCCGGACGATGCGGGCGTAGTAGCCGGCGTTGGCCGCGGTGGGCACCGACTGCAGACAGGGTGTGCAGGTACGGCGCGCCGCCGACCCGGCCGAGCTCGCCGCGCTTCTGCAGCTCGGCGGAGACGGTGACCGCGTCGGCCGGCTCACCGCGGCCGTAGAGGTCGAGGACCGCCTCGAAGACCAGCTCGTGGGCCGGGCGGTAGAAGTCGTGCCCGCGCAGCGACCTCGACGACGTCGGCGATGGCGTCCTTGGACAGCAGCATCCCGCCGAGCACGGACTGCTCGGCGGCGAGGTCCTGCGGCGGCGTCCGGCCCAGCTCACCAGCCGACGGGACGGTGGGGAACTCCGCGATGCTCACTGTGCCTGCCCACCTCCCGCCCCACTGGCGCGGGGAGCCGCTCACCCGCCGGGACCGTTCTACCGGGGGGCCTGGACACAACGTGAACGGACGGCCGAACCGGCCGGCCAGCTCTGTGGACAACCTGTGGACGAACCGCTCGACGGGTGGGGACCGCAGGGGGAGTACCGAGGGCGAGCTGTGGACGGCCCTGTGCACGACGCGCGCGGCCGACGCCCCGGACCGGCCGCAGCGTGCAGTCATCCCGTCCACCGGCTGTGGACCGGAGAAAGTTTCGCCGTTGTCTACGATGTGGACCCGTGCGACCGACCCGCGGACGCCCCGTGACCGGCGCGACCGAGCGTGCCGACCGCGCCGAGCGGCGGCTGCACGACCGCGAGATCCGCCGGCTCGCCGGGCCGGCCTTCGGCGCCCTGGTGGCCGAGCCGCTGTTCCTGCTCTGCGACTCGGCCATCGTCGGGCACCTCGGCACCCCGCAGCTGGCCGGTCTGGGGGTGGCCGGCGCCCTGCTGGCCACCACCGTCTCGGTCTGCGTCTTCCTCGCCTACGGCACGACCGCCGCGGTCGCCCGCCGGGTGGGGGCCGGCGACCTGCGGGCCGCGATCGCGCAGGGCATCGACGGCATCTGGCTCGCGCTGGGCCTCGGCGTCGTGCTGGCGCTGCTGCTGGGCGCCTTCGCCCGGCCGCTGGTGGCCGCCTTCGACACCTCGGCGGCGGCCACGCCGTACGCGCTGGTCTACCTGCACGTCTCGGTGGTCGGCCTGCCCGCGATGCTGGTGGTGCTCGCGGCGACCGGCGTGTTGCGCGGGATGCAGGACACCCGGACCCCGCTGGCGGTGGCCGCGGCCGGCGCGGTGGCCAACGTCGCGCTCAACCTCGCCCTGGTGTACGGCGCCGGGTTGGGCATCGCCGGGTCCGCGCTCGGCACGGTGCTCGCCCAGACCGGCATGGCGGTGGCGTTCCTCGTCGTCGTGGTGAGCGGTGCCCGCCACGAGCGAGCCGCCCTGCGTCCCGACCTGCCGGGCATCCGGGCCGCCGGCCGCACCGGGATGCCGCTCGTGGTGCGGACCACGTCGCTGCGGGTGGCGCTGCTGCTGATGACCTACGTCGCCACCGCGACCGGCACCGTCGCGATCGCCGCGCACCAGGTGGCCTTCACGGTCTGGCTGTTCCTGTCGCTGATGCTCGACGCGGTGGCGATCGCCGGGCAGGCCATCGTCGGCCGCTACCTCGGCGCCTCCGACGTCGCCGGCACCCGGGCCGCGACCCGCCGGATGGTCGAGTGGGGAGCGTGCTCCGGTGCCCTGCTCGGCGTCGTCCTGCTGGCGTTCCGGTTCGCCTTCGTCCCGCTGTTCACCGACGACCCGGCGGTGCGCACCCTGCTCGCCTCGGTGCTCGTCGTGGCGGCCGTGGGGCAGCCGGTGTGCGGCGTGGTGTTCGCCCTGGACGGCGTGCTCATCGGCGCCGGGGACGCCGTCTACCTCGCCTGGGCCGGCCTGCTCACCTTGGCTTGCTTCGCGCCGCTGGCCCTGCTCGTCCTCGAGCGCGATGCCGGGCTGGTCTGGCTGTGGTGGGCCTTCGACGTCTTCCTGGTCGCCCGGCTGGTCACCCTCGTCGTCCGGTGGCGGGGTGAGGCCTGGCTGGTCACCGGAGCAGAGCTGCCCCGGCGTACGCCGTCGCCCTGATCGGCTCCCGACCGAGCCCGTCCTGGTCAGTCGCCGACCGAGCCGTCGATGCACTCCCGGAGCAGGTCGGCGTGACCGTTGTGCCGGGCGTACTCCTCGATCATGTGCAGCACGAGGGCGCGCACGTCGATGGTCTCCTCGGTGCCGTCGCCGTGCCGGGAGACGAACGTGTCGTCGAAGTCGTGGGCGGCCTGGATCGCGCGGGCGATCTCGACCTCGGCCCGGTAGGTCGCGAAGTCGGCCTCGGCCGCGGCCGCGTCGACGTCGTCGAAGTCGCCGTCCGGGCTGGCGTCGCTGGAGAAGATGTGGTCGATCGGCTCGCCGGCGACCCGTCGTCGGAACCAGCTCCGCTCGACGTCGGCCATGTGCCGGACCAGCCCGAGCAGCGACATCGTCGACGGCGGGACCGCCCGGGTGGCCAGCTGGTCGCCGGTGAGGCCGGCGCACTTCCAGAGCAGGGTGGCCCGGTGGTACTCGAGCAGGTCCTCCGCGGCTCGCCGCTCCGGGGCCACGTTGGGTCCGCCCGGGCGGTCGACGGAAGGGGCGGTCCAGGTGTCTGTCATGGCCCGGCACCCTAACCAGCGCCCCGGACGTACGGCGGCCCGGCGTCCTCCGCTGAGGAGCCGGGCCGTCGTCGCTGCCGGGTGTCCTACGCCTCGGGCACGACCTCGACGTTGAGCGCCGCGGTGACCTCGGGGTGCAGCCGGACCGTCACCTGGTGCGAGCCGACGGTCTTGATGGGCTGACCGATCTCGATCCGGCGCTTGTCGACCGCGGGGCCGCCCGCCTTCGCGACGGCGTCGACGATGTCGGCAGACAGTGACCGAGCCGAACAGCCGGCCGCCGGCCCCGGCACGCACCGAGAGCCTGATGGCCAGGGCCTCGAGCTGGCCCTTGACCTGGTCGGCCTGGCCGAGGTCGCGGATCGTCGCGGACCTCACGGCCACGCTGGATCGAGGTGATCTGCTTCTCGCCGCCGCGGGTCCAGCGGATCGCGGCGCCGCGCGGCACGAGGTAGTTGCGGCCGTAGCCGTCCTTGACCTCGACGATGTCGCCGGGGGCGCCGAGGCCGGCGACCTCCTGGGTGAGGATGAGCTTCATGGTGGTCGCTCCCCTCAGCGCGCGGTGCTGGTGTAGGGCAGCAGCGCCATCTCGCGGCTGTTCTTGACGGCCGTGGCGACGTCACGCTGGTGCTGGGTGCAGTTGCCGGTGACCCGGCGGGCGCGGATCTTGCCGCGGTCGGAGATGAACTTCCGCAGCAGCCCGGTGTCCTTGTAGTCCACGTAGGAGATCTTCTCCTTGCAGAACAGGCAGACCTTCTTCTTGGGCTTGCGGAGCGGTGGCTTGGCCATCGTGGTGCTCCAGTCACTGGATGCCCGGCATAGTGGCCGGGATGGTCAACGGATGTGTCGGTCGCGCGGCCGGCAGGCCGCGCGGGTGGATCAACGGTGGATCAGAACGGCGGCTCGTCGGAGGCACCGGGGGTGTTCCAGCCCCCACCGCCCCCGCCACTGCCGCCGCCGGGCGAGGCCGCCGGTGCCGCCGAGGCCCACGGGTCGTTGTCGACCCCGGCGCCGGCGCCGCCGCCACCGAAGCCGCCGCCGCCGCCACGCTGGGTCTTGGTGACCTTCGCGGTGGCGCTGCGCAGGCTCGGGCCGACCTCGTCGACCTCGATCTCGTAGACGGTGCGCTTCTCGCCCTCCTTGGTCTCGTAGGACCGCTGCTTGAGCCGGCCCTGGACGATGACGCGCATGCCGCGCTGGAGGGACTCGGCGACGTTCTCGGCCGCCTGGCGCCAGACGTTGCAGGAGAGGAAGAGGCTCTCGCCGTCCTTCCACTCGTTGGTCGTCCGGTCCATGAACCGCGGGGTGGAGGCGACCCGGAACTTCGCGACCGCCGCACCGGTCGGGGTGAAGCGCAGCTCGGGGTCGTCGACGAGGTTGCCGACGATCGTGATGACGGTGTCGCCTGCGGCCATGTGCTGGGTCCTCAGCTCTCGGGCGGGTGTCGGACGGGGATGTCGGGCTAGCGCTGGTCGGGGCGCATGACCTTGGTGCGCAGGACGGCCTCGTTGAGGTTCAGCTGCCGGTCGAGCTCCTTGACGGTCGCCGGCTCGGCCTGCAGGTCGATGACGGCGTAGATGCCCTCGGGCTTCTTGTCGATCTCGAACGACAGCCGGCGACGGCCCCAGATGTCGACCTTCTCGACGCTGCCGCCGTCGTTCCTCACGACGGTGAGGAACTGGTCGAGCGCGGGAGCGACGGTGCGCTCCTCGAGGTCGGGGTCGAGGATGACCATGATCTCGTAGTGACGCATGCGGACAACCCACCTCCTCTGGACTCGGCGGCCACGGTCTCTCCGTGGCAGGAGGGCTACTGCGTCGATCTCTCGGTGCAGTGCGTGCGTCCGGCAAGGGTAGCCGCCCGCCGGGCGGCGGCGAAATCGTCGTCCACAGGCGGCTCCGCGCTGTCCGCTCCGGGTCGTAGGGTCGACCCATGACGTCATTGCGCATCGGGGCCCACGTCGGCTCGGACGACCCGATCGCCGAGGCCGCGGCCCGCGGTGCCGACCTGGTGCAGATCTTCCTCGGTGACCCGCAGGGCTGGAAGGACCCGGTCGTGGCGTACGCCGGAGGAGCGGCGGCCCTGCGCTCGGCCGCCGAGGCGGCCGGGCTCGACCTCTACGTGCACGCGCCCTACCGGCTCAACATCGCCACCGCGAACAACCGCATCCGCATCCCCAGCCGGCAGCTGCTGGCCAAGCACGCCGCCACGGCCGCCGAGATCGGCGCCAAGGGCCTGATCGTGCACGGCGGCCACGTCGGGAAGGACGACGACCCCGAGCGCGGTGCCGACAGCTGGGCCAAGACGTTCGAGCGCTGGGCGCCGCCGCTGCCGGTCCTCATCGAGAACACCGCCGGCGGCGACGGGGCGATGGCCCGCCGGCTCGACCGGGTGGCCCGGCTCTGGGAGGTCTTCGAGGACCGGGTCGAGCCCGACGTGCTGGCCCGCATCGGGTTCTGCCTCGACACCTGCCACGCCCACGCCGGCGGCGAGGAGCTCGCCGGGGTGGTCGACCGGGTGAAGGCCGTGACCGGCCGGGTCGACCTGGTGCACGCGAACGACTCGCGCGACAGCTTCGACTCCGGCGCCGACCGGCACGCCAACTTCGGCAGCGGCCGGATCGACGGCGACGACCTGCTGGCCGTGGTCACCGCCGCCGGGGCTCCCGTGGTCTGCGAGACCCCCGGCGGGGTCGAGGGTCAGGGTGCCGACATCGCCTGGCTGCGCGAGCGGCTGCCGGCCTGACCGGAGTCCGCGGCCGGCCGGGAACGAGGTCCGCCCGTCACGACGCGGGCTTGACCACCATCAGGCAGTTCGCCGCGACCAGCAGCAGCAACTGGTCGGTGCGGCCGCCGGGCGTCAGGAGCCGCTCCGCGGGCCCTCCGCGCGCACCGGGTGGCGCTCCCAGCCGCCTCCGCCGCCCCAGCGGCCCGCGGGGCCAGCGCCGTTCCAGGGCCCTCGACGGCCCCGGCGGACGATGGCGACGATCGGCAGCACGAGCAGGAACAGCGGGGCGTGCACGACGGCCGAGGCGACCACCAGCAGCACGACCAGCGGCAGCAGCGGCGGCCCGCCGAACGCGCGCCCGGGGCCGGGTCCCGGAACGGGTGCCGGACGGGCGGTCGGCTCGGCCGGGAGCTCGCGCAGCACGGCGCCGAGCTCGCCCGCCGTTCTGGCCCGGAAGCACTCGTCCAGCCGTTCGGCGTGCTCGTCGACGGTGAGCCGCCCGGCGGCGACATGCCTGGCCAGCGACTCGGCCACCGCCTCCCGGTCGGCGTCCGAGACGCGCATTGCGGGGTCGAGCTGGCCGAAGGGCGTCATCCTTCGACGGTAGGTATCTAATCATTAGATGTCAAAGGTTCTGCCGGACGACAGGCGTTGCTACCGTCCCCTCGTGCCCGCGCCCGACCGCCGCCCGATCGGGCTGCAGCTCGCCGCGACCGCCAAGGACGTGGGCCGCGCCTTCGACGAGGCGCTGGCGGCCGCCGGTGGGTCCCGGCCGACCTGGCTGCTGCTGCTCCAGCTGAAGCTGCGGGGGACCGCGAACCAGCGCGAGCTCGCCGAGGCGGTCGGCATCCGCGGCGCCACCGCGAGCCATCACCTGGACGCGATGGAGACCGCCGGGCTGCTGACCCGGCGGCGGCACCCGGACACCCGCCGCACCCACATCGTCGAGCTCACTCCTGCCGGCGACGAGGCGTTCCACCGGCTGCGGGCGGCAGCGGCTGACTTCGACGCGCGGCTGCGGGCCGGGGTCTCCGAGACCGAGGTTGCGCTGCTGGCCGACCTGCTGGCCCGACTGGCGGGGAACGTCAGGACGTGACGGCCAGTGCCGAACCGTCGCTGCCGACGGTGGAGCACGGTGCTGCGTGGTCGCGCAGGGCGCGCAAGCCGGCCACGAACTCCGGCAGACCGACAGCCTGCAGCGGCTCGATGACCCACTCCTGGGCGATGGCCAGATGTCCCGGGATCACCTCGGCCAGCAGGGCCCGGCCGGGCTCGGTGATCACCGCGTAGGTCGTCCGGCGGTCGGTGGCGCAGGACTGCCGGGTGACGAGCCCGCGCTCGACCAGGCGGTCGACCACCCGGGTGGCGCCGCTCGAGGTCAGGGTCGTCTGGGCGGCCAGGTCGGTCATCCGCAGCAGCCCCTCGGGCGAGCGGGCCAGCCGGAGGCACACCTCGAACTCGGCCGGAGCCAGGCCGAACTGCGCCAGGTGGGCCGCGGCACGGGCGCTCAACGACGCCCAGGTCTCGGCGAACAGGCCCATCACGGTGAGCCGGTCGTCGTCGAAGTCAGCGTCGAGGTCAGCGTGCCCGGCGTCCGTGGTCATGCTCCGATCCTACATCTACTTGACAACGGGAATGTTGAGAGTGCAATGTTTGCTACAGCAGACGTCACCAGCACCGCCCTCCGACCGTCCCGAGAGGACCACCCCCCATGACCGACATCCAGCACACCTCCGACCTGCGCGTCGTCGACGGCGTCACCCTCCCGGCCGCCGGCACCTACGTCCTGGACCCGACCCACACCCGCATCGGCTTCGTCGCCCGGCACCTCATGGTGACCAAGGTGCGTGGCGCCTTCCAGGAGTTCACCGGCAGCATCACGATCGGCACCGACGCCGCCTCCTCGACCGCCGAGGCCACCCTGCAGACCGCCTCGATCGACACCGGCACCAAGGACCGGGACGCCCACCTGGTCTCCGGTGACTTCCTCGAGGTCGAGAAGTTCCCGACCATCACGTTCGGCAACGCCCGGGTCGTCGCCCAGAAGGGCAGCGACTTCACCGTCGTCGGCGACCTGACGATCAAGGGCGTGACCCGCGAGGTCACCCTCGAGGTCGAGCTCGACGGCGTCGCGAAGGACCCGTGGGGGAACGAGAAGCTCGCCGTCACCGCGACGACCGAGATCAACCGTGAGGACTTCGGCATCACCTGGAACGTCGCGCTCGAGAGCGGCGGCGTCCTGGTCTCGAAGAAGATCACCATCGAGATCGAGGCGCAGGCGGCCCGGCAGGCCTGACCCACCCGCCGCGGCGCGCGGCCCGCGACGCCCCGGAGTGCCTCGGCACCCGGGGCGTCGCCGTCTCCCGCGGTGGTCCGGGGTGTCCGCACCGGCCGCCGGCCTGGGTAGCCTCGTCCCCGACCCGGGCCCGCGCGGCCCCGCCGTACCTCCCGAGGAGCCGCTGCCCCCATGGCGCTCGCCGTCCGACCGATCAGCAGCGCGGAGCACCTCGGGTTCCTGGCTTCGCGCCCGTCGGCATCGTTCCTGCAGTGCCCGTCCTGGGCGTCGGTGAAGCGCGAGTGGGGCAGCCGCAGCCTCGGCTGGTACGACGACAGCGGCGCCCTGGTGGGGGTCGGGCTCGTGCTGCTGCGACAGGTGCCGAAGGTGAAGCGGTTCCTCGCCTACCTGCCGGAGGGCCCGGTGCTCGACTGGGCCGACGACGACCTCGAGGGCTGGCTCGGGCCGATGGTCGAGCACCTGCGCGGCGAGGGCGCGTTCGGCGTGAAGATGGGTCCACCCGTGGTCCGGCGGCGCTGGACGGCAGCGACCGTGAAGGCCGCGATCGCCGAGGGCAGCGCGAAGCGGCTGGCCGACGTACCGCCGGACACGACCGACCCCGTCGCCGACCGGGTGGCGGGGACGCTGACCCGGCTGGGCTGGCGGGCGCCGTCGGCCGACGAGGGCTTCGGCGCGGGGCAGCCGCAGTTCGTCTTCCAGGTGCCGCTCGCGGGCCGGTCGGAGGCCGATCTGCTCAGCGGCTTCAACCAGCTTTGGCGGCGCAACATCAAGAAGGCCGACAAGCTCGGCGTCGCGGTCCGCCAGGGGTCGGCCGAGGACCTGCCGGCGTTCCACACGCTCTACCTCGAGACCGCCGAGCGCGACCACTTCACCGGGCGGCCGCTGACGTACTTCCAGCGGATGTGGGAGGCGATGCGCGCCGAGGACCCGGACCGGATCCGGCTCTACCTGGCCGAGCACGAGGGCGACCTGGTGGCCGCCACCACGATGGTCCGGGTCGGTGGGCACGCCTGGTACTCCTACGGTGCGTCCTCCACCGCCAAGCGCGAGGTGCGCGGCTCGAACGCCGTGCAGTGGGCGATGCTGCGCGACGCCGCGGCCGCGGGAGCCACGGTCTACGACCTGCGCGGCATCACCGACACGCTGTCCGACGACGACCCGCACTTCGGCCTGATCCAGTTCAAGCTCGGCACCGGTGGCGAGGCGGTCGAGTACCTCGGCGAGTGGGACCTGCCGCTGAACAAGGTGCTGTTCAAGGCGTTCGAGCTCTACCTGGCGCGTCGATGACGTTCTCGCTGTACGTCGACGAGCCGCGCTGGCGCAACCACCTGCGCGCCACCGTCGAGGCGACGCCGGGCATCGTGCCGGTCATCAAGGGCAACGGCTACGGGCTCGGCAACGTCCGGCTGGCCGCCGAGGCCGCGGCGCTCGGCGTCGACACCGTGGCGGTCGGCACCACCGACGAGCTGCCGGCGGTGCGGGAGGCCTTCCCCGGCGACGTGCTGGTGCTGACGCCGTCGTACCCCAGGCCGCTTCGACGACCCCACGGGACGCGTCATCCAGACCGCGGCGCACCTCGAGACGGTGCGGTCGGGCGGCGGGGCGCGAGTCGTCGTGGAGGCCATGACCTCGATGCACCGGCACGGGCTCGGCGACGCCGACGTCGACGCGCTGGCCTCGTGGCTGGGTGAGGTCCGGCTGGAGGGGCTGGCGTTCCACCTGCCGATGGACCGGCACGGCGGCTACCAGCCGGCGGGCGAGGTGGCGCGCTTGCTGGGTCGGCTCGCGACGGCCGGCGTGCCGACCTCGGTGGCGTGGCTGAGCCACCTGACGGCGGCCGAGCTGGCCGGGCTGCGACGGGACTGTCCGGCCACCACGCTCCGGCCGCGGATCGGCACCGCCCTGTGGCTGGGAGACCGCGCGGCCCTGCAGGCACGGGGGACGGTGCTGGACGTGCACCGGCTGAAGAAGGGGACGCACTACGGGTACCGGCAGCGCCGGGTGCCGCGGGACAGCCACCTGGTGGTGGTCAGCGGCGGTACCGCGCACGGCGTCGCGTTGGAGGCACCGCGGACGGTGCGCGGGCCGGTGGGTCGTGGCAAGGCGCTGGCGGTCGGCACGCTGGCGGCGGCGAACCTCTCGCTCTCGCCGTTCCGCTGGGGCGGCCGGCAGCGGTGGTTCGCCGAGCCGCCGCACATGCACGTGTCGCTGCTGCTGCTGCCGACCTCCGTCGAGCCGCCCTCGATCGGCACCGAGCTCGACTGCGACGTGCGCCTCACCACCCTGCACCCCGACCGGGTAGCCCCCCTGCCCACCTGACGCGACCGCCGCCCGCCCCGCCGCGCCGGCCCGGCCGCCGGAGTCGACCACGTAAAGCACGCTGGCGCCCGCGGCAACACGTAGGCACGCGTGGCGTTGCGTCCGGTCGCGTGTTGTGACCCGGCGCCTGGCGCGGCGAGCCAACTCCCCGGAGTACGCCGGTCAGCCGCAGCTCCGGCCATGACGGTCAGCCCGTCATCCGCACCGGCCGACTGGACGACTCCCGCGCCTCGGCCATACGTCGCGCGATCTCGGCCGGTCGACGCAGCTCGGCCCATCCCCACCGCGCGACGCCGTAACCGAGCCGACGGATCCTGTCCTCGCGCTGCTTCTCGGCAAACACGATCCTGCCGGCGACCTGGGGATCGGTCGCCTGGTCGACGCCGTACTTTCCCTTCCCGTCGAACTCGGCGACGACGCCGTCCCACCAGAAGTCGACGTAGCCGATCAGGCCCGCGGCGTCGACGAGCTGCTTCTGGAGGTCCTGGGGCTCGTGACCGAGGGACAGAAGCACGGCCCTGGACCAGGACTCGCCTGGGTTCGCGGCCCGGCCGTCGGCTAGCTGGACCGCGCGGCTCGGCAGCCGGGCGCCGGGCCAGCTCCGCGCCAGGTCGAGCTCTCGCGCGAGCGCATCACGCGACACCCCCGCGCGGAGGGCGGAGTCGAAGATGGCAAGGGCACACTCGAAGCGGTCGGTCCCGCGGGCCACGTCCATCGCCGTCCGCGGGAGTGACGTCATCGGCATCACGGCCTTGGTCGGCCGCACGATGTCGTCGTCGCGCAGCTCGGCGACGTGGTGGTCGACGCCGGCCTCCTTCCTGGTGCCGGCGCGGGTCGGGCGGGTGACATGGAGCAGGGAGTGATCCGGCTCGAGCAGCTCGAGGCCCTGCTCGAAGGCTGCACTCTGGTGACTCAGCACGGCCGGAGCCGACAGCGCGACTGCCAGCGCGGCGATCTCGAACGACAGCCGCTGCGCCGGTTTCGCGTCGCGGAAGGCACGTCCGTCGGCGTAGACCCCGCGGCGCACCGACTCGAGATCCCCTGCAAACCTCAGCCGCTGGAGCTCCTTCTCGGTGTGCCCAGCGGCTCGTGCCTGCGCGGCGGTGAACACGCCGCGCTGCTCGACAGCGCATGCGACGAGGGCGGGCTGCAGGCCCGGCGGGAACGGCATCCTCGAACCCTGGCACCGGCAGCGTTGCCCACCGGACTGGCTGTCCACAGCTCCGTGGACGTCGTGGAGGCCGGAGTAAAGCCGCGGCCGACGTCCGGCGCTACGTCGGCGCGACGTCCGGCGCTACGTCGGCGGCGCGCCTCGGCACCGCGGACATGCACACGTGCGCGAAGCGGGAGCCCGCGTGCTTTACGTGGTCGACTCCCGGGAGCCGGACCGCGGCCAGACCGGCCGCACCGGTCCGGGTCAGGAGCGGACGAGGCGCAGGGCGTCGGGAGCGTGGTCGAGGACGCCGCCGGCGGGATCGTCGTCGGCGAAGCCGTCGGCGTCGGGCGCGCGGACCGGGTCGTGCTCCGGGCGCAGCACGTCGCGGACCACCACGGCGCACAGCCACAGGGTGGCCGACCACGTGCACCATCACCGTCACGTCGTAGGCGTCGTTGCCCAGCGCCCGCTCCGGCCGCCCCGGGGGGTAGCCCAGCAGCAGCATCCAGATGCCGACGTAGTGCACGACCTCGGCCGCCTGCCAGATCAGGAAGTCGCGCCACCGCGGCCGGGCCAGCACCGCGAGCGGCACCAGCCACAGCACGTACTGCGGCGAGTACACCTTGTTGGTCAGCAGGAATGCCGCCACGACGAGGAACACCAGCTGCGGCAGCCGCGGTCGTCGCTCGGCCACCAGCGCGAGCACCGCCGACGCCGAGGCAGGCCACCGCGAACAGCCCGCCGGCGAGCACGTTCAGCGCGCCGTCCGGCACCGCGTGGCCGCGCTGCGACAGCACGAACCAGATCGAGCTGAACCCGGCCGTGCGCTCCTCGGAGAGCCGGTAGAACTTCGACCAGCCGTCGAAGTCGGCCACCATCACCGGCACGTTCACCGCGACCCAGGCGCAGACCGCCCCGGCCAGCGTCGCCCAGAACTCGCGCATCCGGCCGGCCCGCAGGCACAGCACGAGCAGCGGCCCGAGGAAGAACAGCGGGTAGAACTTGGTCGCCGCCGCCAGCCCCACCAGCACCCCGGCGGCCACCGGTCTCTCCCGGGCCCAGGCCAGCATGCCCAGCGCGAGCAGCGCGACGGCGTACAGGTCCCAGTTGATCGTCCCGGCCAGCGCCAGGGTCGGCGCCAGCGCGAACATCGCGGCGTCCCAGGGACGGCGACCGGCCAGCTTCATCGTCGCGCCGACCGCCACCGCCGCGGCCAGCGCGAGGCCCAGCGCGTTGACGTCGAAGAAGCGCCGGGATCGTTCGACCGGCGAGCCGTCGGAGGGCACCAGCTGTGCGGTCGCCCACATCACCGCGCCGGTGAGCACCGGGTACTCCACCTGCCGGTCGCCCACCTGCCCGATGTACGGGATCTCGCCGTCAGCGAGCCCGCGCCCGAAGTAGAGCGGCGGGATGTCGCTGTAGCAGGCGTGGCTGTAGACGCCGGGCGCCACCCAGGCGTGGTCCCGGCACCAGTCCTTCTGCACCAGGCCGAGGCCCATGGTGAGGAACGTCAGTGCGAGCAGCACCCGCAACGGCGTCCACCAGGACCGGCCGGTGAGGGCCCGGCGGCCGAGCGGCCCGCCCAGCACCTCGCTGCCGAGGCGGACGAGCGGATCCTCCCGCGAGGGTGCGACGACGCGGCTCTCCACGCGGTCAGCCGCTGCCGGGTGCTGGCGGCAGGGTCGCGCTGTCGGTCGGCGACTGCTGCCCCGGCGGCGTGCTCGGCGGCCCGGGCGGTGCCGTGGTCGTCGGGGTCTCGGTCGGCGGCACCGTCGTCGGGGTCGTCGGTCGGTGTCTCGGTGGGCGTCTCGGTGGACTTCGTCGGGCTGGGGGTGAAGGTCGGCTTGGGGTTCGACGGTCTCGCCGACGTACGCCGGCGGCGGGAACGTCCTTGACCTTCGTGTTCTGCAGCGCCGCGGTCATGAACGCGGTCCAGATCCGGGTCGGGTACTCGCCGCCGAAGAACGTCGACAGCCCGCCGACGCCGTCGAGGTCGGCCCGGCCGGTGCCCTTGTAGAAGTCGACCGCCGCGGACAGCTGCGGCGTGTAGCCCACGAACCACGCGGAGGTCGTGGTGTCCGGCCGCAGCGCGGCGGTGCCGGTCTTGCCGGCCGCCGGCCGGTCCAGCGTTCTGCGCCTCGACGCCGGTGCCGTTCTTCACCACCTGCTGCAGGGCGTAGCTCGACGTCCGCGGTGACGTCCTCGTCGAACGCGTGCGCCGTCTTCGGGTTCGCCTGGTAGCGCGTGCCGCCGTTGGAGCCCTTCACCTCCTGCACGGTGTACCACTGCGCGGACCGACCCTGCGCCGCGAACGTCGCGTAGGCGTTGGCCATGTCGATGTTGCGCACCGACGCCGTGCCCAGCGTGTTGACCGCGTTGGACGCCAGCCCGGGGGTGTCCGCCGGGATCCCGGCGTCGACTGCCGCCTTGAGCGACCTTGCTGGCGCCCATCTGCAGCGTGAGGTCGACGTACGCCGTGTTGATGGACTGCTCGGTCGGCCGTCACCAGGTCGACGGTCGAGCCGTAGCTCCCGGTCGAACTCGTTGTTGACCTCCTTGTCGGTGCCGGGCAGCTCGAACGGCGAGTTGCCGTCGAACCGGCTCTTCAGCGCCGATGTCGTCGGTGAGCGCACCGGCCAGGGCGAACGGCTTGAAGGCGGAGCCCGGCTGGACCCGTGCCTGGGTGGCCTGGTTGAGCCCGCCCGCGGTCGGCCCGCCGTACATCGCGACCACCGCGCCGGTGCCTGGCTGCACCGCGGACAGTCCGATGTGCACGTTGCGGGCGTTCTCGCGCGGCCGCTCCTCGCGCACGGCACGCACTGCCGCGCGCTGGGCCCGCCGGTCGAACGTCGAGGTGACCCGCAGGCCGCCGAGGTCGATGTCCTGGTCGGTGAACCCCTCGGTCTTGAGCTCCCGCCGGACCGTGTCCATCAGGTAGTAGTTCGGTGCCGCCCTTGGGCTTCTTGGTCGTCGGCCAGCGGCGGCACCTGCATGCCGGCCCGCTCGCTCGCCGGCAGCCAGCCCTCGGTGACCATGCCGTCGAGCACGTAGTTGAACCGGCCTTCCAGCCGGGCCGCGTCGTCCACCGGGTCGTAGTTCGACGGCGACCGGATCACCGAGGCGAGGACCGCGCCCTCGGCGACGGTGAGGTCCTTGGCGTCCTTGCCGAAGTAGGTCTGCGCCGCGGTCTGGATGCCGTAGGCGCCGCGACCGAAGTAGATGGTGTTGAGGTAGTCCTGCGAGGATCTTGTCCTTGTCGTCGCGGCGGTCGAGCTTCACCGCGATGAAGAACTCCTTGATCTTGCGCTTGTAGGTGCGCTCCTGGGACAGGTAGGCGTTCTTCGCGTACTGCTGGGTGATCGTCGAGCCGCCCTGCGTCGAGCCGCCGCGCAGGTTGTTCCAGAACGCGCGCGCGATGCCGGTCGGCGAGATGCCGCGGTTCGTCGTAGAAGGAGCGGTCCTCGGCGGCGAGCACGGCCTTCTGCACGTGGTCGGGCACCTGGTCGAGCGGCACGATGATGCGGTTCTGCTCACCGAAGCGACCGATCTCGGTCTTGCCGTCGTCGAAGTACACGATCGTGGTCTGCGCCGAGATCAGGTCGTTCGGCGGCGGGATCGGCGTGGCCGCGTACGCGACTCCGACCAGCGCCACCAGGGCCAGGAAGCCGACGCCGGCCAGCACGAGAAGCTGCTTGACAGGACGGCACGAAGCGGCGTACGCCGTCGTACTTCTCGCGCGGGTAGTCGACTCTCATCGGTCCGGGTCGACTGGTGCTGGTGGCAGGTCCGTTCACGGATGCGCAGGGAACGAGGCTGTGGCCGGTCGAGCGTCAACGACTGCCTCGCGGCTGCAGCGTCCCGGCGCCGGACGCCGGTCGGCGACGCCGTCTCCGAGGACGAACGAGAGCACCAGGTGGTTCCACCCGCAGCCGCGGCACACCTCGACGACGTACACCCGGAACTCGCCGTGCTCGTGGGCCATCGCCTCGAGCTCGCGCCGCGGCCCGCAGCCGGCCGGCGTACCGGCCCAGCTGCTCGCCGAACACGTAGCTCAGCTCGACGAGCCGCTCGCGCCGGCAGACCGGGCACTCGCGACCGGTCGGCTCGCCGTGGAAGCGGGCCGCCCGCAGCAGGTCGGGGTGGGCGTCGCAGGCGTCCTCGCGCAGCGTCGGTCCCGGCCGCCTGCAACGACTCCAGCGCCGCGCGGCGGGCCAGCCCGTAGTCGACCACCGACCGCTGGGACCACACACCGCGAGGGTAGGCCAGAGCGCCCGAGGTCGCGGGACTTGCCATCCTGACGACCCACGCGCCTATCGTCGCGATGTATCAGCTCGATACATCGAGCAGCACGTTCGACACGACCGACGAGGAGGTACGGCGGGTGGCCAAACGCTCCGACGTCCTCGAGTTCGCCGTCCTCGGCCTGCTGCACGAGAGCCCGATGCACGGCTACGAGCTGCGCAAGCGGCTCAACGCCACGCTCGGCGCCTTCCGCGCCTTCTCCTACGGCTCGCTCTACCCCTGCCTCAAGACGCTGCTGGCCGCCGGGCTGGTCACCGAGCAGGCCGCAGCTGCCGGAGGCCCGCCGGCAAGCGGTCCCGGATCGTCTACCAGCTCACGGCCGAGGGCAAGGAGCACTTCGCCGTCGCTGCTGGACGAGAGCGGTCCCTCGGCGTGGGAGGACGAGGGCTTCGGCGTGCACTTCGCCTTCTTCGGCCGCACCGACGCCCAGACCCGCGCTGCGCATCCTCGAGGGCCGCCGCACCCGGCTCGAGGAGCGCCTCGACGGCTTCCGCGCCGCGCTCGCGCGCACCCGCGAGCGGCTCGACGACTACACCCTCGAGCTGCAGCGGCACGGCCTGGAGTCCGTCGAGCGCGAGGTGCGCTGGCTGAACGAGCTGATCGACGACGAGCGGCGCCGCCGCGAGTCACCGCGAGCCCGGACACGCACCCGGCACCGCACGAGCCGGGCAGCACGGCATCACCGGCCGACGACAGAAAGGAGCACCCATGGGTTCGGTACGCGTAGCCATCGTCGGCGTCGGCAACTGCGCCGCGTCGCTGGTGCAGGGCGTCGAGTACTACAAGGACGCCGACCCGCAGGCCCGGGTGCCCGGTCTCATGCACGTCCAGTTCGGCGACTACCACGTCCGCGACGTCGAGTTCGTCGCCGCGTTCGACGTCGACGCGAAGAAGGTCGGCATCGACCTCGCCGACGCCATCGGCGCCAGCGAGAACAACACCATCAAGATCTCCGACGTGCCGCCGACCGGCGTCACCGTGCAGCGCGGCCACACCCTCGACGGCCTCGGCAAGTACTACCGCGAGACCATCACGGAGTCCGACGACGAGCCGGTCGACGTCGTCGCAGGCGCTCCGCGAGGACGCAAGGTCGACGTCCTCGTCTGCTACCTGCCGGTCGGCTCCGAGGACGCCGCGAAGTTCTACGCGCAGTGCGCCATCGACGCCAAGGTCGCCTTCGTCAACGCCCTCCCGGTGTTCATCGCCGGCACCCCGGAGTGGGCCGAGAAGTTCACCGACGCCGGCGTGCCGATCGTCGGCGACGACATCAAGTCCCAGGTCGGCGCCACCATCACGCACCGCGTGCTGGCGAAGCTGTTCGAGGACCGCGGCGTGATCCTGGACCGCACCAACCAGCTCAACGTCGGCGGCAACATGGACTTCAAGAACATGCTCGAGCGCGACCGCCTCGAGTCGAAGAAGATCTCCAAGACCCAGGCCGTCACCTCGCAACATGGAGCACGAGCTGTCGGCCCGCAACGTGCACATCGGCCCGTCCGACTACGTGCAGTGGCTCGACGACCGCAAGTGGGCCTACGTCCGGCTCGAGGGCCGCGCCTTCGGCGACGTGCCGCTGAACCTCGAGTACAAGCTCGAGGTCTGGGACTCCCCGAACTCCGCCGGCGTCATCATCGACGCGATCCGCGTGCGCGAAGATCGCCAAGGACCGCGGCATCGGCGGCCCGATCCTCTCGGCGTCGATCGTACTTCATGAAGTCGCCGCCGGTGCAGTACGACGACGACATGGCGCGGACCGTCGAGAAGTTCATCGCGGCGAGATCGAGCGCTAGGACCGGCCGGCCGCACCAGCTGCACCGTCGACGGCCCGGTTCCCTGCTCAGGGGGGCCGGGCCTCGGCCGTGTCCCGCCGTACCCTCCAGGCATGTCCTTCGCCGGCGACCTGCGTGCCGTCCTGCGGCACCGGGACTTCCGGCGGCTGTTCGCCACCCGGCTCATCTCGCAGGCGGCCGACGGCGTCTTCCAGGCGGCGCTGGCCAGCCTGTTCTTCTTCTCCCCGGAGAAGCAGACGTCGGCCGGCAGCGTGGCCGCCGCCTTCGCCGTCCTGCTGCTGCCGTACTCGCTGGTCGGGCCGTTCGCCGGCGTGCTGCTCGACCGCTGGCGCCGCCGGCAGGTCCTGCTCGTCGCGCAACCTGCTGCGCGCCGCGCTGGTGCTCGGGGTCGCCGCCGCTGAGCCGTCGCCGACGTCACCGGCTGGCCGCTGTACGCCGCCGTGCTGGCCTGCCTGTCGGTCAACCGCTTCTTCCTCGCCGGCCTGTCCGCCGCCCTGCCGCACGTCGTCGACGCGCGACGAGCTGGTGATGGCCAACTCGGTGTCGACCACCACCGGCACGCTCGCCGCCATCATCGGGCGGCGGCATCGGGCTCGCGCTGAAGCGGCTGCTCGGCGACGGCACCACCGCCGACGCGAAGGTCATCGTGGTCGCGGCCCTGGGCTACCTGCTGTCGGCCGCGCTCGCGGCCCGGATGGACCGCGACCTGCTCGGCCCGGACCTCGACCGCCGAGCCGCCCGCAGACCCGGGCCGCCGTACGCCGGGTGGCCCGCGGGCTGGTCGACGGCGCCCAGCACGTGTGGCACCACCGGGCCGCCGGGCACGCGCTGGCCGCGATCGGCGCGCACCGCTTCTTCTACGGCATCTCGACCATCACCGCGATCCTGCTGTTCCGGTCCTACTTCAACGACCCGGCCGACGTCGACGGCCGGGCTGTCCGGCCTCGCCGGAGTGTTCGCGGCGTCCGGCGCCGGCTTCTTCCTCGCCGCCGTGGTCACGCCCGAGGTCACGCACTGCGGATCCGCACGCCGACCTGGATCGTCGTCTGCTTCTCGCTGGCGGCGGTGGCCGAGGCGGTGTTCGTCGTGTTCCTCACCGAGTCGCTGCTGTCGTCGGCGCGTTCGTCCTCGGCATCGCGGCCCAGGGCTCGAAGATCTGCGTCGACACGATCGTGCAGACCTCGGTCGACGACGCCTACCGCGGCCGGGTCTTCTCCTTCTACGACGTGCATCTTCAACGTCGCGTTCGTCTCGGCCGCGGCGTTCGCCGCGGTGGCCCTGCCGCCGGACGGCAACTCGCGCGCGGTCTTCGCCGTGGTCGCCCTCGGCTACGCCGTCACCGCCGTCGCTGTACGCCCGCGCCACCGCGCGCCTCGCCACCCGCAGCACCCCCGCCACCGCCTGACCCGCGCACGCGTCCGCCACGTCCCGCGGTCGGCGACACGATGCAGGCGCGGCACTTCAGCGCACGCGCCGGTCGGTCCACGTGCATACGTGGTCAGCCGAGCGCACTCGAGGCTCAGGGGCTGCGGCTGGGCGGCCCACCAGCGGCGCAGCTCGGCCTCGGCGTCCTCGGGCGCCAGCGGGCCGCGGCTCGAGGCGCAGCTCCAGGAGGTGCTGCCAGGCCCTGCCCGACCACCGGGCCCGGGCGGGACGCCGAGGATCTGCCATGATCTCGTTGCCGTCGAGGTCGGGCCGGATCGCGTCCAGCTCCTCCTGCTCGCGCAGCCGCGCGATCCGCTCCTCGAGGTCGTCGTACGTGCGCGCGCAGCGCCTCGGCCTTGCGCCGGTTGCGCGTGGTGCAGTCCGACCGGGTCAGCTTGTGCAGCCGGTCGAGCAGCGGGCCGGCGTCGCGGACGTAGCGGCGCACGGCGGAGTCGGTCCACTCGCCGGCGCCGTAGCCGTGGAAGCGCAGGTGCAGCTCGACCAGCCGCGACACGTCCTCGACGACGTCCTTCGGGAAGCGCAGCGCCTCGCAGCCGCGCGCGGGTCAGCTTGCGCGCCGACCACCTCGTGGTGGTGGAAGGAGACGCCGCCGCCGGGCTCGAAGCGCCGGGTCTTCGGCTTGCCGACGTCGTGCAGCAGCGCGGCCAGCCGCAGCACGAGGTCCGGGCCGGCACCGGCCCCTCCAGCGTCGATCGCCTGCTCGAGCACGGTCAGCGTGTGCTCGTAGACGTCCTTGTGCCGGTGGTGCTCGTCGATCTCCAGCCGCAGCCGCGGCAGCTCGGGCAGCACGTGGTCGGCCAGCCCGGTGTCGACCAGCAGCCGCAGGCCGGCGCCGCGGGTCGGGCGCCAGCAGCAGCTTGTTCAGCTCGTCGCGGACCCGCTCGGCGGAGACGATCTCGATCCGGTCGGCCATCGCCGTCATCGCGGCGACCACCGTCGGGCGCGACCGCGAAGCCCGAGCTGGGCGGCGAACCGGGCGGCCCGCATCATCCGCAGCGGGTCGTCGCTGAACGAGTCCTCCGGCGTGCCCGGCGTGCGCAGCACGCCGCGCGGCCAGGTCGTCCAGGCCGCCGTACGGGTCGACGAACGTCGTGCCGCGGCAGCGCGCACGGCCATCGCGTTGACCGTGAAGTCGCGGCGGACGAGGTCGTCCTCGAGGGTGTCGCCGTAGGTGACCTCGGGCTTGCGCGACGTCGCGGTCGTAGGCCTCGGCGCGGTAGGTCGTGACCTCGACCACGGTGCTCGCCCTTGCGCGCGCCGACGGTGCCGAAGGCGATGCCGACGTCCCACCAGGCGTCGGCCCAGCCGCGCAGCAGGTCGCGGACCACCTCCGGGCCGGGCGTCGGTGGTGAAGTCGAGGTCGTCGCCGAGCCGGCCGAGCAGCGCGTCGCGCACCGGCCCGCCGACCAGCGCCAGGCGTGTGCCCGGCCGCGGCGAACCGCTCGGCCAGCTCGTCGAGCACCGGCTGCAGCGCGCAGCAGCCCGCGGCCAGGCGGCGCTGCGCCGCGGCAGCCCGGACGGGACGGCCCGCGGGGCGGCCGGAGCAGCGCCGACGCGGCCGGCGGTGGCGGGCACGGGGCTGGCTGGAGGCAGGGCTGGCACGGGAGGCAAGGGTACGGCGGTGCGCCCCGCCCGGGCGCCTCGCGGGCTGCCGGGACCCCAGCGGTCGGCTGGCTACGATCGAGCGATGGCCCGATCCCCGTCGTCCCGCCGCGCGCGCTCGCGGCGGCCGGCGCCCGGGCGGGCCGCCCTGCGCAAGGTCGAGGAGACCTCCGCCGGGCGGCCTGGTGGTCGACCGCAGCGACCGGCGCGCCGCGGGTCGCCCTCATCGGCCGGCTCGACCGGCGCGGCCGCCTGCTCTGGTCGCTGCCGAAGGGCCACGTCGAGGCCGGCGAGACCGCCGAGGACGCCGCCGTCCGCGAGGTCGAGGAGGAGACCGGCATCCGCGGCCGGGTGCTCGCGCCGCTCGGCACCATCGACTACTGGTTCGTGGCCGACGACCGGCGCATCCACAAGACCGTGCACCACTACCTGCTCGAGGCCTTCGGCGGCGAGCTGAGCGACGACGACATCGAGGTCGACGAGGTGGCCTGGGTGCCGCTGGACGAGCTCGGCGACCGGCTCGCGTACGCCGGCGAACGCCGACTGGCCGAGACGGCGGCCGACCTGCTGGCGGACACCGCGTGACGACGCGGCGGCGGGGCGCGGGCGTAGCTGGCCGCTCTCGCCCTGCTGCTCGGCGCACTCGTCCTCGCCGGCCCGGTGCCCTCGGCAGGCGCGTCCGGCGGCGTCAGGGTCACCGTCACCTCGCTGACCCCGGCGGTCGCGACCGCCGGGGAGCACTCTCGACGTGGCCGGCACGGTGACGAACTCCGGCGACCAGGTCGTGCGCGACGTCACCGTGCAGGTGCGCATCTCCGACGCCCGGCTCAACAGCCGGGCCGAGCTGGCCGCGGTGGTGGACGGCACGATCGGCAGCCGGCGCGGCGAGGTCGTCGCCCAGCAGCCGCTGGCCGACCTCGCGCCAGGCAGCACCGAACCGTTCGACCTGCAGCAGGCGCTGGACGACGTCGCGTCGCTGACCACCTTCGGGGTCTACGGGCTCAGCGTCGAGGTGCTCGGCACCCGTGGGTCGGACACCGGCCGGGTCGCGATCAGCCGCAGCCTGCTGCCGTGGGTGCCCGCGGCACCGGACTTCAGCGCGACCGGGTTCAGCTGGGTCTGGCCGCTCGTCGGCGTGCCCGTCCGGCTGGCCGACGGCACGTTCGCCAACGACTCGCTGGCCGCCGCGCTGGCCCCGGGTGGTCGCCTGGACCGCCTGCTGGCGGCCGGTGGCCGGCTCCAGGACGGCGCGGCGCTGACCTGGGCGATCGACCCGGACCTGGTCGAGACGGTGGCCGACATGGCCGACGGCTACGACGTGGTGACCGCCGACGGCACCGTCCCCGGCGGCGGCAGCGGCCTGGCGCAGGACTGGCTCGCACAGCTGCGGTCGATCACCGCCGGCGCCGACGTGCTGGCGCTGCCCTACGCCGACCCCGACCTGGTCGCGGTCGAGCGGCACGGGCTGCCGGGCGACCTGGCGCGGGCCCGCGCCGACGGGCTGAGCACGATGGCCCGGCTGCTCCCGGCGGCGACGACGATCGAGGAGCTGGCCTGGCCGATCAACGGCTACCTGGACCGCGCCACGCTCGCCGGCCTGCGCCGTACCGGCGTCACCGCCGCGGTGCTGGACGGCCGCGCGCTGCCCGCCACCATCGACCTCAGCTACACCCCGTCCGGGCGCGCCGTCGTCCCCACCGGCGCCGGACGGGTCGCGGCGCTGCTCGCCGACCCGACGCTGGCCGACCTGCTGGCCCGGGCCCGGCCGCAGAGCGCCAACCCGGTGCTCGCGGCACAGCGCATCGTCGCCGAGACCGCGATGATCACCTCCGAGCTGCCCAGCCAGGGCACCGCGCGCACGATCGTGGCCATGCCGCCCCGCCGCTGGGACCCGCCCCAGCAGTTCCTGGACCAGCTGGAGACGCTGGCGTCGGCTCGATGGGTGGCTCCGGTGAGCCTGCGCGCGCTCGCTGCCTCCGACCCGCCGCAGGTCGACCGCGGCCGGCTGCGCTACCCGGCGTCGCAGCGGCGGGCCGAGCTGCCGGACCCCTACCTCACCGCGCTGAACGCGCTGCAGGAGAGCATCAGCAACTTCGCGGCCGTGCTCACCGACCGCACCCAGCTGGTTCCCGGCCTGGAGAGCTCGCGGCTGCGGCTGGAGTCGTCCTGGTGGCGCGACCGCCCGTCCCGCAGCATCCGGCTGGACCGGGAGAAGAAGTACCTCGCCGCCACTCGTGCCCTCGTCCACGTGCAGCCGGGCAGCTTCACCTTCGGCAGCAAGTCAGGGAAGATGCCGGTCACCCTGGTCAACGACCTGACCCAGACGGTGAACGTCGTGCTGCGCCTCGAGCCGCAGACGCCGCGGCTCCGGCTCGGTGACGTCACCGTGCCGCCCATCGGGCCGAAGCAGAAGATCCAGGTCAACGTGCCGGTCACCGCGGTGGCCAACGGCGTGGTCGTCGTCGAGGCCACGCTGCACACGCCCAGCGGCGCGGCCTACGGACAGCCGGTGCCGCTCCGGGTCAACATCACCGAGATCGGCACGGTCGCCCTGGTCATCACCGTCGCCGCCGGCGTCGTGCTCTTCCTGGCCGCCGGCATCCGGGTCGTACGGCGGGTGCGCGCGGCCCGGCGCGGCCACCCCGGTGGCCCCGACGGCTCCGGCGGGCCGGACGACCCCGATCCCGAGGCCGAGCCGGACGGTCCGGAGGCACCCGGCCAGGACGACCGGGCGGACGTGACGGCGTGAGCGGCCCGGAGCAGAACGCCGGCACCGACGCCGCCCCGGACCCGGTCGACCCGCCCGACCCGGTGGACGTCCGCGGTGCGCCGAGCTCGTTGCTGCGGGCGTCCTCGGTCATGGCAGCAGGGACGGTGGCGTCCCGGGCGCTGGGCTTCGTGCGCAGCGCGGTCCTCGTGGCGGCGCTCGGCTCGGCCCTGACCTTCAGCACCTTCACGGTCGGCGAACACCGTGCCGAACATCATCTACATCCTGCTGGCCGGCGGCGTCCTCAACGCGGTCTTCGTGCCGGAGATCGTGCGCGCGATGAAGGAGGGGCCGGAGCGCTCGCGGGCCTTCACCGACCGGCTGCTCACCCTGACGCTGCTGGTGCTCACCGTGGTCGCCGTGGTCGCGACCGCGGCCGCCCCGCTGCTCATCCACCTCTACACGGCCTTTGGCGACCTGAGCCCGGCCAACGCCCGGGTCGCCACGCTGCTCGCTTACTGGTGCCTGCCGCAGATCTTCTTCTACGGCCTGTACACGTGCTGGGGCAGGTGCTCAACGCGCGCGGCAGCTTCGGTCCGATGATGTGGGCGCCGGTCGTCAACAACCTGATCGCGATCACGGGCGGCCTGGCGTTCATCGCGCTGTTCACCGTGAACCCGCGGCTCCCGTCGTCGCTCACCGGCCCGGCGATCGTCTTCCTCGGCGCCCTCACGACCCTCGGCGTCGTCGCCCAGGCGCTCGTGCTGGTGCCGGTGCTGCGGCACACCGGTTTCCGGTACAAGCCGCGGTTCGACTTCCGAGGGGTCGGGCTCGGCCGCACCGGCGACCTCGCCAAGTGGACGCTGCTGTTCGTGCTGGTCAACCAGCTGGCATACATCGTCATCGTCAACCTCGGCGTCCGGGCCGACCACGAGGCCACCCTGCAGCTCGTCCCGTACGGCGTCGGCTTCGGCGCCTACGCCCAGGCGTACCTGATCTTCATCCTGCCGCAGTCGATCATCACCGTGTCCGTCGTCACCGGCCTGCTCCCCGGTCTCACCCGGGACGCCGCGGACGGCAGGCTGGCCGAGGTGCGGGCCGGGCTGTCCGAGGCCTGGCGGCTCACCGGGGTCGCGATCGTGCCGGCCGCGGCGGCGCTGGTGGCGCTCGGGCCGGACCTCACCGGCGTGCTGTTCGCTGCCGGCACCTCCGACGCCGGAGCCCGCTACATCGGCCTGCTCACCGCCGCCTTCGCGGTCAGCCTCCCGGCGTTCTCCGCGCAGTACGTCTCGTTGCGCGGCTTCTACGCGTTCGGCGACACCCGGACGCCGTTCCTGCTGCAGGTGGCGATCGCGACCACCAACGTCGTGCTCGCGCTCGCGGCGTACGCCGTGCTGCCGCTGCGCTGGAAGATGGTCGGCGTCGCCCTGGCCTACTCGGTCACCTACCTCGTGGGCCTCGTGCTGTCCACCTCCGTGCTGCGCCGGCGCACCGGCGGCCTCGACGGCCATGCCGTGCTGCGGCTCTACGTGCGCCTCCTGGTCGCCGCCGGTGCGGCGGCCGTGCTCGCCTGGGCGGTGTCGTTCGCGCTGGGCCGGGCGCTGGGCAACGGGCTGGTGGGCTCGGCCGTGTCGCTGGCCTGCGGCGGACTCGTGCTGCTCGCCGGGTACGTCGGCCTGGCCCGGGTCCTGCACATCACCGAGCTGACCGACCTGCTGGGGCGGGCGACCCGCCGCGGACGGAGTTAGCCCGCGTCGTCCTCAAGGCGGTGCCCCCGTCGTCCGACACAGTCACCATGCGCGCAGCACCACCCCGCCTCCGCTCGTCCGCGGCCCCCGCCGACCGCGGCGGCATCGTGCTGGGCTGGCTCACCAAGGTCACCATCGTGCTCGCCGTGATCGGCATCGCGCTCTTCGACGCCATCTCGGTCGGCAGCACCGCCGCGACGGTGTCCGACCAGGGGTCGTACGCCGCGCGGGACGCCTCCTCGGTGTGGGACCAGACCAAGGACCTTCAGAAGACCTACGACGCAGCGGTCGCCTCGGCCACCCTGCAGGACCCGCAGAACGTGCTGAAGCCCAAGGGCTTCTCGGTGGACCCGGACGGCACGGTGCACCTCGTCATCGGCCGGCAGGCCCCCACCCTGGTCCTCTACCGCTGGGAGCGGACCAAGAAGTGGGCCTACGTGGAGCGCCCCGCCGAGGGCCGCAGCGTCGGCGACTGAGCGGGCCGCCCGTCAGGACTGACCGGGTCGGGCGCCGGGCAGTCGGCACCTACGATGGACCTGCCGGCTCCCCGCAGGCAGCCCTGAACCCGCCCGTCAGGAGGCTCGTGTCGTCCTACGCCGTCGAGCCGGGCACCCGGATCGTCGACCGCTACCGCCTCGAGGAGAACCTCGAGGTGGCTGACGGAACGTCCTACTGGCGGGCCCACGACGAGCTGCTGGACCGTCCGGTGGGCCTGTGCCTGCTGCCGGCCGACGCCGACCGCGCCGAGCGGGTGCTGAGCGCGGCGCGCCGGGCGGCAGTCCTGACCGACGCGCGGTTCCTGCGGGTGCTGGACGCGAGCGCGGTCGACGGCGTCGTCTACGTCGTGAGCGAGTGGGTCTCGGCCGACAGCCTGGTCGACCTGCTCGCGGACGGCCCGCTCCCGCCGGCGGAGGCCCGAGAGCTGTCCCTCGAGATCGCCGCCGCGCTCGCGTCCGCCCACCGGGCCGGGCTCTCGCACCTCTGCCTCGAGCCCGAGCACGTGCTGCGCACCGCCCACGGCCAGCTCAAGGTCGGTGGCCTGGCCGTCGACGCCGCGGTCCGCGGGGTCGACGTCGCGGACGAGGCCGGGGCGGCACGGGCCGACACCGAGGGTGCCGCTGCCGTCGCCTACGCCGCCCTGACGGCTCGCTGGCCCGGTGCCGGGCACACCGGGCTGGCGCCGGCGCCCTACGACGGCACGGGGCTGTGCACGCCGCGCCAGGTCCGGGCCGGCGTCCCGCACGACCTCGACGACGTGGTCTGTCGGGCGCTGAACCTGTCCGGGTCCAACGGGCGGGCCCTGTCCTCCCCGGAGGAGCTCGTCACCGCGCTGGCTGCCGCGCACGTGACCGGCCGGGCCGCGAACGGGTCGGCTGGTGAGCCGGGCGCGGCGTACTCCGCTGACCCGCAGCCGCCGTACGACGACGCACCACCGCGACGCAGCCGCGCGGCGCTGCTCGCCTGGACGGCCGTCATCCTCGTGCTGGTGGCCGGGTTCGTCCTCGCCCTCTTCGCCGCTATCGACACCCTCCGTGGCGACGGCACCGGTTCCGCCGACGCGAACGCCACTCCGAGCCGGTCGCCCACCTCCTCGCCCTCCGCGCCGACCGGCGACAAGATCGCGGTCAAGCGGGTCACCGGCTTCGACCCCGAGGGGGACGGCGAGGAGAACGACGAGCAACTCCCGCTCGTCGTCGACGGCCGTCGCTCCACGGTCTGGATCACCAACTTCTACAACGACCCGTTCGGGCCGGCCGGCCTCAAGGACGGGGTCGGCCTGCTGCTCGACCTCGGCACGCAAGCAGCGCGTCGGGTCCGTGACGGTCTGGACGGTCGGCGGGTCCACCGACCTGCAGCTGCGCGCGGCCGACCGGGACGGCAGCTCGGTCGACGACTTCGCCACCGTGCGCAAGGCGGTCGGTGTCGACGGGCGGGCCGTGCTGCTGCCGCGCCCCGGCGAGGAGCTGACCGCGCGCTACCTACTGGTGTGGCTCACCTCGCTGCCGGTCGACGGCGACGTCTACCGCGGCCGGATCGCCGAGGTGACGGTCCGCAGCTGACCGGCGCGCTTGAGCCGACGCCCCGACCTGCCGACCTACCCTGGGCGGGCGTCCGTACCGGACGCCCGGCGACGTCGACGAGGTGATGACGGGTGGGGCACGACCGACCCGCGGGACCTGCTGTCGCGGCCGCCGAGGACGCCGCGCTGCTGCAGGCCCACGCCGACGGCGACCCGGACGCCTTCGGCGAGCTCGTCCGGCGGCACCAGGACCGGCTGTGGGCGGTCGCGCTGCGCACCCTCGGCGACCGGGAGGAGGCCGCCGACGCGCTGCAGGACGCCCTGCGTGTCGGCCTTCCGGGCCGGCCGCGGCGGAGCCGCCTTCCGGGGGGACTCCGCGGTGACCACCTGGCTGCACCGGATCGTCGTCAACGCCTGTCTGGACCGGGTCCGCCGGCGGGCGGCCCGGCCGGCCGACCCGCTGCCCGAGCACGAGGACCTGCCGGCGCCCCGCGACGCCATCGCCGCCAGCGTCACCGGCCTGGCGGTCGACGCCGCGCTGCGCACCCTGCCCGTCGAGCAGCGCGCCGCACTCGTGCTCGTGGACATGTACGGCTGGTCGGTCGAGGAGGCCGCTCAGGTGCTCGAGTGCCCGACCGGGACCGTGAAGAGCCGCTGCGCGCGCGGCCGGGCCCGGCTGCTGCCGCTGCTGCGGGACGGGAACCCCGAGCCGTCCACCGACGTCCCACCGCCGGGACCGACCGGGACAGGAGGTGAGCGGCAGTGACAGACCAGACCGACCAGACGTCGCACCCGAGCGCCGACACCCTCGCCGACCTGGACGCCGGCCTGCTCGACCCCGCCGCGGAGCGGGACGCGCGTCAGCACTTGATGGGCTGCGACCGGTGTCGCGCCGACCTGGCGGCCCTGCAGGCGGTGCCCGGCCGGCTGGCCGCCGTCGCCGATGCCGGCCCGCTCCCCGACGACGTCGTACGCCGGCTGGACGCCGCCCTGGCTGCGGTCGCCGCTGAGCCCGCCTCCACCGCCGTCACCCGGACCGTCACGCCGCTGCGCGCGCCCGAGCAGCACTCGCCGCGCGGGATGCGGGTGCTGCAGGTGGCCGCGGTCGTGGTGCTGCTGCTGGCCGGTGGCGCCCTCGGGGTGTCGGCCCTGCGCGGGGGCAGCAGTGGCTCGGCGGACAGCACCGCGGCCGACTCCGCCGGCGGCAGCTCCGCCACCGCGCCTAAGGCCGCCCTGGGCAGCTACCCGCTGACCGCCAGCGGCACCGACTGGACGGCGGCCTCGCTCGCCGCCGCAGCGCCACAGCTGGCGGCCGGCACCCTGGCCCCCACGGTCGCCCCGTCATCGGCGGCCCTCGAGGAGGGTGCGCCGGCCTCCGGCGACTCTGCCGAGAGCCCCGGAGACGCCGCCGCCCCCGGCCTCGCCAGCCTGCCCACCGGCCGGCTGGCCGGCGGCACCGCGCTCGCCGGCTGCGTCGCTGCCCTCGCCGACGGACCGGTGACCCCGCTGGCCGTCGACCTGGCGCAGTTCAAGGGCCAGCCCGCCGCCGTGATCCTGCTGCCCGGGCTGGCCGGGGCCGACAAGATGGACATCTGGGTGGTCGGGCCCGACTGCACGGCGGGCAACGACCAGACGCTGTACTACGCCAGCGTGCCGCGGCCCTGATGCACGCTCGGCGGGGAATGGCGGCCCCGTAGGATCGGTTGACGACCACGACAGCCCGCGACGCCGCGGGAACGTCACCGGAAGGACGCCAGACCGCTGTGGACGACGTACGCAACGTGATCATCATCGGCTCGGGACCGGCCGGCTACACCGCCGCGATCTACGCCGCACGGGCGAACCTCGCGCCGCTGGTCTTCGAGGGCTCGGTGACGGCCGGTGGCGCACTGATGAACACCACCGACGTCGAGAACTACCCCGGCTTCCCCGACGGCGTCATGGGCCCGGACCTGATGGACCACCTGCGTCGGCAGGCCGAGCGCTTCGGCGCCGAGCTGGTCACCGACGACGTCACCGCGGTGGAGCTCTCCGGTGAGGTCAAGGTCGTCACCGACGGCAGCGGCGGCGAGCACCGGGCCCTGTCGGTGATCATCGCCACCGGCTCCGGCTACCGCGAGCTCGGCCTGCACCACGAGAAGCGCCTGTCGGGGCACGGCGTCTCCTGGTGCGCGACCTGCGACGGCTTCTTCTTCCGCGACCAGGACATCGCCGTGGTCGGCGGTGGCGACACCGCGATGGAGGAGGCGACGTTCCTCACCAGGTTCGCGCGGTCGGTGACCGTCGTCCACCGGCGGGACAGCCTGCGCGCCTCGAAGATCATGCAGGAGCGGGCCTTCGCCAACCCGAAGATCCGGTTCCGCTGGGACACCGAGGTGGTCGACGTCCTCGGCGAGAACAAGGTCGACGGCCCTGCTGGTGCGCAACGTGACGACCGGCGAGGAGTCCAGGCTCGAGGTCACCGGCCTGTTCGTCGCGATCGGCCACGACCCGCGCAGCGAGCTGTTCGCCGGGCAGGTGCGCCGCGACGACGAGGGCTACGTCCTCGTCGACAGCCCCTCGACGCACACCAACCTCGCGGGCGTGTTCGCCTGCGGCGACGTCGTCGACCACAGCTACCGGCAGGCGATCACCGCCGCCGGCACCGGCTGCGCCGCCGCGCTGGACGCGGAGCGCTACCTCGCCGGGCTGTCCGACGCGTTCGCCACCCACGACCCGGTCCAGGTCGCCCAGGCCGGGCTGGTCTGACCGCCGCAGCACCCCGACCGTCTCCGTAGCCACCACCGCATCGAATGCAGCAGAGAGGATCTCCTGTGGGAGCCAAGAACGTCACCGACGACACCTTCATCGCCGAGGTGCTGCCAGAACGACAAGCCCGTGCTCGTCGACTTCTGGGCCGAGTGGTGCGGCCCGTGCCGCCAGGTGTCCCCGATCCTCGAGGAGATCGCCGGAGAGCACGCCGACAAGATCGAGATCGTCAAGCTGAACGTCGACGAGAACCCCCGCACGGCCGCCGACTACGGCGTCACCTCGATCCCGACGATGAACGTCTACCAGGGCGGTCAGGTCGTGAAGTCCATCGTCGGCGCCAAGCCCAAGGCGATGCTGCTGCGCGACCTCGAGGCCTTCATCGTCTGACCCGCCCGGCTCCGTCCTGCGCGCCACCGTGGACCCCAGCGGCCGACGGGAGGAGGCTCGGGGCGGGCCGGTACGCTTCCCGGCCTCAGCTCTGCAGCGCCACCGTGTCCCACCCGAGCAGGAGCCACCGCGCACCATGTCCGACGACCGGAATCCCGCGCCCGCGGCACCGACCTACCGCCGCGGTGACCACGGTGCGGCGGTGGCCGAGATCCGGGGCAAGCTCGGTCTGCTGGGGCTGCTCGCCGAGGGCGAGGGCGCCGAGCTGCTGGACCCCGCGGGTGCGCTGTTCGACGAGGGCACCGACCGCGCCGTCCGGGCCTTCCAGCAGCAGCGCGGCATCTCCGTCGACGGCATCGTCGGCCCGCTGACCTACCACGCGCTCGAAGAGGCCCGCTGGCGCCTCGGCGACCGCATCCTCTTCTTCGTCCCCGCCCGGCTGATGGCCGGCGACGACGTGGCCACCCTGCAGCAACGCCTGCTGGACATGGGGTTCGACTGCGGCCGGGTCGACGGGCTGTTCGGCGTCGAGACCGAGCTCGCGCTGCGGGAGTTCCAGCGCAACATCGGCGTCACGGCGGACGGCACCTGCGGCCCGGCGACGTTCAACGCCCTCGGCCGACTCAGCCGCACCGTGGTCGGCGGCCAGCCGGCGGCCATGCGGGAGTCCGAGGCGATCACCCGCGCCGGCCCGGCGCTGGCCGGGAAGCTGGTCATCATCGACCCGGGCCACGGCGGGCCGGAGCCGGACGCCGCCCCGGGCCTGATGTCCGACGGCGAGCTCGTCTTCGACCTGGCCTCGCGCATCGAGGGCCGGCTGACCGCCACCGGCGCGTCCGCGTTCCTCACCCGCGGCCCGGACGGCTCCCCGGACGGCCCGGGCGAGGAGGAGCGCGCCCGCTTCGCCAACGCGGCGGGCGCCGATCTGCTCGTCTCGCTGCACGTCAACCGTCATGACAGCCCCGCCGCGGCCGGCGTCGCGACCTACTACTACGGCACCGACGAGTTCGGGCACCACTCCACCGTCGGCGAGAAGCTGGCGGACCTGATGCAGCGCGAGATCTGCGCGCGCACCGACCTGGTCGACTGCCGGGTGCACGCCAAGACCTGGGACCTGCTGCGGCGCACCCGGATGCCCGCCGTACGGGTGGAGGTGGGCTACGTCACCAACCCGGGCGACGCGCTGCGGCTGGCCGACCCGGCGTTCCGGGACGTGCTCGCCCAGGCGATCGCCGCGGCGGTGCAGCGGCTCTACCTGCCGCCCGAGCAGGACGCCGACACCGGTGTGCTGCGCATCCCGGACTGGCTGCGGGTCTAGCGGTCCTCACGACCGGCGCCGGTCACACCGGTCGGAAGGCCGGCTCCGGGTTCATCGAGCCGAGCAGCCGCTCCAGCGCCACCTCGACGTCCTCCCGCCAGGACAGCACGCTGCGCAGGTCCAGCCGCAGCCGCGGGAAGGCGTGGTGCGGCCGCACCGTCTTGAAGCCCACCGAGAGCAGGAAGTCGGCGGGCAGCACGCAACCACCAGGGGCGACCTCCTGCCCGTCGCGGGTCATCCGGCCGAACGCCTCGATCGCGCGGACACCGCGCCGGCTGAGGTCCTTGGCGGCGGTCTGCACGAGCATCCGGCCCAGGCCGGTGCCGGTGAACTCCGGCAGCAGCCGGGCGGTCATCAGCAGCACCGCGTCACCGGACACCGGCGAGGTCGGGAAGGCCAGGCTGCGCGGCACGTGCACCGGCGGCGCGTAGGTGACGTAGCCGGCCGGCAGCGTGTCGACGTACACGATCTTGCCGCAGGACCCCCACTCGAGCAGGGTGGCCGACAGCCAGGCCTCCTTCTCCAGCCCGACGTCCCCGGCTTCCTCGGCGGCCTCGCGGGCGCCCGGTTCGAGCTCCCAGAACACGCAACGCCGGCACGGCCGGGGCAGGTCGTCCAGGTTGTCCAGGGTGAGGCTGGCGCACCGGCGGGACAGGAGTGCCTCCTCGAACGTCCAGGGTTCGGCACGCAGCGTAGCGCCGCCGATGCCGAGTCGTAACCCCTGACCGGCATTGGTCGGCGGGCGATGTCGACAAACGGCTAGGTCGGTAGGTCGGCAATCGGGCGGTGCCGATGGAGAGATCGACAGGTCGACAGCAGCACGAAGCACTATGGCGACAGGTCGCCGTGACGACATGTCGACAGAGCCACACATCCACACATCCACACGTCGAGCCTCGGAGCGGGGGACATGTCGACAAGCCGACCAAGCGACACACCGGCCCCGTCAGACACAACGGCCCCACCGGGCACGAAAGGCTCAGCAGTCGCAGGGGGCGCCCATCCGCTTTCCGAGGTGTACGTCGTCGCAGCCTCGGTCAGCCGTCGGCCGAGCCGGCCAGATCCGGGTCCGGAGCCATCAGCGCCACGATCCGCTCCAGGTCGTCGATCGAGCCGAACTCGACGACGATGCGACCCTTGGACCGGCCGAGGTCGACCTTGACCCGGGTCTCGAACCGGTCGGCCAGCCGGTCGGCGAGGACCGCGAGCTCGGGGGCCACCGGCTCGGGATGTCGGGGTCCGCGGGTGACGGGTGCCGGCTCGCCGCCGAGCGAGACGATCTCCTCGACCGCCCGCACCGAGAGCCCCTCGGCGACGATGCGCTGGGCCAGCCGTTCCTGCGCCCCGCGTCGTCGAGGCCGAGCAGCGCTCGGGCGTGTCCGGCGGACAGCACCCCGGCCGCGACCCGGCGCTGCACCAGCGGCGGCAGCTTCAGCAGCCGCAGCGTGTTGGAGATCTGCGGCCGGGACCGGCCGATCCGGCCGGCCAGCTCGTCGTGGGTGCAGCCGAAGTCCTGCAGCAGCTGGTCGTAGGCGGCCGCCTCCTCCAGCGGGTTGAGCTGGGACCGGTGCAGGTTCTCCAGCAGCGCGTCCCGGAGCATCGCATCGTCGCCGGTGGCCCGGACGATCGCCGGGATGGCGGTCGAGGCCGGCCTCCCGGGCCGCCCGCCAGCGGCGCTCACCCATGATCAGCTCGTAGCGGTCCTCGCCCCAGCGGGCGGACGACGACCGGCTGCAGCAGCCCGACCTCGCGGATCGAGGTGACCAGCTCGGCGAGCGCCTCCTCGTCGAAGACCGTCCGCGGCTGTCGCGGGTTCGGGGTGATGGCGTCCAGCGGGAGCTCGGCGAAGTAGGCGCCGTCGATCACCGGCCGGCTCCGCCGGCTCGCCGCGGTGGCCTCCGGCGCTGCCGCCGGCGAGCCGGCGCGTCGTCGTCGGCCGGCCGCCGGGATCAGCAGCGTCCACCGGCGACGGACCGGCAGCGGGCGGCGCCTCGCGTCGAGCCGGGCGCCGCGGGGATCAGCGCTCCCAGCCCACGGCCCAGGCCTCGTCGCGCTCGGTCACGGCTGGTCCTCCGTCCCGCTGCGGGGCGTCGGCCCGCAGCGCGATCTCACGCGCCGCCTCCAGGTAGGACAGCGCACCGCTCGAGCCCGGGTCGTAGGTCATCACGGTCTGCCCGTAGCTCGGCGCCTCGGAGATCCGGACCGACCGCGGGATGGTCGTCCGCAGCACCTGCTCGCCGAAGTGCGTCGCGCACCTCGTCGGCGACCTGGGCCGCGAGCCGGGTCCGGCCGTCGTACATGGTGAGCAGGATCGTCGACACGTGCAGCTCGGGGTTGAGGTGCGCCTTGACCAGCTCGACGTTGCGGAGCAGCTGGCCGAGCGCCCTCGAGCGCGTAGTACTCGCACTGGATCGGGATCAGCACCTCCGGCGCCGGCCACCAGCGCGTTGACGGTGAGCAGGCCGAGCGACGGCGGGCAGTCGATGAGGACGTAGTCCAGCTGTGCCTCGCGGTCGACCGGCTCAGACGTCGTAGCCGCGATGCGCCCGCTGCAGCCGGGACTCGCGGGCCACCAGGGAGACGAGCTCGATCTCGGCACCGGCCAGGTCGATCGTGGCCGGGGCGCAGCAGAGGCCGTCGACGTCCGGTCGACCGCTGGACCACCTCGGCCAGCGGCCGCGCCGTCGATCAGCACGTCGTAGATCGATGGGCACCTCGGCGTGGTGGTCGACGCCCAGCGCGGTGGAGGCGTTGCCCTGCGGGTCGAGGTCGATGACCAGGACCTCCAGGCCCGTGCAGGGCCAGCGCGGCGGCCAGGTTGACGGTGCGTCGTGGTCTTGCCGACGCCGCCCTTCTGGTTGGCGACCGTGAGCACCCGGGTCGCGGCCGGTCGGGGCAGTGGTCCCCACCCGGCCCGGCCAGCACCCGCACGGCGGTCTCGGCGGCCCGCGCGATCGGGGTGTCGTCGATCGGTCCGGTGTCGTCCGGAGCGCTGTCGCCGGCGTCCGGCGTGGCCAGCTCCTTCGCACTCGCGGCACCGCTGAGCAGCAGCGGATGAGCGGCGGCGCTCCCCGACTGTCGGCATCGAAGCGGCCGGCCGGACCGGTGTTTCACGTGGAACATCGATCGGTGGCGAGGGCAACACGGTGCTCATGGCCACCTCCAGCAACAGGCCACCCGTTTCACGTGAAACGTCGTCGCCAGCCGACGGCTCGGCCGCGACCGGCGGGGCTTGCGGCAGGTCGCGGCCGGCGACGGCAAGCCGTCCGGCTGCGTGATCGTCCGATCGACGGCCACGCCTGCGGCGGACCGGCCGGCCACCCCAGCCCGGTGCGGCTCGCCGGCGACGGGTGTAGCGGCGAGCGGCCAGGGTCGGCGGTGCGGCGTGCTGCGGCCCGGCCGTGGTGGGCCAGCCCAGTCCGGTGCTGCTGCTCATCAGCCTCGGTCTCCGCCGTCGTCGGGAGCCGGCGTCGCGCCGGCCGCCGGACGGTGCCGACCCTATGCCGCGCCGGCGGCCCGGCACCAGCGAACGCTCGGCGCGGCGGTGCTGCTGAGCAACCCGTCAGGTCGACGCGGACCGGACCACCCGAACCACCCGGACGGGTCGGTCGACCAGTCCTGCGCCGTGCTCCTCGACCGACGACCGGTCGGCACCGAGCCGGCGCAGTGCGGGCTCGGCGGCCGCGAGCTCGTCGGCCGCCGCGCTCGCCCTTGAGCGCGAGCAACGATCCGCCGGCGGGCCAGCAGCGGCAGGCACCAGCCGGCCAGCCGGTCCAGCGGCGCGACCGCGCGGGCCGTCACCACGTCGCGCCGTCCAGCTCGCCGTGCAGGCTCCTCGGCGCGGGCCGCGGACGCACCTCGACCGTTGTCGAGCGCCGAGCGCGTCGACGACCTCGCTGCAGGAAGTCGGCCCGCCGGAGCAGCGGCTCGACGAGACGCACCCGCAGGTCCGGGCCGCACGATGGCGAGCGGGATGCCGGGCAGCCCGGCGCCGGACCCGACGTCGACCACCAGCCCGGCGTCCGGGAAGGCGGTCGCAGGCACCGCCGCAGTTGAGCAGGTGCCGGCTCCCAGAGCCGGGCCACCTCGCGCGGGCCGATCAGTCCGCGGGCGACGCCCGTCCGTGCCGAGCAGCTCCGCGTAGCGCCTCGGCGACCGGCAACCGGTCGCCGAAGACGGCGACCGCTGTGTCACGTGAAACATCCGGCCCGGTGGGCCCGCTGCGTCGTCGGGCGGCCGTCAGGCCGGCAGCACGACGACCCGCCGGTTCGGCTCCTCGCCCTCGGACTCGCTGCGCAGGCCGGCCGCGGCCACCGCGTCGTGCACGACCTTGCGCTCGAACGGCGTCATCGGCTCCAGCCGGACCGGCTCGCCGGTGGCCTTGACCGCCTCGGCCGTCGTCCGGCCCAGCTCGGTGAGCTCCGCGCGACGGCCCGCGCGGTAGCCGCCGATGTCGAGCATCAGCCGGCTGCGGTCGCCGGTCTCGCGGTGCACGGCCAGCCGGGTGAGCTCCTGCAGGGCCTCCAGGACCTCGCCGTCCCGGCCGACCAGGTCGCCGCAGGTCGCGCGCCCGACGATCGAGACGAGCGCCGCGGTCGCCCTCGACGTCCATGTCGATGTCGCCGTCGAGGTCGGCGATGTCGAGCAGGCCCTCGAGGTAGTCCGCCGCGATCTCGCCCTCCTGCTCGAGATCGACGGTCGCTGCTGCGCCGCACGCCGCGTGCTGCCGGCGGGTCGGTCGCGGCCCGCCGTCGTCGGTCGGGCCAGTGTCATCGGTCGGCTCGACGTCGCTGGCGCCGCTGACCTCGACCGTCGGGCGCGGGTGCGGCGAGCGCGGCGTCCGCCGGTGCTGTCGAACGTGTCGTCGCTGCTCGTGGTGTCCTCGGTCGACTCGGTCATCGCGCTGTCCTCCGGTGGTCATGCGGTCCGCCCGGCCGGGGCCGGGCAGGTCTGTCGGTGGCGGTCAGGTCTCGGCGGGCGGCGAGCTGCCCGGCAGCGGCGGGGCGGTCCGCCGGGAGCCGCCGACGGTCCGCTGGGGCCGCGCTTCTTCTTGTTGCGCTTGGGCTGCTGCCGCTGGCCGCCGGGCCGCGGGCCGCCGCTCGCATCGGTAGCCGTCCCCGCGTCGGTGGTACCGCCACCCTGGGCAGGGCCGGCGCCCGGAGCGGCTCCGGTCGCGCTGCCGGCGGGCAGGCCGCGGGCGGCCGCCTTCTCCGCCTTGCGCTGCTCGCAGGGCCAGGGCGGCCGGTGAGCCCGGCGTCGGGTTGCGTCGGATCACGTAGAACTGCTGGCCCATCGACCAGAGGTTGGTGGTCAGCCAGTAGAGGAGGACGCCGATCGGGAAGTTGACGCCGAAGACGGCGAAGATGAGCGGGAAGACGTACAGCAGGATCTTCTGCTGCTGGGCGAACGGGTTGTTCATCGCGTCGGCCGGCATGTTCTTGCTCATCAGCTGGCGCTGGGTGATGAACGTCGTCGCCGACATCGCCACGATGATCAGGGCGACAGACGATCTGGACGTGTGCAGGTCGCCCGCGCCGATGAACGTCGCCGACATCGGCGCGCCGAAGAGCGTCCGCCTGCGCGCGCCGAGATCAGCTTGGTGCCCTTGAGGACGCCGTGGCGGATCGGCAGCGGCTGGTGGCGCCAGCCCGTTGAGCACCCGGAACAGCGCGAAGAAGATCGGGGCCTGCAGGATGATCGGCAGGCAGCTCGCGAGCGGGTTGGTCCCGTTCTCCTTGTAGAGCTTCATCATCTCTTCTGCTGCTTCTGCCGACTCTCGGTCGGTCTTGCCCTTGTACTTGGCTCTGGATCTCCTTCATCTTCGGCTGCGAGCGTCTGCAGGCCGCGCTGGGCGCTTGATCTGCTTGACGAACAGCGGGATCAGCAGGATCCGGATCACGACCACGAGGCCGACGATCGACAGCGCCCAGGCCGGTCCGCCGGACGGCCGCATCCCCAGCTCGGTGAACAAGGTATGAAACGCCACCATGATCCACGTGACGGCGTCGTAGAGCGGCTCCAGGAGCTGGATACCGAAGATCACTGTTGGGCTCCCTGCGGGCCGCGAGCGGCAGCTGTGGCATCGGCGACACCGGCGACCCGGCGACATGGTCGGGATCGTCGACGTCGTCGACCCGGTCGACATCGTCGGCGCCCTGACGTCGGGCGGAACGGGGTCGAGACCGCCGGGGTTCCACGGGTGGCAGCGCAGCAGCCGCCGCACCGCGAGCCAGGTCCCGCGCAGCGGTCCGTGCGCGGTCATCGCCTCGACGGCGTAGGCCGAGCACGACGGGTAGAACCGGCAGCGCGGGCCGAGCAGCGGCGAGAGCACGAGCTGGTAGAGCCGGATCGGCGCCGACCAGCAGCCGGGCGACCAGCCGGCTCATGCCGGCACCTGCGGGAGCACCCGGTCCAGCGCGCGGTCGACCGCCCGGCCGAGCGGCGGCCGAGGTCGGCGCCGGCGGCCGGCGGGCAGCGCCCGGACGACCAGCCGGGTGCCGGCCGGCAGCCGGTCCAGCCGGTCCCGCAGCAGGTGCCGCAGCCGGCGGCTGACCCGGTTGCGGGACGACGGCCGGCCCGACGGCGCGCGGACACGACGAAACCGACGCGGCTGCCGGTCGTCGCACTGCCCGCGCTGCTCGCGGCCGTCGGGTCGCCGACCGGGCCAGCAGCGCCGACCGCGAGGTGCAGGACCACCAGCCCGTCGGCCGCACGGCCCGGGCGGCCCGCATCGTCGGCGCTGAAGTCGGCCGGCGGCGCAGCCGGTGCTGCGGCCGGGAGCACGGCACCGCGGTCAGGCCGAGAGCTCGGAGCGACCCTTGCGGCGCCGGGCCGCGAGGATCGCGCGACCGGCACGGGTGCGCATCCGCAGCCGGAAGCCGTGCGTCTTGGCCCGACGGCGGTTGTTCGGCTGGAAGGTGCGCTTGCTCACTGCGGGGCTCCCGGGCTGGTGACGGTCCTGCGTGGCACCCGAGGGTGCCGAGGTCGGTGGCGGGTCGCGTCGTCTCCCGGACGCTCAGACGCGCAGCGCCCCGTGCGCGGGCGCGCCGACAGCGGCCGTCGGCGACTCGACCGCGCCACGGTACGGGCGCGCGGACCCCGCGGTCAAACGCGCGCGGCCCGACCGGCGACACCGCCCAACCGGCCATCGTCCCGGCACAGCCGCCTCCAGCCGGCCCGACACGCCGGGTCGTGCCGACGTACCGACTCGCCGGGCCGATCGTGGGCCCGGTTGTGGACAACCGGCTTGCTGGCGACCGTCGCGGCGTCGTTAGCGTCTCGCGGGTCGCCGGTCCTTCCCCACGCCGTCGCTGCCGCGGGCCCGACGCCACGACTCCCCGGCCGGTGTCACGCATTCGGACACGTCGGGCGGCAACCGATGTACACAGGCTGTGGACGAGGATGTGGACGGCCGTCGGACGTGACCCTGCAGGGACCAACGATCGACCGTGCGCAGGCCGCACCCCGGGAGGGATCACCGCGTGACCGACGAGACCGGCGCCCCGACGACCCAGCTCGACGAACTGCCGACCGAGGGTGACTGGTCCCAGGTCTGGGAACGGCGCCAGGGCGTGCTGGAGGAGACCGTCACCTCCCAGCAGCGCGCCTTCATCGCGGCTGACGCACGCTGGACGGCGTCGTGGGCGACACCGCCCTCATCGCCGTCGCCGCACCGAGTTCGCCAAGGACGTCATCGAGGCACGGCTGCGCCCGGTCATCACCTCGGCGCTCTCCGCGCAGGTCGGCCGCGAGCTGCGGATCGCGGTCGTCGTCGACCCGCAGCCGTGGACGACCTCGGCCGAGGCGTCCGAACGCCGACCCGACGCCGGCGGCGGCCGTGCCGGGCGCGGCTCCCGGACCACGAGCGCTCACCGGACCAGCCCCCGGCACGACACGCCGGGTACCGGCCGCGAGCCGGGCGCCCGCCGCGAGACCGAGCCCACCCGGCTCAACCCCAAGTACACCTTCGACACCTTCGTCATCGGCTCGAGCAACCGGTTCGCGCACGCCGCCGCCGTCGCGGTCGCCGAGGCGCCGGCCAAGGCGTACAACCCGCTGTTCATCTACGGCGAGTCCGGCCTGGGCAAGACCCACCTGCTGCACGCGATCGGGCACTACGCGCAGAGCCTGTACGCCGGGGTGCGGGTGCGCTACGTGAGCTCGGAGGAGTTCACCAACGACTTCATCAACTCGATCCGCGACGACAAGGCCGACGGCTTCCACCGGCGCTACCGCGACGTCGACATCCTGCTCGTCGACGACATCCAGTTCCTGGAGAACAAGGAGCAGACGCAGGAGGAGTTCTTCCACACGTTCAACACGCTGCACAACGCGAACAAGCAGATCGTGATCTCCAGCGACCGGCCGCCCAAGCAGCTGGTCACCCTGGAGGACCGGCTGCGCAACCGGTTCGAGTGGGGCCTGATCACCGACGTCCAGCCGCCCGAGCTCGAGACCCGCATCGCGATCCTGCGCAAGAAGGCCGCCCAGGAGCGGCTGGCCGCGCCGCCGGAGGTGCTGGAGTTCATCGCGAGCAAGATCTCGACGCAACATCCGCGAGCTCGAGGGCGCGCTGATCCGGGTCACGGCGTTCGCCAGCCTCAACCGGCAGCCGGTCGACCTCGCCCTGGCCGAGATCGTGCTCAAGGACCTCATCCCCGACGACGCCCGGCCCGGAGATCACCGCGGCCACGATCATGGCCGCAGACCGCGGCCTACTTCGGGCTCAGCCGATGGAGGACCTCTGCGGCTCCTCGCGCTCCCGGGTGCTCGTCACCGCCCGGCAGATCGCGATGTACCTCTGCCGCGAGCTCACCGACCTGTCGCTGCCCAAGATCGGGCAGCAGTTCGGCGGCCGCGACCACACCACGGTCATGCACGCCGACCGCAAGATCCGGCCGCTGATGGCCGAGCGGCGCAGCGTCTACAACCAGGTCACCGAGCTCACCAACCGGATCAAGTCGCAGGCGCGGGCCGGCTGAGCATGCGTCAACACGCTTGGCGGACAACCCTGTGGACAAGCTGGGACCGGCCGGACCGGGACCAGCGTGTGGACGACGTGCCGACGCCCCGGTCGTGCCACAGCTGCACCGGGCGACCCGCCCACCGTCGTACCCAGGCCTGTCCCCAGGGTCCTCGACGGTCTGACCTGCGGAGACGACGCGTTGTCCACAGTGTCCACCGCCCCTGATGACGACGCACGACAGTTACCTCCAGGGAGTCTGGATCGGCACGACCATGCGTGACGAGCCGCACGCGGCTGGCCGGACCGCACGGATCGGAGGCGATGACCGGTGAAGTTCCGGGTCGAGCGCGACGTGCTCGCCGAGGCGGTGGCCTGGACGGCCCGCAGCCTGCCGGCCCGGCCGCCGGTGCCGGTGCTCGCCGGCCTGCTGCTCGAGGCGAGCAACGGGCGGCTCGTGCTGTCGAGCTTCGACTACGAGGTCTCCGCCCGGGTCGAGGTGCCGGCCGACGTGGCCGAGGACGGCGTCGGTCCTGGTCTCCGGCCGGCTGCTCGCCGACATCTCCCGCAGCCTGCCGGCCCGCCCGGTCGAGGTCACCACCGACGCGTCGAAGGTCGTCGTCACCTGCGGCTCGTCCCGGTTCACCCTGCTGACGCTGCCGGTCGAGGACTACCCGGCGCTGCCCGAGATGCCCGGTGCCTCCGGCTCGCTGCGCGGCGACGCGTTCGCCGCGGCCGTCGCCCAGGTCGCGATCGCCGCCGGCCGCGACGACACGCTGCCGGTGCTCACCGGCGTCCGGATCGAGATCGAGGGCGAGAAGGTCACCCTGGCGGCCACCGACCGCTACCGGCTGGCCGTCCGCGACCTGGCCTGGAAGCCCGAGCAGCCCGGCCTGTCGGCCATCGCGCTGGTGCCGGCCCGCACCCTCGCCGACACCGCCAAGTCGCTGACCTCGGCCGACAAGGTCACCGTCGCGCTGGCCCACTCCGGCGCCGGCGAGGGCCTGATCGGCTTCGAGGGCGCCGGGCGGCGCACCACGACCCGGCTGCTCGACGGCGAGTTCCCGAAGTACCGCTCGCTGCTCCCCACGGAGTCCTCGAGCGTCGCCACGGTCGAGACCGCGGCGCTCGTCGAGGCGGTCAAGCGGGTCGCGCTGGTCGCCGAGCGCAACACCCCGGTCCGGCTGAGCTTCTCCGGCGGCGAGGTCATCCTCGAGGCCGGCAGCGGGGACGAGGCGCAGGCCGCGGAGGCGCTCGACGCCGGGCTCAACGGCGACGACATCTCGATCGCGTTCAACCCGACGTACCTGCTCGACGGTCTGAGCGCCATCGACGCCGGCTCGCCGAGCTGTCGTTCACCACCTCGACCAAGCCGGCCGTCCTCACCGGCAAGGACAGCGCCGACGCGACCGCGGGCGACGACTACCGCTACCTGCTCATGCCGGTCCGGCTCTCCGGCTGAGCATCAGCGGCCCGTCGCGGGGCAGGCTCGCAGGCGACCACGCTCACCCGAACTGCGGAGGCAACCAGCATGGAGCTCGGACTCGTCGGCCTCGGACGATGGGCGGCAACATGCGCGAGCGCCTGCGCCGCGCCGGCCACACCGTCATCGGCTACGACCGCAACCCGGAGATCAGCGACTCCACCGGCCTGGAGGACCTGGTCCAGCGGCTGCCCTCGCCCAAGGTGGTCTGGGTGATGGTGCCGGCCGGCGACACCACCCGGCAGACCATCGACGCGCTCGGCGCGCTGCTGGACCGCGGCGACGTCGTCGTCGACGGCGGCAACTCGCGCTGGACCGACGACAAGAAGCACGCCGCCAAGCTGGCCGAGCGCGGCATCGGCTTCGTCGACGGCGGCGTCTCCGGCGGCGTCTGGGGCCTGGAGAACGGCTACGCGCTGATGGTCGGCGGCGACAAGGAGAACGTCGGCAAGGTGCAGCCGGTCTTCGACGCGCTCAAGCCCGAGGGCGACTCCGGCTTCGTGCACGCCGGCAAGGTCGGCGCCGGCCACTTCGCGAAGATGGTCCACAACGGCATCGAGTACGGCCTGATGCAGGCCTACGCCGAGGGCTAGGAGCTGCTCGAGGCCGCCGCGGTCGTCGACGACGTGCGCGAGGTCTTCCAGTCCTGGACCCAGGGCACGGTCATCCGGTCCTGGCTGCTCGACCTGCTGGTGCGCGCGCTGGAGGACGACCCGCACCTGGCCGAGCTCCGCGGCTACGTCGAGGACTCCGGCGAGGGCCGGTGGACGGTCGAGGCGGCCATCGACCACGCGGTGCCGCTGCCGGCGATCACCGCGTCGCTGTTCGCGCGGTTCGCCTCGCGGCAGGACGACTCGCCCGCGATGAAGATGATGGCGGCGCTGCGCAACCAGTTCGGCGGCCACGCGGTCGACCAAGGTCGCCAAGGGCGAGGTCGAGAAGCCCGCCTAGATGACGCTCGCCCATCTCTCGCTGACCGACTTCCGGTCCTACGCCGAGGTCGAGCTCCCGCTCGACCCGGGCGTCACGGCGTTCGTCGGCCCCAACGGGCAGGGCAAGACCAACCTGGTCGAGGCGGTCGGCTACCTCGCGACCCTCGGGTCAGCCACCGGGTCGCGCCGGACGCGCCGCTGGTCCGCCTCGGCGCCGAGCGCGCCGTCGTCCGCGGCCAGGTGGTCCGCGACGACCGGCCGCCGCTCGTCGAGGTCGAGATCAACCCCGGCCGGGCGAACCGGGCGCGGATCAACCGGTCGCCGGTGCCGCGGGCCCGCGAGGTCCTCGGCATCGCTGCGCACGCGTGCTGTTCGCGCCCGAGGACCTGGCCCTGGTCAAGGGCGACCCCGGCGAGCGGCGCCGGTTCCTCGACGACCTGCTGGTCGCGCGCGCGCCGCGCTTCGCCGGCGTGCGGGCCGACTACGACCGGGTGCTCAAGCAGCGCAACGCGCTGCTCAAGTCGGCGGGCGCGGCGCGGCGGGCCGAGCAGGTCGACCTGCGCACGCTCGACGTCTGGGACCCCCACCTGGCGACCGCGGGCGCCGAGCTGCTGGCCGGCCGGCTCGACCTGGTCGACGCGCTGCGCCCGCTGGTCGACAAGTCCTACCAGGCGGTGCGGAGTCCAGCTTCGCCTCGGCCGGCCCGGCGGCGGTCGACTACCGCAGCTCGCTGTTCGAGCGGCGCGCCCGCCGGGCCGGGACCTGCGCTGGAGCCGACAGGGCCGACGTCCCGCTGGTCGCCGACCGCGACCTGCTGGCCGCGGCGCTGCTGGAGCGGATGGCGACCGGCGCAAGGCCGAGCTCGAGCGCGGCGTCTCCCTCGTCGGCCCGCACCGCGACGAGCTGCGTCCTCAAGCTCGGCGCCGCTGCCGGCCAAGGGCTACGCCAGCCACGGCGAGTCCTGGTCGTTCGCGCTGGCGCTGCGGCTGGCGTCGTACGACCTGCTGCGCTCGGGCCGACGGGCGGCGAGCCGGTGCTCGTCCTCGACGACGTCTTCGCCGAGCTCGACGACCGACCGCCGCGAGCGGCTGGCCGAGCTGGTCGCCGGCGCCGAGCAGGTGCTGGTCACGGCCGCGGTCCCGGGCGACGTCCCCGAGGCGCTGTCCGGGGCGCGGGTCGACGTCATGGGCGCCGAGGTACGGCGGGTGCCGCTGACCGACGACGACGCAGCAGCCGGCGCCCGTGCCCCGGCGCACCGGCCTGGAGCTCGCCCGCGAGGCGCTGGCCAGCGCCCGGGCCGAGGCCCGCCGTCGCGGGCTGGCGCCCGGGACGCCGGCAGCCCGCTCGACCGGCGACGCCGGCAGCGACGGCTCCGGCGCCGGCGGCGGGTCGCCCGCCGAGCAGCGCAGCGGCGCCCGCCCGGACGACCGCGACCCGCAGCTGCTCGGCCCGACCGTGGACCGGCTGATCGCCGAGCGCGGCTGGGAGACCGACGCCGCGGTCGGCGGCGTGCTGGGCCGCTGGGCCGCAGATCGTCGGGCCGGAGGTCGCCGCGCACTGCCGAGCCGCAGGCCTTCGACGACGGCGAGCTGGTGGTGCGGCGCCGACTCGACCGCCTGGGCGACCCAGGTGCGGCTGCTGGCGCCGACCCTGCTGGCCCGGCTCACCGAGGAGCTCGGGCCGGCGCGGTGACCTCGGTGACGGTCCGCGGGCCGGCCGCGCCGTCCTGGCGGAAGGGCCGCTCGCGGTGCGCGGGCCGGGGCCCGCGGGACACCTACGGCTGACCCGTCCACGGACCGGGACGGACGCCGGAGCCGCCACATCAGCCGCGACGACCCCCCGGCCGCGTGGGGGGAGCCATCCCCACCCGTGTTCGGCCGGGAGAACCGTCCCCAGGGGCCCTGGACGCCCGTTCTCGCGCTTCGGACGGCTAAGATGGAGGCTGCCCGCGCAGTGAGTCCCGCGTCGGCCTGCCCGGGCGCCCACGCGCGCGACGAAAGGTGATCCGTGACCCAGCCGGCCCAGCCGACCGAGCCCACCGAAGCCACCACCCCTCCCGGGGTCGCCGCCGGCATGGCCGCCCAGGCCGCCGCGCTGGCGCACGCCGCCGGGGCGCCGCGGCCCGACGCGTCCTACGACGCCAGCGCCATCACGGTCCTCGAGGGCCTCGAGGCGGTCCGCAAGCGCCCCGGCATGTACATCGGCTCCACCGGCGAGCGCGGCCTGCACCACCTGGTCAACGAGGTCGTCGACAACTCCGTCGACGAGGCGCTGGCCGGCCACTGCGACCACATCGACGTCACGCTGCTCGCCGACGGCGGCGTGCGGGTCATCGACAACGGCCGCGGCATCCCCGTCGACGAGGTCGCCAGCGAGGGCAAGCCCGCCGTCGAGGTCGTGCTGACCGTGCTGCACGCCGGCGGCAAGTTCGGCGGCGGCGGCTACGCGGTCTCCGGCGGTCTGCACGGCGTCGGCGTCTCGGTCGTCAACGCGCTGTCGCGAAGCTCGAGGTCGAGGTCCGCCGCGACGGCCACGTCTGGACCCAGACCTACGACCTCGGCGTGCCCGAGGCGCCGCTGCACAAGGGCGCGGCCACCGACGAGACCGGCACCACGGTCACCTTCTGGGCCGACGCCGAGATCTTCGAGACCACCGACTACGACTTCGAGACGCTCTCGCCGCGGTTCCAGGAGATGGCCTTCCTCAACAAGGGCCTGACCATCGCCCTGCGCGACGAGCGGCCCTCCTCCGCGGAGGAGAAGGCGCACGCCGAGGTCGAGGCGACCACCCAGACCGAGGTCGTCTACCACTACGACGGCGGCCTCGTCGACTTCGTCAAGCACCTCAACGCCCGCAAGGACCCGGCCCACCGCACCGTCATCGCGTTCGAGGCCGAGTCGGAGACATCGACGGCGGCCTGTCCCTCGAGGTCGCGATGCAGTGGAACACCGGCTTCACCGAGTCGGTCTACACCTTCGCCAACACCATCAACACCCACGAGGGCGGCACCCACGAGGAGGGCTTCCGGGCGGCGCTGACCACGCTGGTCAACAAGTTCGCCCGCGACTGGAACATCCTCAAGGAGAAGGACGACAACCTCACCGGCGACGACATCCGCGAGGGCCTGACCGCGATCGTCAGCGTCAAGCTGGGCGAGCCGCAGTTCGAGGGCCAGACCAAGACCAAGCTCGGCAACACCGAGGCCAAGTCGTTCGTGCAGAAGGTCGTCAACGACCAGCTCGGCGAGTGGTTCGAGCAGAACCCCGGCGAGGGCAAGGAGATCGTCCGCAAGGCGCAGGCCGCGGCGGCGGCCCGGATCGCCGCCCGCAAGGCCCGCGACCTGGCCCGCAGCCGCAAGGGCCTGCTCGGCGGCGGCGGCCTGCCCGGCAAGCTCTCCGACTGCCAGTCGACCGACCCCGAGGAGTGCGAGCTCTTCATCGTCGAGGGCGACTCCGCCGGCGGCTCGGCCAAGGGGGGCCGCGACCCGCGCACCCAGGCGATCCTGCCGATCCGCGGCAAGATCCTCAACGTCGAGAAGGCCCGCATCGACCAGGTGCTGCAGAACAACGAGGTGCAGGCGCTGATCTCGGCGCTCGGCACCGGCATCCACGACGACTTCGACCTCGCCAAGCTGCGCTACCACAAGATCGTGCTGATGGCCGACGCCGACGTCGACGGCCAGCACATCCGCACCCTGCTGCTGACGCTGCTGTTCCGCTTCATGCGCCGCTCGTCGAGCACGGCCACGTCTACCTGGCGCAGCCGCCGCTGTACAAGATCAAGTGGGCGCGGCCCGCCGAGGCCGAGTACGCCTACTCCGACCGCGAGCGCGACGCGCTGATCGCAGGCCGGCATCGAGGCGGGCAAGAAGCTGCCCAAGGACGAGGGCGTCCAGCGCTACAAGGGCCTCGGCGAGATGAACGCCGACGAGCTGTGGGACACCACGATGGACCCGGCGCAGCGCGTCCTGCTGCAGGTCACCCTCGACGACGCCGCGCCAGGCCGACGAGCTGTTCACCACGCTCATGGGCGAGGACGTCGAGAGCCGGCGCTCGTTCATCCAGCGCAACGCCAAGGACGTCCGGTTCCTCGACATCTAGTCACGACCACTGCCGCACGGCGAACATCCATCGCCGTGCTGACGCCACGAAAGGCCAGCCCCCAGTGACCGACGCACCCACCGGTATCGGTACGGGCACCACCGACGTCCCCCCCGTCGGCCCGCACGGCCGGATCGAGCCGGTCGACCTCCAGGTCGAGATGCAGCGCTCCTACCTCGACTACGCGATGTCCGTCATCGTGCCGCGGGCGCTGCCCGACGTGCGCGACGGCCTCAAGCCGGTGCACCGCCGCGTGCTCTACGCGATGTACGACGGCGGCTACCGGCCCGACCGCGGCTTCTCCAAGTGCTCCCGCGTCGTCGGCGACGTCATGGGCCAGTACCACCCGCACGGCGACACCGCGATCTACGACACCCTGGTCCGGCTCGCCCAGCCGTGGTCGCTGCGCTACCCGCTGGTCCAGGGCCAGGGCAACTTCGGCTCGCCCGGCAACGACCCGCCGCCGCCATGCGCTACACCGAGTGCCGGCTGGCGCCGCTCGCGATGGAGATGGTGCGCGACATCGACGAGGAGACCGTCGACTTCGCACCCAACTACGACGGCCGCCCGCAGGAGCCGACGTCCTGCCGGCCCGGTTCCCGAACCTGCTCGTCAACGGCTCCGGCGGCATCGCGGTCGGCATGGCCACCAACATCCCGCCGCACAACCTGCGCGAGGTCGCGGCCGGCGTGCAGTGGTCCCTCGACCACCCCGAGGCGACCCACGAGGAGCTGCTCGAGGCGCTGATGGAGCGCATCAAGGGCCCGGACTTCCCGACCGGGGCCTGATCGTCGGCCGCCGCGGCATCGAGGACGCCTACCGCACCGGCCGCGGCTCGGTCACGATGCGCGCGGTCGTCGAGGTCGAGGAGGACAACCGCGGCCGCACCATGCCTGGTGGTCACCGAGCTGCCCTACCAGGTCAACCCCGACAACCTCGCCCTCAAGATCGCCGACCTCGCCGACCGGGCAAGGTCGCCGGCATCGCCGACGTGCGCGACGACTCGTCGGCCCGCACCGGCCTGCGGCTGGTCATCGTGCTCAAGCGCGACGCCGTCGCCAAGGTCGTGCTCAACAACCTCTACAAGCACACCCAGCTGCAGGACAACGTTCGGCTGCAACATGCTGGCGCTGGTCGACGGCGTCCCGCGCACGCTGTCGCTCGACGAGTTCATCCGGCACTGGATCGACGCACCAGATCGAGGTCATCGTCCGGCGCACCCGCTACCGGCTGCGCAAGGCCGAGGAGCGCGCGCACATCCTGCGCGGGCTGCTCAAGGCGCTCGACCGCATCGACGAGGTCATCGCGCTGATCCGGGCCAGCGCGACGGCCGAGGCCGCCCGCGACGGCCTGATGGAGCTGCTCGAGATCGACGAGATCCAGGCCGACGCGATCCTCGACATGCAGCTGCGCCGGCTCGCCGCCCTGGAGCGCCAGGAGATCCTGGACCGCTACGACGGCGCTGATGCGCGAGATCGCCGAGTACAACGCGATCCTCGCCTCGGAGGAGCGGCAGCGCCAGATCGTCAGCGAGGAGCTGGCCGAGATCGTCGAGAAGTACGGCGACGAGCGGCGCACCCAGCTGGTGCGCCTACGAGGGCGACATGTCCGTCGAGGACCTCATCGCCGAGGAGGACGTCGTCGTCACCATCACCCGCGGCGGCTACGCCAAGCGCACCCGGACCGACCTCTACCGCGCGCAGCGCCGCGGCGGCAAGGGCGTGCGCGGCGCGCAGCTGCGCCAGGACGACATCGTCGACCACTTCTTCGTCACGACGACCCACCACTGGATCCTGTTCTTCACCAACAAGGGCCGGGTCTACCGCGCCAAGGCCTACGAGCTGCCCGACGCCGGCCGCGACGCCCGCGGCCAGCACGTCGCCAACCTGCTGGCCTTCCAGCCCGACGAGCAGATCGCCCAGGTCCTCGACCTCCGGGACTACGAGGTCGCGCCCTACCTCGTGCTCGCCACCAAGCGCGGCCTGGTCAAGAAGACCCGGCTCACCGAGTACGACTCGACCCGCTCCGGCGGCCTGATCGCGATCAACCTGCGCGAGGACGACGACGGACAGCGACGAGCTCATCTCGGCCCAGCTGGTGACCGCCGACGACGACCTGCTGCTGGTGAGCCGCAAGGCGAGTCGGTGCGCTTCACCGCGACCGACGAGACCGCTGCGGCCGATGGGCCGGGCCACCTCCGGCGTGACCGGCATGCGCTTCCGGGCCGACGACGAGCTGCTCTCGATGGAGGTCGCCGGCCCCGGCCCGACCGTGTTCACCGTCACCGACGGCGGCTTCGCCAAGCGCACCCCGGTCGACGAGTACCGCCTCCAGGGCCGCGGCGGCACCGGGGTCAAGGCCATGAAGATCATCGAGGACCGCGGCTCGCTGGTCGGCGCCCTGGTCGTCGACGAGGACGACGAGGTGTTCTCGATCACGGCCAGCGGCGGGGTCACCCGGGTGTCGGTCGGTGAGGTCAACCCGACCGGACGTGTCACCATGGGGGTGCGGTTCATCTCGCTCGCCGACGATGACACCGTGGTGGCGATTGCCCGGAACGCCGAGCGGGCAGTGGCCGAAGACGAGCTGGACGAGGTGCCGGACGGGACGTCCGACGGTGCTGAGGAGAGCTCAGGCACGGCCGGAGGCCCGGTCGCGCAGCCAGATGACGAGGTGACCGAGTAGTGAGCAGCTCCGACGTCCCCGCGCGGGAACAGTGGCGCAGCGGGCCCCCGACCGCCACCATGGCTCCCGTGACCGGCACGACGTCCTCCCCGACCACCGCCACCCGGGCGGCGAGCCGGGTCAAGGCGCGGCGGGCCCGGCTGGTGCTCGGGCGGGTCGACCCCTGGTCGGTCATGAAGCTGGCGTTCCTGCTGGCCGTCGCCCTGGCGATCGTCGCCGTCGTCGCGGTCTTCGTGCTGTGGTCGGTGCTGGACGCCATGGGCGTGTTCGACTCGGTCGGGCGCACCGTCGAGAGCGTCACCCGGTCCAGCGACAACGCGCAGGGCATCGACATCCTCGACTACGTCGGCCTCAGCCGGGTGCTGTCCATCGCCTTCGTTCTCTCGGCCGTCAACGTGGTCCTGATGACGGCGCTGTGCACCTTGTCCGCCTTCCTGTACAACATGGCCGCGAGCCTCGTCGGCGGCCTGCACGTCACCTTCACCGAGGACGTCTAGCACCGCGCCGGCTCACCCGCCGTACGACCGGATTCTGCTTTTTGACGGCCTCCGGCGTTGGGATAGTCTTGCGCGGCACTCGGGCCTATAGCTCAGCTGGTTAGAGCGCTGCCCTGATAAGGCAGAGGTCAGTGGTTCAAATCCACTTAGGCCCACTCCCGAGTCCCCGACCGCGCCGTGCGGCCGGCCTCGGCTCGCCACCGGAGGCGCTCGATGTCGAAGAAGCTGCTGGCTGTCGTGGTCGCCGCCGTGGGCGTGATCGCGTGGAAGAAGGTCAACAGCGACCGGAGCGCGGAGGCCGACCTGTGGGCCGAGGCCACCGACCCGGTCGAGCAGGCCGACCCGGCCTGACGGTCTCGACCATCCACCGGGGGACGTAGCTCAACTGGCAGAGCACCGCCTTTGCAAGGCGGGGGTTAGGGGTTCGAGTCCCCTCGTCTCCACGACACCCTCCACGACATCGTGGGGGTCAGCCGTTCTGGCCGCCCTTGGCAGCGGCCTCGGAGACCTTGTCGGCCTGCTCGGGCGAGACCGCCTCGATGACCGTGGTCGCGTCGTCGGCCGGAGCAGGCTCCGCCGTGGCGTCGGCGAGCGCCTCGTCCGGGCTGGCGCCGGCGGGGTCGTCGGAGCCCGGCGTCCCCAGGACCGAGACGTCACCCATCGGCGACGCAGGTGCCGGGCTCTTGACGGGTGTGGTCCAGGCGTCGACCGGGTCGCTGCTGCGGGCCATCCAGGCGCGGTACGCCGCGTAGGCGCCGCCGAGCAGCACCGTGAGCAGGAACAGCTTGCGGACCCGGTGCCTGTTCCGCGGCGGCGGGTCGAGCTCGCCCTTGAGGGCGGCCAGCGCCGCGGTGCCCCGGTTCGCCGCCTCGGTGCGGGCCGGCTCGGTGGCGGCCAGCGCGGTGGCGACCGCGCCGGCGACGGCGGGCAGCACTTCGGTGCGGACCTTGTCGACGGCCGGCTCGACTCGCGGGGCGGCCCAGTCGACGGCGGTCTCGACCTTGGGGCCGGCCCAGTCGCGGGTCGCCCCCGCGTAGCGCACGGCGGTGTCGCGAGCGTCAGCCGCCTTCGGTGGCACGGAAACGTTGCTGAGCAGGTCCAGGCGGCCGTTCTTGCCGTTCTTGCGGGTCGTCATGAGGGACACGGAAGACCTCCGGTCGAAGCGATCGGTGTTCGGGGCTACTGCCCAGCGTCTCTCAGGCGAAACGAGGGCCCGCACCCGGGGGCCGGTCGACCGGGTCGTCCGCCGGACGCTGCCGCTCGTCGCCGTAGGCTCCGTCGAGCGTGCAAGGATGGTTGCCCCCTGTCGATCCAGCAAGAAGGGACTCCCGTGTCCGAGGAGCTCTACGCCACCCTGAAGACGAACCGCGGCGACATCGTGGTCCAGCTCTTCCCGAACCACGCGCCGAAGACCGTGAACAACTTCGTCGGTCTGGCCGACGGCTCGCAGGAGTGGGTCGAACCCCGCCACCGGCGAGAAGTCGCACGACCCGCTGTACGACGGGACGATCTTCCACCGGGTGATCAGCGGCTTCATGATCCAGGGCGGCGACCCGCTGGGCACCGGCACCGGCGGCCCGGGCTACCGGTTCGCCGACGAGTTCCACCCCGAGCTGCAGTTCGACCGGCCGTACCTGCTGGCCATGGCCAACGCCGGGCCGGGCACCAACGGCTCGCAGTTCTTCATCACGGTCGGGCCGACGCCGCACCTGAACCGCACGCACACCATCTTCGGCGAGGTGGCCGACGGCCCCAGCCGGCAGGTCGTCGACGCGATCGCGAGCACCGCCACCGGCCGCATGGACCGCCCGGTCGAGGACGTCGTCATCGAGTCGGTCGTGGTCGAGCGCCGCGACGCCTGACCGCGGTGTCCACCTCCGCCGGTGACGGCAACGGCCCGCCCGCCGGTCAGGTGCCGGCCGCGGACCCTGCGGTCTGCTATCGCCATCCCGACCGGGAGACGCACATCCGGTGCGTCCGGTGCGAGCGGCGGATCTGCCCGGACTGCATGATCCCGGCCTCGGTCGGCTTCCAGTGCCCGGAGTGCGTCCGGGCGGGCAACAAGAACGTCCGGCGGGCGACGACCGTCTTCGGTGGCCGGGTGAGCGACGACCCCGGCTGGGTGAGCAAGCTGCTCATCGGGATGAACGTCGTGTTCTACGTCCTGCAGCTCGCGCTCGGCCCGACCGTCGAGCACCACCTGTGGCTGATCGGCGGCCCGGCGTTCGACCCGGCCATCCAGCAGGTCGTCGGGGTGGCCGACGGCGAGTACTACCGGCTGCTGACCGCTGCGTTCCTGCACGGCTCGGTGATCCACCTCGCACTGAACATGTACGCGCTGTACCTGTTCGGGCCACCGCTGGAGGCCGCCTTCGGGCGCATCCGGTTCGCGGCGCTGTACTTCGTGTCGGCGCTCGGCGGCAGCGCGGCGTCGTACGCCGTCAGCGGCCCCGGGCAGCCGTCGCTCGGCGCGTCGGGAGCGATCTTCGGACTGCTCGGCGCCTACCTGGTGGTGAGCAAGAAGCTGCAGCGGGACACCACGATGGTCCTCGTGCTGCTGCTGATCAACTTCATCTACGGCTTCATCGTCCCGCGCATCGACTGGCGGGCGCACCTCGGCGGCCTGATCGCGGGCTCGCTGTGCGCGGCGGCGATCGCCTACGCACCGGAGAAGCGGCGGACCGCCTGGCAGGTCGGCGGCATCGCCGCGACGGCGCTCGCCGCCGTCGGGCTCGTGGTGTGGCGCACCGCCCAGCTGCAGGCAGGCTGATGAGCGGCCGGGACGCCGTGGTCGTCGACGCGGTCCGTACGCCGGTCGGCCGGCGCGCGGGCGGGCTGTCCGGCGTCCACCCGGTCGACCTGTCTGCGCACGTGCTCGATGCGCTGGTGGCGCGCACCGGCCTCGACCCGGCGCTGGTCGACGACGTGGTCTGGGGCTGCGTGTCCCAGACCGGCGAGCAGGCGGTCAACGTCGGCCGCAACGCCGCCCTCGCGGCCGGCTGGCCCGAGGACGTCGTCGGGGTGACCCTGGACCGGCAGTGCGGGTCGTCGCAGCAGGCGGTGCACTTCGCCGCTGCGGGGGTGATCGCCGGGCAGTACGACATCGCGGTGGCCGGGGGCGTCGAGTCGATGAGCCGGGTGCCGATGCTGTGCACCGTCACCCAGGGGCCGGGCGAGGCCTTCGGGCCGCGGATGCTGGCCCGCTACGAGGCGGTCGGCGGGCTGGTGCCGCCAGGGGGTGAGCGCGGAGATCATCGCCGAGCGGTGGTCGCTGTCCCGCCGGCAGCTGGACGAGATCGCGCTGCGCTCGCACGCGCGTGCCGCGGCCGCTGCCGACTCCGGCGCCTTCGACGCCGAGCTGGCGCCCGTCGGCGCCGTGCGTGGCCGACGAGGGCATCCGGCGGGACAGCACCCTCGAGACGCTCGGCGGGCTGCGCACGGTGTTCCGCGAGGACGGCGTGGTGACCGCCGGCAACGCCTCGCAGATCTCCGACGGGGCCGCGGCCCTGCTGGTCACCACCTCGAGATCGCCGCCCGGCACGGCTGGCGGCCGCTGGTCCGGCTGCACGCCTTCGCCACCGCCGGTGTCGACCCGGTCACGATGCTGACTGCGCCGATCCCGGCGACCGCCCGGGTGCTGGAGCGGGCCGGGCTGACGGTGGACGACATCGACGCGTTCGAGGTCAACGAGGCGTTCGCCTCGGTGGTCGGCGCCTGGCTGGCCGAGACCAGGGCGACCGGCCGACCGGGTGAACCCGCGGGGCGGGGCGATCGCGCTCGGCCACCCGCTCGGGCGGCTCGGGCGCCCGGCTGATGACCACCCTGGTGCACCACCTGGTGCAGACCGGCGGACGCTACGGGCTGCAGACCATGTGCGAGGGCGGCGGGATGGCCAACGCCACCGTCCTCGAGCGGCTCTGACGCCGTACCGGGCCTTGGCGCGCTTTGCCGGCGTACCGGTGCCTCGCCAGGCTCCGGCGCCTCGCCAAGCACCGGTTCACCTGCCATACGTGGTCGACGGCGGGGCGCGGCGCCGGGCGGCGGCAGGGGTTGTCCACATTGGGGACAACGGGTGTGGATGACTTACACGGCTGTGTTTCCGCAGGTTGGCGGGGGGTTCACCGGATGGTCGCCCGGAGTTCAGGAACATGCGCCTGGCGCGATCCGGGGACGCTCGCTACTTCCAGCGGGTGGCGAGGCCGAAGCCGACGATGATCAGGCCGAAGCCGATGGCCATGTTCCACAGCCCGATGGCGCCGATCGGGTAGTCGGTCTCGGTGACGTAGTAGACGACCACCCAGAGCAGCCCGAGCACGAAGCAGCCGACCATGACCGGCACCAGCCAGCGCGGGCTGCCGAGCTTGGCCGCGCGCTGTGCCTCGGTCGGTGGCGGGGTGTAGGCGCTGCGGCGGCGGATGCGTGACTTGGGCACCGGACGAACTCCTCGAGCGAGCTGGGCGGCAGGACGTGACGACGGGTCGGCGCCGAGGTCGACGCCGGCCCACGAGCTCCCGGGGCACCACCGGTGGGTGCCGTTCGTCAGTTAGCGTAGACCGCACCGTCTCCAGCGACCCCGCGGACCGCCGAAGACCGAACCGATGACGAGGGAGGCAGCCCGGTGCGAGCGTTCTGGCGCCTGGCTGCCCCCGTCGCGTTCGGCGTGGCCGGGCTGCTGTTCGCCGCCAGCGCCGGCGCCGCCAACGGCGGCGACCTGCGGGGCACCCGGAGCAACCTGGGCGACCTGATCCGGGCCCGAGCAGGAGCGGGCCGACGCGCTCGGCCGGCAGGTCGACCGGCTGCGCGGCGAGGTCGACCGGGCCACCGCCCGCGCCGGGGCGGCCGACCGCCGGATCGGCGCGCGAGCAGCGCCGGGCCGGCCGGCTCGCGATGGCCGCCGACACCGCGCCGGTCTCCGGACCCAGCGTGAGCGTCACCCTCGCCGACGCGCCGCGCTCGGCCGACCGGGTGCTGCCGGAGGGCACCAGCCCGGACGACGTCGTCGTCCACCAGCAGGACGTGCAAGGCGTGGTCAACGCGCTGTGGGCCGGCGGTGCCGAGGCGATGCAGATCATGGACCAGCGGGTGGTCGCCACCAGCGCGGTCCGCTGCGTGGGCAACACGCTGATCCTGCAGGGCCGGGTCTACTCCCCGCCGTACACGATCACCGCCGTCGGCGACCCGGAGCGGCTCACGCCAGGCCCTGGACGACTCGCGCCCAGGTCGCGGGTCTTCCGGTACTACGTCGACACCTTCGGCCTGGTCTACGAGACCTCGGCCGCCACCCGCACCACGCTGCCCGGTTACGACGGGTCGCTGGACCTGCTGCACGCCAAGGTCGCCTCCTGATGCGGGCTGCGCGTCCGCGGACTGGGCGAGCTGCTTCATCACGGCGGGCCTGGTGGTGCTGCTGTTCGTCGCCTACCAGCTGGTCTGGACGAACTTCGAGGCGCACCGGGCCACGAGACCGGGTGGCCGACGACATCCGGGACGGCTGGGACCGGCCCCGGCCCGCTCCGGCACCGGCACCGTGCCGCGGCCCGAAGCCGGTCGACTTCGGCCAGGGCTTCGCGTTCCTGCACATCCCGCGGCTCGGGCAGGAACTGGAGCGTCCCGGTCGTCCAGGGAGTGAGCCTGCCCGACCTGTCCCGCGGCGTCGGCCACTACCCCGGGACCGCCCTGCCCGGCCAGGTCGGGAACTTCGCCGTCGCCGGGCACCGGGCCACCAACGGTGAGCCGTTCGCCTACCTGGACCGGGTCGGCAAGGGCGACCTCGTGGTGACCGAGACCCGTCGGCACTGGTTCACCTACGTCATCGACCGCACCCGCATCGTGTCGCCGACCTCCACCTGGGTGCTCGACCCGGTGCCCGGCAGGCCGAACGCCGAGCCCACCCAGACGGCTGCATCACGCTCACGACCTGCAACCCCCGGTGGGCGTCCTACCAGCGCCTGATCCTGTTCGGCCACCTGCAGGAGAGCCGGTCCAAGGCGGACGGGCCGCCCGCGGCGCTGGTCCGCACCGGGGGCAAGGCCTGATGTACGCGTGGATCTGGCGGCACCTGCCGGGGCGCGTGGCCGGTGCGTACGCTTATCGCCGCCGTCCTGGTGGCGGCCGTGGTGGTGCTGCTGTTCACGACCGTGTTCCCGTGGGCCGAGGACTCGCTGCCCTTCCTGAAGGTGACGGTGGACCAGTGACCGACGAACGCGTGACCGACGCGACCGCGGCCGACGGGCCCCACGACGTCCGGCCGCGCCGCATCCTCGTCGTCGACAACTACGACAGCTTCGTCTTCAACCTGGTGCAGTACCTCGCCCAGCTCGGCGCCGAGCTGCACCGTGCTGCGCAACGACGAGGTGGCCGCCGTGGACGCGCCGCGGCGTACGACGGGGTGCTGCTCAGCCCGGGCCCGGGTACCCCGGAGAAGGCCGGCGTGTGCGTCGACCTGGTCCGCGAGGTCGCGGGTGCGGTGCCCGTGCTCGGCGTCTGCCTCGGCCACCAGGCGATCGCGGTCGCGCACGGCGCCGTCGTCGAGCGGGCGCCCGAGCTGCTGCACGGCAAGACGAGCGAGGTCGCTGCACGACGGCAGCGGGGTGCTCGCCGGCCTGCCCTCGCCGTTCGTCGCGACCCGCTACCACTCGCTGGCCGTGCGCGAGGACAGCCTCCCCGACGAGCTCGAGGTCACCGGCCGTACCGCCAGCGGCGTGGTGATGGCGCTGCGGCACCGCGACCTGGCGGTCGAGGGCGTGCAGTTCCACCCCGAGTCGGTGCTCACCGAGGGCGGCCACCGGATGCTCGCCACCTGGCTGGTCACCTGCGGCGACCCGGGCGCGCCGGCCCGCAGCGTGGGCCTCGCTCCGGTGGTCAGCCGGGCCTGACCGGCGTCCGGGGCCGCAGCCCGCGGCCGCCGTGATCGGCGCTACGGTCGCCCGGTGGGAACGCAGGTGGTCCGCCTGGGCGCGTGGTGCGACATCGAGACCGAGGACGACGCCCGCCGGCGGCTGCTCGCCGGGTCAGCGGAAGGCGACGACAGGCCCGGACCTGGTCGACGACGTTCCCCGGCCAGCACGGTACGTCCCTGTCCGCGGCGTGCCGGTGCTGTCACCCGGCGGGATCTCGTTCCAGATCGAGGAGTTCGCCGTGCTCGCCGACGGGCGACGTGTCCGGCTGCACGCCGAGCGCGGGTTCACGCTCGGCGCCGGGGTCGACCCGTGGCAGTTCGTCACGCTGGAGAGCCTCGAGGCCGACGTCCGTACGACCGTCCTGCCGGACGACGCCGAGCAGACCGGCGACGACCACCCCTGGGAGTGGCTCGCCGAGCTGCTGCGCGACCAGGGCGTCGCAGCCTCGCCCGAGCAGCTGCGCACCCTGCCCTACGACGTCGAGCTCAGCGACCGGCTACGCGCCCGGCTGTCCGCCGGCGGGTAGCCGCGACCGGGTCAGGGGGTCGGCGGCGGCGTCGTGGCGGTGTCCGTCGGTGTCGGGGTCGGCGTCGGGGTCTCGGGCGGCGCGACGGCCACCGTGATCCGCACCGTCGAGCCGAGCCGGCTGGTCTCGCCGGCCGACGGCGTCTGGGACAGCACGGTGCCCGGCGCCTGGTCGGCGGACTCCTGCTCGGCGGGCGTCGGCACCTGGAAACCGGCCTGCTCGAGCTGGTTCTGGGCGGTGGCCTCGTCCTTGCCGACCACGTCGGGCACCTTGTTGCTGCCGCTGGCGTAGCGGATGTCGACGCTGCTGCCGGCCGGCACGGTCTCGCCCTCCTTGGGGCTGACCTTGAGCACGGTGTTGCGGGTCTGGTCGGAGGCCACCGACGTGGTGGCTCCGACCTCGAGGCCCGCCTGGCGCAGCGCCTGGGACGCCTGGTCGAGCGACAGCCCGACCAGCGACGGGACGGCGGTCTCCTCGACGCCGCTCGACACGGTCACCGAGACGGCCCGGCCCTGGTCGACCTGGGTGTCGGACTCCGGGCTCTGGTCGATGACCCGGCCCTCGGGCACCGTGTCGCTCGCCTGCTGGGTCTGGGTGCCCAGCGTCAGGCCCTCGGCCTTCAGGGCGGCAGACGCCTCGGCGACGCTGAGCCCGGTGACGTCGGGGACCTGCACCTGGTCGGCGCCCGAACCGCCGAGCGCGGAGCGGGCGATGAGCGCGGCCACGACGAAGACGGCGATCACGGCGATGCCGAGCAGGACGTAGCCCAGGGTGCGCCCCTTCTTGTTCGGCTCGGCCGCGTGCGCGCCGACCGCCGGGATGGTGGAGGTGCCCGGCAGCACGGTGGTGCTCTGGATCGGCTGGGTCGGCTGCGGCGGCGGTACGACGGCCGCCACCGGCCGCCCGGCGAGCGCGGCGGCGATGTCCCGGCGCATCTCGTCGGCGGTCTGGTAGCGCTGCTCGCGGTCCTTGGCCAGGGCCTTGAGCACGATCGCGTCGACGCTGGTCGGCACGTCGGGGTCGAGCTGCGACGGCGGGACCGGGTTCTCGCGGACGTGCTGGTAGGCGACCGACACCGGCGAGTCGCCGACGAACGGCGGCCGGCCGGTGAGCAGCTCGTAGAGCAGGCAGCCGGTGGAGTACAGGTCGCTGCGGGCGTCGACCTGCTCGCCGCGGGCCTGCTCGGGCGAGAGGTACTGCGCGGTGCCGATGACCGCCGAGGTCTGGGTCATGGTGGCGCCCATGTCGTCCATCGCCCGGGCGATGCCGAAGTCCATCACCTTGACGTCGCCGGTCGGCGTGAGCATGACGTTGGCCGGCTTGATGTCGCGGTGCACGATGCCCTGGGCGGTGGCTGTACTCCAGCGCCTCCAGCACGCCGTCGACGATCTCCAGCGCCCGCTCGGGCACCAGCCGGTTGCCCGAGGACAGCAGGTCGCGCAGCGTCGAGCCCTCGACGTACTCCATCACGATGTAGGGCACCGGGTTGCCGAGCGTACTCGTCCTCGCCGGTGTCGTAGACCGCGACGATCGAGGGGTGGTTCAGCGAGGCGGCGGACTGCGCCTCGCGGCGGAACCGGGCCTGGAACGACGGGTCGCGGGCCAGGTCCGGCGCGGAGCATCTTGACCGCGACGGTGCGGCCGAGCCGGGAGTCGCGGCCGAGGTGCACCTCGGCCATGCCGCCGCGGCCGAGCAGGTCGCCGATCTCGTACCGACCGCCCAGCTCCTGCGGCACTGTGGTGCTCACCCTCAGCGACCCTTCTTCTTCGGTCCGTGGCCCTTGCCGGGCTTGTCCGGCCCGCTCTTGCCGGGCCCGGGGTGCTGCTGGGCCGCGACCACGTCGAGCGTGACCGTCGTGCCGGCCGCCACCGTGCCGGTCGGGCTCACGTCGCTCACCGTACCGACAACGCCGCCGCCGGCGGTCTCGGTGACCACGACGCGCAGGCCCAGGCCGACCAGCTCGGTGCGCGCGTCCTCGGCCTGCAGGCCGAGGTAGTCGCGGGCGACGACGTCGACGGTGGTCGGCCCGGCCGGGGCGGTGGTCGAGGCGGCCGCAGCCGGTGACCGCGCTGTCGAGGGCTCGTCGCCACTGCCCGCGGTCACCGCGCGGACGGCCAGGAGCGTCACGAGCGCCAGCAGCCCGAGGGCCACCGCCCACGGCAGCCAGCGCGGCGTGCGGGTCTCGGCCGGCAGCTGGAAGCCGGGGTCGGTGTCGGTCCCGGGCCGGCGCGGGCCAGGGCCGTCCGCGCCGTCGGCAGCAGGCGCGGCCGGCTCGGACAGCGGCAGCACCTGGGTGGCGTCGGGCTCCGGGGCCGTGTCGGCGAGGGTCGGTGCCATCGCCAGCGCCTCCCGGCCGGCTGCACCCGCGCTGGACGGCCGGCGGGCCGGGTCCTTGGCGAGCATCTGCATCACCAGGGCGCGCACCGCCGCAGGCAGGTCCGCCGGCAGCGCCGGCGGCTCCTTGTTCACCTGGGCGAGGGCGACGCTGACCGGGGTGTCCCCCGGGAAGGGCCGCCGCCCGGTGAGGCACTCGTAGGCGACGACGCCGAGGGAGTAGACGTCGCTGGCCGGGGTGACCGGGCGACCGGAGGCCTGCTCCGGCGAGATGTAGTAGGCGGTGCCCATGATGGCGCCGGTCTGGGTCAGCGGCACCGAGTTGGTGGCCCGCGAGATGCCGAAGTCGGTGATCTTCACCGTGCCGGTCGGGGTGACCAGGATGTTGCCGGGCTTGACGTCGCGGTGGATGACGCCCGCGTCGTGCGCCGCCTGCAGGCCGCAGGCGGCCTGCCCGACGATGTCCAGCGTGCGCCGCGGCGAGAGCGCCCCCTCGCGCGCCACCAGCGCCGACAGCGGCTCGCCCGGCACGAGCTCCATGACGAGGTACGGCGACCCGTCGTCGCCGTCGTCGGTGCGGTCGCCGCCCTCGCTGAAGTCGTAGACCGCCGCGATGCCGGCGTGCGAGAGGCCGGCGGTGTGCCGGGCCTCGGCCCGGAACCGCGCCAGGAAGGTGCCGTCGTCGGCGTACTCGCGGCGCAGGATCTTCACCGCGACGTCCCGGCCGAGGACGTCGTCCTCGGCCCGCCAGACCTCGCCCATGCCGCCGCCGGCGATCCGCTCGGTCAGCCGGTAGCGCTCGCCCAGGACCCGGTCGGTCTTCACTGTCATTGCAGCACCGCCTCCATGACGGCCTTCGCGATCGGCGCGGCCAGCCCGTTGCCGCTGATCTCCGCTGGCCACCGCCGTCCTCGACCACGACGGCCACCGCGACCTGCGGGTCGGTGTCGGCCGGCGCGAACGACACGAACCACGCGTGCGGCGGCCGCCCGCCGCCCTGCTGCGCGGTGCCGGTCTTGCCGGCCACCTGGACGCCGGGGATCTGCGCGTTGGTGCCGGTGCCCTGCTCGACGACCTCGACCATCATCTCGGTGAGCTCGGCGGCGGTCTGCGGGCTGACCGCCTCGCCGAGGCTGCGCGGCTGGGTGGTGTCGAGCACCGACAGGTCCGGCGCCCGCACCTCCTGCACGAGGTACGGCGCCATCAGCACGCCGCGGTTGGCGATCGCCGCCGCCGACCATCGCCATCTGCAGCGGGGTGGCCCGCACGTCGAACTGCCCGATCGCCGACAGCGCGGTCTGCGGCAGGTCGAGGTCCTCCGGGTAGCGGCTGGCGACGCTGCGCATCGGGATCTGGAACGCCTGGTTGAAGCCGAACTTCTCGCCTGCGCCCGCAGCGCGTCGTCGCCGAGGTCGAGCCCGATCTTGCGCGAAGGCGATGTTGCAGGAGATCTCCAGCGCGTCGGTCAGCGTCGCGGTGCCGGACGCGCAGGCCCGACCGTTCGTCGTTGGGCAGCCGGCGGTCGTCTGCGGCAGGGTCGAGCTGCGCGGCGTTGTCGACCTCGGTGTCGGGCGTGTACTGCCCGCTCTCGAGCGCGGCCGCGGCGGTGACCAGCTTGAAGGTCGAGCCGGGCGGGTAGGTCTGCCGGATCGCGCGGTTGAGCATCGGGCGGGACTTCGCCGTGCTGAGCCGCTCGTAGTTGGCCCGCACCACCGCGGGGTCGTGCGCGGCCAGCTCGTTCGGGTCGTACGACGGCGTGCTGACCAGCGCGAGGATCGCACCCGTGGTCGGGTCGACCGCGACCACGGCACCCTTGGCGCCGAGCTTGCGGAGGCCGTCGTACGCCGCCTTCTGCGCCGCCGGGTTCAGGGTGAGCGCGACGCTGCCGCCCTTCGGCTGGGTGCCGGTGAGCAGGTCGATGATGCGCCGGACGAACAGGCTGTCGTCGGTGCCGGCGAGCACCGAGTTCCGCTCCCGCTCGATGCCGGTGGCGCCGTAGACCAGCGAGTAGAAGCCGGTGACCGGGGCGTAGAGCTTGCCCTCGGAGTACTGCCGCAGGTACTTCAGCCGGTCGTCGGTCGCCACGCTGCGGGCGACCGGCTTGCCCGCCACCAGGATCGGCCCGCGCTCGCGGGCGTACTCCTCGGCGATCAGCCGCGGGTTGTGGCTGTCGTTGTGCAGCGCGTCGGCCCGCACGACCTGCAGGTAGTTCACGTTCAGCAGCAGCAGGCCGAACATCAGCATCACGGCCACCGACAGCCGGCGCAGGGGCGCGTTCATGCGGGGTCCCCGCGGAACCGGGAGCGCAGCGAGCGGTTCGGTGGGGTGCTCATAGCCGGACCACCTGGGTCTTGGCGTCGGCGAGCGAGGCCGCGGGCGGCGGGGCGGGGCGGCGGGCGGCGTCGCTGATCCGCAGCAGCAGCGCGACGAGCGCCCAGTTCGCGACCAGCGACGAGCCGCCGTAGGACAGGAACGGCATCGTCAGGCCGGTCAGCGGGATCAGCCGGGTGACGCCGCCGACGACGACGAAGACCTGCAGCGCCAGGCTGAACGCGAGCCCGCTGGCCAGCAGCTTGCCGAACGAGTCGCGGACCGCGATCGCGGTGCGCAGGCCGCGCTGCACGACGATGGCGTAGAGGATGAGCAGCGCCATGATGCCGGTGAGGCCGAGCTCCTCGCCGATGGCGGCGACGATGAAGTCGGTCTTGGCGTACGGCACGATGTCCGGCCGGCCCTGGCCCAGCCCCTTGCCGAGCAGGCCGCCGCTGCCCATGCCGAACAGCCCCTGCACCAGCTGGTAGCTGTCGCTGTCGATGTTGGCCGGGGCGAACGCGTGCAGCCAGATGTCGACGCGCTCCTGGACGTGGCTGAACATCGACCAGGCGAGGAACGAGCCGACCAGGAACAGGGCGAGGCCGATGAGCAGCCAGGACAGCCGCTCGGTGGCGACGTAGAGCATCGCGACGAAGACGCCGAAGAACAGCAGCGAGGTGCCGAGGTCGCGCTCGAAGACCAGCACGGCGAGGCTGGCCACCCAGGCGACGAGGATCGGCCCGAGGTCGCGGGCGCGCGGCAGGTCGATGCCGAGCGACCCGGCGGCTGGCCAGCGCGAGCACGTCGCGCTTGACCACCAGGTAGCCGGCGAAGAAGACGAGCAGCACGATCTTGGCGAGCTCGCCGGGCTGGAACGAGAAGCCGGCCAGCCGGATCCAGATCCGCGCGCCGTTGATGGTGGTGCCGATCAGCGGCAGCAGCGGCAGCAGCAGCAGCACGAGGCCGACGAGCATCGCGGTGTAGGTGAACCGCTGCAGCACCCGGTGGTCGCGCACGAGCACGAGCACGGCCACGAACAGGACGACGCCGACGGCGGTCCAGGTGAGCTGGGCGGGCGCCGCTGCCGAGGGGATGTCACGGCCGGCAGCGTGCGCGCGGTCGGCGTAGGCGAGGTCGAGCCGGTGGATGACCGCGAGGCCGAGCCCGTTGAGGAGCGCGACCGACGGCAGCAGCACCGGGTCGGCGTACGGCGCGAACCGGCGCAGCGCGAGGTGGGCAGCGCCGAACAGCAGGGCCAGCCCGGCGCCGTACGTCAGCATGCCGGTCGGCAGCCGGTCGTCGTGGGCCAGCCCGACGACGGCGTAGGCGGCCATCGAGATCGCGACCGCGAAGACCAGCAGCGCCAGCTCGGTGTTGCGCGGGTTCCGGCTGCGGCCGGCGCGGGGGGTCACGAGGCGGCTCCGCAGTCCGTCGCGTCGACCGCCGTCCCACCGGTGGCGCTGGGCGTCGGTGTCGGGCTGGGGCTCGGCGCGGCGGTGCCGCTGGGGGTCGGCGTCCCGCTGGGCGCCGGCGTGGCGGTCGGTGTCGGGCTCGCGGTAGCCAGCGCCTGGCAGACCGCGGCCTGCCGGCGCAGCCGCAGCACGATGCGCTCGGCGTCGGCCAGGCCGTCGGTGGCGATGGCAGCGCGGACCCGCTCCTGCTGGTAGGTCGGGAGGTCGGCGAGCGCGACGTCCTCGGTGCGGTAGAGCCGCGAGGTGGCGATCGGCCCGACGTCCTGGCTGAGGCCGCGGAAGATGGCGACGCTCTGGCCGTCGGCCCCGACGTAGTACTGGGTCTGGGACCAGCGCCAGGCGCCGAACGCCGCCGCACCGGCCAGGACGACGACGAGGCCGAGCAGCAGCAGCCAGCGGCCCCGGTGCGGCCGGTGCTCGTCGTCGTGCTCGTGGTCGTCGTCGGGCTCCTCCGGGGGGGGCCGCAGGGCGGCAGCCTTCGCGGCGGGCGTCTCGACCCGGTTGTGCCGGACGGCGCCCTCGGCCGCGGCACCGACGGTCACCGGGACCGCGGACGGCGGCTTGGTCTCGACCTCGACGACGTCGGCGACGATGGCGGTGATGTTGTCGGGGCCGCCGCCCTGCAGCGCGAGCTCGACGAGCTTCTCGACCGCCACGTCGGTGCTCGCCTCGGCGGCCAGCGTGTCGCGCAGGGTCTCGCCGCTGACGACGCCGGACAGCCCGTCGCTGCAGAGCAGGTAGCGGTCGCCGGCCCGGGCCTCGCGCACCGACAGGTCGAGCTCGACGTCCTCGCGGCCGTCCAGCGCGCGGGTGATGACGGAGCGCTGCGGGTGGTGGTCGGCCTCCTCGGCGGTGATGCGGCCCTCGTCGACCAGGGTCTGCACGAAGGTGTGGTCGTGGGTGATCTGCTGCAGCTCGCCGTCGCGCAGCAGGTAGCCGCGGGAGTCGCCGACGTGCACGAGCGCCGAGCCGCGAGCCGGCCCACAGCAGCGCGGTGAGCGTGGTGCCCATGCCGCGCAGCTCGGCGTCGCCGTCGACCATGTCGCGCAGCTGCGCGTTCGCGCTCGTGCACCGCGGTGGAGAGCCGGTCGAGCAGGTCCCGGCCGGGGGCGTCCTCGTCGAGCGAGGCGAGCACCGCCGACGGCCACCGACGAGGCGACCTCGCCGGCGGCGTGGCCGCCCATGCCGTCGGCGATGACGAGCAGCCGCGGACCGGCGTACCCGGAGTCCTCGTTGTCTCCCGGAGGAGACCCACGTCGGAGCGGGCGGCGTACCGCAGGGCGAGCGCCATGGAGGAGGTCGCTACTTCCGCAGCTCGAGGACGGTCTTGCCGATGCGGATCGGCACGCCGATCGGGACCGGGGTCGCGCTGGTGACCTTGGTGCGGTCGAGGTAGGTGCCGTTGGTCGAGCCGAGGTCCTCGACCAGCCACTGGCCGTCGCGCGGGACGAAGCGGGCGTGCCGGCTGGACGCGTAGTCGTCGTCGAGCACGATCGTGGAGTCCTGCGCGCGGCCCAGCGTGACCGGCTGGTCGCCGAGCCGGACGGTGGTGCCGGACAGCGCGCCCTCGGTGACGACGAGGGTGCTCGGCACGCCGCGCTTGCCCTTGGCCGGCTTAGGCGGGCGCTCCTTGCGGGCCGGCTGCGGCGCGGGCGCCGGGCGCGCTTGGGCGCCTCGGCGCGTGACCCGCCGGCCGAACAGGTCGCGAGCGCATGACCGAGACCGCGGTGAGCACGAACAGCCACAGCACGGCGAGGAAGCCGAGCCGGATGACGGTCAGGGTCAGCTCGGACATCTGGCTCACCGACCGGCCTGGTGGAAGACCAGCGTCGTGCTGCCCAGCCGCACCTCGGCGCCGTCGCGCAGCCGCTGCTGGTCGACCCGCTGCCCGTCGACGAGCACGCCGTTGGTGGAGCCGAGGTCGACGATCGTGACGTCGCCGCCGGAGAGCCGCAGCTCGGCGTGGCCCGGGAGATGCCGGGGTCGTCGATGCGCAGGTCGGACTCGGCGCCGCGGCCCACCCGGGTCGAGGCGTGCGCCAGCGCGTACGTCGTGCTGCCGACCTCGACCCACGGCACCTTGGCGCCGCCGCCGGTGGTCGTCGCGGCGGTGCTGGCCTGCTCGGCCGCGACGGCGCCGGCGACCGCGGCGCTGCGCACCTGGAAGCGGCCGGTCGGCAGCTCGTCGTCCCGCTCGAAGTCGACGGTGACCGGGCCGACGAACGCGTAGCCCTGCTCGGCGGCGTGCTCGCGCACCATCGCGGCGAGCTCGTCGCCGAGCGGCTCGGCGTAGACGTTGAGCCGCTCGTGGTCGTGCTCGCCGAGCGCCACGGCGAACGCGTTGGGCACCATGGTGCGGCCGCGGGCGACGATGGCCGCCCGGTCGTCGCACTCGCGCTGCAGCGCGCTGGCGATCTCGACGGGCTGCGACCTCGGCCTTGAAGGCGCGGGCGAAGGGGCGGTTGACCATCTCCTCGATCCGCCGCTCGAATCGCTGCAGGACGCCCACGTCACCTCCTCGGGCTCGACGACCGGTCCGGGGCTGGGACGGTCATGGGCAGTGGGAACGGCCCGGCCACGTGATCGTAGCCGGGCCCCGTCGGGCGCCCTGTTCCCCCGATGGGCGACCGAGAACCGGGCGGTCCGCCCCTGTTATCCTTCCCTGGCTCGCGCGAGTGGCGGAATAGGCAGACGCGCACGGTTCAGGTCCGTGTGTCCGAAAGGACGTGGGGGTTCAACTCCC
>CAWJGV010000005.1:0-453299 GCA_963842605.1 uncultured Actinomycetes bacterium
AAGACCCAGGTCGTACGGCGCGCGGCGCGGCCGGTCAGCACTCCGAGGTGGCCGCCGGGCGCCGTCTCGTAGCGCACACCGGGCGAGCCCGGGAGGAGGTCCACGACCGCGTGGACGGCCTCCTTGGGCGCGATCCCGTCGCCCTCCCCGGCCACCACGAGCACGGGCACGCGGACGTCGGCGAGATCGATCGTGCGCTCGCCGATGCGGATCTGCCCGTCGGCCAGGTCGTTGACGATGAAGAAGCGGTGGTAGAGCTGCCCGAACGTGCGCCCCGGGTAGGCCAGCATGTTCCCCATGAAGGCGTCGACCGCCTCGAGCTGGGCGAGGAAGTCGCGGTCGTCGAGATGCCGGGCCATCACGATCGGCTTCGTCAGGTACTTGTCGATCCCCGCGAGCTTGTAGCCGGCCTCGACGAGCGGCGCCGGCGCGCCGCCGAGCGCTCGGTAGAGCGTCGTGACGAACCGCCCGCCGGTGAGCGCGGCGACCGCGCTGATCGGCGCCATGAGGCGCACGCGGGAGAAGTCGAACGGCGAGGCGATCGTCGACACGGATACGACCGGCAGGTCCTCCCCGGCCACCGCCAGCAGCGACATGATCCCGCCGAGACACCATCCGACGAGCTGGATCGGGGCGCCGCCGCTGTCCTCGTGGACGGCCGCCACCGCCCGCGGGATCACGTCCTCCACCCAGTGCTCGAGCCCCAGTGCGCGATCGGAGAACGAGATCGGCCCGTAGTCGACGAGGTACGTCGGGTGGCCTTGGGCGAGCAGGTGCTCGGCCAGCGAGCACCCGCGACGGAGGTCGAAGCAGCTGGCCGGCGCCGCGAGCGGCGGGACGAGCAGGACCGGCGTGCCTCGCGCGCGGCGCGGTTGGGGCGCCGGTAGCGGAACACCGTGCGCTGCGGGCCCTCGTCGATGATCGAGGCCGCCGTCGGGCGCAGGTCGGCCACCCCTCCGCCGAGGAACCAGTCGTATGCGTTCGCGGCCGACGAGGCCAGCGTGTTCAGCGAGGAAATCGGTGCCATCTCCGTCTCCTCCGCGCGCCCGTTTGGTGCGCGCCGGTAGGTGCGGGCGCCGGATGGTACCTGAGGGCCTACGCCGCGCGGGCCAGTGGTTCGGGGAAGTCCGCGAGCAGTCGGGCGACACGGTCGGCGGCCTCGATCTGCGGACAGTGGCCGCAGTCCTCGATCAGCTCGACCTGCGCGTCGGGAAGAGCCGCGACGATCCGCTCGGCGCCGCTCGGCGCGACCATGACGTCGCGCTCTCCCCACACGACCAGGACGGGGCACTGGACCCGATCGAGCCGCAGGCAGGTCTCGCGGTTGAGCTCGGGGATCAGCCGTCGCCCGGTGTCCAGGTAGCGCTTCACCGTGGCGCGGTTGCGGTGGTGGCTCGTGAAGGCGTCGACCATCGCCGGCTCGATCTCCCCGGGCCGCGCGAAGGCGAGCACCTGGTAGACGCGGGCGACCACCTGGCGCACGACGGCCTCGGGAAGCGGAGTGGGAACGGCGAGCAACATGCGGAGGATCGGCTCACGCTCGACGAGGACGAACCAGCGCGCCATGTCGAATCCGGCGGGCGCGATGGGCACGACGCCGGCGATCGGCAATTTCTCGCGCTGGGCCGCCCGCAGCGCCACGCAGCCACCCAGCGAGTTGCCCGAGACGACGACCTCGCCGCCGCCCTCGGCCGCCGCCGCGGAGACGACCGCGGCGGCGAACCGGTCGAGCTGGGGCAGGACCTTGCCGTCGCGCAGGGGGTCGGCCGTGGCGAAGCCGGGGAGGTCGACGGCGATGGCGCGGCGGTCCCTGCGGCCCAGGCGGTCGAGCACGACCCGCCACGTGTCGGCGCTGTCCGCGAAGCCATGCAGAAGCACGAGGGGAGGTCCATCGCCCTCGAGCTCGAGAACCCTCGTCTCGAAGCCGCCGAAGCGGCGCCGATGCTCGAACAACGGCTGCATTCCGAATCCGTTGCCGGGAAAGGTATACCGAACGAACCGGTTGGGGCGATGCGGAACGGCGCTACGCGCCCGCCGGCGCCGGCTCCGCCGCGGCCGGAAACGCCACGAAATCCCGCCGGCGCACGAGCAGGAAGCCCACGCCGGCCCCGACGAACGCCAGGATCGCGGCGATGACGAGGATCTCGTTGAGCCCCGAGATGAAGGCCTGACGCGCCGCATCCGCCACCACCCCCCGGGCCGACGGCGGCGAGGAGCGGATCGCCTGGGCGGCCTCGCCATTGCCCACCATGTCGGCGATGGCGTGGCCGCGCCCCGCCACCGGCGTGCTGGACAGGATCTCCACCACCTTCGTCTGCACGCGGTGCTGGAAGATCGCCCCGAGCGCGGCGACGCCGGTGGCGATCCCCACCTGGCGGAACGTGTTGTTGATGCCCGAGGCCATGCCGCTGCGCGCGGGCGGCACCACCCCGATCGCCGTCGAGGCGAGCGCGGGATTGATCATCCCGATGCCCGCGCCCGCGATCACGAAGCCCGCGAGCAGCGCGGTCCACTCCGACTCCACGGTCAGTCCGCCCATCAGCGCGAGCCCCGTGCCCACGAGCAGGAGGCCACCGCCGAGGAGGCCGCGCACCGGCACCCGCTCGGACAGCCGGCCGGAGATCGGCGCGACGACGAAGGAGACCACGGTTAGCGGCAGGAAGCGCACCCCGGTCTCCAGCGGCGAGAACCCGAGGATGTTCTGGAGATAGAGGGTGAGGTAGAGGAACATCGCGAACATCGAGGCCGACAGCGCGAAGGCCACGACCGACGCGCCCGCGAAGCTCGGCTTGCGGAACAGGCTGAGATCGAGCATCGGGCGCTCCTGGCGCAGCTCGAACCCGAAGAACATGAGCAGCAGCCCGAGGGAGCCGCCGAGGCAGCAGACGATCACCGTGCTGCCCCAGCCCTCGTCGTTGGCCCTGATGAGCGCGAAGACGAACAGGAACAGCGCCCCGCTCCAGGTCGCGGCACCCGCCCAGTCGATGCCGCGTGCCTCCGGGTCTCGCGACTCCCGCACCTTCGAGAGGGTCAGCACGACCGCGGCGATGCCGATCGGGACGTTGACGAAGAAGATCCACTCCCACCCGATCCCCTCGGTGAGCACGCCGCCCACCAGCGGCCCGATCGCCACCGCGCCGCCGATCGTCGCCCCCCAGATCCCGAGCGCCGTGCCCCGCTCGCGGCCGTGGAACTCCTGCGCGAGCAGGGCCAGCGCGGTCGCGAACATGACCGCTCCGCCGATGCCCTGCGCGCCGCGGAAGAGGTCGAGGGCGACCGCGCTGGACGCCAGTCCGCACAGCAGCGAAGCGACGGTGAACAGCACGAGCCCCGTCGCGAACACCAGCCGGCGCCCGAGCAGGTCGGCGAGCGACCCGGCCGTGAGCATGAGCGTCGCGAGCATCAGGGCGTAGGCGTCGACGACCCACTGGAGCTCGGCGAAGCTGGCGTTCAGGTCGCTCTGGATGTCGGGCAGCGCGACGTTCACGACCGTGATGTCGAGCAGCAGCATGAAGGTCGCGACGCAGACCGCGATGAGAGTCCACCACTTGCGGTCCATCACGATTCACCCTAGCGAGCTTCATAGTTCGGCCTCATGGAGACCCCGATCCGCGACACCTGGCAGGTGCGGCACGTGCCAAAGGCGCTGTGGGCGCGTCTGCGCGAGGACCCGGCACGGGCCCCCGAGCACATCGCGCTCGCCGCCGCGGAGCTGCACGGGCCGGCGGCCGCGGCGTGGGTGGCGCGCGCCGGCCCGGAGTACGGGGAGCGCCATCGCGAGCTCGCCGCCGTCGCCGTGCGCCAACACGTCCGCTACGCCCGGCTGAGCGGCGGCGCGACGGGCCTCGGGGGCTTCACGACCATCGCGGCCGACGTCGCCGCGCTCGCCTGGATCCAGTCGCGGATGGTGTTCTTCGTCGCGGCCGCGTTCGGCTGGGACCCCCTGGACCCGATGCGCCCGGCCGAGATGCTCGTCCTCCAGGGCGTCTACAACGACCCCTACGAGGCCCGCGCCGGTCTCGACGGCACCGGCGCGACGATGGCCCAGGCCTTCATCGGGAGCCTCCGGGAGCGCGACCGCCGGCTCATGCAGCGCCTCCTGCTCATGGTCGGCACATCCGGCGCCAAGCGGCTCGGGGGCAAGGCGATCCCCGGCTTTGCCATCGCCTTCAACGCGATCGCCAACGGCGGCGACACCAAGGATCTCGGCCGGCGCACGATGGCCTTCTTCGGGGGACCGGCGTGATCTCACGCCAAAAACCGGTTTAATCTCTATCGGTGAGCGCGTCGGTGTTGCTCGAACGAGAGGCCGAGCTCGAGACGCTAGGGACCGCGCTGGATGCGGCCCGGGAGGGCAGGGGCAGCCTCCTCGTCATCGAGGGCCACGCCGGGCTGGGGAAATCCCAGCTCCTCGCCGCCGCGCGCGGATTCGCCAAGGGCTGCGGTGTGCGGGCCCTGTCGGCCGCGGGCAGCGAGTTGGAACGGGACTTCGCCTTCGGCATCGCGCTCCAGCTGCTCGAGCCCGTGCTGGCGGCGGCCGACCGGGCCCAGCGCGAGCGGCTCCTCGACGGTGCCGCGGGACTCGCGGCCCCGCTGCTCGATCGCGCCGAGCCTCCGTCCGGTGGCCGGGGCGAGGATGACGTCTTCTCTCTGCTGCACGGCCTCTACTGGCTGACCTCCAACGTGGCGGACGACGGGCCTCTGCTGCTGGCGATCGACGACGTGCATTGGGCGGACGCCCCTTCGCTGCGCTTCCTCCTGTATCTCGCCCAGCGGCTCGCCGAGCTGCCGGTCACCGCGGTGATCGCGCGTCGCGCGGGCGACCCCGGGGTGGACACGGACCTCCTGGCGAAGCTCACCGGGCACCAGTCCGCCGAGCGGGTCGTCCTGCAGCCGCTCACCGGCACGGCGGTCGACCGGCTCGTGCGCGCCTCGTTCCTCGACGACGTGGCCCCGCGGTTCTCCGCGGCGTGCGCCGACGTCACCCGCGGCAACCCGCTGCTCGTGCAGCAGCTCCTGGCCGCGCTCGAGGTCGAGGGCACGTCGCCCGACGCTTCCGGCGCCATGCGGGTGCGCCAGCTCGGCCCCGAGGCCGTCTCGCGCTCAGTGCTGCTGCGACTCTCCGCTCTCCAGCTCGGCGCGACGTCGCTCGCCCGGGCGGCGTCGGTGCTGGGCGACGGCGCTCCGCTGCGGCGGGCGGCGGAGCTGGCGAAGATCGAACCGGGGGTGGCGCGCGAGGCCGCGGATGCGCTCGCCGCGGCCGAGATCCTGCGGCCGGGCGAGCCGCTCGCCTTCGTCCACCCGATCGTCCGGGCGGCCATCTACGCCGAGCTGCCCGCCGCCGAGCGCGCTCGCCTGCACGCGAGCGCGGCGACGCTGCTGCGAGCCGAGGAGGCCGTGCCCGAGCAGATCGCTCCCCACCTGCTCGTGGGTGAGGCCGGGGGCGAGGAGTGGATGGTCGACACGCTGGAGGCCGCCGCCGAGCGTGCCCTGGCCGGCGGAGCGCCCGCCTCGGCCGTGCGCTATCACCAGCGCGCCCTGGCCGAGCCCCCGCCCCGCGCGCGACGCGCCGACGTCCTCGCCGGGCTCGGACGCGCGGCGGCGGCCGCGGGCGATCCGCGCGCCGTCGAGCACCTCGAGGCCGCGCTGCTGGCCGTCGAGGACCCGGAGCGCCGGGCCGGGATCTCATACTCGATCGGGCGCACGCTGATGGCGGGCGGGCGCCACCGGGATGCCGCGGAGACCTTCGACCGTGGCCTCGACGAGCTCTCCGACAAGGACTCCGAGCTCGCCCTGCGCCTCGAAGCCGGCTTCGTCAGCGCGGCGCGGCGCAGCATCGCCACGCTCCCGCTCGCGGTGGCGCGGCTGCGGCCGCTGCTCGTGCGCCGCCTGACCGGCGCCACGCCCGGCGAGCGCGCGCTGCTGGCGCACGTCGCCTACGAGCGGGCGCTCGGGGGCGAGCACCGCGACCAGGTGCTGGCCGCGGCCAACGCGGCGCTCTCGAGCGGCAAGCTGCTCGACGATGAGACGGCCGACGGCTTCGCCTTCTATCGCGCCGTCGAGGCGCTGGCGTGGGCGGATGAGCTCGACGCCGCGGACGCCGCGCTCGGCGCCGCCGTGGAGGACGCGCGCAGCCGCGGGTCCGTGTTCGGCTACGCCACCGCCTGCTACGTCCGCGCCGAGGTGCACCTGCTCGCCGGGCGAATCGGCGAGGCGGTCGCCGACGCCCAGGCGGCGGTCGACGCCGGCCGGGACGGCTGGCGCTTCGCCCTTCCCGCGGCGCACGCCGTCCTCAGCCGCGCGCTGGGCGAGCAGGGCGAGCTCGGCGCCGCCGCCGAGGCGCTCGAGCTGCCCGGCGGAGAGGAGCACTGGCAGGCGTCGGTGACCCTGTCGCAGCTGCTGGAGGCCCGGGGCTGGCTCGCCCTGGCTCGTGGAGATTCGGGGGAGGCGCTCGACGCCTTCCAGGAATGCCGGCGTCGCCAGGCCTGGATCAAGGCGCCCAACCCGGCCGTCATGGCTTGGCGCTCGGGCGCGGCGCTGGCCTCGCTCGGGGTGGACGACGGCGTCGAGCGGGCGGAGCTGCTGGCCGACCAGGAGCTCGAGCTGGCGCGGAGCTTCGGCGCGCCGCGCGCGATCGGGGTCGCGCTGCGGACGACGGGTCTCGTGAGAGGCGGGGAGGAGGGCCTGGAGCTGCTCGCCGAGGCGGTCGAGTCGCTCCAAGGGTCGACGGCCGTGCTCGAGCTGGCGCGCGCTCGGACCGATCTGGGCGCCGCCCTGCGCCGCGCCGGCCGCCGTCAGGACGCCCAGGACGAGCTGCGGCTCGCGCTCGACGCCGCCCACCGCTGCGGCGCGACGGCGCTGGGCGAGCGCGCGCGCGAGGAGCTCGGGCTCGCGGGCGCCCGGCCCCGGCGACCGCACATCTCCGGCCTGGAGTCCTTGACGGCGAGCGAGCGGCGCGTGGCCGAGCTGGCCGCGGCGGGCGGGACGAACCGCGAGATCGCGCAGGGCCTGTTCGTGACGGTCAAGACCGTGGAGTGGCACCTGCGCAACACCTACGGCAAGCTCGAGATCACCTCGCGCCGGGAGCTCGCCGACGCGATGCAGGAGCCGCAGGCGGCCTGAGCGCGGCCGCCTACGCGCGACCGTACACCGGGATCTCGGCGCCGCTCGTGGGCGAGGAGTCCTCGGAGCACAGGAAGCGGATGACGGACGCGATCTCCGCCGGCGCGACCCACTTCGAGTAGTCGGCGTCCGGCTGCGAGGCGCGGTTCCCCGGCGTGTCGATCACGCTCGGCAGGATCGCGTTCGCGCGGACCCCATCGTTCCGATACTCGGCGTCCAGCGCGCGCACGAAGCCGAGCACGGCCGCCTTGGAGCTGATGTAGCCCGCCGCGCCCGAGAAGGGCCGCAGCGCGGCCCGGGTGGACACGCACACGACCGCGCCGCCGCCCGCCTCGAGCAGGTGGGGCAGCGCGGCCGCCGTGACCAGGTAGGTCGGCCGCAGGTTGAGCGTGAACTGGCGCTCGAAGTCCTCGATCGGCGTCTCGTGCACGCGCCCGGCCGCGGCGAAGCCGCCCACGAGATTGACCACGGCGCCCAGCGGCGCCGCGCCGTCGGCGGTCGCCGCCGTGACGACGCCGGCCACCTCGCCCGGGTCCAGCAGGTCGGCCTGGACGAGCGTCAGGCCCTCGCGCTCGGGCAGGCGCTCGAGCTCCTTCTCCGCCACCCAGGGAGCGACGACATGCCAGCCCGCGGCGATCATGGTCTCGACCACGGCGGTGCCGAGCCCGCCGGTCCCGCCGGTGACGATCGCGGTGCCGTTCATGTCAGGTCCGTCTCCCAAAGGTCGACTTTCGTTGCGATGAAGGCCTACCGTAAGGTACGTAAACCGTCCGCCCTCGCGTCTACATTCGCCGACGTGTTCGTTCGGGAGCTTGAAGACGGGCAGGTGGTCGAGCAGGTACTGCTCGTCCGCGAGGCGCAGCGCCGCAGCACGCGCTCCGGCGGCGACTACCTGCGCCTCGTGCTGGCCGACCGCACGGGCACGCTCGTCGCGGTGCTGTGGGACTGCCCGGAGGACGCATTCGAGCTGGCAACGGTCGGCGTCGCGGTGCACGTGACGGGCCGCTACGGCGTCCACGAGCGCTACGGCCCCCAGCTCAAGCTGACGGCCGTGCGCCCGGCCGCGCCGGCCGAGTACGAGCTCGCCGACCTGCTCGACGGCCCCCCGCAGGACGTCGAGCGGATGGAACGCGACCTGCGCGAGCTGGTGGGGACGATCCAGAGCCCGCACCTGCACGGGCTCCTCGACGTGCTGATCGGTCCCGACTCCGAGCTGTGGCCGCTCTTCCGCGACGCTCCGGCGGCGAAGTACTACCACCAGGCCTACCGGCACGGGCTGCTCGAGCACTGCCTCGGCGTGGCCGAGGCGGTGAGCGCCACGTCGGCCACGTTCCCCGACGTCGATCGTGAGATCGCGGTCACGGGCGCGCTCCTCCACGACATCGGCAAGCTCGAGGCGTATGCCTTCGAGGGGGCCGCGATCGAGATGTCCGACGCGGGCAAGCTCCAGGGCGAGATCCCCCTCGGCTACTACCGCGTGCGCCGCGCCGTCGAGGGTCTCCCGGGCTTCCCGCCCGCGCTGGCCGAGGCGATCCTCCACATCATCCTGTCCCATCACGGGGCGCTCGAGCACGGCAGCCCGGTCGTCCCGTGCACGCGCGAGGCAACGCTCGTCCACATGATCGACAACCTCGGCGGCCGCCTCGGCTCCTTCGACCGGCTCGAGAAGGAGCTGCCCGCCGGCGCTCGCTGGTCGGGCTACGACCGCGCGCTGGACTCCAGCGCCTACTTCGCTGACCGCGTCGCCGCGGACCGCGAAGCGGCCTAGCGCACCGCTTCCAGCACGATCGCGGTGTCCACGAAGTGGACGAGCCCCGTGGGCACGCCGTCGCGGCACGTCCATACGTCCACCGACGGAGTCTCGAAGTCGCGGCCCGTCGCCCGCGCCGTTCCGGCGAAGCGGCCGAGCACGACCACCCGGCCGCCGACGTCGAGGAACTCCTCGGGCGTGCCCCACCCGCCGGCCACGTGCTCGCGCAGCAGGTCCAGGCAGGTGCGCACGCCGTCAGGGCCGTGGCGCGTGCCGCCCCAGGGGAGCACCTCGGGCACGCGCCACTCGATGTCGTGGGCGAGCAGGCCCACGAAGACGTCGGCGTCGTCTCGGTCGAACGCGTCGTAGACCTCGCGCAGTCTTTGGACGTCTTCGGCGGACACGCGCCGATCCTCGCAAATTCCGCCGCGAAATCCGCACGACATACCGGTGCACTGGGCGCGCTCCGTATCCTCGTGCGCCATGGCGAAGGACACCGAGAAGCTCATCCGCCAGCTCTCGCTCATCTCGTTCTTGATGGCGGAGCGCCGGCCCGTCACGGCGCCGGAGATCCGCCAGGCGGTCGAGGGCTACAGCGGGATGAACGAGGACGCGTTCGCTCGGCGCTTCTACGCCGACCGCGCCGAGCTGGAGTCGCTGGGCATCCAGCTGTCGGTCGACAAGCCCATGGAGGGGATGGCCGAGCAGGAGAGCTACACGCTCCCGCCCGAGAACTTCTACCTGCCGGCGATCGAGTTCACCGACTCGGAGCTGGCCGCGCTCCAGACCGCGCTGTCCCTGCTCGACGGCGAGTTCGCCTACGCCGAGCCGCTGCGCCTGGCCCTCCAGCAGCTCTCGTGGGGTCGCCCGAGCCCGCTGCGCTCGCCGGCCCAGCAGTCGATCGCCCTCGGCATCACGGCCTCGGCCGGCGGCCACGACCTCTCCCAGCGCCTGGTCAAGGTCGACACGGCGATCTCGCGGCGCAAGACGATCACCTTCGCCTACTACACGATGGATCGCGACGAGGTGGGCGAGCGGAAGGTGGACCCGTACCAGCTGCTCTTCCAGGGCGGGCAGTTCTACCTCGTCGGCCACTCCCACGAGCGCGGAGCCGTGCGCGTCTTCCGGCTGTCGCGCATCCGCGGCAAGGTCGCCTACGCGACGAAGGCCGAGCACGACTTCCAGCGCCCCGAGGCCGACGTTTTCGACCCCCGGGTGTACGCCGACCGGGTGGCGTGGCAGTTCGGGGACGCCGTGGCCGACGCCGAGGTCCGCATCCGCGAGCGGATCGCCTGGCAGGTGGACCGCCACTTCGGCCGCTACGGCCGCTTCGACGACGAGGGCGTGTTCGTCACGCCCTACGCCAACGCCCGCCAGCTCGTGTCCTGGGTCCTCGGGATGGGGGAGCACGCCGAGCTCGTCGGCCCCTCCGAGCTGATCGACGAGCTGGCCGAGCGCGTCGATCTGCTCGAGCGCCGGCACACCGGCGATCCCGACCTGGCCGACGAGCTCCCCGCCCGGTCCCGGGCGGCGGCGGGCCCGGCGCCGGACGAGCCGGCCGACGAGGGCGACCGTCGCGACGCCGCCATCCGCCCCGAGCGCTTCGCGCGCCTCGTCACGCTCGCCTCGATCCTCATCGAGGCCGGGCGCGAGGGCCGCCGGCTGGAGACCGAGGAGGTCCGGGAGCGCCTGCAGGTCTCCGACCAGGAGCTGCGAGAGGACATCCAGGTGCTCAACGTCGTCAACTTCGGCGCCGGCTCCTACATCCTCTACGCCGAGGTCGGCGCCGACGGGTCGATCGAGGTCGACCCCGACGCGTACTCCGACTCCTTCGCCCGCCCCGCCCGCCTGCTGCCGATCGAGGCCAAGGCGCTGGTGGCGGCGATCGACCTGATCGGCGAGCACATCCCGCGCGGATCGCTCGCCTCGGCGCGCAAGAAGATCGTCGGCGCCCTCGGCGAGGACCCGGTCGAGGAGGGTCTCCAGGTCGCCCACGCCACCGGCGACGACCCGAAGATCGCCCAGCTCGTGTCGCGCGCGATCGCCGGCCGGCGGGTGCTCGAGATCGAGTACTACAAGGAGAACGAGGACGAGTTCTCCAAGCGGCGCATCGAGCCGTACGCGCTGATGAACGGGGTCGAGGCGTGGTACCTCGCCGCCTACGATCCCGAGAAGGACGACGTGCGCCACTTCCGCCTCGACCGCATCAAGCAGGCGACGGCGACCGACGAGCGCTTCACGCCCCGGCCCGAGGTCGACCCGGCGGCCGAGATCGACGGATGGCTGAAGACGGGCGAGGTCGAGGCCTCCCAGCGCGCCCGCGTGTGGATCTCACCCGAGCGATCGCGCTGGGTCCGCGAGGAGCGCCCGGTGGTGGCCGAGCTCGCCGACGGCGCGATCGTCGTCGAGTTCCCCTTCAAGGGGATCGACTGGCTGGTCAAGGAGATCCTCAAGGAGGCCGGCGACGCCGCGGTCATCGAGCCCGTCGAGGCGCGCGAGGCCGTCCGCGAAGCGGCCGAGAGGCTGGCGGGGGCGTACTCGAGCCGGACGTAGCTCTGGTCGGCGCCTGGTCGGGGCGCTTCGCCTTGGAGCGAGCCCGACCCCCCCTCGATGCCGCTGTTCGCGGCGCCGACGCGACAATCCCGCCGGTAGTCTCCCGCCTCTTGAGCCGCCGCGCGCAGATTCAGATGACCGACGACGAGGCGGCGGCGTTCCTCGAGGAGCACCGGATCGTCGTCGTGGCCACGAACGGGCGCGACGAGTGGCCTCACCTCATGCCGCTCTGGTACGTCATCCGCGACGGCGAGCTGTGGGGTTGGACGTACGCGAAGTCCCAGAAGGTGCGCAACCTCGAGCGCGATGACCGGGCGACGCTCCAGGTCGAGGAGGGCCACGCGTATCACGAGCTGCGCGGCGTGATGATCAAGGCCCATTGCGAGCTGCACCGTGACCTCGAGACGGTCGCCGGAGTGGGCGAGGCGCTCGCCGCCAAGTACGCGGGAGCCGACGCCGTCGGCCCGGAGGCCCGCGAGGTGTTCCGCCGCCAGGCGGCCAAGCGTGTCGCGCTCCAGTTCCACCCTGCCGAGACGGCGACTTGGGACCACGGCAAGCTCGGAGGCGTCTACTGATGGAGGACCTTCGGGGCCTGATCCTCTCCGGCGGCAAGGGAACGCGGCTGCGACCGATCACCCACACCTCGGCCAAGCAGCTCATCCCAGTGGCCAACAAGCCCGTTCTGTTCTACGGGATCGAGGCCATGGCGGCGGCGGGGATCACCGACATCGGGATCGTCATCGCGCCGGAGACGGGCGACGAGGTCCGCGAGACTGTCGGCAACGGCGCGCGCTTCGGAGTCTCGCTGACCTACATCGTCCAGGACGAGCCGCTCGGGCTGGCCCACGCGGTGCTCACGGCCCAGCCGTTCCTCGGCGACGCGCCGTTCGTGATGTACCTGGGCGACAACCTGCTCCAGGGCGGGATCGCCGATCTGGTCGCGGCGTTCCAGGCCAACGAGCCCGACGCCCTCATCCTGCTCACGCCCGTTCCCGACCCCGAGCACTACGGCGTCGCCGAGCTCGAGGAGGGCCAGGTCGTACGGCTGGCCGAGAAGCCGGAGATACCGCGGACCAACCTCGCGCTCGTCGGCGTCTACATGTTCACCCCGGCCGTCCACGAGGCGGCGCGGGCGATCTCGCCCTCGGGCCGCGGAGAGCTGGAGATCACCGACGCCATCCAGCACCTGGTCGACTCGGGCCTGCGCGTGGAGCCGCACATCGTCGAAGGCTGGTGGAAGGACACGGGGCGCCTGGAGGACATGCTCGAGGCCAACCGCCTGATCCTCGACACGATCGAGCCTCGCATCGACGGCGAGCTGGTGGCCTCGCAGGCGGAGGGCCGGGTGATCGTCGAGGCGGGCGCGCGCCTGGAGCGCGCCACGGTGCGCGGCCCGGCGATCGTCGGGGCGGGCGCACGCCTGGCCGACGCGTACATCGGCCCCTACACCGCCATCGGCGAGAACTGCGTGATCGAGAACGCCGAGGTCGAGCACTCGATCCTGCTCGCCGGCTCGAGCGTGCGCGGCCTGGCCGGACGCATGGAGTCCTCCCTGCTCGGCCGAAATGTCAGCGTCAGCCGGGACGACCGCCAGCCGCGCGCCTACCGCTTCATGGTCGGCGACAACAGCGAGATCGCCATCCTTTAGCGAGCATTTGCAACAATTGGCACGAAATGACGCTTGTGCCGTCCGCGACTTCCCCTACGGTTGGCCGCGTCAACTCCCTCGGAGGAGGTGTGCCTCGTGGCACAGGGTTACTGCGTGAAGGAACGGAAGAAGGTCGAGATCCAGAATCCGCAGCAGGTGACGATGAAGAATGGTCGCCCGGCAATCCAGGGCACGTGCCCTGACTGCGGGACCAAGATCTTCAAGATCGGCAAGCTCGAGGGCTAGCCTCCCCGCAGGACATAGCGGCGCCCGCTGCGGTATGCATTGGGCGCCATGAGAACCCTCGTCACCGGCGCGGCCGGAATGCTCGGCCGGGACGTGGTACGCGCCGCCCGCGCGGCCGAGCACGAAGTAGTCGCGCTTGCACGGGCCGATCTGGACGTCACGGACGCCGGATCCGTGGAGCGGGTCTTGGCCGGTCACCGGCCCGGCGTCGTGATCAACTGCGCCGCGTGGACCGACGTGGACGGCGCCGAGGAGCACGAGGCGGACGCGCTCGCCGTGAATGCGGGCGGCGCCGGCAACGTCGCGCGCGCCGCGGCCGCGGCCGGGGCCTCCGTGCTCCACGTGTCCACCGACTACGTGTTCGAAGGGCGCAAGAGCGCGCCCTACGTCGAATCGGACCCGACCGGGCCGCTCTCCGCCTACGGGCGCACGAAGCTGGCCGGCGAGGACGAGGTGGCGGCCGCCGGAGGCCGGCACGCCATCGTGCGCTCGTCGTGGCTGTTCGGCGCAGGCGGGCGCAACTTCGTGGCGACGATGCTCGCACTGGGGGCCGAGCGCGACGAGGTCCGCGTCGTCACGGACCAGATCGGCTGCCCGACCTGGACCGGCCATCTCGCCCCCGTGCTGGTCGCCCTGGCGCAGGGCGGCGCGGAGGGCGTCTTCCACGTCGCCGGGGCCGGCGCCGCATCGTGGAACACCCTGGCCGTCGAGGCCTTCCAGCTGGCGGGGGTCGACTGCCGCGTGCAGCCGGCCACGACGGACGAGTTCCCGCGCCCGGCGCCCCGGCCCGCGTACAGCGTGCTGGGCAGCGAGCGGCGCGACGCCCCGCGCCTGCCCCCCTGGCAGGACGGACTCGCCGCCTACCTGGCCGAGCGGGCGGAGGTCGCCGCGTGAAGCTGCTCGTCTGCGGCGGTGCCGGGTTCATCGGCTCGAACTTCGCCCGGCTGCGCCTGCGCGATCACGGTGACCAGGTCGTCGTGCTCGACAAGCTCACCTACGCCGGGCGCGAGGAGAATCTCCAGGACCTGCGCGACGACTCGGGCTTCTCCTTCGTCCATGGCGCCATCGAGGACCCGGAGGCCGTCGCCGGGGCCCTGGAGGGCTGCGATGCGCTCGTCAACTTCGCCGCCGAGACGCACGTCGACCGCTCGATCGCCGAGCCAGACGCCTTCGTCACGACCAACGGACGGGGCACCTACGTGCTGCTCGAGGCGGCGCGCGAGCGCGGCCTGCGCTACGTCCAGGTGTCCACCGACGAGGTCTACGGCTCGATCGAGGAGGGGACCTTCACCGAGGACTCGCCGCTGGCCCCCTCCTCGCCCTACAGCGCGAGCAAGGCGGGGGGCGACCTGCTCGTCTCGTCGTACTTCCACACGTTCGGGCTCGAGACCCTGATCTGCCGCGGCTCGAACAACTACGGCCCGTACCAGTACCCGGAGAAGCTGATCCCCCTGATGGTTTTGAACGCCCTCGCCGGCGATCGCCTACCGGTCTACGGCGACGGGATGAACGTGCGCAACTGGATCCACGCCGAGGACTTCGGCCGCGCCATCGGGCACGTGCTCGAGCACGGCGAGCCGGGCGAGGTCTACAACGCGGGCGGGCCCGACGAGTGCCCCAACCTCGAGGTCGTGCGCCGCATCCTCGAGCTGACCGGCCGCGACGAGTCGGCGATCGAGTTCGTCGCCGACCGACCCGGCCACGACCGGCGCTACTCGCTGTCGTCGGACAAGGTGCGCGCGCTCGGCTGGGAGGCCCGGGTCCGGTTCGAGGAGGGCCTGGCCGCGACGGTCGCTTGGTACCGCGACAACGAGTGGTGGTGGGAGCCCGATCCGCAGCGGCGACTACCGCGCGTACTACGAGCGCCAGTACGGACGGGCCTTAGGGTCTGACCCCGAAGGGGTCTGACCCCTCCCTACCCCGCCCACCCCCAGGTCGCGAACTTCACGGTCAGCACGGCGAGCATGACGGCGAAGGCGCCGAGGACCAGCCAGAAGCGCCGCCGCCCCTCGGTGTGCAGCGCGATCCACATGTGGATCGGGAACAGCACGGCGAGGAACCGGGGCAGCGACATCAGCGGGTGCGCCGGCCACGGGGAGGACAGCGGCGGCGCGAGCGCGACGAGCGTGTAGGCGCCGTAGGCCACGGGCAGCCGCCGGAACAGGCCGACGATCGCGGCGGCGGCGAGGACGAGGGCGCCGAACAGCGCCAGCTTCGCGGCCGGGGACTCGAACGTGTCGTGGCTGCCCGTGAACAGCTCGTACGTGGCCTGCCAGGTCTTGGGGATCGCGTACCAGACGGCGCTGAACGGGCCGTGGAAGCCGCGGCTCCAGAACGTCTGCACGTGCCAGGTGGCGAGCGGGTCATCGAAGCGGTCCCACTGGTAGAGCGAGTACGCGACCAGTCCCAGCGGCACGAGCGCCAGCCACAGCAGCTCCCGCCCCGCGGGGTAACGCGGGCGCCATCCCCGCCCGGGCGCGGGCGGCCGGTCGGCGCGCGGGCCGTACAGGTAGAAGAGCGCGATCGGCACCGCCACGAGCACGCCGGTGTTGCGCGTGGCCGAGGCGAGCGCCCCCAGTGCGCACGCGGCGCCCCAGCGCCCGGTCCGGGCCAGGTACAGCGCCCCGGCGGTCAGGGCGAGGAACAGCGCCTCGGTGTAGAAGGCCGAGAAGAACAGCGCCGCCGGGAAGAACGCGAGCAGGTACACGGTCCGCCGCGCCGCCTCGGCTCCGAGCTCGAGCTCGGTCAGCTTGTGCACGACCACCAGGCCGACGAGAAACGCGGCGATCGACACCAGCGCCCCGCCGAGCAGGAGCGATCCGGTGAGCCACCCGGCGACCCGCGCCAGCAGCGGATACAGCGGGAAGAAGGCGGTCAGGTCCTCGCGCACGTACCCGTGCGAGGCGATGACCTGGAAGTGCACGGAGTCCCACCGGGACACCGGCGCGGCCAGCGCGTCCGCGACCGTGCCCAGGTGCGGCACCCGCGAGTCGCGCGCGCCGTGTACGGCGAACGCCGTCACGCCCGCAGCCCACACGAGCAGGCGCGAGGCGAGCAGCGCCCCCAGGCTGTCGCGCAGCGCCGCGGGCGGCCGCGCCGTCAGGTCGCGCAGGGCACCACGGCCCGAAGCGGAGGCGACGTTTGCTTCCATCGTCGGGGGATTGTGCCTGTGCAACTGATAAACGCGCACGGCCACTAAACTCGGCCCCATGGCGGAGCGGGCGACCGTACCCCGGGGCAGGCACGCCCCACCCCTCGAGGTCAGACAGTCGGTGCAGCGCACGCGCCTGCTCGAGGCGGCGGCGGCCGTCTTCGCGCGCGCCGGGTACGCCGACGCCAGCGCCGAGGCGATCGCCCGCGAGGCGGGCATGTCCAAGGCGACGTTCTACGAGCACTTCGACAACAAGGAGGAGTGCATCCTCGCGCTGTTCGACCAGGCCGCGTCCGAGACGCTCGAGGCCATGGCCAAGGCGGCGAGCGCCGCCGGGCACGACTCGCGCAAGCGCATGCAGGCCGGCGCCAAGGCTTTCTTGGAGATGCTGGCCGAGCACCCGAACGAGTCGCAGACGCTGCTCGTCGAGATCATCGGCGCCGGAGACCCGGGCGCCGATCGCCGCGACAACGTCCTCGCCACCTTCGCCCAGGCCATCGACGCCGAGAACGCCAACGCCGCCCGCAAGGGCTCGATGCGCCGCTTCGCCTCGCCCAATGACTCCTACGCCATCGTCGGCGCGGTGGTGGAACTCGCCTCCCGCCAGCTGCGCCGGGGCGTCCCGGCCGACGTGCGCGAGCTCGAGCCGCTCGTCGAGCGCCTCATCTTCGGGCTCGCCCCCGTCGAGTGAGCGATCTCGAGGCGCTCGAAGCGCGCGTCGTCGAATGCCGGCGCTGCCCTCGGCTGGTCGAGTGGCGCGAGCGGGTGGCGCGAGAGAAGCGCGCCGCCTTCGCGAACGAGGAGTACTGGGGCCGGCCGGTCCCCGGGTTCGGCGACCCGGCCGCGCGCGTCATCGTGCTCGGCCTCGCCCCGGCCGCCCACGGCGGCAACCGCACCGGCCGCGTCTTCACCGGCGACCGCTCGGGCGACTGGCTGTTCGCCTCGCTTCACCGCACGGGCTTCGCCAACCAGCCGAAGTCCGTGTCCCGCGACGACGGGCTGCGCCTGCGGGACTGCTGGGTGTCGGCGGCCGTGCGCTGCGCGCCTCCCGCCAACCGCCCGACCCCGCAGGAGCGCGACAACTGCCTTCCCTGGACGGTCGACGAGCTCGAGCTGCTGCCCGACGCCCGGGTGATCGTGTGCCTCGGCGCCTTCGCTTGGGACGCCGGGCTGCGGGTGCGCGCGGCGCTCGGCCTGCCCGTCCCGCGACCCAAGCCGCGTTTCGGCCACGGCGCCGAGTTCGACGGGCGCTGGCCGTTGCTCGGCTGCTTCCACCCCTCACAGCAGAACACCTTCACCGGCAAGCTCACGGAGCCGATGATGGACGGCGTCTTCGCGCGCGCGAGACTCCTCGCTGGCCTGCCTCCGTATCCTCGGTGAGATGCCGTTGCAGCAGTTCAGCCCCCGCGTTCGAGAGTGGTTCGAGGGCGCGTTCGAGGCGCCGACGCCCGCGCAGGAACAGGCGTGGCCGGCCATCGCCACCGGCGAGCACGTCCTCATCTCGGCGCCCACCGGCTCGGGCAAGACGCTGGCCGCCTTCCTGTGGGGGCTCGACCGGCTCGCGGGCAACCCGCTGCCGACAGGGGAGAAGCGGACGCGTCTCGTCTACGTCTCGCCGCTCAAGGCGCTCTCCTACGACATCGAGCGCAACCTCCGGGCTCCGCTGAAGGGCATCGGCGCCGACATCGACGTCGCCATCCGCACCGGCGACACCCCCCAGCGCGAGCGCGCGGCCATGCGACGCAAGCCGCCCGACGTGCTCATCACGACGCCCGAGTCGCTGTACCTCATCCTCACCTCGCAGGCCCGGGAGATGCTCACCGGCGCCGAGTGGGTGATCGTCGACGAGATCCACGCCGTGGCCCAGACCAAGCGCGGCGCGCACCTCGCGCTCACCCTCGAGCGCCTCGAGGCGCTGGCCGAGCGCGAGGTCCAGCGGATCGGCCTCAGCGCCACGCAGTCTCCGCTCGAGGAGGTCGGGCGCTTCCTCGTCGGGCCGCGGCGCACGTGCACGATCGTCGACACCGGAGTGCGCAAGCCGCTCGACCTGAAGATCCACGTGCCCGTCGAGTCGATGGTCGAACCCGACAGCGGCGTCGACATCGATTCCGTTGCGGACGGGACGGCCACCACCCGTCAGTCGATCTGGCCCGCCATCTACCCCGAGCTGCTCGAGCTCGTCCGACAGCACACCTCGACGATCGTCTTCGTCAACAACCGCCGCGGGGCCGAGCGCCTCGCCCTGCGCCTCAACGAGCTCCACGGGAGCGAGATCGCCCGCGCTCACCACGGCTCGCTCGCCCGCGAGGAGCGGCTGGTGGTCGAGGAGATGCTCAAGTCGGGCGAGCTGCCGTGCCTCGTGGCCACGTCGTCGCTGGAGCTGGGCATCGATATGGGCGCGGTCGACCTCGTGCTCCAGGTCGAGTCTCCGAAGTCGGTGTCGAGCGGCCTCCAGCGCATCGGCCGCGCCGGCCACAACGTGGGCGACGTGAGCAAGGGCCGGATCTTCCCCAAGTTCCGCGCCGACCTGCTCGAGTGCGCCGTCGTGGCCAAGCGCATGCGGGCCGGGGAGATCGAGCCCACCGTCGTCCCGCGCAACCCGCTGGACGTGCTGGCCCAGCAGATCGTCGCCATGGTCGCCGTGGACGAGGGGATCGCCGTCGACGACCTGCACGCCCTCGTTACGAGGACCTACACGTTCTCCGATCTCTCCAGGGCCCAGCTGGAGAACGTGCTCGACATGCTCGACGGGCGCTACCCGTCGTCGGAGTTCAGCGAGCTGCGGCCCCGCATCGTGTGGGACCGCGTCGCCGGAACGATCCGCGCGCGGAAGGGCGCCCGCCAGCTCGCCATCACGAATGCCGGGACGATCCCCGACCGCGGCCTGTTCGCCGTCACGCTTCCCGACGGCCGTCGCGTGGGCGAGCTCGACGAGGAGATGGTCTACGAGGCGCGCCCCGGCCAGACGTTCCTGCTGGGCGCGACGACCTGGCGGATCGAGGAGATCGGCCGCGACCGCGTCATCGTCACGCCGGCGCCGGGCGTTCCCGGGGCCGTGCCGTTCTGGAAGGGCGACGGCGTCGGGCGGCCCAAGGAGCTGGGTCGCGCGATCGGCGAGTTCTCGCGCTGGGCGGTCGACCAGCCCGCCGAGGTGCTCGAGCGCGACTACGACCTCGACGAGCGCGCCGCGACCAACCTGCTCGCCTTCCTGCGCGAGCAGCAGGAGGCCACTCGGGTCGTGCCGAGCGACCGCACGATCGTCGTCGAGCGCTTCCGCGACGAGATCGGCGACTGGCGGCTGTGCGTGCTGTCGCCCTACGGAGGGCGCATCCACGCCGGCTGGGGGCTGGCGCTGAGCGCCCGCATCCGGGAGGACTTCGGGCTGGAGTCCGACGCCATCTGGTCGGACGACGGCATCATCGTCCACCTCCCCGACGCCGACGAGCCGCCGGGCGCCGAGCTGGTGCTCGTCGAGCCCGATGAGCTGGAGGACAAGATCGTCGGCGAGCTGGGCGGCAGCGCCCTGTTCGGGGCGCGCTTCCGCGAGAACGCGGCGCGCGCGCTGCTCATCCCGCGCGCCTATCCCGGCCGGCGCACCCCGCTGTGGCAGCAGCGGCTGAAGTCGCAGACGTTGCTCGAAGTGGCCCGCCGCTACGGCGAGTTCCCGGTGATTCTCGAGACCTATCGGGAGTGCCTGCGCGACGTGCTCGACCTCCCCGGGCTCGACGAGCTCCTGCGCGCCCTGCACCGGCGCGAGCTGTCGCTCGTCGAGGTCGAGACGCCGACCGCCTCGCCGTTCGCCTCGTCGCTGCTCTTCGACTACGTCGCGACCTACATGTACGAGGGCGACTCGCCCAACGCCGAGCGCCGCGCGGCGGCGCTGTCGCTCGACCGCGACCTCCTGCGCGAGCTGCTCGGCCAGGAGGAGCTGCGCGAACTGATCGACCCGAGCGCCCTGGCCCAGGTCGAGGACGACCTCCAGCACCGCTCCGAGCGCACGCAGGCGGCGAATCGCGACGCCCTGCACGACGTCCTGCGGCGGGTGGGCGACCTGACGGCGGAGGAGGCGCGCACGCGCGCGCTCGCCGGCTGCGACGCGGACTCCATGCTGGACGAGCTGCGCCGCGAGCGCAGGGTCGTGAACGTTCGCGTCCACGGCGAGGAGCGCTGGATCGCCGCGCAGGACGCGGGCCTGTATCGGGACGCACTCGGCGTCGTCGTCCCGGGCGGGCTGCCCGACGCCTTCATCGAAGAGGTGCCCGACGCCCTCGAGCGGCTCGTGCGCCGCTACGGGCAGACCCACGGTCCGTTCACCACCGCCGAGGTCCGCGAGCGCTATGGCGTCGATCCCGGCGCCGCGCTGCGCGCGCTCGAGGCGGCGGGCGATCTCGTGCGCGGCGAGCTGCGACCCGGCGGGACCGAACGCGAGTGGTGCGATCCGGAGGTCCTGCGCCGCCTGCGCCGCGCTTCCCTCGCGGCCCTGCGCAAGGAGATCGAGCCGACCGACCAGCGCGCCTTCGCCCGCTTCCTGCCGTCGTGGCAGGGCGTCGACCGGCACCCGCCGGGCGGGGCCGGAGTCGACCGGCTGCGCGAGCAGCTCATTCCCCTCCAGGGCCTCGCCCTGCCCGCCGAAGCCTGGGAGCGCGACGTCCTGCCGCGTCGCGTCGGCGCGTACTCGCCGACGTGGATGGACCAGCTCTGCGCCTCCGGCGAGGTCGTGTGGATCGGCGCCGGCGCGCTCGGACGCCGCTCGGGCCGGGTCGCCCTCTATTTCCGCGACGACGTGAACCTCGTCGGCCCCCCCGCGGTCAAGGGCGATCCGCCGGCCGAGCCGGCGCACGAGGCGGTCCGCGACCGCCTGCGGGCGGGCGCCTGCTTCTTCACCGACCTGCTCTCCGACGTCGACGTCGCGCCCGAGGCGCTCCAGGAGGCGCTGTGGGACCTCGTGTGGGCGGGCGAGGCGACCAACGACGCGTTCGCGCCGCTGCGCGCGCCCCGGCTCACCCTCGCCCGGGCCCAGCGCGAGCGCGCCCGGGCGCGGGCGGGGCGCCGCTTCTCGTCGCGCCGCGCCGGCGCGTCGGCGCAGGTCCAGGGCCGCTGGTCGCTCGTCGAGCCGCTGCTGCGCGACGCGCCCGATCCGGGGCAGCGACGGCGGGCGCTGGCCGAGCTGCTGCTCGAGCGCTACGGGATCGTCACCCGCGAGCAGGTGCTGGCCGAGGGTGTGCCGGGCGGGTTCTCCACCCTCTACGACTCGCTGGCGGCGCTGGAGACGCTCGGGGTGTGCCGGCGCGGCTACTTCGTCGAAGGTCTTGGCGGGGCGCAGTTCGCCCTCTCCGGCGCGGTGGAGCGCCTGCGCGCCCAGCGCGACGACGCCGGCGAGGCGCCGTTGGTGCTCTCGGCGGTCGACCCGGCCCAGGCCTACGGGGCGGCGCTGCCGTGGCCCAAGCGCGACGGCGAGGCGCGCCGCCCGCAGCGCGTCGCCGGGGCCCACGTCGTCCTGGCCGGGGCCGAGCCCGTGCTGTACCTGGAGCGCTCGGGCAAGGGAGCGCTGACGCTGGTCGAGCCCGGCGATCCGCGCACGGCACCCGCCTTCGAGGCGCTCGCCGAGGCGGTCCGGGCCGGGCGCATCCGGAAGGTGGCCCTGGAGCGCATCGACGGCGAGCCGGTCTTCGGCGGGCCGTTCGGCGAGCTGCTGGTCGAGCTCGGCTTTCGCCAGTCGCCCCGGGCCCTGACGCTCAGCGCCTGAAGATCGCTCCGACGTACGAGCCCGGACCACCCTCGCGGAGGCGCGACCGCGACACCCCGGATCGTTGAGTATCCTCGCGCGCGTTTGCCAAATAGCGAAAGGGATTTCTGATGCAAATTCGTTCCAGCCTTCCGCGCCTCGGGCTCCTGGTGGCCCTCGGCGTCACGGCCGCTCGGCGTGGCCGCGTGCGGCGACGACGACAAGGACTCCAAGGAGGCCTCGAAGCCCAAGACGCTGGCCGTCAGCGTCGACCAGGCGGGGAAGGTCACGTCCCCGAAGACGATCGAGGGCGGCGTGGTCTCGCTGCGCTACACCAACAACGCCAAGGCGCCCTATTCCCTGCAGATGGTCCGCGTGACGGGCGACAAGACCGTCGCGGACGTCCTCAAGGTCGTGCGCTCCGAGAACGCGCCGATCCCCACGTGGATCACCGACGGAGGTGGGATCGGTTCCGTGAAGCCCGGCGCCACGGGCACGACGACCCAGGAGCTGCCGGCCGGCCGGTGGGTCCTCATACCGGGCACCGACGAAGAGGACAAGGCTCCCCAGCCCCAGACCCCGGAGCTCGAGGTGACGGGCGGCGAGAGCGGCGGAACGCTGCCGAAGACCGACGCCAAGATCTCGGCCTTCGAGTACGGCTTCAACTCCTCCGGTCTGAAGGCCGGCGCCAACACCCTGGAGTTCGACAACAACGGCAAGCAGCTGCACCACGTGGTCGCCGTGCCGGTGCTGCCGGGCAAGACGTTCGCCCAGGCGAAGACGTTCCTGTCGACGGAGAAGGGCCAGCCGGCGGTCGACTTCGAGAAGGCGGTCGAGACGACCGTGATCGACGGCGGCCAGAAGCAGGTGGTCACGCTGGACCTTCCCAAGTCCGGCAAGTACGCCCTGGTCTGCTTCATCACCGACCGCGACGGCGGTGCGACGCACGCCAGCAAGGGGATGGTCAGCGAGGCGACCGTCTCGTAGCGGCGATGCCGCCGCCGCGTCGGTCGGTAGCCGGCGCGGCGGCGGCCCGTACCCTTGGGCGCATGCCCGAGGGCGACACGATCCACTACGCCGCCAACCGGATGCGGCCGGTCCTCGAGGGGCGCGTGCCCGACGAGATCGTCGCGCCGCAGGCCCGCCACCGCATGGACCGCTGGCCGCAGCGGCTCGCCGGGCGCGCCGTGCGGTCCGTGGACGCTCACGGCAAGCATCTCTTCCTGCGCTTCGAGGGCGACCTCACGCTCCATTCGCACCTGCGCATGACCGGGGTGTGGGGCGTGTACGAGCGCAACCGGCGCTGGGGACGCTCCCGGCGGCGCGCCTGGCTGGTGCTGCGCACGCCGTCCCACGAGGTCGTCGAGTTCGACGGACCGGTTCTCGAGTTGCTCACCGAGTCGCGCACGCGCTTCGATCGGCGCCTGGCCTCGCTGGGCCCCGACGTGCTCGCCGACGAGTTCGACGCGCCTCGCTTCCTGCGCCGCCTGCGCGAGGACGACCCGACGCGCGGCTTCGGCGACGCCCTGCTCGACCAGCGCACGATCGCGGGCATCGGAAACCTGTGGAAGGCCGAGACGTGCTGGGAGGCGGGCATCGATCCCTGGCGGCCCACGGGGTCGGTCTCCGACGAAGAGGCGCTCGCCGTGGTGGCCGCGGCGCGGCCGCGCATGCTCGAGTCCGCCAGGACGGGCCACCAGGCGCGCGACCGCAGCGTCTACGACCGGGCGGGCATGCCCTGTCCGCGCTGCGGCACGGCCGTGTCGGCGCGCGGCCAGGGCGACGACAACCGCACGACGTTCTGGTGCCCGGGATGCCAGCGATGAGGCGCGTCGGCCACAAGGGCGCCGACCTGATCGCGCCGGGCAACACACTGCCCAGCTTCGACGCCGCGCTCGCCGCCGGGGTGGACATGATCGAGTTCGACGTCCTGCCCGAGCGGGAGACCGGCCGCCTGGTCCTCGCCCACGACTACAAGGCGGCCGCCAAGGGCACGCCACCCTCGCTCGAGGAGGGCCTGACGCACTTCAAGACCGACGCGTACGAGGACATCGAGCTCGACGTCGACCTCAAGCTCCCCGGCTACGAGGACCGGGTCGTGGAGGCGCTGCGCTCGTTCGGGCTGCTCGAGCGCTCGCTCGTCTCCTCGCAGTACGTCGAGAGCCTGGATCGGATCCGCGCCCTCGAGCCCGGGGTGCGACTCGGCTGGTCGGTCCCTCGACTGCGGCGGGACTACACGCGGAACCCGGCGACGGCGCTTCCGGCGTACGTCGCGTTGGCCGTCTACCGCGCCCGGCTACCGGGACGCGCCGCTCGCGCCATCCGCGACGGGCGTTGTGACGCCCTCATGGCTCACTGGAAGCTCGTCACTCCCCGTCTGGTTCGTGCCGTTCACGGGGCGGGGGGCGACCTTTTCGTCTGGACTGTCGACGACCTTCCGAGCATTCGCCGTCTTGCGGCGCTGGGTGTTACGGGAGTTATCACGAACGACCCGCGGCTGTTTGCCGCGCTTGCCTGACGCGCGCTTGCGCTTCCTCTGAACCGGGCGGTTACGGATCGTGATCGTGCGGCTGCGAGTCTGGACCGACGTGGACGAGGTGCCGTCGCTCGAGACCTCGCACGGGGCGGTGGCCAGGGTGCTCGCCTCGCCCGTGCGGCCGCCGCGCCACTCGACCTGCGCGATGCCGCGCATGAGCAGGCGATGGCCGGACTCGGGGGCCAGGAAGGAGAACGTCCAGCCCGTGTCCGAGCCGGTGCCGGGACCGCCAGCCGGGAACCACCCCGAGTCGCCGCCCGCGGGGGCAGCGTGCCAGGCGCCGTCCTGCGTGGAGTAGTACTCGACCGAGATACGCACCCACGGGGCGAGGTCGTCGCCGCGATACGGAGCCGAGACCCGCACGCCGAGCGTGCCGGCCCCCTCGCCGCAGAGGTTCACCGACGCTCCCGGGGCTTCCCGGTCGATGGCCCCGAGATGCCGCACGACCTTGCCGTCGGCGATGGTCACGGGAAGAGCGCATGCCCCGGCCACGCCGAGCAGGGCGAGGAAGGCTGCGCGGGGCTTGTGCTTCACGTCGCTCACATCGGCATCGGGTCGTGCGCGCTCAAACCCCTGCCGGTGCGCTCGGACAGATGGTATGCGGATCGGCCCCCGCGTGCCGTTAAGCCCGTGTGATGAATGCGCGCCAGCGTCGTAGTGTGGGCGTGAACGAGACTCTTGCCGTGGCGATCCCCACGCAGGCCGTCAGGACCCGGCTGGACTTCGAGGCCCTCTATCGGTCGAGTCGCGACGACGTGTTCGCCTATGTCGCCGGGATGCTGCGCGACCGCGCGACCGCCGAGGACGTGACCGCCGCGGCGTTCGAACGGGCCTACCGCAAGCGCCGCTCGTTCGACGGGCGGCGCGGCGAGCCCCGCGCATGGCTGTTCGGGATCGCGCGCAACGCCGCCCTGGACGAGCTGCGACGGCGGCGGCGGGTTGCCACGCTGGCGGTCGAGCCTGCCGACGAGTCGGCCGCGCCGGCCGCCGCGGATGCGGTGGAGGGCGCGTTCCGGCGCTCGGTCCTGCAGGCGGGCATCTCGTCCTTGGCGCCTCGCGACCGCGAGCTCGTCGCTCACGGCGATCCGCTCGACCTCGACTACGCGGTCGGCGGCCTGGCCGACGCGGACGAGCGGCTCAGGTCCGAGCGGGCCCCGCCGAGCTGACCCGGGCCGGCCTCGGCCGATCGGCCGTCGCCCGATCGGACCATCCTGCGCGCAGGACTGTGACGTTATGTCAAGGTTGCTGAGTAATGGGCAGGCACGCCCGAGTGAGAGTGTTGGTGGCCGACGACCACCCGCTTTACAGGGACGGGATCGTCCGCGCGATCAAGCAGCGGCCGGACCTGGAGCTGGTGGGCGAGGCAGGGGACGGGCGCGCCGCCCTGGCGTCGATCCAGGAGATCGAGCCGGATGTCGCGGTTGTCGACTTCAACCTGCCCTCGTTGAGCGGAATCCAGGTCGTGACGGCGCTCACCGACGTGGGCAGCCCGGTCCAGGTGCTGATGCTGACGGCCTACACCGACAGCGAGCTCGTCTACGACGCGATCGCCGCCGGCGCCCGGGGCTACCTGCTGAAGGACGTCGACCGCCGCACGATCTGCGACGCGATCACCGCGGTCGCACGAGGCAACACCGTCTTCTCGCCCGGCCTCCACGACGGCATCGCCGAGCAGATCCGCGCCCACCGCCACGACCCCCGCCCGCGCCTCAGCCCCCGCGAACGCGAAATCCTGACGCTCGCCGCCGAAGGCCGCTCCGGCCCAGAAATCGCCCGCATCCTCTTCCTCAGCCCCAGCACCGTAAAGACCCACCTCGCCAACATCTACGACAAGCTCGACGTCTCCGACCGCGCTGCGGCCGTGGCGAAGGCGTTGCGGGAGGGGGTGTTGCAGTGAGTGAGGCGCGACCAGTTCGCGTCATGGCCGAGTCGTAGGCCTAACAGGAACGGCGCCATGTTGGCGATTGCTTTCGCCGGACTGCGGGTGTGCGGCTGGATTCGTCCTGTTCCCCACACGGCGAGTTGTTGTCGCCACTTACGATCGCTCTTGCGGCATGTGCGGTGAGTCGGGACTTTTGTCTCGCTGGATTTCGAGGGGCACGCTGTTCTGGGACGGCTCTTTCCTCCCGATTGCGTGCGCGGTCTCTCTACTTGGCCCTGCACCAGTGGCTAGTCGTCATCGTTCTGAGCGAGGCTCTCTGTATTTCGAGTGCGAGCGCTATCGGCCTCCGCGTGTTTCGCTCAACCTGTTCGGAACAGTTGCGCCCAATATGGGCGCCGCGTTGGCCATTGCGACGGTTGTCTGGGGACCACCTGGGTTGGGGTTCTACGCAGGTTTCGGGCTCGTCATCAGCGTCGCCATCCTGGTCAACGTGCTTGCTGGTCACTCGTTAGTCGGGGTCCTATGACGACGAGCCAGTACTTGCAGCGAATGCGGAACCACAGCCGCTACAGCGCTGCGATCGCGATTAACGTGGTTCTCGCTGTCGCAGCTGTCGCCTCTATCCGAGCGAAGGCCTCGGTAGCGACCCTCTTTGTCATCGCTTGTGTCTTTGTTTTTGCCTATGTCACGAGGCGGCTGGCGGCGGAGCGAGAGCAGCGAGCGACGGATCGAGGAACTCGCGAGTAGTCGCGGCCGACTCGTAGCTCAGGTGCTTGAGACGGAGGATCGCGAGCGCAGGGCCCTGGCTCAGGTCCTACACGACGACGTTGTTCAGACTCTCCTGGTCGCTCGCCAAGATCTCAAGAGGCCGAAATCGGCGAGACCGGCCGATTGAGAGTCCGCGCTGGATCACTTGGATGACGTTGTCCATCGTGTGCGGGGCGCGATCTTTGTGACGCATCCGTCGTGTTGGATCGAGTTGGACTGCGGGCCGCGCTGCAACGCTTATCGCAGTGTCCAGCAGGCCAGCGCGCCGAGGAAGGTTCGTGGTTCAGTATCCGGCGATACGCCTCCGCCGGGATTACCACGATCGGCTGGTGTTCTCGCTCGTGCGCGAGCTCTCGCCAACGCAGCCAAGCATTCGCAGCTGCCGGATCGCGTCGTTCAGGTGCATCTATCGGATTGGCCTTCAGGAAATCGTCCTCGAGGTCAGGGACGACGGAGTCGGCCTTGACGGCGACTGGGCGCCAGCCGAGGATCCTACAGGAAGGCCACATCGGTCTTCAGGTCCAGCCGAGCGGGTGGAGGCCGTCGGCGGGTGCCTCCGGATCTCCTCGTTGGTGGCCAGGGAACACAAGTCCGGACCGTCGAGTTGCCGCACTCGCCTGTCGATCGAGGGCAGCGCATCACGCGTGCCCGTGGCGCCGAGGCCCCACCGAGCGAAGCTAGCGAGCGTCGGCGAGCACTAGCAGCGCAGCGTTCGGTGGCCCGCACGGACCGACGCGAGCCCAGTAGCGCACGCCGAAGGTGTTCGTAGGCCGCACCACGACGCTGCTCGACGGCGTTTCGCCGCGCGCGGCCCAGGCCAAGAGCGAAGCAAGGTTTTCATTTGCCGCTCCCTCGGCGTTTCCTGGCACCAGGAACTCCGCGATGTGCCGGTTGACGGCCTCGGTCTCTGAAATGCCCAGCAGCTTCTCTGCCTGACGCGAGAGCGCGCAGATGGTTAGCGCGCCGTCGACAACCAGGAAGGGGTCCTTCGGCGAAGGGGCCGTCTCGGCCGGAGCCTGGAGTAGCAGCCCCATGCCGCACTTGGAGCAGACGCGTGACGCAGGCACCTCACTCCCCGGCTCAGGACTGCGGCCGCAGTGGCCGCAGAAGATCTTGAGAGGCTCCTTCGGGCTTTCGTTTCCGACTACCCGAAGTGAGAACTCTTTCGCAGCATCCGTGCCCATGAAGTCAGTCCCTCCTTGGTGTGGATCGAGTCATCAGCCGGCGTGCTTCTTCTCTCGTGGGACGAGGGGAGTTGGTGCCGGGACCGCGTCGGCATCCTTTGCCGGCGAAACGCGGTCGGTCTCGATCAGCTCGAGAATCTGACTTTGCGCCGCGGAGGGTGTGGACGACAGATGGCGTGCTCCGGTCGTCCGCGAACGGAGGGGACGGAGCACTTCACGACGGAAGAGAGTGACCGGCAGTGCGCCTGCAGCGGACCGCACGGCGTACGCCCAGCGTGCGACCTCATCGTCTCGCGCGTGGCTACCTGCGAGCACGACCGCGTCTGGCTCGAGCATCGCAAGGGCATCGCTGAGGCCATTGACGCCTCGAACGGAAAGACAGAGCAGACGAGTGCCGGCACGGGCGCACAAGAGTTCTAGGGCGCGGACTGCTGGGGCATCCGGGTCCAGCTCGTCTCGCGTGGCGTCTCCGATGAGTAGCGACACCTGGCGGACCGGAGGTGGGGCCAGCCGCTGCGCTCGCCGGAGCCAGTCATCGGCCCAGCGAGCGGCGAAAGCCCAGGCCGCGCTGTCGAGGCCATGCCGTCTCTGGAGTTCCTCCAAAGACGGCAGCAACACTTCCTCGACCGAGCGCTCGAGCGACCGCAGCGCGAGCGCCGCCTCCAGCGCTCCGTCGGCACGCTCACGGTCAAAGGAAGACAGCGCACCGACAAGCGTGTCGGCGTCTGCGCTGAGGCCTTCGCGCGCCCGACTGACTGCCGAGGAGATCGAGAGACCCTCCTGAAGGGCGTCCTTCAGCGCTGCGATTTCGCCGTGCGTGTAGAGGCGGTGTTTGCCGGGCGAGCGCTGGGGCTTGGGATAGCCGAAGCGTCGCTCCCACGCACGCAGCGTGTTCGGGCTGACGTTCAGCAGCGATGCCGCCTCGCTGGTCTTCAAATAGCGCACGTTCCGTGAATCGGAGCAGTTGCCGCCTGATCACGTGCATGCGCGACAGATTCCGCACAGGTGTCCAGGGAAAAGTTGTGCACTTTGTTGCATGACGGTGCTAGCGTCATTCCTCACCAAACCTGGCCAAACCGGCCGACAGGAGAGCGCTGTGCACAACCTCAAGCTCAAGGTTTATCCCCTGCTCATCGCGGCGATCGGCGTGATCGCAGCGAGTGGCGGATACGTTCCGCGGCCGCTAGAGCCGCGCATATCGCGCATGAGGGCGGCGTTACGTTGTCTAGGTGCGCGCCAAGGGTTGGCTAACTCGAGGCCGCGTCGCGGGTCTCGTTGCACTAGTCGCTTCGCTTGGCTGTGCTGGCTGGGCGGCGCCCGACCGAAGGCGATGCTCAGCTGTTCGAGCCGCTAACGCTGATCCTCATCATCGCTGCATTGGTAGCCAACGTCGCTGCGGCAGAGTGGGCCGACGGAAAGATCGCGGCAGGCGGTTCGTTCATTGCCTCAATGCTCGCCGTCGCTTTCGTCGGACCTGCTGGAGCGTTTGCGGTGGCGGCCGTCGCCGAGATAGGCGGCATGGGCGGTCGATCGATACCGCCTGCCGGTCCTTCCGATCAATGTGCTCGCGAGCGGGGGCCGACTCTGGCGGCCGCCGCGGTCTTCTCCGCGCTGGCTCCGGCAGACGATCACGCAGCAGCGTTCTACGCCCTGCTTGCAGCTGTTGGATGCGGGGCTTTGATCCTCAACGTCTTGATCCTGACGACCTTCATGGGACCGGTCAACGGCATCGCGTTCGCTCCTCGCGTTGGCCGTTCTGCGGGGAATGGTCCCAACGCTTGCAATCAACGTCGCGCTGACCGTGACGGCCGCCGCCATCTACACGAGGCCGGACTCGGCGCCGTCGTCTTCGTCCTCGTCAGCATCTTCGCCTTCACGTACATGGCGAGGCTGGTCGTCACTGCCCGGGAGCGCACGCGGCAGTACGCGGCGTTGTCCTGGGGGGTTCTCTCCGGGCTCATCCGGACGCTCGACCAGCGGGATGCGCGTGCGGCGCGGCATGCCGCGGCCGTCGCTGCGTTCTCGCGGGACATCGCGCACGCCGTGGGACTAAGTGAGCGGGAGTGCGAGCTGGCGCATACCGCGGGGCTCCTGCACGACATCGGGCGGTTCGGGCTCTCCGACAGGGTCATGGAGCGCGGGCGGACCCTCACGGAACAGGACTGGGAGACCATCCGTAGGCACCCGGTGATGGGGGCCGACATGCTGCGCGACCTCGGGGTCTACGGACCGGTGGCCGAGATCGTCAGGGCGCACCACGAGCGGATCGACGGGCGCGGATATCCCGACGGCCTGGCCGGCGACGACATCCCCGAGATCGCCAAGATCGTGGCGGTGGCCGAGGTCTACGACACGCTCACCGCCGACGACACGTACCGGACGCCCGTTTCCTCGTTCGAGGCCCTGACGGAGCTGAGGCGCGTCTCGGGCACGCAACTCGAAGGCCGCTACGTGGAAGCCCTGGCCGAGGAGCTGGCCGGCCGCGGCGTCGACTATCGCCACGCCGATCGGGCCGACTTCGACGAGGAGCTCGACGTCGAGCGGCGGGTCGCCCAGGCGGTCGCGCCCGATCCGCAGCCCAAACATGACGAGGCCGCGAGCCGGTAGATCCGGCCCACGGCCTCATCAGCTGAGGAGACGACGCGATCGGTACGGAGGGAAGCCCGGTCGCGCCGCCATGCCTCGGGTCCTGGGGCGCAGGACGTTTTGTGACGTTTACGACGCCTGACGCTGCGGGTCGTCGGCAGGTCGGGCGTGTCCGCGCTGTTCGAGCGAGTCCACAAACGCCTCGATCTGATCACCATTGAAGCGGCGCTGGCCGCCCGGAGTGCGGTAGGCCCGGAGGTAGCCCATGTCCGCCCACCGACGCACGGTGCCGAGCGAAACGCCCAGCTCACGTGCGGCTTGTGAGGTCGAGAGTCCCAGACGGCTGACGTTGGATTCGGTAGCCATGGGTCAATTGACGGTATTTCCACACACCAGCGATAGGCGTAGGGGGGTTTTGCACAGCCTTTCCCGGAAAACGCGCGAACCCAGTCGCGTTTCCGGACGAGAAAGGGAACTTGCCCGAGCCGACCCGCGCCTGGCAGGATCGATCCGTGGGCCGACTCGACGAACTCGACCTGTCTCAGAAGCTGAGCCGCGCGGAGGAGGCCAAGCGCCTCGAGGCGGCCCAGGAACGCTTGCTCGCGCTGCGCCTGCGCCTGGGTGGACTGGAGGGCGACGGCCGCCTGGGCCCACCCGTCCTGGTCCTGTTCGAGGGGTGGGACGCGTCCGGCAAGGGCGGCGCCATCAAGCGGCTCGTCGGCCGGATGGACCCACGCCATGTTCGGGTCGCGCAGTTCGCCGCGCCCACATTCGACGAGAAGCGCCACCACTTCCTGCACCGCTTCAGCCCAGCGCTGCCCGGCTGGGGTGGGATGGCCGTCCTCGATCGGTCGTGGTACGGCCGCGTCCTCGTCGAGCGCGTCGAGGGCTTTGCCAACAAGGAGCAGTGGAGCCGCGCCTACGACGAGATCTCCGGCTTCGAGCGGACGCTCGCCGCGGAGGGCATGATCATCATCAAGTTCTGGCTGCACATCTCCAGCGCCGAGCAGCTCAAGCGCTTCAAGCGCCGCGACAAGGATCCGCTGAAGCGCTGGAAGCTCACCGAGGAGGACTTCCGGAACCGCCGGAAGCGCAAGCAGTACGTCAAAGCCGTCGAGGACATGCTCGAGCGCACGGACACCGAGTGGGCGCCGTGGCATCTCGTCGAGGGAGACTCCAAGCGCTACGCGCGCGTCAAGGTCCTCGAGACGACTCTCGCCGAGATCGAGCGCGGGATGCGCGAGCGCGGCTTCAAGGTGCCGCGACGGCGCGCGATCGAGCGCTCCTAACATCCGGGCCATGTCCGCTCGCCGGGCCGCCGTGCTCGCGCTCCTCACGCTCGCCGTCGCGCTCGCCGCGGCCGGCTGCGGTGACGAAGACCGTCCGCTGCCGGCGGCGTGCACCTCCGGTCCGGGCCCGGCCGTTCGAGCGCTTGGCACCGCGCCCGGCCCGGTCCGGCTCGCCGGGGAAACGAAGCTCTCGAGCTGCGTGGAGCGTGCGCGCAGCGACGCGGACATCCAGACCGTCGGCACCGTGCTCACCCGCACTGCCGATGTGCTCGCCGGCGCGATGGACCGCAGCGACGAAGCCGCGCTGCAGCTCGGCTACCTCATCGGCGCGGTCCGCAAGGGCGCCCGGCACACGAACGGGATTCACCAGGAGCTCGTGCGCCGCGTCGAGCAGGCCATCGGGCTCGACGGCCCGCCGGCGCCCCGGCGCGCCGCGTTCGACCGAGGCCTCGCGGCGGGCGAGCGATCCGGATGAAGCTGCGCCTCTATCACCATCCCGACGGCGCGCGGGTCGCCTACCGCGAGGCGGGAACCGGACCGCCGCTGGCGCTGCTGCACTCGGCCGGTCTGACGCACAAGGAGTTCGAGCCCTCGGTCGGCTACCTGACCGACTGGTTCCGGGTGGTGCTGCCCGACCTTCCCGGTCACGGGGACTCCGAGGACCGGCCTCGCCACCCGTACTCGCCCGACTGGCTCGCCGACGTCGTCGCCGGCTTCTGCCGGGACGTGCTCGGCCCGCGACCGCTCGTTGGCGGACACGACCTCGGGGCCGACCTGCTCCTCCGCGCCACGGTGAACGGCCGCCTCGAGCCGGCGCGTCTGGTGCTCATGTCGAGCCGCCTGCACGCCGCGCCGCAGCGGCCGGGCCTGCGAGCGTGGCGCATGGTGACGAGCGCCGCTGCGGTGCCCGGCCTGGACCGCGTGATGGCCCACGGCGCGCGCGTCCTGTTTCGCCCGGAGCTCGGCGCCAAGCTCTCGGCTCGCGGCAATCCGGAGGCGCGCGACCTCGTCCGTCATGCCTTCGCCGACGTCGGCGGAAACGGCAACCGAGCCCGCTCGTGGGCCAAGCTGGCCCGCCGATGGCCGGTCGAGGCGCAGGCCGGCTACCTCGACGCCTACGAGAGTGTCGCCGCGCCGGTCCTGCTCCTCTGGGCCAGCGACGACCGCTACCACCCGCTCGAGACGGCCGAGGTCGCCCTGCGCCGGCTGCCCGACGGCCAGCTGCGGGTGCTGCCCGGCACCGGCTTCCTGATGGCCTACGACGACCCCGTCGGCCTCGCTCGGGAGCTGGTCAGCTTCTGTTCCTAGCGAGCCAGATAGCGTGTAGGGGGCGATGAACGTGCAGGAAAGCCAGAAGCTCTGGGGCGGAGAGACCGAGAAGGCCGTCGACAACTTCCCCGTCTCCGGGGACCCGGTGAAGCTCGAGGTCATCCACTGGCTGGGTCGCATCAAGGCGGCCGCGGCCCGCGTCAACGGCGAACTGGGGCTGCTCGACGCCGACGTCGCCGAGCGAATCGCCCAAGCCGCCGACCGTGTGGCGTCCGGCGAGTTCGACGACCAGTTCCCCGTCGATGCCTTCCAGACCGGCTCGGGCACGTCCTCCAACACGAACGCCAACGAGGTGATCGCCAACCTCGCCGGCGAAGGCGTCCATCCCAACGACCACGTGAACATGGGGCAGTCGTCGAACGACGTCTTCCCCAGCGCGGTGCACCTGGCCGCGCTGGATGAGGCCACGAACCGCCTGCTGCCGGCGCTGGAGCGGCTGGAGAAGGCGTTCGCGGACAAGGCCGAGGAGTTCAAGGACATCGTCAAGGCCGGGCGCACCCACCTGATGGACGCCGTGCCGGTCACGCTCGGTCAGGAGTTCGCCGGCTACGCCGCACAGATCCGGCTCGGCGCGCGCCGCATCGGCAACGCGCTGCCGCAGGTCGCCCAGATCCCGCTCGGGGGCACGGCCACCGGCACCGGCCTCAACACCCACCCCGAGTTCGCCGAGCGCGTGCGCAAGCTGCTGGCGGAGCAGAGCGGCCTCGACATCCGCCCGCCCGAGGACCCCTTCGAGGCCCAGGGAAACCGCGACGCCCTCGTCGAGCTGTCGGGCGCGCTGAAGGTGCTTGCGGTGTCGGTGACCAAGATCGCCAACGACCTGGCGATGATGGGCTCCGGCCCGCGCGCCGGTATCGGCGAGCTGTTGCTTCCCGAGCTGCAGAAGGGCTCGTCGATCATGCCCGGGAAGGTCAACCCGGTCATCCCCGAGGTCGTCATACAGGTGGCCGCGCAGGTCATCGGCAACGACACGGCCATCACGGTTGCCGGCTCACAGGGGAACTTCGAGCTCAACGTGCGGGTACCGCTGATCGCCCGCAACCTGCTCGAGTCGATCCAGCTGCTGACCGCCAAGAGCCTCCTGTTCGCGGAGAAGTGCGTGGAGGGGATCGAGGCGAACGAGGAGGGCTGCCGGCGCAGCGCCGAGCTCACGCTCGCCGTGGCGACCGCGCTCAACCCCTACATCGGCTACGACAAGGGGACCGAGATCGTCAACGAGGCCGCCGCCTCGGGCCGGACGCTGCGCGAGGTCGCGATCGAGCACGGTGTCGACGAGGCCACGCTCGACAAGGCGCTCGACCTGCGCAGGATTGCCGCGGGCAGCAGCGCAGCAGCGACAATTGAGACAGTCTCGGTGTAATGTCTCTTCTCCCGGCCAGGAGGAGGGAATGACTCGCAGCACCAGCCGGATCGCGCCGGCGCTCGCGCTCGTCGGCCTCGTCTTCGCGACGTTTGCCACGCCTGCACTGTCGAAGACGAGCGTTTCGTTCACCAGGCTCGCGGGCTTTGCCGCTCCCGGCACGCCGGCCCAGTACAACAAGGTGGGCGCGCTGAAGATCGGCTCGCCGCGCGCCAAGAACGTGCTCGTCCTCAACCCCGGAACCTCGGCGAGCGCGGCCTACTTCGTGCCGCTCGCGAAGACCATCGTCAAGGACGAGCCGGGTTGGCAGGTCTGGGCGGTGGAGCGCCGGGAGAACCTGCTCGAGGACCACTCGCGGCTCGACCAGGCCAAGACGAAGCGGATCACGGCGAAGCAGGCCTTCGACTACTACCTCGGCTATCTCGCCGACTCGAGCATCAGCCCCCACTTCCAGGGCATCCCGGACGCGGACGTGGCGTTCGCAAAGCAGTGGGGCATGCACACGGAGATCGAGGACCTGGCCCGCGTGGTCAAGGCCGCCCGCCGGGGCGGGCGCAACGTCGTCATGGGCGGCCACTCGCTGGGCGGATCGATCACGAGCGCCTATGCCACCTGGGACTTCAACGGGAGGCCCGGGGCCAAGGACCTCTCGGGCCTCGTGTTCATCGACGGCGGCAGCAGCCCGACCCCGGTGACCTCCGAGCAGGCCAACCGGTCGCTGCAGGCGCTCGCAGAGCGGATCGCCGTGGCTGACCTTCGGCGGCTTCCCCGCCCCGCTCGCGGGCCTGTTCAACTCGACGGGCTCGCTCGGGGTGCGGCTCGATCCGAACTCGCCGTCGATCGGGCAGGCGTTCCAGTTCCTGCCGGCGAACCTGAAGCCGTCGGTGCCGGTCACGAACATCGCCCAGTACGGGTACGCCCTCGACACGGCGACCTCGCCCACGACCCTCATCGCGGCTCAGGCGCATCTCGGCCGCCTCGCCTCGAGCGGCAACCCGCGTGGCTGGACCCGCGCGGGCGAGCTGACGCCGATCCAGCGCTTCGCGGACATGTTCTCGGGGTGGGGGCTGAAGGGCCTGGACGGCACCGCGTGGTACCACCCGCTGCGATTGACGATCGACTCGGGCGCGGTCGCGGCCGGTAACGCGAACCCGGCGCAGGACGTGCTCGACGTCCACGCGACGCATGGCAGGGACCTGAGCCGCAAGCTGCGGATCTACGCGTTCGGCGCGGCGCTCGGGGGCCGGCGCGTGCTCGACGCGGCGAAGGCGCTCGCCGCCCAGTCTGGGATCCCGAAGCGCAATCTGTGCTGGTCGACCGCCACGCGACGTACGCGCACAACGATCCGAACTCCGCGAGTCCGAAGAACGACTTCGTGAAGAACCTCCTGCCGTTCCTGCGCAAGCTCGAGCGGAAGTAGCGAGCGCGACCGCCCGCTAGAGGTTCATCGCCACGTACTTGACCTCGAGGTACTCCTCGATGCCCTCGGGGCCGCCCTCACGGCCGAAGCCCGACTGCTTGACCCCCCCGAACGGAGCCGCGGCGTTGGACACCATTCCCTGGTTGAGGCCGACCATCCCGGTCTCCAGGCCCTCGATGACCCGGAAGGCGCGACCCAGGTCGCGCGTGAACACGTAGGCGACGAGGCCGTACTCGGTGGCGTTGGCCCACTCGATCGCCTCCTCCTCGGAGGAGAACGCCTTGACCGGAGCGACGGGGCCGAAGATCTCCTCCTTCAGGACACGCGCCCCGTCGGGGACGTCGGCCAGGACGGTGGGGTCGTAGAAGTAGCCGACGCCGTCGCGCTTGGAGCCGCCGACGACAGCCGTGGCGCCCTGGCCCACCGCGTCCTGCGACCAGGTCGGCCACCTTGTCGCGCTGGTCGCCGTCGATCAGCGGGCCGACCTTGACGTCCTCCTCGGTCCCCCGGCCCACCTTCATCGCGCCCATGCGCTCGGCCAGCTTGGAGGTGAACTCGTCGGCCACGGACTCGGCGACGTGAAAGCGGTTGGCGGACGTGCACGCCTCGCCGATGTTGCGCATCTTCGCCAGCAGCGCACCCTCGACGGCAGCATCGATGTCGGCGTCGTCGAACACCAGGAACGGCGCGTTGCCGCCCAGCTCCATCGACAGGCGCAGGAGCTGCTCGGACGCCTGCTCCATCAGCTTGCGCCCGACCTCGGTCGACCCGGTGAACGACAGCTTGCGCGCCCGCGCATCGCGGATCAACGGCTCCATGACCGTGCCCGACGACGACGACGTGATGACGTTGAGCACTCCCGGAGGAAGCCCCGCCTCCTCGAGGATCCGCGCCAGAGCCAGCATCGACAGGGGCGTCTGCTTGGCCGGCTTCATGACGATCGTGCACCCCGCGGCCACGGCCGGCCCGATCTTGCGCGTTCCCATCGCCATGGGGAAGTTCCATGGCGTGATCATCAGGGCGGGCCCGACCGGCTGCTTGAGGGTCAGGACACGGCCCTTGCCGGTCTGGTTGACCTGGTAGCGCCCGGCGATGCGCACCGCCTCCTCGGCGTACCAGCGGAAGAACTCGGCGGCGTAGGCGATCTCGGCCTCGGACTCGGCCACCGGCTTGCCCATCTCCAGGGTCATGAGGAGCCCGAGCTCCTCCTTCCGCTCCGTCAGGGACTCGAAGGCACGGCGCAGGATCTCGCCCCGCTCCCGGGGCGGGTGCTCGGCCCATTCGGCCTGGGCCGCGACGGCGGCGTCGAGTGCCGCCTTCGCGTCGTCGGGGCGCGCGTCCGCGACCTCGGTCAGCGCTTCCCCTGTCGCCGGATCCTCCACGGCGAGGGTCCCGCCCTCCCCGGCATCGCGCCACTCGCCGCCGATGAGCAGCTGCTTGGGCACGGACTCGAGGACTTCGGCTTCGCGGGTCTGCGTCGTGGCCATCGGAATCACCTTCGGTCGTGTTTCGCGGCTCCAACGAGGATAGCCACGTAGTACGTCCGTCGAGATTTCCCTGAATCGGGTGCGTCGCCGGTCCAGACGGACGAAGGCGAGGACGTGGTGTTCCCTGCGCCCCTTCCTCCGTTTCGCCCGCCTCGCACTGGGCGGAGCCGTGCTCGCCGCCCTGGTGCCCGCCACGGCGGGCGCGTTCTCCGGCAGCTACGTCCCCGACGCGACGTACAGCGTCACCTACGCCGCGGCCCAGGTGCTGCCGCGCGTGGTCTGTCCGGCGAAGACGCAGTCGACGCCGCGACCGGGCGACTTCAGCTTCTGCACCGGCACGATCGTCGTGACCAAGAGCGGCCGCGAGGTCGGCCGCGCGCCCTTCTCCGTGCGCACCTTCGACTCGCACGTCATCAAGGTGCCGGTCAAGCGCTCCATGCGCCGCTTCTTCCCGCCCCACAGGCGGGTGCGCGTCCATTGGAGGGCGACGAGCCACGACGGACAGGGCCAGACCGCCACCCGCGACGGTGACATCACGATGCTCAACACCTTCAAGCGATGAACCTCCGCCGCACGCTCCTCGGCGCGACGGTGGCCGTGCTGGCCGCAATCGGCGCCGCCTCTCCGGCCTCGGCCGCCTACCAGTACGCGGGCCGGTTCGGCCACGAGGGCAACGGCCCCGGCGAGTTCGGCGGCGGGATCCTCGGAGCCGGCGCGAATCGCCAGTACGACGATCCGGGCGGGATCGCGGTCGCCTCCGACGGCACGGTCCTCGTCGTCGACCCGAGCAACAGCCGCGTCGAGAGGTTCAAGTCGAGTGGCGCGTTCGTCAGCTCGTTCGGCAGCCGCGGTCACGACAAGGGCTTCACGCGAATCGCGCTCACCAAGCGCTTCTTCCAGCCCGAGGGGATCGCGCTCGATCCTGCCGGCCACATCTACGTCGTCGACACGGGCAACGACCGGATCATGAAGTTCAACTCCAGGGGCCGGTTCCTCAAGCGCTTGGCCAAGACCGGCTCCTTCCCCGGCCAGGTCGTCCAGCCGTGGGGCGCGGCGATCGGCGGCGGCAAGCTCTTCGTCGCGGACCAGGGCAACTACGAGATCGACACGATGCGGACCTCCGGCGCGTCCAAGAGCTCGTTCAGCCGCTTCGGCCGCGGTCCGGGCGAGCTCGTAACCCCGGGCGGCGTCGCCGCGACGCCCGCCGGCGATCGCGTCTACGTGGCGGACATCATTCGCCACAAGGTGCTCATCTTCGACGGGTCCGGGAAGTTCCTGGACGAGTTCGGCTCGCCGGGCATCGGCCCCGGACAGTTCCTGAAGCCGACCGGTGTGACGGTGGGCGTGGACGGCTCCGTCTTCGTCGGCGACCGCTGCAACTGGCGGGTTGACCACTTCACCGCGACGGGCCGGTTCATCGAGTCCTTCGGCCACGAGAACCTGGCCTCCCCGACCTTCCTCACCCAGGATCGCGCGGGCAACCTCTACGTCAGCGACTTCCACCGAGTCGTCAAGTTCGCGCCCGGTGCGTCCGCGGCCCGCCGGCCCACCGCAACGTCGTTGGCCCGAGCTCGCGCCGCCCACCACAACGACATCGACATCCAGTGCCGCCACGTGGCGGAGATGAACGGCATCCGCAGCGATGCGCGGGCGCCGCAGCGCTAGAGCCGGCCCTACGTGACGACCGTCTCGGTTCCGAGCTCCTCGGAGATCGCCACGTCCATCGAGTAGTCGATCGGCACGACGATCAGCGACGGAACGTCGAGCGTGAGCGCATGGTCGAGGTGGCGCGCGAAGTCGCCCACCGACTCGCAGCGCCAGGCCGGACAGCCGAAGCTGTCCGCGAGCTTGACGAAGTCGGGGTTGGTGAAGTCGACCCCGAAGTGGCGGCCGAACTTCTTGTCCTGCTTCCACACGATCGAGCCGAACTGCGCGTTCTCCCAGATCACGTTGACCACGGGCGTGCGCAGCCGCGCGGCCGTCTCGAGCTCCTGGCAGTTCATGAGGAACCCGCCGTCGCCGTTGACCGTGACCACCCGGCGCTCGGGATGGACGAGCTTCGCCGCGATCGCGCTGGGCAGGGCGATACCCATCCCGGCCAGGCCGTTGGCGATCAACACGGTGTTGGGCTCGTGGGCCGGGAACATGCGCGCGATCCACAGCTTGTGGAGCCCGACGTCGGAGACGAGCATGTCCTGCGGACCGAGCGCGCGGCGGATCTCCCACAGGGCGCGCGGGGGCTTGAGCGGGAAGGACTCGTCCTCGCGCGCGGCCTCGAAGTAGCTCATGACGATCTCGTTGAGCCGGCTCGACCTGCCCTCCTCAGGCGTGACCACCGGGCCGCATGCCTCGGCCAGGCGGGTGAGGATGACCTCGAGGTCCCCGATCAGGTCGACCTCGGTCTGGAAGTGCTCGTCCACCTCGACGGGGGCGGTGTCGATGCAGACGATGCGCTTGTCGTTGTTGGGGTTCCAGTTCACGGGCGCGTGCTCGACGAGGTCGTAGCCGACCGTGATCACCACGTCGGCGTCCTCGAAGCCGGCGAGCGCGTAGTCGCGCGACTGGAGGCCCACCGTGCCGACGAAGTGCTCGTCCTCGTAGTCGAGCAGCCCCTTGCCCATGAAGGTCTCGGCCACGGGGATCCCGGTCACGCGGCTGAAATCGCGCAGGGCGGTGGAGGCGCCGACCCGCGCCACCCCGTTCCCCGCCAGCACCACCGGGTGGTCGGCCGAGCGGATGATCCGAGCGGCCAGCTCGAGTTCCGTCGCGCTGGGCTCGGGGCGGCGGAAGCCGCTGCGCACGTTCAGCGGCTCCGCGTCCAGTGGGGCGCCCATGACGTCCTCGGGCAGTTCGAGGTGAGTCGGCCCGGGCTTCTGGGCCTGGGCGACCTTGAAGGCCTTGCGTACCGCCTCGGGAATGATCTGCGGCGCGGTCAGGGTCGTGTTCCACTTCACGATCGGGCGCATGAGCGAAACGATGTCGATGTACTGGTGCGACTCCTTGTGCGTGCGCTGGAGGTCGCCCTGCCCCGTCAGCGCGACGACCGGCGCGTGGTCGAGGAAGGCGTCGGCCACCCCGGTGACGAGGTTCGTGGCGCCCGGGCCGAGCGTGCCCAGGCACACGCCGGCGCTGCGGGTCAGGCGCCCGTAGGTGTCGGCCATGTACGCCGCGCCCTGCTCGTGGCGGACGGGGACGAACTCGATCGCGGAGCGTTCGAGCGACTCGTTGAGGTCGAGCGTCTCCTCGCCCGGGATCCCGAAGACGTAACGGACGTCCTCGGCCTCCAGGCACTCCACGAAGACGTCGGAGGCGCGGCGTTCGGCCATGCCCCTGACGCTAGTACATCCGCCCCGCGGGCCGTCAGCGCCAGGTGGAGCGCAGGACCTCGTCGGACAGCTCGTCGCCGATCGAGCGCTTGCCGTTGCGCCGGCGGCGCTCGGCGAGGCCGTCGAGCATCTGCTCGATGTCGTTCTCCTCGATCTCGGCCATCGCGCCGTGGTCGATGCCGTGGCGCCGGCGCGGGGCGGGCGGATGGGCGCTTCTCGCCAGCAAGACGGGCACGAGTATCGCGCCGAACGATGCGACGGAGCCGACGACCGGATCCACCATCCCGAGGCGAGGGTACGCCTCGAGGCGGCCCAGGTCTACCCCTCGCCGTAGACCCGGCTGAGCGACTCCGCCACGCACACCGGCTTGTCGCCGCCCTCGCGCTCGAAGGTCAGCTCGGTCGTGATCTGCGCGCCGCCGGGCACGTCCTCGACCTTGGCGAGCTTCATGCGCATCCGCACCTTGCTGCCCACGGGGAGCGGCGCGGGGAAGCGGACCTTGTTGAGGCCGTAGTTGACCCCGAAGGCGAAGCCCTCCGCCTTGAACAGCGAGTAGGAGAACTGCGGGGCGAGCGACAGCGTGTAGTAGCCGTGCGCGATCGTCCCGCCGAACGGCGTCTCCTTCGCCCGCTCGACGTCGATGTGGATCCAGTTGTGGTCGCCGGTGACGTCGGCGAACTCGTTGATCGCCTCCTGGGTGACGTCGTGCCACTCGGAGACGCCGACCTCCTCGCCCTCGTGGGCCTTGAGGTCGTCCAATCCGTTCACGGTCAGCATGCGGGCGAGTCTATTGGAGCTAGGCGTTGGCCAGGATGGCGACGAGGGTCCCGAGGGCGAGGAGCGCCCCCGCCACGGTGAAGCCGACACACGTGGTGCGGCGGGATCCCCTCGTAGTCCCCCCGGCCGAGCGCCCGCTCGACCGCGGTCTGGCGCCGGCCGCCGACGACGAACATCGCGATCGAGAGCAGGGCGTATCCCGCGCCAAGCACGACGTAGGGCGCGCGCGATCCGCCCACGAGATCGGGCACGACCCCGCCCACCGCGATCGCCGCCGTCGCGGTGGCGATGCCCGACCGCCACCAGGCCAGCCAGGTGCGCTCCGCCGCGAGGTGGGTGCGACGGGTGGCGTCGACGTCGGCTGGGTCGGTCACGGCGTCCATTGTCTTTGTTCCGTCCAGGGATAGGCTGCCCGGCAGTGCCCCTTCGCTACATCTTGCGCGCCGTCGTCGTCCTTGTCCTCGACGCGTGCGCGCTCCTGCTCCTGTCGGCCATCCTGCCCGGCTTCACCCTTGACGGAGCGGGCGCGGCGCTCGGCCTGGCCGCCGTGGTCGGCCTGCTCAACGCGCTCGTCTGGCCCGTCCTCGCCCGCTTCGCGCTTCCGCTCAACGTGCTGACGCTCGGCCTGTTCGCCTTCGTCCTCAACGGGGCCTTCGTCGCGCTCGCCACCGACGTGGTTCCCGGCGCCAGCATCGACGGCTGGTTCGAGGGAATCGTCGTGGCGCTGGGCCTGACGGCACTGACGGCACTAGCGTCCTCGCTGCTGGCGATCGACGACGACGAGACCTGGCATCGCAACGTCGTGCGCCGTCAGGCGCGCCGTCGCGGCGAGGGAACGGAGAGCGACGTGCCGGGCATCGTCTTCCTGGAGATCGACGGCCTCGCCCACGACGTTCTCCGGCGCGCGCTGCGCGACGGCAACGCTCCGACTCTCTCGCATTGGTTGCGCGAGGGCTCCCACCAGCCTCGTGCCGTGGGAGACCGACTGGTCCTCTCAGACCGGAGCCTGCCAGGCTGGTTTGCTCCACGGCGACAACCACGACATGCCCGCCTTTCGCTGGTGGGAGAAGGATCGTGGCGCGGCGATCGTGACCAACCACCCGCGTGACGCGGCGGAGCTCGAACGGCGTCATTCCAACGGCCGCGGGCTGCTGCATGCGGACGGCGCGAGCCGGGCGAACATCCTCTCCGGCGACGCGGTGCACTCGATGCTCACGATGAGCACAGTGATGAACCGACGTAGGCCGATCGGACGCGACTACTCCGCCTATTTCGCCCGGCCCTATGCGGCCGCTCGGACGTTTTGCCTCGCCCTCGCCGACATCGCGCGCGAGCGCTCGGCGGCGGCTTACCAGCGGCGGCAGGACGTGGTGCCGCGCATAGCCCGCTCCCGAAAGTACGCGGTCGTCCGCGCCTGGGGAACCGTCGTTCAGCTCGACCTGCAGATCGCGGCCGTGGTGGGCGACATGCTGGCCGGGCGGCCCGTCATCTACACGACCTTCCTGGCCTACGACGAGGTCGCCCACCACTCGGGGATCGAGCGCCAGGACGCGCTGGCCGTGCTGCGCCAGGTCGACCGCCAGATCGCCCGCGTGCGCAGCGCCGCGGCCGACGCCCCGCGGCCCTACCGGCTCGTCGTCCTCTCCGATCACGGCCAGACGCAGGGCGAGACGTTCCTCGACCGCTACGGGGTGACGCTCGAGCAGGTCGTCACGGAGGCCTGCGAGGCGGCCGACGTCCAGGCCGCCTCGGGCGGCGGGGACGAATCGCTCGCCTACATGAGCGCGGGGTTGACCGAGATCGGCCGCGACGACACGGTGGGCGGGCGCGCCGCCCGCGCGGTGGGCCGCAAGCGGAGCGCCGACGGCGCCGTGGCGCTCGACTCCGGCGCGCGCGAGGAGGTCGAGCACGGCCACGGCCACGGGGACAGCGACCCCGACACGGACGGCCTCCCGGAGCTCTCCGTCATGGCCTCGGGCTGCCTCGGCCTGGTCTCCTTCCCCCGGCAGCCGGGGCGGGTGACGCTGGAGTGGATCGAGGAGCATCACCCGCGCCTGGTGCCGGCGCTGCGCGACCATCCGGGCGTCGGGTTCTTGATGGTCCACTCGGAGGATCAGGGAACGCTGGCCATCGGATCCGGCGGGACGCATCACCTCGATGACGGACGCATCGAAGGGGAGGACCCGCTCGCTCCCTTCGGGCCCAACGCGGCCGATCACCTGCGGCGCACCGACGGCTTCCCGCACTGCCCGGACGTGATGATCAACAGCACCTACTGGCCCGAGGACGAGGAGGTGGCGGCGTTCGAGGAGCTTGTCGGCTCCCACGGGGGCATGGGCGGCCCGCAGAGCTTTCCGTTCGTCCTGCACCCGGCGGAGCTTCCGTGGCCGCGAGAGCCCGTCGTCGGGGCCGAGCGGGTCCACCGCGTCTTTCGCTCGTGGCTATGGGCGCTCGGCCACGACTCCTACGAGGTCAAGGCCAGCGACTCGCCCGGCTCGAGCAGGCGCACCTCGACGTCCGGCGCGAGCTCGGCCACCTGAGCCGCGAACTCGCGCGGCGGGTCGTGGAGCAGGTGCCCGTGCTTCCGCGCGCGGCCGATGGGAAAGAGAGTGCCCCAGTGGATCGGCACGGCGATCCGCGGGCGGATGCGCGCGGCCGCCTCGGCGGCCCGGCGAGGGTCCAGGTGGCCGGTGCCCAGCGAGGTGCCCCAGCCCCATACCGGCAGCAGGGCGATGTCGATCGTGCCGGCCATCTCGTCCATCTCCGGGAACAGGTCGGTGTCGCCGGCGAAGTAGACGCGGCGCTCCCCGCGAACCTCGAAGCCGATCGGCTGGGCCTTTGGCCCGGCCAGCGTCCAGCGTCTGGGCTGATGGTGGGCCTGGACGGCCGCAACCTCGATCTCGCCCACCTCCGTCGTCTCGCCCGCGGCCAGCTCGACCACGCGCTCGAAGCCCGCCCGGTTCAGCCACGCGCCGGCCCCCCGGGGGACGATCAGCGGCACGTCAGCGCCGACCGAGCGCAGCGAGGGCAGGTCGAGATGGTCGCCGTGCAGATGGGAGATGAGGACGGCGTCGATCCGCTCCGCCACATCGGGCGCCGGCGCGGCGGCGTGCCGACGCAGATGCAGGAGTCGGTCGCGCAAGGACCGGGTCGGTGAGCAGCCGCACGCCGCCGAGCTCGACCAGAACGGTCGAGTGTCCGACGAACGTCAGGCGATTTGGCGTTCGTCTAACGCATCACCCCGTATGGGTGACGCGCAATCTCCCAGACCAGGTAGTCAGAACAACCCATGACCTGAGAGGGTCGGCATTTCTTGAAGGAGGTCAAACGCATAGTCGAGGCGCGTGTCGCGGGTCCCAAGGGGCATAGTTCATCGGTTACTTCATCTTCAGCTTGTTCGTAGGGCAGTGACAGCAGCAGAGCCGTAGGACGGATGCAGATAGAGTCGAGCCGGATCGAGTCAAGGGAGGACGTGAGGGATGGGACGAGACAGACGTGAGCGCAGGCGACGCGCCGCGGTGATCGGAGCGGCCGCCGTTGCGGCCAAGCACCACCGGGACGCGAAGGCGGCGCAGCAGGAGGAGATGGCGGCAGCCGGCAAAGCTGCTGGACGCTCCCGACTAGGTTCTACGACTCGTTAGCCTCCGAGCATGCCCGACCAGCCCGAGCCCACTCCGCCGCCCGAGCGAGACTCGGCACCCGCGCCTGAGCCCGCCGGGAGCCAGCGCTCGGAGGATCGCGCGACGCAAGAGCCGAAGCATCGCCACCGCATTCTCGTGTGGGCCCTCGTCGTGCTCGCCTCGGTGGTGCTGCTCGTTTCGATGATCGCGAACTGGGTTCAGACCGAGGTCCTCGACACCAGCCACTTCTCCGACAACACCAACGAGATCCTCAAGAACAAGGACGTCCAGGAGCAGCTCAGCATCGTCGCGGTCGATCAGCTCTACGCCAACGTCGACGTGCAGGCCCAAATCAAGCAGCAGCTGCCGCCCCCCGCCCAGCCGCTCGCCGCTCCGGTCGCAGCGGCGACGAGACGATCTCGCCACGAACGTGGCGGAGAATGCGCTCGCCTCGCCTCGAGTCCAGGGGCTCTTTACCACCGCGATCAATGGCGCGCAGAAGCGATTCGTCAGCCTGATCGAGGACAAGGGCAAGTTCGTCTCGACCGAAGGCGGCGTCGTCACCCTCGAATACGGGAGCTTCGTCGCCGATCTTGCCACTCGCCTGGGGGTAGATCCCTCGACGATCTCCCAGATCCAGGGCTTCGTGCAGCAGTACTCGACGGAGCTCAAGCAGCGGCTGACCACGGTCCAGAAAAGGATCAAGTCCACGCGCGCCGCCCTCTCCCAGGCGCAGGCGGGCACGCTCAGCCCAGAGGCGCAACAGAATCTCCAGACGCTCCAAACGGATGCCGCCGACCTCCAGAAAACGGTCGCGAGCCTCGAGCAGAAGATCAAGGGCATTCAGCCGAAGGCCCCTGCCCAGCTCCAGAGCCGGTTGTCCAACCTCCAGGGCCGTCTGGCCCAGCTCGACCAACGGCTGACCGCGGTGGAGCAACAGAGCGCAGCGGTGCTCAAGGATCCGAGCCAGGCAAACGTCATCAAGCTCGACCCCACGCTCGCCGCGCTGCAGACGCGCGTCACCAACCTGCTCAACCGTCAGGCGGTTCAGCACCCCGGCGAGCTCGTCGTGATGAAGTCCAGCGAACTGGATGGGCTCCAGGCCCTCGTCAAGGCGCTGCGCCACCTCGGCTTCGTGCTGCCGCTGCTGGCGCTCCTGCTGTACATGGTCGCCCTTTACCTGGCGAAGGGATGGCGACGAGAGACGTTGATGGCAGCCGGGAGCGGGATCCTGGGGGCCACGCTGATCATCCTGCTGGCGAGGCGCCTGCTGGGTGACGCGGTCATCGACTCAGTGGCCAGCTCCGATGCGGTCAAACCGGCCATCACCGCCGTCTGGGACATCATTTCCGCCGGGCTGCGCCAGCGGGCGCTGTTCGTGCTCGTGATCGGGCTGGGTTTCATCGTTGGGGGAGCCCTGGCAGGGCCCGGCCGCCACGAGGTCGCCGTGCGACGCTTCCTCGCGCCGTACCTGCGCGACCGCCCGGTCGTCGTCTACGCGGTACTCGCCTTTGTCTTTCTGGTCTGGCTGGCGCTCCTTCCCACGATCAACAACCTCGGGCAGGTCCTCGTGATCGTGATTCTCGCCGTGCTGGCCGTGGTGGGGGTACAGATCCTGCGCCGGCAGGCGGCACGGGAGTTTCCGCCCACCCCAGCGGCTCCCGGCCAAACGCAGCGCCCGTAGTCGGGAGCGCGAGAAGGCGGCCCTCGCCTGATGACCACCGACAGAAAGGCCTGACATGCCATTCGTTTTCGCCGACTACGACCTTGGGGACGCCCTCCTCACCGTCCTGTCGATCTTCTTCCTGGTCATCTTCATCTGGATCCTGATAACCGTCCTGACCGATCTCTTTCGCGACCACGAGATATCGGGGTGGGCGAAGGCGGCCTGGGCCTTCTTCCTGATCGTCGTCCCCTACCTCACCGTGTTCGTCTACCTGATCGCCCGCGGCCAGGGGATGCGCGAGCGCGCGATCAGCGAGCAGGCGGAGGCTCAGAAGGAAACCGAGGCCTACGTCCGGCGGGTCGCCGGCAGCTCACCCGTCGACGAGCTGCACAAGCTCAACGAGCTGAAGGAGAAGGGCGCGATCTCCCAGGAGGAGTTCGACCGGATGAAGGCGAAGATCACGACCTAGTCGCGCGCTGATCACCACGGTGCGGGCGAGCATGTCCTGGAGCCCGCGGCGGCGGGCGTCGAAGAGGATGGGGAGGAAACCGGCGCCGAGCGGGATGGCCGCCAGGGTGAGCCCGACGAAGCGGATGAAGGCCTGGCGCGGGCGGGGGACGCCGCCGTCGATCGCGCGCACCACCTTGATCCGGAGCAGGCGGTTGCCGGGTGTCTGGCCCGTGGTCGACCAGAAGGTCGCGAAGTAGGCAACCGCCCAGACGAGCCACAGCACTCCGCCGATCGCGGCGAACACGGGGACGAGGCCGTCGGGGATCGAGAGGACGGACAGCGCGAGGCCCACGGCGACCGCGACGACGATCGCGATGATGTTCACGAGAGCGGCGTCGATCGTGAAGGCGATCGCGCGGGTGACCAGACCGACGTAGCTCGGCGGGGAGACGGGTGGCGCGACGGGCTCGTGCACCCGCGCCGCCACGGCGCGGGCCGCGCCGGCCGCGATGGGGTCGTGGGGTCGCCCGGCCGCTTGGCTCACGGCGTTGCCGGGGACTCACCGCTTCCGCCGCTGGGCCGCGGCTGGCGACGCAGCGCCCGGCGGACGACGCGTTCGACCCAGTCGTCCGCGGTGCGCGAGCGCGCGCGAACGCCCCCCGCGACCTGGTCGGCGAACCCGAAGCTCTGCTGGGTGATCGCGTCGGTCACCGCCGGGCTGCGGGCGATCTCCTCGACCAGCACCCACAGCTCCTCGCTCTCCAGCAGCCGCTCCACCGCCTCGTCGAGCAGCCGGCTCTCGATGACGCGGCCGACCACCCGCTCCATCGCCGGGCTCTCCAGCGCCTGCTCGACCACGCGCTCCAGCTCGGGGCCCTCGAGTACCCGCGTGGCCGTCTGCTCGACCAGCGCGCTGCCGACGATGCGGTCGACGCCCTCGCGTGCCAGTCGGGACGCCAGCACCACATCCAGGCCGGCCAGGCTCAGGTCGGTGACGCGCCCCGCGACGGGGCGCAGCACCGCCGCGCCCACTCCGCCTGCTGCCCGCAGTGTCGAGCCCAGCATCCGCCCTTGAAGCCTTTCGGTCGTATACGCGTCGGAGTGACTATCTCAGCCGGGGCGTCCGACTGCCAGGGACGCATAGCGTCGTTGCAGCCCGACCCCGACGAGGCCGAGCGGTAGCGGCAGCCAGTAGGAGAACAGCCGGTAGGCGAACGTGGCGAGCACGGCGTCGCCGGCCCCGACCCCGGCGAGGGCCAGGGTCGCCGTGAGCCCGGCCTCGACGAAGCCCAGCCCGCCCGGGGTGAGCGGTATCTGGGCGAGCATCTGGGCCGCGCAGAAGGCGAGCAGGACGAGCCCGGCGCGGGGAGTCGAGCCGACCGCGGCCAGCGCGGCCAGCAGCGTGGCGTAATCGAACGCCCACCGGCCGACCGCCGCCAGCACGGCGCGCTTCCAGCGCGGGCCAAGCGTGGCCAGGATGCGGTCGCGCTCGCGCAGCAGACGATCGGGAAGCCCGGTGGTCGGCGGCGACCCGCGGCGCAGACGGTTGCGGGCGCGCTGCACGGTGCGCCCGACCCAGGCCAGCGGGCCGTCCAGCGCGAGGCACACCGCCGCGACGCCGGCGACGAGGAGGAAGACGAGGAGCCCGACCACCGTGGCCTCGATCAGGCTGCGCGATACCGAGCCGCGAATGAACGTGGGGATCGCGAACACGGGCAGGGCGAGGACGATGGCGAACGTGAGGAGGTTGACCGCCGTCAGGGCGGACACGGCCTCGGCCTGTCGCACCCCCGCCTGGACCAGCATGCGGTATTGCAGGGCCGCGCCGATCGCGCCGCCACCCGGCGCTACCTTGGCCAGCGCGTTGCCGGCGAGCTGCGAGGCGATGACCGGTCGCCACGCGCGCATGTGCAGGGCGAGGCGCTGGAGCTCCCACAGGCACGCCAGCGAGGCGCCCTGGAGCACCGCCATCACGGGGAACCAATAGAGCCCGATCTGCTGCAGGCTGGTCCACGAGCCCAGGGTCTCCAGCAGCGTCGGCGCCACCAGGTAGAGCGAGATGCCGGTCACGACGAGCCAGAACGCGGTGCGGCGGATCCTCGGGCCGAGGCGCGACTGCTCGGCCTCGCCGTGCTTGATCTCCTGCTCGGCGTCGGCGTGCTGCTGGATCCTCCGCTCGACCCGGTCCCCGATCCGCTCGCGCTCGACCATGGAGCGACGGTATCGGGCGGTAGCCTCGGCGCGTGCTCGAAGCGGCATTCTGGGGCTTTCTCACGGGGTTGCTCGTCACCCTCGGCTTCGCGGTCGCAGCGCTGCTGTCGGCGAATGGCGGGTAGCCTCGACGGCATGGCGCCGCTCCTCGCCGTCGACGCCCCCTCGCTTCTCTTCCGCGCCTTCTACGCGCTGCCGGACTCGATTCGGGACGGGGAGGGCCATTCGGTGAACGCCCTGTTGGGGACCGCGAACCTGCTCCTGTTCGAGATCGAGCGCTTCGCGCCCCGGGCGACGGTCCTGTGCTTCGGCGAGGAGGCCGCGCACTACCGGACCGAGGCTTACGCGCCCTACCACGCCGACCGGGTCGACGTGCCGGACGCCGCTGACCTGGCAGTGGAGCCGTGCCGCTGACTTCTTCGGCGCCTTCGGCTTCGAGATCGCCGTGGCCGAAGGCCTGGAGGCCGATGACCTGCTCGGCTCCTACGCGACCGTCGAGGCCGAGGCCGGCGGCGAGGCCCTCCTGCTCACCGGCGACCGCGACATGTTCCAGTGCGCGAGCGACCGGGTGCGGGTGCTCTACGTCAAGACGGGCGGCTCGCGGGGCGCCGAGGAGATGGGTCCGAAGGACGTGATCGCGCGCTACGGCGTCCCGCCGGAGGCGGTTCCCGACTTCATCGCCCTGCGCGGCGACCCGTCCGACGGGCTGCCCGGCGCCAAGGGCATCGGCGAGAAGACGGCGGCCGACGTGCTGCGCCGGCACGGCACGCTGGAGGCGGCGCTCGACAACGCGATCCGCGAGAAGCCGGGCGTGCGCAAGGCGCTGCTCGCCGACCCCGATCTTCTGCTCGCCTTCAAGGACATCGCGACCCTGCGCCATGTGCCGGTCAAGCTCCCACCCGATCGGCCTTTGGACACGGAGGGCGCCGCCGCGGCGGCGCGCGAGCTGGGGATGAACCGTCTGGCCGAGCGGCTGGAGCGCTGGCCGGACTGACCGCCTCAGGCCGGGTCGGCCTGGTCGGTCAGGCTGAAGGTCACCTCTTCGTCCTGCATCTCCGCGTCCAGCAGCTTGTCGTCGAGCAGGGCGGCCGTCGTGGCCTCGAGCGCCAGCGCGGCCCCCTCGGTCGCGACGAGCGTGTCGTCGGGCTCGGGACCGTCGACGAGGGCGAGCTGGAGGCCCTCCTCGGCGGAGGCGATGCGGACGATCGCACCGTCGGGGACACTCTCGTCGTCGAGGATTCCCCGGATTGCCTCCGAGGCCGCAGATGTGATGGCGAGCACGAGCGCGCTCCTCTCGTGGCGGGGGTTTGCCGTGGCTACGGCGTGAACCGCACGTGGATGACGTCGCCGTCGGCGACGACGTAGTCGCGGCCTTCGACGCGCAATGTACCCCTATCCCGCGCCGCCGCATAGGAGCCCGCGTCGACCAGCTCGTCCCACCCGATCACCTCGGCTCGCGCGAAGCCTCGCTGGATGTCGGTGTGGATCGCCCCGGCCGCCTCGTAGGCCGTCGAGCCGCGCGGCACGTGGCGCGACATCGCGGGCTTGTCAGTGTCGACGGTGAAGAACGCGATCAGGTGCAGCAGCTCGTAGGCGCCGCGCACGACGCGGTCCAGCGCCGACTCGGCGATCCCCAGCTCGCCGCGCATTCCCGCGGCCTCGTCGTCGGCCAGCTCCGCAAGCTCCGCCTCCAGCCGCGAGGAGACGGCGACCGCGGCGGCGTCTCGCTCGGCGGCGGCCTGCGCGATCTCGGGCGGGACTGCGTCCTCGCCCTCGTCCACGTTGGCCACGAAGAGCACGGGCTTGGCGGTGAGGGGGTGCAGGAGCCGCAGCGCGTCGGGAGCGCCATCGGGAGCGGGGACGCTGCGCACGGGCCGGCCCGCCTGCAGCGCGGCGACGACCTCGCGCAGCCACGCCTCCTCGGCGATCGCCGCCTTGTCGCCGCTGCGGGCCGTGCGCTCGACGCGCGCCAGGCGCCCCTCGGCCTGCTCGAGGTCGGCGTAGAGCAGCTCGGTCTCGACCGTCTCGATGTCGGCGACGGGGTCGATGCGGCCCGCCGGGTGGACGACGTTCGCGTCGCCGTGCGCGCGCACGACGTGGACGATCGCGTCGACCTCGCGGATGTTGGCCAGGAAGCGGTTGCCCAGGCCCTCGCCCTCGTGCGCCCCGGCGACGAGGCCGGCGATGTCGTGGAAGTCGATCGTGTCGGGGACGACCTCGGAGGCGCCGATCGTCTCGGCCACCCGCTCCAGGCGCTCGTCGCGCACCGGCACGACGGCGACGTTGGGCTCGATCGTCGTGAACGGGTAGTTCGCCGCCTCCGCGCCCGCCTGCGTGAGCGCGTTGAACAGCGACGACTTGCCCGCGTTGGGCATCCCGACGATGCCGACCCTCATCGGTCGGCGAGCGTGCCGACGGCGCTGCCCAGAGCGACCCCGGCGAGCGAGTCCGAGGGCCAGTGCACGCCGAGGTACAGGCGCGACAACGCCAGGCCCGCGGCCAGGGCGTAGAGCGGGCCCGCGGGCAGCAGCTCCGAGTAGGCGCGCGCGGCGGCGAACGACGACGTGGCGTGGGCGCTGGGGAAGGACAGGCCCGTCGGCGTGCCCGTGAGCGGCGGCAGCCCGGGGATGTCGGGGCGGCGCCGGCGCACCGCTAGCTTGATGGCCGTGTTCAGGACGTAGGCGCCGCCGACGACCGCGAGCCCGCGCGTCCAGCGTGCGCGGCGGGGCTCGTCGAGGGCCGCGCCGGCGGCACCGATGGCCAGCCAGATCGCCGCGTGCTCGCCGAGGGCGGAGAAGCGGCGCACCGCGGTCTCGGCGTCGGGCGTATGCCCGGCGGTGCGCAGGAACCGGTAGCCGGCCCGGTCGAGGGCGTTGGCCATCGGACCGGCCCTGCCTAACCGAAGCCGACGCGGTGCTCGTCGTCCTCGACGCGTACGTAGACGACCGCGTCGAGCCGGATCTGAGCCGTCCCGTCCTCGGTCTCCAGCTCGAACCAGCCGCCGTCGGAGAGACTCTTGCGCAGCCGCTTGAGCTGGTCCTCCTCGACGCGCGCGACCAGCGCCTGGCCGACTCCGAAGCCGATCGTGACCTCGCGCCGGATGGCCATCAGTGATCGCCCTCCGCCGGCTGGACGATCTCGGTCAGCACGCCGCCGACCGCCGCCGGGTGGAGGAAGGCCACGCGGGAGTTGCGAATGCCCACTCGCGGAGTCTCGTCGATCAGGCGCAGTCCCGCCTCGCGCAGGCGCTCGAGCTCGGCGTCGATGTCCTCCACCGCGTAGGCGACGTGGTGTATCCCCGGGCCGCGCTTGGCCAGGTACTTCCCGACCGGCGTGTCGGGGCCGAGCGGGGCCAGGAGCTCGACGTGCCCCTCGCCGACGTCCAGCAGCGCGGCGTCCACTCCCTGCTGCTCGACCGTCTCGCGATGGGCCAGGGGCATTCCCAGCGAGTCGCGGTAGAGGGCGAGGGCGCCGTCCATGTCCTCCACGGCTACGCCCACGTGGTCGATCCGGCCAAGCATCGGCCGCTGAATATAGAGCCCCGCGCGAAGCGGCCCGGTGCGGGTACGCGTACTACTTGCTGCCCGTGGGGTCCATCAGGTGCTCGGACGCCGCGGCCAGGCGCAGGTCGCGCGTGACCGGGCGCTTCACCGGCCGTACGCCGTCCATGATCTCGTTGATCGTCTCGCGCTCGAGCACCTCGTTGTGCAGGAGGGTCTCGGCGAGCTCGTCGAGCTTGGAGCGGTGGGCTTCGATGAGCGCGTAGGCCGCGCGGTAGGCCTGGTCGGCGAGGTCGCGCTGCTCCTGGTCGCGCATGCGCCGGGTGGAGTCGGCGAGCTCGTCGCCGTCCACGCTCATCCGCGACGAGTGCAGGCCCGTTCCCATCGCATACTCGTGCACCATCGACCGGGTGATCTCGGCGATCTTGTTCAGGTCGTCGGCCGCGCCGGTGGTGATCGAGCCGAACACGATCTGCTCGGCCACGCGGCCGCCGAGCAGCATCGTCATGTAGTCGATCAGCTCGTCGCGGGTCTTCAGGTAGCGGTCCTCGTCCGGAAGGTTGAGCGTGTACCCGAGCGCGCGCCCGCGCGGGACGATCGAGATCTTGTGGACGGGATCGACGGTCGGCAGCAGCTCGCCGACGAGCGCGTGGCCGGCCTCGTGGTAGGCGACCACCATGCGCTCGTGGTCGTTGAGCTTGCGCCGCGACTGCATTCCGGCCATGACGCGCTCCAGGCCGGAGTCGAAGTCGCCCTTCGAGATGCTCGCGGCGCCACGGCGCGCGGCGCGGATGGCGGCCTCGTTGCAGATGTTGGCGAGGTCGGCTCCCGTGAGCCCGCTGGTCTGCTTGGCGACCAGTTCCAGGTCGACGTCGTCGAGCGGCTTGTTGCGCGTGTGGACCTCCAGGATGCCGGCGCGCCCCTTCACGTCGGGCGGCGCGACGAAGATCTGGCGGTCGAAGCGCCCCGGGCGCAGCAGCGCGGGGTCGAGCTTCTCGAGGAGGTTCGAGGCGGCGATGACGACGACGTCGTCGCTCGTGCCGAAGCCGTCCATCTCGACCAGGAGCTGGTTGAGGGTCTGGTCCTTCTCGCCGGTGGCGTCGTTGCCTCGCCGGCCGCCGACCGCGTCGAGCTCGTCGATGAAGATGATCGCTGGAGCGTGCTTGCGCGCCTCGCGGAACAGGCGCCGGATGCGCGACGCTCCGAGGCCGGCGAACATCTCCACGAAGGCCGCCGCCGACTGGGAGAAGAAGTTCGCGCCCGACTCGTGGGCCACGGCCTTGGCGAGCAGGGTCTTGCCCGTGCCGGGCGGCCCGTGCAGGAGGATCCCCTTCGGCACCCGGGCGCCGAGCGCCTTGAACCGTCGCGCGTCGCGCAGGAACTCCACGATCTCCGCGAGCTCGTGCTTGGCCTCGTCGGCGCCGGCCACGTCGTCCCAGCCGCTGGACTGCTTGGAGGCGGGCTTGATCTCCTGCGGCTTCGTCCTGGGCATGAACTTCAGCGTGCGCCACAGGAAGAAGACGATCAGCGCCATGAAGAGCACCGGGGACCACGTCAGGACCCACTCCTCGAGCTGGTCATAGGTAAAGGAGAACGCGAGGATCACGACTGTCTCATCGGCCGTTTGGGCGCTTCACTCAACTTTCGACAGGCGTCGATTGGGCAAGTACCTGCCGCCCCACCTTTCCCGCCGGCTCGCCGTCCACCATGACGACGTCGGCGGTGTAGTCGTTTTCCCCGCGAATCAGGGAGGAACCCACCCCGTAGGCGTCGACCGGGACTCCCTGCCGCCTCGAACTCCTCGATCCGGGCGGCGTTGAAGCCGCCGGACGCGACGATCCGCACTTCGCGGTGGCCCGCGGCGTCCAGCGCCTCGCGGACCTTCTCGACCAGGCGCCGGTTCACGCCCGTGGGCTTGAAGTCGCCCATCTCGTCGAGCAGCGAGTAGTCGACGAGCGACTCGGAGGTGTCCAGGCGCACTCCCCACAGGCGATCGCCCAAGCGCGTCGGCGACCTGGAGCGCGGTCTGCACGGAGTGGTTCTCGAAGTCGACGAGCACGGTGATGTTCATCTCGCCGGCGAAGCGGTCGGCGAACTTGCGCGCCGCGGCGACGGTGTCGCCTCCGTAGGCGGCGATCAGCCCGTGCGGCACGGTCCCGATGCCGCGCCCGCCCCACCACGACGCCTGCGCGTCGGTCGACACGCCGATCGCCCCGGCCACGTGCGCCGCCCATCCGTCGCCCGTCTGCACGAGCCAGTGGTCGTGGCGGGCGGGGAAGTAGAGGATCGCCTTGCCGCGCGCCGCCTCCACGACCTCCTGCACGTTGCGCATGATCAGCGAGCGCCGAGCCAGCGAGCCGAGGTAGACGGTCTCGAGGTGGACGAACAGCGAGTAGTCGCCCTCGATCGTCATCACGGTCTCGTGCGGGGCGATGGCGTCCCCCTCGTGCAGCGCGTGCACTTCGAGGTCGTCCCATCCCGGGATCCACTCGCCGCCGGGCGCCTGGCGGCCCGAGCACTCCTTCAGCACGGCGATCGCCTCGTCGATCCCGCCGAGGACGGAGTCGCGCTTCTGAAAGGCCTGCATGACGACGCGCGGGTGGTGCCCGTCCTCCTCGAGCAGCGTCTTGGAGTGGTTGAAGTAGGCGTCCGAGTAGTAGCCGTCCCGGATCTTCTCCACGGGAAGGCGGAACACATCGGGCGACAGGCGCTCGCGCACCGGCGTGATCGCCATGGGCGAAGTCTAGGCGCCGGTCGCTGCCGTCTCGACCCGGAGGATCTCCGCCAGCGCGGCGCGGCCGACCTCGAGCTGGCGCTCGTCGGGCTCGCGGGTGCCCATGTGGCGCTGGAGCTCGAAGCCCGGGCGCCGGAGGGCCTTGGCGAGCCGGGTGTTCGCGTGACGCTCGGACCAGGCGAAGACCTCCACCGCGGCCGCCATCGAGCCGACGGCCACGGCAGCGTTGGCCAGCGGTCCCGGCCGCTCCACGACCTTGCGCAGCAGGGTCGCGCCCGCGACGTTGGCCACGAGCAGCGGGGCGACGAGGTTGGAGCCGCAGCGATCGTGCTCCTTGGCCGCGTCCGCCGCGTCGTCCTCCCCCTGTTCGTAGGCGGCGATCGCCTTGTGCTCGACGCCGTGGTAGGCGGCGGTGTCGCCGCCGCGGAGGGCGAGCAGCGCGGGGGCGAGCGAGATTCCGGCGGCGGCTGCCTCGCCGGCCACTCCGCGGGCGCGGCGGCGCAGCAGCGTCCCCGCGGTCGCCGCGCCGACGGCCACTGCGACCACGTTCGCGTCCTGGAAGGGCAGGCGCACCTGCGGCAGCGCTCGCTTGACCAGGGGGATCACGGCCATCGCCTCGGCCAGTCGCGCCACTCCGCGCAGGCCGGGGACGGAGTCGAACGCGTGCACGCGTGGCTTTCTCCCCGAGGCGACCCGGATCTCTCCCTCGGGGTCGCGCACCGCGGCGGCCCAGTGCGTCGGGCCGTGCACGAGCAGGCCGTTGCGCAGAGCCATGCCGCCGAGCCGCAGCTTCTCGCTCATCCGAGCAGCCTCTGCGGGAGGTCGTGGAAGAAGCGCGCCGCGTAGCCGAGGTCGCGCACGTCGATTCGCTCGTCCGCCCCGTGGATGAGCGGCATCTGCTCGTGGATCGTCATGTGGCGGTGGGGGAAGAACCCGTAGGCCAGGCAGTCGGGGAAGGTGTTGCGAAACCAGCGCGAGTCGGTGAAGCCGGGCAGCATCGTGGGCATCAGCCGCGCGCCGGGGTCCTGCTCGTCGACCCAGCGCTTGATCTCGTCCACCAGCGGCGACTCGGCCGGCGAGCGGTTGCCGACGACGCGCTCGAGGAACTCCAGGCGGTAGCCGTCCGGGCCGAGCAACTCTTCGATGCGCGCGCGGGCCTCCTCCTCGCCGAGCCCCGGCGGGACGCGACAGTCGACCTGCAGCTCGGCCCGCGAGGGGATCACGTTGATCTTCTCCGACGCGCTGATGCGCGTCGGCGTCACGCTGACGCCGAGCGTGGGCTCGATCAGCAGGGCGAGGAAGGGATCGCGCTCGCGCAGGCGCTCCACCGCGGCCTGCGGGTCCTCGGCGCCATCGCCGGTGAGCGCGGCCAGCATCGCCTCGGGCTCGGGCCCGACGTCGAGGCCCGGCTGACGTTCGCCGAGCCGCTCGAGCAGCGGCGCCATCTTGAGCAGGGCGTTGTCGCCCATGCGGGGGATCGAGGCGTGGCCGGCCACGCCGTCGGTGGTCAGCGAGAACCGGAAGACGCCCTTCTCGGCGCAGCACACGCCGTAGTAGCGGGTGCCGTCCCACTCGAACACCCCGCCGCCGCCCTCGTTGAGGAGGTAGTCGCAGCGGACCTTGTCGGGGTGCTGCTCGGTGAGGAACTGCGCGCCGAAGGTGCCGCCGGCCTCCTCGTCGGCCACGCACATGAGCAGCAGCTCGCCCTTGGCCGGGCGCCAGCCCTCGCGCGCCAGCGAGGCGGCGGCGACCGCCTCGGCCGCCGTCTGGGACTTCATGTCCAGCGCGCCGCGGCCCCACACGAAGCCGTCGTCGAGGTCCCCGGACCACGGGTCGTGCGACCACTCCTCCGGAGTGGCCAGGACGGTGTCGACGTGCGACAGGTACCCGAGCGTGGGACCGTCCGCCTCGCCGCGCAGGCGAGCGAGGAGGTTGGGGCGGGCCTCGTCGAGCGCGAGCAGCTCGCATTCGAAGCCCGCCTCCTCGAGATAGCCCCGCAGGTACTCCTGCGCCTCGCGCTCGCCGCCGGGCGGGTTGACCGTGTCGAAGCGGATCAGCCGCTGGAGAAGCTCGGTCGTCTCCTGCTGGAGATCGGGCATCGCGGACAGGCTAGTTGGTCGGTGCGGCGCGCCGGGACGAACGGCGGGCATCGGCTACGCCACGGCCTCGACGACCATCGACGCCGCGGCGACGAGCAGGATCACCGCGATCGCGCGCACGAGCTGGGGCTCCGACAGCCGCCCGGTGAGGCGCGAGCCGAGCAGCGCGCCGGGGATCGACGCGGCGGCGCCGAGGGCGAGCACGCCCCAGTCGGGAGCGGCGCTCGGAAGATGGCCGATCACCCCGGCGACTCCGACGCAGAAGCCGACGGTGACGTTCGTGCCCACCGCGCGCTGGGGCGTCTCGTGCACCACGCGCAGCAGCGCGGGCATGCGCAGCGAGCCGAGGATGAGGCCGACGATCCCCCCGAGCACGCCGATGATCGCGCCGGTGATGACCGCCGCGCGGATGTCGAGGTCGGGCCGATCCTCCCCGGGACGCTCCCGGCGGTCGGGGGGCGTCCAGCGCAGCAGGTCGAGGCCGGAGTACAGGAGCACCGCCGCGATCACGAACAGCAGCACGTCGCCGGGCAACAGGCCGGAGACGTAGCCGCCGACGAGCGCGCCCAGGATCGACGGCGGCGCCATCCAGCCGAACAGCCGCCAGTTGATCCGACCGGCCCGGATGTGAGCGATCGACGCGGTCGCCGCCGACACCGCGCTGATCCCGAGGTTGGCCCCGGCAGCCGCCCCCGGCGAGGAGGCGACGAGGACCGTGGCGGGCAGCCGCACGTTTCCGAGCACGAGGCCGACCAGTCCGCCGGCCAGGGCGACGAGGAAGCACCAGAGGACATAGGCGATCTGGTCCACGCGGGGCGGGATACTGACGGGCGGACATGGAACGGTTGTTCGAACCAGGTGAAAAGCGCGCCGGGCGCACTCCCGTGCCGCCGGGCGAGGGCCCGCTCGCCGTGCGGATGCGTCCGGCGACGCTCGACGAGCTGGTCGGTCAGGAGCACCTGCTCGGCCCGGGCTCGGCCCTGCGCACGGCGATCGAGGAGGGTCGCCTGCACTCGATGGTGCTGTACGGCCCGCCGGGCTCGGGCAAGACCACGCTGGCACGCATCATCGCCGCGACGGCCCAGGCCGCGTTCGAGGAGGAGAGCGCGGTCAATGCCGGCAAGGCCCAGGTCGCCGAGGTGATCGAGCGCGCGGCCCACCGCCGCTCGACGACCGGCGAGCCCACGATCTTCTTCCTCGACGAGATCCACCGCTTCAACAAGGCCCAGCAGGACGCGCTGCTGCCGGCGGTCGAGGAGGGCCTGCTGACGCTCATCGGGGCGACGACCGAGAACCCCTACTTCGAGGTCAACTCGGCGCTGCTCTCGCGCACGCAGGTCTACGAGCTGAGGCCCCTCACCGCCGAGCAGGTCGTGGCCCTGCTGCGCCGCGCGCTCGAGCGCGGCGAGTGCGGCGACGTGCGCGTGGGCGACGACGTGCTCGAGTTCCTCGCCGATGCGCTCGGGCGGCGACGCCCGCGCCGCGCTGTCGGGGCTCGAGCTGGCCTGCGAGACGGCGCAGGGCGGCGAGGTCACGCTGGCCCACGCCGAGGACGCCGTCCAGCGCAAGGCGGTGCGCTTCGACCGCGAGGGCGACCAGCACTACGACTACATCTCGGCGTGGATCAAGGCGACGCGGGCATCGGATCCCGACGCCTCGCTCTACTACCTGGCGATCATGCTCGAGGGCGGCGAGGACGCGCGCTTCATCGCCCGCCGGATGGTCATCTTCGCCTCCGAGGACGTCGGCAACGCGGACCCGCGCGCGCTCGAGGTGGCCGTCGCCGCCGCTCACGCCGTGGAGCACGTCGGCCTGCCCGAGTGCCAGTTCAACCTCGCCCAGGCCGCGATCTACCTCTCGCTGGCGCCGAAGTCCGACGCCGCCAAGCGCTCGATCGGCGCGGCCCGAGGCCACATCCGCGAACACGGCGCCAAGCCGCCGCCCGACCACCTGCGCTCCGGCGGCTACGAGCTCGCCAAGCAGGCGCTGGGGCGCGGAGTCGGCTACGAGTCGCCGCACCGCGGGCCCGGGCACCTGTCCGAGCAGGAGGTCATGCCGGAGGGCCTGGAGAACGAGCGCTTCTACGAGCCCGACGAGGCCGAGGCGGCGCTGCGCGACCGCCTCGAGGAGATCCGCCGGGCCCGTGGCCGCGACGTGTGACGTGGGTCACAGGAAGCGGTTTCTTTACGGGAATCGCGCTTTCGGGTGTGAACCTGAAGGCAGGCAGATGATCGAGTCTTTCGACCCCGGCGCGCTGTTGTCGCGCACCTATGAGCTCCCGGCCGGCCCGCGCGTACGCCTGCGCTACGCGCGGCGTTCCGACGTGCCCGGGCTCCGCGCGCTGCTCCGGCAGCGCGGGATCGAGCCGACCGAGCTCGAGCTCAGCCGCCTGGTGCGCTACGACCCCCAGCGGCGCGCGGTGATCTGCGCCACGGCGCCGGTGGACGGGACCGAGCTGATCGTCGGCGTGGGCGCGATCGCCCTCGAGGAGAAGGCGCCGCCCGACACGCTGGTCGTCGACGAGGCGCTCACCGACGGGCTGGCCGACCTGCTCGCGTCCGCGCTCGTGGGCCGCGCCCGGGCGCACGCGCGCCGCGTGGCCTAGCTGCGGCGACCGTCGGTCCTGGCGCCGCGGCACGGCTGGCATCGAGGGCGAGGCCCCAGCGATAGGGGGCGACGGATCGGACCGCGCGATGCGGGGCGGCTGCGACGAAGCGCGATAATCGGACGGCCCATGGCCGTCGCCGTCCCCCAGCAGACGCTCGAGTCGTTCAGCCCGACCACCGGCGAGCTGATCGGCTCGGTGCCGACGCTGCGCCCGGAGGACGTCCAGGGCGTGGTCGACGAGGTCGCCCAGGTCCAGCCGTTCTGGGCGCAGCTTCCCCTCGCCGAGCGGGGCCGCCATCTGCGCCGCGCGGCCCAGGTGATCCTCGACGAGATCGACGACATCCGCGACCTGATCGCCCGCGAGCAGGGCAAGCCGCGCACCGAGGCCTATCTGATGGAGATCGTGCCCACCGTCGACGCCCTGCACTGGGTGGCCGAGGCCGGGCAGGACATCCTGGCCGACGAGAAGATCCCTTCGCCCCAGCCCTTCTTCAAGACCAAGCGCTCGTCCTTCACCTACGAGCCGCTCGGCGTGGTCGGCGTGATCGCGCCGTGGAACTACCCGTGGACGATCCCCCTGGGCGAGGTGGCGATCGCGCTCATGGCGGGCAACGGCGTGGTGCTCAAGCCGGCCTCGCTGACCTGCCTGATCGGGCAGCGCATCCAGGAGGTCTTCGAGCGCGCGGGTCTGCCCGAGGGGATCGTCCGCGCCATCCACGGCGGCGGGGCGGTCGGCCAGGCCCTGGTCGAGTCCAGCGTGGCCAAGGTCTTCTTCACCGGTTCGGTGGAGGTGGGGCGCGGCGTCGGAGAGACGTGCGCGCGCCTGATGAAGGGCTCGGTGCTCGAGCTCGGTGGCAAGGACCCGATGCTCGTCCTGGACGACGCCGACCTCCCGAACGCCGTCGGCGGGGCGCTGTGGGGCGGCTTCGCCAATGCCGGCCAGACGTGCGCGGGCATCGAGCGCGTGTACGTCATGCGCGAGGTGGCCGATCGCTTCGTGACCGACGTCGTCGCCGGCGCCAAGCGGCTGACGGTCGGCGACCCTCTGAGCTGGGACACCCAGGTCGGCCCGATGGTGTCGCGCGACCAGTTCGAGCTCGTCCGCGACCTGGTCGACGACGCGGTGGCGAGCGGAGCGAAGCTGGAGTGCGGCGGGCCGGTCGACGTCCCGGGCCTCGACGGCGCGTTCTACGCACCCGCCGTGCTGACGGGCGTCACCCACGACATGCGGATCATGCGCGAGGAGATCTTCGGGCCGGTGCTCCCGATCATCGTCGTGGAGTCGGAGGCCGAGGCGATCGCGCTCGCCAACGACTCCGAGTTCGGCCTCGGCGCGTCGGTGTGGACGCGCGATCGCTTCAAGGGCAGGCGGATCGCGGCGGAGATCGAGTCGGGGATGGTGTGGATCAACGACCACATGTACTCCCACGGCGCCTGCCAGTGCTCGTGGGGAGGCGTCAAGCACTCAGGCCTGGGCCGCGCGCACTCCAAGTTCGGCTTCTACGAATGCGTGAACGTGAAGCTGGTCGTCTACGAGCCCGGCTGGGTGCGCGACTTCTGGTGGCATCCCTACGACGAGGCGCTGGGCCAGGCGATCCGCTCGACGGCGAAGCTGCTCTACAGCGCGCGCGAGGCCGACCGCCAGCGCGCGCTGCGCGAGGGCGCCCTGCCGCTGCTCAAGGTGGCGCGCCGGACGCTGCGCAGCTTCGGCCGCCGCTAGCGCACGGCTACCCTGTGGGCATGCCCGCGGCCGCCTACGCCGGCAAGGAATGCGTCTGCCAGCTCCGCAAGGGAGTCTGCGACCAGTCCTGCGTGCAGGGGATGCTCGACACCCCCTTCTACATCGCCTGCCTGCGCCTGAGCGGGCGGCGCTGCCTGGTCGTGGGCGGCGGCGAGGTGGGGCTGGAGAAGGTGGAGGGCCTGCTGGCGTGCGACGGCGACGTCGTGCTCGTCGCGCCCGACGCGGTGCCGGAGCTGCGCGAGTACGCCGAGGAGGGGTCGATCGCCTGGGAGCAGCGCGAATACGCGGGCCCCTCGGACCTGGAGGGCACGTTCATCGTCATCGCCTCGACGAGCGACACCGACGTGAACATCCGCGTCTACGAGGACGCCGAGCGCCGGGCCATGCTCGTCAACGTGGTCGACGTCCCGCCGCTGTGCAACTTCATCCTCCCCGCCATCGTGCGCACGGGCCCGCTGGCCATCGCCATCTCGACCGCCGGCGCCTCGCCGGCCCTGGCCAAGCGCATCAAGGCGGAGATCGCCGAGGAGTTCGGAGAGCCCTACGCCCGGCTCGCGGTGATCCTCAACGAGGTCCGCGGCTGGGCCAAGGCGACGCTGCCCACCTACCAGGACCGCAAGGCGTTCTTCGAGGGGATCGTCAACGGCGATCCCGACCCGGTCGAGCTGCTGCGCGCGGGCGACGAGCGGGCCGTCCGCGACCTGGTGGCCGCGGCCCAGGCGTCGCACGCGCCCGCCTAGGCCTTTTCGACACACCGGCGTAAGATCGCTTGAGGCGTGCCGTTGTACCGGCATGCGACACCGGGAAGCAGGACGAATGGGCCGAATCCTCGCCGTCTCCGTGGCAGCGCTCGCGCTCCTCATGCTGCCGTCCGGCGCCTACGCGGCGAACCAGACGTTCTACGTCAACCAGTCGGATCCCGACGCCTACGACCTCAAGATCATCAACAACGTCGTATACCCGAACCTCTGCCACAACCCGGATGTCCCGTGCCGGACCATCGTCTGGGCCGAGGGCTTTGCGGACGAGTCCGATGGGAACGGCGTGCGCGTCCTCCCCGACCCGTCCGGCACGACCGACGTCTACACCGGGAACGTCGAGGTCGGCCACGGCGGCAGCGAGAAGCATGCCGTGACCCTGGTGGGCGCCGGCGCGGGAGCGGGCGGCACTCGCATCGTCGGCGCCAACACCTCGCCCCCGCAAGCGCTGCGCCTTGTCGACGACTCGCACGCCAGCGACCTCAGCATCAGCCAGCCCTACTTCAACGGGTACGCCATCGTGGACGCCGGCGCGGGTCTGGTGGAGCGCGTGGCGACCGAGGCGCCCCAGGGTGGCGCGTACAGCAGTACCCAAGGCACCGTGCTCGACTCGACGCTCAACGGCCGCGATGGGTCGGCGGTGGGCGGGGTCGCCGCCCGCGACATCTTCATCGGCCAGCTCCTCGGCGTCGACGCCGGCTTTGGGCTCACACCCACGCACATCCTCAACTCGCTCGTCGTCTCGTCGGGAGGCGACCCCACGGGAGTCGGCGTGCGAGTGCAGACGAGCGGCTCGTCAGTCGCGGCGGACCTGCGCGGCGTGACCGTCGTCGCCTGGAACACCCGGCTGTTGGTCTACAGCCCACCGCTCTCGGCGACGGTCAAGGTGGCCAACTCGACCTTCGCCGGAGGCGCCGCCACGACCGACATCCGGCTCAACGGACCGCAGGCCTCACTCGCCCTCGACCACGTCAACCGCAGCCCGGCTCGCACCAAGTTCGAGAACGGAGCGGCTTCCGCGCAGCTCACCGACAGCTCGCCTCTCGACGTTGATCCTGGCCTTGTCAGCGACAACGACGGGCACCTGATGCCCGCGTCGGCGCTCATCGACCGGGGCACCAGCGCCGGCGTGCTGGCCGGCGATCCCCTGGATGCCCTGGACGTCGACCGCCAGACCCGGACCGCAGGCGCCGCGCCAGACGTGGGCGCCGACGAGCTGGCGCCCGCCGGCACGCCCCCCGGAACGCCCGCCGCCGTCCTCGGCAGCGACCCGCCGCCCGTGGCCACGGGCCTGAGGGTGAGTCCCTTGACCTTCCGCCTCGGCTCCCGGCTTCCCCGCCTCTCGCGCCGCCGGGCCATCCCGAGCCGGACCACGATCCGCTTCGCCCTGTCCGAGGCCGCCGGCGTGAAGATCACGTTCGCCAAGCGTCTCCCCGGCCGTCGGGTGGGCAAGCGCTGCCTGCGCCCGTCTCGTGCCCTGAGGCGTCATCGCCGGTGCACCCGGCTGGTCACGGTCCGCGGCGCCGCCCTGAGGCGTGAACGCCCGGGCGGGCCTCAACCGGCTTGCCTTCGCGGGCCGGCTGTCGGCTCGTCGCCGGCTGGTCCCGGCCAGGTATCGCCTGACGCTCGTCGCCACCGACACCGCCGGGCACCCCTCGAACACCCTGAAGGCCAACTTCCGGCTGCTGCCCGCGCTGCCGCGCCGGCGCTGATTGCACCATCGGCCCGGTCCCGGCGCGCTACGCTCGCCACATGAGCGGCGAGCGCGAGCTCACGCACCTTGACGAGGAGGGCCGCGCGAGCATGGTCGACGTCGGCGGCAAGGCGGTCACGGAACGCCGCGCCGTCGCCCGCGCCGTCGTGCGGATGTCGCCGGCCACGGCGGAAGCGATCATCGACCGGGGCGTCCCCAAGGGCGACGTGCTCGCGACCGCGCGGATCGCCGGCATCCAGGCGGCCAAGCGGACCGACGAGCTGATCCCGCTCTGCCATCCCCTGCCCCTGTCGTTCGTGGGCGTGGAGGCCGACGTGTCGCCGTCGGAGGGGACGGTGACGATCGTCGCCGAGGCGCGGACGAGCGCGCAGACCGGCGTGGAGATGGAGGCGCTGGCGGCCGCGAGCGTGGCGGCGCTGACCGTCTACGACATGGTCAAGGGCCTGGAGCGCGGGGTGATCGTGGAAGAGGTGGCGCTGCTGGAGAAGACGGGCGGCAAGGAGGACTGGCGCAGGGACCCGTAAGCTCGCCGCCGATGGAGACGGCGATCCTCACCATCTCGACGACACTGTCGCGCGGCGAGGGCGAGGACGTCTCAGGCGCGCGGCTGGCCGCGCTGGCCCGCGGGGCCGGCGCCGACGTGGTGGCCACGGAGATCGTGCCCGACGACGCGGCGGCGATCGAAGAGCGGCTGCGCGCGCACGTGGCGGCGGGGCTGGCGTTCGTCTTCACGACCGGCGGGACCGGTCTGACCCCCGACGACGTCACGCCCGAGGCCACCCGCGCCGTGATCGAGCGCGAGGCGCCCGGATTCGCCGAGGCGATGCGCGCGGCGGGCGCGACGCACACGCCGCTGGGCATCCTCACCCGGGGGGTCGCGGGGATCGCGGGCCGGACGCTCATCATCAACTTCCCCGGCAGCCCGAAGGCGATCGACCAGCTCTTCCCCGTGGTCGCCCCCACGCTGAGGCACGCCGCCGAGACGCTGCGGCGATGACCGCGATCGAGTGCAGCGGCCTCGGCCGGTCGTACGGCGAGCGCGTCGCGCTGCAGGACCTGACCCTCTCCCTCGAAGAGGGGCGGACGCTGGTCGTCTTCGGCCCGAACGGCGCCGGCAAGTCGACCCTGTTGCGGGTCCTGGCCACGCTCCTGCGCCCCCACGCCGGCACCGCCCGCGTGCTGGGCCGCGAGCTGCCGGGCGACGGCTGGGCCGTGCGCGGGCGGATCGGCTTCGTCGGCCACGAGCCGCTCCTCTACCGCGAGCTCACGGGGCGCGAGAACCTGCGTCACACCGCGCGTCTGTTCGGGGTCGACGGCGGGCGGGTGGAGGAGCTGCTGGAGCGCGTGGGGATGGAGCGGCGTGCCGACGAGCCGGTGCGCACGCTGTCGCGCGGGATGGCCCAGCGGCTCGCGATCTGCCGCGCCACCCTGCACGACCCCGAGCTGCTGCTGCTCGACGAACCGCTGGCCGGCCTCGACCCGGCGGCGATCGAGCTGGTCTCGCCGCTCGTCCACGGCCAGACTCGCGTCGTCACCAGCCACGACCCGGAGCGGGGGCTGCACGACGCGGACCTCGCGCTCGGGCTGCGCGGTGGGCGGCCCGCCTTCCTCGCCCCGGCGGGCGAGGTGGACGCGCCGGCGATCCGGGAGCTGTACCGGTGAGGATCACGGGCGCGCTCGTGCGCAAGGAGCTGCTGCTGGAGTGGCGCACCAAGGAGTCGGTGCCCGCGATGGCGCTGTTCTCCCTGACCACGTTCGTCATCTTCCATTTCGCCCTCGACCGCTCCAGCCTCGAGGGCGACCTGGCCGCAGGGGTCCTGTGGGCGACGCTGCTGTTCGCCGCCATGCTGGGGATCAACCGGCTGTTCGTGGCCGAGCACGAGCAGGGCGGCTTCGAGGCCTTCCTGCTCGCTCCGGTCGACCGTACGACGCTGCTGTTCGCGAAGGCGTCGGCGCTGTTCTGCTACCTCGCCGCGGTCGAGCTGGTGGCCGTGCCCGCCTTCGCCGTGCTCCTCCTGGGGCCCTCGCCGGGCCCGGCCTTCCCCGAGCTGCTCGGCGTGCTCGTGCTGGCCAACGCCGGGATCGCCGCCGTGGGCACGCTGGCCTCCGCGCTGGCCATCCAGACGCGCGCGCGGGACCTCATCGCCCCGCTCGTGGCGCTGCCCCTGCTCGTCCCCGTGGTCATCGCCGGGGCGCGCGCGACGTCGCCGCTGCTTCTGGAGGCGGGTGCAGATCCGCTCCCAGGCAAGTGGCTGGCGGTACTCGCTCTATACGATGTGGTCTTCGCCCTCCTCGCCTACGCGGTCTTCGACTACCTCCTGGAGGACTGACCTCTTCGTGTACGGAACGGGCCTGCGAACCCTCTCCCTCGCCACCGCCGCGACTCTGACGGCGGCGTTCGCGCTCGTGTTCTTCTACGCGCCGCTGGACGCCGATCAGGGGTTCGTCCAGAAGATCTTCTACGTGCACGTCCCGCTGGCCATCGTCGCGCTCGGCGGGTTCGTGGCCGGCGGCGTGATGGCCATCGCGCACCTGCGCACGGGAGACCGGCGCTGGGACCTGCGGTCGTACGTGGCCATCCACCTGTCGCTCATCCTCGGCCTCGGCGTGCTGGCGACAGGCGCGATCTGGGCCAAGGCATCGTGGGGGCACTGGTGGGTGTGGGACGAGCCGACGCTCGTCTCGTTCCTCATCGTGTTCCTGCTGTACGCCACGTACCAGCCGCTGCGCTTCTCGATCGAGGACCCGGAGCGCCAGGCCCGCTACGCCTCGGTGTTCGCGATCACGGCCGGCGCCTTCGTCCCGCTCAACTTCCTCGCCGTTCGGCTGGCCCAGTCGCTGACGCACCCGCGGGTGCTCAGCGCCACGGGAGGATCGATGCCGGGCTCGATGCGCCTCACCTTCCTGGTCTCGCTCGCCGCGATGGCGATGCTGTTCGTGACGCTGTGGAAGTACGAGCTGGCCTCCAAGCACGCGCGCGAGCAGCTGCGCTCGCTGCGGCGCACGCTCGCGGCCCAGGGGGCCTGAGAATGTCGACCCTCCCCTTCGCGGCCCCCGCGCTCCCGCTCGACGAGGCGGGCAAGTACGTCGCCGGCGCCTACGTGGTGTTCATCGCGCTGATCCTCATCTACGTGGCGATCATGGCGGCGCGGCTCGGACGCATCGAGCGTGAGCTCGGCGAGCTCGAGGAGCTGGCGAGCCGCCGACACGAGGACGAACGGACCAAGGAGCCCGTGTGAGCGAGCTGCTCGCTCTCGGCATCTCGCACAAGACCGCGCCGGTGGCGCTGCGCGAGCGCGTCGCTCTGCCCGACGGGCGCGCCGTGGAGTTCCTGCGCGAGGTCGTCGGGGACCCCGAGGTGCACGAGGCGGTGGCGATCTCCACCTGCAACCGCACCGAGGTCTACCTCGTGGTCGGCGACCCGGTGCAGGCCGAGACGACCATGCTGGGGATGCTCGCCCGCCAGGCCGGCATCCGCCCCACCGAGCTGGCCGAGGCCATCTACGCCGTGCGCAACTGCGACGCCGCGCGCCATCTCTACCGCGTGACCGCGGGCCTGGAGTCGATGATCGTCGGCGAGGCCGAGGTCCAGGGCCAGGTCAGGCGGGCGTACGAGCTGGCGCTCGAGGCCGGGATGACGGGCCCGCTGAGCAACCGCGTGTTCGGGGCGGCGCTGGCCACGGGCAAGCGGGTGCGCACGGAGACCGCGGTCTCCGAGGGCGCGGCGAGCGTGCCCTCGGTGGCGGTCGAAGCGGCCGTCGAGGCGGTCGGCGACCTGCGCGAGCGTCGCGTGGTGATCCTCGGCACCGGCGAGATGGCCGAGCTCACGGCCCAGGCGCTCGCGGCCCGGGGCGCCACGCCCACGTTCATCGCCAACCGACGCCGCGAGCGCGCGCTGGCGATGGCCGAGCGCTTCGGGGGCCGCGTCGCGTCGCTCGACGACATGCCGCGCGAGCTCGAGGCGGCGGACATCTTCGTCGGCTCGACGGCCTCGCCGCACCCGATCGTCGGCGACGACGAGCTGCGCGTCGTCATGAACGCGCGCGGCGGGCGCCCGCTCGTCCTGATCGACATCGCCGTGCCCCGCGACGTCGACCCGGTGTGCGCCGAGCTGCCGGGGGTGCGGCTGTACGACATCGACGACCTCCAGGCGGTCGTGGCGCGCAACCTCAAGGTCCGCGCCGCGGAGGCGCGCGAGGCCGAGGCGATCATCGAGGAGGAGATCCAGCGCTTCGCCGGCTGGCTCGGCTCGCTCGAGGCGCTCCCCACCGTGGCCGCGCTGCGCCATCACGGCGCCGACATCGTCGAGCGGGTTCTGGCCGAGAACGACGGCAAGTGGGAGTCGCTGTCCGAGCGCGACCGCGAGCGCGTCGAGGCGGTGGCGCGCGCGGTCATGAGCCGGCTGCTGCACGAGCCGACGCTGCGGATGAAGCACACGGGCGAGGGACGCACCCACGCTCGCATGCAGCTGGCGCGCGAGCTGTTCGGGCTCGACGGCGACGCCGGGCCGGCCGAGGCGCAGGAGGGCGACGAGACCTCCGCCGAGGTGCGGGAGCTGCGCCGGCGCCCGCCCCGGTGACGCTGCGCATCGGGACGCGCCGCAGCGCGCTGGCCCTGGCGCAGGCGGGGCTCGTGGCCGAGGCACTGGGCGGTGGGGAGCTGGTGGAGATCGTCACCGCCGGGCGATCGCGGAGCGCCGGGCGGGGACAAGTCGCGCTGGGTGGCCGAGCTGGAGCGCGCGCTGCTGGAGGGCGAGGTCGACATCGCCGTGCACTCGGCCAAGGACGTGCCGGGAGAGCTGGCGGCCGGGCTCGTCATCGCCTCGGTCCCCGAGCGCGCGGACCCGCGCGACGTCCTCGTCGGCGCCGGCTCCCTCGACGACCTGGCGCAGGGCGCGCGCATCGGCACCTCGTCGCTGCGGCGAGCCGCCCAGTTGCACGCCGCCCGCGAGGATCTCGAGGTGGTGGCCATGCGGGGAAACGTCGACACCCGGCTGCGCAAGCTCGCCGAGGGCGAGTGGGAAGCGATCGTGCTCGCGGTGGCCGGGCTGGAGCGGCTGGGTCGCGCCGGCGTCGCCGGGCAGGCGCTCGAGGACTTCGTCCCCGCTCCCGGACAGGGCGCGCTCGCGGTCGAGGCCCGCGCCGACGACGCCCCGACGCGGGAGGCGCTGTCGGCGATCGATCACGAGCCGTCGCACGCCAGCCTGCGCGCCGAGCGCGCGTTCACCCGGGCGCTGGGGGCGAGCTGCCACACCCCGGTCGGCGCGCTGGCCCGCGACGGCGCGCTCGAGGCGTTCGCCGGGCTACCGGACGGGTCGGAGTGGGTGCGCGATCGGCGGGAGGGCGACGACCCCGAGGCGCTGGGCCGCGAGGTGGCGGAACGCATGCTGGCCGCCGGGGCGGGCGACCTCCTGCGCCGGGCGGAGGCGGAGGTCGGCGGGGACTCATGACGGGGCATGTTGCGCTCGTCGGCGCGGGGCCCGGCGATCCTGGCCTGCTCACCGTGCGGGCGCTCGAGCTGATCGCGGCGGCGGACGCGATCCTCTACGACCGCCTGGCGCCCGCCGCGGCGCTGGAAGGCGCTCGCCCGGACGCCGAGCTCGTGTACGTGGGCAAGGAGCCGGGGCGGCCCGCGATGGCGCAGGAGGAGATCAACGCCCGGCTCGTCGACCTGGGGCGGGAGGGAAAGCGGGTCGTGCGCCTCAAGGGCGGGGACCCGTTCGTGTTCGGCCGCGGCGCCGAGGAGGCCGCCGCCCTTCGCGAGGCGGAGCTGTCCTACGAGGTGGTGCCCGGCGTGACCGCGGGAATCGCCGCGCCCGCCTACGCGGGGATCCCGGTCACGCACCGCGACGCGGCGAGCGCGGTCGCCTTCGTGACCGGCCACGAGGACCCGGACAAGCCGGAGAGCGCGCTGGACTGGGACGCTCTCGCCCGCTTCCCCGGGACGCTCGTGCTCTACATGGGCGTGGGGCGCCTCGCGACGATCGCGCGCGGGCTGATCGCCGCCGGCCGGCCGGCCGACGAGCCCGCGGCGGTGGTCGAGCGCGGGACCCTCCCCGGCCAGCGCACGGTCCTCGCCACGCTGGCGACGATCGCCGACCGCGCCGCGGAGGAAGGCATCAAGCCGCCCGCGGTGACGGTGGTCGGCGCGGTGGCGGCCGAGCGCGAGCGCCTCGCCTGGCTCGAGGACCGCCCCCTGCACGGCCGCACCGTCGCCGTGACCCGCGCCCGGGCGCAGGCCAGCGAGCTCGCGGCCCGGCTGCGCGCGCTGGGCGCCGAGGTCGTCGAGGCGCCCGCGATCCGCATCGAGCCCCTCCCCGTCGACCCGCCCGATCTGGATGCCTACGACCTCGTCTGCCTGACTTCCCCCAACGGCGTCCGGCTCCTGTTCGAGCGCATCGCCGCGGACGCCCGCGCGTTCGCCGGGAAGACCGTCGCCGCCATCGGCCCGGGCACGGCGCGTGCCCTGCGCGAGCGGGGGATCGAGCCGGACGTCGTGCCCGAGCGGTCCGTCGCCGAGTCGCTGCTCGAAGCGCTCGCGGACGTGCCGGCCACCCGCGCGCTTGTGGCCCGCGCCGCGGAGGCCCGCGACGTGCTGCCCGAGGGGCTGCGCGAGCGGGGAGTCGAGGTCGACGTCCTCGCCCTCTACGAGACGGTGGCCGAGCCGCTCGGCGACGACGCGCTCGCCGCCGCCCGGGACGCCGACTTCGTCACGTTCACGTCCTCCTCCACCGTCCGCTTCTTTCTCGACGCCGCTCGGGGCGAGCGGCCCCGCGGCCGGATCGTCTCGATCGGTCCGGTCACCAGCGCCACGCTGCGCGAGCACGGGCTCGAGCCCGACGTCGAGGCGACCGAGCACGACGTCGACGGTCTGGTGCGGGCGCTGTTGTCATACTCGGCGCGATGAATGTGAAATGGGTCGCCCTCCCCGTCACGCTCGGCGCGCTGCTCATCGCCGCCGCGCCCGCGGGCGCGCAGACGCGGGCCTGCAACCCCGGCGAGCTCGGCGACGCCAGGACGCCCGCGGAGATCGACGGGGAGACCGTGGGCCGCGTCGACCACGCGCTGGTGGTCGGCCGCAAGTACCAGATCGCGCGGGTGATCGAGCTGGCCATCGGGCGCTACCCGGACGGATCGGCCTACCGCCAGAGCAACGCCAAGGAAGGGTCCATCGCCGTCACCGCGCCGGCCGGCGTGACGCTCAAGGAGCTGCCGGAGACCGACAGCTTCCGCGGTGGGTACGAGTTCACGACCCCGCGCGCCTCCTCGCTCACGTTCACCGTGACGTGGATCCAGGAGCTGCAGTCCCAATCCGGCGCCTCGGCCGGCGAGTGCCTGGCCACCGCGACGATCACCCGCCAGGTGTTCGCGTTCAAGCAGGCCCGAGTGTCCAGCGTGAAGTTCGTGCGCCACCGGCTCTCTCGGGTCGGCAGCAACTTCTTCATGAGCGACGACATCTTCCAGCTTCTCGTGACCCGCGCCTCCGCTCCGGCCGACCCTGCGCCCGTGTACGTGGTGCTGCGCGTCCGAGCGGGACGGGCCCTGGCGCCCTCGGCCAATGCCCCTCCCTTCAAACGGGTTCGCCTGGACAAGCTGCACTCGATCAACACGGGCGGACTGCTGCTCGACGACTACACAGCCGACGGACCCGGGGATACGTTCCGCCCAGGCCTCACCGTCGGGCGGACCTACTTCAATCAGCGCGGCACGGTCCGCTTCGGCTTCTCGGTCGAGATCGTCCAGGGAGGCCGCAGCCTCGGCGGCATGCGCGCAGGCGCTAGCTGTCGCTTCGCCTTTTCCTCGCGCGCACATCGCCACTACCGCCGCTGCGCGGTGGTCGGCTTCGCCAAGCACCCGTAGAGCGGAAAGCGCGGTAGGTTGGGCGGCCGTGCCGCCCACGATCAGCTTCCTGTCCGACTACGGCCACGAGGACGACTTCGTCGGCGTCTGCCACGGGGTGATGGCGCGGATCGCGCCCGAGGCGCGGGTGATCGACGTGACCCACGGCATACCGCGGCACAACGTGCGCGCCGGCGCGCTCGTGCTGCGCAACGCGCTCCCCTACATGCCGCCGGGCGTGCACCTGGCGATCGTCGACCCGGAGGTTGGCGCGGAGCGCCGCGCCGTGGCGATCCGCTGCGCCGAGGACGACCGCGTCCTGGTGGGCCCGGACAACGGCGTCCTCTCCCTCGCCGTCGAGCGCTTCGGCGGGGCGGTGGAGGCGATGGACGTCGGGCGCTCGCCGTGGCGCCTGGAGCCGGTCTCGGCGACATTCCACGGGCGCGACATCTTCGCCCCCGTGGCGGCCCGGCTCGCGGCCGGGGCCGCGCTGGCCGAGGCCGGTGAGCCGTGCGACGCCGATTCGCTGGGCCGGATCGAGCTGTCGCGGCCTCAGGCCGACGACGGGGCGCTGATCGCCCACGCCCTCGCGGTCGACCGCTTCGGCAACGTCATCCTCGACGCCACGCACGAGGACCTGGATGGGTCCGGGATCAAGCTCGGCCGCCCGCTCGAGCTGGAGGTCGGGCCGGAGCGCTTCACCGCCTGGTACGCGGTCACCTTCGCCGACGTCCGGGCGGGCGAGCTGCTCGTCTACGAGGACGCCTACCGCACGCTGGCGGTGGCGGTGAATCGCGGCAACGCCGCGCAGCTGCTCGGCCTGCAGGCCGGCGGCGAGCTGCGGATCGCGCCGGCGTGAGCGCGCCGCTGGGCGCGCCGCGCGTCCATCACCGGCGCACGGACTCCACGAACGCGTCGAGCGCGCGAGCTCGCGACGGCGGGCGCGCCGCACGGCACGCTGGTCACGGCTGGCGAGCAGACCGCCGGCCGTGGTCGCCAGGGCCGAGTGTGGAGCGCTCCCCCCGGCCGGGCCCTGCTGATGTCGCTCGTGCTGCGGGAGTGGCCTCGCCTGCTGCCTCTGGCGGCGGCGCTCGCCGTGGCCGAGGTGGCGGGCGAGGCGACGACGATCAAGTGGCCCAACGACGTGCTGCTGGATGGGCGCAAGGTCGCCGGGATCCTGGTCGAGGGCCGTTCACAGGAAGGGTGGATGGTGCTCGGGATCGGCCTCAACGTCGCGCTGCGCCCCGATGACTTCCCGCCGGAGCTGCGCGACACCGCCGCGACGCTCGGGCGCGACCCGGCGGAGGTCGAGCCCGCCCTCCACGAGCTCCTGGGCGCACTTCACGGGTGGCTCGCGGTCCCCCACGACGATGTCGTCACCGCCTTCCGCGCGCGCGACGCGCTGGCGGGACGGGAGGTGTCGTGGGCCGACGGGAGCGGCGTGGCCGAGGGAATAGACGGCGACGGGCGGCTGCTCGTGCGCGCCGGCGACGAGCTCGTCACCCTCGACGCCGGCGAGGTGCACCTAGGGGTCAGACCCCTTGAGTCTCCTCCGCTCAAGGGGCGACCGCTTCCGTTACGCGCTGGCCGCCGCCGGAGAGTCCGAGTCGTCCTCGTCCTCGAGCGACTCCTCGAGGACCTCCTCGAGGGTGTCGGCGACCTGGTGCTCGAGCGTCTCGTGCGCATCGTCCTCGAGCGGAGCGTCGGCGTTCCCCGCCTCGGCCGCCTCCATCGCCTCCGGGGCGAGCGCCTCGTCGAGCACCTTCTCGTCGGGCGCCTCGGGTCCGCTCCGCTTCGCCGCCGGCGGACTTCTGTGAGGCGTTGCCGCCGCCCTTGCCGCCCCCACCGCTCTTGCCTCCGCCGCCCCCACCGCGCCGGCGTCCGCGGCGGCGTCCGCCGCGCTTGGGGAAGTTCTTCAGCAGCTCGCGCGCCAGCGCGCTGGGCTTGCGCGCCATCCGCGTGCGCGCGCCGTCGAGCGCCTGCTGGGCCTCGGGCGTGTGGGCGAGGGCGGCGGCGAGCAGGGCGGCCGACAGGCGGCGGTCCTGCTTGCGCGAGGCATGGACGAGGCGCCGGGCGTTGCGGGCGTGAGCCTGGCCGGAGGAGTTGACCAGCAGGCCGAGCAGGCGCTTGGTCTCGGGCCAGCGCTGAACGGCGTACTCCTCGTGGATCTCGCGGGTGTACTCGGCGAGGTGCCAGATCCACGCGTTGGCCTGGTCGCGGCGTCCGATCCGCTTCTCGGCCAGCGCCTGGAGCAGCACCTTGACCGCCTCGCGCTTCTCGTCGCGCGACCACGTGCCCACGATCTGCACGGCGTCGTCGAAGGCCTCGGCATCCCGCAGCGACGCGATCTCCGACAGCGCCCGCAGCCTCAGCTGCGTGTTGCGGTTGCGCTGGATCGCGGTGAGCAGGAAGCGGCGCTTGAGCTCGCCCTGGCGGTCGAAGTGGAGCATGGCCTTGGCCCGGCGCCAGCCGTTCGGGGCGACGCGCGCGCCGGCCAGCGCCGCCCACACGTGCTGCTCGCCGTAGTCGAGGTGCTCGACGGCGATCCGCCAGAGCTCGCGTTCGAAGACCTCGGCGCGGCGCTCCGGCTCGGGCGTCACCGGCAGCACGCGGCGCTCGACGCGCACGCGCCGGCCGCGGCCGCGGCGCACCGGCCCGACGACGATCGCCCCGCCGCGGTAGACGTCGCGGTCGAGCAGCGAGTGCAGCGTCACCACGGGGTCGTCGTGCTTGGTCGCAGGATGGACGAAGTCGACCACCAGGCCCGCCTCCTTGCCCGGCTGGCGGCGGGTCACGCGGCCGACGCGCTGCTGGTAGATCCGCTTGGAGGCGGTCGGCGCGAGATGCATGCAGACCGTCGCGCGCGGCGAGTTCCAACCCTCGGCGAGCAGCTGCGCGTTGACGAGCACGTCGATCTCGCCGCGCTCGTAGGCCGAGAGGATGCGCGTCAGCTCGCGCTTGGGCGTCTCGCCCGACACGGCCTGCGCCTTGAGCCCGTCGGCCCGCATCGCCTCGGCGACGTTGTAGGCGTGGCGCACGCCGGCCGCGTAGACCACTCCGGGCACCCCGTTGAAGCGGGACTTGTAGAGGTCGGCGACCGCGACGTTGAAGGGGTGCTGGTCCAGCAGCTCGGCCAGCATCTCCTGGTCGAACTCGGTGTCCACCTCGCCGCGGCGCAGCGGCACCTTGGCGATCGTCCGCACGCCGGGCCCGGGCGGGATGCGGATGCAGCGCAGCGGCGCGATCACGCCGCGGCGCGCCGCCTGGGCGAGGTCGAAGCGTGAGGTCTGGGTGGGGAAGAGGTCGGTGACGTGGCGCGCGATCAGGGCGCCCGTCGCCGTCATGCCGATGAAGACCGGGCCGGCCCAGCGGCGGATCGCGGCGCTCGTCTTCTCCCCCAGCGCCGTGTGGGCCTCGTCGCAGATGACGATCGTGTAGGCGTCGGAGATCTTGCCCGCGTTGCGCACGAACCACTGGTAGGTCTCGACCGTGACCGGGCCGTCGGCGCGGTCCTTGTCGCCGAGCAGGGCGGGCGAGATGCGCTTGGCGTAGCCCCGCTCGCGCAGCTCGCCGTGGAACTGGTCCACCAGGTTGCGGCGGTGGGTGAGGATGAGGATGCCGCCCGTGCGCGAGGCCTCGACAAAGCCCATGGCCGCCACCGTCTTGCCCGAGCCGGTCGCGTGCTCGAACCAGAAGCGCCGCGCCGCGTTGGGGTCCTCGGGCTGCTCGGGGAGCTGGGCGTCCTCGTCGAGGTCCGGCTCCTCGTCCGCCCAGTCGACCGGCTCCTCGTCGGGCTCGACCTCCTCGTCGATCTCCTCCTCGCCGGGGATGGCCGATGAGGCCAGGTCCTCCGGAGAGACGGGCGCGGTGACGGCGCCGTTGCCGTTCCCGTTGCTGTGAGCCCGCTGCACCTCGGCGGTGAGGGCGATCAGGGTGCCCGAGAGGGCGTCGACCTGGTGGGCGGTCAGCTCGGTTCCGTCGGCCAGGTGGGGCTCGTCCTGCGCGAGCAGGCGCTCGAGCCCCAGCAGCAGCGAGAACTCGCGCCGCCACTCCACGGACGGGTGGTCGGCGCCGGCGTCGAGCTCGGCCAGCGCCGCGTCGAGCGCGCGCCGGCGGGCGCTACCGGGTGCCAGCGCCTCCTCGGGCGGCTCCCCCTCGAGCACGAAGGGCTCGCGGGTAAAGTCTTTTGCCCGCTCGATGTCGGCGGAAATTGGAAGCGACGCGGCCTCAGCGGCCGCTGCGATGGATTCAGCCATGATGGCCTGCAGATGCGTCGGTAGCGGGGACTGCGCGCTGGGGGACGGTGCGACGTCTGGGTCGAGCACCTCCCGAGGGCTGCGAGTGTCCTCCTCGCAAGCCGGCCCGTCCCCGCTTGAGTGATATGAGGATACCCCATGACCACCCCAACTGTCCTCGAAATCCGTCTCGTCGCGGGAAACCGTGAGCGCGATGCCGCGCTGGCGCTCCGCCACCGGGTGTTCTGCGAGGAGCAGGGGGTGGCGGTGGACCTCGAGGCCGACGGGCGCGACGGCGAGGCGCTGCACGTCGTCGCGGTCTCGGATGGCGCCGTCGTGGGTACCTGCCGGCTCGTGCTCGACGGCGACACGGCGAAGCTCGGGCGGATGGCCGTCGAGCCCGAGGCGCGCGGCCGGGGGATCGGCGCCGGGCTGCTGGCCGGCGCCGAGCGCGAAGCCCGGGCGGCCGGGGCGCACCGCATCGCGCTGCACGCCCAGGCGCAGGCGCGCGAGCTGTACGCCCGGGGCGGGTTCGCCGAGCGCGGCGAGATCTTCGAAGAGGCCGGGATCGAGCACCTCCTGATGGAGAAGCGCCTTGCCTGAGGTACGGGTGGATCCGCTGACCGGCGTGAAGGTGATCGTGGCGGGCGACCGCGCCGGTCGTCCCGGCGGTGGATTCACGGTCGAGCCCGCGCCACCGCTGGACGCCGAGGCCGACCCGTTCGCCGAGGGCCACGAGGCCCGTACCCCGCCCGAGGTCTACGCCGTGCGCCCGGGCGGCGGCGCACCCGACACCCCCGGCTGGACGGTGCGCGTGGTGCCGAATCTCTATCCCGCGCTGTCCCCCGACCCGGAGCCCACGCCGGCCGAGGCGAACCCCGACCTGTTCGCCGCCCGCCCCGCGCTCGGAGCGCACGAGGTGATCGTCAACGGGCCCCAGCCGGTGGGCACGCTGGCCGAGCTGCCGTCCGAGCAGGTGGCCGCGGCGCTCGACGTCTGGCGCGATCGGATGCGCGCCCACGCGGACGCGTCCTTCGTCCACGTGATGGTCAACGAGCGTCGGGAGGCCGGGTCCTCGCTGCCCCACACGCACGCCCAGCTCTACGCGCTCGACTTCGTCCCGGCGGCCGTCGCGCGCGAGCGCGAGCACTTCGGCGCCCACGCCGCCCGCACGATGGGCCAGAACCTGCTCGAGGATCTCGTCCAGGAGGAGGTGCGCCGGCGCGAGCGGATCGTGGCGATCGACGAGGAGGCGGTGCTGCTCTCCCCGTACGCCGCCCGCCTGCCCTTCCAGCTGATGATCGCCCCGCGCCGTCCTCGCGCGCGCTTCGAGGACGACGGACCGACGGGCGCCGCCCTGCTGCACGATGCGCTCACGCGCCTCGAGCGCCGGTTCGGCGCGAGCCCACCGCTCAACCTGTGGGTGCGTTCCGCGCCGCGCGGCGCCGAGCACTGGTGCTGGCGCATCGACATCGTGCCGCGCCTCGTCCATCTGGCCGGGCTCGAGCTCGGCACGGGCGTGCACCTGAACGTACTGGCGCCCGAGCGCGCCGCCGCCGAGCTGCGCGACGCGTGATCCCGATCGCCGCGACGATCGCCCTGTCCGTGGCGATCGGGATCGGGGCGGAGCGACGCTTCGGCGAGCCCGCCCGTCGCGCGGCCCGGGGCGCGCTGACGGGCATGCTCTTCACGCTCGTCCCGTTCATCGCCTTCTTCAACATCGCGCGCCTGCACGTGAGCGTCGACGTCGGGGGCGGGATCGCGCTCGCCTGGCTCGCCCTGGCGCTGGTCGGGCTCGCCGCCTACGTCGTCGGCACGCGCCTGCTGAGGCTGGCCCGCCCGGGCACGGGCTCGCTGATGGCGGCCTCGATGCAGGTGAACACCGGCTACGTGGGGCTGCCGCTGGTCGTCGCGTTCCTCGGATCCCACCGCCTCGGCGAGGCCGTCGCCTACGACGCGCTCGTCACGGTGCCGTGGCTCTTCGGTCCCGTGTTCGCCGTCGGCGCCGCCTTCGGACGCGATGCCGGCGAGGGAGCGCGCGAGCGCACGAAGGCGTTCTTCACGCGAAACCCGCCGCTGCTCGCGGTGATCGCCGCGGTGCTGGCACCCGACGCCCTCGCGCCCGACGTGCTCGTCGACGCCTCGCGCGTCGCCGTGTTCGCGCTCGTCCCCCTCGGCTTCTTCGCCGTCGGCGTGACGCTGGCGACGGAGGCCGAGGAGGGGGCGCTCCCGTTCCCCCCTCCGATGACGCCGCCGGTGGTGGCCGCCCTCGGCCTGCGCCTCCTGGTCGCGCCCGCTCTCCTCTACGTCCTCGCCCTGCCCTTGATCGACCTGCCGGAGCCCTACCTGCTGCTCGCGGCGATGCCCTGCGGCGTCAACACGATCGTCGTCGCGCACGCCTACGGCCTCGACATGCGAATCGCCGCCGGGGCCGTCGCGTGGAGCACGGCGATCGTGGTGTGCGCGGCGTTGGTCGTCTCGGCGTTCGTGTAGCTGCGGAGGCCGTGGTACCGCCGGCGAACGACGCATCGAGGGCGGCCCTGGCGGGGGTGTGTCACCTCAGCCCCAATAATTGGGGCCAACATGCCACACCCCTCCGAACCAACCCCCTCGATGCCCGTCGTTAAGCGGTGAGAGCCCTGGTCCAACGCGTTCAGCGCGCGAGCGTCTCCGTGAACGGAGACACCGTCGCCGAGATCGGCCCCGGCCTCCTCGTCCTCCTCGGCGTCACGCACGACGACACCCCGGAGGCCGCGGACCGTCTCGCCGAGAAGGTTCGCGCGCTGCGGGTGTTTCCCGACGCGGAGGGGCGCATGAACGAGCCGCTGGGCGACCGCGAGGTGCTGTGCGTCTCGCAGTTCACCCTCTACGGCGATGCGCGGAAGGGCAACCGACCCTCCTACGTCGCCGCGGCCCCGCCCGATCGTGCCGAGCCGCTCTACGAGCGGTTCTGCGAGCGACTCGGCGCGAAACGGGGAGTGTTCGGAGCGCTGATGGCCGTCGAGTTGGTCAACGACGGTCCGGTGACGCTCCTGCTCGAGCTCTAGGTGCTAGCCCTGGGCGGGCGGCTCCGTGGGCTGCGCCGCGGGCGGGGCCGGCTGCTCGACCGGCGGCGCCGGCGGGGCCGGCGGCAGCGGCGAGCCGGAGGCCTGGGCCTGGACCACGTCGTTGAGGTCGCGCTGCAGGAGGTAGTGGCCCACAGGGCCGATCAGGATCGACAGCAGGAACCCGAGCCCGGCCTCCATGCCCTCCTGGCCCGTCAGCCTCTCGGCCGCGACCTTGCGCTTCCACGTGTTGTAGAAGGACAGGAACGGCGGGACGATGATGATCCAGCCGAACATGCACCGCCATCAACGAGGTGGTCGGGCTGGTGCCCAGCTCCTCGGTGTTGCGGGCCTTGCCCATCTCGGCCATTTCCTTGTTGATCTTGTAGTACCAGACCAACGTGTAGATCCCGAACGTGACGAACGGGAGTAGGGCGGGCGCGAGCGGATTGCGGATCTTCGCCACTTCGCTCGTGCCGGCAATCTGGACTTCTTCAGCCATACGCTGAATCTCTCCTTTGGAATGTGGATGGCCCCGCGATCCTCTCAGCGCGCACGGACACCGGTCAAGGCATCTGGACAAACCCCTGGGGTCGCCACCCTGGGTAGGCTGCCGCTCCTGTGCCGCCCACCGACCGCCTGGTTCCCCGCTACGCCGCCGAGCCGCCCCAGGAGGGGCTGCCGTACGGACGCTGGGCGCACCGGCTCTCCGACGCGTTCTACGAGGCGTGCGCGCGCATCGACTCCGAGGGCGAGGAGATCGGCGAGCCGGGCGACATCGCCTTCCACCCCGATCGCACCTACGGCGGGCGCACCTACATCCCCGCGACGGCCCCGACGTCGACGGGGCTGGAGCTGTTCGGCTTCGTCTCCTTCGTGCCCGGGGGCGAGGCGGGCGAGCCGTCGGACTTCGAGGCCACGGCCGACTTCACCGCCGAGACGGCCGAGCGCAACCCCGAGTGGCAGATCGACCTCAATGACGAGCAGATCGGCCGCTGGCGCGGCGAGGATGGGCACGTGGCCACGGTCGCGCTCGTGTGGGGCAGCCCGCTCGTCGACGGCGGGGCGATCGTGACCGGGGAGCTGGCCGGCCTCGCCGTCGACCAGTGCGTCCTCGTCGAGGACCGGTTCACCCTCGTGGCGCCCGACGACTACCGCTCGGATCTGCTCGAGATCAAGCTCTTCGACCGCACGGGACGCGAGCTCGCCCGCGAGTCGCTGTACGAAGACGAGTCCGAATAGGCCTCGTTCACGTCCCTGAAGTAGCCGACGGCTGCGCCGTGGGCACGCGGTCCGCCACTTCCGCGTCGGTCAGCGGGAAGTGGCAGGCCGCTTCGCCGCCCCCCTGCTTGAGCGCCAGCAGCGGCTCCTCCGTCCAGCAGCGCTCCTGCGCCTTCGGGCAGCGGGTGTGAAAGCGGCAGGCCGCGGGCGGGTTCGTGGGACTCGGGACGTCGCCGGTCAGCAGTTCGTGCTTCTTGCGCGCGGCCAGCCGGGGATCGGGAACGGGGACGGCTGACATCAGCGCGCCCGTGTAGGGGTGGCGCGGTGCGCGGTACAGCGTGTCCGAGTCCGCGAGCTCCACGAGCTTGCCGAGATACATCACCGCGACCCGGTCGGCCATGTGCCGCACGACCGACAGGTCGTGCGCGATGAACACGAGCGTGATGCCCAGGTCGCGCTGGAGGTCCTTGAGCAGGTTCAGGACCTGCGCCTGGATCGACACGTCGAGCGCCGACACCGGCTCGTCGGCGATGATGAGCTTGGGCTTCAGGGCGAGCGCCCGGGCCACGCCGATGCGCTGGCGCTGACCGCCCGAGAACTCGTGCGGGAAGCGGTTGTAGTGCTCCGGGTGCAGGCCCACGTGCTCCATCAGCTCCTGCACCGCGCGCTTGCGCTCGCCCTCGCCCCGATTGAGGCCGTGAATCGTGAAGGGCTCGCCGATGATCGTCCCGACGGTCTTGCGCGGGTTCAGGGACGAGTAGGGGTCCTGGAAGATCATCTGCATCTCGCGACGCAGTTCCTTGAGCCGCGACCCCCTCACGCGTGTGATGTCCTCTCCCTGGAAGCTGATCGTCCCGCCCGTGGCGTCGAGCAGGCGGAGCATCAGACGCGCCGCGGTGCTCTTCCCGCACCCCGTCTCGCCCACCAGGCCCAGCGTCTCGCCCGACCGCACGTCGAAGGAGATGTCGTCGACCGCGTGCACGGCGCCGATCTGACGCTGGAACACGATTCCCCGGGTCAGCGGGAAGTGCTTGACCAGGTTGCGCACTTCGACGAGGTTCATGCCCGGGCCTCCTCGGCGGCCTGGCGAGCGGCGCGCGCGGCGGGCCCGTCGGTCTGCAGCTCGTGCCACAGGCGCCGGCGCGTCTCGGCCTCCAGCAGGCACGCCACCAGGTGATCCTCGCCGCCGGGCGTGGGCGCGAGCTCGGGATCGATCTTGCGGTGGCGGTCGCGCACGTAGGGGCAGCGTGGGTGGAAGTGGCAGCCGCTGGGCAGCGTGATGAGGCTGGGAGGCCTGCCGGGGATGGGCACGAGGTCCTCCTCGCGCGGCGTGTCGAGGCGGGGGATCGAGTTCAGCAGACCCCACGTGTAGGGGTGCTCCGGGGCGCCGAAGATCGTGTCCGCGGGCGCCTGCTCGACGATCCGGCCGGCGTACATCACCGCGATCTCGTCCGCCATCTCGGCCACCACTCCGAGGTCGTGGGTGATGATGATCACGGCCATGCCCAGCTCGTCCTTGAGCCGCGCGATCAGATCGAGGATCTGCGCCTGCACGGTGACGTCCAGGGCCGTGGTCGGCTCGTCGGCGATCAGCACCTTCGGCTCGTTCGACAGCGCCATCGCGATCATGGCGCGCTGGCGCATGCCCCCGGAGAACTCGTGCGGGTAGTGGTCGACCCGCTGGCGCGGCTCGGGGATCCCCACGAGGCCGAGCAGGTCGATGGCACGATCGAGCGCCTGGGCCTTGGAGACGTCCCGGTGGGCGCGAATCGCCTCCACGAGCTGGCGCCCGACCTTGTAGAAGGGGTGCAGGGAGGACAGCGGGTCCTGGAAGATCATCGCGATGTCGTCGCCGCGCACCCGGCGCATCTCCTCGTTGCGCAGGGTCAGCAGGTCGCGCCCTTCGAAGACCGCCCGGCCCGAGATGTCAGCGCTCTGCGAGCGGGTGAGGCCCATGATCGTGAGATTGGAGACGCTCTTGCCCGACCCCGACTCGCCGACGATTCCCAGCACCTGGCCGCGATCGACCGAGTAGGAGATTCCGTCCACGGCCCTGACCACGCCGTCCTCGGTGCGGAAGTGGACGCGCAGGTCCTCGACGTCGAGCAGCGCGGGGCTCACCGGTAGCGCACCCGGGGGTCGATGAAGGCGTAGGCGATGTCGACGACGAGGTTCGCCAGCACGATGAAGAACGCCCCGAAGAGCACGGTGCCCTGGATGACCGGGAGGTCCGCGCGCTGGATCGCGTCATAGGCCAGCCGTCCGACGCCGGGGATGTTGAAGACCGTCTCGGTGAGGATCGCCCCGCCGAGGAGGATCCCGATGTCGAGACCGAGCACGGTGACGATCGGGGTGATCGCCGAGCGCACCCCGTGGCCGAGGACGACCCGCCGCTCGGTCAGCCCCTTGGCCCGGGCGGTGCGGATGTAGTCCTCGGACATCGTCTCGAGCAGGTTGGCCCGCAGCAGTCGCGCGTAGAAGGCGGCGAAGGTCGCCGCGAGCACGAACCAGGGCATGATCAGCGACCCGAACCACTGCGACGGGTCCTCGCTCAGGGGCTTGTAGCTGCCGGCCCCGTCGAACAGCGGGAACTTCCCGATGTCCTTGGCGAAGAGGTAGAGCGAGACGAGGCCCAGCCAGTACACCGGCGCCGAGATGGCCACCAGCGCCGCGCCCATGGCGATCCGGTCCGGGAGCTGACGGGGCCGGAGGGCCGAGAGAATCCCCACCGGGAAGGCCACGGCCAGCCAGATGACGACCGCGCCCATGGTGAGCGAGATCGTGGCCGGGAGGCGATCGACGATCTGCTCTCGGACCGGCGCCGAGTTCTGGTAGCTGTAGCCGAAGTCGAAGTGCAGGACGACGTCCTTCATGTAGCGCCAGTACTGCACGTAGATCGGCTTGTCGAGGCCGAGGTTGTGGCGGATCGTCTCCACCAACTGGGGGTTGGGCTGGCGCCCGGCCCGCAGTGCCGCGGGGTCGGCCGAGGGCAGCGAGTAGAAGATCACGAAGGTGACCGCGCTGACCAAGAACAGCAGCACGACCACCCACAGGACGCGGCGGATGATGTAGCGGACCATGGGCTGAAGGAGGTGGGGCCCCGCACGAGCGCGGGGCCCCCCCTGTTCCGTACCTACTTCAACGACGTGAACGACAGGTCGTAGGCCGCGTTCCACTGCGCGATGACTCCCTGCACGTTCTTGCTCTGGATGTTCGGCTGCTTGTCCCAGAACCAGTTCACGACGGGCGCGAGCGACGTCACCATCTCGTCGATCTTGCCCCACGCCTCGTCGCGCTTCTTCTGGTCCGTGATCTCGGACGCCTTGGCCATGGCCGCATCGACCTGTGGGTTGCTGAACTGCGCCCAGTTCGAGTTGTTGACCGGCACGATGGCCTTCGAGTTGAAGGGGACGTACAGCCACGCGTAGCCGTCGGGGAAGTCCGGCAGCCACCCGACGTTCGGGCAGACGTTGATCTTCTGCTTGGGCACGTTGCAGAACTTCGAGTACATGGTCTCGTGCGCGACCGCGCGGAAATTCACCTTGAACCCGAGCTTCTGGAACGTCTGCAGCGCGACCTGCGCCGACTTCGCCGCCGGGTCGGAGTTGTCGCCGATCATCGAGATCGCCGGGCCCGAGTACTTCCCGGACGGGAACCCGGCCGCCTTCATGTACTTCGCGGCCACCGTCATGTCGCCGCTCGGATTGGCGAGGAAGTCCAGGTCGGGGCCCTTCATCCCGCCCGCGGCCGTCGAAGCCCGGTGCCGTCGGCGCCAGGAAGTGGGTCGCGATGTCGCCGGCCACAGCTCCGCCGCGGGTGAGCTGAAGCGCCTTGCGATCGGTCGCCGCCACCACGGCCTTGCGCAGGTTGACGTTGTCGAAAGGCGGGATCGCGGTGTTCATGGCGATGTAGCGGTTGCCCAGCGGGGTGAAGCTGATCTGGTCCTTGTACTTCTGGACCCCGAGCTTGACCACCGGGGCAGCCGGGGTGTCGCCGTTGATCAGGTCCTGGCCGGTGAGGATCTTGCGGCCCGAAACGTTCGGGTCGGTCCCGATCTGCCAGCTCACCGCGTCCACGTAGGCCGGCCGGAAGTCGCCCGAGGCCTCGCGGTCCCAGTTCGGGTTCCGGGCCAGCGCGATGTTCTTGCCGGCCGCGTAGGACTTGATGACGTACGGCCCCGTGAATACCTGCTTGGCCGGGTCTGAGTCGTAGACGCTCGGGGACTTGGCGTCGCCGTTGATCTTGTCCACGTACTCCTTGGGCACGGGCGCCGACAGTGGCAGCGACAGCGCCTTGGCCATCGTCGCCCCGAACGGCTTGGTGAGCTTGAACACGATCGTCGTGTCGTCGGGCGTCTGGATGCCGGCGATCGGTCCGCCCTTCGCCGTGTCGGCCCCTTCGACGTCGCTGAAGTACGACGGGGCGTAGCCGTTGGCGACACTGGGGTTGAAGCCGCGCTCGATGGCGTACTTGACGTCCTTCGACGTGGCCGCGCGGTTGACGGGCGGGCTGTACTTGACGTTCGGGCGGATCTTGATCGTCACGGTCTTCTCGTCGGCGCGAGATCTGGGGGTCCGACGCCGCCAGATCGGGCACGACGCGGGTGGGGTCTTCGGGCTTGAACGAGTACAGCGGCCGGTGCGCCGCGTAGACCACCTCGTAGTCGAGCTGGAAGTACGACGATCCCGGGTCGAGGTGCTCGAAGCCCTCGACCGACTGCACCTGCAGGGTGCCGCCCTTCTTCTGGCCCGACACCGGCTTGATCTCGGCGCCGCCGCCGTTGCTGGAGCTCTTGTTGTCGTTGCTGGAGCCGCACGCGGCAAGCGCGATGGCGCTCACCACGGCCGCGAGCGTCACCAGGAGCGCTCTTGGGATGTCGGGTCATCGTCCGTCCTTTCACGAAGGGTTCCTAGTGCCGGCCCGTCTTGGGATTGAGCGCGTCCTGCAGCCCGTCGCCCACGAGGTTGAACGCGAGGACGGTGAGCAGCAGGGCCACGCCCGGGAAGAGCATGTACCACCACGCCGTGTCGAAGATCCCGGTGGCGTCGGCGATCATCTGGCCCCAGCTCGCGGTGGGCGGCTGGACCCCGACGCCGAGGAACGACAGCGCGGCCTCGAAGAGGATGTTGGTGGGGATGATCAGCGTCGTGTAGACGATGAGCGGCGCCACCAGGTTGGGAAGGATCTCGCGGAAGATGATGCGCGTGTTCGACGCGCCGAGCGAGCGCGCGGCCTCGACGAACTCCTTCTCGCGCAGCGACAGCACCTGGCCCCGGATGATCCGCGCGATGTACGGCCACGCCGCGAGCGAGATCACGAAGATCACCGTGGTGAGCCCGGGCTTGACGATCCCGCCGAGACAGCCGTCGCCGAGCGCGCAGGCCGAGGCGAGGCCGATCCCCAGAAGCAGGATCGGGAAGGCCAGCAGCACGTCCATCAGCCGCGAGAGCACGGTGTCGACCCAGCCGCGGTAGAACCCCGCCACCATTCCCATGATCGTGCCGACGACGACGGCGATGCCCGTGGAGATGAAGGCCACCTCGAGCGACACGCGCGCGCCGTAGACGACGCGGCTGAACACGTCGCGCCCCAGCTGGTCGACGCCGAAGAGGTGCTCGCTGCTCGGCCCCGTGGGCGAGCCGAACTGGTCGAGCGCGGCCGTCGACTGCTGATCGGGCGGCGGGGCGCCGACGAGCTTGACGATGAGGGGGGCGGCGATCGCCACGAGAATGAGCAGGACGATGAAGCCGAGGGCCGCGAGAGCGACCTTGTCCTGGCGCAGGCGGCGCCAGAACAGTTCCAGCGGAGAGCGCGCCGCGATCTCCCCGGCAGCCTCGGTTGTCGCGCCGAGCTCGATGGTCGGCTCGCGCGTGATGTCGACCGAACTCAACCCCCGTCCTTTCGCTCCGAGATGCTTCCCCCCTCTTTCGGATGCAAGCGGTCTATACCACTCGACACCGCGAAAAACACCTACGCTGTGGACAAAGGATCGCTTTCCGATCAGCCGGCCCCGATAGCTCAGTTGGATAGAGCGACTCCCTCCTAAGGAGTAGGCCCCAGGTTCGAATCCTGGTCGGGGCGTACGCTTGGCGCTCGATGGTCCGGCGACTCGTCGTGGTGGGTACGTGCGTGGCGGCGGGCGCCGGCGCAGGCGTGGGCTGCGGCGGATCCGACACGCCGAAGCCGGCGGAGCCGCCCCGGCGGGCGGAGACCGACGACCGGCCCGCGCGGCTCCCGACCGGGTGGACGCGCCTGGTCAACCGCCACGCCGGCTTCTCGGTCGGGATCCCGCCCGGGTGGAAGGCGCGGGGCGCACAGGGCGCCACGCTCGTGCGGTCGGGAGACCGGCTGCTCGCCGTGAGCATCACCGCCGACCGCAGCTCTGACGGCCGGGACCTGCGGCCGGCGAACTACGCCGATCGCCTGGTCATGGCCCTCCCCGGCTATCGCAAACGCAAGGTCGGGCGGCCGGTCTCCGTCCGGGGAGCTCACTATCCGGCGGCGAGCGTCGCGGCGAGCGGGACCTTCAGGCGAACTCGCGTGCGCCAGGCGATCCGCGCCGTCGCGCTGCAGCGGCGCGGGCGGGTGACCTACGCGCTGGTGTTCTTCCGCACCGCCCGCTCCCCGGCCGCGCTCTACCGGCCGGCGATCACGGGCATGATCCGCACGTTCCGGGCGCGGGCTCCGCGGTAGCGGCGTTTCGAAAACGGCTCATCGAGGGCGGCCCGAGCGGGGCGGAGTGGTCGACCGTCATTACCCGCGGCATAGGTCGGGCTCACCGACCCAGACCCCGGTAGCGCCCGAACCCACCCCCTCGATGCCCGCCGTTCGCCAGCGCTACGCGCGGTCCGGCCGGTCCGGATAGACGTCGTCGATCGTGGTCAAAGCGTCATACGGCGCGCCGCCCGCGGCGGCGCTGATCGCCTCCCCGCCTCCCGCCAGCCGGTCGAGCACGGCCACCACGCCGCACACCTCGAACCCCGCCTCCTGCACCGCTTCGATCGCGGCGATCGTCGAGCCGCCGGACGTGACGACGTCCTCGACGATCAGGCACCGGTCGCCCTCCTCCAGCGGGGGACCCTCGATGCGGCGCTGGAGGCCGTGGGCCTTGGCCTCCTTGCGCACGAAGAACGCCTTCACGGGCGCGCCCCCGGCGAGCGCCGCGCAGGCGATCGGGTCCGCGCCCATGGTCAGCCCGCCGACCGCGGTGGCGCCGCGGGCGGTCGCGCGCTCGGCCACGAGCTCGGCGAGGGCGGCGAATCCCTCGGGGCGCAGGATCGCCCGTTTGGCGTCCACGTAGTACTGCGCGATGGCCCCGCTGGTGAGCGTGACCTCGCCGATCACGAGCGCGTGATCGTGCAGAACGGCCACCAAACGCTCTTGTGGAGTCAAGGCTTCCATCCGCGACGACCGATCTTAAGCAGAGTGCTCGACGTTGCCCTCAGGGCCATCTCCCTCGTGTCGTGCGCAATCATCGCGCTCAGCTTCGTGTTGTTCGCCTCCGAGCAGGCGAGCGACGCTTCTCACGGCCAGGTCAGCGCCGTGGTCGACCCGGGCGGGGCGACCGAGCGCCAGCGCGAGTCGCACCACACGAAGGCCCGAGAGACCATCGACGACGTCGACGACGTCATCCTGCGCCCGTTCGCCGCGCCCCTGAGCACCGACAACGTGTGGGTCAAGCGTGGCGTGCCGACGTTGCTGGGGCTGCTCGTCTACGGACTCCTGCTGCTCTACCTGGCACGCATGATCGCGGTCCGCTCGCAGCCGCTCGTCCACCATCATCGCCAGCCTCCACCGGCTGCGCCGGTGTCGGGCGGCAGCACTCCGCCGCCGGGCGTCTAGCGGTAGACGTCCACCCCGTCGCCGTAGTCCAGCCAGCGGAACATGAACCGCGCGTTCGGGATCGGGATGCGCAGGCACCCGTGGCTGGCCGCATAGTCGGGCACGTCGGGGTAGCCGTGGATGGCGTAGCCGCCGACGAAGTAGTTCGAGTTCACCATCCCCTTCGAGTTCGTCCCCGGGGTCTTCGAATAGACGCGGAACGACCCACGGACGGTCGGGGTGCTCGGCTTGCCCGACGACATGATGAGGACCCGGAACAGCTTGCCCTTGCGGTCGAACAGCGCGAGCACCTGGCGCGACAGGTCGGCCTCGACGTGCTTGCCGTGGCGCGGGTACCTCGCGACGAAGCGCCCGCGCTTGTGCGCCAGCCGGTCGAAGATCGCGCTGTTGGCGCTGTAGCGCCGGTTCATGCCGGTGACCTTTCGGTATGCCATCACGGCGCGCGACGTGGAGCTGTCGTAGGTGCCCGAGAGGTTCACGAGGTAGCGCAGGTCGCGCAGGCGGTGCTGGAGGAACACGACGTGCAGGCCGGTCTGGCCCTCTCCCGCGCTGCGCTTGATGACGTTGACGGAGCGTGAGCGAGCGGTCAGGCCACCGCCGGTGGCGAAGGCGCGCAGTGTCCCGCGGCGGTGGGCCTTGAACTCGACCGAGAAGACGCCCCGCCCGCCGCTCTGACGCACGACTCGCCGGACGCCGACGTAGCGGCGCTTGCCCAGCAGCACGCGGAGGTTCATGACCTGCCCGGGGACGTACTGGCGCACGATCCCGCGGATGCGCACTCGCTGGTGCTGGAGCGCGACCCGGCGAGCGTTGAGCGTGTACGCGCGCTCGACGACCAGCCGCAGGGCCGGCACGTAGGCGGGCTTGCGGGGCTTCCGCGCCGCCGAGGCGGGAGCCACGGGCACGAGGAGCGCAAGGAGCGCGAGGGCGGGGAGCAGGAGGCGGGCGTCCGTGCGCTTCATGGGAGCGGAATCGTATAGAGCGCTCAGGCCGGCGCGGCCCGTGGCGCGCGGTCCCCGACGGCGAGCATGACCAGCCCGATGATCGCGAGCGACCCGATCACCAACAGCGGGATCTGCCAGTCCCAGCTCTGGGTCACGCCGAAGGCGATGGAGTTGTTGATCGCGTGCAGCGCGATGCACGGGTACAGCGAGCCGGTCTTCCAGTAGAGCAGGCAGAGCCCAAAGCCGAACACGGCGAGCGGGACGAGGTACCCGACGGGCGCCGAACCGGCATGGATGGCTCCGAACACGAGACCGGTGATGATCGCCGCGGGCCACACCCCCCTCCAGTTGCGCAGCGCCGTGAAGAAGTAGCCGCGGAAGAACACCTCCTCGGCCACGGGCGCCACGACGCAGACGAGCAGGGCGACCGCGACCAGCGCGGCCGTGCTCTTATCGGCTCCGAGCTGCTCGGGGAGGTCGTCCTTCTCGGTGATCCCGAGCGCGGCCACCCAGATCACGCTGAACAGGAAGAAGCCGAACCAGGTCAGCGCGAGCCAGCCGGCCGACGACCAGAGGCGGGCGGGCCGCAGGCCGAAATCGCTGGGCCGCGGCCGCGACGACATTCGCGCGAACACCAGCGCGCTGCCGACCAGCGCGCCGTCCTGAATCACCGTCGCCGCGATGTCGATCCCCGCCGGCAGGTTGTCGACGTCCGCGCCGGCCGCCCCGGCGATCGCTCCGAGGACGATGTAGCCGAAGATCGCCACGGCGAATCCGGCGATGAGGGCGACCGGGGCCGTCCACGGGGGCCAGGCGGGCGGGCGGTCCGGCAGGCCCTCGGGCCGCTCGGGAAGTTCGGGTGGCGGCCCCGGATGCGGATACGTGAGCGGAGGAGGAATGCTGGACACGGCCGGAAGGAGGTTAGGCCACGAGCTCCGCCAGCTCGGCGAGCGAGCGCGTCGTGCGAACGCCCTCGACCGCGAGCTCGCCCTCGCGGACCAGGAGCACCGGCTCGATCCCCGCCGCCCGCGCCCCCTCGACGTCCTCGTTCGGAGAATCGCCGACGTGCAACGCCTCCCGCGCCGGGACCCCCGCCATGGTGAGGGCATGGGCGAAGATGGCGGGAGCGGGCTTGGGCGCGCCCAGCTCCGCGGACGCGATCACGCCGTGCACGCGCTCCGCGATCCCCGTCTCGGCGAGCCGATCGTGCAGCGAGACGTCCCAGTTCGACACGACCACGAGCCGGAGCCCGACGGCGCGCATCCGCTCGAGCGCGGGCAGGACGTCCGGGTACGGCGTGAAGCGCAGCGCCGCAAGCAGGGCGCCGAGCACGTCATCGATCCGGGTCTCGCCGGCCGCAGGCCCGAGCGCGTCGCGAAGGACCAGGGCGCAGCGGCGCCGCAGGTCCGCCAGAGCGGCGCGGTCTCGGCCCTCGAGGTTGTGCGCGCGGTAGTAGGCGATCTCGGCCGCCAGCGCCGCCTCGGCCGTCTCCCGGCCGACGTCCAGGTCGCAGCGCGCGGCGAGCTGCTCGCGCAGCGGGGGCACCGGGTCCTCCAACCGAAGCAGCGTCCCGAGCGCGTCGAGCAGGACGGCCCGGACCTTCAGGCGACCCACTCCCACGCCGCGAACGGCACCGTCAGCGCCGCCAGCAGCACCCCGCTGACGAGGGCCGCCGGCCGCTGCCAGCCGCGGTCGGTGGCCCACGCGGCCAGCCACATGTGCAGCGGGAACACGACGGCGAGGTAGCGCGGCAGCGACGCGAGCGGCTCCGGCCCGACGGGGTAGGAGAGGGGCGCGGCCACGGCCAGCAGCGCCCACGCGCCGTAGGCGAGCGGCAGGCGCCGAAACACCCCGACGACCGCGACGACGGCAAAGCACAGGAACGCGAAATTCCCGACGTTGTGCGCCGCGACGACGAACGGATCCCCGGCGGCGGCGGCAAAGTAGACGTGCTCGCGCGAGCCGGAGACGAGCTGGCGCACGCCGTCCCAGGCCGCGACGGCCCCGTCCCAGGCGCCGCCCCAGGGCCCGGCCAGCTCGCGATACCACGCGTCCTGCACGCTGAACGGCGTCCACGGGTCGCCCGTCGCCGCCGCCAGGTAGACCAGATAGGCGAGCAGCCCGACGGGCACGAGGGCGATCCACGCCGCGTCGCGCCACCGGCGCGGCGCGCCCTGCAGCCACAGGATCGCCAGCGGGACGACGAGCAGCGTTCCCGTGCTGCGGGTTGCCGCGGCGAGCAGGCCGGCGACGCCCGCCCAGCGCCACCGTCCCAGCCGTCCCGCGTACAGCGATCCCGCGGACGTGGCGAGGAAGAGCGACTCCGTGTAGACGGCGGAGAACGCAAACGCGGTCGGGAACAGCGCCACCAGCCAGGTCGTCGTGCGGGCCGCCTCCTCCCCGAGCTCGAGGGCGGCGAGCCGGCGCACGAGGTAGAGGGCGCCGGCGAACGCCGCCAGCGACACGCGATGCCCGCCAGGAGGTAGGCGGCGCGATCGTCCCCGACGGCGGCGCCGGGCGCGCCGGCGATGCGCACGAGCAGCGGGTAGAGCGGGAAGAACGCCGTCCGCGTGGGCTCGGAGTAGCCGTCGAGCGCGATCCCCAGGTACCAGGTCGCGTCCCACCGCGCGGCCGGCGCGACCAGCGCGTCGCCCACCGTCCCGAACGGCGCGGTCACACCTGACGGGTCGAACAGGGGCCACTGCCCGGATCGTCCGAGGGCGACGACGGCACCCACGCCGGCCAGCCACACGAGCGCGCGCGAGACCCACAGCGCCTGCCAGGCATCGCGCAGCGCCGCCGCCCGGGCGGGATCGGTCACGCGCAGCCGGGGCCGCCGGCGCGGCACGACGCTCGGGACCGGGGCGGGGATAGGCTCGCGCTCCATGCGGATCCACGATGTTGCCATCACCGCGCAGTCCTTCACGGACCGATACGACGACGAGATCACCGCCGTCGTGTCCGTCGTCCTCGCGCTGGTGATCGCCGCGGTGGTCGATCGCGCCTTCGTCCGCGCGGGCCGGGTGGCCGAGGCGGCAGCGGCCGAGGGGCGCGGGCCGTCCGTCTCGCCGGTGGCGGCGACGCGGCTGCGCTTCGTGCGGCGGCTCGCGGTCGCGTTGATCTTGGTGATCGGGCTGATGGGAGCGCTGGCCCAGTTCGGGTCGCTCAACCAGCTGGTCGCCAGCCTGCTCGCCTCGGGCGTGCTGGCGGCCGCGGTCGTCGGGTTCGCCGCCCGCCAGGTGCTGGCCAACGCCGTGGCCGGCGTGATGCTCGCGATCACCCAGCCGCTGCGCATCGGCGACCACGTCGAGTTCGAGGGCGAGAGCGGGACCGTCGAGGACGTACGCCTCAACTACACCTACCTGCGCGGAGACACCGGCGTGCGGGTCGTCATCCCCAACGAGCGCCTGGCCGCCGGGGTCCTGCACAACGACACGATCGTCTCGCCGCTGGGCACCGTCTCCGCGGATGTGTGGGTCGCCCTGCACGCCGACTCCGATCGCGCGCTGGTCGCGCTGGTCGCGCTGCCCGGGGTGACCGACGTCTCGGTGGCGGAGGTCACGGCCGACGGGGTCCGGTTCGAGGTGACCGGCGAGCCGGTCCCGAGCGCTCGCCGGGGCGCCCGGGCGGCGGAGTTGCGGGCCGACGCCCTGCGCGCGCTGCGCTCGGACGGGCTCCTGCCCGGTGCAACCGAGCCTTCGCCGGGAACGTAGTGAGTCTCTAGAATCCCTTCGTTCCGCGTCCGGGTTTCCTCGGCCCGTCCCAACCAATGAGTCCTCGACAGCGCAGACTGCGTCGCCGACACCGCCGCAATGGCGGGGTCCGCCGCGGCGTCCTCGTCGTCCTGGGCATGGCCGTGATCGGCGCGTTCGCGGCGGCCGCCAGCGTCGTCGGCTACATCGTCGTCGTGGCCTCCGACGCGCCCGACATCCAGGAGCTCAAGCCGGTCGACCAGGGCGCCAGCTCCGAGGTGTTCGCCAGCAATGGCCGGCGCCTGGGCTTCATCGAGAACGACGAGGTGCGCCAGCCCGTCACCACCGGCAAGCTGCCGACGTCGCTGAAGCAGGCGACGATCGCGATCGAGGACGAGCGCTTCTACAAGCACAAGGGCGTCGACTACGAGGGCGTCGTCAGGGCCGCGATCAAGAACCTGCGCTCCGGCGAGACGGTGCAGGGCGGCTCGACGCTGACGATGCAGCTCGTGCGCAACATCTATCCGATCGGGCGCAAGCGCGACTTCAAGCGCAAGATCAAGGAGGCCAAGCTCGCCCAGGAGCTCGAGGACGAGCATCCCAAGGTCTGGATCCTCACCAACTACCTCAACAGCGTGCCGTACGGGACCGTGGGCGGGCGCACCGCGATCGGCGCCGAGGCGGCCGCCCGCGTGTTCTTCGACAAGCCCGCCAGCAAGCTGACGCTGCCGGAGGCGGCAACCCTGGCCGGCTTGCCCCAGGCGCCGTCGCTCTACAACCCGTTCCGCGATCCGCGCGCCGCGCTCTCGCGCCGCAACGACGTGCTGCGCCGGATGAGGAAGCTGCGCATGATCAGCGACGCCGAGTACCAGCAGGCGGCCGCCGCCCCGCTCGGCGCCAAGAGCAACGACTACTACTTCACCAAGCGCGAGAGCTACTTCTTCGACTACGTCAAGGAGCAGCTGATCGAGCGCTACGGCCTGGAGACCGTGCGCAAGGGCGGGCTGAGGATCTACACGACGATCGACCTCGGCAAGCAGAAGGCGGCGCGCTCGGCGATGAAGGGGCAGCTCCCGTACAGCGACGATCCCTCCTCGGCGATCGTGTCGATCGATCCGCGCAACGGCTACATCCGCGCGATGGCGTCGTCCTCCAGCTACCGGCAGGTCAAGTACAACTACGCCGCCCAGGGGCGCCGCCAGGCGGGGTCGACCTTCAAGGTCATGGTGTTGATGGCGGCCTTGCGCAAGGGCATCAACCCGAACACGACGACGTACGTCTCGCACAAGCTGGACCTCAACACCCCGTACGGGCCGTGGGAGGTCAACACCTACTCGAACAGCTACGGCGGGTCGATGAACCTCGTCACGGCGACGCTGCAGTCCGACAACACGGTCTACGCGCAGCTCGACCTCGACGTCGGCCCCGACGCGGTCCGCCAGGCCGCCTACGACATGGGCATCACGACCAAGCTCGACGGGTATCCCGCGGAGGGCCTCGGCGGCCTGCGCCTCGGCGTCTCGCCGCTCGAGATGGCGAACGCCTACGCGACGATCGCCTCGTTCGGGATCCGGCACAAGCCGATCGCCGTCAAGAAGGTCGTGTTCCCCGACGGCAAGTCCGAGGACCTGGGCAAGCCCAAGGGCAAGCGCACCTTCTCCCAGGGCACGGCCTGGGAGGCGACGAAGATCCTCGAGCAGAACATCCAGCGGGGCACCGGGACAGGCGCCAACATCGGCTGCCCGGCGGCGGGCAAGACCGGCACGGTCGACGACTGGACCGACGCCTGGTTCATCGGCTACACGCCCAAGCTCACGACGGCGACCTGGGTCGGCTATCCGAACCAGAAGGTGCCGATGCTCAGCGTGCACGGGATCCGGGTGGCCGGCGGCACGATTCCCGCCTCGATCTGGCACGACTACATGGCGAACGTCGCCACCAAGGACTGCTCCGACTTCCAGCCTCCGGCGGGCAGCGCGAACTTCCAGCCGTTCTTCGGCAAGTACTCGTCCAACGGCTACTCGGGCGGCGGCGGCAGCAGCAGCGACAGCGGCAACCAGCAGCAGGACCAGAACAAGAGCGACTCGCAGAACACCGGCCAGGGCAATACCGGCGGCGGCGGGTACGACCCCAACCTCTACGAGTCCCAGCCCCAGGCTCCGCCCAAGACACAGGCCCCGTCCACCGGCGGCGGCGGCAAGGACAAGCGGCGGCGGCAAGGGCAACGGCGGCGGCGGCGGGAAGAGCGGCGGCACCTCGCCCGGGTAGTCCGGCGGTGCTGACGCTAGGGTAGGAACGTGGCGAAGGAAGAGAAGGTCGAGTTCGAGGGCGAGGTCATCGAGGCCCTGCCCAATGCGATGTTCCGCGTGAAGCTCGACAACGACCACGTCGTGCTCGGGCACGTCGCGGGCAAGATGCGCCGGTTCCGGATCCGCATCCTGCCCGGGGACCGCGTCCGCGTCGAGCTGTCGCCCTACGACCTCGATCGCGGCCGGATCATCTACAGCACCGCTGACCGGTAGCCATGCGTGAGCTCGAGCTCATCGAGGCGGTTCGAGCGGAGCTCGGGTCGCCGGGTGGGCGGGTCGTTCGCGGGCCGGGCGACGACGCCGCCGTGGTGCGCGCGGGCGGGGCGCTCGCGGTGACCTCGATCGACGCGATGGTGGAGGGCATCCACTTCCGCCTCGGGCAGATCTCGCCCGAGGACGCCGGCCGGCGGGCCATGGCGGCCGCGCTGTCGGACCTGGCGGCGATGGGAGCGCGGGCCGGCGAGAGCTACGTCGCCCTCGGGGCGCCAAAGGACCTGAGCCGAGAGGACGCGCTCGCGCTGTGCCGGGGGCTGGCCTCCACGGCGAGGGAGCATGGCGCCGAGCCGGCGGGCGGCGACGTCGTCACCGCCCCGGTGATCGTTCTCTGCGTGACCGTCGTCGGGTGGGCCGACCGCGAGGACGAGCTCGTCGGGCGCGACGGCGCGCGCCCGGGCGACATCGTCGGCGTCACGGGGCCGCTCGGGGCCCCGGCGGCCGGGCTCGCCGTGCTCGAGGGCCGGGCGACGGGGCCGGATTCCCTCGTCGAGGCCTATCGCCGGCCGGCGCCGCGGCTCGTCCAGGGCGCGGCCCTCGCCGCGGCCGGCGCGCGGGCGATGATCGACGTCTCCGACGGCCTGGCCACCGACGCCGGGCACGTCGGGCGGAGCAGCGGCGTAACCGTGCGCATCGATCTCGAACGGGTGCCCGTGGCCCCGGGCGTGGCCGAGGTCGCGCGCCAGCTCGAGGCGGACCCGGCCGAACTCGCGGCGACGGGCGGCGAGGACTTCGAGCTATGCGTGTGCGTGGCGCCCGACCGCCGCGCGGAGGCCGAGCGCGCGGCCTCGATGACCTGGGTCGGCGAGGTGGAAGAGGGCCCACCCGGCGCGCGCTTCCTGGCCGGCGGCGAGGAGCGCATCCTCGCGGGCTGGGAGCACGGCGACCTCTAGCCGGTTTCGAGGGCGGGGCCGTGGCCGAAGGGGTCCAACCCGTCCAGCGCCTTGGCGGCCTGGCGAAGCTCGCGCCGCGCGGCAAGCGCACGCCGCACGATCGCGTCGGCGACCGCGTCGGCGTCTACCTCGTACTCGGCGTTGCCGATACGAGTTTTCAGGGTGTCGAGCTTCATCTGTTTCATTGCCTCCACGCGGTCCTCCCGCGGACACCACCTAGATCGTGCAGTCATTACCTACTCCTGAAATTCTTCGTGCCAAAGTTGGACGCCCGTAGTGGAGTCTTCACCCCATGCCGGACCCGCATTTGAGGATGGCGGACCTCTACAGACTGGCCGGGACGCGGGCCCGACCGCGCGCCTGCACGTCGACCAGCCGGGCGAACACCACGATCCGCTGGGCGGCGCTGTACAGCGGGTGGCAGGCCGTCAGGGCGAGGCGGTCGTAGCGCTTCCGCGCTGTCACGTACGCGTACGCGCCCGGTTCGACGATTCGCCGCAGCTCGGTGCGGTACGTGAACCGCCCGTAGGGCATCTCCAGGGTGATCAGGTCACCGCGTCGCATCTTGTCGAGCTTGCGGAACGGCGCGAGGTACGTCGTGCGATGCCCGGCGATGGCCACCGTGCCCCGGATTCCCGGGAACGGCGTGTCCGCGTAGTGGCCGGGGCCCTTGCGCAGGTCCTCGGGCTTGGTGCCCTCTACGACCACGAAGTTGATCCCGATCCGCTTGATCTTGATCCGCCCGATGGCATCGCCCGACTCCGACTGGCGGCGCAGGAGGCGGGCCAGGAAGGCGACGCGGCGGTTCTCCGTCCGCAGACGCTGGAGCGCGCGGAGCTGGAGATCGGTCAGGTTCTCGAGGTCGTTGAGCTGACCCGCGAGCTGGCGCTGCTTGAACTTTGCGTAGACAGCCGAGATCGGCTCCTGCCAGACCAGGGTCAGCCCGGCGTCGGCGATGAGCATCGCCCCTGAGACGATGAGCACGGTGGACAGCGCGCGCAGCGCCTGACGCACGCGGGAGGTCTTCGACTCGGGCATCTACCGCCGCAGGGCCGATTTGGTCCCGCCGAGCGAGCCGGGGCCCGCGTACGTGATCGGTCCCCGGATCGCTCGGCTTGGCCTCCGGGGGCGCCTCGTCTCCGTACAGGCCCTGTGAGCGGATCACGGAGACCACGCTGACGAGGCAACCGAGCAGCAGGCACCACGCCACGAGGGCCATGAGCCCGGCGCCTCCGCCGACCGCGAACAGCAGCAGGTTCCACACCAGGCTGGGCGGGCTGTAGCCGAGCGCGATCATGAAGTAGAGCGCGAGAACGGCGCCCGGCAGCAACGTCAGGGCGACGACTCCGAGCGCGGCGCCGCGCCGGATTCGCACCTCGGGAGCGGCGACGAACAGCCAGGCGTGCAGCGCCGGCAGAAGCAGCGCGGCGGCGAACGGGTTCGCCACCCAGACCGCGCCGACGGTACCCACGAGCACCAGCACCAGCGCGGCGGCAGCCCCGGGCGAGCCCGGATCGCCGCGCACGCCCCACATGCGCAGAACGAGCGGGCGGACCGTCACCCACCCCACGGCCAGGGCCAGGGCCACGGCGCCCATCACGACGAGCGCGGCCGCGTCGAGCGGTACGGCGCCCGGCGGCGACGGCCCGGGCGGCGGCGTCGGCATGAGTCCGGTGAAACGCAGGACGAAGGCAAACGCCAGGGCCCCGGCGAAGGGAAGGGCCGCCGAGAGCACCCAGGCCAGCCACATGCCCACGGGATGCCGGCGGCGGCGCACCCGCGCCAGACCGTCGATCGCGGCGAACAGCACGGGGATGATGAGCGCGCCGGTGACCAGGCGCACGGCCCATCCCGGCAGCACCTTGCTCGCGACGTAGACCTCGTCCGCGGGAGGCGGCGTCGCCCCCGGTCGCGCGTCGAGGGCGGTGATCGTGCGCAGCACCCCTCGTCCGAGGTCGGCCATACGCGTGGGCGTCACGGAGCGCTCGGCGCCGGGACCGCGCTCCCCGCTGGCCGACACGAGCACCGAGGGGAAGTCGCGCGCCACGAACTCGCCCTGCTCGCCCGTCGTGAACGGAAAGGCCTGCCGCGCGAACTGCGCGAACGCCCCCGCCTGGCCCGGGCGCAGCCCGCCCTCGAGTCGCAGCGCGCCCTCGACCGTGCGCCGCAGCTCGAGCGGGGCGAGGCCGTGGCCGTTGGACCACGGCACGACCATCGGGCGGCGCAGCCGGTCGCCGGCCAGGTCGCCGAGCACGAGCACGGCGTCGACGTTGTCGCCCAGGTGCCGCGCCACCTCGGTCGCGCCCGCGGCGCCGGCGCTGCCGCCGCTCGTGGAGGCGAGCACGAGCGTCTTGCGCAGGGTCCGCCCGCGAAATACCCGCGCCAGCTCGATCAGGCCGGCCGTGCCGGACAGCTGCGCGGTGGCCGGGCGGTCGAGGGCGTCGCGGTGGGCGACGACGACGATCCTGCGCTCCGAGAAGCCCGCGCGGGTGCCGACCACCGTGCGCAGCTCCTGGCGGCCCGCTGCGGTGCGCGCCTCGAAGCTCCGGTCGCGCACGCGGAAACCCCCGCGCAGCAGCTCGCTGCGCACGCGCGTGGCGAGGCCGGCATCTCCCTGGCTGCCCGGCTCGCGCGACGGAAACTCGTCGGCCAGCGCCGTCAGCGTCCCGAAGGCGCGCGCGCCCGAGAACGAGTCGGGCGGCAGCGTTGTCGTGAGCGGCGCCTGCGGCTCCTGGAGCGAGAACGCCGCGACGACGAACGCGAGCAGCGCCGGGAGCAGGGCGGCCCGGTAGATGCGCGGGTCGAGCACGGTGGGCAGCGTAGACGACGGCACGCACGGTCCATTGCGGTCTGCTTTACCCGCGGTCCTAAGCTTCCGGAGGGTTCCCGTATGCCCGACCGCTCAGCCCGCATCCTGCTCGTTGACGACGAGCAGTCGATTCAGACTCTCCTCTCCTATCCCCTGCGCAAGGACGGATACGAGGTCGTGCAGGCGAGCGACGGCCGCCAGGCCCTCGACCGCTTCGCCGAGCAGCCGTTCGATCTCGTCGTGCTCGACGTCATGCTCCCGCAGCTCGACGGCCTCGAGGTCTGCCGGCGCCTGCGCGCCCGTAGCGCGGTACCGATCATCATGCTCACGGCGAAGGCCGAGGAGATCGACAAGGTCGTGGGCTTGGAGCTGGGCGCGGACGACTACATCACCAAGCCGTTCTCGATGCGCGAGTTCCGCTCCCGCATCAAGGCGGCGCTGCGCCGGGCCGACATGCACCCCGCGCCCGAGCAGGAAACCGAGCCGCCGCTCGAGGTGGGCGATCTCGCCGTCGACTTCGGGAAGCGATCGGTGGCGGTGCGCGGCGGAGACGTCAGCCTGACGTTCGTCGAGTTCGAGATCCTCGGCGCGCTGGCCCGCAACCCGGGCCGGGTGTTCACCCGCGACCAGCTCCTCTCGCGCATCTGGGGGGACGCCGCCTACCGCGACCCGCGCACGATCGACGTCCACATCCGGCACCTGCGCGAGAAGCTCGAGAGCGACCCCAAGTCGCCCGAGTACATCTTCACCGTGCGCGGCGTCGGCTACCGGTTCCGCGACAACAGGTAGGTGGTTCGCGATTGCGCTCGATCCGCGTCCGGCTGGCGCTGATCTTCTCCTCCATCACGCTGACGGCGATCGCCGGCATCTACCTCTACGTCGCGCCGCAGCTCGAGTCGCGGCTGCGCGACGAGAAGCTGGACGGGCTCGCCCGCAACGCCGCGCTCTACTCGCGCGACCTCATTCGCGTAATCGGCACCAACGTCGACGAGGCGGCCGTCAACCGGTCCGTGCGCCAGGCCGCCGACCGGGCCGGCGCCCGCGTGACCCTGCTCGGCGTGTCGCGCGGCAGCCAGGGCGTCCAGACGTACCCGATCTCGGACTCCACGGCCGAGACGAAGATCGAGGACATCGACTTCACCGTCGCGCTGGACGCCGCGCGCACCGGACGGACGGCCACGGGGACCGAGCCCACGAACGAGGGCCGCGTCGGCGAGGCGGCACGGCCGCTGTTCTTCAACGACCGGGTGGCGCGGGTCGTCGTCTTCTCGGCGCCGCTGGGCGATGTTCAGGGCAACGTCGCCCTCATCCGCCGTCAGATCGCCATCGCCGGCGCCTTCGCGCTGCTCTTCGCCTCGTTGGCCGGCTACCTCGTGGCGCGCGCGTTGTCGCGGCGTATCAAGCGGCTCGAGACGGCCGCCGAAAAGGTCGCCGGCGGCGACTTCTCCGAACGCATCCCGATCGACGGCGACGACGAGCTCAGCGACCTGGCGCGGGCCTTCAACGACATGCAGCGCCAGCTCGCGCAGCTCGACTCGGCGCGCAAACGCTTCATCGCCGTCGCCTCGCACGAGCTGCGCACGCCGATCTTCTCCCTCGGCGGCTTCGTCGAGCTGCTCCAGGACGAGGAGCTCGACGAGGAGACCCGCCGCCAGTTCCTCGACCAGATGGCCGGCCAGATCGCGCGGCTGCGGAAGCTCGCGACGGAGCTGCTCGACCTCTCGAAGCTCGAGGCCGGCTCCCTCGAGCTGCGGCCCGAGCCGACCGACGTGGGCGAGCTGGCGCGGCAGGTCACGGCCGAGTTCACGCCGGCGCTGGCCCAGCACGACTCCCACCTCCAGCTGCGTCTCCAGCGCGACCCGATCCGGGCCACCTGCGACCGTGAGCGGGTGGCGCAGATCGTGCGCATCCTGATCGACAACGCCCTCGCCCACACGCCGGAGGGAACCGAGATCTTCGTCAGCGCGACGCGCGCCAACGGAAGCGTCTGCCTCGCCGTGCGCGATCACGGTCTGGGGATCCACCGCACCGTGCTGCCACGCATCTTCGAGCCGTTCTTCACCTCCGACGACGCCCAGGGCTCGGGGCTCGGGCTGGCGATCGCCCGCGAGCTCGCCGAGCGCATGAGTGGGCACCTGCGCGTGGAGTCGGTTCCCGGGCGCACGGAGTTCACCCTGGAGCTTCCGTCGTGAGGGCCCGCGCGCTCGCCGGCGGCCTGGTGGCCGTGGCCGTGCTCGCCGGCTGCGGTGGGAGCGACTCGAAGGCGCCGGAGGACACCCGGGCGGGTCCGGCCCGCACCGCCACCGTTCCGCCAACCCGCGTCGAGGTGCTGAAGGGGGTGCCCGGCAACGGCTTCGACCCGGAGGCGATCTACCGGCGCGAGGCGCCCGGCGTGGTGACCGTCATCAGCTACTTCGGGGGCTCCGGCCCGACCCGGGCGCTCGGCTCGGGGTTCGTGATCGACGGCAAGGGAGAGATCGCCACCAACGCGCACGTCGTGCTCCAGAACGAGAGTCGCCCGAGCGCCAGGGCGCGCGAGGTCTACGTTCAGTTCGCCGACGGCAACCAGCTCCGGGCCCGCATCGTCGGGACCGACCCCAACGCCGACGCCGCCCTGCTCCGGATCGACGGTGGAGGCGTCACGCTGCGCCCGCTGCCGCTCGGCTCCAGCGCCCGGCTGCGGGTGGGCGAGCCGGTGGTCGCGATGGGAAGCCCGTTCGGCGAGCGCCAGTCCCTGTCGGTCGGCGTGATCTCCGGCCTCGACCGCACGATCGAGTCGCTCACGCAGTTCCAGATCTCCGGTGCCATCCAGACCGACGCCGCGATCAACCGCGGCATCTCCGGGGGCCCGCTGCTCGACGCCCGCGGGCGCGTGGTGGGCATCAACGCCCAGACCTCGCCCGACGGCGCCGGGGGCTCGGGCGTCGGGTTCGCCGTGCCGATCGACCTGGTCAAGCGATCGCTGAGCCAGTTGCGGGCCGAGGGCAAGGCGAAATACGCGTTCGTCGGCGTGTCGACGGTCCCGCTGTACCCGCAGCTCGCCCGTCATCTCGGCCTGCCGGTGACGCGCGGCGCCCTCGTGCAGGAGGTCGTCGCCGACGGTCCGGCCGCCGAGGCGGGTATCCGCGCGGGCAAGCAGCGCATCCGCTTCCAGGGTCAGCCGTACCGCGCCGGGGGAGACGTCATCGTCACCGTGGCCGGGAAGCCGATCCGCCGAGAGTCCGACGTCGGGCGCGTCCTGGCCACACACGCGCCGGGCGAGACCGTCACGTTGCAGGTCCTCCGCGGCGGGGCTCGCCGCGACTTCCGCGTCAGGCTGAAGGAACGGCCGTGAACCTGCGCGACCTCGCGGTGGAGCTCGCCCTCGCGCTGCGCGAGCGCGTGCTGCCGGCGCTCGGCGCGCACGCCGGGCGCCGGCACGACTCGGACGCGGCGGGGGGCGACGTCACGTTCGCCATCGACGCCGACGCCGAGGCGTTCCTCGAAGCTTTTCTGGCCGAGCGCGCGCCGGAGGTCGCCCTGTATTCGGAGGACCGTGGTCTCGTCGCGCCGGACGGCGCGACGGACGTGCTCGTGGTCGACCCGATCGACGGGACGCGGCCGGCGCTCGCCGGGTTCGAGGCGGCCTGCGTGTCGGTCGCCGCGGCCGAGCTGGGCGAGGGCCGCCCGACGATGGCCGACGTCCGGGTCGGCGCGGTCGTGGAGATCAAGTCGGGACGGCGCTTCGTCGCCGTGCGCGGCGAGGGGCTGGAGAGCGACGCGCCCGTTTCGCTCAGCGAGAACCAGGACCTGGACCGGTTGTTCTGGGTCTACGGACTGCGCGGGCGCCCGGCCCGCGAGACGATCGAGGTGCTCGCCGAGCTGCTCGACCGCTCGTCGGTCGGGGGGGGCACGTTCGACCTCGGCTCGGCTACCTACGACATGACCCGCGTGCTCACCGGCCAGCTCGACGCGTACGTCGAGCCCGGGCCGAGGATGATCGAGGAGGTGCCCGGGCTGCTCGAGGAGTTCCGGCGCGTGGGCGGTGGTGCGGTGCTCAACAACTCCCCCTACGACGTGGCTGCCGCGGCCCTGTGCCTGACCGAGGGCGGGGCGGTGGTGACCGACGCCGCAGGCCGGCCGCTCGACGACCGGCCGCTTCTCGGTTCGGGTCACGAGTTCCAGATGTCGATGCTCGCCGCGGCGAGCGAGCCTCTGCACGCCAAGCTCGTCACGGAGGTCGATCGCGGGATCGCGCGACTGCGCGAGCGCCCGCAGGGATAACCTCGGCTCGTGCTTCAGCCCGTCTCGGTCGGCCACAAGACCCTCGCGGACTACACCCACATCGTGGGCTGGCCGCTGATCGACGAGATCCGCACGCTGGCCGAGCCGTTGAGCGGGCTGCGGGTCCTGCATCTGAGTGCGACCGCGTTCGGGGGTGGCGTGTCGGAGATCCTGTACACGCTGGTGCCGCTGATGCGCGACGTCGGCGTGGACGCCGAGTGGCAGGTGATCTACGGGCGCGAGGAGTTCTTCAACGCGACGAAGCTCCTGCACAACGCGCTTCAGGGCCATCCCGACGACCTGACCGAGGACCAGTGGGCGACGTGGAAGCAGTACAACGAGATGAACGCCCGGGAGCTGTCTTCGGACTGGGACGTGATCATCGTCCACGATCCCCAGCCCGCGGCGATCCACTCGCTCGTGCCCGAAAAGGCGCGCCACTGGGTGTGGCGCTGCCACATCGACCTCTCGACGCCCAACGAGGCGACGATCGCGCATCTGAAGCCCTACCTGGAGACCTACCCCATGTCGGTCTTCCACATGGAGAGCTATGTCCCGAGCGGGATGGACGGTAGTGTGAACATCGTCCCGCCGGCGATCGACCCGCTCGCGCCCAAGAACATGGCGCTGTCGCCGGAGGACGCGGTGTACGTGTGCAACCAGTTCGGCCTCGACGTCGACCGCCCGCTCATCTGCCAGGTGTCGCGATTCGATCCCTGGAAAGACCCGTTGGGCGTGATCGACGCCTACCGGATCGTCAAGGAGCAGCTACCGGAGGTCCAGCTCGCGCTGGTCGGCTCGATGGCGACGGACGACCCCGAGGGCTGGGACTTCTTCAACGCGACGATCGCCCACGCGGAAGGTGACCCGGACATCCACATCCTCAACAACTTCAACAACGTCGGCTCGGTCGAGGTCAATGCGTTCCAGTCGCATTCCGACGTGCTCGTCCAGAAGTCGACGCGGGAGGGGTTCGGCCTCACGGTGTCGGAGGCCATCTGGAAGGCGCGACCGATGATCGCCGGCAATGTCGGCGGTATCCCCCTCCAGATCCAGGACGGCGAGTCGGGCTACCTGGTCGACACGGTCGAAGAGTGCGCCGACCGGGCGATCGGCGTGCTCCTCGACCCGGCCCTGGGCAAGGATCTGGGCCGGCGCGGGAAGGAGCACGTCCGCGCGCACTTCCTCATGCCGCGGCTGCTGCGTGACTGGCTGCGCATGTTCGCCTCGGGGAACGGGCCGGCATGAGCGAGACCGCGCCGCTGCTGCTGGTCTCGAACCGGGGGCCCGTGACGTTCGACGACGACGGGGGGATCCAGCGCGGGACCGGCGGCCTTGTCACGGCGCTCACCGGACTGGCCTCGCACCGCGACGCCATCTGGATCGCCTCGGCGCTGACCGACGGCGACGTCGCGGAGGCAAAGGAGCAGGGCGGCCGGCCGTTCGAGATCGAGACGCCGGACGGCGGGATGTACCGGATCAGGCTGGTGGCGTCCGACCCCGACGCCTTCGAGCGCTTCTACTCGATCTTCGCCAACCCGATGCTGTGGTTCATCCAGCACTACCTGTGGGACCTCTCCAACGCGCCGGACATCCGCCGCCACGAGGTCGAGGCATTCGAGTTCGGCTACAACGTCGTCAACGAGGACCTCGCCCGGGCCGTGCTCGAGGAGATCGAGGAGATGCAGGAGCCGGTCGTGATGGTCCACGACTACCACCTCTACACGCTGCCCGCGCTCGTGCGCCGCGCGCGACCGGACGTGTTCCTGCACCACTTCATCCACATCCCGTGGACGCAGCCCGACGCCTGGCGCGTGCTGCCCAACAAGATCCGCGAGGAGATCTACGAGGGCGTGCTGGCGAACGACATCGTCGGCTTCCACACCTCCGCCTACCGCCGCAACTTCCTCCAGTGCTGCAACGACCTGCTCGGGCTCGACGTCGACTTCGACTCCGGCATCGTGCAGTGCGTGGACGGGCGCGAGGTGTGGGTCCGCGCCTACCCGCTTCCGATCGACTGGCGCGCGACCCAGGCCACCTCGCGCCGCCCGGCGGTCCTGGAGCACGAGCGCGAGCTGCTGGCCCGCCGGCGCGACCATTTCATCCTGCGCGTCGACCGGGCCGACCTGTCGAAGAACGTCCTGCGCGGGTTCACCGGGTTCGACATCTTCCTCGAGCAGCACCCCGAGTTCCGCGAGCGCGTGACCTTCGTGGCGCAGATGATGCCGTCGCGAACCGATGTGACGGAGTACGCCGAGTACCTCGAGCGCATCGAGGCCCTGGTGGCCGTGATCAACCACCGCCACGGGACTCCCGACTGGATGCCGATCCAGCTCAAGCTGCGCGACGACCTCGAGGAGGCGATGGCGTCCTACAAGCACTACGACGTGCTGCTCGTCAACGCCATGTTCGACGGCATGAACCTCGTGGCGAAGGAGGGCCCGGTGGTCAACGAGCGCGACGGGGTCTCGATCCTGTCCGAGAACACCGGAGCGCACGAGGAGCTGGGCGAGTTCGCGCTGTCCGTCAACCCGTTCGACGTGCAGGAGCTCGCCGACTCGATCCACGCCGCGCTGACGATGGCGCCGGAGGAGCGACAGCGACGCGCCCACGGGCTGCGCGACATCGTCACCTCGCGAGACCCGGGCGACTGGATCGACGAGCAGCTGGCCGACATCCGCGAGAAGGAGCGGTTGAGGGCGGAGACGCGGCCGGCGTAGGCCGGGGCGGGTCCACGAACGGCATCATCGAGGGAGGGCCCGGGGCGGGGCGGCGAACGGTGAGACCGTCATTTTGCCCCTATGGCGGGCATAACGACGAGCTCACCGATCGAGAGCCCCCGAAGACGCCCGAACCCGCGCCCTCTCGATGCCCGCCGTTCCCGGCGCCGACGCCGGCGCGGCGTCAGCCGGGAGCGAACTCGCCGGCTTGGAGCGGGAGTCGGGCCCGCGGCCCCACCGCCGGAAGCGGGCGCGATGGGGGCGGGCGCCGGGGCGGGCGCGGGCACGGGCACGCGTGCCCGGTGGGCCCTGCGCTTCCGCGCCTCGCGCCGCTTCGCTCGCCGCCGCCGCGGGATCCGCGCCCGGCGGGCGCCGCTCGCCGCCGACTTTGCCACCGCCCCCGCCTCCGCGGCCACCACGTCGTCGTCCACAAGGGGCCCGGCCGGCTCCGCCGCCGTGGCGGTGAGCGCGCCAGGCGGCGGAGCGGCCGGCGGCGCGCCGCGGGGGGTCGTGGCGGCGGCCGGGGGCGGGAGCTCGGGCGGCCGCGAAGCCAGACGCGGCCACGCCGTCACGAGCCCGGCGGCGGCGAGTGCCGCCCCCGCCCACGCGACGTTTCCCCAGCGAATACGGTCGCGCAGCGGCTCGTGGTCGGTCGGCTCGGGCCCCACGCCGACCCATAGCCGGGGGCCGCTCCAAACCCGCCCCCGCCGGCGGGCCGCTGCTATGGTCCGGCGCCGCCATGGCGGCCGAAACCCCCGTATACGACCTGACGGTGCTGCTCGACGCGGACGCGCCGAGCGAACGCCGCGCGGAGATCCTCACCGCGGTCGAAGGGGCGATCTCGAAGGGCGGCGAGATCGTGTCCAAGCACGACTGGGGCGTTCGCAACCTCGCCTACGAGATCGATCACCACAAGGACGCCGAGTACCACCTCATCCAGCTCACGGGTCCGCCCGACCTGCTCGACCGGCTCCGGACTGCGCTGAAGGTGACCGACGGCGTCCTGCGCCACCGGATCATCCGCCTGCCGTCGGGCATGCCCCCGCCGCCCTCGCTGCGCCCGGAGCCGCGCGCCGCGGAGCCGGCCGCCGAGGCCGCGCCGCCGGCCGAGGCCGCGCCTGCCGGCCGAGGCCGCGCCGCCGCCAGCCGAGGCCGCCGCGCCTGCCGAGGCGGCGGCGCCCGCCGAGCCCGAGGCACCGGCCGCGCCGCCCGCGGAGGAGCCGGCGCCCGAGGCCACCGAGGCGCCCTCCGCGTCCTGAACCGCGCCGTTCGCACCGTCTCGCGCGCGCAATCGCAACAACTCCCCGCAACGTGCGGGGACTCCGCCAACGCCGCCGGGGACGGCTCTACACTCGCTTCACGTTCGCCGCACGCCCCTGCGGCTGTGCGCGGCACCCGACTTCAGCTCGAAAGGAGCCCTGACATGGCAGCCACCAACATCAACCGGGTCATCGTGACCGGCAATCTCACCCGCGACCCCGAGCTGCGCTCGCTTCCCAGCGGGACCGCGGTCTGCAGCCTCCGCATCGCCGTCAACACCCGCCGCAAGGACAACAGCACCGGCGAGTGGACCGACAAGGCCAACTACTTCGACGTCACCGTCTGGGGAGCGCAGGGCGAGAACTGCGCGCGCTACCTGAGCAAGGGCCGGCCCGTCGCCGTCGACGGCCGCCTGGAGTGGCGGGAGTGGCAGGACAAGGACGGGAACAAGCGGCAGTCCGTCGAGATCATCGCCGACTCCGTCCAGTTCCTCGGGGGTCGCGAGGACGGCGGCGGGGGCGGCAACGGCTTCCAGGCCCGCAGCGACGTTCCGGTCGACGAGAGCGACCTCCAGCCTGCCGCGGCCCCGGCCGGCGGCGGCAGCAGCGCCCCCGCGGGCGAGGACGACATCCCGTTCTGATCGTCCGCGTCGACCACGGCGCATCAGTCGCAAGGCCTCGGTCTCTCGGCCGGGGCCTTTTGCGTTTTCGGGGCCCTGAACGACGGCATCATCGAGGGAGGGCCCGGACCGGGGCGTTTCGCACGCGAGCGGGATTGACCACCGTATGCGAGGTCAATCCCGCTCCGTGACCTGGGAGTCTCCGGAGCACGCCCGAACCCACTCCCTCAATGCCGCCGTTCACGGCGCCGGCGGAGATGGAGACGGTCGCGAGGGCGCCGCCCCCGCTAGACTTCTCCGCTCTCGCGCGCCGGGGTTCGGCCCCGGCGCTCGTACGACAGAAGAGGTTTTCGGTAGTGGCCAAGACGCGCAATCGGAAGGCGCCAACGCGCCGGCGTGACAAGAGAGGCGGTCCGGGTTCCGGGCGGCGCAAGCCGTGCCCGTATTGCCGCGACAAGATCGATCGCGTCGACTACCGCGACGTCGGCACCCTGCGGAAGTTCATCTCCGACAAGGGCAAGATCCGCTCCCGGCGCATCACCGGGGCCTGCCGGCGTCACCAGAGCCAGATCGCCCGCGCCGTCAAGCGGGCCCGCGAGCTGGCGCTGCTCCACTACGTGGCCGAGGACCGCCAGGAGGGCATCGGCCGCGGCGGGCGTTTCGGTCGCGACCGCGATCGCGACCGCGACTAGCCGGCGCCGTGGCCCAGGCGATCCTCCTTCAGGACGTGGACAACCTCGGCGACCGCGGGACGGTCATCGACGTCTCGCCGGGCTACCTGCGCAACTACCTCGTCCCGCGCAAGCTCGCCCAGCCGGCGACGAAGGGCGCGCTCGAGGAGGCCCAGCGCCGGATGCAGGCGGCGGAGCGCGCCCAGGAGGACGCGGAGGAGCGCGCGCAGGAGAACGCCGCCCTCCTGACCAAGACGGTCCTGACGATCAATCAGCAGGCCGGCGAGGACGGGCGCCTGTTCGGCTCCGTGACCTCCCAGGACATCGTCGACGCGATCCGCGAGGCGCGCGGCATACGCATCGACAAGCGCAAGGTCCATCTCGACGAGCCGATCCGCAACGTGGGCACCCACATGGTCGTCGTCGACGTCGCCGACGGCGTGACCGCGACCGTCAAGACGATGGTCGTCGCGCAGTAGGCGCGCACTCTCCGCCGCCCTCCCGAACCGTTCGTCACGAAACTGCCCTAGTAGCGGAAAGCTGGTGCGGGGCTGTCTCGGACGCGGCCTAGACTCGATCCGCAATGGCCACCGTCGACGTCACCGCCCCGCCGCCCCCGCCGCACAACCTCGAGGCCGAGCAGTCGGTGCTCGGAGCGATCCTCCTCTCCGACAAGGCGATGTACGGGCTGGTCATCGAGGAGGGCCTGCGACCGGAGGACTTCTACCGCGACCAGCACCGCGTCGTCTACGGCGCGATGCTCGACCTGTACGAGGACAGCCACGGGATCGACGTCCTCACGGTCGCCGAGCGCCTGCGCCAGGGCGGGCGGCTGGAGGAGGTCGGCGGGGAGGGAGCGATCCACGCCCTGGCCGGCGCCGTGCCGGCCGCCGGCAACGTCCGCCACTACGCCCAGATCGTGCGCGAGAACGCGCTCGTGCGGCGGCTGCTCTCGACGACGTACGAGATCCAGTCGAGCGTGGTGGCCCACGAGGGCGCCCCGCGCGACCTCGTGGAGCGCGCCGAGCGCGCCATGCTCGAGGTCGCCCACGACGACCGCCAGAAGGACTTCCGCTCGATCGAGGAGGTCCTCCACGACGAGCTCGACAAGCTCCACAAGCTCTCGATCGACGGCACCTCGGTCACCGGCACCCGCTCGGGCTTCGACGCGCTCGATGACCTCACCGGCGGCTTCCAGCCCGGCAACCTGATCATCCTCGCCGCCCGTCCGGGCATGGGCAAGTCGTGCCTGGTCACGAACATCGCCGAGAACGCCGCGCTGAAGTACGACGAGTCGGTCGCCCTGTTCTCGCTGGAGATGTCCGAGACCGAGCTCGCCCAGCGCTTCATCGCCTCGCAGAGCTCCACCAAGCTGACCGACCTGCGCAAGGGCCGGGTGGCCGAGAAGGTATGGCCGAAGATCATGAAGGCCACCAACGACCTCGCCCAGGCGCCCCTGTACATCGACGACTCCAGCGACGTCGGCCTGCTGGAGATCCGGGCCAAGGCGCGGCGCCTGCACCAGCAGCGAAAGCTGGGGCTGATCATCGTCGACTACGTCCAGCTCATGCGCGCCGACCACCGCGTCGAAAGCCGGGTCGAGCAGGTGGGTCAGATGTCCCGGGGGCTGAAGATCCTCGCGCGCGAGCTCGACGTGCCGGTGATCGCGCTGTCGCAGCTCAACCGCAGCGTGGAGCAGCGGGGCGGCGACAAGAAGCCGCTGCTCTCCGACCTGCGCGAGTCCGGCAGCCTCGAGCAGGACGCCGACCTCGTCATGTTCATCTTCCGCGACGAGTACTACACGAAGGAGGAGTCCGAGCACCCGGGCGAGGCGGAGCTCCTGATCGCCAAGCACCGCAACGGCGCGCTCGGCGACGTCAAGCTCACCTTCCAGGCCCAGTACCCGCGCTTCATGACCTACGTGGCCGAGGACCGCTTCGCGTGAGCGGCCCCTGCCCCTACGAGATGTGCGACGGGAGCGGATTCGTGGTCGACGCGGAGACGAAGACGGCGCGCGACTGCCGCTGCCGCCCCGAGCGCATCGGCCGCGCCCGGGCCCGCGCCCTGTCCGCGGTGATCCCCCGGCGCTACCGCGACGTGGCGTTCGATCGCGCCCCGGTCGTCGACATGGACCCCGTCATCGTGCGCCCCGTCCGGCGCTTCGCCGACAACGTCTCCGACCAGCTCGACGCCGGGGAGGGCCTGCGCTTCACCGGCGACGTCGGCACCGGAAAGACGACCCTGGCCATGCTCGTCTCCAAGGCCGCCCTCGAGGCCGGGCGCTCGGTCGCCATCTACTCCCTCCCCCGCCTGCTCACCGAGCTGCGCCGCACCTTCGACGAGGGCTCGCGCCATACCCACGTCGGGCTGCTCGACCGTCTCGTCGCCGTCGACCTGCTCCATCTCGACGACCTCGGGGCGGAGAACACGACGGCCTGGGCGCTCGAGGAGCTCTACTCGATCATCAACTCCCGCTACGAGCAGCAGCGCGCGCTCATCGTCACCACCAACCTCGAACCCGACCTCCTGGCCGAGCAGATCGGGGCCCGCACGGTCTCGCGCCTGAACGAGATGTGCCTCGACGTTCCGGTCTACGGGCACGACCGCCGGACCGAGCGGTTCTCCGCCGCCTAGAATTCGGAGGCTATGTCCTCGATCGTGATCGTCGGCGCCCAGTGGGGTGACGAGGGAAAGGGAAAGGTCACCGACCTGCTCGCCGAGCGGGCGGACGCGGTGATCCGCTTCCAGGGTGGGAACAACGCCGGCCACACGATCATCCGCGACGGCGAGACGTTCAAGCTCCATCTGATCCCGAGCGGCATCCTGCACCGCAACACGCTCTGCGTCATCGGCAACGGCGTGGTCATCGACCCGCGCGTTCTCACGGACGAGCTCACCGACCTGCGCCGGCGCGGCATCGACACGGGCAACCTCCGCATCTCCGCCAACGCCCATCTGATCATGCCCTACCACCTGCTGCTCGACATGGCCGGCGAGCAGAAGCTGGGAGATCTCGAGATCGGCACCACGCGCCGCGGCATCGGCCCCTGCTACGCCGACAAGGCGGCGCGCCTGGGCATCCGCATGCAGGACCTGCTCGACCCCAAGATCCTGCGCAAGAAGATCGTCGCCGCGCTCGAGCCCAAGCGGCTCACCCTGCGCCCGCACGACAAGGACCCCGCGCTCGACCTGCACGCGATGGTCGAGGAGTACGCCACCTACGGCCACCGGCTCGAGCAGCACATCGCCGACACGTCGAAGCTCGCCTGGGACCTGCTCGACGCCGACCGTCACCTGCTCTTCGAGGGCGCCCAGGGCGCGCTGCTGGACATCGATCACGGCACGTATCCGTTCGTCACCTCGTCCAACCCGGTCGCCGGCGCGGCGTGCATCGGCGCCGGCGTGGGCCCCAAGGACATCGACGAGGTGTGGGGCGTGGTCAAGGCCTACCAGACGAGGGTCGGCTCGGGCCCGTTTCCGACCGAGCTCGACGGCGACCTGTCCGACACGCTGCGCCAGGCGGGCGGCGAGTTCGGCACGACGACCGGCCGGCCGCGGCGCATCGGCTGGCTCGACCTCGTCGCGCTGCGCTACGCCGCGCGGATCAACTCGCTGACGGCGCTCGTCGTCACCAAGCTCGACGTCCTGTCCGGCCTCGAGCGGATCCCCGTGTGCACGAGCTATCGCAGCGAGGAGGGCGCGGAGCTCGACCATTTCCCCTTCCACCAGTCCGTGCTGCACCACGTGACGCCCCAGCTCGTCGAGCTCGAGGGCTGGGAAGAGGACATCGGCGAAGCGCGCAGCCTCGACGACCTTCCCCAGGCGGCCCGCGCCTACCTGGCGTACATCGAGGAGTTCACGGGCGTCCCGGTCTTGCTCGTCGGCGTCGGCCCGGGCCGCGACCAGATCATCTGGACGCAGAAGCAGCCGGCGCGGCCGCGGGTCCCGGCCCAGGCGGGCTGAGGATCTCCTCCTCGCCGCGGCGCAGCAGGCGCCGCGCGGCGGCGATCGACCCGAGCGCGGCCGCGACGGCCGAGCTGATCTGAAGCGACAGAACGCCCTCCTCGGTCCAGTAGACGTCCTCGAGCTCGAGCAGGAGGGCCGACTCGTCGAGCGTGAGCGCGACGCCCGCGCCGAAGGGCACGGCGAGCCACGGCTCGAGGCCCTCATTTCGGCTGAGCAGGGCACCGCCGCCGGCGAGGAAGGCGAGCGCGATTCCGGGCACGAAGTGGTGGATGTGGTGGCCCCCGGCCCGAAGATCGCGGAACGGGCCGAAGGTGCCGCGGCGCCGGATCACGTGGGTGCTCGTCCGGACGAAGCCGAAGGTCACGAGGAAGGAGACGAGGAGGTTGAGCAGCGCCGCCTCGCGGGCAGGCGACTCCCGGTAGCCCGCCCGCGCGACCTCGACCGCTTCGCGCGTAGCCTCCCCGGCCGCGGCGAGCACGTCGCCCGTCTCGCGCGGCAGCGGAGCCGACCCCCGCCGCCACACGTGGGCCCATTCGCTCGCGACGCCGGCCGCCGCGCCCATCAGCGACAGACCGCCGAGAACGGCTGTCTTGCGATCCAGTCGGCGCCGAGCGCGGCGCCGACCGATGCGGGTGACCGCCATCTCGCGCTACTCCCGGGGCCTCGCGGGCACGCCCGCCACGCGCGCCCCCGCCGCCACGTCGCGGGTCACCACCGAGCCCGGATCCACCACCGCGCCGGCGCCCACCTCGATGCCGGGCACGAGGACGCAGCGCGCCCCGACCCGGCAGCCGCGCCGCAGCGCCGCTCCCCGCAACGGGTAGTCCTCCGGATGGCGGGCCATCGTGTCGTCGTTGGTCGTGGTCACTCCCGGACCGACGACGACGTCCTCCTCGACGGTGGACCCGGCGGTCACGTAGGAGCCCGCCCCGATCCGGGCCCGTGCGCCGATCGTCACGTCGTTGTCGATCGCCGCGCGCGGCCCGATCGTCACGCCCACGCCGATCTCCGCGCGCTCGCGCACGAACGCGCCCTCGGCCACGACGGCGTCCTCGCCAAGACGAGCGCCGGCGAACACCACCGCTCCCGTCTCCACCCGCGCCCCGGCACCCACCCGCAGCGGGGAGGGCGCGTCGCGACGCACGCTCGACGTCGCGGCCAGGCGGGGAGCCTTGCCGAGCACGACGGCGTCCCCGAGCACCACGCGGTCGCCGATCTCGGTCCCGGCGTGCACCACGACGTTGGCGCCGCGCTCAGCCGGCTCGGGCACGCGACTCCCTCGTGGACGTCGCGAGCGACTCCTGGAGCGCCTCGAGCACGCGCACCACTCGCAGCCCGCTGGCTCCGTCCGAGAGGGGCGGGGCGCCGTCGCGTACGCAGGCCACGAAGTGCTCGCACTCGACCCGCAGCGGCTCGATGTTGTCGATGCGCGGGCTCCACGTGTCGCCCGCGCGGGTGATGTACTCGCCGTAGGACGTCGCGCTCTCGTCGAAGCCCTTGTCGTAGACGGTCACCTTCCCGTCCAGCGCCATGTCGTCGAACGTCGCCATCTGCTTGGAGCCCACCACGGTGAGCCGCCGCTCCTTGTGGGGGTCGAGCCAGGAAAGGTGCAGGTGGGCGGCCAGGCCGGAGGGAAAGCGCAGGTAGCAGAACACCACGTCCTCCACCCCGGCGCGCATGTAGGACTCACCGCGCGCCTCGACCTCCGTCGGCTCCTCCCCCGCGAGATGCAGCGCGACGGACACGTCATGGGCGCCCAGACTCCAGAGCGCGTTCTCGTCCTCGCGCAGCTGGCCGAGATTGAGGCGGTGCGAGTACAGGTAGCGAATTTCACCCAGGGCCCCGGAGTCGGCGATCTCCTTGAGCTTGCGCACGCCCGGGTGGTATTCGAGCAAGTGCCCCACCATCAGGACCTTCCCGGCCGCCTCGGCGGCCTCGACCGCCCGTTCGGCATCGGCGGCCGACTGGGCCAGCGGCTTCTCGACGAAGCAGTGCTTGCCGGCGTCGAGTACCCGGAGGGCCAGGCCGGCGTGCGTGGGAACCGGGGTGGCCAGGACCACGGCGTCGAGGTCGGGATCGGCCAGCAGCTCGTCGAGCCCCTCGGCGAGGCGGGCGTCGGGCCGGATCGCCGACGCGCGCTCGCGCGCCTCCGGTCTCTCGTCGGCGAGCCAGCGCAGCTCGCAGCCGGGGAGCGCCGCGAAGTTGCGCGCGAGATTGGGGCCCCAATAGCCGAGTCCGACGACGCCGAGGCGCACTGGCCCGTCGCTCACAGCCGCTCCACGGTGGGATAGTCGACGCCTCGCGTCACCCCACGCAGATCGAGGACGAGGGCGGCCTCCCGGGCGATCCGGTCGTGGTCGACCTCGGAGTGAGCCGTCACGATGACGACGAGGTCGGCGGCGGCGACCCGCTCCTGCGCCTCCAGCACGGCGTCGCTCACGTCCTCGATCTGCGAGCGCCCAGCTCGCAGCGCGTCGACGCGCTCGGCGTCGACGTCCACGCCGATCGCCGTCACGCCGGCTTCGGCGAAGGCCACCGCGAGGGGCAGCCCGACGTATCCCAGGCCCACGATCCCGACGGTCATCGCGCGGGGAGTCTAAGGGCCGAGATCGCCTGGACCACGCGTGCGCCCGCCTCGCCGTCTCCGTAGAGCGGCGGACGCTCGGCGGGGAGCGCCCGCTCGAGCGCGGCGAGCGCGGCCCCGGCGTCGAGGTCGACCAGCGCGTTCCAGCCGGAGTCGACCGTCTCCACCCACTCGGTGGTGTCGCGCAGGGTCACGCAGCGCACCCCGGCGAGATAGGCCTCCTTCTGGACGCCGCCGGAGTCGGTGAGCACGGCCCGGGCGTGGTGCAGGAGGGCGGCGAACTCGACGTAGCCCACGGGCGCCCCGATCCGCACGGCGGGCGCCTGCTCGAGCCGGCCGAGCAGGCCGGCGGTCTCGAGCCGGGCCCGGGTGCGGGGATGCAGCGGCAGCACGACGGGCCCCGGCACGGCGAGCAGGAGGTCGACGAGACGGGCGAGCCGGGCGGGGTCGTCCACGTTGCCCGCGCGGTGGGCGGTCGCGAGCAGGTACTCGCCGCTGGCCACGCCCCAGGGGGCCAGGGCGTCCTCCCGCGCCCGGGCGCGCGGCGCGACCAGGTTCGCGACGTCGACCATCACGTCGCCGACCAGCTCGACCTCCCCGGTCACGCCCTCGCGGCGCAGGTTGTCCACCGCCGTCTGCGACGGGGCGAGCAGGAGCTCGGCGACCTGGTCGGCGACCACGCGGTTGAGCTCCTCGGGCATGGCCCGGTCGAACGAGCGCATGCCCGCCTCGACGTGGGCCACGGGGATCCCCGCCTGGGCCGCCGCCAAGGCGCCGGACAGGGTCGAGTTGGTGTCCCCGTACACGAGGACGAGGTCGGGCCGCTCGCCGTCCAGCAGCGGCTCCAGCGCGGCCAGCATCCGCGCCGTCTGCGACACGTTCGTGCCCCCATGGATGCCAAGCTCCCGCTCGGGCGGCGGCACGTCGAGCTCCTCGACGAAGATCCGCGACAGTTCGTCGTCGTGGTGCTGGCCGGTGTGGACGAGCACCTCGTCGTGTCGCTCGCGCAGACGGCGCGAGACGGCGGCCGCCTTCACGAACTGGGGCCGGTTGCCAATGACGGTGAGTATCCGCACGTTCTGGAAGACTGTGGCCGCGGGATGACGCAGCTAGTGGACAACGTCCGGGGGACCGTATCGGCCGCGGTGGGCGCTTCCCGGCACCTGCTCTGGTACTTCGGTTACCAGATCGGCAGCTCGGGTCCCAAGGACCCGCGTTAGCCGGGGGTCCTCTCCACTCCCAGCTCGGTCGCGATGCGGTCGCGCAGGCGTCGCCCCGCCTCCTGCGTGAGCGGCCCGCCGACCGGTAGGTCCGCGTCGTCGATCCCGGCGACGGCCTGGACCTCGCGCACGGTCGAGGTGAGGAAGGCCTCTTCGGCGTCGGCCAGGTCGTCGAGCGTGCAGGTCTCCTCGGCGACGTCCAGCACGTCCAGCAGCCGCCGGCGCGTGATCGAGTCGAGTATGTGCTCTCCGAGAGGCGGCGTGCGCAACGCTCCACCGCTCGCCCACATGAAGGTCGAGGTCGGAGCCTCGAGCACGCGGCCGTGCGGCGTGACCAGGAGCGCCTCGTCGGCGCCCCGCTCCTTCGCCAGCCGCGTGGCCAGCATGTTCCCCGCGTAGGAGAGCGACTTGATCCCGTCCAGGACGCGCGTCGGGGCGAAGGTCACCGTGGCCAGGCGGATCGCCGGTGGATGCTCGGGCAGCGGCTCGATCAGGGCCAGGCGCCTGCCGCCCCGGGTGATCACGAGGCGCAGCAGGGCGTCGACCGCGCCGGCGCGCTCCAGCAGCCCTGCGACGTCGGCGCGCAGGGCCACGACGTCGGCGGGCAGACGGAGGTTCGCGGCGGAGCGTTCCATGCGCTCGAGGTGCTCGTCGAAGGCGAACGGCCGGCCCTCGTAGAGCCGGATGACCTCGAACACGCCGTCGCCGCGCAGCAGACCCTCGTCGGTGACGGGGATCGTCGCCTCGGCGGCCGGCAGCAGCGCGCCGTCGATGCTGGCCAGGCTCATCGGGGCATTCTCGCAAGCCGAGGGATCGAGGCGAGCGTGGCGTCGAGGTAGTGGCGCAGCAGCTTGCGCCCGGGGCCCGCGTTCCGCCACTCGCGCGCGGCCACCAGCAGGGCCGCCATCGCGAGATGGCCGAGCAGGCGCCGGTCGGTGTCCGTGCCACCGGGCCCGCCGCGCTCGATCAGCGCCTCGCCCACGGCGTCCGCGATCTGGTCGCGATACTCGAGGGAATATCGGTACAGAGTCGGATTGGCGGCGATGATCTTGTTCTGGGCGATCCCCACCGACGAGTCGAGGTTCGGGACGAACTCGAGCAGCGCGTTCCATACGGCGGTGAACGGGCGCTCGGAGCGCGGCCGCGCCGCGATCAGGTCGGTCAGCTGATCGAGGGTCGCGGGCGTGGCGGCGAAGACGAGCTCCGCCTTGGTCGGGAAGTAGCGGTAGACGGTGCGCGGGGAGACGTCCGCGTCGCGGGCGATGTCCTCGATCTTGGTCGCGTCGTAGCCCCGCCGCTCGAATCGTGCGAAGGCGGCGGCCCGAAGCCGCTCGCGCGTTTCCGCCTTCTTCTCTTCCCTACGCCCCATTAAATTGTCAGCGTCTGTCAAACGTGACAGTCATGACTGCCAGCTGCAAGAGTACTTGGCCCGGGAATGGGAGCGGGAGAACTGATATGCGAAGCCTGCGGGTCCCGCTGGTACAGCGCCGCCGCGGAGCAGATGGTCTGCGGCGACACCGCCTGCCCGTCATGCGGCTCGGGTCCCCTGACGCTCGCCGACGACAGGAAGGGGCAGAGCGGCAGCGGCGGCGGAGACGGCGAGGAAGCACAGATCTAGATGGGCCGTGAAGGACTCGAACCTTCAACCTTGGGATTAAGAGTCCCCTGCTCTACCAGTTGAGCTAACGGCCCGGGAACAGTCCGGCATGGTACCGGGGGCGAAGCTACTGCCCGGTGGCCGAGGGGAAGCCGCCCTGGGCCTTGGCCGAGTCGACCTGGGACTTGACGGCGGCGCGCTGCGCGCTGGGTGCGAGCTCGACCGCCTTCTTGCCCGCGAGGTCCCCCTTGCGGGTCTGCTTGGCGGCGTAGGCGAACACCGCCAGTTGGTAGTACGTCTGCGCGCTGGGCCTGGCGTCGGCGACGAACTCCGCCGCCGTCACGCCGTCCTTCGGGCGGTTGAGGCCAACCGGGCTGAAGGCCTGCACCATCAAGGTGGCGACGTTGGGATCGGGCTTCTTCGGCTCCAGCGCGAGATAGCTCGCCCACGACTGCGCGGCCTGGGCCAGCTCCTTGCGGCCCCCGCTCTTGAAGGTGCCGGCCTCCTGGTCGAAGTTGTCGCCTTGACCGGCCTGCTGGTAGCGGACGCGCGTGAGCGTGATCAACGCCGCCTCGTCACGCGGGTTGGCCTGGACGCGGCGCAGCGCCGCCTTCTCCTGCTTCACCAGCTGCTCGTTGGCGCTGGAGCCTCCACCCCCGCCTCCGGTCAGGCCGACAGCGTCGAACAGGCCGCCCGACACGCTCCCGCCGATGCCGAACAGGACGAGCCCGCCGCCCATGAGGACGGCGAGGGTCAGGTAGATCGTCTGGACGGTGCGGCGTCGGCCGCGGCCTCTGAGGTCAAACAGCATCGGCGGACTCGTCGGGGTCGGAGGGGGCGGCCAGCGCGGCCGCGCGCTCGCGGCGCGCGGTAACGCGGTCCAGCCAGCTGGCAAGCAGGATACTCAGCTCGTAGAGCACGAGCAGCGGGAGCATCTCGAGCAGCATCGTCACGGGGTCGATCGTGGGCAGCAGCATCGCCAGGACCGCGATGACGACGATCGCGTAGCCGCGGTTGCGCCGCAGCTGCTTCACCGAGACCACGCCGGCGCGGGTCAGCGCGACGACGGCGATGGGGATCTGGAACAGGACGCCCAGCGAGACGAGGGAGAGGATGACGAAGCTGTAGTACGGCTTTGCCTGCACGAGGACGTCGTAACTGGAGGCGTTGAAGGTCTGCAGGAACTTGACCGCGGGCGGCAGGACCACGTAGTAGCCGAAGGCCACTCCGCAGACGAACAGCAGGGGCACGAGAAGCATCAACGGACGCACGACCCGCTTCTCCTCCGGCTTGAAGGCCGGCATCACGAAGGCGTACGCCTGGTAGAGGAAGAGGGGCAGCGAGAACAGCACCGCGAACCACAGGGAGACGGTGAGGGTGGTCGTCAACGGCTCGGTCACGCCCAGCGTGACCGGCTGGCGGCCCGGCACGGAGTCGGGCAGCGCCCGGGCGGCCTGGCCGTAGGAGCGGATCGCCTCGCGCAGGGTGGCGCGGTCCGCGGCGGTGAGCGAGGGCGAGCTCGCGAGGCGCTCGAAGGCGTCGGCCCCACGCTCGAGCGCCCGGCGCAGTCTCACCTGCGACCGCGCCGTCTGCTCCAGCGGCCCCGAGGCCTTCTTGGCCGTCGCCGACGTCGTGTGCTCGAGCGGCCGGTTGACGATGTCCAGCAGGGCGTGGTTCTGCCACACCGCCACGGAGAAGGCGATCAGGAAGCCGACGAGGCAGACGATCAGCCGAGAGCGCAGCTCGTCGAGGTGCTCGATCAGCGACAGGCGGTCCTCGTGGCCGACCGGCCGAATCGGCGGCACAGAACTACTCGTCGCGGCCGAAGGCGCGCGACGCGGACTGCTCGACCGGCTGCTCGGCGGGCTGCTCCGCGGGCGGCAGCTCGGACGCCTCGGGGGAGTCGGAGTCCTTGTCCTTGCCGGTCACGGAATCCTTGAACTCCCGCAGTCCCTGCCCCAGCGCGCGCCCGGCCTGGGGCAGCCGCTTGGGTCCGAAGATCACCAGGATGATCACCAGGACGATGACGAGCTCTAGGGGGCCGATTCCAAAGGGCATGCGGGGGTCTCCGCAGGGTGTGCGCGAAGCGTAGCGCGTCCCTCGAACGCCACCCCGAGGGTCCCCCGGGGAGGGGACGGATAAAGCCAGGGGTATGGGGTCTAGACCCTAGGGTCAAGTTTCCACCCGTGCGTGCCGATATGCGGGCCATCGAGGAGAGTCAGATGAGCCCCCAGCCCGCCGACAACAGCCACGCCGTCAAGCGCGTGGTCCTGCCCAGTGGCAAGACGATCGAGATCGTCTACTTCGCCGAGGCCGCCGAACGCGCCGAGCGGGCTGCCGAGACTCGCACCTCCGACCTTCACGTCTGCCCCGACTGCTCGTCGGGCCTCGTCTACCCCCTCGCGTGGGACGAGGCCGGCGACCAGGCCTGGCACCTGCTCCTGCGCTGCCCCAACTGCGAGTGGCAGGACGAGGGCGTCTTCCCGCAGCACGTCGTCGAGCATCTCGACGAGCAGCTCGACCACGGCACGCAGGTGCTCGTGCGTGACCTCAAGCGACTCATGCACGCCAACATGGAGGAAGAGGTCGAGCGCTTCATCGCCGCGCTCAACGCGGACCACATCCTCCCGATGGACTTCTAGCCGCGCCGCTCCGCTCAGGCGTAGCGCTCTACCACACTGTCCGCGACGAGCACCAGCGCCGCCCGCCGGCGCTCGTCGAGCTCCGGCAGCGCGGCCTTCGCCTCGGCCACGACCTCCAGCGCGCGCCGGCGTGCCTCGGCCAGGACGCCCGTCGCCTCGATGCGATCGCACAGCTCGGCGGCACGCTCCGGCGTCGCCACGCCGCGCAGGTCGACCTCGGCCAGCTCGGGGTCGCGCTCCCGCGCCAGGATCAGCGGCAGCGTGACCGTCCCGTCGAGGAGGTCGGCACCCCGGGTCTTGCCCGTGCGCGAGGCCGGGCCCGAGACGTCGAGCACGTCGTCCAGGAGCTGGAAGGCCAGGCCCACCCGCCGGCCGAACGCGCCGAGCGCCTCGGAATCGCCCGCGCCGCCCGGCGCCTCGAGCGCCCCGAGCCGGCAGGCCGCCTCGAACAGGCTCGCCGTCTTGAGCTCGCAGCGGCGAAGGTAGCGCTCGAGGGTCACTTGGGTGTCGAACGCGTCGGCGCGTTGCAGCAACTCGCCCTCGGCTAGCGCGGAGGACGCGTCGGACAGCGCGCGCACCTCCTCGGGGCGCCCGTTGGCGGCCAGCTCGGCGAACGCGCGCGAGAACAGAAGATCCCCCGTCGCGGTCGCGATGTCGCGACCCGCGGTGGCCACGACGGTCGGGCGCCCTCGCCGTAGCGCGGCGGCGTCGAGCACGTCGTCGTGGACGAGCGTGGCGGAGTGGATGAGCTCAACGGCCACCGCCGCCCGCACCACCTCGACGGCGCGGGCCGCCTGGCCGGCCACGACCAGCACCAGGAGTGGCCGCAGGCGCTTGCCCCCGGCCGCGATCGTGTCGCCGGCGTGGCGCGCGAGCACCTGCCCGTGGCCGGCCGCGAGCGCGGCCAGGCGCTCCTCCACCGCCGCCAGCAGCGGTGGGATGTGGGCGCCGCCGGCCTGGACCACGGCCTCCACGGTGGGCGCGACCGCCATCAGCCGCCCGCCTCGGGAACCGTTCCGACGTGGATGGCGATGATCCCGCCGGCCGTGAGGATCCAGCGGATGTCGCGCAGGCCGCAGCCGGCCATCAACGCCGCCAGATCGCGGGGCCCGGGAAAGCGCTTCACCGAGCTGGGCAGGTAGCTGTACGCGTCGGGGTCGCCGGCCACGCGGCCCAGAGCCGGGACCGCGCGGTCGAACCACAGCCCGTAGAACCACGACAGGGGCGCACGCTGCGGGGTCGTGATCTCCAGGATGACCACCCGCCCGCCGGGCCGCACGACCCGCGCCATCTCCGCCACCCCGCGGCCCAGGTCGGCGAAGTTGCGCGCGCCGAAGCCGACGGTGGCGGCGTCGAAGCTCGCGGCGTCATAGGGCAGCGCGAGCGCGTTGCCCCACTCGAAGCGCACGGGGGCCTCACCCGCCTTGGCCCGCGCCCGGGCGAGCATCTCCTCGGCGAAATCGGAACCGACGACCTCCCCGCCCGGGCCCACGCGGGCGGCCAGCTCGAGTGCGAGGTCGCCCGTGCCCGTGGCCACGTCGAGCGCGCGGTCGCCCGGACCGACCGCCGAGAGGTCGGCGGCGCGGCGGCGCCACTGCTGGTCGAGGCCCACCGTCATGACCCGGTTCATCCGGTCGTAGACGCCGGCGATGCGGTCGAACATCGCCCGCACTTGTCCCTCCTCGAGGGTGCCGGTGGCCACCGAAGGTCCTCAGCGGAGCTGCGAGAGGAAGTCGACGAGGTTGTCGAACTTCTCGGGGTCGTCGCGCTGGAGACCGGAGAACGAGGGCATGGGCGCCGTTGGGTTGACCAGCGTCCGCGCGATCGCCTCGCGCGGCAGTCGCTCGCCGATCTTCGACAGGTTCGGGCCGGGCCCGCCGTTCCCGTTCTCCCCGATCTTGTGGCAGGCCAGGCACCCCGACTGGGCAGTGACGAGCTTGCCCGCCTCGTACTTCTGCAGCGCGGCTCCCTTGAGGTCGGAGGGCGCCTTCATGTCGATCTCGGTCGGCGAGCCGGCCACGGCGCCGAGGTACGTGAGGTAGGCCATCGCGGCGATGGTCAGGATGCCGGCGGTCGTGGCAACCGGCCGCCGCTCCGGACGCCGCTCCGGCCCGCGGTCGTAGAAGGGCAGCAGGATGAGCAGGATCAGGCACACGGTCGGGATTCCGATCGTGGCCGCGTCCGTGAACTGCGGAGGCTTGACGACCCGCAGCAACTCGAAGAGGAAGTAGAAGTACCACTCGGGCCGCGGCGTGTACGTCGTCGTCGTCGGGTCGGGCTTCGGGCCCAGCTCGGCGCCGAGGACGATCGCCATCGTGATGATCACGACCAGGACGATCGCCGCCATGGCGGAGTCCTTGGCCACGGCGTACGGGAAGAACGGCTTGCCCTGCGACTTCAGCAGCGAGTACTCGCGGAGATGGAGCTCCTTCTCGCGCTGGTTCACGCCTCGACCTTTCTCAGCTCTTCCGGCTCCTCCGCCTTGAGCCACGGCGGCGCCGTCGTGCCCAGCTTGGCGACGAGGTAGAGGTGCGCGCCGATGAGGGCGATGATCGCCCCCGGCACGAGCAGCATGTGGATCGCGTAGAACCGCGACAGCGTCGTCGCGCCGAACTCCGGCCCGGCGCGCAGGAAGTCGGCGAGGTAGGGGCCGACCAGCGGGCCCGTGCCGTTGATGTTGTCGGCGACCACCGTGGCCCAGAACGAGCGCTGGTCGAAGGGCAGCAGGTAACCGGTCAGCGCCATGACCATCGTCAGCACGAGCAGCACCACGCCGATGACCCAGTTCAGCTCCCGCGGGTACTTGTAGGCGCCGAAGAAGAACGTCCGCCCCATGTGAAGGAAGATCAGGACCATCATCACGGACGAGCCCCACTTGTGCATCGCGTGGACGAACTCGCCGAGGAAGGCCTCGTTGTTGATGTAGCGCACGGACTCGTAGGCCTTGCTGGCGTTGGGGTCGTAGTACATGGCCAGGAAGACCCCGGTGACGGCCTGCGAGAGGAAGGCGAACAGCGTCGCCGACCCGAGCGTGTAGAACCAGTTGGTCCCCTTGGGGACCTTGCGGAACAGCAGCCAGCGGCCGGCGCCCGAGAGCGAGGTGCGCTCGTCGACCCAGTCGACGACGGCGATCCCGGCCTCCTTGCCCGACTCGGCGGCGACGTCCTTGGCCGACTGCTTCCCGTTTCCCTCGCCAGGGCGCGGCGGGCGCGGCCGGAACTGGTCGGGGATGGGGTTGGGAAGCTTGAGGCGGGGCATCAGAACGCCGAGGCGCCGCCATCCTTGACCTGGGGGGTCGAGGGGCGGGGTGGATAGAGGTACGGGCCGATCCCGTCGAGCGGCTCACCGGGATCGCGGGGGTCGAAGCGCTTGAGCTCGGAGTTGACGCTGAAGCGCGGCCCGACCTCGAGACGCCCGTTGCGGATGCGCGTGTAGAAGCGGTCGAGCGGCCGGACGGGCGGGCCGCCGGCCACCTGCCCGGTGAACTCGTAGACGCCGCCGTGGCACGGGCAGACGAAGCGTTGCGAGGCCTCGATATAGCGGACCGGGCAGCCCAGGTGCATGCACCGCGTGGAGACGACGATGAAGTTGTCGTACTTGTCCTTCGGCGGGCCGTCGACCTCCTCGTTGTGCTTGCGGACGTAGATGGTCGTCTTGCCGACCTCGCCCACGTTGCCCTCGATCGTGAGGACCCTCGGGCGGTAGGTGTAGTCCACGAAGTCGTCGGGGCGCCCGACGTCCTCCCACCGGGCCTTCTGGCGCTCGAAGAGCGGGCCGAGCGCGAAGCCGAGCGCGGGCAGGGCGATCGCCGCCGCCGCGATGCCGCCGGCGACCTGGACGCTGCCCGTCATGAAGCGCCTGCGGGTGACCGTCTCGCCCTCGAAGGCGCCGGGGATCTTGCGATCCGCGGTGTACGGGGACTTGGTTTCGCGGCGGTCGGGCACGAGCCGGAAGCCTATCGCGGAGACACCGCCTCCCGGCGCGCTCACGCGCCCTTTTCACGCCTCTTGTGACGCCTGCCGCGAGAGGGCTCGCAGGTCCTCGGGACCGGCGCCGTGGCCCACCGCACGGGCCCCGGCCTCCCATACCGCCTCCGCCCAATCGGGGTCGGCCGCTGCGTGAGCTTGAGCACACAGGGCGATGACCTCGGCCAGGACGGCCACGGCCTCCAGGTCGCCCAGCGCGGACAGGCGGGCGAGGCCGAGCGCGTACAGACGGTCGCCCGCCAGGAGGGCCAGGTCGGGGTCCTCGGGCACGACGACGCGCCCCGTCGCGTAGTGCAGGAGGTAGCCCTCGCGGATCGCCTCGACGAGGAGCTCGTACTCCGCCTCGCGTCCCGCCGCCCGCGGGCCGGCCGCGGCCATTGCGCCGTGGCGGGCGGGCTCCCCGGCGGGCGCGTCCACCACCGCCTCGGCGAGCAGGCCGCCGTCGGCGCGAAGCACGTCCGCGAGACGAAGCAGAACCTCGCTCATCCGATTTCCCCGAACGCGGCAGCGGCGGCCTCGACGGTGCGTGCCACCTGCTCGGAGGTGTGGGCGAGCGAGGGGAACCAGGCCTCGAACTGCGACGGCGGCGGATACACGCCACGGGCGAGCAGGCCGCGGCACCACGCCGCGTGGGCCTCGAGGTCGCAGGCCGCCGCGCCGGCGTAGTCCTCCACCGGCTCGGCGGAGAAGAACGTCGTCACGAGGCCGGGCAGCGAGACGACCTGCACGGGCCGGTCGCCCGCGGCCTCCCGCAGCCCGCCGGCCAGCTCGTTGGTCGTGGCGGCGAGGCGGGCGTAGGCGACGTCGTCGAGCATCCGCAGCGCGGCGAGCCCGGCGGCGACCGCGAGGGGATTCCCGGACAGGGTGCCCGCCTGGTAGACGTCTCCGGCCGGGGCGATCCGCTCCATCAGCTCGCGCGGGCCGCCGAACGCCGCCGCCGGGAGGCCGCCGCCGATCACCTTCCCCATGACGACCAGGTCGGGGAGGACTCCGGACAGTTCCTGAGCGCCGCCCCGGGCCACCCGGAAGCCGCTGATGACCTCGTCGAACACGAGCAGCGCTCCCGACGCGTCCGCCGTGGCCCGCAGGTGCTCGAGGAATCCGGACCGCGGAGGGACCAGGCCCATGTTGGCCGGGTAGGGCTCCGCGAGGATCGCCGCCGGCTCGTGCTCGGCGACCGCTCGGCTGACCGCCTCGGGATCGTTCCAGGGGACGACGATCGTGGCGGCGGCCGCGGCTGCGGGCACGCCGGGGCTGGCCGGGATCCCCTGCGTCGCCAGGCCCGAGCCGCCCTCGGCGAGCAGGCCATCCACGTGCCCGTGGTAGGCGCCGGCGAACTTCAGGACCTTCTCGCGCCCCGTCGCCGCGCGCGCCAGGCGGATCGCGCTCATGGACGCCTCGGTGCCCGACGACGTCATCCGGATCATCTCCACCGCCGGCATGCGTCGCACGACCTCCTCGGCGAGCTCGACCTCCGCGGCGGTCGGCGCGCCGAACGACGTCCCCTTCGCGGCCGCGGCGGCCACCGCGGCCAGCACCTCGGGGTGGGCGTGGCCGTGGATCAGCGGCCCCCACGAGCACACCCAGTCGACGTACGCGTTGCCGTCGACGTCGACGATCTCCGCGTCGTGCGCGTGCTCGATGAACAGCGGGTCGCGCCCGATCGAGCGCATGGCCCGCACCGGCGAGTTCACGCCTCCGGGCAGGACCTCGAGCGCCCGGCGGTACAACTCCGCCGACCGGGCGTCGGCTACCCGTGCTCCGCTTCCCACCGCTTGAAGTCGTCGGTGAAGTAGAGGAGCCGGACCTTCTTGAACTCCGTCGAGGAGTAGAGGGTGGCGCGGCCTTCGACGCCCGGCATCTCGGCGATCGAGTCGAGGATGGCGTCGCATTCCTCCTTCGAGCGGCCGTGGGCCATCGTGAAGACCGAGTAGGGCCAGTCGGGATAGGTGGGGCGCTGGTAGCAGTGGGAGACGCCGCGCACGGAAGCCATGCGCGGGCCGAGCTCGGGGATCCGGTCCTCGGGGACCTCCCAGACGCCCATGCCGTTGGCCGAGAAGCCGGCGCGGCGGTGGTAGAGGATCGCCGCCACCCGGCGCAGCAGGCGCCGCTCGATCATGCCCTCCATGTGCGCGAGCAGGGCTTCGACGGGCATGTCCAGGCGCTTCGCCGGCTCGGCGTAGGGCTCGGCCACGACGGGCTGCTTGCCCTGGGTGGCGCGGATGACCTCGATGTCCACCTCGTCGTAGGGCTGGCGCTCGGTCTCCGCCGGCTCGGCCGCCTCCGCCGCGGTCGCCAGGGCCTCGGTGCCCTTCTCCATCTCGAGGTCCATGCGGATCTTGAACAGCTTCAGCGTGGGCAGCTGGCGGATCGACTCGGCGCCGGTCAGGCGCTGGAGGACGTCGAGCGTGCCCTGGAGGCCGAGCGCCGAGTCGGGCTCGACGGCGAGCGTGAACCACAGGTTGAACTCGTGGTCGCGCAGGTAGTTGTGCGAGACGCCGGGGTGGGAGTTGATGATCTCCGCCGCGCGGTGCGGGTACTCGGGGTCCACCTTGGCGGCGACGAGCATCGACGCGTAGCCCAGGGCGCGGGTGTCGTAGATCGGCGTGACCTCGCGGATGATCCGCTGGTCGACGAGCCGAGACACCCGGGCCAGGGCCTCGTCCTCGCCGATCTCCGCGGCGCGCGCCACCGCGGCGTACGGCCGCGCGGCAAGCGGGAAGCTGCCCTGCATCAGGTTGAGCAGTCGCCGGTCGAGGTCGTCCAGCGCGACGGCCGAGCCGCCCGCCCGTGAGCGCACCTTCACCGAAGCCACGACGCGACGTCCTTGGCGTGGTAGGTGATGATCAGGTCGGCGCCGGCCCGGCGGATCCCGGTGAGCGTCTCGAGGACGACGGAGCGCTCATCGATGTGACCGGCCGCGGCGGCCGCCTTGACCATGGCGTACTCGCCGCTGACGTTGTAGGCGGCGACGGGGAGCTGGACGGCCTCCCGGACGGCGCGGATCACGTCGAGGTAGGGAAGCGCCGGCTTGACCATCACGACGTCGGCGCCCTCCTCGACGTCGAGCATCGCCTCGCGCACCGCCTCGCGCGCGTTGGCCGGGTCCATCTGGTAGGCGCGGCGGTCGCCGAAGGCCGGCGTCGAGTCCGCGGCCTCGCGGAAGGGCCCGTAGAAGGCGGAGGCGAACTTCGCCGAGTAGGCGACGATCGGCGTGTCGGAGAAGCCGTCCTCGTCGAGCGCGGCGCGGATGAAGCCGACGCGCCCGTCCATCATGTCGCTCGGCGCGACGACGTCGGCGCCCGCGCGCGCCTGGGACACCGCGGTGCGAGCGAGCAGCTCGAGCGAGGAGTCGTTGTCGACGGTGCCATCCGTGCGCAGGCGCCCGCAGTGGCCGTGGCTCGTGTATTCGCAGAGGCACACATCGGTCACGACGACGAGCTCGGGATGGGCCTCCTTCAGCGCGCGCACGGCAAGCTGCACGACGCCCTCGTCGTCCCACGCCCCGGAGCCCTCGTCGTCCTTGGCCGCCGGGATCCCGAACAGCAGCACGGCGGGCACGCCGAGGGCGTGGGCCTCGCCGGCCTCCTCGACGGCGTGGTTGATCGAGAGGCGGTCGATCCCGGGCATCGCCTCGATCGGCGTGCGCCGGTCGAGGCCGTGCTCGACGAACAGGGGATAGACGAGCCGCGACGGGCTCAGCTCCGTCTCGCGGACGAGGTCGCGCAGGACGCCGGTCTTGCGCAGGCGCCGCAGGCGCGTCTGGGGGAAGGCCATGGGTTTCGGAGGATACCGGCGGGGGTGGTGGGCGCCGGCGAACGGCGCATCGAGGCAGCCCACAGCGGCCCTAGACTCGCCGGCGCCGGCGGCCTACTAGGCAAAGCGGCGCATCGCGAGGCGCGCCACGGCGATGAACGCAAGAGTCAGCGCCGCCAGGTGCGCGAGCGGGCCGAGGAAGCTCTGCCCCGTGTCGTTGAGCGCGTTGTCCATCGCCTGGAGCGCCGGCTTGAACGGGAACAGGGCCGAGACGACGCGGATGACGTCGTAGAGGGCGCTCGACACCGAGCCGCTCGGGACGAGCGCCAGGAAGGCGATCGGCAGCGACAGGAGGAAGGCGAGCAGCGACGCCGCCCTCACTTCCCGCGCCAGCCCCCCGATCGCCACCCCGAGCGCGCCGAAGGCCAGCGCGGCGAAGATGATCGCCACCACCCAGAGCGGGAAGCGCCCCCATTGCAGTGAGACGAAGATGCCGATCCCGCACGTCATGGCCAGGGCGACCACCGAGGCGCACAGCGCCGCCAGCCCGACCTTCTCCGTGAGCAGGCCGAGGCGCGAGACGAGCCCCCGCACGAGCCGGGCGAAGGCGTGCTCCTCGCGCTCCAGCGCCAGCATCCCCGAGGCGAGCAGGACGGTGACGAACATGAGCGAGACGGTCACGGAGATCGCGACGGCGAACGAGTCCAGCGGCGTGCGCTTGCCCGCAAGCGGCGTCCGCTTCACCTTGACGGGCTGGGCGACCGTGCCGACGACGTCGCCGGCCAGGTTGAGGTTGGCCACAGCGAGGTTGGCGAAGCGCTCGACGCTCTCCAGCGCGGGCCGCTGCGGCGCGTCGCGGGGCAACGTCCGCAGCGTCGCCTGGAGGATGTCCTCGGTCTTGCGCAGGCCCAGGATGTCCAGCGAGCGCCCGAACAGGTTGAACTCGCCGCCGTCGAGCAGCAGGTCGATGTCCTGGACGGCGATCTCGCGGAGCCTCCCCGAGAGCGCCGCGTTGGCGTCGGCCAGGCGCGAGTTGATGATCTGGTCGACGAGGCGGCCCTTGACCGGATCCTCGTTGTTGTAGATGACCTCGACCTGAGGGCTCTTCAGACCGCTCCCCAGCTTCTCGACGATGTCGGGCGGAACGATCAGGGCAGCGAGCGCCTCGCCCGATTTCACCTTGTCGAGCGCCTCCTTGCGGCTGTGAACCTCGATCGGGTCGACGGACTCGAACAGCTCGTTGGCGTACTTGGACGCGTCGATCTCCTGGCCGCCCAGCCTGAACGTGCTGGCACTCGGCGGCACCTGGTTGAAGAAGGCCACCTTCGGCTTGTCCGGGGCGCGAGACAGGGCGAGCCCGATCAGCACGGCGATCACCACCGGATAAACGACGAGCAGGCCGACGAGCAGCGGCGAGCGGCGCAGGATCCGCAGGTCCTTGAGGAACAGCCACCGCATCAGGCCGGCCTCAGTGCCCGCGCTCGTGCAGGAAGCGCACGAACGCCGCCTCGAAGTCCACGCCCGACGCCCCGGACTCGGCCTCCAGCTCGCGCGGGGTTCCGGTGAAGATCAGCTCCCCGTCCGCCAGCACCAGCACCCGGTCGGCGTAGCGCTCCGCCTCCTGGACGATGTGGGTCGAGTAGACGATGCTCGTGCCCCGCGCCGTCAGTCCCCCGACGAATTCCCACAGGCGCTCCCGCTGGCGCGGGTCGAGCGCGGTCGACGGCTCGTCGAGCAGCAGCACGGCCGGGTCGGCGATGAGGCCGATGGCGATGTTCACCCGCTGGCGATTTCCGCCCGAGAGCTCGGCCACCTCGTCGTCGGCCCGGTCGGCGAGGTCGGCCTGCGCGAGCATCCGCGCCACGGCCGCGTCCGGGTCCTCCACGCGCTCGAGGCGCGCGAACAGGCGCAGGTTCTCCGCCACCGAGAGCTTCGAGTAGACGGCGGGCTGCTGGGGCACCCAGCCCACGTCCCCGGCCGGCAGCTCGACGCTTCCGGCGTCGGGCGACTGGATGCCGGCGAGGATCGAGAGCAGCGTCGTCTTGCCTGCCCCGTTGGGCCCGATCACCGCCACGAGCTCGCCCTCCGCGACCTCGAAGCTCACCCCCTGCAGCGCCACGCGCTCGCCGAAGCGCTTCTCCACCGAGGCGGCGCGCAGGGTCGCCGCGGTCGCCGCGGAGCGAGCAGGGGTGGCCATGCCGACAGGCTAGTGCGGGGCGGTCACGTGGGGGCCCAGCGCCGCGCCGCACGACGGGCAGAAGGCGTCATCGGGCCGGGCCGTCGCGCCGCACTCCGCGCAGACCGGCGGGGGAATTCCCGGAGCCGGGCCGGCGGCCAGGGCCGTGGGCGCGACCGTTCCCCAGGGCTCGAGCACGAGATGGCGGCGCAGGTAGGTCGCGGTCTCCCGCGCCACGGCCGCGAGCGGCAGGGCTATGAAGGCGCCGAGGATCCCGTACAGCTCGCCTCCGATCAGCAGGGCGAAGATCACGAAGAGGGGGTTGATGCGCAGCGAGTGGCCGAACACCTGCGGCGCCACGACGTGGCCCTCGAGCTGCTGGAGGGCGAGGAAGGTGAGCGCCACCCAGATCGCGGTCAGCGGATCGTCGAAGAGCGCGACGAGGATCGGGGGAACCGCTCCGAGGATCGGCCCGATATACGGGATCAGCTCCATGACGCCGAAGAAGATCCCGAAGAACAGGGCGTAGCGGCGGCCGTCGGGGAAGATCCCCACGGCCCCGAGCAGCCACATCGCCACGCCCGCGCTCACGCCCATGATCAGCGAGAACAGGACCTGCCCGCGGACGTAGGAGGAGACCGCCTTCTGCACCCGCAGGGCATAGTCGTCCTCCGGCGTCCCGTCGCCGGGCGGCATGATGGAGCGGACCACTTCGCCGATGCGCTCGGCGTAGAGCAGCATGTAGACCGAGATGACGATGACCAGAATGAGCCCGAAGCCGGTCTCGACCAGGCGCTTGAGCAGGTCCTGGCCGAACGAGACGACGTCGCCGGACCGATTGAGCACGTTGTGCTGGAGGGTCGTCAGCGCGCTCTCTCCCTGGTCCTTGACCTGGATGTCGATCCCCTTGTCGTCGAGCCAGGTCTGGAGATCGTCGAGCGAGGCATTGGCCGAGTCCACGAGATCGGGCACGTCCTTCTGGAAGGACTGGACCTGGTCGGTCACGGGGTTGGCCAGGAGCACCCCGACCCCCGCGAGCACGACGAAGAAGCCGAGGTACACGGCGGCCACGGCGAGGCCGCGCGGGAGCCGCACCGCCCGCTTTCCCAGGGGTTGCTGCACCAGCTTGACCAGCGGGTTGAGGATCAGGGCGATGACCGTCGCGACGAGGAAGACGAGCACCACCGTCTGCGCGGCGCGCGCAAGCGCGTACAGCGCCAGCAGCGCCAGCGGCAGCACGACGAGCTGGATCCACCGGGGGACGACGACCGGCTGGGGGCTGGGCGGCTCGCTCACGACTAGATCTGGCCCTCCTTCGCCGCAGGTTAGGGGAAACCTGTGAGGCTGCTTTTCGTCGGCGACGTCGTCGGTTCGCTCGGGCGCCGGACCCTCTCCGCACTCCTTCCCGAGCTGCGGGATCGCCACACACCGGACTTCGTCGTGGTCAACGGGGAGAACGCCGCCGGGGGCGTCGGCATCACCCCGAAGACGGCCGACGAGATCTTCGGCATGGGGGTCGACGTCATCACGCTGGGAAACCACACCTACCGGCACGCCGAGATCTACGAGTACCTGGACGCGCGACCCGAGATCGTGCGGCCGGCCAACTTCTTGCGCAGCCAGCCGGGGCACGGCTGGTGCGTGGTCGAGCGCGACGGCGTCCGTCTCGGTGTGGTCAACGTAAGCGGCAACCTGTTCATGAAGGCCGGCCGGCCGGCCTTCGCCGAGGTCGACGCCGCCCTGCACGCGCTCGAGGACAAGGCCGATCACGTGCTCGTGGACGTCCACGCCGAGGCCACGAGCGAGAAGATCGGCATGGGCTGGTACCTGGATGGGCGCGTCACCGCCGTCGTGGGGACGCACACGCACGTTCCGACCGCCGACGCCCGCGTCCTCCCGGGCGGGACCGCCTACATCACCGACGTCGGGATGACCGGCCCGCGCGGGGGCGTCATCGGCGTGCGCCGTGACCAGGCGCTGGCCTCGATGACCACGCAGATGCCGACGCGCTTCGAGACCTCGGACGAGGACCCGTGGCTCAACGGGGTGCTCGTCACCGCGACTACGCCGCGACGGGCTGACTCGATCGAGCAGCTTCTCGTGCCGGCTCCGGCGCGGGTGTAGGCGGCGGGGGGTTTCGGTCCTCCAGCCCGCGCCCCAGCAGGGCGACGAGGACGAGCGGCAGGAACCACACGATGTAGAGGTAGAACCAGTGCGTCACGCCAAGTTGGATGGCGATGAGCACCGCGGCCCCGAGCGCGGCCAGCGTGACGACATCGCGACGGCGCGGGAGCACGGCCACGATGACCGCGAGTCCCACGGCGGCGAGCTGTATCGCGGTCTGGAGACCCCCCAGATTGCCGCGGAACCCCCAGACCGAGAACGGCGACCCGCGGTCGTCCTGGAAGCGCACGGTGCGGTCGAGGAACGTCTCGAAGCCGGAGCCGAGGAAGGCGGGGAGGAGCACGATCGCCGCGGTCACCGCAAAGGCGACGGCGAACAGCGACATCGTCCGCCACTGGGGGCGGGGGTCCTCCGGGTCGCGGTAGGTCCACAGCATCGGCGCCAGCGCGAGCGGGGCGAACTTGGTCAGCCCGGTCAGCGCCGCGGTCGCCCCCCGGGCCATCGGCCGGTGCGCCACGACCAGCGTGGCCACGACGAGCGCCGCCACGAGCGAGTCGTTGCTGTTCGAGTTCAGCGTGAACAGGGTGAAGGGGAAGGCGGCCCACGCGTAGGCAAGCGCGATCCCCAGGGTGGGGCCCCGGATCCGCCGGCCGAGCAGCCACAGCAGCAGCGCGGTGAGCGCGTCGAAGAAGATCGCCGCCGCGTGGGCCGCGGGCAGGTCGTCCCAGCGGCCGCTCCAGGGGAACGCCTGCTCGAAGGGGACGTAGGCGTAGTAGTTCACGGGGGCGTAGGTGTCGCCGTGCTGGTTGTCGCGGGGGAAGTCGCCGTAGAGGCTCTTGCCGTCCATCAGCCGGTCGGCTCCGATGACCCCCGCGTAGCCCACGTCGATCACGTTGGAGTTCGAGACGTTCAGGGCCCAGCGGAAGCCGAGCAGGAACACGAGAGCTATCGCCAGCCACGACGCGGGGACGAGCAGGCGCACGACGTCGGGCGGCCCGCGCCGTGGGCGGGCCGCGAACAGCATCCGCACCAGCAGGTAGACGAGCGGGGGGTAGGCGGCGGGGACCGAGACGCCGATGTTGCCGTCGTTGAAGTAGGCGAGCGACACGGAGAAGCCGAGCAGGACGAGCAGATCGAGGTGCAGCAGGCGGAAGGGGCGCCGCGGGGTCACGAAGGGGACGAGGAACAGCAGTGACAGCGGGAGCCACAGATAGAGGGCGTTCGCCTTGCGCCCGAACGCCCCGGGATAGCCGCGCGCCATCGACCAGGGCACCTGGAAGCCGGTCCACGCCTCGAGCACCTGGCCCGTCGGGTCCCAGATCAGCACCTGGCCGATCTCCTTGCGCGCCTCGCCCGGCTCGCTCTTCTCGAAGAACGAGACCTGCCAGCGGTTCGCGCCCTTGAGGTAGGCGTCGCGCGTGTAGCCGGGGTGACGGCGCAGCACGTCGGCGATCTTCGGCACGCGCCGGGCGATGGCGATGACCTGAATGGCCGAGCGTCTGTAGCCGGCGGGCGGGCGGTCCTCCGTCTTGGGCGAGATGAGAGCGTTGGGGTCCCGGGGCGCCGAGCCCGGCGTGTTGGCGGCGCCCGCAGGCGACGCCGCGACCCCGAGCGCAAGGGCCGCGGCGAGTATCGCCGCGGCCCGCCTCATCTCGCGAAGCTCCAGAGCTTGTTGCCGGCGAAGCTCACGGGCGTGGCGAGCACGATCGCGATGGCCTGGGCCGGCACCTCGGCGACCCCGCCCACGGACACGAGGATCTCCAGCGCGGCGAGGTTGAAGCAGAAGGCGGCCACGCTGACGGCGAAGAAGCGAGCCGACTGGTGGCCGGCGTGGCCGTCGCGCGCGTCGAACGTCCAATGGCGGTTCCACACGAAGTTGTTCGTCACCGCGACCAGGAAGGCGACGAGCGCGGCGAGCCGGTAGTTCAGCGAGAGGGCGTGGACGCACACCGTGAAGACGGCGAGGTTGACCACGTAGCCGCTCGCCCCGACACAGGCGAAGCGTACGAGCTGGACCCAGTTGTGCTGCCGGCGCAGCCCGTGGCGAACCCGAACGTGCAGGCCGAGGTCGACGCGGGTGGCCTCGTCGCTCATCCCGGTGAGGGTATCGGGACGCCGAAGAAGTCGAGCACCATCGGCAACACGTCGCGCAGCGTCCACTGGGATGTGGCGTCCCGGTCGTCGGGCCCGCAACCGCACCACGCCAGCGGGCCGAGCGAGTCGTCCCGGTGCAACGAGCCGTGGCTCCCGCCGCCGACGTGGTCGGCCCCGCCCCAGTCCACGAACTCGTGGCCCGGCGCTGCCGAGAACAGGACGTCGCCGGCCGTCGGGCACGTCAGCGCCGACCACGCACGGGCCAGCGCGTCGGGGTAGGCGTCGGACATCAGCACGCCGCTCTCGGCACGCGCCTCGAGGACGCCCAGCTCGCCTTCGACCTTCCACCGCCGCCCGCTCACGTCGGCGGCGCGACCGCCGGGCGAGAAGCGCAGCTCGCCCCGCGCCGAGCGCACGACGCCGGCGTTGCCGTCGCGCCACAGGACGAGGTCGATGCCCTCGACGCCGTCGACCGCGCCGAGCACCTCCGCCACGGTCTCCTCGCGCCGCTCGGGGTCGAGCGCGTAGGCCATCGCGAACCGCTGGCCCGGGCAGAGGGCGAGGTGCGCGCCCGTCGGGTCGGCGTCGTCGGGCGCCAGGACGGAGTGGCCGTCGAACACGTCGAGCAGGGAGATGCTGTCCTCGACCAAGGTGTGGGCGTGGTCGGCGAGGACGATCACCGCATGTTCGTCGAGGAAGGCCTCGCTCCCGCCGGCGGCTTCCATGAGCCGCGCGATCTGACGGTCGGCCTCCTCGGCGGAGTCGACCTGCGACTCGGGGCCGAGCCGGTGCGAGTGGGTGTCGTTGTCCGGCAGCGAGAGCAGGAGGAAGTCGAACAGGTCCCGCTCCACCATGTGCGCCCCGACGCACCCCGCGTGCGCGTCGCGAGCTCCCGGGAGGCCGAGCTGCGACCGGCAGCCGGTCTTGCGCGTGGCGAACAGGTCGGCGTAGAAGAACTCGCGCGGCCCCCACACGGCGTGGCGGAACAGCGTGGCCCCGGCCAGGCGCGCGAGCGCGCTCTCGCCGGTCGGGACGTGACGGTGACGGCCGCGGTAGACGAGGAACGTCGTCCCGGCGGTGCGCACGCCCGGCATCGTCGAGGAGCTCGAACACCGTCGGCGTGGCCCGCGACATGTGGGCGAGGTTGAGGTTGTAGATCGTGTCGGTGAGGGACACGTGGATCCCCACCCGCCGCGAGGCCTGGAAGCTCGAGCCGTACTCCACGTAGCGGCCCTCGTCCCGGTGGAACCAGTTCATGGCGGGGATGCGGTGAGCGTCGGGGCCCGTGCCGGTGGCGATGGACGAGGTGCACACCGGCGTCACGGAGGGGAAGGCGGCGGCGCAATCGTCGACGTAGGTGCCGCGGTCCATGATCGCGGCGAGCGACGGCGCGCGCCCGTCGGCCACGGCGCGCTCCAGCGCCTCGGGGCGCAGGCCGTCGATCACGGCGAGCACGAGCTTGCTCGGCCCGCCGGAACGGCGCGCCCGAGCGCTCATCGCAGGGAGCGCAGGCCCGCGTACTTCTCGTCGTCGCGCCGTCGGCCGCGCAGCAGGAGGACGGCCAGGCCCGCCAGCGCGACCAGCGAGACGGGAGGTATGAGAATCGCCAGGCCCGCGATCCCGAGCGAGGAACCGTCCTTGTATACGGCCAGCGCCGAGCGGGCGTCGGCGTCGAGCCGACGCCCGACGCGGGCAAAGAAGTTGCGCGCGGACGCGTTGGCCAGCGCCGCGCACGCGATCCCCGCGACCAGGCCGGCCCATGCGGGGTGTCCCTCGTCGGCGAGCGAGGCGCCGAACAGCAGCGCGCCGACACCGATCGACATCCCGGCCAGTGCGGCGCCCAGCGTCCCGGCCTCGAAGGCCTCGGGCCGGCGGCGCTCATAGCCCACGACGGCGGCGAGGGCGGCGACCATGGCGATCAGCCACACCGGCTGCTCCAGGAAGGCGAAGTCGGTGCCGTCGAAGTCGAGGCCGGAGTCGGCGCCGGCGAGCGCGCCGGCCAGCAGGGCGGGCAGGAACGGGCGGACTCCGGCCGCGGTTGCAAGCCCTATCCCTTGGCAGATGACGAGAAAGGCGTCCATGTACCGTTGAGAGCGGCATGACGATAGACGACGGGCACCGGCGGTCCCGCTCGACGTCGCGCGACATCGAGCGCTACGCCGCTCTCTTCGCCGAACGCACGAAGGTCATGAAGTCCTCGGCCATGCGCGACCTGATGGCGCTGACCGAGCGCGATGACGTGATCTCGCTGGCCGGCGGCCTGCCCGACACGTCGACCTTCCCGCCCGACTCGTACGCCGCGCTGATGCGCCAGGTGGCCACGGAATCCTGTGCCCGGGCTCTCCAGTACGCGCCCACGGAGGGCCTGGAGGTGGTCAAGCGCTGCATCCTCGACGTGATGGGCGCCGAGGGCATGCACGGCATCGACGTGGACGAGATCCTCGTCACGACCGGCGGCCAGCAGGTGATCGACCTGGTGTGCAAGACGCTGATCGACCCGGGGGACGTGATCGTGGCCGAGGCGCCGACCTACCCAGGGGCCGTGCCGACCTTCTGCGCCTACCAGGCCGACGTCGTGCAGGTGGAGATGGACCGCGACGGCATGCGCGTGGACCAGATGGAGGCCACGCTGGACCGCCTCGAGGAAGAGGGGCGGCGCCCGAAGTTCATCTACACCGTGCCCACCTTCCAGAACCCGGCCGGAGTCACGATGTCGCTTCCGCGGCGCGAGCGCCTGGTGCGGATCGCCCAGGAGCGCGAGCTGCTCGTGCTCGAGGACAACCCGTACGGGCTGCTGCGCTACGAGGGCGAGCCGGTCCCCACGCTGCGCGCGCTCGACGGCGGCGAGTTCGTCATCTACCTGGGGACGTTCTCCAAGATCCTCTCGCCCGGCATCCGGCTCGGGTGGGCGGTCGCCCCGCGGCCGGTGCTCGCGAAGATGAACATCGGCAAGCAGGCAGCGGACCTGTGCTCCTCGTCGATGACCCAGCACTTCGTGGCCGCCTACTTCGACTCGGGCCACTGGCAGGAGTACGTGAGGTCGCTGGCCGAGATCTATCGCCGCCGGCGCGACACCATGCTCGACGCGCTCGCCGAGCACCTGCCTCCGGAGGCCGAGTGGACCCACCCCTCCGGCGGGCTGTTCGTGTGGGCCACGCTGCCCGACTACATCGACACGACCGACCTGCTCGCCCGCGCCCTCCAGGAGCACGTCGCCTTCGTCCCGGGCCGGGCGGCGTTCCTCGACGGCCGCGGCGGCTCCTCGATGCGCCTCAACTTCTCGGGGGTCTCCGAGGACGACATCCGCGAGGGCGTGCGACGCGTCGGCAAGGTCGTGCGCGAGCAGGTCGGCCTGTACGGCACGCTCACCGGGGTGGCGCCTTCCAGCCCAGCGACCCCGGCTCCGGCGCCCCCCGATGCCGAGCTCGCCGACGTGCTCGAGCTGCCGGAGCGGCGGCGCGCCCGCCGCAAGGGCGCGTGAGTCGCGTCGCGGTCCTGAAGGGCGGGCGCTCGCTGGAGCGGGAGGTTTCGCTCCGCTCGGGCGCGCGGGTCGAGGACGCCCTCCAGCGTCTCGGGCACGACGTCGTCTCCATCGACGTCGGCGGTGACCTGGTGGCGCGCCTGCGCGACTCGCGCCCCGACGTCGCGTTCGTCGCGCTCCACGGTCGCGACGGCGAGGACGGGACCGTGCAGGAGATCCTCGAGCTCCTCGACGTCCCCTACACCGGGTCGGGCGTCTCGGCCTGCATCCGCTGCATGGACAAGGTGCTGGCCAAGCACGCGATGCGCGACGCCGGGATCCCCACGCCCGACTTCTACGCCTTCAACGAGACGGCCTTCAAGGAGCTCGGGGCCGGCGGCGCGCTGCCGGAGATCGAGGAGCGGCTCGAGTTCCCGATCGTCGTGAAGCCGGCCGCGCAGGGGTCCGCGCTGGGGATCAAGTTCGCCCGCTCGGCCTCCGACGTCCCGGCGGCGCTCGTGGCCGCCTTCTCCTACGACAGCAAGGTCCTGCTCGAGCGTCACGTCGAGGGTCGCGACCTTGCGGTCTCGGTCGTGGACCTGGAGGACGGCCCGACCGCCCTGCCCGTGGTCGAGGCGGTCCCGCAGGAGGAGGACTTCTACGACTTCGAGGCGCGCTACGAGATCGGACGCTCCGAGTTCGTGTGCCCGGCGGACATCACGGAGGCGACGGCCGGGGAGGCGCAGCGCCTCGCGCTCGACGTCTACCGCCTGCTGGGGTGCGTGGGCTTCGCGCGGGTCGACCTGATGCTCGATCGTGAAGCCGACTCGCTCACCGTCCTGGAGACCAACGCGATCCCCGGGCTGACCGAGACGAGCCTGCTGCCGCAGGCCGCCGAGGCGGCGGGGCTGGGCTTCGACGAGTTGGTGGAGCGCCTCGTGGACCTGGCCGTTACTGCTCGCCCGACGCGAAGTCCTCGGGCGTGACGTTCTCGAGGAAGTCCTTGAACTTCTCGACGACCTCCTCGGTGTCCTCGACCTCGTGCTCGAACTCGATCGCCGACTCGGCGATGACGTCCTCGGCCGCGAAGATCGGCGCGCCGGCGCGAACGGCGAGGGCGAGGGCGTCGCTGGGGCGCGAGTCGATCTCGAGCTCGCGGCCGTTCACGGACAGGGTGATCGACGCGTAGAAGGTGTTCTCGCGGAGCTCCGTGACGGCGACGCGGGTACAGCTGACGTCGAGCTCGGAGAGCATGTCCGAGACCAGATCGTGGGTCATCGGGCGCGGCGTGGACGCGCCCTGGAGCTTCATGAGGATGGCCGCCGCCTCCGGATGCCCGATCCAGATCGGGAGGAACTTGTTCGAATCGACGGTCTTCAGGAGCACGATCGGCTGCTTGCCGACCATGTCGAAGCTCACGCCGTAGATGACCATCTCCTGCACGCGGTGAGGCTCCTCGAGGTTGGAGGATCAGTATAGGCGGCATATCACGCGCTACCCTCCAGGCCTCAAGGATCGAGGCGTACTGACCGATAAGGAACACATGTGGTGTACCAGGGGGCTTGGCCTGCCTCTTGCGACGGTTCTTCGCCGGCTCATGATGGCGGCGCTGCTCGCCTGTCTGGCCTCCCTGACTCTTCTCGCTCCGAGCGCCCTCGCCGACGACCTTCCCGCGTCCGACCCCCCGGTCGCGACCGACCCAGCGGCAGCGCCCCCGCCGGGTGATCCGGCCCCGGAGCCTCCCGCCGCCGGCGATCCCACCCCCGGTCCCCCGGCCACCCACCCGACGCATCCGACGCATCCGGTCAACCCCGCGCCGGTGGTCGATCTCCCGCCCGTCGTCGGCCCGCCCCCCGTCGATTCCATCCCGAACCTGCCGGACCCGGTCGCGACGATCGAGATCCCGTCGGCCGCCGACGATCCGGGCGAGCCGGCGGCGGCCGCGCCGGTCGATACGAGGCCGCCCCACGGTTCGCCGGCCGACGTCGCCTACGCGCCCACCCAACCGGAGCCGGTGGCCTCCGAGCGCACCCCGCCGCATGAGGGGGCCCCGGAGCCCGTCGCTGAGGTCATCCCGGCGCCGAACGCGCTCGCCCCAGCGTCGTGGCGCTGGCCGAGCCCTGCCACCCCGGGCTCCTCAGGCGCCGAGCCCGCTGCCCCGACGGACTCGTTCCTCTCCAGCGCGCCGCCGGTCATGGTCGTGGCCTCGACGCTTCCCGGTGATGGCGGCGCGACCTCCGGCCATCGCGGCGCCACGCGCCACGCGCCGCCCGCGGTTCGTAGTTTGCCCGCTCCCTGGAGCCCCAGCGCGCCCGACTCCCCGTTCTCCGCCACCGCCACCCCGCCCGCCGGCGCGGCCGGCGGTCTCGGCGGCTGGGCCCTCGCCTGCCTCCTGTTCGTTCTCCTCGCCCTCGCCGCCCCGCGGCGGGTGCTTCCGAGGCCGGCGCTGTCGCCGGTCCTCACCCTGTGGCCGGCCCACGCCCCGGCCCGCGCGCCCCCGGCGTCCTGAGGCCCCAGACGCCGGCGCGCCCGCGCCGGCGTACCTCTTGACCCGAAAGGACGCGTGATGAACGCTTGGACCGCACATGGCGCCCCCGGAGGCGCCTCCAATCTCCACATCGACCGCGACGAGCGGCCGCTGGACCGCGAGGACCAGACCGCGATCGAGCTCGGCTTCCCGCCCCCCGGCGGCCTCACCTGGCGCCGGCGCCGCGTGCACCAGCTGCGCGAGGGCGTCGAGCGCGGTGAGTACGAGGTCGACCCGGCCCGCGTCGCCGAGGCCATGCTGGCCCGTTTGACCGGGGCGTCGTGACCACCCTCAAGGAGCACGCCGCGCGCTGAGCCCGTCAGATCGCAGTCGCCGCCTTTGACCGGGGCATCCCCCGTCCGGTACGGTCGCCGCGTCCACGTCAAGGAACGAAGTGGCAGTTGTGCGCCGTATCGTTGTCGCCGTCGCCCTCGCCGTAGCCATCATCGCCCTCCCCAGCGTCGCCGAGGCGCGCGAGTACCTGACCTTCCACGAGGCCCGCACCGAGGTGCGGGACATCGTCCGCAAGGAGATGAAACGTGGCAAGGAGGTCTACGAGGAGGGATCCGATTCCATCCGCTGCTGGCGGGCTCCGGCGCGCCTGAAGGACCGCGCGTCGTGTGTCGGCACCTGGTCGACCACCGAAGGGACGTCCTACTGCGGCACGGCCAAGATCCTCGAGCACCGGACCTACTACTCGCAGGACCTGACCTGGCAGGCCGGGACCTACCCCCTGGGGCACCGGTGTGCCTCGGTGCGACGGATCAAGCCAAAGCTCGGAGCCAGCGTCGTCGTGGCGCCGATGGCCGGCATAGTGCGGGTCAAGCGTCCGGGACAGAGCAGCTATGTGATTGTCCGCAGCGCGCGCCGGATCCCGGTCGGCTCGGGTGTGGATGTGGCGCGGGGGCGCGCCCTTCTCCTGACCGCCAGCGACACGAGCGGCACCACCCAGTCGGGCGTGTTCGACGGCGGCGCGTTCGTGGTCACCCAGGAGAGCGCGCCGCCGGGCCTGACCGACCTGAGTCTCGTCGGCGGGCGCGCGAACCCGTGCGCCCAGGGTGCGGCTGGGCCCCTTCGCGCCGGGCCTCGCCTGAACCTCAGCTCCCGGGTGATCCGCCGGGTGCGTGGCCACGCTCACGGGCGATTTCGAACGCGGGGCACCTACTCGGCCGCGACCGTACGCGGGACCGTCTGGGTGACCGAGGACACCTGCGACGGCACCAGCACCACAAGCATCAACGGAACGGTGGACACCGCGACCGGGGATGGACAGGCGTTCACGCTCAACCCGGGCCAGAGCGCGATCTACTACTGCTTCCCGCCAGGGTCGGCGTTCCGCGGGCCCGACTACTGCATCGCGATTCTCTCGCAGCCGGCCGATGGTCTCTTCGCCTTCGGAATTGGCACGCGCAGCGCGGCGCAGGACTACACCGTCTGCGTCCGCAGTCCGAGTGGAGCGGATTCCTGCGGGACATTCCCCTTCGCCGAACCGAACCCGGACGCCAACGGATCCCGGATTGGCGCGGTGGTATGCACCCAGTTCGAGGGCCCCGGCACCTACATCGTGCGGTGGTTCATCGGCGGTCAGCAGGTCGGCGTGCCGCTTCCGTTCGTCGCGACGATCCCCCGGCCAGACGCGCAGTCGTGCATCCACCAGCCGTGAGGGCACGGCGTCCCGGCGTCAGCTGTCGGTAGCGGCGAGCTCCGCCAGCCGACGCTCGAGCAAGCGCCGTTCGGCGTCGTCGTCGACCAGCGTCAGCGCACGGCGGTAGGCGTCGCGGGCCTCTGCCGTGCGACCGAGGCGGCGCAGCAGCTCGCCCCGCGTCGAGTGCAGGTAGCGGTAGTCCTCGAGGGCGAGCCGGTCGACGATGTCGAGCCCCGCCGCGGGACCCTGCTCCTCGGCGACCGCGACCGCCCGGCCGAGCTCGACAACCGGCGAGTCCGTGAGGCGGGCCAGCTCGCCGTACAGGGCGGCGATCTGGGGCCAGTCGCGCGGCTCGTCGGCATGCAGCGACGCGATCGCGGCCTGCACGACGTAGGGGCCCCGGCCGTGCAGAGCCAGGGCCCGGTCGAGCACCGCGCGGCCATCGGCGATCTGCGCCGTGTCCCAGAGCGAGCGGTCCTGGTCGGCGAGCAACACCAGGTCGCCACCCCGAAACCGCGCCTCGCGGCGGGCGTCGAGCAGCAGCATCATCGCCAGCAGGCCGTGCACCTCCGGCTCGTCGGGCATCAGCTCGGCCAGAGCCCGCCCCAGCCGGAGCGCCTCGGAGGCCAGCTCGCCGCGGCCGCCGTAGCCCTCGTTGAAGATCAGGTAGACGACCGCGAGCACGGCGGCGAGCCGATCGGGCAGCAGGTGGTCGGGAGGCACCCGAAACGGGATCCCCGCGGCCTTGATCTTGCGCTTCGCCCGCACCAGCCGCTGGGCCATCGTCGGCTCTCCGACCAGGAACGCGCGGGCGATCTCGCCCGTGGTCAGGCCGCCGAGCGTCCGCAGGGTGAGAGCGACCTGAGCGTCGGTGGCGAGCGCCGGATGACAGCAGGTGAAGACGAGCTCGAGCCGCTCGTCGGGAAACGTCGTCTCGTCCATCCCCTCCTCCGTCGCCTCCGGCACCTCGAGCAGGCGCGTCTTCGCGACCAGAGTGCGATCGCGGCGAATGCGATTGATGGCCCGATTGCGCGCCGTCGTCAGCAGCCAGGCGCCCGGGTTGGCCGGCGCTCCGTCGCGCGGCCAGCGCTCCGCGGCGATCGCGAAGGCCTCCTGCGTGGCTTCCTCGGCGAGGTCGAAGTCGCCGAGGAAGCCGATCATCGCAGCGAGGACGCGCCCCCACTGATCGCGGAAGACCTGCTCGAGGATCGCTACCGCTCCACCAACGGCCGCACCTCGATCGCGCCGCCCATGCTGGCCGCCGGGATCCGCGCGGCCAACTCGATCGCGGCATCGAGGTCGTCGGCCTCGAAGAAGAGGTAACCGCCGACCGCCTCCTTGAGCTCGACGAACGGGCCGTCGGTGGTCAGCGCCTTGCCGTCCTGCACCCGCACGGTGGTCGCCGTCTCGGGGGGCTGCATCTGGACGCCGGGCGTGACGCCGGGGGTCTCGTTGATGCCCTTGTACGCGCCGTAGACCGCCCCCTTCTCCTCCTGCGAGAGGCTTTCCCACTCCTCCGACCCCGGGAGCGGCGTGGAGCCCTGATGGATCAGCAGCATGTACTTCATCGCTTCCTCCTTCTCGAAATGGTCGCCCATAAGACAAACGGGGAGCGACGAAATCGACAGGTCCGCAGTCCATGTTGCTGGCCGAGGCCGGACCCGGCGGCGGTTGCTGCCCTGGAAGGCAAGCGCTGAGGTGCGGCCCTCGGGATGGGCGATCCAGGACTCGAACCTGGGACCTCTTCCTTATCAGAGAAGCGCTCTAACCGGCTGAGCTAATCGCCCGCTGCGGGGCGATTCTAGCGGGCCTTCCGAGGCGGGCCGTCGAGGCGCTCGACGAGGTTCAGGGCGTCCTCCACGGAGGCGAAATCGACCTCGATCCGGTACCCCTCGCCGCGCGGGCGGACCGCGACATCGCGGCCGAGAAGCTCGCCGTAGGCCTCGGCCACGGCGCCCATCGCCGCCTCCTGGTCGGGGTGGACCGGCGCCGCGCGCCGGCGCCGGGCCGGCTTGGCGTCGCCCGCGTTCGCGGCGCGGGCCCGGGTCTCGACCTCGCGGACCGACCAGCCCGCCTCGGCGGCGGAGCGGGCGAGGCGGCGACGGTCTCCGTGGTCCTCGGCGAGCAGCAGCGCCCGTCCGTGTCCTTCGGTCAACGCACCTGATTCCAGCAGTTCGAGCGCCTCGTCCGGCAGGTCGAGGAGGCGCAGGAGGTTCGAGACGCTCACCCGGCTGCGCCCGACGCGCCGTCCGACGTCCTCGCGAGTGAGGCCGAGCTCCTCGACCAGGGCGGCGCAGGCCCGCGCCTGCTCGACCGGATTGAGGTCCTCGCGCGCCATGTTCTCGATCAGCGCCAGCTCGAGCGAGGCGGCGTCGTCGCCCTCGCGGACGATGGCCGGCAGGTCGTCGAGGCCCGCCAGCCGGGCCGCGCGCCAGCGGCGCTCGCCGGCGATCAGCTCGAAGGTCCCGCCCGGTCGCGGGCGGACCAGCACCGGCTGGAGCACTCCCCGCTCGCGCAGCGAGTCGGCGAGGGCGGCCAGGCCCTCGTCGTCGAAGCGGCGCCGGGGCTGGTCGGGGTTTGGCTCGATCGCGTCGAGGGGGAGCGTGCGCAGGTCGGGCGGCGCGCCGCCGGCGTCGGGAACGGTCAGGATCGCCGCGAGCCCGCGGCCCATGCCGCGAGGGCGCTGCGAGGTCTTGCGGGTCTAGCCACGGGCGGCCACCTCCTTGGCCAGGGCGAAGTAGGCCTCCGCCCCGGCGCAGTGCGGGTCGTGATGGATCACGGGGCGGCCGAAGCTCGGCGCCTCCCCGATGCGGACGTTGCGCGGGATCACGGTGTCGAAGACGAGCTCGGGGAAGTGCTCGCGCACCTCGCGCTCGACGTCCTGCGCCAGGCGGGTGCGGCCGTCGTGCATGGTCAGGACCATCCCGGCCAGGCTGAGGCGCGGGTTGGCGCCCCGCTGGATCGTCCGCACGGTGTCGAGAAGCCCGGCCAGCCCCTCGAGCGCGTAGTACTCGGTCTGCACGGGGACGAGCACGCGGTCGGCCGCGACGAGCGCGCCGACCGTCAGCGGCCCGAGCGAGGGCGGGCAGTCGAGGAAGGTGAAGGCGTAGCGCTCGCGGGCCGGGGCGAGGGCGTCGCGCAGCCGCGTCTGCGAGCCCTCGAGCTGCGGCAGCTCGACCGTGGCGCCGGCCAGCTCAGGGGTGGACGGCACGATCGCCAGGTCCGGGATGTCCGAGTCGCGCGCCGCCTCCTCCAGGGTCGCCTCGCCGGCCAGCAGGTCGTAGACGTTGGGCTCGAGGTCCTTGGCCAGGCCGAGGCCCACCGTGGCGTTGCACTGCGGGTCGACGTCCACGAGCAGGGTCTCGTAGCCGGCCTCGGCCACGCACGCGGCCGCGTTCACGGCCGTGGTGGTCTTCCCCACCCCGCCCTTCTGGTTGGCCACCGCGTAGATCGTGCCCACGACCGCAAGCTAGCGCCGTGCGCGGCAGAAGAGACGCGTGATTTGCCGCAAAATGCGCGCGTCAGGCGGCGCGGAGGGGCCGTTTGGCGGCCATTCCCGGCCGCCGTGGGAAGCGCGGCGGCGTCGGCGCGACCTTGCGCATGACGTGGAGATGGCGGTCGCGCGCGGCCGGGAAGGGCTGCACGCGGCGGATCTCGACCGGCTCCAGGCCGAGCTGCTCGGCGGCGTATGCCCCGTCCGCCTCCTCCTGCGCGTCGCGGCGGCCCTTCCACGCGACGAGCACGCCATGGTCGCGCAGCAGCGGGGCGGCGTATTCGGCCAGCACGGACAGCGGGGCCAGGGCGCGCGCGGTCACGAGGTCGTCGCCTCGCGCGCCGTCGTCCCACGCCTCCGCACGCGCGTGGACGACCTCGGCGTTGGCGATGCCGGCCCGCGCCGTCAGCGCGCTCGCAGGAACGCGCACTTGCGGGCGGCGCTCTCCACGAGGCGCACGCGCGCCGCCGGCAGGGCCGCGGCCAGCGCCAGGCCGGGAAAGCCGGCGCCGGAGCCGAGGTCGGCGATCTCCCGCGCCGCCGCGCACGGCCGGCGAGCTCGAGCGCGACGAGGGAGTCGGCCACGTGCCCGTCGACCGCCGTCGGCGGGCGCGCGGACCGTCGTGGGGGCGTCGGGGTCGTCGGCCACCGCCTCGAGCAGGGCCGCGAGCGCACGCACGGCGGCCTCGTCGAGGTCGTAGCGCGCGACGCGAGGTCCGCCAGGCGCGGGGCCACGGCGCTCAATTCGGGCCGATCACGTCGGCGTAGCGCGTGCGCATCTCCATGTAGCGCTCGTAGGCGTGGGCGTCGAGGTCCGGGCCGCAGGTCCGCGTCGAGGATGGGAAGAAGGTCCTCGGCGAGCGCGCGGCCGCGCACCATCCACTGGAAGTAGTGGCGGTTGCCGTGGTGGTAGGGCCCGTAGAGCTTGCTGCGGGGAAACAGCTCGTCGAGCCAGCGGAACAGGGCCTCGTGGCGTACGTGCATGCGAAGGGTGACCTGCGGCTGACTTGCCCGTCACCGCCGAAGGGGCCCTCGCCGACGAGGACGCCCGAGCAGCGAGGCCGCGGTCGAAGTCGGAGAGGTCAGGCGCGCTCCACGGCCGCGATTGTTTCACCGTCGAGAAAAACGTGAAACGTCAGGGCGCGACGGGCGCGACGACGAGGTGGCGGTCCGGGTCCTCGCCCTCGCTGTACGTCTCGACGTCGTGGCGGTCGCGCAGGTACTCGTGGACGAGTCGGCGCTCCGAGGGGACCATCGCGTCCAGCGCGACCGGGCGGCCGAAGCGCACCGCTTCGCTGGCCGCCTTCTCGGCCTGGCGCTCGAGCGCCTCGGCACGCCGGGCCCGGTAGCCGGCGGCGTCCACGCTCACGCGCAGGCGCGCGTCCCCGTCGATTCCGCGCAGGGCGATCCGCGAGGCGAGGTGCTCGAGCGCGTCGATCGTGTGCCCGTGGCGGCCGATCAGGACCCCGAGGTCGTCCCCCTCGATGCTGCCGCGCAGCGTGTCGTCCTCCACCGTCACCTCGACCTCGGCGTCGAGGTCGAGGACATCGACGACCTCCTCGAGCAGGTCGCGGAGGCGCTCGGCCGGGTCCTCGGAGCGCTCCGTCATCACCGGCGCCGGCCGGAGCGGGCCTTCTTCTTCCTGCGGGGCGGCGGGGGCGGCGCCGCCTCGCGTTTCGGCTTTGCCGTGCCTCGGCTTTGGGTTTCGGCCTTCCCATCCCCTGAGGAATTCGTCGCGGGCGCCACCGCCTTGGCTCCGGCCGGCGCCGCCGCCGCCTCCACCGGCGGGCGAATCGGCCCGACTGTTCGGCGCACGATGAACTGCTGGAGGATCGTCCACAGGTTCGTCGTGATCCAGTAGACGAGCAGGCCCGCCGGGAAGTTGATGATGAAGGCGACGAAGATCAGCGGGAGGGCGATCATCATCCGGCGCTGGCTCTTGTCGGCGCTCGACCGTCATGAGCAGGCTGGAGGCGAGCTGCGAGCCGACGTACAGCAGGATCAGCGTGACCAGCACGGCGCCCGTGGCCTTGGCCGTCAGGTCGGGGATGAACCCGAAGCTCCAGTCGCCGCGGGCCGCCCCGCCGGTCGCCTCGCTGAACTGGCTGCAGGACAGGTTGTTGACCGACTTGTGCGCCTCTGCCGCATAGCCGACGATGCCCGGGCAGATGTCGTGCTTGAGGTCCCTCCGCAGCATGTAGAAGAGCGAGATGAAGACCGGCATCTGCGCGATCAGCGGAAGGCAGGAGCCCAGGGGATTGACCTTGTTCTCCTGGTAGAACTTCATCATCTCCTGATTCAGGCGCTGCTTGTCGTCCTTGTACTTGGCCTGCAGCTTCTTGATCTCGGGCTGGAGCTTCTGCAGCGCCTGCATGGACTTGAACTGGCGCAGCGTCAGCGGAAGGAGGACGAGGCGCACGACGATCGTCAGCCCGATGATCGACAGCCCCCACGAAGCCACGATGTGGTCGTGGATGAACACCATGATCGACTCCGTGATGTCGATCAGGGGCTGGAGGACGTTGGCGAAGACGACAGGCATGGCTACGAGGTGGGGCTGGCGCTTTCCCGCGGCGCGAAGAGCCGCTGTTGCTCGACTGGGTCGTATCCGCCGTGGCTCCACGGGTTGCACCGCAGCAGGCGCCACGCGGCGAGCACCGAGCCGCGCAGTATGCCGTACCGCTCGATCGCCTGTACCGCGTAGCGAGAGCAGCTCGGCTCGTACTTGCAGCGCGACGCGATCGCCGGCGAGAGCAGCCGCTGGTAGAGCCGGATCGGCGCGGTCGCGGCGCGGCGGAGCGCGTTCACTTGGCCGCCGCCTCCAACAGCTCGGCCAGGGATCCGGCGATCCCCTCCAGGCCCTCGTGCTCGGCGAGCTCGCGAGCTTCGGGGCGCGCGACGACGACGTAGTCGTGATCGGCCGGCAGGTCCCCTGCGCGGGCGCGGAACGCCTCGCGCAGCAGACGCTTGACGCGGTTGCGGTGCACCGCTCCGCCGACCTTCCGCGAGACCGATACTCCAAGTCTCGGTCCATCGGAGCCGCCGCGCGGGAACGCGTACAGGACGAGGTGCCGGTTGCCGTGCGAGCGACCGCGGCGGTAGACCCGCTCGAACTCGGCGCTGCGCGACAGGCGGCCCGAGCGCGGCCGGCGCGGCCCGGGACGCGTGGCCGGCTCGGCCATCGCTAGACGCTGAGGCGCTTGCGGCCCTTGGCGCGGCGGTGCTTGAGCACCCGCCGACCCCCGCGCGTGCGCATGCGCGCGCGGAACCCGTGGACACGGGCGCGCTTGCGCTTCTTGGGCTGATACGTGCGCTTCACGGCTTGAGGGAGAGGCCGGCGGGGCGGCGGCGGCAAGTGTAGCCCACGGCTCTCTCCGACCCGCGGCGAACCTTTTCCGCGCGATTTGCGGGCTGCCGCCGAGCGCCTCCCGCGAGGCCGGGGCGCCGGTGCTATCGTCGCCGCGCCGGGGTCTTACGGCCCCTCCGCAGCACCCCCCTTCGACTGCTCCCCGCCCCGGGGACGGACGCTCTCGTACGCCCTTGCCCGAAGACGACCTCGACCGCATCTGGCCCGCCGTGCAGGCCCACCTGCGCCAGGCCGTTCCCGAGGCCGTCCACCAGATCTGGTTCGAGCCCCTACGGCCCCGGGACCTCTCCGGCACGACGCTCGTCGTCGAAGCCCCCGATGCCCACGTGCGCTGGCTCGCCGACCGCTTCGCTCGCGTCCTCCAGACCTGCGCCGCCGCCGTGCTCGGGCCCGAGGCCTCCGTCGACGTCGTGGCTGCGTCCTCACCTCCCAGACGTGGCGAGGACACACGAAGCCGGCCGGCGAAGGCGGGCAAGGAAACGGCCGTGGCCGGCGGTGCGCTGCATCCCGACCACACCTTCGACCAGTTCGTGATCGGCGAGGGCAACCGCCTGGCCCATGCCGCCGCCCTCGCCGTCGCCGAGCAGCCCGGGCAGGCCTACAACCCCCTGTTCCTCTACGGGCCGCCCGGCGTGGGCAAGACGCACCTTCTCCATTCGATCGCCCACTACGTCCAGGCTCATGGGAGCGGCCTCACCGTCCGCTACACCACGATCGAGGCCTTCACCAACGCCTTCGTCACCGCGGTGCGCGGCGGCGACGTCGACCGCTTCAAGAACCGCTACCGCGGCACCGACGTCCTCCTCATCGACGACGTCCAGTTCCTGGCCGACAAGACCCGCACCGAAGAGGAGTTCTTCCACACCTTCAACGCCCTCTACGACACCGGCGGCCAGCTCGTCCTCACGTCCGATCGGCTGCCGCGCGACATGGAGGCCCTCGAGGACCGCCTGCTCGAGCGCTTCGAATCCGGCCTCGTCGCCGACATCACCGCGCCCGATCTCTCCACGCGCCTCACCATCCTGCGCCTGCGAGCGCAGCGCGACCGCCTTCCCGACATCGACCCGCGGGCCCTCGAGGTGATCGCCGATCGCGTGGCCGACAACGTCCGCGCGCTCGAGGGCGCGCTCATCCGCGTCGTGGCCTACCACTCCCTGCGCCACCCCGGCGAGCCGGTCACGCCGGCGCTGGTCTCCCACGTCCTCGACAAGCTCTATCCCGACACGCGCCCGCCGTGGCGGGCCACGGTCCGCGACATCCAGGACCTCACCTGCGAGGCCTTCGGCCTCTCCCACGACGAACTCGTCTCTCCCAGCCGCGTCGCCCGGCTCGCCTGGCCGCGCCAGCTCGCCATGTATCTCTCTCGCGAGCTCACCGACGCCACGCTCCCGGCCATCGGTCGGGAGTTCGGCGGCCGCGACCATGCCACCGTCCTCTACGCCGTCCGCAAGGCGGGCCAGCGCATCTCCTCGGACACGAGCGCCGGAGAAGTCGCCCGCACTCTCACCACCCGCGCCCACGACCCCCGTCGCGACCGGCCCGACTGAGACACTTGTCCACCCCGACCCCACACCGAGATGCCCACAACCACCGCACCTACACCGGACCTTTCCACATCCCAACAGCCCAATGACAATCACTCTTCCTCATCTAGTTCCATGAAGCTGTCGACGTCAAGAGACGCACTCCTGGCGCAGCTTCAAGCCGTCACTCGCGTCGCCTCGACGCACACGGCCGTCCAGGCCCTCTCCGGAACCCAGATCCACGCTTCCGACGGCGCCGTCGAGCTCCGTGCCACCGATCTGGAGGTCGGTCTCCGCGTTCCGCTCGAGGCGTCGGTGGAGACCGACGGCGTGGCCGTCCTGCCGGCCCGGCTCCTCCTCGACGTCATCCGGTCGTTGCCGGCCGACGCCGTGACGCTCGAGTTTCGCGCCGCCGAGCAGGACGTCGAGATCACCTCCGGCGGAGCGACCTTCCACATCCGCACCCTGAGAGCCGAGGACTTCCCGCCGCTGCCCGAGCCGGATCGCGACGCCAGCGTCGAGGTTCCGGCCGCGGCCTTCGTGGAGACGATCCAGACGGTGGCGCGTGCCGCCTCGCGCGACGAGACGCGACCGGTCCTCACGGGGATCCTCGTGTCGGCGTCGGGCCAGGAGCTGCAGATGGTCGCCACGGACTCGTACCGCCTCAGCGTGAAGCGCACCAAGCTCGAGGAGTCGCTCGACGGCTCCTTCGAGGCCAACGTGCCGGCGCGGGCGCTCCAGGAGCTCGCCCGCATCGCGGACCAGGCCGGCAGCGGCACGCTCACGGTCGGCGTGGGCGCCAACCAGGTCGTGTTCGAGGTCGGCGGCGCCGTGCTGTCCTCGCGCTTGATCGACGGCCAGTTCCCCAACCACCAGCAGCTCGTGCCCGAGGCGTTCGAACACGAGCTGGAGCTGGCGGGCGACGAGGTGACCGACGTGGTCCGGCGCATCAGCCTGCTCGCCCAGAAGAACGCGCCGCTGCGCCTGGCCTTCGCCGAGGGGGAGCTGACCGTGTCCGCGCAGACGCCGGACGTCGGCGAGGCGCGGGAGACCATCCCCGTGCCGTTCTCCGGCGAGTCGCTGGAGATCGGGTTCAATCCCGACTTCCTGCGCGACGGCCTGGAGAGCGTGGGCGCGGGCGGCGTGATCCTGAAGCTGATCAACCCGCTGCGGCCGGGGCTGATCGAGGCGGCCGACGGCAGCGGCTTCCTCTACCTGATCATGCCGATCAGGCTGAACGTCTAGGCGTCTCGGCCCGGGATGCTCGTCGCGCACCTCAGCCTGCGTGACTTCCGCTCCTACGAGGCGGCCGAGCTCCGGCTCGGCGCGACGCTGACCGTCGTGCAGGGCCCGAACGGGGCGGGCAAGACGAACCTGCTCGAGGCGCTGTACATGGGGTGCACGGGGCGCTCGTGCCGAACGCAGACCGACCGCGAGGTGGTGCGCTTCGGCGCGGGCGCCGCGCGCGTGGAGCTGACCGCCCGCGGCGCCGACGGAGACCATCTGATCCGCGTCCTCGTCGAGCCGGGGGCCGGTCGGCAGGTGCGCATCGACGGTCTCGCCGCCGAGCGCCTGGCCGACGTCGAGGCGCGCCCCCTCGCGGCGTCTTCCTGCCCGACCGGCTCGAGCTCGTCAAGGGCCCGCCGGCACTGCGCCGCGGCCACGTCGACCAGGTGGTGGCGGCCCTGTGGCCCGCGCGGGCCGCGACGCGGCGCGCGTACACGCGCGCGCTGGCTCAGCGCAACGCCCTTCTGGGACGTGTCCGGGCCGGCGCGGCGGGCGAGGACGCGTTGCGCGCGTGGGACCTCGAGCTGGCGACCCACGGTGTGGCCCTGAGCGCCGACCGTGCGGCGGCGACCGCCGAGCTGGCGCCGCGCTACGCCGCGCTGGCCGCCGACCTCGGTCTCGACGGCGACGCCGCGCTGGCCTACCGGCCGCGCACGCGCGCCGAGACGGCGGAGGCGCTGGCGGCGGAGCTGCGCGAGCGCCTGCCCGCCGACCTGGAGCGCGGCTTCACGACCCACGGCCCCCACCGCGACGACCTCGTCCTGTCGCGTGAGGGACGGGCGCTGCGCGCGTACGGCTCGCAGGGCCAGCAGCGCCTCGCGCTCCTGGCGCTGCTGCTCGCCGAGCGCGACGCCATCGCCGCGACACGCGGAGCGCCGCCCCTGATGCTGCTCGACGACGTCATGAGCGAGCTCGACGGCGAGCGCCGCGAGCGTCTCGTCGCGCTCCTGACCGCGGCGCCGGCGGGTCAGAGCGTGATCACGACGACCGACCTCGAGCACGTCCCGGGCGCCGCCGGAGAGGGAGTCGCGCGCGTCGCCGTCGTCGACGGCGCGCTCCTGTCGGACGTCGGAGAAACGGTCGCCGCGTGAGTCGCGCCGCCCCCCGGCCGCTGGCTCTCGCCCTGGAGGATCTGCGCGACCGGCTCGCCCCCGCGACTCCGCTTGCCGCCGTCCAGCGCGCGTGGGCCGACGCCGCCGGACCGGCGGTCGCGCGCGAGGCGAGACCGGTCTCCGAGCGCGGCGGAGTGGTGACGGTGGCGTGCCGCTCGGCGGTGTGGGCGCAGGAGTTGGACCTGCTCGCGCCGACGATTCTGGAGGGTCTGAATGCCCGCCTCGACGGGGTGGAGGTGCGCTCGCTTCGGTGCGTCGCGACGGGGAGCCGGATAAGCTCGTGAAACGCCCACCAACTTGCGCGGCTTTTCCTGCTTTTTGCAGGTCTTTTGTGACGTTCAGCGGGGGCGGCCGAGGGGTCCGCTGTGCTATTCTTCTGGATACTGAAAGCGCGAGCCCCGACCCGCGCGAGCGCGTGGCGGCGTCGGGGTTTTGCATGTTCTAGGCCGGAGGGTCATGGCAGAGAAGAAGCCCAAGGCGGGCGGAGACGGGAAACGCAAGAGCGGGGGATACGACGCCAAGGACATCACCGTCCTCGAAGGGCTCGAGGCTGTCCGCAAGCGCCCCGGGATGTACATCGGGTCGACCGGCCCGCGGGGCCTGCATCACCTCGTCTACGAGGTCGTAGACAACTCGGTGGACGAGGCCCTGGCCGGCAACTGCGACTCCGTCGAGGTGACGATCCATCCCGACAGCTCGGTCACGGTGGTCGACGACGGGCGCGGCATCCCGGTCGCCATCATGCCCAAGGAGAAGAAGCCCGCCGTCGAGGTCGTCCTCACCGTGCTGCACTCCGGCGGGAAGTTCGGGGACGGCGGGGGCTACAAGGTCTCCGGCGGCCTGCACGGGGTCGGGGTGTCCGTGGTCAACGCGCTGTCGGAGTCGCTGCACGTCGACATCAAGCGCGACGGCCACGTCTGGACGCAGGACTACGAGCGCGGGGCGCCCAAGGGCCCGCTGAAGAAGGGCGCGGCGACGAAGGAGACCGGCACGACGATCACCTTCCGGCCCGACGCCGAGATCTTCGAGACGCTCGACTTCGAATGGGACGTGCTCGAGCAGCGCCTGCGCGAGACGGCCTTCCTCACGCGTGGCATGCGGATCGCCCTGGTCGACGAGCGGGGCGAGGGCAAGCGCTCCGAGTTCAAGTACGACGGCGGCATCCGCGACTTCGTCGTCCACCTCAACGAGAACAAGGACCCCATCCACAAGAAGATCGTCTTCATCGAGGGCGAGACCGAGGAGGGGGCCGTCGAGGTGGCGATGCAGTGGAACTCCTCCTACCAGGAGTCCATCTTCTCCTTCGCCAACAACATCAACACGCACGAGGGCGGCTCGCACCTCAGCGGCTTCCGCTCCGCCCTGACCGGCACGATCAACCGCTACGCGCAGAAGAAGGGCCTGCTCAAGGAGGGCAAGGACGCGAACCTCGCCGGCGAGGACGTCCGCGAGGGCCTCACGGCGGTGATCTCGGTCAAGCTGCGCGACCCGCAGTTCGAGGGCCAGACCAAGACGAAGCTCGGCAACCCCGGGATCGAGGGCTTCGTCCGCACCATCGTCAACGAGAAGCTGGGCGACTTCCTCGAGGAGAACCCGAAGGAGGCCAACCAGGTCATCAACAAGGCGGTATCGGCGGCCCGGGCCCGCGAGGCGGCGCGCAAGGCGCGCGACCTCACCCGCCGCAAGTCCGCGCTGGAGAACTCCCTGCTGCCCGGCAAGCTCGCCGACTGCTCGGTCAAGGATCCGGCGCTGGCGGAGATCTTCATCGTCGAGGGCGACTCGGCCGGGGGCTCGGCGAAGCAGGGCCGCGACCGCAACATCCAGGCCGTCCTGCCGCTGCGCGGCAAGATCCTCAACGTCGAGAAGAGCCGGATCGACAAGGTCCTGCAGAACGACGCCATCCAGGCGCTGATCACCGCGATCGGCACCGGCGTGCGCGACGAGTTCGACCTCGAACGCGCCCGCTACCACAAGGTGATCATCGCCACCGACGCCGACGTCGACGGCGCGCACATCCGCACGCTGCTGCTGACCCTGCTCTATCGCGAGATGCAGCCGCTGATCGACGCCGGCTACGTCTACATCGCCAAGCCGCCCCTCTACAAGATCACCCAGGGGCGCAAGGAGACCTACATCGAGAAGGAGTCCGAGCTCGAGGAGCTCCTCATGGCCGACAAGTGGGAGAAGTTCCAGATCTTCGACCGGCACGGGACGTCGTTCAAGCTCACCGAGCCGCGCTGGCAGAAGTACGCCCGGCTGCTCAAGCAGTACGAGGGCTGGGCGTCGTCGCTGCGGGCCGAGTACGGCCACGAGGTCGTGACGTACCTGGAGGAGTCGCAGGTCCTCGACGAGCAGGTGGAGAGCGCGGGCGCGCTGGAGAAGCTCCTCGGCAAGACCGCGCCGGAGGGCGAGCCGCTCGACACCGAGGTCCTCGAGGACCGGCGAGACCGACATCGTGCTCCGCGCCGTGGAGCGCAAGACCGGGCTGGCCGAGACGCACCACATCCGCCGGAGCATGTTCGAGTCCCACGACTACCGCCAGTTCCTGCGCGTGCACGGTCAGCTGATCGAGCTGGCCGGCACGCCGCCGTTCACGGTCCGGCTCGGCGAGCACGAGGCCGAGGCGCTGTCCTTCGAGGAGCTGCGCCGGTGCGTGCTCCAGGTCGCGCAGCGGGGCTCCAAGCTCCAGCGCTTCAAGGGCCTGGGCGAGATGAACGCCGACCAGCTCGGCGAGACGACGATGGCGCCCGAGACGCGGACGCTCCAGCAGGTGACGATGGAGGACGCCTACGCCGCCGGCGAGCTGTTCTCGATGCTGATGGGCGACCAGGTCGAGCCGCGCCGCGACTTCATCGAGACCCACGCCAAGTCCGTCACCAACCTCGATGTCTAGGGAGGGGGTGCGCTAGATGGCCATGGAGACCCTGAGCGGCGGCAACATCGAGCCTCGCGGGCTCGAGGAGGAGATGAAGTCGTCCTACCTCGACTACGCGATGTCGGTCATCGTCGGGCGGGCCCTGCCCGACGCGCGCGACGGCCTCAAGCCGGTCCATCGCCGCGTGCTGTTCTCGATGAACGAGAACGGCCTCCAGCCCAACCGCCCGTTCCGCAAGAGCGCGTTCATCGTCGGCGAGGTCATGGGCAAGTACCACCCGCACGGCGACTCGGCGATCTACGACACCCTGGTCCGCCTCGCGCAGGACTTCTCGATGCGCAACCCCCTGGTCGACGGCCAGGGCAACTTCGGCTCGATCGACGACGATCCCGCGGCGGCCATGCGCTACACGGAGGCCCGCCTCTCGCGCATCGCCACCGAGATGCTCCGCGACCTCGACGCGGACACGGTCGACTTCACGCCCAACTACGACGACTCCCAGCAGGAGCCGCTCGTCCTGCCGGCGCGCTTCCCCAACCTGCTCGTCAACGGCTCGTCCGGAATCGCCGTCGGCATGGCGACGAACATCCCCCCGCACAACCTGCGCGAGACGATCGGGGCCGTCACCGCCTTCATCGAGGACCCCGACATCGACGTCGAGGGACTGATGAAGCACATCAAGGGCCCCGACTTCCCGACCGGCGGAATCATCCTCGGGATGACCGGGATCCGCGAGGCCTACGCCAGCGGTCGCGGGCGCGTGCGGCTCCAGGCCCGCGCGCACATCGAGCCGCTCAAGCAGGGCAAGGAGGCCATCGTGGTCACCGAGCTGCCCTACATGGTCAAGAAGGGCGGCGACGGCGGGCTCATCCAGAAGATCGCCGACCTGGTCAAGGAGAAGAAGCTCAACGGGATCTCCGACATCGAGGATCACTCCGACAAGCGCGGGATGCGCCTGGTCATCGAGCTCAAGCGCGACGCCATCCCCAAGGTCGTGCTCAACCAGCTCTACAAGCACACGCCGATGCAGACGACGTTCGGCGTCAACATGGTCGCGCTCGTCGACGGCGTGCCCCGGACGCTGTCGCTGCGCCAGGCGATCGAGGCCTACGTCCGCCACCAGCGCGAGGTCATCGTCCGGCGGACCAAGTTCGAGCTGGCCGAGAAGGAGCGCCGCGCCCACATCCTCGAAGGCCTGCTGGTCGCGCTGGACAACCTCGACGAGGTCATCCGCACGATTCGCGCCTCGCGCGACGGGGACGCCGCGCGCCACGCGCTGATGGACGGCTTCTCGCTGACCCAGGTCCAGGCGCACGCCATCGTCGAGATGCGCCTGCGCCAGCTCACGGCGCTGGAGAGCGACAAGATCCGCTCCGAGCACAAGGACATCCTCGAGCGCATCAAGGAGCTGCGGGAGATCCTCGGCGACGAGGAGAAGGTCATGGGGATCGTCAAGGACGAGCTCCAGGAGATCTCCGACACCTACGGCGACGAGCGCCGGACCCAGATCACCCACGCCGAGGGCGAGATCGACATCGAGGACCTGATCGCGGACCAGCAGATGGTCATCACGATCACCAAGAGCGGCTACATCAAGTCGCTGCCGCTGTCCACCTACCGCAACCAGCACCGCGGCGGGGTCGGGGTGACGGGGATGGACATGAAGGACGGCGACTTCATCGAGCACCTCTTCGTGTGCTCGACCCACGACTTCCTGCTCTTCTTCACCAACCGCGGGAAGATCTACCGCTCGAAGGTCTACGAGCTGCCGGAGGCGCAGCGGACGGCCAAGGGCCGCTCGCTGAACAACTTCCTGCCGCTGCGCGAGGGCGAGCGGGTGGAGGCGGTCATCGACACGCGCGACTTCTCCGAGGGCGGCTATCTCGTGTTCGCCACGAAGAAGGGCCAGGTCAAGAAGACCGAGTTCGCCGCCTACAACACGCCGATCAAGGCCGACGGCATCATCGCCATCAAGATCCGCGACGACGACGAGCTGGTGGACGTGCGCAAGACCAGCGGCGACAACGACATCATCATCGTCTCGCGCTCGGGGCAGGCGGCCCGCTTCCACGAGTCGCAGGCGCGCCCGATGGGCCGCGACACGGGCGGCGTGCGCGGGATGAACGTCTCGCAGAAGGGCAACCGGGTCCTCGCCATGGACATCGCGCGCGACGACACCGAGCTGCTCGTGGTCACCGAGAACGGCTACGGCAAGCGCACGCCGATCCCCGACTACCCGCGCAAGAACCGCGGGACCATGGGCGTCAAGACGATCACGATGACCGGCAAGAAGGGCGCGCTCGTCGGCGCGCTGGTCGTGCGCGAGCACCAGGAGCTCGTGTTCATCTCCCAGACGGGCATGGTGCAGCGCACCGGGGTCAAGGGCATCTCCAGCCAGGGCCGGCCGGCGCAGGGCGTCCGTCTGATGAACCTGCGCGACGACGACGTCGTGTCGGCGGTGGCGTTGGTGATGGAGAGCGAGGCCGACACCGCCGCTCCCGTCGCCGATGAGCTGCCCGCAACCGCCGGAGCTCGCCGGCGACGACGGCTCCCCCAACGGAAAGGCCACCGAATAAGACCTCCGGGTCTGCTTCAATGAGCAGACCAGGGAAAGGAGGTGGTCCTACGTTGAGTGACAGTTTGTTCGGGACCCTGGAGGTGACCGGCCGCTAGGTCGGATGGCTGGATCCGCTTGGCGAATCCAACCCGGGACACCGCCTGAGACCGCAGCCGGAGCTGGTCCCCCCGGCGGCAACGCACGCGACTCAGGCCAGTCCAGTCGGATGTACGCGAGGGGCGCCCCAGGGCGCCCCTCGTGCTGTGCGGCGAGGCGCGCGGCGACCGAACAGCGGGCATCGAGGGATGGCCCGGACCGGGCGGCAACGGTGAGACCGTACGTTTTGCCCCTATGACGGGCTTAATCGCCAGCTCACCGCTAGGGATGCCCGGAGTCGCCGGACCCGTCCCCTCGATGCCCGCCGTTCGCGGCGCGAGTGCCCTACGCCGCCTCGGGCAGATACGCCCGCCACGCCGTGGGGATGGTGGGGCTGGCGACGTGGATGAAGATCTGGGGGCTGGGGCTGCGCGGCTCGCGGTGGAGCTTCATGCCCACGTGGCGCAGGAGCCGGTCGCCCTTGCGCCGGTTGCAGGGCGCGCAGGACGTGACGATGTTGTCCCAGCTCGACGGCGCCGCCCTTGGACCGCGGGACGACGTGGTCCACCGTCAGGTTGCCGCGCGAGCCGCAGTACTGGCACGTCCAGCGGTCGCGGGCGAAGACGGCGCGGCGGGTGATCTTGCGCCGGTGGGTGTCGCGCGGCACCCGCACGTAGGTCACGAGGCGGATGACCACCGGGCGCGGCAGCGTCAGGCTCTCGGAGCGCAGCTCCCAGCTCGCGTGCTCGACGACCTCGGCCTTGTCCTTGAGCAGGAGCACGGCGGCACGGCGGACCGTGCACACGTTGATGGGCTCAAACGTCGCGTTCAGGACGAGCACCCGGCCATACTCACGCCCGCGCCGCCGGTGCCCATCGAGCGGCGCGGACGAAGGCGGTACTGGGTCTACCTTCACGCCCATCCGTGGGCGAGAGTGTAGCGAGCGTCGCCGGCGCGGCCGACGCCTGTGGAGCCTTGAAACGGCGCCTAGGCAGCCGGGTAGGACCCGAGGATGCGCAGGCGCTCGGTCTGCCCGCGCACGGCCTCGATCGCCCCGGAGACCTCGGCGTCGGTCTCGCGGCCCTCGAGGTCGGCGAAGAACATGTAGTGGCCGAGGCCCTGCTTGTGCGGCCGTGACTCGATCATCGTGAGGTTCACGCCGCGAAAGGCGAACTCCGACAGGCAGCGGACGAGCCACCCGGGGGCGTCGTCTCCGGCGCCCCAGAACACGACCGATGTCTTCCAGGGGCCGGTGCCGCCGGTCCGGCCCCGGCCGAGCCAGACGAATCGCGTCTTGTTCTCCGGCATGTCCTCCACGCCGTCCTCCAGGACCTCACAGCCGTAGAGCGACGCCGACAGGCGGTTGCCCAGCGCAGCCCACGGCGCGCTCGACTCGGCCACCTGGCGCACCGCGTCGGCGGTCGAGTTGGCCGGCAGCACGGCGGCGTTGGGCAGGCGCGTGCGCAGGAAGCGCGCGCACTGCGCGGTCACCTGGGGGTGTGACACGACGGTCTCGATCGAGGCCTCGGCGACGGGCTCGCGGGCGATCAGGCAGTGGCGCACGCGGTGCACGACCTCGCCGACGATGCGCACGTCTTCGGTCTCCGCCGCGAGCGTGTCCAGCGTCGCGTTGACCGATCCCTCGAGCGAGTTCTCGATGGGGACGAAGGCGCGGTCGACGGAGCCGTCGTGGACGGCCATGATCGCGTCGTGCAGCGTCGGGAGCGCCGCCAGCTCGTGGCTTCCCTCCCCCGCCACGGCCATCAGGGCCTCGTGGCTGAACGTGCCCTCGGGGCCCAGGTAGGCGACCCGCATCAGCCGGACGCCGAGGCGGCGCCCTGACGATCGCCCTCGAGGGCGAGGCGCACCGCCTCGGCCTCCTCGGGCGAGAGCTCGATCTCGGACCGCCCGTCGCGCACCTGCTTGGCGTACAGGCGCGCCTGCTCGCGATGGTGGATCGAGGAGAGCACGACTCCGTCGCGGCGGGCGTCGAGCAGGGCGATCGAGGTGGACTGGTGTCCGGACATCTCGTTGTAGGCGTCGTAGCGGACCAGGGCGCGGAAGGCGATGGCCCCGTCCAGCCGGTCCTCCGCCGTGACCATGCGCCGGTCGAGCGCGGCGGCCATGTCGTCCATCCAGTCGCGCAGCGCGCGGAAGTCCTCCTGCAGGGACGCGGCGTGGGCCACGAGGTCCTGCGCCCCGCCCTCGCCCAGCACGGCCGCCTGGGCGCGCCGCAGGCGCCGCAGGCGCAGCGCGACCACGGCGGCGAGGACGAGGGCCACCAGCGCCACGCCGCAAGCGGCGAGGGCGACGATCCCCTGCGTGGTCGTCAGGTCGTCCACGGCCGCAAGGCTAGCGACTGACTACTGCGTGAACAGCGCCGGATACGTCTTGGTGTTGTTGCTCGAGTCGGCCTCGCCGGGGACGGGCTCGACGGTGACCTTGATCTCCACCGGCTTGCCGACGGGCGGGGTGCGGCGCAGCGGCACCTCCGCCGTCGCCGTGCTCCCCGCGGTGGTCTGCGGGACCGTGGCCTGGGCGCGAATCGGCGAGCCCGCGCCCGTGATCTCGACCCTGACCACGACGCCCTGCTCGTCGTTCTCGGCCTGGTTCTCGAAGTTGACCGTGAAGGTGAGGTTGGGCGACGCCTGGATGCGGTTCGCAGAGTCGGTCGTCAGCTCGGAGCCGTTGACCGACACCGACGTCAGGCCGTGGCCATGCGAGCCCGGCGCGGGCGGCCCGCGCTTGCGACTGCCGGCCGGCGCGGCGGCGCCGAGTCGCGAGGCCACCTCGCCCTCGTCGAGCCAGTCGATCGACGGCAGGAAGGTGCTCGACGCGATGGTCTGGCCGGCGATGTCGTTGTCGTCGAGCGCCTTCTTGATGTACGGGACGACCCGCTGGGAGTAGAGGACGTCACTCGTGAGGAAGGCCATCATCTGGCCGGTGATCTGCGAAACCGCGGTCTCGCTGGCGCTCCCCGAGCCCTGAGCGGTGGGGATCTTGTCGGCGATCTTCTGGAGCCCGTCGGCGCGGAACTCGAGCACGTCGAGCAGGTAGCGCTGCGCCGGCTTCATGTCGTCGGGCGCGTCGAGCTTGCGCGCGCGCTTGACGAGGTCCTCGGAGACGATCTTGAGCTGGTTGACCTGGGTCGCGAGGTTGACGCTGTCGCCGCTGGCCGCGCCTCCGCCCGACAGCGCCTCGAAGAAGGGCTTGGAGACCTGGTCGTCGGACTCCTGCACCAGCGAGGAGACGTCGCGGTTGTAGTCGCGCAGCGAGCGCTTCTTCGCGCTGTTCAGGCAGCCGCGGACCCCGACCACGAGCAGGATGAGCACGAGCAGGATCACGCCCGCCGCGACGCCCTGCCTTATGCGGGCGGTCTGCGGGTCGGGCGGGGCGGCCACGCCACCGGCGGGCCTTCGTGGCCGCGGCGTCCGCGGCTCGTCACCCTCGTCGAAGAACGACAATCGTCTGCTCTCCCTGATGGAAGGGGGAGTGCCTCCCCCTGTCTGGGAGGGGCGAAGTATGCCCGGCCGGGTGGCCGGATGCGCTCGTGTGATTCGCCACGGGGCGCAGGGAGCCTCCCCGCACGCAGAAATCCACGGTGACGTGGACACGACGGAGACCCTCGCCGCGCCGGCGCCGCGGGCGCCGGACACGCCTGCCCGGGCGCCTTCCCACGAGGGTCCCCTCGTGCTCGGGCGCTACCGCCTCGAGCGCCGTCTCGGCACCGGCGGGTTCGGCGCGGTGTGGCTCGCCCACGATGAGAAGCTCGACCGTGAGGTCGCGGTCAAGGCCGTTCCCCGCTCGGGCCGCCACGACGCCCGGGCCGAGCGCGAGGCGCTCGCCGCGGCGCGGCTCAACCACCCGGGCATCGTCACGCTCTACGAGACGGGCAGCGACGCCGACGGCCACTACCTGGTGTCCGAGCTCGTCCGCGGCGCCACGCTCGCCGAGCTGCAGGCCTCGGGCGCGCTGTCCGACCGCGACGTGGTGCGCATCGGCCTCGCGCTCGCCGACGCGCTCGAGCACGCCCACGAGAGGGGAGTCGTCCATCGCGACGTCAAGCCCCAGAACGTGATCGTCCCCGACCGTCCCGAGAGCCCGGCCGGCGTGGCCAAGCTCACCGACTTCGGCATCGCGCGCCTGGCGGGCGACGACCCGCTCACGCGGACCGGCGACGTCGTCGGCACGCTCGCCTACATGGCGCCCGAGCAGGCCGAGGGACGCCGGGTCGGCCCGCCCGCGGACGTGTACGCGCTCGGCCTCGTCCTCTACGAGGCCTTCGCCGGCCGGCACCCGGTTCGGGGGGCGGGCCCGGCGGCCACGGCGCGCCGACTCGGCGCGAACCTTCCCTCCCTGGCCCGCTCGCGCCGCGACCTCCCGGCTGGGCTCGTGGGAGCGGTGGACCGCGCCGTGCGTCCGCGGCCGGGCGAGCGGGGCTCGCTCGCCGACCTGCACGCGGCGCTCACCGGGGCCGTGCTCGAGGTCTCCGACGAGGGCGGGACGCTCGCCTCCCCGGCGCTCGACCGGCGCCTGCCGCGCGGCACGGGCCGCGCATCCGCGGCGGTGGCGGCGGGCGGGCTGGCCGCCCTCGCGGCCGCGTGGGCGCCCGTCGCGGGCGGAGCCACGCCCGCCGAGGCCCTGGGAGTGCCCGTCGGACTCGTCGGCCTGGGCGCGGCCGCGTTGGTGTTCGTGCTCCCGCGCGTGGCCTGGGCGGCGCTGGCCGTCGCGATCGTCGCGGTGGTGGCCGCGCCGCCGGTCGATGCTCCGGGCGCCGCGCTCGTGGTGGCCGTCGCCCTGGCGGCGTCCCCGCTCCTCCTTCCGCGCGCCGGCCGGGCATGGTCGGCCCCGGCGCTCGCGCCCGTGCTGGGAATCGCGGCCTGCGCGGCGGGGTTCTGCGCGCTCGCCGGCCAGGCTCGCCGCCCGCTGCGGCGGGCCGCGCTGGGCGCGGCCGGCTTCCTGTGGGTCGCGCTGGCCGAGGCGCTCGCGGGCCGCGATCTCTACCTCGGCGCCGCGCCGGGGACGGGCCCGCCCGCCGACTGGGCGGGCTCGGCCCGCGACGCCGTAACGCAGGCGCTGGAGCCCCTGGCCACCAGCGGAGCGCTCCTCGGCGCGCTCGTGTGGGCGATGGCCGCGCTCGTGCTGCCGTGGGTCGTGCGCGGTCGCCGGCCGCTGGCGGACGGCATCGCCGCGGCGGGCTGGGCCGGGGCCCTGGCGGCGGCCGCGGCCGCGGTCGCGGGGATCGTGGAGGCGGGCTCCCACCCGCGCGGCGGACTCGCCGGCCCGGCGCTGGCCGCGGTCCTTGCCGTGGCGCTGCGATGGCTTCGCGGCCCCGATCCACCGCCGCTGGAGGCCCCTCCGGCGGACTGAACTCCACCCGTGCCGACTAGCATGGCCCGGTCGCAGCGTGCGCGAACCCATGAGCGTGCTCAAGAGCCTCGAGAGCAAGATCGCCGGCCTCGTCGAGGGCGCGTTCGGTCGTGCCTTCCGATCGGAGCTGCGCCCGGTCGAGATCGCGCGCAAGCTCGCCCGCGAGATGGATGAGCACAAGGTGGTGTCCGTGTCCAAGACCTACGCGCCGAACGAGTACCACGTCTACGTGTCCTCGGAGGACCGCGAGCGCTTCGACGACTACGAGGGCGCGCTGGTCAAGGAGCTCTCCGGGTACCTCCTGGAGCACGCGCGCCTGGAGAAGCTCGCCCTGCTCTCACGACCCGACATCACATTCCACACCGACGAGCGCCTGTCTTTGGGAGAGTTTGGCATCCAGGCCCGCATGGTCCATCCGCCCGACGCGCCCGAGGCCGAGCCCGCACAGGGCGACGTCGGGCACACCATGATCTACAGCGCCGAGCGGCTGCGCCCGGCCGAGGCGGGACCGCCGCCTCCCGTGCCCCAGACCGCGATCGTCGTGGCCGAGGGCCGGCGAATGGTCGTCGGCGCGACCGGCGCGGTGATCGGTCGCAGTCGCGACTGCGACATCGTGCTCGGCGATCACAACGTGTCCCGGCGTCACGCCGAGGTCCGTCCGACCGACGATGGCTGGGCCGTCAACGACCTCGGGTCCACGAACGGCGTGCTCCTCAACGGCCGGCGCATCAACGGCACCGCGGCCCTGCGCGGGGGCGACCGGATCGAGCTGGGCACGTCCGAGCTGCGCTTCGAGCTGGAGTAAGGGGCCCGGACCCGGTATGACCCTGGAGCCCGTCTCCGTCGCGCTCAAGGTCGGCTTCCTCATCGTGCTCTACCTGTTCCTGCTGTGGATCGCGCGCAGCGCCCTGAAGGACCTCCGCCGGGGCGTCGCCGCCACCGAGCTGCCGCCCGACGCCACCGGGATGCACTCGGCCGTCTCCGGCCTGGCGCCCGATCCACTCGAGGAGTCCGAGCCGCGTCTGCGCGTCGAGCAGGCGATGGGGATGCGCTCGGGCGACGAGTACGACCTGCGCGAAGGCGCGGTGATAGGCCGTGGGGACTCGGCGGAGATCCGTCTCGAGGACCCGTTCGCCTCGTCCCGCCACTGCCGGATCCTGCGCCAGGGAGACGTGCTGGTGATCGAGGATCTCAACTCGACCAACGGCACCTACCTCAACGGCGACCTGCTCGACGGACCGCAGCCCCTGCATCCCGGGGACCGCATCCGAATTGGCGACAACGAATTCTCGTTCGTACAGTGACGGCCGAATGATGCTCCGCGTTGCGCAAGACAGCTTCGCCAAGACCGACACCGGCCGACAGCGCCGCAGCAACGAGGACCGCGTCTTCGACCAGGCGCCGCTGTTCGCCGTGGCCGACGGGATGGGCGGCGCCCGCGCGGGCGAGGTGGCGTCGACGATCGTGGTCGACACGTTCACGGAGAGCCAGGCCCTCCCGGGAGACGGCTCCATCGAGGAGCGACTGGCCACGGTGGTCCGCGAGGCGAACGCACGCATCCATGAGCTCGCCCAGGCGGACGCCGAGCGCGCCGGGATGGGCACGACCGTCACGGCGGCCTACGTCGGCGACGACGCGGTGTCGTTCGCCCACGTCGGCGACTCGCGCGCCTATCGGTGGCGCGACGGCAAGCTCGAGCGCCTCACGACCGACCACTCGCTGGTCGAGGAGCTCAAGCGCCGGGGACGGATCACCGAGCAGGAGGCCGAGGAGCACCCGCAGAAGTCGGTCATCACCCGCGCGCTGGGGCCGGAGGCGGCGGTCGAGGTCGACACGCTCACCTACCCGGCGCGGCCCGGGGACGCGTTCCTGCTGTGCAGCGACGGGCTCACCGGGATGGTGCCCGAGGACCGTATCGCCGAGATCCTCGCCGAGGCGGACGACCTGCAGGAGGCGGGGCAGTCCCTCATCCGCGAGGCCAACGAGCGGGGCGGACGCGACAACATCACCGTCGTCCTCTTCCGGCTCGAGGAGGTGAACGGTGCCGCGGACCCCGAGGTCGACCGTCCGACCGAGATCGGTCTGGCCGCGCCCACGTCCGAGCAGGTCGCGGAGGCGCGCGCGGATGCCGCCCCGGCGGCCCCGCGCCGGACGATGCCGCTGCCGCGCCGCGCGGAGCCGGCCGACAAGGCCGGCCGTCCACGCCGCCGCATCCGGGGCGTCGGCCCGGCCCTCGTCGTGCTCGCCATCGCCGCCGTGCTGGGCGCGGGGGCGTGGATCGCCACGCGCGCCGTCTACTTCGTCGGCACCGACTCGCAGGGCTTCGTGACGATCTACCGCGGCCTGCCCTACGACGGGCCAGGCGGAGTCGACCTCTACCAGGGGTACTACAAGTCGGGCGTACCCGCGTCGGAGCTGCCCGCGCGCCGGCGCAAGTCGCTGCTCGACCACCAGCTGCGCTCGCGCGACGACGCCACCGACCTCGTCCGCAAGCTCGAGCTGGGCCAGGTCACTGGGTGACGCGATGAGCGAGCGCAACCGCGAGCTGGTCGCCCTCGTCCCGTCGGCGCTGCTGCTGACGGCGGGGTTCACGGCGATCTTCGTCCAGCAGTCCGACCAGCTGTCGAACGTATCGCTGACCTACGGCGCGATCTTCCTCGGGCTGTGCGTGGCCGCGCACCTGTTCCTGCGCGTCGCGCTTCCCCACGCGGACCCCTACCTCTTCCCGCTCGTCGCCGTGCTCGCCTCGTTCGGGATCGTGATGATCTACCGAATCGACGAGGATCTCGCGCGCGAGCAGGCGCAGTGGTTCGTCGTCGGTCTGGTGCTGTTCTGCGCGACGATCGTGTTCCTGCGCGACTACCGCGTGCTGGAGCGCTACCGGTACACGATCGCCATCGCCTCGATCGGGCTGCTGCTGCTGCCGCGGGTGCCCGGGTTCGGGGGCCTCGTGAACGGGGCATACCTGTCGATCTCGCTCGGCCCGATCACCTTCCAGCCCGCGGAGTTCGCCAAGATCGGGATCGTCATCTTCCTGGCGTCCTACCTGCGCGACACGCGCCAGGTCATGGTCATCGGGGCGCGCCGGTTCCTCGGGCTGACGATCCCGCCGCTCAAGCACTTCGGCCCGCTCCTCGTCGTCTGGGGCGCGGCGATGCTGATGCTGATCTTCATCAAGGACCTCGGCTCGTCGATCATGTTCTTCGGGGCCTTCCTGTCGCTGATCTACGTGGCCACGAACCGGTTCTCCTTCGTGCTCGTGGGCCTCGTGATGTTCGGCCTGGGGGCGTGGGTGCTGGGCTCGCACATCGAGAACGTGCAGACGCGCGTGGAGATCTGGCAGGACCCGTTCAAGCCCGGGCTGGTCGACGACAAGGGCTACCAGATCGCCCAGTCCCTGTTCGCGCAGGCCGACGGCGGCGTTCTCGGCCAGGGCTTCGGGCAGGCCCTGCTCACGATCCCCGGAGGGGGAAACCTCCTCCCGGCTCCCCACACCGACCTGATCTACGCCGTCATCGTCGACGAGCTCGGGCTCGTCGGAGCGTGCGGGGTCCTCCTCATCTACCTGCTCATCTGCGAGCGGGGCTTCCGCATCGCCATGCTCGCCCGTGACTCGTTCTCGACGCTGCTCGCGGCCGGGCTCACATCGGTGTTCGCGCTCCAGGTGTTCGTGATCGTCGGGGGAGTGACGAAGGTCATCCCCCTCACCGGCGTGACCCTCCCGTTCGTCTCCTACGGCGGCTCGTCGATCGTCGCCAACTTCGTCCTGCTCGCCCTGCTGCTGCTCGTCTCCGACCGCGCGCGAAGGCCGGCGTAGACCGTGTTCATCCCGATCTACCGCCTCTTCGTCGTCGTGGTCGTGCTGTTCGGCGCCCTCGTGTTCGCCACGTCGTGGTGGACGGTGTTCGGCGCCGATCCGCTGCGCGACAACCCGGCCAACCGGCGGGCCCTGCTCGAGCAGGCGCGGATCAAGCGCGGGTTCATCAAGGCGGCCGACGGGACCGTGCTGGCGCGCAGCGTGAAGCGCAGCGACGGCACGTTCACCCGGCGCTATCCGCAGGGCGAGCTGCTCTCGCACGCCGTCGGCTACTCCTTCATCCGCTTCGGGCAGGCGGGTCTGGAGCGCTCGCGCAACAGTGCGCTGACCGGCGCGCGCGACGACATCACGTCGATCGTCGACGAGCTGCAGGGCAAGCGCCAGGAGGGCGACAACGTTTTCACCACCCTCGACACGCGGGCCCAGCGCGCCGCCATCGACGCCCTGGGCGGCCAGAAGGGAGCGGTCGTGGCGATGGACCCGAGCTCGGGGGCGGTGAAGGTGATGGCGAGCGTCCCGCAGTACGACCCCAACCGGATTCCCGACATCTTCAGTCGACTGAACCAGGACCCGGACGCGCCGCTGCTCAACCGCACCACCCAGGGCCAGTACCCGCCGGGATCGACGTTCAAGGTCGTCACCGCCACCGCGGCGCTCGATTCCGGCAAGTTCACGCCCGACTCGGTGCTCAACGGCGACAGCCCGAAGGACATCTCGGGGGCGCCGCTGAGCAACTCCGGCGGGTCCTCGTTCGGCGACATCAGCCTGACGACGGCGCTCACCAACTCGGTCAACACGGTGTGGGCGCAGGTGGGCCAGGCCGTGGGCCAGCGGACGATGGCCAAGTACATGGAGCGCTTCGGCTTCTACGCGCGCCCGCCCCTGGACTACCCGGCGGGCCAGCGCTACGTCAGCGGAGTGTTCACGTCGAAGGGCCTGACGCCGGCGTCGAGCAACCAGGTCGACATCGGGCGCGTGGCGATCGGCCAGGGCGGCCTGCTCGCCACGCCTCTCCAGATGGCCATGGTCGCGGCCGCCGTGGCCAACGGCGGCACCCTGGTGAAGCCCCACCTCACAGACCGCATCGTCGACCCCGACGGGCGTGTCTCCGATGACATCGGGACGTCCAAGTACCACCGCGTCATGTCGGGCGACACCGCGAGCAAGCTCACGCAGATGATGGCCAACGTCGTCAAGGAGGGGACGGGAACCGCGGCGGCGCTGTCCGGCATCGAGGTGGCCGGCAAGACGGGCACCGCGGAGGTCGAGAACGGCGCCACGAACCAGGTGTGGTTCATCGGCTTCGCTCCGCGACAGGATCCGAAGGTCGCGGTCGCCGTGACCGTGGAACGGTCGGACGGGCAGGGCGGTACCGTCGCTGCGCCGATCGCCAAACAGGTGATGGAGACTCTGCTCAACCAATGACCATGCGCGACCTCGCCCCCGAGACGATCATCGACCAGCGCTACTCGATCCTGTCGCGGATCGGGTCGGGCGGGATGGCCGACGTGTACTGCGCGCAGGACCTCCAGCTCGGCCGCAAGGTGGCGCTGAAGCTGCTGTACCGCCGCTTCGCCGAGGACGAGGAGTTCGTCGAGCGCTTCAAGCGCGAGGCCAGCGCCGCTGCCGGCCTCCAGCACCCCAACGTCGTCGGGGTCTACGACCGCGGCGAGTGGGACGGGACGTACTACATCGCCATGGAGTACCTGGAGGGCCGCACGCTCAAGCAGCTGCTTCAGGAGGAGGGGCCGCTGGCGCCCGAGCGGACCATCGACATCGTCGTGCAGATCCTGCACGCCGCGCGGTTCGCCCACCAGCGGGGCGTCATCCACCGCGACATCAAGCCCCACAACGTGATCATCGACGAGGAGGATCGGGCCAAGGTCACCGACTTCGGGATCGCTCGCGCCGGCGCGTCCGACATGACCGAGACGGGCTCGATCATGGGCACCGCGCAGTACCTGTCGCCCGAGCAGGCACAGGGCCACGCCGTGAGCGCCCAGTCCGACCTGTACGCGATCGGGATAGTGATCTACGAGCTGCTCACCGGGCGCGTCCCCTTCGACGGCGACTCGCCGGTCACGATCGCGCTGAAGCAGGTGTCGGAGCTGCCGGTGCCGCCGAGCGCCTACGCCCCGGTCGTCACGCAGGAGCTCGATGCGATCGTGCTGCGGGCCCTGGAGAAGGACCCGGCGCGCCGGTTCGGCGACGCCGAGGAGTTCATCGCCGCGCTCGAGCACTGCAAGGCCGGGCTCGTGGCCGTGCCCGCGGGGCAGTCGACGGCCGTGTTCGGCGCCGTGGAGGACCCGACCGCCGCCACCGCGGTGGCCGGCGGCGCGGCGCCCCCGGACGCGACCGACGATGAGCTGGCGGCGCTGGCCTATCCCGAGGAGCCGCTGCCCCCGGAGGACGAGGAGGAGCGCCGCCGCCGGCGCAACCGCTGGCTGATCGCGCTCGCCGTCATCCTGCTGCTCGTCGGCGCCGGTCTCGCCTTCGCCCTCACGCGCCCCGAGAAGGCGGCCGTGCCCGACGTGGTCGGCAAGCAGTTCGAGGCGGCGCGCACCGTGCTCATCAACGCCGGGTTCAAGGTCGAGCGCCAGGGCGTCACGAGCTCCGTCGTCAAGGACCGCGTCCTGCGCGAGGACCCGCAGCCGGGCACGAAGACCAAGAAGGGCTCGACCATCACGCTCACGGTGTCGGACGGGCCGGGGACGACCGTCGTGCCCGACGTGACGAATCTGCCGGAGGCGAAGGCCAAGAAGGTCCTCAAGGAGCAGGGCTTCAAGACCACCGTCCAGAGCGAGCCCTCGGACGCGATCGCGAAGGGGCGCGCCACCCGAACGTCGCCGTCCGGTGGCCAGCAGATCGAGCGAGGGACGCTGGTCACGGTGTTCATCTCCAGCGGGCCCGCCAAGGTGACCGTGCCGAACGTCACCGGCCAGAACGAGGCCTCGGCCACGGCTGAGCTGTCGAACGTGGGCCTCAAGGCCGACGTCACCGAGGAGGAGTCCTCCGAGAGCCCGGGGACCGTCCTGCGTCAGAGCCCCTCCGCGGGCAGCAAGGTCGACAAGGGCGGGACGGTGACGATCGTCGTGGCCAAGGCGCCGACCAAGGTCCAGGTGCCCGGCGTGATCGGGGAGGATCAGGGCTCGGCCTCGAGCGCGCTGTCCGCCGCCGGGCTGACCGTGGTCGCCAACACGCAGGACGTCACCGACCAGGCCCAGGACGGCGTCGTCGTGAGACCAGAATCCGGCCGAGGGCGCCCAGGTGAAGAAGGGCTCGAAGGTGACGATCGTCGTGGGCAGGTTCACGGCGCCCACGCCCACCACGCCGGGTGGAACCGGGGCGCCCGGCGAATGAGGATCGCCGTCCTCGCCGGCGGTCGCTCCTCCGAGCACGAGATCTCGCTGGCGTCGGCCGCCGCGGTGCGCGAGGGGCTGGCGGCCGGCGGGCACGAGGTGCTCGACGTGACGATCTCCCGGGACGGGCGCTGGAGCCTCGACGACGAGGAGGTCGAGCTGCGGGCGGGCCGCGGGCTGCTCGAGGCCGACGCGGCGTTCCCCGTCCTGCACGGGCCCTACGGCGAGGACGGGACCGTCCAGGGGATGCTCGAATGCCTCGACGTGCCCTACGTGGGCGCCGGCGTGCTGGCCTCCGCGGTGTGCATGGACAAGCTCGTGTTCAAGCAGCTGATGGCCCAGGCCGGGGTGCCGCAGGTGGCGCACGCGGGCGTCGAGGACGCCCGCTGGCGCGCCGAGCGCGCCGCGGTGCTGGCCGAGTTGCGCGGACTCGGGCTTCCGGTCTTCGTCAAGCCGGTCGCGCTGGGCTCGAGCGTGGGCATCGGCAAGGCCACGACGGAGGCCGAGCTCGCCGAGGCGCTGGACTCCGCGCTCGCCCATGACGCGCGGGCGATCGTCGAGGCGGCGGCCGAGGGCCTCGAGGTCGAGTGCTCCGTGATCGGCGACCGCGAGCCGCTGGCCTCGATCCCCGGCGAGATCACGATCTCCGCCGACTGGTACGACTACGAGGCCAAGTACACGCCGGGCGGCATGGAGCTGGTGGTTCCCGCCCGGATCCCCGACGACGTGCGCGAGCGCGTCCGGGAGCTCGCCGTCGCGACGTTCCGCCTCACCGGCTGCAGCGGCCTGGCCAGGGTGGACTTCTTCGTGGACGGCGACGAGGTCCTGGTCAACGAGCTCAACACGATCCCGGGCTTCACCCCGACGAGTGTCTTCGGGACGCTGTTCGAGGCGTCCGGGATCCCCTACGGGGAGCTGCTCGACCGGCTCGTCGGCTTCGCGCTGGAGCGCCACGAGCGAGAGCGCTCGTACCGGCACTGATGGCCGAAGCGCCCGACTTCGACGCCGAAGGGCTGCTCGACGGCCTCGACGAGGAGAACGAGCGCGCGGCGCGGCTCGAGCTCCTGGAAAAGCTGCACGCCGATGGCGTGTCGCTGGAGGAGCTGCGCCAGGCGGTGGAGGAGGAGCGCTTGGTGCTGTTGCCCGTCGAGCGCGTCCTCAGCGGAGAGCCGCGCTACACCGCTTCCGATCTGGCGCGGGAGGCGGGCGTGGACCCGGAGCTGATCGCCCGCCAGCGCCGCGCCATGGGCCTGCCGGTCCCGGATCCCGAGGCGCGGGCCTACGGCGAGACCGATTTGGCGGCGGCGCGCCGCGCGGCCGCGTTCACCGCCGCCGGTTTCCCTGAGGAGGCCTCGATGGAGATCCTCCGCGTGGTCGGCGCATCGATGGCCCGGGTGGCCCAGGCGATGCGCGGGGCCACGGCAGAGGCGCTCGCCCGGCCGGGGGACACCGAGCGCGATCTCGGGCTGCGCCTCGCCGAGTTCGCGGAGTTCGCTTCGGAGAACTGGGGCGACCTGCTCTCCTACGTGCTCGAGCAGCACCTACTGGAGCAGGTGCGCGGCGACGTCATCACGCGGGCCGAGGCTGCGGCCGGCCAGGTCATTCCCGGCGCGCAGGAGGTCGGCGTCGCCTTCGCGGACCTCGTGGGCTTCACCCGCCTGGGCGAGCGTCGGCCCGTCGATGAGCTTGGCGCGGTGGCCGAGCGGCTCGCCGAACTGGCCGGCGCGGTGGCCGAGCCGCCCGTGCAGCTGGTCAAGACGATCGGCGACGCCGCCATGCTCGTGTCACCCGAGCCCGGGCCGCTGCTTGACGCCACGCTGGGCCTCGTGAACGCCGCCGAGGCGGAGGGCGACGACTTCCCGCAGCTGCGCGCGGGCGTGGCGCTGGGCCCGGCCCTGCCGCGCCGCGGCGACTGGTACGGCCACACGGTCAACGTGGCCAGCCGGGTGACCGGGGTTGCGCGGGCGGACAGCGTGCTCGCGACCGAGCCGGTCCACGATGCGCTGGCCGAGACGTACCGCTGGTCGTTCGCCGGCGAGCGCCGGCTGAAGAACATCAAGGAGCCGGTGAAGCTCTACCGGGCCCGTCCCCGCGAGGGCGAGGACGGAGACGGGGATCACTTGGACAGGTAGATCTCGGAGATCTTCGCCTGGCTGTTGGGCAGCTTGGTGATCCAGACGAGGTAGTAGCGGTGGGGCGCCGACGAGTTGAGGGGGAAGCTGGCGCTCTGCTCGGTCACGGTGCGAGCGGGCGCGACGACGGTCCAGCCCGAGATGTCCTTGGGCGGGCCGGAGTCGGCGGCGTAGACCGCCGCGGTGAAGCCGGGCTCGGGTGTGCGGATCTGCAGCGACTTCGCTTCCACGCTGGGCGCGGCGTCGACGTAGATGCCCACGCCGGGCTTGCTCCCCAGTCCGCCGTCGTAGCGCTCGGTCGTCCAGAAGGTCGAGTTGTCGCGGTCCACGACCAGGCCGGTCTGCTCGGGATGCTCGCCGCCCGTGCCGTAGGGGTCGTAGTCCTTCGCGGCCGACTGCTTCAGCGAGATGGGCACGAGGTCCTGCGCGCGCGCCGCGCCCTGCGTGCCGGTGCCCCGCTTGGTGTGGCCGGAGAGCAGGATGGCCAGGCCGACGGCCGCGGCGACGGCGATCAGGGCGGCGAGGGCCAGCCAGCCGGGATGGGCGACCCGCATGGGCAGGCGCCGGCGCGCCCGCGGCGGCAGCGTGCGCAGCACGGTCGTGGCCTCCCCGCTCGCCGAGCCGGCCCGCGCCGTCTCCAGCGCCAGCACGTCCTCGAGGTCGGCGATCAGCTCGGCATCCGAGGCGTAGCGGCGCGCCAGGTCCTTCGACGTGGCCCTATCGATCACGGCGGCCAGGGCGGCCGAGACCTCGGGCCGCAGGCGCTGCACGTCGGGGAGTGCCTCGCGGACGTGCTTCATCGCCACCGCCACCTGGTTCTCGCCCTTGAACGGGACCTGGCCCGTGAGCATCTCGTAGAGCACGATTCCCAGCGAGTAGAGGTCGGACTGCGCGGTGCACGGATGACCCAGGGCCTGCTCGGGCGCGACGTAGTCGGTGGTGCCGAGCACGCGCCCGTCGGCGGTCAGGCCCTCCTCGTCGAGCGAGCGGGCGATCCCGAAGTCCGTCACCTTCGCGCGCCCCTCCTCGTCGATGAGCACGTTCTGGGGCTTGACGTCGCGGTGGACGATGTTGCGCTGATGGGCGGCGCCGAGCGCGCGCGCGATCTCGATCGCGTAGGCCACGGCCTCGGCGATCGGGAGGCGTCCCAGCCGCTTGATGCGCTCCTTCAGCGTCTCCCCGGCGACGAACTCGAACACGATGTACGGGCGCCCGTCGTCCTCACCGGCGTCGATCACCGTGACGATGTGCGGGTGCGAGAGCTGGGCGACGGCGCGGGCCTCGCGGCGGAAACGCTCGATCTGGTCGGAGTCGGCGGCGATCTCGCGGTGCAGGAGCTTGATCGCGACCGGCCGCTCGAGCGTGATGTCGAAGGCCTTGTAGACCGTCGACATCCCGCCGGCACCCACCTGGGAGTCCAGTCGATACCGGCCATTCAGCTGCGTGCCGACGAGCGTGCGCATTGCGTGCCCTCTATTTTGCGCCCGTGGCGCCCATTCATGCGTCTTACTACTCGGATCCCGCGTGCGCGTGGTCATGGTCGATCGAGCCGTCGGTGCGTCGGTTGCAGGTCGAGTTCGACGGATCGGTGGAGATCACCTACGTCATGGCGGGGATTCGTGAGATTTCTTCCGGGCCCGCGCAGGCCCGCGAATGGCTCGAGGCGTCGGCCGCGAGCGGCATGCCGGTCGACCCCAGGCTGTGGCTGGAGGGGGGCCCGACTACCTCCTTTCCGGCGTGTCTGGCCGTCAAGGCGGCGGCCGAGCAGGGCGATCCGGCGTCGTTCCTGCGAGGCGTGCGCGAGGGCTTCGCGTTCCGGCGCCGGCGCCTGGACCACGCCGAGGCCTTCGAGGACGTGGCCCGCGAGCTCGGCCGGCTCGACCTCGATCGCTTTCGGATCGACATGGGCTCCCACGCGATCATGGAGGCGTTCGGGGAGGACCTGGAGCGCGGGCGGGGGGTGGAGCTGCCCACCGTGGAGTTCCGCGGGGAGGACGGCTCCGTTCACGCCGTGACCGGCGCCCAGCCCTGGGAGGCCTACCGCGACGCGGCGATCGCCGCGGGAGCCGCTCCCGCGGAAGCGCCCCGGCCGTCGGTCGAGGAGGCGCTGCGCCGCTTCGGCACGATGGCGGCGGTCGAGGTCGCCGCGGTCTGCGACCTCCCGGGCCCGCGCGCGCCGCAGGAGCTGTGGCGGCTGGCGGGCGAGTGGAAGGCCCGGCCGGAGCGGACGCTGGCCGGGGAGATGTGGTCGCTGGCTTGAGTGGGCGGCGGTTTCGGCGAACGACCTCATCGAGGGCGGGTTCGGAGGGGGTGCTGGCGCGACGAGCTGCAGTTGTGGCCGTTATAGGGCCAAAATGCGGTCTCACCGTTCTCGCTGCCCCGATCCGGGCCCTCCCTCGATGCCGCCGTTCAAACGGCCGGGTGACGATGCGGCCCGCGTCGGGCGTCACGGCGCCGATGACGGCCGTTCCGGGGTGCCGCGCGCCCAGTAGGGCCACGGCGTCGGCGGCACGATCAGCCGGGACGACCGCGCAGAACCCGCAGCCCATGTTGAAGACCTGCCACATCTCGGCCGGCGCGACGCCGCCGCGCGCCGCGATCAGGTCGAACACCGGCGGGACGGGGAGAGGCGCGTCCACGGTGAATCCGACCTCGGGGTTCAGGCGCAGGAGGTTCTCCAGCCCGTCGCCGGTGATGTGGGCCAGTCCGTGCACCGGGACGTCGGAGCCCAGCAGCGCGAGCACCGCACGGACGTAGATCACCGTGGGCTCGAGCAGGACGTCGGCCACGCTCGCTCCGCCCAGATCCTCGGGCCGGTCGTCGAGGGCCAGGCCGCCGTCCTCGAGCAGGGCGCGGCGGGCCAGCGTCAACCCGTTCGAGTGCACGCCCGACGAGGGCAGGCCGATCAGGGCGTCGCCGGGCGTGCAGGCCGCGCCCGAGACGATCGCGTCCAGCGCCACCGTGCCGAACGCCGCCGCCGTGAGATCGAACCCGCGTGGAGACGGATGCCCTCGGATCAGCTCGGGGAGCTGGGCGAGCTCTCCCCCCGGGATCTCCACGCCCGCCTGCTCGGCGCCGGCGCGCAGGCCACGGGCGATCGCCTCGCACACCTCCGGGTCGGCGCGCTCGACCGCGAGGTAGTCGAGCAGCGCGACCGGCTCGGCGCCGACGCACACGAGATCGTTGACGTTCATGGCCACGCAGTCGATCCCCACGGTGTCGTAGCGCTGGCACGACTCGGCGACGATCACCTTCGAGCCGACGCCGTCGGTGCAGACCGCGAGCCCGAGGTTCGGGGCGATCTCGATCACGCTGGCGAAGTGGCCCGGGAGGGGCACGATCCGGGAGGGACGCCCCGGGTCGATCGCGTTGAGCACACCCACGAGCGCCTTCACGGCGCGCCCGGCGTCGCCGGTGTCCACGCCGGCCCGCGCGTATGCGTCGCTCATCGCCGCCGATTCTGTCGCAGCCGCCGGATCACGAGCGCGGCCAGCCCGGCCCGGTAGGCCGCGTAGGGGAGAAGGGAGCGGTCGCGCTCGACCTGGCGGATGAGCCAGGTGGATCCGAGCGTCGAGGCGAAGCTCGCGGCGGCGCCCGCGGCGAAGGCGACGCCGGTGCGCGGCGGCAGCCCCCGTCCCCACAGCCGCCAGCCCTTGAGCGCGGCGGCCGCGGCGATGATCGGCAGCGCGACGTGGCGCGAGAGGACGTTCGCGTCCTCTCGCCGGAAGCCGCGCGCGCGGGCGGCGACGAGGGTGGCGCCGTTGCGCGACACGCCGGGCACGAGCGCGCAGGACTGGGCCACGCCGAGCCACAGCGCGTCCGCGTCGCCCGCCTCCTCGTGGCGGCGCCGCTGCGGCGCGCCGTCCACCGCCACCATCGCGGCCGAGCCGAGGAGCAGGCCGGCGGCGACCACCCCAGGGGCGCCCGCCCGCCGCTCGATGGTGCGCTCGAGCAGGGCGGTGACGGCCGCGGGCGGGAGAAGCGAGAGGACGACGATCCGCACCCGCCGCGGGTCCAGGTCGGTGAGCGCCCCCCGGACCTCGCCCCGCAGCGCGATCAGCAGCGCCGCCGCCGTGCCGGCGTGGAGCGCGACCTCGAAGGTCTTGCGCAGCTCGGGATCCAGGTCCGCGTACGGCCAGCCGGCGAGCCAGGGCACGAGCGCGATGTGCCCGGAGCTCGAGATCGGCAGCAGCTCCGCCGGCCCGTGGAGCAGGCCGAGCGCCACGGCGTGGCGGACCGGCAGCCCGCCCTCAGGCCGCCGGGGCATCGGCGGCGGGCTTGTCCTTCGACCCCCGCCGGCGGATCAGGAGGTAGGCGATACCGACCACGATCATCGCGGCCACCGCGTAGTCGACGTAGTGGAGGCTTGTCCTTCCACTCGTCCCAGTTGTCGCCCGCCTGCTTGCCGATGAACCCGAGGAGGAAGACCCAGGGCACGCATCCGGCCAGGGTGAAGACGGTGAAGCGCCAGAACGGCATCCTGGCCACGCCGGCGGGCAGGGAGATGAACGTCCGGATGATCGGCAGCATGCGGGTGAAGAAGACCGTCGCGTCGCCGTAGCGCTCGAACCAGCGGTCGGCCCAGTCGAGGTGTGACTTCTTGATGTGCAGCTTGTTGCCGTGCTGCTCGATCAGCTCGATCCGTCCGTAGTAGCCCACGGCGTAGGCGATCCACGAGCCGACGAGGTTCCCCAGCACGCCCGCGACGGTGATCGCGAACAGGCTGTATTCGCCGTTGTGCACGTTGAAGCCGGCGAACAGCATCGTCGCCTCCGACGGGATCGGGATGCACGCGCTCTCCAGGAGCATGAGCAGAAAGATCCCGGGCAGGCCGAGATCGCCCACCACGTTGGTGGCGAAGGTGGCCAGCGAGTCGGTGATGGAGGCGAGGACGACGGGCTCCACGGCAGCGAGGAAGGGTAGCGGCCGCCACCTGAACGGAACCTGAGCGTAGGGTTTCGGACCGCCGTGGCCGTCCCCCTGTTCGACACACGAACTCCGCTCGAGCCCCTGCTCCCGCAGTTGCGCGAGCGCGCTGCCGCGGTGCTCGAGGGCGGGGCGTACATCCTCGGGCCGGAGGTCGAGTCGTTCGAGCGCGAGCTGGCCGAGTACCTGGGGGTGGCCCACGTCGTGGGGGTGGCCAACGGGACCGATGCTCTGACGATCGCGCTGCGCGCGCTCGGGGTCGGGGAGGGCGACGAGGTCCTGGTCCCGTCGTTCACGTTCTACGCGACCGCCGAGGCGATCCCGCCGATCGGGGCCCGGCCGGTGTTCTGCGACATCGACCCCGACACGTTCTGTGTCACGCCGGACACGGTGCGCGCGGCGTTGACGCCGCGCACGAAGGCGGTGGTCGCCGTCGACCTGTTCGGCAACGTGGCGCCGGTGGAGGAGATCGAGGCGCTGGGCGTGCCCGTGCTGGCCGACGCCGCGCAGGCGGCCGGCTCGACGCGCCACGGGCGCCGCGCCGGTTCCTTCGGAGCGGCGGCGACCTTCTCGTTCTTCCCGAGCAAGAACCTCGGCGGGTTCGGCGACGGCGGCGCCGTGGCCACGAACGACGACGGTGTCGCCGAGCGGGTGCGGAGGCTGCGCTTCCACGGCTCGACGGACAAGGTCACCTACGAGGAGGTGGGCTACAACTCGCGCCTCGACGAGCTCCAGGCCGCCCTGCTGCGCGTCCTGCTTCCGCACCTCGACGGCTGGTGCGATGGGCGCCGTACGTCGGCGCGGCACTACATCGAGGCCGGCCTGGGAGAGCTCGTCAAGCCGCCGACGCCCGTGGAGGGAGCCGACCCGGCGTGGCACCTCTACGTGATCCGCCACCCGTACGCCGACCGGCTGGGCCCGGCGCTCCAGCGCGTGGGCATCGGCCAGAAGGCCTACTACCGCACGCCCGTCCACCGCCAGCCCGGCATGCGGGACTTCGCGCCGACGTGGGAGCTGCCGGGGACCGAGGAGGCGGCGGCCACGCACCTCGCCATCCCGATGAGCCCCGTGCTCGACCGCCTCGACGCGATCCAGGTCGTCTCGGCGATCCGCGAGGCCCGCTCGTAAGCGGCCGGCGCATGCGCGTCTGGATCGATCTCACGAACTCCCCGCACGTGCTGGCCCTGCGGCCCGTGATCGAGATCCTGCGCGCGGACGGCCACGACGTCGAGGTGACGGCGCGCGACTTCGCCCAGACGCTCCAGCTCTGCGAGCGCTTCGGGATCGAGCACACGGCGATCGGGCGCCACCGCGGTGGCCGGATCCCGGCGAAGGCGCTCGGGCTGGTCTCCCGGTCGGCCGCGCTGTGGCGGTGGGCGCGCCGCCGGCCGCGAGCGCCGCGGCGCCGCCGAGCGCGTGCGCAGGGATCCGCGGGAGTACACGGAACTGCTGGTTTCGCCCGTGAAAACGGCGGGGGAATAGCTCCGCGCGGCGAGAACTCACTCTAGAATGCGCCCGATGCGCCGCCGGATCCGCTCCGCGGCCCTTCCCGTTCATCGCCACTCACTGCCACAGCTCGTGGTGGACGGGCTGCTGGTCGCGCTCGCCTGGTACCTCGCCTTCAAGCTCCGCTTCGATCGCGGCGTTCCCCCGCGCTACCAGGATCTGCTCGAGGCCATGATCGGCCCGGCGGTCGGCGGCGGGCTGGTGATCTTCGCGCTCAGCGGCCTGTACCAGAAGTGGTGGCGCTACTTCGGCCGGCGCGACTACGAGACGGTCCTGCGCGCCGTGCTGCTCCTGACCATCGCGCTCGCGGCCTACATCGCGATCGTGCACCCGGTCAAGGTGTCCACGCGCGGTGGCGGCGAGATCGCCGTGTCGGCTCCGGCCGGCGTGATCGTCCTGTTCTTCCTGCTGACCCTCGCGTTCACCTGCGGGGTGCGGCTGCTCATCAGCGAGGTGCTGGAGCGGCCGGTGCGCGGCTTCCAGCCCAAGCGCGGAGCACGCGACGTGCTGATCGTCGGCGCCGGTGACGGCGGCCGGCTCGTGCTGCGCGAGATCGTGCGCAACCCGAACCTGGGTCTACGACCCGTCGGGTTCGCCGACGACGACCCACGCAAGCGCGGCCTGCGCCTCGACCACGGGCTGCGGGTGCTCGGCAGCACCGACGAGCTGGATCGCATCCTCGACGAGGTCGAGCCCGACGAGGTCATCATCGCGATCCCCTCGGCGCCCGGCACGGTGCGCGCCCGCGTCGTCACGGCCTGCCGCGCGCGGGGGATCCCCGTCCGCACGCTGCCCACCGTGTTCGAGCTGCTGGCCGGCGTCGGCAACGTCATGCGGCAGGTCCGCGAGCTGCGCGTGGAGGACGTGCTGGGCCGCGAGCCCGTCCGGGTCGAGCTCGAGCGCGTGGGCAAGTACCTCGAGGGCCACGTCGTGATGGTCACCGGGGCGGGCGGGTCGATCGGCGCCGAACTGTGCCGGCAGATCGCGCGCGTCGCCCCGCGCAAGCTGATCCTGCTCGACCACGCCGAGGACAACCTGTTTCGGATCACGCGCGAGCTGGAGGAGGTGCGCCACTTCCGCAGCACCGCTCGCCGTCCTGGCGGACTGCAAGGAGGAGGAGCGGATGCGCGAGGTGTTCGCCGAGCACCGCCCGACGGTCGTCTTCCACGCCGCCGCCTACAAGCACGTCGGGCTGATGGAGGACAACCCCGTGGAGGCGGTGCGCAACAACGCGCTGGCCACGCGGATCGTGGCCCACATCGCGGGCGAGTCCGGAGCGCACCGGTTCGTGCTGGTCTCCACCGACAAGGCGGTGTCCCCCAAGAACGTCATGGGCGCGTCCAAGGCGCTCGCCGAGTGGGCGGTCGAGGCGGCCCGGGCGCGCCACCCGCGGACGAGCTACGCCACCGTGCGCTTCGGCAACGTGCTCGGGTCGTCCGGGTCGGTCGTGCCAGATCTTCCGCGCGCAGATCGCGGCCGGCGGGCCGGTGACCGTGACCGACGAGCGCATGACGCGCTACTTCATGACCATCCCCGAGGCCGTCCAGCTGATCATTCGCGCCGGGTCGCTCGGGGACGGCGGCGAGGTGTTCGTGCTCGAGATGGGCGATCCGGTCCGGATCGTCGACCTCGCCCGCGACATGATCCGCCTCTCCGGCCTCGAGCCCGACGACGGACATCGCGATCGAGGTCGTCGGCCGCCGGGCCGGCGAGAAGCTCCACGAGGAGCTGTTCAACCCGTACGAGCGCCCCCAGGCGACGCCGGCGGAGAAGATCCTCGTGGCCGAGCGCGAGCCGCTCGAGCCGGCGTGGGTGGAAAGCACGTTCGATCAGGTCAACGTGCTCGTGCTCGAGGGCGACGCCGCCGCACTCGCCGCTAAGGTCGATGAGCTGTCGACCGCCCGGACAGCTCCCGCTCTCAGAGTGTCCACCTAGACTGCATCGGTTCATGCTGGAGATCTTCGCCCTCTCGCTGTCGAGCGAGATCGAGAAGTACGGCGCCTACGCAGGGTTCGCCGCGATCCCGGCCCTCGCGGTCCTGGCGCTGCTCTACTTCGCCCAGGCGCGCGAGGTCAAGCGCCTGCGCGAGTGGGCGGGCCGAGCGCCCGAGCGCGCGCAGGAGCTCCAGGAGCGCGTCACCACGCAGGCCGCCCAGGCCGCGCGGCCCGCCACGGCGGAGGCCGAGCGGCGCGTGGTGGCCCAGCCGCTGGGGGCCGGCACACCCGCCGCCCAGCAGGCGGGCGCCGCGACGGCGCCGCCCGCTCCCGCGGCGAAGCCCGGCGGCGCTCCGGCGCCCGCGACCGCCGCGCCGGGGACCACACCGCCGGCCAAGCCGGCCGCAGAGCCGGCGGCCAAGCCCGGAACGCCGGGCGCCCCACCGGCCGTGAGGCCCGGAGCGCCGGGCGCCACGCCGGCGGTCAAGCCCGGAGCGCCGGGCGCCACGCCGGGCGGGCCGCCGGCCACGCCACCTCCCAAGGCGCCGGACTCCCCGGCCAAGCCGGGGGAGCCCGTCCCCGTGCCCGCCGCCGCCACGGCCGCCGGGGCCTCGACCACGCCGGGCGAGCGTCCCGCGCCCGCCCCGACCTCCGCCGCCACCGCGGCCCCGCCGCGCCCGCCGACCGAGCAGACCAAACCGCCCGCTCCCGCCGCTCGGCCCGCGACCGCCGCCCCGCTGCGCCGCCAGCCGCCGTCCGCGACGGTGCCGCCCCGGGGCGCCGACCGCCGCGACGGCGACACGGACGATCGCGACCCGCGCAGGATCATCGGGATCGTCCTCGGAGCCGTCGCCGGCGTGGTGCTCGTCGTCCTCCTGGTCACCCAGGTCTTCGGCGGTGGCGACGACGGCGGCACCCCGGCGAGCAAGCCCAACACGGTGTCGTCACAAGGGCAGTCCCAGAGCTCCGGCGCGAAGGGCGGTCCGGCGGTCAATCGCGCCGACGTGACGGTCGCGGTGCTCAACGGCACGACCGTGCCGGGGCTGGCCGCCCAGGTGGCCGACCAGCTCGGCGCCGGCGGGTTCGCCCGCGGCCAGGTGACCAACGCCGCGGACCAGCAGCGGGGCGAGACCACCGTGCAGTACGCGCCCGGCCAGAAGGCGGCGGCCGAGGAGGTCGCCGGCATCATCAAGACCTCCAAGGCGAAGGTGACGCCCCTCGACGCCAATACCCAGGCCATCGCCGGCCCCGACGCCGAGGTCGTCGTCACCGTGGGCGCCGATCGAACGCAGTAGCGTCCCCGCCGGGCACATGGCGGGATTCCTCGACCTCCCGAACCGGAGCAGCAAGCCACGCGAGCAGGGCATCACGCACGTGCTCGACCGCGGGCTGTCCGTCGCCGAGGTCGACGGGATGGTCGAGGTGGCGGGCGGCGTCGTGGACTTCGTCAAGCTGGGCTGGGGGACCGCGCTGGCCACCGGCAACCTCCAGCCGAAGCTCGAGCGCTATCGCGAGCACGACATCCCGGTGGTGCTGGGCGGGACGCTCACCGAGCTGGCCATCGCCCAGCGCCGGCTCGACGGCCTGGTGGACTGGGTCCGGGAGCTGGGCCTGAGCCACGTCGAGGTCTCCGACGGCACGATCACCCTCGACCATGCCGAGAAGCTCCGCCTGATCGAGCGGCTCGCCGCCGACTTCACCGTGTTCTCCGAGGTGGGCTCGAAGGACGCGGCCAAGATCATGGCCCCGTACCGGTGGGTCGAGCAGATCGAGACCGAGCTCGCCGCGGGCGCCTGGAAGGTGATCGCCGAGGCGCGCGAGACCGGCACGGCGGGTATCTATCGCGCCGACGGCGAGGTCCGGATGGGCCTGATCGACGAGATCGCGCACGAGGTCGATCCGGGTCGGATGGTCTTCGAGGCGCCGCAGAAGGAGCAGCAGGTGTGGTTCATCGAGCGCTTCGGCGCCGAGGTCAACCTGGGCAACATCTGCCCCGCCGACGTGCTCTCGCTCGAGACGCTGCGGCTAGGACTCCGCTCCGACACCGCGAACGTCGATCCGTGACGATCCTGCTGGCCCGCCACGGGGAGACCGACGACAACATCGAGCCGATCCGCATCCAGGGCCGGCGCGACACCCCGCTGAACGACACCGGGCGCGCGCAGGCCGCGGAGCTGGCCGAGCGGGTGGCCGGCGAGGGCATCGCCTCGCTGTGGTCGAGCCGGCTGTCCCGCGCGCGCGAGACCGCGGAGATCGTCGGCGCGCGGCTCGGCCTGGAGCCGGTCATCGACGACCGCCTCGCGGAGGGCGACCGGGGCGAGCTGGAGGGCCGCTACTGGCGCGACGTCGCGCGCGAGGATCCGGAGCTGTACGCGGCATGGCGCCGCGCCGGCGAGACGTTCCGCTTCCCCGGGGGCGAGTCGCTGCGCGAGCAGATGGACCGCACGCTCGCCGCGCTCGCCGACGTCCGGGCGGCCGGGCCACTTCCCGCCCTGGTCGTGGCTCACGGCGGCAGCATCCGCGTCGTGCGCTGCAGCGAGGACCCCCGCGGCCTCGACGCGTTCCACGACTGGGAGGTGCCGAACGTGGCGGTGGTGCGGCTGTGATCCGCGCCGCCCAGTGGGCCTTCGCGGCGCTTGTCGTGGCGACGCTCGGCGCGTTCTTCGTCACCCAGCGCCTCAAGCAGACCCCGCGGCTCGTCCAGACGCTGAGCGTGACCAAGGTCTACTCGCCGAAGGTCCCGTACCGGAAGGCCGGGATCCGGATCCGCCTCAAGCGCACCGACGACGCCAGCGTCTCGATCCTCGACGAGGACGGGAACGTCGTGCGCCGGCTCGCGCGCAACCGCCGGTACCGCGCGGGCCAGGCCGTCCAGCTGCTGTGGAACGGGCGCGACGACGCGGGAGCGATCGTGCCCGACGGGTCCTACCGCGTGCGGGTGGGCCTGCGGCGCCAGGGCCGGTCGGTGACGCTGGTGGACGAGGTCCGCATCGACGCCACGCCGCCGGCGCCCGTGGTGAAGGTCGAGAAGCCGGCGGGGACCGCCGGCCCGCTGATCTTCCCCCTGCGCGGGAACGCGCCCGTGCGCTTCACCGTGAGCAACGCCACCGTGGTGGGGACGCCCGTGTTCCGGGTCTACCGCACCGACCTCCCCAAGCCCAGGGCGGTCACGCGCGTGGCTGCCGGCCCGGGCGCCACCGAGGGCGAGTGGGCCGGCCCGATCGCCCGGGCCAAGCGCCCGCCCGAGGGGACCTACGCGATCGTGGCCCAGGTCCGCGACCGCGCGGGAAATGTCGGGTCGTCGTATCCGCTCGGCGCGCGCGGGCGGTCGGCGCCCCGCGGATCGCCGGGCGTGACCGTGCGCTATCTCGCAGGCCAGGGCCCGACCCGCGCCGTGCCGGGCGGCTCGCGGGCGACGGTGTTCGTCGATGCCCGGCGTGGCGCCTACACCTGGCGCCTGCACCGACTCGGGCAGCGGGAGACGCTCCTGCGCGGGCGCTCGCGTCGGCCGCTGCTGCGCCTGCGGATGCCGCGCCGCCCGTCGGGCGTGTACCTGCTCGAGCTGCGCTCCGGAACTCATCGCGCGAAGGTGCCGCTCGCCGTCAACGGACCCGGTCGCCAGAAGGTGCTGGTGGTCCTTCCCCTGGTCACGTGGCAGGGCCGCAACCAGGCCGACGACGACGGTGACGGCCTGCCCAACACGCTCGAGACCGGCGGCCCGGTCCGCGTCGCGCGCCCGTTCGCCGGCTCCGGCGAGCCGCCCGGGTTCGCGCGCCACGAGAGCCCGCTCCTGCGCCTCCTCGACCGCCCCCGCCGGCGCTACGACCTCGAGACCGACTACCGGCTCGCGCGCCGCGACCAGAGCTATCTGGACCGCTACGGCGGCATCGTCATAGCCAGCGACGCCCGCTGGGTCGAGCCGCGGCTCGCCGCGCGCTTGCGGCGCTACGTGGCCCGGGGCGGGCGCGTCTTCTCGCTCGGGACACGGTCGCTGCGGCGCGACGTGCAGGCGCGGAACGGCCTGCTCGTGCGGCCGAGCGGCGAGTCGGCCTACGACGTCTTCGGGTCGGTGATCGAACCCCTCTCCGGCGGCAAGGTCGACCTGCTCGCCGCCGCCGACGGGATCGGGCTGTTCGAGGGCGGCGACGGCTCGTTCTCCGACTTCGAGGGCTACGAGGTCACGCGCTCGCCGGGCGAGGACGCCCGCATCGTCTCGGCCGCCCAGACGGCGGAGGGGCGCCAGGTCATCGTCGCGATTCGCACGCGGGAAGGGCCTCGTCATCCGCACCGGCCTGCGGACGTTCGAGCAGCGGGTGGCCAACCCCAACGTCTCCACCCTGATCCGCCGGGTGTGGGAGGTGTTCTCCCAGTGATCGCGGTGGCGGTGGCCGTCAAGGAGGTGGGGATCGTCGTCGCGGCCGGGCTGGCCGCCGTGGTCGTGCTCGCGCCGGCCTCGCGCGTGCGGGGCGCGGCGATGCTCGGCGCGCTGGTGCTGATCCCGGTCCTGCTGCTGTCGGACATCTGGAACAACTCCCAGTTCGAGCCGGTGCGCAACCGGCCGGGGCTGGCGGCCGCGGGCGGGGCGGCCGCGCTCGTCGCCGTGGGAGTGGCGGCGTGGGTGTTCGATCGCCGGCCCGCGCTGCTGCCGCTCGCCGCCGCGGCCGCGCTGCCCTTCCGGGTGCCGATCGAGTCGGGCGGCCAGACGTCGAACCTGCTCGTGCCCCTGTACTTCGTGGTCGCCGCGGGCGCGCTCGCCTTCGCCGTCCCCCGCCTGCGCGGGCGCCGGCCGGCCCGGGAGTCGCCGCCGCGCGGCGCGCTGGAGTGGCTGCTGCTCGGCGCCGTGGCGCTGTACGCCGTGCAGGCCGCCTACTCCGGGGACTTCAGCAAGGCGCTGGAGCAGGTCGTCTTCTTCTACGTCCCGTTCGCCCTGCTGTACGCGCTGCTGCTGTCCGTGCGCTGGACGGTCGAGCTCGCGCGGCGCTGCCTCTACATCCTCGTGGCGCTCGCGCTCGTCTTCAGCGCCGTCGGGGCCGTCGAGTATGCGACTCGCACGATCCTCCTGAATCCCGACGTGGTCGCCTCGAACCAGTTCCAGAGCTACTTCCGGGTCAACTCCCTGTTCTTCGACCCCAACATCTACGGGCGCTTCCTCGCCACCGTGATCGTGCTGCTGGTGGCGGTGATGCTGTGGACCGCGCGCCGGCGGGTCGTCGTCCTCTCGGGCATCGCGGTCGCGCTGCTGTTCGGGGGTTTGGTTCTGACGCTGTCCCAGTCGAGCTTCGGAGCGCTGCTGGTCGGGCTCGTGGTGCTCGCGGCGCTTCGCTGGAGCCCGGGCTGGACGGCGGCCGCGGTGGCCGGCGTCGTGGCGGTCGCCGCCGCGGCGGTGTTCGCCTTCCCCGGCGCGGTGAAGGTGGACCTGGGCAGCGGCAAGTCGGTCGACAAGGCGACGAGCGGCCGCCTCGACCTGGTCAAGGGCGGCGGGCGCCTGTTCGAAGACCGTCCGCTGTACGGGTGGGGGTCGGGCTCCTACACGAAGGAGTTCCGCGAGCACGAGCGCGTGTCGAGCGAGCGCGCCGCCGACGCCTCGCACACGATTCCCGATCACGATCGCCGCCGAGCAGGGCGCGCTCGGGCTCCTGGTCTACCTGGCCCTGCTCGTCGCCGCCTTCATCCGGTTGCTGCTCGGCGGGGCCCGTGCCTCGCCCGTCCGCGCGGGGATCGCGGCCGCCTTCGCCGGGCTGATGCTGCACACCTGGCTCTACGCCGCGTTCCTCGAGGACCCGCTGACGTGGGTGCTGCTGGCGGTGGGGACGGCGTTCGCGCTGGCGCCGGCGGCTGAGGGCAGCCCCGACGCGGACGCCGAGGAGCCCTTGCGGGCGGCGGCGTAGCGCCGGCGCCGGGAACGGCGGGCATCGAGGGGGGCGGGTTCGGGACGTGCTCCGGGGCCTCTCGAGCGGTGAAGCCTGTCGTTATGCACGTCATAGGGGCAAAATGTACGTCTCACCGTTCGCCGCCCCGATCCGGGCCCACCCTCGATGCGTCGTTCGTCCCGGCGCGGCCTACGCGACCGACGCTCCCCCGCCCGCGTCGATGTCGTCCGCCCGTCCCGCCACCTCGGGGCGGCGGTCCTCCGGCGGGCCGGCCTCGACGCCGGCGCCCGGCGGTATGGCGACGCCGAGGCGGGCCAGGCGCCGCCACAGCGGGGCATCCTGGCGCTCTCCGGTCTGGCCGAGCGCCCATTCGCGCAGCTCCATGTCGGGTGCGGCGCGGGTGCCCTTGGAGGCCCGCAGGGCCGCCACCCATTCGTCGGCGTTCCGGCAGCGGACGATCGCCCGCTCCCACACGCGCACGCCGTCGTAGTCGGCGCTGATCGTCCGGCGGCCCACGCGCGCCGCCTTGAGGATCCGGTTGGGCAGGCCGGCGTCGTTGAAGTCGTCGCGGCGGTAGGGCAGGAGCCCGATGTCCGCGGTCATGATCAGCCGCGCCGCCTCGTCGTTGGAGCGCCGGCCGAGCCAGATGAACTGCGGCAGCGCCCGGCACGCCTGGAAGTCCGGATCGTCGCGGCACTCGTCCTCGTTCAGGGCGCCGACGAACAGCACGACGAGCTCGTCGCCCATCGCCTCGCCCACCTCGCGCAGCAGCTTCCAGTCGGTCCGCCGCCCGTTCGTCCCGAAGCAGACCGCGATCACCGCGGCCTCGGGGTCGGGCGCCGGGAACGAGTCGGCCGCCGAGGGCATGAGGATGGCGTCCCGCCCGGCACCCCGCTCCAACTCGACCAGGGTCGTCGACACGGCGAATACGAGATCCGCCCGCTCCGATGCCTCGATGTGCAGTTCTTCGAGGCGGCGCGCGGTTCGCGGTGAAGCGTCCGGCGCGGCGGGCGTGCGATCGAACAGGCCGTACCACAGCTCGCACCCGGGCCAGCGCGCGACCACGGCGCGGGCGAAGGGAAGCTGGAAGGGGTGGAACATCATCGCCACGACCGGCTCGCCGTCCAGGCGCAGACGCCGCGCCTGCGCCGAGGCGAGGGCGTCGCCGAGCCAGTCGGGCAGGCGGCCCAGCGCGCCGTAGGGCACCCGCGGCGCGTCCACCCCCACGACCCCGGGGGCGCGCAGCAGGTCCTGCCCCTGGTCGTAGAGGATGAAGCGCTCGACCGTGCGCGGCGCGAGGAGCAGGGCGATCGGCGGGGCCGTGGGATGGGCCATCGCGGCCACGCTATACGGTGAACGGGGATGTACGACTACTTCCGGCGCCTGGCGCGGACCGGGGCGGCCTACCAGGTCGGGGAGGCGCTCGCGAAGGGCGTCGCGGTCGTCCTGCTGCCCGTCTACACCCGTCATCTGACACGGGCGGACTACGGGACCGCGGACCTGCTCCTCACCCTGGTCATCCTCGTCTCGATCGTCATCCGCCTCGGGCTGGTCGAGGCGTTCGTGCGCTTCTATTACGACGACGCCGACCATGAGGAGCGCGACCGGGTGGCCCGGGCGGCGTCGGGCCTCGTCCTCGGGGCGACCACCGTCGTGGCCGTGGTCGCCGCCGCGTTCGCCGGGCCGCTGTCGGACCTGATCCTCGGCTTCCGCGACACCACGCTGATGCTCATCACCGTGCTCGGCCTGTGGTCGTACACCAACCTCGAGATGGCCTACGCGTTGCTGCGGGTCGACGAGCGCGCGGGCACGTTCCTGCGGGCCTCCCTGGTCAACGTGGCCCTGACGATCAGCCTCTCGGTCTACCTGGTCGTGGGGCGCGACGAGGGCGCCCGCGGCCTGCTGGCCGGGAACTTCTTTGCCTCGACCGTCGTGCTGCTCGGGCTGCTCGTCGTCCTGCGAGACAGGATCGGCCTCCCCCACCGCATCGACCGCGAGCGCCTGGCCCCGCTGCTGCGCTTCGGGTTGCCGACCGTCCCGGCCGAGGTCTCGGTGTTCGCGCTGAACATCGTCGACCGCCTCTACCTCTACCGGGTGGAGAGCCCGGGCCAGGCCGGCCTGTACTCGCTGGCCGTCAAGCTGGCGACCGTCGTGATCCTGGTGACGCGAGCGTTCCAGTACGCCTGGCCGCCGATCGCCTACTCGATCGAGGACGACCGTGAGGCGAGCCGGTTCTATGCCCTGGTCGCCACCTACTACGTCCTGTTCACGGGCTTGATCGTGGCCGCGCTCACCCTCCTGGGGCGCTGGGCGCTGCGCCTGCTCACGACGCCGGAGTTCTACGCCGCCTTCGACGCCATGCCCTGGGTCTCCCTGGGCTGGGCGCTGTACGGGCTGTTCCTCGTGCTCGTCGTGATGGCCGGGCGCGCGAAGGTGACGACCCGCAACTTCCCCGCCGCCCTGGCGGGCCTGGCCGTGAACGTCGGGCTTCTCATCGTGCTCGTCCCGCCGCTGGGCATCGCCGGCGCGGGTCTGGCGCTGTGCGGTGCCTACGTGGTCATGCTCGCGCTGATGTACGCGCTGACCCGCCGGCTCTTCGTCGTGCCCTTCGAGTGGGCGCGCCTGGCGCATCTGGTGGCCGTCATCGGCGGTGTCACGGTCGCGGGCGAGTTGCTGCTGCCCACGACCGGGGCGCTCGGATTCGTCGAGCGGACGGGGGCGCTGCTCGCCATCCCGCTGCTCCTGGTGGCCACCCGCTTCCTCGGGCCGGGCGAGCGCGCTCGCCTGCGGGCCATGTTCGAGCGCCGAACCGTGCGCTCCGCCGAGATCGGATGAACGTCCAGGGCCGCGACGCTGTAGGTAGGAAGAATTGGGTTCGGGGTATAGCCTCGGCCGCACGAGACCGCGCTCCGGGGCCAGTTGGAGGCCCGGAGCGCGGACTCGTTAAGGACCGAGGATGCGCTCGGCGACGAGCTTGGGCTTCTCGTCGACGATGAAATGGCCGGAGTCCTCGACGTGCTCGACGGCGAAGTCGTCGGCGTGGCCCTCCCAGCCCTCAGTCAGGGCCGGGGAGATCATCCTGTCCCGCATGCCGAACAGCACCCGGGTCGGCACGGTCAGGCGCTGCGCGTCGTAGCGGTGGCGCACGAGGATGTCGACGGCCCCCCGGTTGTAGGCACGGTAGAGAAGCTGCGCGGCGCGCGCCCGCTCGGGGATCGCGTACCGGCGGGCGAAGATCCCCGCCTCGCCGGCGGTGATCGCGCGCGGATCGACGAGGTCGCGGCGCAGGATCCACGCCACCCAGGTCAGGCTCCGCTCGTGGAGCCGGCGTCCGAGCCACGGGGCCGCGTTCACCGAGCCGTACCAGCTCATGGCGAGCTGCCGGGCGAGCCGGGGCGAAGGCGTGGCCCAGGGAACCGGGGCGTTCATGACGAGGATGCGCGAGAAGCGCTCCGGATGCTTCAGGCCGGCAAGCAGCGAGGCAAACCCGCCCCAGTCGTGGCCGGCGAGCTGGACCCGTTCGAGCTCGAGGGCGTCGAGCAGCGCCACGGCGTCGGCGGCAAACGTCTCGGGGTCATAGCCGCGGCCGGGCGCCTCGGTCCAGCCGAACCCGCGCAGGTCGGGCATGAGCAGGCGCCGGTGCGAGGCCAGCAGGGGCACCTGCCGGCGCCACTCGTACCAGTGCTGCGGCCAGCCGTGGAGGAGGAGCACCGGCTCGCCCTGGCCGGCCTCCGCAAGGTGCACGCGCAGCGGTCCGTCGGCGGCGCGAACGTCGACGAACCGGTGCTCGACACCGTCGACGTGCGGGAAGCGGGCCGTCACCTGCGCCATCATGCCGCGCCGTGCGCGTTCACGTCGTCGACCCACCGGCCTACACGCCCCCGTACGATCGCTCCCTGTCAGCGGCGCTCGCGCGCGCGGGCGCGGACGTCACGCTGGTGACCAGCCGCTTCGCCTACGGCGACGTTCCGCCCGCGGAGGGCTACGCGGTGGACGAGCGCTTCTACCGGCTCGGATCCGCGCCTCCGGGCTCGCGGCGGCGCTCCGCCGCCCGCCTGGTCCAGCACGTTCCCGACATGCTGCGCTACCGCCGCGCCGCGCGGGAGGCCGACGTCGTGCACTTCCAGTGGGCGACCGTCCAGCCGATCGACGTGCGTCTGCTTCCCCGCGACCGGCCGCTGGTCATCACCGCGCACGACGTCCTGCCGCGCGAGCCGCGCCCGGGCCAGCTGCGCGCCCAGCGGCGCCTGTACGACCGCGCCGACGCGGTGGTGGTGCACTCCCACCACGGCCGCGAGCGGCTCGTCGTCGACCTCGGGGTTCCGCCCGAGCGCGTCCACGTCATCCCGCACGGCGCGTTCGACTACCTCGAGCGGCTGCCCGAGGAGGAGCCGCTGCCGCCCGAACTGGCCGAGGTGGAGGGGCCGGTGGTCCTGTTCTTCGGCCTCCTGCGCCCGTACAAGGGGGTCGACGTCCTGCTCGAGGCGTGGCGAGGGATCGGCGGCGCCGAGCTGTGGGTCGTCGGCATGCCGCGCCTTCCCCTCAAGACCCTGCGCGCCCGCGTCACGCCCAGCGTCCGCCTGTTCCCCCGCTTCGTGCCCGAGGCGCAGGTGCCGGCCTGGTTCCGGCGGGCTGACCTGGTCGTGCTGCCCTACCGCGAGATCGACCAGTCCGGCGTGCTGTTCACCGCGCTGGCGTTCGGCAAGCCGCTGCTGCTCACGAGCGTCGGAGGGTTCCCCGAGGTGGCCGAGTCCGGCGCCGCCGAGCTCGTGGTGCCCGACGATCCGTCGGCGCTGCACATCGCGCTGCGGCGCGCTGCTCGACGACCCGGGCCGGCGCGAGGCGCTCGCCGCGGCCGCGCGCGAGGCGGCGGCCACCACCTACTCGTGGGACCAGATCGCCGACCGGCACCTCGAGCTCTACGAATCCCTTCTCCGCGACAATCCCCGGCCGTGACCGCGCTGGAGATCGCCTTCTGGGTCTGCGCCGGGCTGCTCGTCTACGCGCAGGCTCGGCTACGGCCTGCTGCTCGCCGGGCTCGCGGCGGCTGCGCCGCGGGCTGGAGCGCGTCCGGCCGAGCCCGGCGAGCCACCCCAGCGTGTCCCTGATCGTCGCCGCCTACGCACGAGGCAGGCCGTGATCGCGCGCCAAGGTCGCCAACGCGCGCGCGCTCGACTACCCGCGCGACCGCTCGAGGTCATCGTCTCCTGCGACGGCTCGCACGGACGGCACGCCGGCGCTGGCGCGCGAGGCCGGCGCCGACGTCGTGCTCGACAGCTGCCGCGCGGCGGCAAGATCCGCGCGCAGGACGCGGCCGTCGAGCGCGCCCACGGCGACGATCGTCGCCTTCTCCGACGCCAACGCGCCGTGGGAGCCCGACGCGCTGCGCGCGCTCGTCGACGCCGTTCGCCGACCCCGCGCGTCGGCTACGTCTGCGGCCAGGTGCGCTTCGTCAACGACGGCGGGGCACGAACCAGGAGGGCGCTGTACTGGCGCTACGAGATGTGGCTGCGCGCGCTCGAGTCGCGCCTGGCGTCGGTCACCGGCGGGCAACGGCGCGATCTACGCGACGCGGCGCGAGGCCTACATCGAGGTCGACCCGCTCATGGGCCACGACCTGTCGCTTCCCGTTCAACATGGTCAAGCGCGGCTGGCGCGCCGTCTACGCGCCGGCGCGCGCGCGCGACCGAGAAGATGGTGCCCTCGATCGAGGGCGAGTTCGCCCGCAAGCGCCGGATGATGAGCCACGCCTGGCCGATCGTCCTGCGCGGCGGGCTGCTGTCGCCGCGCGGCTACCCGCCGCTCTACGCGCTGATGATCGTCTCGCACCGCGTGCTGCGCTACGCCACGCCGTTCCTGCACGTGGCCGCGCTCGCGCTCAACCTGGCGCTCGTCGCCCTGGGCGCCGGGCCGCTGTACTGCGATCACGCTCGCGGCCCAGGTCGCGCTGGTCATCGCCGCGCTGCTCGCCGCCCGCCGTCCCCGCCCGCCCGCTGCTCATCGCGCGCTACTACGTCCTGACGCAGGCCTCGCTCGCGATCGGGCTGTGCGACTGGCTGCGCCACGGCACGCCCGCGGGCTGGGAGCCCGCCGGAGGGCACGCGGTGAAGCGCGCGTTCGACGTCGTCGTCGCCTCGGTCGGCCTGCTCGTCGGCGGCGCCGGTCCTGCTGGCCGCGATGGTCGCGATCCGGCTCGAGTCGCCCGGGCCACCCGATCTACCGCCAGCGCCGCGTCGGCCGGGACGGCGAGCCGTTCGACCTGCTCAAGCTGCGCACGATGGTCACGGGCGCCGAGCACATGGGCGCCGGCCTGGCGGTCAACGAGGGCGACACGCGCATCACCCGCGTCGGCGCCTTCCTGCGCCGCACCTCGCTCGACGAGCTGCCGAACCTCGTCAACGTCCTGCGCGGCGAGATGTCGATCGTCGGCCCGCGGCCGACGATCCCGGTGCAGGTCGACGCAGTACACCGAGCGCCAGCGCGGCCGGCTCGCGGTCAAGCCGGGCATCACCGGCTGGGCGCAGGTCAACGGGCGCGCGTCGCTGCCGTGGGCCGAGCGCATCGAGCTCGACCTCTGGTACGTCGAGCACCGCATCGCTGGCGACTCGACCTCGAGATCCTGGCGCGGACCGCGCGCGATGCTCGTGCGCGGCGAGGGCCTCTACAAGGGGGAGACCGGCGGCTGGCAGGACCGTACGACGCAGGCCGTCCTGCTGACCGGCGTCGGGCAAGCGCTACGACATCGTCAGCGCGTTCGCCCAGCACGCGACGGTGGTCGCCGCCGACCCCAACCCGCTCGCGCCGGCGCAGTACGCGGCGCACGCGCGCACGCGCCGTCCGCGCATCGACGACCCGGGCTACGTGCCCGCGCTGGCAGGCGCTGTGCGACGAGCACGACGTCGGCGCGGTCGTGCCGCTGACCGACCTCGACATCGAGGTGCTCGCGCGCGCTCGCGCCGAGGGCCGACTGCCCGCGCTTCGTGCCCGACCCCGAGATCGCGGCCGCGACCTACGACAAGTACGAGACCCACCTGCTGCTCGAGCGCCTCGGCCTGCCGTCGCCGCCGACCGTCCTCCCGGGCGAGCGAGCCGCCGTCGTACCCGGTGATGGTCAAGCCGCGCCAGGGCTCGGGGCGCGCGCTCGATCCACCCGGCGCGCGACGCCGAGGAGGCGGACTTCTTCGTCCGCTACGTCGACGAGCCGGTGATGGTCCAGCGGCTGATGGACGGCCCCGAGTTCTCGATCGACCTCCTGTGCGACCTGCGACGGCCGCTGCCTCAACGCGATCCCGCGGACGATGATCGAGTCGCGCGGCGGCGAGTCGATCAAGGGCACGGTGATCGACGACCCCGAGCTGGTCGAGCTCGGGCGCGACGTGGTCGAGGCGCTCGGCGTGCGCGGCCCGTGCACGGTGCAGGCCTTCCGCGACCGCGAGATCGGCCTCGGGCATCACCGACGTCAACACGCGCTTCGGCGGCGCGTTCCCGGCGCCGATGTACGCGGCGCTGCCCGGCCGCACCTACCCCGAGCTGATCGTCCGCATGGCCCGCGGCGAGCCGGTCGAGCCGCACGTCGGCGAGTTCCGCGCCGGCCTGACCTTCACGCGCTACTACTGGCAGCTCGAGCTCGACGAGGAGCATGCGCCCGACCGGGCCGCGACATCGTCGAGCCTCCCGGCCCGCCCGCGCCGCGCTGAGGCACGTCCTACTCGGGGAAGGGGACGCTCTCGGGGCCCTTGTCCACGTAGGCCGACGCGGAAGGTGCGGATCGCGTCGAACACCTTGTCGTTGAACTTGGGGCAGACGAGCTGCTGGCCCCAGGCCGAGGCGGCCACGGCTCCGGGCAGGCTCGGACGCTCGACGAGGATCTGCTTGTAGCCCTCGGGCTTGCCCTCCATCGGCTCGGAGAACAGCGTCTCGAGCTGGCTGATCTCACGCGGCGGGAGCGTCGGCTTGTACCAGATGATCACCCGGCCGTGCTCGAGCGGGTGGACCAGCTTCTCGGTCGGCGGCGCGCCCTGGCCGACGTAGTCGCCGTCGCTCGCCCAGACCGGGTTGTGCGGGCCGAAGACCGGGGGATTCTGCTTGTACTGGACGGTGCCCTCCACGTGCTGGCGGTCGTTGGCGCCCGGGGTGAACGTGCGCAGCGTGCACCCGGCGGCCTTGGCCGCGGCGTCGAGGTTGGTGATCTTCTGGGCCGGGATCGCGACCGTGTTGCTCGGCGCGCTCTTGGGCTTGTTCTTGTCGTCCCCGCCCCCGCCGGCGGCGATCGCGACCACGACGGCGGCGATCGCCGCCACGGCGAGCGCGCCCCCGACGCCGTAGCCCATCATCCGCCTTCGGCGCTCGCCCGCCTTGGCGGCGGCCTCCCGGGCCAGACGCTCCTGGCGGAGCTTCTCCTTCTGCTCTTTGCGGCTCGACATCTATTTGGCGGCGGCCCGCTTGCGCTTGGGCGTCGCGCGGCGCGGCTTCCAGCACTCGTCGATGAACGCCGCGAACTCGTCGGTCAGGCGCTCCGGCGCGAGCCGCATCTCGAAGAACGAGCTGGCGTCGACGAGGCGGCCGTTGGGAAGCTCGCGCGCCAGCGCGTCGGCGTCGGAGAACGGGTGGACGGGATCGCGGGGATGGCCGATCACGAGGGCCGGAGTCTCGAACGTCTCGCGCTCGGACTGCGGCGGCGCCGTGCGGCCGAAGAACAGTCCCTGGATGACGGCGGCGCTCGGCGCGGGGTCCTGGCGCACCCAGTCGAGCATCACGTCGCCCCAGAAGGGCACGCCCCGGCTCGGGACCGCTCGCGCCCCGGCCTGGACGATCTTCATCACCGGCTCCCCGAACGTCAGCGCGATCATCAGCGGGGTGAACGCGATCGCGCATCCCAGCAGCGCGTTGTCGAGCACCGGCATCTCGATGATCATGCCCCGCAGTCGCTCCGGGGCGATCGAGGCCACGCTCAGCGTGACGTTGGCGCCCAGCGAGGTGCCGCCGACGACGGCGTCCTCGATGTCGAGGTGGTCGAGCAGGCCGATCGTCTGCTGCGGCGAACTGCTCCATTCCGTAGACCCGCATGTCGTTCGGGCGGGCGGACTTGCCGTGGCCGAGCAGGTCGAGGGTGACGACGCGGTTGCCCCGCTCGGCCAGTTCGTGGGCCAGGGGGATGTGCATCCGCTGCGAGAACAGCAGTCCGGGCAGCAGGACCGTCGTGCGTGGACCCTCGCCGTAGACCGTGTAGGCCAGGCGATGGCCGTCGTGCTTGAAATAGGGCATGGCCCTTCAGGTTATCTGGCGGCCGCGATCGCCTCGGCGGTGCGGTGCGCCAGGGCCATCGTCGTGAGCATCGGGTTCGTGCCGCTCGCCGTCGGAAAGGCGCTCGCGTCGCCGATCCACACGCCCTTGACGTCGTGCAGCTGGCCCCACGGGTCGGCCACGCTCGTGGCCGGGTCGTTGCCCATCCGGCAGGAGCCCATCTGGTGCAGCGCGAAGGTCGCGTGCTCGTGGGGGCTGATCGAGGCGTCGTGCACCCGCTGGGCGAATGCCTCGAGGTCCTCGCCCCGGCGCCACATGTGCAGCTTGCGGTGGTAGGTGTAGACCGCCTCGGCCCCGGCCGCGTCGTGCAGCCTGATCAACTCGACCAGCGCGCGACGGAAGATCCGGTCGTCCAGCTCGTCGGTGATGTGGTAGCTGTGGACGGCGTTGCCGTCGCGATCGATCGTCACCTTGCCGTGGCCGCGGTCGCGGACGAGGAAGACGAAACCGGCAGTCTCGCGCGCCTGGCTCATGAGCTCCTTGTGCCCGGCCCCGGACTCCCAGGGCACGGCCGAGCTGCTCAGGCCCGGCGTCGCGGCGCCACCCTCGATCAGGAACCCGTAGCCGTCCTCGAGGTTGTCGAAGTGGTGCGACAGACCGCTCTGGGGCGGCCCCCACCAGCCCTTCTGCGGCTCGTCGTAGATGCCACCGACGGCCGAGGCCGGGTGCAGGCGCAGGTAGTCCCCGCATGCCGGCCCTCCGATGCCCGAGCGCAGGAGCACGGCCGGAGACTCGAGCGATCCACCGGCCACGACGACCGTGGGCGCGCGCACGATGACCGGAGCGATCCGGCCGTCCTCGTCGGTGTAGGTGCCCTCGACGCCGGCCGCCCGGCCGTTCTCCACCAGCACGCGATCGACTCGGCAGTTCACGACGAACTGCGCCCCGGCGTCCGCCGCGTCCTGGAGGTAGGTCTTCAGCGTGCCGAGCTTGGCCCCGGACTGGTCGCCGAAGCTCAGGTAGCCGGCGCTCTCGGGGTCGTAGGCCGACGGGTCGGCGTTGCGGGTGATCACCTCGAAGTCGTAGCCCAGCTTCTCGCAGCCCTCCTTGATGCGCAGGTGGGGGCCGTTCCAGTCGCTGCAATTCGGGTTGACGTTGATGCGCTCGGAGACGGCGTCGAGATGGCGGTCGTAGTCCGTGCCCGCCAGGCCCTCGAGCCCGAATTCGCGCTCCCACTGCTCGCGCACCCACGGCTTGGTGCGCAGGCAGTTGGTCCAGTTGACCGTCGTCCCGCCGCCGAGGTTCGCTCCTGCCATCAGCACGATCGATCCGTCGTCGGTCTGGGTGATGCCGCCTCCGCGGAAGAGGTGCTCGTAGGCCCACATCTCCAGCTGGTTGAAGTCGGCCTCGTTGTAGTAGCCGCCCATCTCCAGCACGCACACCTGCTTGCCCTGGCCGGCCAGCTCGCCGGCGATCACGCCGCCGCCGGCGCCCGAGCCCACGACCACGACGTCGGCCTCGATCACCAGTCCGGCGTCGGGCGGGCGGGTCACCGAGATCGTCTTGGGTGTGTCCGGGGGCGCGGAGCGGGGCCCGGGGTAGCCGATCGCCTCCCAGTTCGGGTTGATCCCCGACCGGGCGTCGGGCAGGGCGTAGAAGAGCAGCAGGGTCAGGCCCTGGAGCGCGTGCACGCCCGCCAGGGTCTCGGGGGAGTCGTCGGCGAACGCGTGGACCATCTGCTCGCGCGCCTCCTGGGGCAGGTCGTTGAAGCCCTGGGCGTGGAAGGCGTCGAGCAGCGCGCGCATCCCCTCGAGCTGGTCCTCCGGCAGGGCCGCGAACTGCTGCTCGATGGCGTCGGGGAGCCCCATGTCGGAGGCCGCGCGGCCCCAGAACCCCGTGGGATCGTCGTCCCTCTCGATCGACGGCGCGAAGGTGTCGCAGAGCTTGGCCAGCGTGTCGCGCTGGATCTCCGACAGGACGACTGTGACGGCCATCGGAACTCCTCTCCTCGGGGCTCTTGGAGCCGATGCTACCGGCCAACCGGTAGCGTTTGGCCAGCCAGCCAAACTCGTCTGCGCCCGACAAGGAGCCCCCTCTATGGCCAAGCAGGAGCCACGTCCCGTCAACGGCAAGGTGATCGCCATCACCGGCGGCGCCCGAGGCATCGGCCGCTCGACCGCTGAAGCCCTCGTCCGCGAAGGCGCCAAGGTGGCCATCGGCGACCTCGACGCCGAGCTGACCGAGCAGGTCGCCGGCGAGATCGGCGGCGAGACCGTCGGCCTGCCGCTCGACGTCACCGAGCGCGAGTCCTTCGCGGCCTTCCTCGACGGCGTCGAGGACCGCCTCGGTCCGGTCGACGTGCTGATCAACAACGCCGGAATCATGCCCCTGGGCGACTTCGCCGAGGAGGACGACGCGACGACCATCCGGATCATCGACATCAACGTCCACGGCGTACTCACCGGCACGAAGCTCGCCGTCCGCCGCATGCGTCCACGGCGCACCGGCCACATCATCAACGTGGCCTCGATGGTCGGCAAGATCTCCCCGCCCGGCGGCGCCACCTACGTGGCCAGCAAGCATGCCGTCGTCGGCCTCACCGAGTCGGTGCAGCTGGAGAACGCCGACTACGGGATCGAGCTCTCGGTCGTCATGCCGGTCGTCGTGCGCACCGAGCTCGGCTCGGGGCTCAAGGAGACCCGCGGGGTGAAGTCGGTCGGCCCGGAGGAGGTCGCCGCCGCGATCGTCGATGCCATCAAGGTGCCCAAGCGCGACGTGTACGTGCCGCGCGAGACCGGCGCCATCCACAAGGCGACATACCCCCTGCCCCAGCGCGCCCAGATGGCGGTCGCCAAGGCGATGAAGAGCGACCGGATCCTGCTCGACATCGACCATGGCCAGCGCGCGGCCTACGAGGATCGCGCGGCGCACAGCGAACCCGGCCTCGAGCCCGAGGGGACCGACGAGGCCCAGACGGTCGGAGGCGAGCCGGTCGAGGCCGCGAAGTAGTGGCGGGCCGTCGCCCGCCGCGCGAGCTGCGCGGGCGCGCCGTCGCCGTCACGGGCGCCGCCCGGGGCATCGGTCATGCCACGGCGCGGGCGCTCCACCGCGCGGGCATGAAGGTGGCGATCGGCGATCTCGACGCCGCGCTGGCCGAGGCGTGCCGCGGCCGAGCTGGGCGGCGACGCCGTCGGGTTGGCGCTCGACGTCACCGATCCCGCGTCGTTCGAGGCCTTCCTCGCCGCGGCCGAGGAGGCGATCGGCCCGCTCGACGTGCTGGTCAACAACGCGGGGATCCTGCACCTCGGGCCGTTCGTGGAGGAGGAGGACGACGCCACGCGCCGCCAGGTCGACGTGAACCTGTTCGGCGTGATCAACGGGACGCGGCTGATCCTGCCCCGCTTCCGGGCGCGGGGAGGCGGGCACCTGGTCAACGTCGCCTCGTCGGCGGGCAAGGTCACCCCGCCGGGGATCGCCACGTACACGGCGACCAAGCACGCCGTCGTCGGCCTCACCGAGGCGGTGCGGGCCGAGCACGAGGGCACGGGCATCGACTTCTCGATCGTCATGCCCGGAGTCGTCAAGACCGAGATGATCGCCGGCTACGCGAGCTCGCCCGTGGTGAAGGAGATCACGCCCGAGGACGTGGCCGACGAGATCGTGGACGCCCTGCGCACGGGCCGCATCGACGTCTGGGTCCCGCGCTCGCTCGGCCGCATCAACCGGGTCATGGCCGCGGCGCCGCGCGGCGTCCGCGAGTGGATCGCTCGCCGCCTCGGCATCGACCGCATCACCTGGGACGCCGACCGCACCGCCCGCGACGCCTACGAGTCCCGCGCCGCGGCGTCCGACCCGCACCTGGCCGAGCGCCGCTAGCGACCTGAGCGGCCGAGGTCTCCGCTCAGGCGCGCAGCCAGTCGGCGATCTTCTCGCCGATGAGCGAGCCCTGGTCCTCCTGGAGGAAATGGGAGGCGTCGGGGATCACGTGGTCGATCCCGCTGTGCCCGACGGCGGCGGCGAAGCGCTCGCCGATGTCGACGGAGAGGACCGGGTCCTCCGAGGCCCAGAGGAAGAGCATCGGCCGCTCGTCGGCGGCCAGCGCCTCGAGGACGGCGCGGCCCTCGGCGGCGCCCGGGCCGTCCTCCTCGTGCGGGATCAGCAGCGGGAAGGCGCGCGCGCCGGCCTTGCTCTCGACGCTCGGGAAGGGCGCGTCGTAGGCCGCCTTCTCCTCCTCGCTGAGCGCGCGCTTGGTCGCGCCGTCGACGAGAAAGGAGATCGGCAGGTCCTCCGTGCGCTCGACGAAGTTGCGGAACGCCCACCACGCGTCGCTCATCCTCTGGCGCCCCGTCCACAGCCCCGTGTCGAGGATGACGAGCCGGCTCACCCGGTCGGCGCGCTCCACCGCGACCCGCAGGCCGATCGGGCCGCCCCAGTCGTGGACGACGAACGTCGCGTCGCGGAGGTCGAGGTCGTCCACGAGCGCCGCCGCCGCCGCACTGTGGCGGTCGTACGTGTACCAGTCGAGGTCGATCGGCTTGTCCGAGCGCCCGAATCCCATGAGGTCGGGGGCCACGCAGCGAAAGCCCGCATCGCGCACCGGCGGGATCACGTGCCGCCAGAGATAGGACCACGTCGGCTCGCCGTGCCAGAAGACGACCGGCGGCCCCTCGCCCTCGTCGACGTGCGCCATCCGCAGCCCGTCCACGTCGCGGTAGTGGGGCGCGAACGGGTAGTCGGGCAGCCCCTCGAACAGCTCGTCGGGCGCGCGGTGGGCGTCCGTCAACGCTCGCTCCAGCGCTGTTGGGCCTCCTCGATCACCTGCAGCGCGTCCTCGCGCGAGTACCAGCCGTCGACCTCGACCGCCTTCTGCTCGAGCGTCTTGTAGACGGCGAAGAAGTGGGAGATCTCGTCGCGCAGCTGCTCGGGCAGGTCCTCGAGGCGCTCGGCGTGGTTCCAGTTCGGGTCCTGAAAGGGGACGCAGATCACCTTGTCGTCGACGCCCTTCTCGTCGCGCATCTTGAACAGCGCGATCGGCTTGACCGGGATGATGCAGCCGGGGAACGTCGGCTCGGATACGGCGACCATGGCGTCGAGCGGGTCGCCGTCCTCGGCCAGAGTCTCGGGGATCATCCCGTAGTCGAGCGGATAGACGACGGAGGAGAAGAGGAAGCGGTCGAAGCGGATCGCGTTCAGGCCCTCGTCCCATTCGTACTTGTTTCGCGATCCCTTGGGGATCTCGACCATGCAGTAGAGCGGCGTCTCCTCGCTCACGACGGGGGCTAGCCTACTGCCCGTGCCCAACAAGAAGCTGGTCCTGGTGGTGTGCATCCTCGGGTCGGGGATGGCGTTCCTGGACGGCACGGTGGTCAACGTCGCCCTGCCCGCGATCGCGGACGATCTGGACGCTGGCCTGTCGACGCAGCAGTGGGTCGTCGAGGCCTACCTGCTCACTCTCGGGTCCTTTCTGCTGATCGGCGGCTCGCTGGGGGACATCTTCGGCCGCCGCCGGGTCTACGTGGCCGGAGTGGCCGCCTTCGGGGTCACCTCGCTGATGTGCGCGACTCGCTCCGGACCCCGGGGTGCTCGTCGGCTTCCGCGCCCTGCAGGGCATCGCCGGCGCGGTGCTCGTCCCCAGCACGATGGGGATCATCGTCGCCGTCTTCGGCGAGCGCGAGCGCGCCGCGGCGATCGGCTCGTGGACCGCGTGGACGGGCATCGCCACCGTGGTCGGGCCGCTGGCCGGCGGCGTGCTCGTGCAGGCCGCGTCGTGGCGCTGGGTGTTCCTCATCAACCTGCCGCTGGCGGTGGCCACGATCGCTCTCACCCTCCGCGCCATGCCCGACGACCGGCCCGCGCCGGAGCGCCGGCCCCGCGTCGACTTCAAGGGGGCGGCGCTGGCCGCTCTCGGCCTCGCCGGCCCGGTGTTCGCGCTGATCGAGCAGCCCCTGCGCGGCTGGGGTGATCCGCTGATCTGGGGCCCGCTCGTCGCCGGCGTCGTGCTGCTCGCCGTGTTCGTCGTCGTCGAGCAGCGCGAGCGCGACCCGATGGTCCCGATGGACCTGTTCAAGCGGCGCAACTTCGCCTGGGGGAACCTGGCCACGCTGGCTATGTACGCCGGCCTGGGCATCCTGTTCTTCTTCCTCGTCCTGTTCCTCCAGCAGGTGGCCGGCTACACGCCGATCCAGGCCGGCGTGGCGCTGCTCCCGGTCACGATCCTGATGTTCCTCCTGTCGAAGCGGTTCGGGGGGCTGGCCGATCGCTACGGGCCGCGCTGGTTCATGACGATCGGCCCGTTCGTCGGCGCCATCGGGCTGACGATGATGCTGCGGCTGGATGTCCAGGCCGACTACTGGACGCAGCTGCTCCCCGGTCTGGTCGTGTTCGGGATCGGACTCTCGGCCACGGTCGCCCCCCTCACCGCGGCCGTGCTCGGCGGCGTCGAGGTCGAGCACGCCGGGATCGCCTCCGGGATCAACAATGCGATCGCGCGCGTGGCCGGGTTGCTCGCCGTGGCGGTTGCCGGGGTGTTGGTCTCGTCGCAGTTCTCGTCCACGCTCGACGAGCAACTGGCCGGGGTACGGCTGACCCCGAGCGCCCAGGCGGCCGTGACCCAGGCCAGGGACAAGCCGCTGGCCGCCACCGTGCCGGCCGGCGTGCGCGGCCGGGAGCGCGTCGAGGTGCAGGAGGCTCTGGACGACGCCTCGCTGAAGGCCTTCCGCGTGTCGATCGTCCTCGGCGCCGGCCTCGTGCTCGCCGCCGGCGTGCTCTCGCTCGTCGGCGTCCGCGATCCGCGCCGCGAGGTCTCCTGCGAGGACTGCGCCGGCGGCCCGCTGGTCGGCGCTCCGGAGGAGGCCGCGCAGGGCCTCCCGGTGGTGCACCTGCCGCGTCCGGCGGCGGCGGCAAGATAGGGGTATGAACCCCCCACCCACCGCCGTTTCCGCCCCCGCCCCCGCCCCGACGACCGCCGCCCCCGACCTGGACCGCCTGTGCGTGGACGCGATCCGCGTGCTGGCCATGGACGCCGTCGAAGCCGCGAACTCCGGCCATCCGGGCATGCCGATGGCCATGGCGCCCGTGGCCTACACGCTGTTCGCCCGGGTGATGCGCCACGACCCGGACGTCGCCGACTGGCCCGACCGCGACCGCTTCGTCCTCTCGGCGGGGCACGCGTCGATGCTGCTCTACGCCACGCTTCACCTCAGCGGCTACGACCTGCCGCTCGACGACCTGCGGCGCTTTCGCCAGTGGGGCTCGCCCACCGCCGGGCATCCCGAGCGCGGGCATGTTCCCGGCGTGGAGACGACGACCGGCCCGCTCGGCCAGGGCTTCGCCAACGGCGTCGGGATGGCGATGGCCGAGCGCTTCCTGCGCGAGCGCTACGGCGCCGAGGTGTGCGACCACCGCGTGTTCGCGCTGTGCAGCGACGGCGACCTGATGGAGGGCGTCTCCTCCGAGGCCGCCTCGCTGGCCGGCCAGCTCGGGCTCGGCCGGCTCGTCTACGTCTACGACGACAACGAGATCACGATCGACGGGCCCACCTCGCTGAGCTTCTCGCGCGAGGACGTCGACGCCCGCTTCCGCGCCCAGGGCTGGCACGTGGAGGCGGTCGAGGACGCCGAGGACCTCGGCGCGCTCGAGGCCGCGCTGGAGTCGGCGGTGGCGGAGGAGGAGCGGCCGTCCCTCGTCCGCGTCCGGTCGACCATCGCCTGGCCGGCGCCCAACGCCCAGGGAACCTCGGGCTCGCACGGCGCCCCGCTCGGCGAGGAGGAGGTGCGGGCGACCAAGGCGGCGATGGGATGGGATCCCGACCGCTCGTTCTTCGCTCCCGAGGAGGTCTACGAGGCGTTCGGCGCCGCCGCCGATCGCGGAACCTCGGCGAGCGCCGCCTGGCGCGAGCGCTTCGCGGCGTGGCGCGCCGCCGACCCGGGGCGCGCCGCCGAGTGGGACCGCGCCTGGGCCGAGCTGCCCGAGTCGGGGCTGGCGGAGGCCCTCGCCATGGAGTGGGAGGGCGAGAAGATCGCCACCCGCGCCGCCGGCGGCCAGGCGATGAAGGCGTTCGCGCCCTTCGTCCCGACGATGGTCGGAGGCTCCGCCGACCTCGCGGGCAGCGTGAAGACGGCGCTGCCCGGCGAGGAGCGCACCGTCCACTTCGGCGTGCGCGAGCACGCGATGGGCGCCATCGTCAACGGGCTCGCGCTGCACGGCGGGATCGTGCGCCCCTACGGCTCGACGTTCCTCGTGTTCTCGGACTACATGCGTCCGGCCATCCGCCTGTCGGCGCTGATGGGCCTGCGCGTGGCCTGGGTGTTCTCGCACGACTCGCTCGGCCTCGGGGAGGACGGCCCGACGCACCAGCCGGTCGAGCACCTGGCCTCCCTTCGCGCGATCCCCGGCCTGACCGTGCTGCGCCCCGCCGACGCGGCCGAGACCGCCGAGGCCTGGCGCGTCATCCTCGAGGAGCTCGACGGGCCGGCGGTCCTCGTCCTCACCCGCCAGGGCGTGCCGGTGCTCGACCGCGCCGGTGCGCTCGCCGCCGCCGGCGGCCTGGCCCACGGCGCCTACGTGCTGGCGCCGGGCGACGACGCGGCGATCGTGGCCACCGGTTCGGAGGTCGCGCTCGCCCTGGCGGCCCGCGACGAGCTCGCCGGCGAGGGGATCGCGGCGCGCGTCGTGTCGATGCCCAGCCGTGAGCTCTTCGAGGCCCAGGACGGCGAGTACCGCGAGGCCACGCTCCCGCCCGGGATGCCGACGGTCTCGATCGAGGCGGCGACCACGTTCGGCTGGGACCGCTACGCGGACCGTTCGGTCGGAGTCGACCGTTTCGGCGCGTCAGCCCCCGGCGCCGAGGTGCTCGAGCGCTACGGCATCACGGCCGCGGCCGCCGCGCAGGCGGTGCGCGACGTGCTCGGCGCCTGACGCTGCGGCGCACGCGGGCGCCTAACCCGGCAGCCGCGCCGCGTCGCTGGCGGCCGTGATGTGGATCGCCGCGGGCTCGCGGACCCAGGCGATCAGGTTGAGCGCCTGGAGGCGGTCGAGGAGGAACTGGAAGGCGACGGCCTGAGCGCGCCCGTGGTAGCGGCGCAGGACGTCGAAGGCGTAGCCCGTCGTGTGCAGCGAGTACTGGGACGTCGCCTCGGCGTTGCCCTCGACGAGCAGGTCCTGGTAGCGCTGGTCGCGCACGGCGCTGGTCATGGTCAGCTGGCCGGGGACGCCGGAGATCCGCGCGACCAGGGGCCCCATCCACTCGGCCGCGCGCAGCGCCTCCGGACGTAGCGCGCGGTAGAGCTCGGGCTGGCGATCCAGCTTCGGGGCCAGCTCGCCCATGCGCCGGTCGATGCGGAAGCCGAGGCGCGCCGGGCTCGCCGGCAGGGCGGCGAGGGACCCGTCGTCGCGGGCCTTCTCGACGTCGTCCGGCGCCTGGAAGACCTTCGTCTCCTCCTCCGGGTGAAGGATCTCCTCCGATGACGCCTTGTTCGTCTGGAGCTCGTCGCGCCGCTGGAGCGTCCCGCGATCCTCGCGATACAGGCGCATGATCTCCTTGGCCGCCAGCACCCGCCAGTAGTACGTCGAGGAGTCGTCGCCGAAGCCCGACAGCAGGCGCCATGCGGCCGCGTGACGCAGCGGCGTCGAGTCGAAGAACAGGCGCACGTAGGAGGGCCGCTCGCCGCCGTACGCGGCGACGACACGGTCGAGGTTGCCGATCCCCATGTGGTAGGAGACGAGCGCGAGGTCGTCGCGGCCGAAGTGCTCCTGCGCCGCCGTGAGGTAGCGCACGGCGCCGGCCAGGGCCTTGCGCGGCTCGAAGCGCTCGTCCACGGCCCGGCGCTGCGCCAGCGCGCGCCGGGCCGCCTTGGGCTTCCCCCGCGCCGCCGCGCGCCGCGCGCGTCCTGGTCAGGGCGCGCGAGCGCTCGAGGTCGACGTGCATGGCGAGCAGCGACTGGCCGGTCTCCGCGACGATCTGGGCCAGATCCGGAGGCGTTCGCCGGGTCCTTGCCGCCCGCGATCACGTCGGGGCGTCCACCGCTCTCCAGGAACACGACGGCCTCGAGCGTGTCGGCGTCGACGCCCCCGTCGCGCGTGGCGGCCTCGACGAGCGGGCGCAGTCGGTCGACCCGCCGAGCGGTGGCGAACACCCCGCCCGGGCTCTTGGCGTACAGGACGTGGCTGTAGCCGGCGGTCGCGCGCGCCTCGTAGTCGGCGTCGAGGGCCGGCCGGTAGACGAGGGGGTCGATCGTCTCTCCGGTCGCGCCAGGCGCGGTCTGGCGGTCCTTGTCTCCCATCGGGGCCGTTGATCAGCCCGGCCACCGTCACGCCGACGGCGATCACGGCGGCCACGGCCAGGCCGGGATACAGGCGCCGCCGCCGGGCGGCGGCCTCGGGGGAGGTCAGGGACATCGGGGGGGAACGGTACCGTCGCGCCTGTGCGGATCCTCAAGGCGGGCGATCCCCTCGAGCTCGACGACGACCTGATCGTCGCGGCCGACAACCTGGCGGTGCTGCCCGCGCTGCCCGGTGGCGCGTTCGACCTCGTCTACATCGACCCGCCGTTCAACACCGGACGCGCGCAGCGGCGGCGCACCCTGACCGCGGTCCGAGACGAGGACGGCGAGCGGGCAGGGTTCGCCGGTCGGCGCTATCGCACGGAGGTCGTCTCCGACCTCGCCTACGACGACGCGCACGCCGACTACCTCGCGTTCCTGCGCCCTCGGCTCGAGGAGGCGCGGCGGCTGCTCGCCGAGCACGGGACGCTGTACGTGCACCTCGACTACCGCGAGGCCCACTACGTGAAGGTGATGCTCGACGGGATCTTCGGGCGCGAGGCCTTCCTCAACGAGCTGATCTGGGCCTACGACTACGGCGGCAAGCCGCGCACGCGATGGCCGCCGAAGCACGACACGATCCTCGTCTACGTGCGCGAGCCCGGCCGCCACGTGTTCAACGCCGACGACGTCGAGCGCGAGCCCTACATGGCGCCGGGGCTGGTGTCGGCGGAGAAGGCGGCGCGCGGCAAGATGCCCACCTCGGTGATCTGGCACACGATCGTGCCCACCAACGGCGCCGAGAAGACCGGCTACCCCACGCAGAAGCCCGAGGGCCTGTTACGGCGCTTCGTGGCCGCGTCGTCGCGGCCCGGCGGCTGGTGCCTGGACTTCTTCGCCGGCTCGGGGACGCTGGGCGCCGTGTGCGCGCAGCTCGGCCGGCGCTTCGTGCTCGTTGACGACAACCCCGCGGCGGTGGCGATCGCGACGGAGCGGCTCAGGCCCGACCGGGACGCGCGCGCCCGAGGTTCCCGACGATCACCGCGACGACGGTGACGAGGTAGAGCTGGCCGATCAGCGCCTCGAGCATCGAGAGCGAACGGGCCAGGTTGCCGGCGGGAGCCAGGTCCCCGTAGCCGGTCGTGGTGATCGTGATGAAGCTGAAGTAGAGGTGGGACTGGAGGTCGCCCTCGGTGCCGTTGGAGAACAGTGCGCCCTGCTGGAGCACGGCGACGGCGCCGAAGGCGAAGGCGAACAGCATCCCGATCAGCAGGTAGATGCACAGCGCCCCGAAGGCCGCCTCCATGGTCACGCGCCCCCGCTCGCGGATGCCGTGGAACACGCCGTGCGCGATGACGACCGGAACGACGAGCACGACGAGCGCCCCGACCATGAGCACGCCGCCGTTGTGCAGCTTCGGGTTGTTCTGCGTCGCCAGGATGGCCGTCGCCACCAGGGCGACCGCGGCCGCCAGGAGTCCCCAGCGGAAGTCGCGCTCAGGGGTGCGCGACGTCCACAAGGCGAGCAGCAGCGTCAGCGCCTGCAGCGCCACGATCACGACCCGCGACCATCGCTCGTCGGGCGCCGACGACTGGACGATCAGCGACACGAGGATGACGCCCAGCAGCAGCGCGTAGCTGTGGCTGGCCTCGAGGCGCCTGATCAGCGGTAGGTCCACGGAGCGGGAAGACTCGGCCAAGAAACCTGATCGGTCAAGGCTCGCAACCGCAGTGTCGAGAGGACTACCGGTGGTAGTCTCGAACGCCCTTCGGGCGGTCTCCGCGCTGTTTTCCGCCTCACCATTTTCATGACCGTCCGACATGCCATTCCCCTGCTCGCAGGCGTCGCCTCGCTCGCCGCGCCCGCCTCGGCCGGCGCGTTCCAGGTCGGCATTCAGGACGACGGCGCGTTCGTCTCCGCGCCCCCGGCCCAACGGGCGAAGGCGCTCGACTACGCCCACGGCATGGGTGTCACCTACCTGCGTATCACAATGGTGTGGGGGGGTTTCCGCGGCGACGGCTTCGCGCCGTACGACGCGGCCATCAACGACGCGCGCAAGCGGGGCATGACCGTGCAGCTCACGCCCACTGGCAACCCGAAGTTCACCAACGGCGGCCGGGGCTATCTCGGCTACCGCAATCCCAGCCCCTCACGCTACGCGCGCTGGATGGGGCAGATCGCGCGCCACTTCCGCGGGCGCGTCGCCGCGTACTCGGTGTGGAACGAGCCCAACCTCCGGGACTATCTCTCACCCCAGATCGTCGGCCGCCGCGCGGTCGGCCACATCATCTACGCGCGCCTGGTGCGCGCCGCCTACCGCGCCGTCAAGCGCGCCGACCCCGGCGCCAAGGTGCTGATCGGCGAAACCTCGCCCTCGAATCTTCCGCTGCGCTTCATCGAGCGCGCCGCCCGCGCGCTGCCCGGCGGGCTGCGCGCCGACGGCTGGGCCCAGCACCCGTATCAGTTCGTCAAGATCTCGCCCCTCCGCCCGCAGCGCCACTACACCGGCGGGATCTCGAACGTGGGCGCGATGAAGGTGGCGATGCGGCGCCTGGCTCGGACGCACAAGCTGCGCACCCGCTCCGGCGCGCCGCTGCCCCTGTACCTCACCGAGTTCGGGTACCCGCGCCCCGGCGCCTACTACGGGTACTTCTCCGAGGCGCTGCGCAATCGGTACACGCTCGAGGCCTTCAGGCTGGCCAAGCGCTCGGGCGCGAAGGTGATGGTGTGGTACCAGCTCTACAACAATCCCGGACGGGCTCGCGCCGGTGTCTGGGACACGGGCCTGATCGGCGCCGACGGCAGGCAATCGTCGCTGTACAGGAAGCTCGTCGCCGCCCGCGCCTCTCTCGCCGGGTTCTAGCAGCGGCTAGGAGACCCCGGCCGGCTCGCGCGCCGGCTCCTCGGGGCCGGCCTCCTCGCGCAGCACCCGCCCGCCGCCCGTCGCGGTGGACGGCCACCAGACCTTGTCCCCGATCAGCTCCACGGCCGCCGGGACCATGATCGTCCGCACCACGAAGGTGTCGAGCAGGATCCCCAGCGCGACCATGAAGCCGAGATCGAACGTGAACGTGACCGGGAGGGTCATGAGCACGGAGAACGTGCCGGCGAGGATGATCCCGGCGCTCGTGATGACCGGCCCGGTGGCGGCGATCGCGCGCAGCATTCCCTCGCGGGTGCCGTGGTGACGCGCTTCCTCGCGCACGCGGCTCATGAGGAAGATCGTGTAGTCGACGCCGAGGGCGACGAGGAAGATGAAGGCGAAGGTGGGGATCGAGTTGTCCACCCCGGCGTCGCCCACCACGTAGCGGATGAACAGCATGGACAGGCCGAGGGTCCCGAAGAACGACAGGATCACCGAGGCGATGAGCACGATCGGGGCCACGATCGCCGAGAGGAGCACGGCGAGGATGAGGGTGATCACGGCGAGGGCCAGGGGCACGATGAGCCGCAGGTCGCGCGCGTTGGCGCGGTTGAAGTCGTAGTTGATCGCGCTGCCTCCGCCCACGAGCACCGTCACTCCGGGCGCGACGCCGTCGACGCTGTCGCGCAGCTTCGGCACGATGTCCAGGGACGAGGAGTCGTTCGGATCGCCCTTCAACACGACGTCGAGTTGGGCGATCCGGCCGTCGCGTGAGCGTATGCCCGTCGGGGTCACCTTGTCGACGCCCGACACGGCGGCGAGCCGTCGCCGCGCCGCCGCCACGTCGGCCGGGGTGGCCGCCCCGTTCTCGCGCTCCACGAGCGCGGTCATCGGGGAGAGCAGCCCGGCGGGGAACGACTTCTGCATCACGCGGAAGCCGTCCACGCTGTCCGTCTGCTTCTTGAAGAACGTCGTCGTGCTGTAGTCGACCTTGTAGGCGAGCAGGCCCAGCGCCCCGGCGCCGAACAAGGTCACGGTGACGACGAGCGCCGGCAGGGGCCTGTGCAGGACGCGGTCGCCGATTCGCCGCCACACGCCGGGCCGCTGCGCCGCCGCCGACTCCGGGTCGAAGGCGATGAAGCGCTGTCGCGGCCAGAAGCCGCGTCGGCCCGCGATCGTGAGGAGAGCGGGAAGGATCGTCAGCCCGGCCGCGAGCACGCAGAACACGCCGATCGCGGCCACCGGACCCAGGGTGTGGACGGAGCCCACCTCGGCGACGAGGAGGACGAGCATGGCCAGGGTGACGGTCAGGCCGCTGGCCAGGATCGCCGGGCCGACGCGCCGGACCGTGCGCTGCATCGCCTCGTGCTTGTCTTCGTGGGTGCGCAGTTCCTCGCGGTAGCGGGACACGAGCAGCAGGCAATAGTCGGTCCCCACCCCGAACATGAGCACGACGATGATGCTGGTCGAGTTCGAGGAGACCGTGGCGCCCGTGTCGGCATAGAGGTAGATCAGGCCTTGCGCGACCGTGTAGGCAACGCCGACGACGACGATCGGGATCAGCGCGACGATCGGCGAGCGGTAGATCGCGCCCAGCAGGATCAGGACGAGCAGCACCGTGGCCAGGAGGAGCTTGGTGTCGATCGAGCTGAAGACCTCGTCGGCGTCGGTGTTGAAGCCCAGGTCGCCGGTGAGGTAGATCTTCAGCCCGCCCGAGCCCTCGCCGGTCGCGTTCTTCACCTCCTTGCCCCAGTCGCCGAGCTTGTCGAAGTCCAGGGGGACCGTGATCACCGTGTAGGCGACCGACCCGTCGGGGGAGACGAGGCCGGGCGGCGAGCTGGGCAGGAACGGCACGGCCGGTGATTGCGTGACCGGTATCTCGGAGGAGACCTGGAACGCGTCCCGGCGGATCTTGTCCTTGTCGGCCGCGGTGAGGCCGCCCTCGCGCTGGTAGACGATGAGGCCGTCGGAGGTCTCGCCCGCCTTGAAGTCCTTGTCCAGGGCCCGGACGACCTTGGTCGACTCGGCGTTCTTGGGCAGGAAGCTCTCGGTGTCGTCCTGCGTCTTGTCCGCGAGCTTGCTCCCGATGGGGGCGAACACGACGAGGAGGACGATCCAGAAAGCGAGGACCAGCCACTTCCCTCGGCGGCCGGCCACGATGGACGCGAGCCTTCCCACTGCCTCCGAGTCATACCATGAACGCGTGAACGATCGCGCTCGACTGATCGGGATGAACCACGTCGCGATCGAGGTCGGCGACCTCGACGCCGCCCTGGAGCTCTACGGGAAGCTGTTCGACTTCGAGCTGCGCGGACGCGGGCCGCGGATGGCGTTCATCGACATGGGCGACCAGTTCCTCGCGGTCAGCGAGGGCCGCACCCAGGGCCCGGACGACGGCCGCCACTTCGGCCTGGTGGTCGACGACCTCGACGCGTTGCTCGCCGCGGCGCGGGCCGCCGGCCTGGAGGCGAGACCGTCGGGCCTGGGTGGCGTCGACATCCGCGACCCGTGGGGCAACTTCCTCCAGGCGGTCGCCTACTCGGACGTCCAGTTCGAGCGCACGCCGGGGGTCAAGCGGGCGCTCGGCATCGAGGGGCTGGAGAAGTCCGAGAAGGCCCGGCAGCAGATCCGCGACCGCGGGTTGGAGTAGGGCTCGAAAACGGCTCATCGAGGGCGGGTCCAGATCGGGGCGGCAAACGGTGAGACCGTCATTTCCCCCCATAGCGGGCAAGGGACGGGCTCACCGATCAAGAGGCCACGGAGACGCCCGAACCCGCCCCTCGATGCCCGCCGTTCACGCGGCCGAGCCCGAAGCCAGGCGCCCCGCCCGGAGCGCCAGCTCGAGCTCCAGCCGGGCGTCCGGGTCGTCCAACGCGTCGCCCAGGAGCTCCCGCAGGCGCGCCACCCGGTAGCGGGCGGTCTGCGCGTGGACGTGCAGGGCGCGCGCCATCGCGGCCGCGTTGCCGCCGTGGCGCACGTAGGCGAGCGCCGTCTCCTCCATGCGCCGGCGCGCCTTCGGGGTCAACGCCCGCAGGGGCGCGAGGCGCCGCTCGGCGATCCGCTCGACGAGCTCGTGGCGCTCGCCCAGCAGCAGCGCGACCAGGTGCTCGTCGGCGATCACGAGCCCCTCGGCGGGGACGGCGCCCGCCTCGGCGGCGCGCAGAGCCGACCGGGCGAGCGCCCACGAGGCGGCGATCGCCGTGCGCTCTGCGCCCGGGCCGAGTCCGGCGACCACGTTCCTGGCCGCGACGGCGATCTCCTCGCCGCGCCCCGGCCCGGCCGGGTCGGGCACGAGCGCACACCCGGCGCTGTCGACCACCGCGGTGATCGCGTCGGGCGGCAGGCGGCGCGCCAGGCGGGGCAGGTCGGCCTCGGCGCAGGCCAGCGCGGCCACGGTCCGCGGCAGCCGCCACCCCGCCGCCTGGGCGGCGGCACGCACGTCGGCGTCCTCGGCCGCAGGATCGCGGAGCAGGACCGCCACGAGGTCGCGCCGGCGGCGCTGACGCTCGCCCTCGCGCTCGGACTGGGCTTGCGCGTAGCCCTCGACCGAGTCCGCCGACAGCTCGTCGATGTAGGCGAAGATCGCCTCGGCGAGCAGGCTCAGCGCCTCGGCGTCGAGGCCGGCCTGCCGCGCCGCCGCTGCGATGCGCCGCCACGCCACGCGCGCGCCGACCCGGTAGGCGGACTGCAGCGAGTCCAACGTGCGTCCTTGACGCAGCTCCCCGCGGCCCAGGGCGACGTACACCGCGCGCTCCCGTGGCGCCTCCGGGTCGCGGATGAGCGCGACGAACTGCCGCAGCGCCTCGGTCACGCCGGTCTGCACGCCGCGTCCGAACGAGCCCTCGAACGGCCGGGCGTACTCCGGCACCTCGCCGGGGATCGCGGCCATGATGTCCTCGGCGGTCGCCGGAAGCTCGGACTCCACGAGGTCCGCGACGCCGCGGGGAAGCGTCCGCCACGGCTCTGTTCTTGTCACTTCTCTTATAACTTCTGCGGCCATGACTTTGCCGGACACCGTAGAGCATGTGCCGCGGGCCGCATACCGTGGCGGGCATGACCAGAACCGAGAAGACCGTGAACCTGGCGGCCGTCACGCTCCCCTTCGCCGCGACGCTGGCCGCCGTCGTGCTGCTGTGGAACCGCGTCGTGCACCCCGCCGACCTCGCGATCCTCGCCGCCATGTACCTGCTGACCGCCCTGGGGATCACCGTCGGCTACCACCGCATGCTCACGCACCGCGCCTTCCTGGCGCCCAAGCCCGTCGAGTACACGCTCGCGGCGCTGGGCTCGATGGCCGTGCAGGGCCCGGTCATCTCGTGGGTGGCCGACCATCGCAAGCACCACGCGCACACCGACGTCGAGGGCGACCCGCACAGCCCCCACGTCGGGCACGACGGGGGCGTCCGCGGTGTCCTGCAGGGCCTATGGCACGCCCACGTCGGCTGGCTGCTCACGGAACAGGGCCGGGCCGCCCGGCGCCGCTACGCTCCCGATCTCTGCGAGGACCGGGGCATGCGGCTCATCAACCGCCAGTTCCACTGGCTCGTCCTCGCCGGCCTGCTCCTGCCCGCGCTCGCCGGGTGGGCGCTGACCGGAACGCTGGTCGGCGCGGCGACCGGCCTGCTGTGGGGCGGGCTCGTGCGCGTGTTCCTCGTCCACCACGTGACGTGGAGCGTGAACTCGATCTGCCACTTCCTCGGTACGCGGCGGTTCGACGTCGACGACGAGTCGCGCAACGTGTTCTGGCTGGCGCTGCCGTCGCTGGGGGAGTCCTGGCACCACAACCACCATGCGTTCCCGCGCTCGGCGCGCCACGGCCTGCGCTGGTGGGAGATCGACGTGACCGGTCTGGTCATCTCCGGGCTCGCCCGCGTCGGGCTGGCCCGCAACGTCGTGCGCATCCCGTCCGAGCGCCAGAAGGAATTGGTGCAGCGACCCGCTAGTCGCTGACGGCGTCCACGGGAAGACACGTGTCGCAGAAGTCTCGCCCGAACGGGGTGAGCAGGATGCTGCGGCGCACCGTGCGCCCCGTCCGCCCCGCCTTGCGCATCGCCTCGACCACGTCGGGCTGGGCTTCGAGCACCTGGTAGCGCCGCGGGTCGTCGAGCGACTCGCGCGAGAACCACACGAGCCCCAGCCGGTACAGGTTGTTCAGATAGGCGGGCACGCGATCGAGATGACGGCAGCCGGCCTGCGCGCCGATCATGTTTCGCCCGGGCGCGACGAGCTGCGAGGCCATGGGGAGCCCCGCCCGGATGTCCACCGAAGGCTGCGGCCCGTCCAGCACGAGCAGGCGCAGGATGCGCCCCTCGTCGGGGGCCAGCTCGTCGAGGATGCGCTCGTACGCGGGGTGGCCCTCCTCGGAGACCCGCACGTCGGCCGAGCGGCGCAGCAGCTCGGCCCCGCGATCGCGCAGGGTCGCGCGCGCGTCGTCGGGCGCCGGCTCGGGCTCCGCGGGGCGCGGCTCCGCCTCCTGCGCCGCGGCGTCGACGACGCCGAGCACGCCGCGCGCCCACCCCCGGAAGTCCGACGCGGTGCGCCGGAACAGCTCGGTCGGGGACTCGCCCGACGCCGCCGAGCGGATGAGGCGGCCAGTCGCGTCGAGCGAGGCCCGCACCGTCCAGTCCGCCGTGCGCACCCACGCGGTACCGGCGATGCGCGCGATGCCGGGCAGGGCGCGCAACAGGTCGTCGTTCGGAGTCGGGCGTCGCTCATCCGAAGATCGCCAGGTGGAGGAGGCCGGCGCCGAAACCGAGCACCGCACCGTGGAGATAGAGGAGCCACTCGTCCTCGCGCATCGCCGTGCGCAGCATCTCCGAGAAGTCGCGGGACGGCATCTCGCGCATGCGCTCGGCGATGAGGGCGCGAATCTCCGCGCTCTGGCGCCGGTTGAACTCCGGGTCGGTGAGCGGCGTCACCGTGTAGTCGACGGCCTCCACGGCGACCGACTCGCGGATCGCGTCGTACTCGCGGGCGCCGACCGCGACCCGCACGGCGTCGCGCGCGGGGCCCACCGCACGGTCGACGGCGGGCCGCATCGCGGTCTCGATCATGTGGCGCGTGCGGTCCGAGCGCGGCCCGTGCAGCAGGTCCTCGCCGATGTTGGCCACCGTGACGATGTCGTCGGAGATGATCCCCGCGTAGACGTCGGCCACCTCGGGCTGTCGGCGCAGGAACAGGCCCTGGAACCGGAAGGGCCCGATCCGGCGCGACTCGACCGGTTCGAAGATCATCTTGATCGCCAGCCAGGTTGGTCGTGTAGCCGATGATCACGCCGCAGATCGGCAGCACCCACCACTGGGTGAGCACGTACTCGGTGAGGAACGCGGTGGGGATGCCGAGGGCGAACCCGAACACGAAGCCGAAGTTGATGATGAACCGCAGCTCCTTGCGCCCGACCTCGAGGAAGACGCGGTTGCACAGCTCCGGGCGCTCCTCCATGCGCTTGATGACCATGAGCTTGACGTCGAGCAGCTGGTCGATGTTGCTGCCGATCTCGTCGGTGATCTCGCGCACGATGTCCGGCAGCTGGCGCTGGACGCGCGCGTGCATGGCCTCGCGCACGCGGGGCGGCAGGTCGCGCCACAGCGCGGGGTGCTCGCGCGCCATGGTGCGCTCGACGATGTCGCGGATGTCGCCCTGCATCGAGGCGATCAGGTGCTCGGCGAGCGCCTCGGACCCGAGCTGGTCATAGAAGTCGCCCGCGCTGCCGATCTTGGCGATCCCCTTGTCCACGGCGAGGCTCCCCATCTTCGCCGCGCGCGAGGGGATGATCCCCTGCCAGCCCAGGCCCCCCTGCATGAAGCCCGGGATCTGCTGGATGCGCCGCGGAAGCAGGTGGGCGAACGGCGCCAGCCCGGGCACGCGCAGCCCGACGAAGCGCACCGGGTAGAACAGCATGATCACGCCGCTCCAGTTCGTGACGTAGCCGATCGCGCCGGAGAACAGCGGGATCGTGATCAGGCTGAGCGTCTCGCTGCTCATGGTCCCCCGCGGCGACCCTAGCCGACCCCGGGCCGGCCGGGCGCCGCTACCGGCCGCTACAGCACGAAACACCACGCGCCGCTGGAGCGCGCGGCCTGGCCCACGACTGGTGGCGCGGTATGCCCGACGACCGTCATTCGCCGCTCCCGACGCTCCAGCGCTGCACCCGGAGCGCCCGCGTCAGATCGAACGCCCAGCTGCTGACAGAGTCGAACGTTCCTTCGACCCGGCCGATCAGCAGCGGGTCCGCGCCGGCCCCGACCGCCGACTGCCGCGTCGTGAAGCCGTAGCGGAAGCCGGCGGCTCGAGCGGCCGCAGCCACGCGGGCATCGGCCCCGCCGTGCGGGTAGGCGATCGCCTGGAGCGGCCCGCCCGCGACCTCCTCCAGCTCCGCGCGACCGTCAAGCATGGCCCTCTCGAGCTCACTGTCCTGCAGCGAAGGGAGATAGTCATGGCGGCGCGTGTGGAAGCCGACCTCGAAGCCCGCCCCCACGAGCGCGCGGACCTGCGCCGCGGGAATGCCCGCGTCGTCGGGATCCGGGCCGAGCGCCTCGCCGAGCCGCGCCGCAGTGGCGTCGCGCTCGCGCGGCTCCATCTCGTGCACACTCATCGCCAGCTCGTGGATGTCGCTCGGCGCGGACGTTACGCCGACGAGTTTGCAGGCTTCCTCCCAATCCCGCTCGACGGCTGCCTGGAGGCGTTCCCACCAGAATCGGAACGGCTCGGACAGCGACGCGCCCGAGAGAAAGAACGTCGCGGTGAGCCCGGCGCGCCCCAGCAGCGGCGCCGCTTCGCCCGCATGAGAGGCGAGGTCGTCGTCGAAGGTGATGGCGACGGGGATTCGCTGGCCACGCCGGCGCGTCGCCACCGCGGCCATCAGCTCGGAAGCGGGCACCGCGCGGAAGCAGGTCCCGAGATAGCGGACCTGGCGGGCGAACAGGCGAGTGCCGAGCCGCGGGCACAAACTCTCGCTCCGGGTCTCCTTGGGGGTCGCCGACCCGGTGATACATCATCGCGAGGCCCAGCCGGGCCGCCGACAGCCGCCAGGCGTGTGCCGCCAGGAACCCGACGGGGACCCCGAGGATCCGCACGACGGACGGGGCCCCGAGGATCCGCACGAGCGTCCGCTTCATCGCCTGAGCCGTTTCTGCCACACGGCAACCATCTCGCCTTGGATCTTCGCCAAGTCGGCGGTCACCCTGATCGCTGGCACCCAGGCGAGCGCCCGCTGGCGAGGCTGGAACAGCCGCTGGATCGTGAGGCGCCCGATCCGCCGCGGCTCGACGGGCTGAAGATCACGCGGATCGCCAGCCCAATCGCGCCGGAGAACGGCTGGATCGTGATCCGGCTGAGCGTCTCGCTGCTCATGGTCCCCGCGCTGCGACCCTAACCCCCCTGGGCCCCCGTTCGCGCTAAAGGATGGCGTGTCGGGGGTCGATAAAGGGTCTTGTTAGAGCTAAATAGGCCGTTGCGCCGATAAAGGCAAACCTGTCGTGAGGCAGGGACGCAAAGCCACGGGTCTCTTGTTTGGAGATAGCCGGGTTGCCGAAAGGCGATGGGTGTGGTGGCCGCGATCCAACGATCGAGGTTTTCATGCCCCACCACGCGCTGCCTTGCCTCCGACGCGAAGCGCTTTGTCACTGCGCTTGCGACTGTTTTGTCCCTTCTGGTCCTGCTCCCCGGCGCCGCATTGGCCGCTGAGAAGGGTCTGGTCACCGATCTGAGCTGGGGGACGAGTTCCAGCGATCAGGATCGCACCGCGGCTGTGTCGGCCGATCTGGGCTCCAAGTGGGGCCGGGTGCATCTCAGCTGGCGCGACATCGAGACGAGCAAGGGCGCGCGCAACAGCAGCGCCATCTCGCGCTATGACCGCGCGGTGGCGCTCACGCGTCAGTCGGGCTCGAAGGTGATCGTGATGGTCAACCGGGCGCCGGGTTGGGCGTCGGGCTCGAGCAATATCGACGCGCCGGCGCAGAACCCGGCGGACCTCGCGAGCTTCATGACCTGGCTGGCGACGCATTACCGCGGCCAGGTCGAGGCCTATGAGATCTGGAACGAGCAGAACACGGTGCGTTTCTGGCCGGCGGGCGTCAACGCGGGCCAGTACGCCGCCCAGCTCAAGGCCGCCTATCCCGCGATCAAGACCGGCGACCCGGCCGCCAAGGTGCTCTTTGGCGGGATGTCGTTCAGCGACTGGGAGTACGTGGAGGCCGCCTATGCGGCCGAGCCCAACCTGGGCCAGTACTTCGACGTGATGGCGACCCACCCCTACACCGGCTCCAGGCCCGAATACACAGGGGCCGCGCCTCCGGAAGCGATCACCAGGGGACCCGACGGGCGCATGGACAAGTACTCCTTCCCCGCCTACCGCGAGCTGCGCGCCACGATGGCCGCGCACGGCGGCGCCAAGCCGATCTGGTTCACCGAGTTCGGCTGGTCCACGGAGACCGGCGACGCCTGGGGCGTCACCCAGGCCCAGCAGGCCGACTACCTGACCCGCGCGCTGCGCTACGTCGAGCAGGACCCCTACGTCGAGGTGGCCTGTTGGTACAACCTGCGCAACAACTACTGGTCGGGCAACGCCAACAACTGGGACAGCAACCTCGGCCTGATGAAGACCGACTTCTCCCACAAGCCCGGCCTACGACACCTTCAAGTCCTACACCCCCGGCGCAGGCCCCGCCCCGACACCGGCCCGACCCGGCCCACGCCGACCCGACACCGGCCCCCGCCCCCACTTCGGACCCGACGGCTCCCACCACGTCGCCGACGACCGAGCACCCGGCCGAAGAAGAAGACCCGGACCAGCTTGCGCGTCGGAACGGCCGCCACCTCCTCGGCGACGACCGCGGCGGTCGCGAGCTCGTGCCCGCTCGTATTCCCTGGGCGGGCAGGTCGTCGCGTCGAGCGGAGGTTTCGTGACGATCCGCCTGCAGCGCGCGGCCGGCTCGAGCCGCGCCTACCGCACGGTCCGAGTCGTGCGGGTGCGCCTGACGCGACCGGGGACGTTCGCGACGCGCGTGCGACTGCGCGGTTCGGGAGCGTGGCGAGTGCAGGCGGTCTTCGGCGGCAGCTCGACCGACCTGCCGTCCGCCTCGAGCTTCGCCTATCTCCGCCCCTAGTTCGGCGTCCATTCGCGCTAAAGGATGGCGCGTCGGGGGTCGATAAAGGGTCTTGTAGAGCTAAATAGGCCGTCGCGCCGATAAAGGCAAACCTGTCGTGAGGCAGGGACGCAAAGCCACGGGTCTCCTGTATGGAGATAGCCGGGTTGCCGAAAGGCGATGGGTGTGGTGGCCGCGATCGAACGATCGAGGTTTCCATGCCCCACCACGCGCTGCCTTGCCTCCGACGCGAAGCGCTTTGTCACTGCGCTCGCGACTGTTGTTGTTCTTCTGGTCCTGCTCCCCGGTGCCGCATTGGCCGCCGAGAAGGGTCTGGTCACCGATCTGAGCTGGGGGACGAGTTCCAGCGATCAGGATCGGACCGCGGCGGCGATCGGCCGATCTGGGCTCCAAGTGGGGCCGGGTCAATCTCAGCTGGCGGACATCGAGACGAGCAAGGGTGCGCGCAACAGCAGCGCCATCGCGCGCTATGACCGGGCGGTGTGCGCTCACGCGTCAGTCGGGCTCGAAGGTGATCGTGATGGTCGACCGGGCGCCGGGTTGGGCGTCGGGCTCGAGCAACGTCGAGGCGCCGGCGCAGAACCCGGCCGACCTCGCGAGCTTCATGACCTGGCTGGCGACGCACTATCGCGGCCAGGTCGAGGCCTATGAGATCTGGAACGAGCAGAACACGACGCGGTTCTGGCCGGCCGGCGTCAACGCGGGCCAGTACGCCGCCCAGCTCAAGGCCGCCTACCCCGCGGTCAAGACCGGCGACCCGGCCGCCAAGGTGCTCTTCGGCGGGCATGTCGTTCAACGACTGGGAGTACGTCGAGGCCGCCTATCGCGGCCGAGCCCAACCTGGGCCAGTACTTCGACGTGATGGCGACCCACCCCTACACCGGCTCGGCGCCCGGATACACCGGGGCCGCGCCGCCGGAGGCGATCACCACGGGCCCCGACGGGCGCATGGACAAGTACTCCTTCCCCGCCTACCGCGAGCTGCGCGCGACGATGGCCGCCCACGGCGACGACAAGCCGATCTGGTTCACCGAGTTCGGCTGGGCCACCGAGACCGGCGACGCCTGGGGCGTCACCCAGGCCCAGCAGGCCGACTACCTCACCCGCGCGCTGCGCTACGTCGAGCAGGACCCCTACGTCCAGGTCGCCAGTTGGTACAACCTGCGCAACAACTACTGGTCGGGCAACGCCAACAACTGGGACAGCAACCTCGGCCTCATGAAGACCGACTTCTCCCACAAGCCCGCCTACGACACCTTCAAGACCTACACCCCCGGCGCAGGCCCCGCCCCGACACCCGAGCCCGACTCCGGCCCCCGCCCCCGACCCGACTCCGGCTCCGGCACCCGATCCGACTCCGGCCCCTGCGCCCGATCCCACTCCGGCCCCCGCCCCCGACCCGACTCCGGCTCCCGCCCCGATCCCACTCCGGCTCCGGATCCAAGCCCGACTCCCGACCCGGATCCGACTCCCGACCCGGTTCCGGCCCCGGCGCCCGATCCCGGCCCGGACACGACAACCGCCACTTCTACGCCGCCCACTGTCACGGCGTCGGATCCGGCAACCACCGCCACCAGCACCACGACCGAGCAGCCGAACGGAGGGCGGCCCAAGAAGAAGACCCGGACGAGCTTGCGGATCGGAACGGCCGCCTCGCTGGCCACGAAGGCCCTCGCGAGTCCTTCACGCTCGTTCCTCCTGCGCGGGAGAGTCGTCGCGGCGAATGACGGCTACGTGACGATCCGCCTACAGCGCTCGGAGGCCTGGCTCGCGCCTACCGGACCGTCCGCGTCGTGCGGCTGCGCCTGACGCGAACGGGGACGTTCGCGACGCGCGTGCGGCTGCGCGGTCCGGGAGCGTGGCGAGTGCAGGCGGTCTTCGCCGGCAGCTCGACCGACCTGCCGTCCGCCTCGGACTTTGCTTACCTGCGCTCCTGAGCCCAGGACGTCGGGCGCAGTAACGAAGCGACGCGGGGCCCTGGGATACTCCGGGGTATGGCTCATAAGGGCCCTCGCGCGCGACGGGCACAGGTCGCTCGAGTGTCTCTTGACGAGCCGCTTCGGCCAATCGAGGTCAGCTGGCTACAGCCACGTCCTCCTCGTCGTGAGCGCGGAGGGTGCCGCGCTGGGAGAGATCGCTCTGCCGGCGCTGCCGGCCCTGTCCGTGGAGTTCCAGGAGACGGTCATCGCCGAGCAGCTCGGCGACCGGCTGTGGCAGCGACGGCTCGCCACCGGCTTCGTGCGCGCCGCTCGGGGGAATCCGCCCTCCCGGCGGGCGGCCGCTCCCGACGTCTCGGTCGTCATCTGTACTCGCGCGCGCCCGGACGAGCTTCGCCGGTGCCTGGAGAGTCTCGTGGCCCTGCGGACGCGTCCCCGGGAGATCGTCGTCGTGGACAACGGTCCCGGCGACCCAGCGCACGCGTGAGGTGTGCGAGCAGCTTTCCGGTCACCTACGTCGCCGAGGAGGTCCTCGGTCTGGCGCGGGCGCGCAATCGCGGGATCCTCGAGAGCTCCGGCGAGTTCGTCGCGTTCACCGACGACGACTGCGTCGTCGACCCGCGCTGGCTCGACGACCTCGCCGACGCCTTCGCTCGACCCCCTGGTGATGGTGGTGACCGGCTATGTCGGGCCGCTCGAGCTGGAGACGCCCGCCCAGTATCTCTTTCAGCAGCACGGCGGTTTCGAGCGACACTTCGAGCCGACGGTGCTGGCCGGCCCGGAAACCAAGTCCTGTGGCCTGGGCGACGGCAACGCGGTGTTCCGGCGGGCGGTGTTCGAGGAGGTCGGACTTTTCGCCGAGGACCTCGGCCCCGGCACGCCGACACGATCCGGTCAGGACTCCGACCTCTACGCCCGCATCTTCGCGGCCGGCTACCGGATCGCCTTCGATCCGGCCCGGGTGGTGTGGCATCGCAATCGCCCCGACTACGCGGAGCTCAAGCGCGCAATGTCCGGCTACGCGTGCGGGGTGCTCGCCTCGGCGACCCGCCGCCTGGTTCGCGACCGCGACCCGGCCGCCGTCCGGGTCGCTGCCTGGTGGTGTCGGCACGTCCTCGGTGACGTGGCTCGCATCGCGCGCGGGGCGGACGACCGCGTGCCCGGTCGACCTTGCGTTGGCCGAGGCGACGGGCATGCTGGCCGGGCCCTGGCGGCTGTTCCGATCCGCGAAGAGCCGGGGCCGGCCCCGCTCCTCGAACGTGGTCGCCTCGCCATCCGAGTCCCTGGCCGTCACGTCGCCGTCGTCGAGCCCGCCGATCCACCGCTCTCGGTCGCCGTGGCCTCCTACAATCGCCGTGAGAGCCTGGCGTCGGTCCTGGAGACGCTCGGTCGTCAGATCTATCCCGCCGATCGCTTCGAGGTCGTGGTCGTCCTCGACGGCAGTTCCGACGGCAGCGCCGAACGCGTGCGCGGACTCGAGCTGCCGTATTCGCTGCGGCTGCTCGAGCAGGAGAACCGAGGTCTCGCCGCGACCCGCAATCGGGGCGTCGCGGAGGCGGCGAACCCCGTCGTGCTGTTCCTGGACGACGACATCGTGCCGGAGCCGTCGTACCTCGCGGAGCATGCCGCGGCCCACCGGCGCTCACGGGACGGGCACGTGGCGCTGGGGTACTGCGCGCCGGTCATCACGGGGCGACGACTACAGGTCGCTCGCGCTGCGGGGTTGGTGGGACGACTTCTTCCGGCGCAAGGCGGAGCCGGCGCCACCAATGGACGTTCTTCGACTTCTCCGACGGCACGGCCTCGCTGCCGCGCTCCATGTTCCTGGAGTCGGGCGGATTCGACGAGCAGTTCAGGCGCGGCCAGGACTGGGACCTGGGGCTGCGGCTGCTGGAGCGGGCGTTCGGTTCGCGCTACTACCCCGGCGGCGAAGTGCTCGCACCACATCGACGCCAGCCTGACTACCACGCTACGAGTCGCGCGCGAGACCGGACGCGCCGACGTCCGCCTTGCCTCCAAGCATCCGCACGTGAAGGGCCGTCTGACCGCCGCCTCGTACGCCCGCGGCGGAGACGTCGCCCGCCGGCACCTGTCAGCCCACCGATACGCGAGCGCCGCCGACCGGCTGGCTCCGATCCTGGTCGGCGGGCTGCACGCCCTGGAGGCGATGAAGCTCGCGCGGGCCTGGGGAAGGCTGTTCCGCGTCCTGTGGACGCAGGCGTATGTCGCGGGTCTGAAGGACGCCCTGCCGTCGCTCGAGGAATTTCGAGCCTTCCTCGGCTCGACCGCTGGCCCGGTCGACGCGCTGCAGGTGACGCTGGATCATCCGAGCCCGCTTCAGCTGCCATCGCGACAGGCGCCGGTCGACATATCCGTAGCCTGGAGGGGCCTGTCGATCGCGCGGGTTCCCGCGGTCGCGTCGGGAGCGCAGTGGTCCTGGGAGGCGCTGGCAGGCCGAGTCGTCGAGCTCTCAAGCCGACCTGCGGTCGACAAACTGCTCAAAGTCTCATCTGGGCTGGCGGAGAGCGACCGCGAGTGCGCGGGTTGAGCCCGCTCGGACGGAGAAGCCCGGCCTGAGCCTGTATCGCGTCGACTCCCGCTTCCTGCTCCCCGCGCCGGTCGAGACGGCGCTCGTGCTCGGGGAGCTCGATGAGTGGCGCGACGGACTGTCGCGGGTAGGGATCCAGCTCGGCAACTCAGGGTCACCCCCGGATCTCGTCGTGGCTCCGGCTTCGCACGCGCGCGACGCGCTCGCCTCTCCGGCGGACATGCTCATCCTCGAGGGACGGGTGTCGCTTGCCGATTTTCGGTCGGCGGGATATGCGGCGCGGCGCTTTGGGCCCGTCCCCAGCCTCGACCAGCCGCGTCTCCTGCTCCCCCTGGATCAACCGGTTCCCGCCCGCTACGCCATCCGCCGGTGGCCAGGGCCCACGCGGCGGTGGACGCAAGTACGCAACCGCGCGGCGGAGATCCTGGTGGGACGGGGCGCGTTTCCCGGGCGCTCCCCAGTCATCGTGGCTGCGCGCACCCCTGCGCCTCCATTCGTCGTTTCGGCCGCGGCCCGTCTGGGGGTTCCGCCGGACAGCGAGTGGTTCGTCAGTCTGGGCAGCCATCCACTGTCGCGATGCGCGTTCCATCTGTTTCCGCCCGGCCAGAGCGAGCCGGCGTTCGTTCTGAAGTTCGGTCGCCTGCCGGACTCCAACTATCGGTTTGACCGCGAGGCGGCGGCATACGAGCGCGCTCGGTATGCGGGGGGCGTCGTGCTCGCGCACGCGCCGCGTCAGCTTGGCCGGGTCGAGGTCGACGGGGTGTCCGCGTCGCTGGAGACCGCAGGGGTCGGCGAGCGCCTGGCCACGTTCCTGATCGCGCCGGGTGGTCGAAAGCGGAAGCTGCAAACGATCGAGCAAGTGGCGGCGTGGCTGGTCGAGGTGGCCTCCCAGACATGCTCGCCAACCCGACCACCTCGGGAAGAGCTCAGTTACTTCGCCGAGCGTGTCCTTCCCAGTTGGGAGCCTCGCGGTGCGCCAGCGGATCTGGTCTCGCGGGTCGCGGCCGTCCCCGCCGTGTTCAAGCACGGCGACGTCTATCCCGAGAACATCATCGTGGGCCCAGACGGCTTCACCGTGGTCGATTGGGAGGACTCCGAGGCAGACGGGTTTCCGCTCTTCGACCTGGCCAGCTTTTTGAGCGAGGCGCTGGCCCGGCGCGATGGGGCGATGAGCCCTGATGCCCGCGAGCGGCATTTCGTCAGCCTGTTTCGCGGCGAGCTGCCGGCGTCGGCCACACTGTTTGCCTGGACGAGGGCGGCAATCGACGCGTCACACGTGCCGGCCGACGCGGTGGGGCCGGTCGTGACGCTGTTCTGGCTGCACCTGGCCTACGCCGCGCGTGACTTCGCGGATCGTGCCCAGGTCCTGGCGAATCGGCCAGCCGCCGGCCCGCTGCTGTACGAGCGCTGGGCTCGGCTATGGCTCTCCGATCCGGCGCTTGGACCGACCTGGGATCGCTGGCGAATGTAGGGCCGGAGACCCGGCGCTCAGCCAGCCGGCACCGGTCGGCGGCCGGACACCACGACGGTCATCGGCAGCATGGGCGATTGCGCTTCGTCCCCGCCCCGCACGCGATCGAGCAGTCCGGCCAGGGCGTTGATGAGCAGGTAGGTCGCGGCGAACGGGAGCCGGAGCGGACGGCGGAGCGCGGTCCGGCCGCGCACGCGCTGCTCCACCAGTTCCACGATCCGGCCGGTCATCGTGGCCCAGGCCACGGCACGCCCGCCGCTCGGCATAATCGCCACGTCGTCCCAGCCTTCCAGCAACGCCGCCAGCTCGCGGCCGGTGTAGCGGTGCTCGAGGATATTCGGGTTGTACTCCCACGTGAAGGAGTGCGTGATCACCACGGTCCCGCCGGGGCGCAGGACACGCCTGATCTCGGCGATCCCCTGCGCCGGATCGGGGACGTACTGGAACGCCTCCGTGCAGAAGACCAGGTCGAACGAGTCGTCCGGGAACGGCAGGAACTCGTCGGTGACCACGTCCGCGACCCGGTAGCGGTGGTCGATGTCCAGCCCGACGCATCTCGCGCCCCCCGGCAGCAGGTCCTCGTAGGGGCGGGTCCCGCAGAAGATGTCGAGCACGTCCGTCACCGGGCCGGGGGCCCGGTTGAAGGCCTCGCTCAGGCTCTCGACCAGGTGCCGGTGATGGAGGTAGTCGAACTGCGTGGGGCGGGGGTGGCGGCGGGTCCTCCGGAGCTGCTCAACCTCCGCCGGTGAGAGCACCTCGTCGCCTGTCCCGCGATTAGGGCCGGCCATGGGCGGGACGAGGATATTTGAACTAGGCACGCTCGCGCGGTCTCCTGTCATCGCGGAACAGTCTCCACCCCGTGACCAGGCCTCCAGGCACTCCGCGCAGGATGCCGGGGCGCTCGTCCGCCCAGCGGGGGCGGCGCAACAAGGCGCGCACCGCCATGCCCCGCAGCCCTCTCGACACGTCCTGGGCGATGAAGTAGAGCATGCGCAGGTCCCCGCGCCTCAGGTGCTTGGCGTAGAGCTTTCCCTGTGCCTGGCCGTACCCGACGTAGAGCCGCTCGAGCTCCTCGTGGCTGCGGATGTCGTGGTGCCAGACCAGGAGCTCGGGCTCGTAGTGGAGCCGGTGGCCGGCTCGCAGCCAGCGGTAGCAGAGGTCGTTGTCCTCGGCTGCGACGTCGAAGCGCTCGTCGAAGCCTCCGAAGGCGACGACCATGGGCCGGTACAGGGCCATGTTGTTGGGATACAGGACGCCGTTGACCAGCTCGCCTGTGAAGTCGTGCCGGAAGAGCCTGTCCTTCGTCGATGGCGTGGCGCGGGGGTCGCCGTAGGGCAGCACGCGCCCGCTCACCAGCTTCTCCGGGTCTCCGGCCATCAGCCGCCAGCCGGTTCCGACCCACGAGCGGTCGACGGTGCAGTCGTCGTGCGTCCCGAGCACGAGATCGTGACGTGCCTCGCGCAAGGCCAGGTTCATGCCCACGCTGATGCCTCGCCGGTCACAGCGAATCACCCTGGCTCCGACGGATTCGAATTCCGCGACCAGCGTCGAGATCGCGTCCCCGCGGCTCTGGTCCACCACCAGGACCTCGGCGGCCCGGGGGTCGCACTGCGCCAGCGACTCCAGGCACGCCCGCAACGACTCCGTGCGGCCGATGGTCGGTATCACCACCGAGACCTGGGCGACCTGGGTCATCAGCCCCGCCTTAGCAGGGTCCTGAGGACCTTCACGGCCAGTGCGTCGGTCGACCGCACCGATGGTCCTATCCTGCCGATGAGCAGCGGATCGGTGGCGGGCCGCACCGGCAGGGGCGAGGCTACGAACCCCCACTCATATCCCGCCGCCCGGGCCGCGGACGCGACCCGTTCGTCGGCGCGCCCGTGCGGATAGCTGATCGTCGTCAGCCGGTGTCCCACCACCTCCTCGATCTGCTCCCGGCCCTCTTGCATCGCCCCTTGCAGGCCATCCTCGTCGAGGCCCGTCATCGGCTCGTGGCGGAGGGTGTGGAAGCCGATCTGGAAGCCGGCCTGCGCGAGGGCCCGAAGATCGTCGGCGCGCATGGCCGCGTCCTCCGGGTCGGGCCCCAGGCGCTCTCGCAGCCGCGCGCTGAGGGCGTCCCGCTGGGCGGGGCTCATGTCGATGACGCCCGAGGCCAGTGTCCGAACATCATCGGGAGGCCCGCCGCCCGGCTGCCTGGTGCACCGACTCGACGTCGACCCCCTGGTCGATGGCCCGTTGCAGGCGTTCCCACCAGAACGAGAAGGGCGCGGCCAGCGAGGCGCCGGATACGAAGAAGGTCGCGGGCACGCCCACCCGCCGGAGGATCGGCATGGCCCGCCGCGCATGCGATCGCAGGTCGTCGTCGAAGGTGATCGCGACCGGGAAGCGTTGCCCACGGCGACGGGCGGCGGTAGCGGCGATGAGCTCGGAGGCGGGGACGACCCGGTAGTGCCCCTTCAGGTAGCGCACCTGCGATTCGAAGAGCGAGGCGCCATGGGTCGCAACGATCGTTCGCGTGGGGTCCCCGGTCGCGTCGTCGATCTGGTGATAGACCAGCGCGATCCCGCGTCGCTGACCCGACCAGCGCAGCGCCAGGCCGGCCAGCGCCGCAAGCGGCCGGCCGACGAGCTTCAGCGCGGGGTCGACCAGTCGGCTTGAGTCGAAGTTCCGCCTGGATGAACGCTTGACGCCGGTCGGTCGAGACGTGTGAGAGGCCACTAAGCTCCCCCGCCAGCAGTCGTTCTTGACAACGTCATGCGTTCGGGAGCGGATGGTAACGGGCACCCGGGCGGACCGAGATCCGTGAGCAACGAGATCCTCTTCTATTCCGACCTGCCTTTCGGCTTCCACATGGCGGACGCCGAGGTGCGGATGGCCCGCTTCACCGATCGGGGCTATCGAGTCCACTTCGTCGAGCAGCTCGGCATCCGCAATCCGCGGCTCCGGCATGCGCTGCGCATCGTGCGAATGCTGTCGTCGCGCCCGCCGGCCACCAACAGGTCGGCGGCGCCGTTCGACGTCATCTCGCCGAAGCTCCTGCCGCCTCGGCGAGCTCTGCTCGTGGGCCGATTGAACCGCGCGTGGCTGAGTCGCCAGCTGCTCGGCCTGATCGAGGACCCGGCGGAGACCGTGTTCTGGCTGCGCTATCCGACGCCGGAGCTCGTTCCACTCGTCGTCGGCGAGCCGTGGCGGGTGGTGGTGTACGAGGCGATCGACGACCACGAGCACTCACCCGGGATGAACGATCGTCTGCGTCGCATCTATCGCGAGGCCGAGCGACAGATACTCGCGCGGGCGGGCGTCGTGTTCGTGTCATCGGAGCCGATGCGGGAGCGCATGGCGCGGGTGCATCCCAACGTCATCCGGGCGCCCGCCGCGGCGGTCGACGTCGCTGCCTTCGCTCCGCCGTCCTCCGAGGCCTCTGACCACCGGCGAGTGGCGGCCTACGCCGGGTCGATCGACTTTCGCTTCGACTCGGAGCTCGTGGCGAGCGCGGCGGAGCGCCTCCCCGACTGGCGGTTCGTGATCGCAGGGCCGATCGATCGCCGCGCCAAGGGCCGGCTGGGCGAGCTTCCCAATGTCCAGCTCGCGGGCCGCCTCCCGGCGGAGGAGATTCCATCTCTGCTAGCCGAGGCGGGCGTTGCCTCATGCCGTATCGGCAGGACGTGTTCACCGACACGGTGTTCCCGGTGAAGCTGGTCGAGTACCTGGCCGCGGGAAAGCCGATCGTGAGCACGCCCATCGACGCGATCCGGGAGTTCGGGGACTGGTCACGGTCGCGTATCGACCCGAGCTCGTTCGCCAGTGCCATCGTGGCGGCCGCGCAGGGCGATTCTGACGAGGTGCGGGCGAGGCGGATCGAGCGTGCTCGGTCATTCTCATGGGAAAGCCGCATGGACCAGCTTCAGGACGCGGTGGAGGCGGCGGCGCGCAGGCCCTGAGGTCTTGCTCAGCGGGTGGCCTCCAGGCACATCACCTCGGCGCGATTGAGCCATTCCGGGCCGGAGTGGCTCTCCAGTCCCCGCAGCGCGCGGTGGGGGCTCTCGCCGGCCTCCGCTCGCTCGACCGACTCGAAGCCGGCGTCCAGCAGGCTGGCGCGCAGATCCTCTTCGTCGTAGATGTACTGGTGGCCCCAGAGCCGGAGGCTGTCATTGAGGATCTGGCAGGCACGCTCGTGCGTCTTGCCGGTGATCTCGTCCAGGTGTTGGCCGAAGGCAGCCCGGTCGACGTCGGGGTTGCGGTCCTCGTAGATGGCAATCAGCTTGACAAGGTCAGGCGTGGCGAGCCGGAGGACCCCGCCCGGCCTGAGCACTCGGTGCAGCTCCGACAGCAGCGCGCGGCCGGTGCTCTCCAGCAGATGCTCGATCACGTGCTCGCCGAACGCGTATGCGAAGACTGCGTCGGAGATCGGCAACCGCCGGTCCAGATTGACGTACGCGTCGCCGCTGATGATGTCCGTGTTCAGCCACCCGGGAAGCGTCATGGGACCGGCGCCGAAATGCAGCTTCGGCTCGTCGGTGGAAGCCAGGTACGCGCCGATCGACCGCCGCCCGACGACATGGCCGTGCATGGCCCAATGCGGCGCCGCACGCGCTCGCAACAGCACCGACCGCCAGGCCGGTGACTCCGTCCGCTTCAGCCGTGTGATGACGCCCATTCGAAAGCGGCGACTCTACCGAGGAGTGATACTGCGCCACCGTGCCGGATGAGCTCGACGTCTCAATCGTCATCCCCGTCCTGAACGAGGCGGCCAACCTGTCGGCGGTGCTCGGCGACTGCGCCAACCAGCGCCAGCCGGCGGCCGAGGTTATCGTCGTTGACGCGGGCTCGACCGACGGGACCCGAGAGCTTCTCCGCGAGCGGGAGGCTGGCTGGGCCGCTCTTCGCGTCCTGGATCGTCCGGGCGCCCGGCCCGGGGCGGGCCGCAACGCCGGGATCGAGGCGGCACGTTCGTCGATCGTTGCCACACTCGACGCGGGAACTCGTGTCGGTCCCGATTGGTTGGGGACGCTCGCGGGGCCGGTGCTCGAGGATCCGCTCCGACGGTGCTCGGTCGGGGTGGCGCTCCCTGACCCGCAATCGCCCTTCGAGGAAGCGGCGGGCAGCTTCTCCGTGCAGGGGTTTCGCGCGCCATATGAGAACGCACGTCTGGTGCCCCGCTTCACGCCGCCGGGGCGAAACGGCTGGTGCTTCGCCCGCCGGTCGTGGGAGGCGGTCGGCGGCTACGACGGATCCCTGCGCTGGGGGGAGGACAAGCGGTTCGCGCGTGGGCTGCTGAGGCTGGGCCTCGAGCTCGTGGTCGTGGAGGACGCGATCGTGCGCTGGCGCCCGCGCTCGGGGATGCGCGAGCTCTATCGCCAGTACCGCGGATATGGACGCGGGCTCACCGCGGCCGGACGCGAGCGAGCGCCCGTTCTTGCCCCCCTGGGCCTGTATGCGACCGCGGCCGTCCTTGGGACGGCGGCGGCCCGGGGAAAGCGCGGCGCGGCCGGCCTGCTGGTTGCCGGTACCGCCGGTTACCTGGCCGGCGGCGGGCTGATCGCCGCCGTTCGCCAGCAGCTGCCACCTCGCGCCCTGGCCTGGGTGCCGCCGATCCGCGTGGCCGCCGATCTGGCGAAGATCCATGGGTTCCTCGACGTCAGTATCGGCGGCGCGGATCCGAGCCGCGACTAGGCCGCTGCCCCGAGGCTGGTCGGTCTGGGAGATCGCCTAGGGTGGGGCGAACGTCGATGGTTAGATTGGGACGGCCTCCGAGTTCGCATGACCTCGCAACCGACTGTCTCCGTGGTGATTCCCACCCGGAACCGACCTGGGCTCCTCACGACGCACGCCCTCCCGTCGGCCTTGTCCCAGCGCGGTGTGGACGTGGAGGTGGTGGTGGTCGACGACGGCTCTGACGAGGAAGGACGGCGGGCGCTGGAGGAGCTCGCGAACGGGCGGGTCCGCGTCGTTCGTCACGAGGTGCGCGTCGGGCAGGCGCGGGCACGGAACTCCGGCATCGCGGCCGCCCGAGGCGAGTGGATCGCCTTCCTCGACGACGACGACCTGTGGTCGCCCGACAAATTGCAGGAGCAGCTCGCCGCCGCGGCGGCCGTGGACGCCGAGTTCGTCTATACCGGCGTGGTGGAGGTGGACGAAGGCCGGGGCGGCGAGGTCACCCGCCTGCTGCCGGCGATTTCCCCCGATGGACTCCTGGAGCGCTTGCTCGTCACCAGCGCCATCCATGCCGGCGCCTCGACGGTGCTCGCCCGAGCGAGCGCCGTGCGCGAGGTCGGCGGCTTCGACGAAAACCTCGTGCAGCTCACCGACTGGGACCTGTGGATCCGCCTCGCCGCCCACGGCCCAGCGGCGGCGTGTCCCGCTCCGCTCGTCGCCTACTGCCTTCATGAGCGCAATCAGATACTCGTCGAGCCGCCCGATGTCTCGGAGGAGCTGGAGTACCTGATCGCCAAGCATCGCGCTGAAAACCGCGAGATGAATCTCGACCGTCCCCGCTTCGCCCACTGGATCGCCAAAGGGCACCTCCGGGCGGGGAGACGCCGCGACGCCGCTCGCATCTATCTGCGGGCGGCGGTCCGCCACCGCAAGTTCGAGTACCTCGTCCGCGGCCTTGCTCTGCTCGTAGGAGAATGGGCCCTGCGCGCCCTTCGCCGTTTGAGCAAGCTGGTGCGCCGTCAGCCTTCCAGTCCGCCGCCCGCCCCGCCGCCTCCGCTCTGGCTCGCCGAGCTCCATCACCGCTCAAGTCGCTGAGAGGGCAACACCCGAATGACCTCGCACCCCATCATCTCGGTGGTGATCCCGACCCGGAACCGACCCGGGCTCCTCACGACGCACGCCCTCCCGTCGGCCTTGTCCCAGCGCGGTGTGGACGTGGAGGTGGTGGTGGTCGACGACGGCTCTGACGAGGACAGCCGGCGGGCGCTGGAGCAGCTTTCGACCGGGCGCGTGCGGGTCGTTCGTCACGAGGTGCGCGTCGGGCAGGCGCGGGCACGGAACTCCGGCATCGCGGCCGCCCGAGGCGAGTGGATCGCCTTCCTCGACGACGACGACCTGTGGTCGCCCGACAAGCTGCGTGACCAGCTCGACGCCGCGGAGGCCGCGGGCGCCGAGTTCGTCTACACCGGCGTGGTGATGGTGGACGAAGGGCGGGAAGGCGAGGTCATAACCGTCCTGCCGGCGACGCCCCCGGACGGGCTCCTGGAGCTCCTGCTCGTCACCAATGTCATCCATGCCGGCGCCTCGACGGTGCTCGCCCGGGCGAGCGCCGTGCGCGAGGTCGGCGGCTTCGACGAAAACCTTGCCCAGCTCACCGACTGGGACCTGTGGATCCGCCTCGCCGCCCACGGCCCAGCGGCGGCGTGTCCCGCCACGCTGGTCGCCTACTGCCTACATGACAGCAACCAGATGCTGGTCGAGCCGCCCGATGTCTCGGAGGAGCTGGAGTACCTGATCGCCAAGCAGCGCGCTGAAAACCGCGAGATGAATCCCGACCGTGCCCACTACGACCGCTGGCTTGCCGTCGGGCACCGCCGGGCCGGCAGGCGCCGCGAGGCCGCCCGAATCTACCTGCGGGGAGGACTCCGCAATCGAAGGGTCGGTTACCTGGCGCGTGGGATCGGGCTGATGATCGGCGAACCCCCCATGCGGGTAGGCAAGCGCATGATCAGCTTGCTGCGCGGCCAGCCTTCGAGCCGGCAGGCTCCCCCGCCGCCTCCGCCCTGGCTCGTGGAGCTTCGGGGGCGAGGGACCGCGAGCGCCTGATACGCCGAGCCAGGTCGAGCGCGAATGCGGCCCCGGGCCGCGCCGCGGGCTCGACCCGGCCGATCTGCATCGGATCGGTCCTCGGCGTCACGCACTCCTGGCGGCCCGTGAATCCGAGCTCGAAACCGTGCCGGCGCGCGGCTACCGCCACCCGCTCGTCGGCGCGCCCATACGGGTAGGACAGCGCCGTGAGCGTACGCCCTGCGATGTCCGCGAGGGCGTCCCGGCCCGTCGACAGCGCCCGCGTCAGTTGCGCATCGTCGAGCTGAACCAGGTTCTCGTGCTCCAGCGTGTGGAAGCCGAGCTCGAACCCGGCTTCGACCAAGGCTTGCAGCTGCGATCGGGTCAGAAGATCCGGCTTCGCCGGCTCGCCCAGCCGGGACTCGAGAGCGCCACGCCACGCCTCCCGCTCCTGGGGCGACAGCTCAAGCGCGCGCTCGGCGAGAGCCCACACCACGGACCCGTCGGTGCCAGCCGGGCGGTCGATGCCCCAGGCGCGCGCCAGCTCGTCGGCCAGTCCGGCGGCCAGCGCCCTCTCGAGCGTCTCCCACCACAGTTCCGGGGCCGGACTCAGCCCACGGCCACCCACGAAGAACATCGCCGGGACGTTCAGCTCGAGCAGGACCGGCATCGCGACCTCCGCATGCGAAGGCAGGTCGTCGTCGAACGTGACCGCCAGGGGAAACCTCGCGCCGAGCCGCCGGCGGGCGATTGCCCCCGGCAACTCGCTGAGCCGGACCACGCGATACGTTCGACTGACGTGTCGGATCTGGGCGGCGAAGATTTCTCGCGGCGTGACCTGCACCGGCCCACGTGGGGCGGTACCCGCATCGGGCGTGACGTGGTGGTAGACCAGCACGAGCCCGGCTCGAAGCCGCGTCCAGCGCAGCAGATACTGCGCGACGATCGCCGGCCGGGTTCTGAGAAACCGCTTGATCACGCAGTCCCACACCCGGTCCCGGTGACGCGGAAGAGCATCCCGTCACGGGGCGTGGCGACGCGGGTCAGCCGGCATGTGGCGCGCCCCGGCCGAATCGGACTGTCGTACGGCTCGCGGAACCAGGCCAGCTGCGCCGGAGTGCGGACCTCGTCGTGCTGGTCGGGGGGAACGCTGAGACCTCCGCACCGCACCCTCGCCAAGGCAGGGAACGGACATCGCGCGTCGCGCTCGGACAACAACCAGACCACATCGGGCTGGTTGCTGTAGATCCGCGGTCCCGCGGGAACTTGGCGGAGGAGGCTCGCCAGCTCGGACTCCCGCCATTGGACGTCTGCGTAGCCCTCGCCCTTGCGCGCGTGGCGTAGGACCGACGCATCGGCCGCCAAGAGGGCCCCAGCCCAGGCCACCAGGACCAGCGCCGCAAGCGGCATGGCGGCCCGCCCGGGATGGCGATCGAGGAGCCGGTCGATGGCCCCAATCACGAGCACCACGGTGGGCGCTAGGGCCGGCGAGAGGAGTCGGAAGTCGAGCGGGTCGGTCTCGGTGAGGCTCCCGGAGACGATCATCACCCCGACCAGCGAGGCGGCAAGTAGCGCCGGGAGCAGCAGCCCGGCGCCCGGGTCACGCGACCGGGCGGGCGCGCTGCGAGTCCACAGCGCCGCTCCGGCGCAGAGCGCGCCCGCCGCGAGGACATACCCGACGAGACGCGTGGGACGGGAGAGCGTCTCGGGGACGAACCAGTGAGCGATCCAGACACCCGCGTCGTGGGTGTTCTCGAGCGCATTTGCCTGAGGCGGCTTGCGGACGCCGAGTGGAGAGTCGGTGATCGCGATCCGCGTGGCCACCCAGACCGCTGGCGCGATCGCCGCGACGCCCACGAAGACGAGACAGCGCTTGACCAGACCTGGGCGATGCGCGGCCGAACGTGCGCCCACGACCAGGGCCACCAGCCCGGCCAGCACGACGGCCGCCCCCACCAGGCGGACGGCGCCGCAGGCCGACGCGCAGGCTCCTGCCAGGGCCACGTCCGCCAGGCGCCCTCGGGCCAGCGATCGCTGGAGAAAAAGAGTGCCGCCATGACGCAGGCGGCGAACAGCGCCTCGGACCAGGCGAGCACGCCGACGTGCAGCAACGCGGGCGCGGCTGCGACGAGGACGACGCCGGCCAGCCTGAGGGCGCTGCGCCCGACGTACTCCCGCAGGACGAGACCTGTAAGCACGACGAGCGCGAAGATCGAGGCGGCATTGACGGCCCGGGCCGCGTCGACCGCTCGGCCACCCACAATCTCGAGCCATGCTCCGAGGAGCAGCGGATAGCCGGGAGGGAAATCGCTCAGCGGCACGTCGCCGTAGACCCGGAAGCCACGGCCGTGCGCGAGCGCGTCGCCGGTCGACAGGTACACGGCGGAGTCGGCCGAGAGCCCGGGGCCGTGGGGGCCCGTGGCGATCACCACCGCGACAGCGGCGGCTGCTCCGACGAGCACAGGGCCGAGCCGGTCGAGTCCCGTCGCGACCGGAACGGCGCGCGTCACGACGCCTGATCGAGGCCGGGCATGACCGGGGGAGGCATTCATTTGAGGGGGGCCGGCCGCCGCAGGATACGGGTTGGCCCGGCTGATCAGCTGGGCGTGACCGGCACCCGCTAGTTGTGAATGTCCCAGCGGTAGGGCAGGCGGACGGGCGCCTCGGACATCGTGTGAGTGACGGCGCTTTTGCCCCGGGCCCCAAGGTCGCCGGTGACACGGAAGACGCGCAGGCGCTGCCAGTCGACGATCATGCCGTAGCCTGACTCGCCGGCCACCTCGCCCCAGATCTCGTACGCCTTCGGCTGCAGAGGGAGCTCGGTGAATGTGCAGTCCACGTGGCCCTCGCCGACGATGACCTCCGGCGCCTGGCCGTCTATCAGCATCGACGCCATCGTGAAGCACCCGGCTCGCATGTCGTTGAGCCCGAGGCTGAAAATCGGCCGCGGCAGCGGCTTGGGGGCGTGAAAGTGCAACCGAACGGTGAGCGGGTCGTCGATCGGGATCTCGTCGACCTCAGCGCCCGTTGAGTCGTGCAGGGTGACGCGCGTGATCTCCAGCTCCTCGCCCGCCACGTAGCCGGTGCTGTCCGAAGCCATCTGCTCGGCCTGGACCGCGGTCAGGTAGGCGCGCACGACCTCGCGTGCGCGTCCATCGTTCGCGATCCGCCCCGACTCGAGCATCAACGCCCGGTGGCAGAGCGTCTCGATCGCACTCATGTCGTGGGACACGAAGACGAGCGTCCGCCCCTCGCGCACCAGCTGGGACATGCGCTCGACACAACGGTACGTGAAGCCTGCGTCGCCTACGGCGATCGCCTCGTCGACGAGCAGCACGTCCGGTTCGACGTGCGCGGCGACCGAGAAGCCCAGACGCAGTTGCATGCCCGACGAGTACTGCTTCACGGGCTGGTCAATGGCGGCGCCGATGCCCGAGAACTCGACGATCTCGTCGAAGCGCCGGTCGATGTCACGGCCGGTCAGCCCCAGCATCCGCCCGTACAGGTGGGTGTTCTCGCGCCCCGTCAGCTCGGGATGCAGGCCCGTCCCGACCTCGATCAATGCTCCCACACGCCCCCGCACGCGCACGAGGCCGCTGGTGGGGTACGTGAGACGGCTCATGACCTTGAGCGCGGTGCTCTTGCCTGCGCCGTTCAAGCCGATGATCGCCGTAGACTGCCCCTCGGCCACGTCGAAGCTCACGTCGGAGAGTGCCCGTATCGGCTCGGGCTCCGGCCGGCGCCTCCGCCCCAGGCGCGTGAGGTCTTCGCGCAGCGACACGTAGCTTCGGGCGCCGCGATAGTCCTTGGAGACGCGCTCGAAGGCGACTGCGGTCGTCATATGCGGTCCGCGAACGAGCGCTCGAAGCGCTTGAAGCCGCTATAGGCCAGGATGAGGAGGACAAGCGACCACCCAAGCGCGCCGAGGGTGATCGCCATATCGGGCCAGTGGCCGTTCACCATGATCTCGCGCAGGGCGGCGATCGCCCCGGCGACGGGGTTCAAAGATCCCCCAGATGGTCTCGAGCGGGTAGGGCAGGATGCTGAGGGGAAAGATGACCGCGCTGGCGAACAGCCCGATCTGCAGGATGAACGGCAGCGCATGCTTGACGTCACGGTAGTAGACGTTGAGCGCACCCAGCGCGAGGCTGAGCGCGGCCGCGGCCACGACGAGGATCAGCACCGGCACCGGCACCATGACCCACGACACCGTGGGCGTGATCCCGTAGGCCAGCAGGATCACCACGAACGTGAGCAGGGCGGGGCCGAAGTCGACAAGGGCGGCCCCCACGGCGGCCAGCGGCAGGACTTCCCGCGGGAAGTAGACCTTGTGCAGGAGAGACTGATTCTCCACAACGCTCGATGCGCCGGTGCTGAGGGCAGTGGCGAAGTAGGTCCACCCGGTCATGCCGGCGAGCGCGAATACCAGGTACGGCACGCCATCGCTCGGCAACTTCGCATAGCGGCCGAGCAACAGCGCGAAGATCGCGGCGGAGAGCAGTGGCTGAACGATGACCCAGCCGATCCCGATCGCCGCTTGCTTGTACTTGATCTTCACGAACCGCGCGGCAAAGGCCCACAGCACCTCGCGAAAGCCCCACAGCTCGGCCAGCGCCTCGCGCGAGATCCCGCCGGGGCCCGCGCGAATCTCCACCACCGCGGGGGGCTCGCTCGGCGCGGGCGGCTCGACCCGCCTCTCCTCGATGCTGTGCTCTACAACCGAGATCGCGCGACTCTAGCGCGCGCATCGGCTCGCGCCGGTCGCGGGGCCATGATCTGCTTCGTACCCTGCCCGAGCTGGATCGCCCGCGTCCGTGATCAGGCGGCCGCGTCCAGCTCGTTTCCCAGCCGGATCAGCTCCCGCCGCCGGCGGGCGTACTTGCGCTGGAAGTAGATGAAGGCCCTGAGCTGCCGCCACGCCGTCATCGACAGCGGCCGCTTGGTCGTCGTCCTCCGGTAGGTATGGATCACGGTTGCGTCGGGAAAGTAGACGACTTCACCCCCGGCATCGCGGATGCGCAGGCACCAGTCGGCATCGTGCCAGGCACCCGACTTGAACACCCGCTGGTCAAACGGCCCCGCGACCCGGGCGAGCGATGTCCGGAACAGCTGACAGGCGCCGATGACGTAAAGGACGGGTCGCGCGCGGTCGTAGCCAAAATCGGCCATGAGGTGTCGCTGCACCGTCCGCCGGTGCTCGAAGAAGCGCCCGAGTGGCGGCCGCCGCAGGAACGGCAGCAGGAGCGGCGGGAAGCGCCTGCAGGAGCGCTGCAAGGTGCCGTCGTCATGGACCAGGCGCGGAGCGATCAGTCCCCACTCGGCGTTGCTCCTCGAGCGCGCGGACCATCGCGGGCAGCGCCCCCGGCGTTAGGGCGGCGTCGCTGTCCAAGAACATCGTGTAGGGCGAGTCGGCCCGGCGCAGCCCGTGATCGCGCGCCGAGTTTGCCAGGTTCTCCGACAGCTCGATGAGCGTGACCTCTGGGTGCGCCTGGCGCACCCAGTCTCTGGTGTCGTCGGTCGACGCATTGTCGACCAGGATTGTGTGGACCGGGAGTCCGGCGTGCTCGCGGATGGAGGCGAAGCAACGCTCCAACTCGGCCCGGACCGAGTGCGCGATGACGACGATGGTGACGTCGGCGGCGGGCACGGGCAGAGAGTGGCAGAGTCAGCGAAAGAGGGGTGGTCTCTCCTAGCAGGGCGCCCCGAACGGACACACGGGCAGGTCCGCGGGCCGTCGCAGCGAGAAGGCCAGCGACTTCGTCGCGCCGCCGCTCAGCCGCGCGCGCATGTCGCCGGAGCCGCTCGGGCGCAGCTTGCGCTGGAAGATGCCGTAGCGGTCCGTTCGCAGCGAGGCGAGGCGCCGCCAGCTGGCCGCCGATCGCTGCTCTACGACCACGCGACCGCGGGCGCCGCCGGGCGTGCGTCCCCACACCAGCACGCGGCCGCCGGTGCGGAAGGCGACAAAGGGGAATCGGAACGCCGTGAGCGCGGGCTTGGGGCGGTCGCAGGTGAGCCCGCGAGCGCAGCGGAAGTACAGGCCCGACTCGTAGGTCGCCTGGTGGCCCGATGGATTGAGCGGGTCGTCGCGTAGCTGGAACCACGTGACCAGCGAGATCCCGTTGGTCCACATCCGGTAGAGGGATTCGGACACCCAGCGGGCCTGGAGGCGCACGGGGACGGCGCGGGGGTCGGGCGGCGTGGTGTCCCACGAGAACTCGGTCACCCAGAACCGGATCGCCCCGGTGGGCTGGACGTGGCCCGCCCGGACCGCGGCGAGCAGCAGCCGGCGCATGCGCGGGAGGTCCGGAAGCGACACGCTGTTCCGCGAGCGCGCGTGGTGGGTCGGGTCGCCGGAGGTGTACGGATGGTGTGACCAGACGTCGAAGTGCAACGGCGGCAGCCAGGCAGCGGACGGTTGGCGGCCGACATGCACAGCAGCGCGCGCATGAACGGGCATGGGCCCCATCGAGTTCGGGTTCTCGAACGCCGACTGGCCACCGGCGATCACGACGTTGTCGCGATGGACCGCGTGCACGGCGTCGGCGAACCGCTCGAGCATGAGCCGGTAGTGGCCGGGCGAGACGGCTCGCCCTCCCTCGAACTGGGGGCTGAGATGGGCGATGACGTTGGGCTCGTTCCACGCCTGGTAGTAGCGCACGCGTGGCAGGCCCGGCGTCTGGCCGCTGTAGCGCTTGGCCAGGGCCTGGGCGAAGAGGCCGAACTCGACCGGGTCCGGCCGCACGGTCCCGGCCTTGAAGCCGTCCGCGATCCCGTCTCCGCCCATTCGGGCGCGGACAGCGGGCTGAGGATCGGCTCGAGACCGCGCGCCGCCGCCAGCTTCACCTGCTGGTCCAGCGTGGACCAGTTGTAGCCCGGGTCGTCGGGGTTGGCGGCGTCGAAGCCGGCCGGCTTCTGCGCGCCAGGCGGCGCGATCTCGGTCCAGCCGACGTAGAGGCGCACGGCGGACGCGCCCGCCTGGCGGACTGCGCGTGAACCCGAGCGGGGCCTCCGGACCGTAGAAGACCGGGCCACCGTCGACAACGCGGTCTGCAGGGGCTGGGCGGCCGGGGCGGTCGCGGGCGCACGAGGAGGAGGAGTGTGATCAGCGCCGTCGCGCCGACGTCAAGCGGCGACGGCGACCCCCGCCCGACCACGCCTCACGGCGAGGTTCACGGCGTGCGCACCTGGCGCCGCAGTGCGGTCAGCAGCGGAGACTTCGGGTTGAGCTCGACGGCGCGGTCGAACGCCTGGCGCGCGGCGAGCGGGCGCCCGGACTCCTGCTCGATGCGGGCGCGCAGCAGCCACAGCCGCCAGCTGCCGGATCGCGCTCGAGCGCATCGCCGATGGAGCTTCGCGCCGCGCGCAGGTCGTCGGCCTGCTCCTGCACGACCGCGAGCTGCTGGTAGGGCGAGGCCGCCCAGGGCTGGACGTCCCGCGCGGTCCGCGCGTCGGCCGCGGCGCCGGAGAGGTCGCCGCGGGCGGCCGCGCGCTGGCTGTCCTGGATCTTGACTCGAGCGAGCAAGGGAATGGCGAGGCAGACGATGATGGCCGCGCTGACAGCGCCAACACCCGCGCGCACGAGGAAGTTGCGCCGGCGGATCGCGCGCGCCCGGCGGGTGCGATGTCGCCCGCGTCTCTGACCGTGGCCGGCCCGGTCAGCAGGCCGAGCAGGACAACCCCGACGACGCCGATCGCCGGGAGCTCCCAGACCCAGTCGATGCCCGCCGCGACCGCCCAGGCGACGAGCATGGCGATCGCCGCGGCGAGGACGCCGCGCTCGCCGCCCGGGAGGCCCGCCATCGCCGGGCGGCCGTCACGCCGACGATCCCGACGAGGCCGAGAAGCAGGGCGCCGCCGAGCAGGCCGAGCTCGCCGAGCGTCTGCAGGTAGAGCGAGTGCGCGTAGCGGGTGACGTAGGGGATGTCGGCGTGTCGGGCCCACCACGCCTCGTAGGAGCCGGCGCCGCCGCCGGCGATCGGGATGGGCGCGGAATTCCCCGACTGCCGCGCCCCACGCCTGCCAGCGGCCATTCCCGCCGCCGGAAGACAGGTGCGTGTTGTGTGTGGGCGCCTGGGCCTCGCCGGGGACGCGCGGCGGCTTCTTGAAGGAATCCAGGCGGCTCGCCGGGTTCGCGGCCACCATACCCGCTGCGAGCACCACCAGCGCAAGGCCCGCGAGGACGGCCTTCCAGCGTCGCGAAAGGGACGGAACGGGCCGCTCCAGCCGGGCGACGGCGAGCCACGCGGCGGCGGTCAGGGCGCAGACCAGCGCGATGAGCAGGGCGGCGCTACGACCCTGGCTGAGCGCGGCCGAGTCGCCCAGCGGCCCGTTGACCAGCTCGTCGCGCGCGGCGAGGATGGCGACCGTCGCCGCCGAGCCCAGGCCCGCCACGAGGGTGGCCAGGGCGGCGGCCAGGCGCCGGTCGGCGAGGGCCACGAAGGCGAGCACGCCGACGACGGCGCTGACGACTCCGCCGCGCGACGAGGTGAGGTAGATCGTCCCGGCCAGCGCCGGAAGCGGCGCCAGGCCGAGCGCCCGGGTCGCGGCGGTTCGCCCGGCGATCGCGATGCGCAGCAGTCCGGGAAACGCCAGGCCGGCGAAGATCGACAGGCCGTTCCAGTAGTTCAGCGGGTAGGTGAGCCGCGGGTCGTCCTTGAAGTCGGAGGTGATCGGCCCGTGGTCGATGACGTGCGGAAAGCAGCGGTCCAGGAGCGCCAGCACGGCCACCGCCGCGATACCCACCGCCAGGCCGTCGACGATGCGCCCGGCGCTGCCGCGCGACGTCGCCACCACGACCACGACGAAAACGCCGAGGTAGAGGAGGAGCCGGCCGGACTCGGAGAAGGCGTTCTCGGCGCTGTCGGCCCAGCCGATGGAGAGGAAGCTGAGGAGGGCGAGAGCGCCGAGCAGGGCGGTGGCGACCAGCGCCGCGCGCGGCACGCGGGCCAGCGGCCGCAGGCCGAGCAGGGCGCCCAGACCGATCGCCCACCAGATCGCGATCGCGAGCGAGTTGCGGCTCGTGAGCCCGTACGTGCCGCCGTTGAGCGCGACGGCGAAGACGGCGATCCCGACGAGCCCGGCGACGAAGACGCCGGGCCGGGAGCCGATGAACTGCAGTGCGAAGCGCCCGAGGCCGCGGCCTGGGAACCCTCGCGGCCGTCCGGCGGTCACGCGGAAGCGTTTGCGCGCCGGTCAGCTCGTAGCTAGACGCGGACTTGTCGACGCTGATGGCTGACCATCCCGATGAGGAGTGCGGTGATCATCAACAGCGCGATTCCCAGACCGAGGAGCTGGCCGGTTCCGGAGCCGCGGCGCTCGTCGGGGCCGCGCGCCCGAGGTTGGGCACCGTCGGCGAGGCGCCCGCCGAAGGTGCGTCGCCCCTGGCGGGGCTATGCGTTGGGCCGCTCGCTTTGCCCGCCGCTTGGCCTGCTGCTTGCGCACCGTCGCGGCCTTCTCGACCGGAGTGACGGTGCTCGCGGGCTCGATCCGCTGCTGTCCGTGGAGCCGAGGAGCCGAGGAGCCCGACGAGGAGCCGCTGGCCGCCGGACGCCGACGGCGGCGCGCTGACGGGCGAGCCTTCGGAGTAGACGTCGGCCGCCGAGGTGTCTGGGGCGGCAGACGTGTTCGTCAGCGGCGTCGGCGCCGGCGCCGGCGTAGAGGTGGTCGGCGTCGCCGCGGGCTGGGAGGGGGCCGCAGGAGCTGGCTGCGTGCTCGTGGCGGGTGCGGACTCCGTCCCGCTGGCGGCCGGATCGGCGGCGAGCGCGACGGGGGCGCTCATGGCCAGCGCGGCCACGGCAAGTGCGCCCGTCGCCAGGGCACGAACTCGGCACGCGGGTCGATCGATGGTCAGCATCATGGTGTATCTCCTGCCTGGCTCAGATCGGTGAAGGTATCAGCACGGTTTGACTTGGCCATAAAGACGCCGATCACCCTCAATCATCGGCGGAAAGCTGCCGCGGGTTGAGCGCTCCTAACATGCCGCCTCATGCACGAGGCGGAGTTGCTCGAAAGAGAACACGAGCTGACGGCTCTGGATGCGCTTGTCGAGGCGACGCAGGCGGGTGACGGACGCCTTCTGGTCATCGAGGGACCGGCCGGCATCGGCAAGACCCGGCTGCTCTCGGGCCTGCGCCGGTCGGCCGAGCGGCCCTTGCGCGTGCTCGCCGCGCGGGGGAGCGAGCTCGAGCGCGACTTCGCCTTCGGGGTGGTGCGCCAGCTCTTCGAGGGCGCGGTGGCCGGCGCCAACGGCGACGATCGCGCCTTCGACGGGGCGGCCGACGGCGCGCGCGGAGTGTTCGGCAGCCCCGGCTCCGACGCGGGCGACGGTGGCGGCGAGAATTCCTTCGCCGCGCTGCATGGGCTCTACTGGCTCGCCCTCAACCTCGCCGCCGAGCGGCCGCTCCTCCTCGCGGTGGACGACCTCCAGTGGTGCGACCGTCCCTCGCTGCGCTTCCTCGCCTATCTCGCCCGCCGGCTCGAGGGGACGCCGATCCTCCTGGCGGCCACGCTGCGCTCGGGCGAGGCCGGGACCGACCCCACGCTGCTCGGCGAGATCACGGGCGATGCCGCCGCGGAGCGGTTGTGGCCCGGTCCGCTCTCGGAGGCCGGGGTGAGAGATCTCGTGCGCGAGCGCCTCGGGGGCGACGCGGACCCCGCGTTCTGCGCGGCGTGCCACGAGGCGACGCGCGGCAATCCGCTCTTGCTCGGGCAGCTTCTCGCCGCGCTCGCCGCGGACGGGGTGTCGCCCGACGCGCGGAACGCCGAGCTCGTGCGCGAGGTCGGGCCCCGAGCCGTGTCGAGCGCGGTGCTGCTTCGCCTCGCGCGCGTGGGTAACGAGGCCATCGAGGTGGCGCGGGCCGTGTCCGTGCTCGGGGAGGACGCGCGGCTGCCGGTGATCGCGGCTCTGGCCGGACTCGACGAGCCCCGCGTGGCCGAAGCGACGGGCGCGCTGGCTCGAGCGGAGATCCTGCGGCCCGACCCTCCGCTCGGCTTCGTCCACCCGCTCGTACGTGACGCCGTCTACCACGAGCTGCCGCCCGGCGAGCGCGAGCTCCGGCACAGCCGCGCGGCCCGCGCCATGCTCGACGCGGGCGGCGAGCGCGAGGAGGTGGCGTCGCACCTGCTGCTGACCGCGCCGCGCGGAGAGGTGTGGGTGGCGAAGCTCCTCCACGAGGCCGGCCGCTCGGCGATGCACAAGGGCGCGGCCGAGAGCGCGGTCGCCTACCTGCGGCGCGCGCTCGCCGAGCCTCCGGAGCCCGGCCGCCGGGTGCAGGTTCTCTTCGAGCTGGGCGCCGCCGAGGTGCTCGTGGACGGCCGGGCGGCGGCCGTCCACCTGCGGGAGGCCCACGACCTGTTGAGCGACCCGCTGGCCCGCGGGCTGGCGGCCGGGATGCTCGCGCGCACGCTGATGTTCACCGGCGCCCCCGCGGAGGCGGCAGAGGTGGCCCGCCACGCCGCGGCGGAGTTGCCGCCCGAGCTGCTCGACCTGCGCCGGGCGCTGGAGGCGTTCGAGCTCACCGTCGTGTACTTCGGCGCCCACGAGCCGGAGGCCATGTCCTGGCTGGCCGAGCACCGCGCGGGCATCGAGGACGGCGGACCGGGCGCCCGCATGCTCGAGGCGGCGGCGGCCATGGAATGGGCGTACGGCGGCGGCTCGGCCGACGACTGCGTCGAGCTGGCGCTGCGCTCGCTCGCCGGGGGCGCGCTGCTGGCCGCCGACCCCGGACTGATGCTCGTCGCGCCGATCATCGTGCTCGCGCTCGCCGACCGCGACGAGGCCGTGGAGACCTCGCAGGCGGCGCTCGAGGAGGCGCGCCGGCGCGGGTCGCTGTTCTCCGTATCGGGCCTGCACATGTGGCATGGGTTCGTCCTCACCCGCCGCGGTGACCTGGCCGGTGCCGAGGCCGTCCTGCGCACGGGGATCGACGAGTTCGTCCAGTGGGGGTTCGCCGAGCAGGCGATGGTGTACGCGTCCGCCTTCCTCGCCGACGTGCTCCTCGAGCGCGGCGACGTCGCCGCCGCTCGGGCCGCCCACGACCGCGCCGCCGATCCCGGCGACCGGTCCGATGGGGCCCGCTACTGGCTCAACAGCGAGATGGAGCTGCTGATCGCCGAGGGCCGCGCCGAGGACGCGGTCGCGATGGCCGACGAGTTCGCACGGCGCTTCTCCCACTACGCCAACCCGGCGTACGCGCGCTGGCGCACCTGCAAGGCGCAGGCCTTCGACCGCCTGGAGCGTCGCGACGAGGCCATCGCGTTCGCCGAGGAGGAGCTCGAGCTGGCGCGGGCATGGGGCGCCCCGGGGCCGGTGGGCACGACGCTGCGGATCCTCGGCACCCTGCGGCGGGAGGATGGCCTCGACGACCTGCGGGCGGCGGTCGAAGTGCTCGAAGGGTCGGCCGCGCGCCTCGAGCTCGCCAAGGCGCTGGCGGCGCTGGGCTCGGCGTTGCGGCGGTTCAAGGCGCCGTCGGAAGCGCGCGAGCCGCTGCGCCGGGCGCTCGAGCTGGCGAGCGCGTGCGCGGCGACGGGCCTGGTCGAGCACGTGCGGGGCGAGCTGCACGCGACCGGGGCCCGCCCGCGACGCGACGCCGCCAGCGGCCCCGAGGCCCTGACGCCGAGCGAGCGGCGCGTCGCCGACCTCGCGGCCGGCGGCGACACCAACCGCGACATCGCGCAGGTCCTGTTCGTGACGCCGAAGACCGTCGAGGTCCATCTCTCCAACGCCTACCGCAAGCTCGGGATCCGCTCTCGGCGCGAGCTCGAGGGGGCTCTCGAGATTTGAGTCGAGGCGTGTGAAGGGGTCTGACCCCTTCACACGCGCCGCATCTAGGGGTCTGACCCCCCAAACCTTGGGGGTGCGGTTTGGGGTCTTCCTCGATGGCAGGGCGCCCGCGGCGCTGCATGCTGGCTCCTGCATGGAAGACCGGGACCTCACGATCACCCTCGAGCTCCACGTCGCCGGGGACTCCCTGACCGGCCGCGCCGTCAACGGCGCCGGCCCGGAGCGGAAGTTCTTCGGCCGCCTCGGCCTGCTCTCGGCGATCGAGCTGCTCCTCGCCGACTCCGAAGCCCGACATCAAGGAGGACGTATGGCCACCATCGACACGACCCGCAGCGCCGCCGACACCCCCCGCAGCGCCGCCGACACCCTGCGCGACCGCCTCGCCGGCGATGTCGTCTCCCCGGGCGATCCCGGCTGGGATGCCGCCCGCCAAGCCTTCAATCTGACCATCGACCAGCGCCCCACCGCTGTCGCCTTTCCGGTCGACGAGACCGATGTCGCCTCGGTCGTCGCGTTCGCGCGCGACCACGGCCTGCGGATCGCTCCGCAGAGCACCGGCCACAACGCCGGGCCCATCGCCTCGCTCCAGGACACCGTCCTGCTGAAGACCTCCGCCATGACCGGAGTGGAGATCGACCCCGCGGCCCGGCGCGCCCGCGTGCGCGCCGGAGCCCGCTGGGCCGACGTCGCCGACCCGGCCTCCGAGCTCGGCCTCGCGCCTCTCGCCGGGTCCTCGCGCGACGTGGGCGTGGTCGGCTACTCGCTCGGTGGCGGCATGGGCTGGCTGGCCCGCCGGCACGGCCTTCAGGCGAACAGCGTCACCGCGATCGAACTGGTCACCGCTGACGGGCGGCATCTGCGCGTCGACCGCGAGCACGAGCCCGAGCTCTTCTGGGCGCTGCGCGGCGGCGGCGGCAACTTCGGCGTCGTCACGGCGATGGAGTTCGACCTCTACCCCGCTTCCGAGGTCTACGCGGGCGCCCTGTTCTTCCCGTTCGAGCGGGCGAGCGAGGTGCTCCACGCCTGGCGCGAGTGGCTGCCCTCCGTCCCCGAGGACGTCACCTCGGTCGGGCGGGTGCTCCAGGTCCCGGACCTCCCGCAGGTGCCGGACATCGTGCGCGGCAAGTCGTTCGCGCTCCTCGAGGCCGCCTACCTGGGCGACGAGGCCACGGGTGCCGAGCTGATCGCGCCGCTGCGCGCGCTCGGCCCGGACATGGACACGTTCGCCATGGTCCCCCCGGCCGCGCTGGGCTACCTGCACATGGACCCGGACGAGCCGTCGCCCTACATGAGCGACACGATGCTCGTGGGCGACCTGCCGGCTTCCGGCATCGACGACCTGCTCGCCGTTGCCGGACCGGGATCGGGCTCGCCGCTCGTCTCGGTGGAGCTGCGGCACATGGGCGGAGCGCTCGCCCGGGCCGAGGCACATCACGGCGCTGGCTCGACGCTGCCCGGCACGTTCGCGATGTTCGCCGGCGGGGTGCCGCTCGACCCGTCGATGGCGTCGGCCATTCAGGCCCAGCTCGCACTCGTCACGAACGCGCTGTCGCCCTGGGAGACCGGGCGCTACGCCAACTTCGTCGAGCACCCGGAGGAGCCGGGCGCGTTCTTCGACGACGACACCCTCCGTCGTCTGCGCGCGGTCAAGGCCGCGTACGACCCGGCGGACCTGTTCCTCGCCAACCACCCCGTGAAGTGAAGGGAGTCACCGATGCGCCTCATCGCCCAACTCGCCCGCTTGATGGCGGTCGCCGCCGTCATCGTTGCGACCCTCCCCGCCGTCGCTTCGTCCGACGTCACGGTGAAGCCCACGGTGACCACACGCCGGCAATGGCGGCATCTGCTTCGAGTGTCCCCCGCGGGACGAAGCCGGCCACGTGGCCGTCGTCAAGGGCTGAAGGACCTGTTCCTCCCCACCCCGTGAACTGAAGGAGACAAGGATGAACCTCAGGATCAAGACGATCGCGTCGCTGGCGGGAGTGCTCGCCGTCGGGTGCGCCACGGCCCCGGCCCAGGCCGCCCCCGGCTTCGGCCTGAAGTCGGCGTCGTTCAAGGTCGAGGTCGAGGGCGTTCAGACCAACGCCTGGAAGACGGACCACGCCAACCAAGGCGGCTGCGACGTGGACATCCACGGCGACGGCACCGAGGTCGTGCGCTTCAAGTCCAAGCCGAAGGTCGTGAAGCTCTACCAGTTCGGAAAGTCAACGCCCCTGTTCCTCAACAGCGGCAAGCGCTACGACAAGTACATCGACCTGGCGTCGAAGATCACCCGCCGGGGTTCCGTGACCACAAGCGGCGGACAGATCTGCTCGTACGGCGACGGGACCGGATCGACCCAGACGCCCAAGCCGCCGGACTGCGGCACCAAGCGCAGCACGTGGTACGCCGAGCTGAACTACAGCTCGCGCAAGACGGACTTCCTCACGCTCGAGCAGGCGCCTGTCGTTCCCTTGGGCCCGTTCTACAACTGCCCCTGGGGAAGCGGGGCCTGGCCATCGCTGCTCGACCGCACGCCGAAGGGCGAGGTCGGCCGAAGGCTGCCCACCAGCGATCTGTTCGGGTCCAACCAGCAGCACGTGATCCGAGCCGCAGGGCGCGACGAGTACAGCGACACTGAGGACTGGCACCAGACCACGATCCAGTACTCGATCAAGCTCACCCGGATCGGCAAGGTCAGCCGCTCATGAGCGTCCAGATCGGCTCCAAGCGCGTGCGCTGACGCGTCGCTACGACCGCGCGGAGGGCGCCGCCTGCGCCCCCGTGCGGTCGAGCACGCGCAGGAAGGCGGCCACGACCTGCGGGTCGAACTGGGTGCCCGAGCACTCCTCGAGCTGCTCACGCGCCGCGCGCGCCCCGATCGACTTGCGGTAGACCCGGTCGCTCGTCATCGCCTCGTAGGAGTCGGCGACCGCGAGGATCTTCGCCTCGAGCGGGATGTCCGCGTCGGCCAGCCGGCTCGGGTAGCCACGGCCGTCGGGTCGCTCGTGGTGGGCGAGGATCCACTCGCGGATGTCGTTGAGGCCGGATCCGCCGAGGATCCGCGCCCCGATCTCGGGGTGCTTCTTCATCTGGTGGTACTCGTCCTCGGTGAGCGGGCCCGGCTTGCGCAGGATCGCGTCCGACACGCCGATCTTGCCGATGTCGTGGAGCACGCCGGCGACCCTGACCCGCTCCACCTGCTCGGCGGGAAGGCCCAGCTCGCGCGCCATCAACTCGGAGTAGCGCCCGACGGTCTGGGAGTGGCGCGCCGTCCCGGTGTCGCGCATGTCCAGCGCCTCGGCGAGGTTGAGGACCGTCGCGAGCTGTGCGTGGTCGCGGTCGCTGCCCCCCTGGTTGCCGAGCGGCGAGGATGCCCTGCACCTCGGCGCTGTAGAGGACGGTGCGGTCCCGGCCCAGCGACTTGGCGGCGTAGAGCGCCTCGTCGGAGGAGCGCAGCAGCGCGTCGGCGGTCATCCCGTGAATGGGATACGTGGCCACCCCCAGGCTCATGGTGAGCGGGACCGGCTGGTCGGCGAACGACTGGCCGAACCGGCTGCGCAGCCGCTCGGCGACGATGAAGGCCTCGTGCTGGTCGGTCTCGGGGAGCACGAGCGCGAACTCCTCGCCCCCGACCCGGGCGGCCACGTCGATGCGGCGCTTGTTGACCTCGAGCAGCCGCCCGATGGCCTGCAGCGCCTCGTCGCCGGCGTGGTGGCCGAGGCGGTCGTTGAGGTGCTTGAAGAAGTCGCAGTCGCACAGCAGCAGGCTGAAGGTGTGCCCGCTGCGCTCGGCGCGCGCGAGCTCGTTGTCGATCACGCTCTGGAAGCCGCGGCGGTTGAGCAGCCCGGTCAGCGGGTCGGTGCTGGCCGCGTCGGTGAGCTGCTCGATCAGGCGTCCCACCCGCTCGCGCAGCTGCACGAGGAACACGCCGGCGACGACGATCGTCCCGGTGATCAGCACGAAGGCGGGGATGTCCTGGTTGGCGTCGATGCCCGTCGCCGTGTAGCCGAACATACGGGAGCCCAGCACCACCGCCGCGTAGTTGAAGACGGCGAACAGGCACAGGCACACGGACTGGCGGCGGGAGAGGAAGTAGAAGGCGTAGAAGGCGACCCACATGTAGAAGAGCAGGTAGGCGCTGGTGCTGGTCCCGGTGAGGACGATGGCCAGCGAGGTGAGCACGGTCGCGCCGAACGGCCCGCACGTGGCGACCCAGTCCGGGGTGCGCGCGCCGAGGACCAGGAGAAGGACCGCGGCAGCGAACGACGCACCCTGGATCGCCAGCAGGCCGGCGGCGTCGTAGCGCTCCGGGTGCGGGAGCAGCACTCCGAGCGACCCGACCGCGCCCGCGGCGATGAAGAGGTAGGCCTGGGCCCGCGCGGCCATGGCGGGCGTGAGAGAACGGACGGCGAGCGCGTTTTCGCGTAGCGACGGCTTGTGGTCGTTTACACGCACGTTGCGTCTATCGGCGCGCGCCTAGCCGCCCATGACGGGTGCAAACCGACCAAACCTCCCGATCGCGTCTCATCATGTGCCACGGGTGGCTTGTGGTCCGCGGGCCGCCATCCGATATGGGGCGCGTGACGCCCTTCCCGCAGCACTCGTTCGACCTCTTCCTCGCCTCCGTGATCGCGGGGATCAGGCGGGCGTTCGGACGCGGGTCGCGACGACGCGGGCCCCGCGCTTAGGCGACAGGGTGAAGGCTCGCCGGACGATCCGTTCGTCGCGGCGGGTCGCGGGCCTCAGGTCCAGCCGGCGCAGCACGGACTCGACCACGATGCGCATCTCCAGCAGCGCAAAGCTCGCGCCGATGCAGCGGCGAACGCCGCCCCCGAAGGGAATCCACGCGTAGGTCGCCGGCTGCTGGTTGAAGAAGCGCTCGGGCCGGAACTCCTCCGGCGCCTCGTACACCGTCGGGTTGCGATGCAGCAGGAAGATGCACGGCATGAGCACGGTGCCGGGCTGGTACCGGCGGCCGCCGACGGTCAGCGGGGCCGACAGCTTGCGGGCGGCGATCGGCACCACGGGGCGCAGGCGCAGGCTCTCCTTGATCGCGGCGTCCAGGTAGCGGCTCTCGCCCCGCTCCAGGTCGGAGCGCAGGCGCGCGATCACGGCGGGATGGCGCAGCATCCGTTCGAAGGCCCACGCCAGCGCGGTCGCGGTGGTCTCGTGGCCGGCCACGAGCATCGTCAGGAGCTGGTCGCGGATCTCCATGTCGGTCATCGGCTCACCGGCCTCGTCGCGAGCGTCGAGGAGCAGCGAGAGCACGTCGTCCTGCCCGGGCCGCGCCTGCTCACGCCGCCGTCCCATCTCGGCGTAGATCGCCCGGTCGACCTCGGCGGTGCAGCGCATGAGCCGTCCCCACGTGCTGAGGCCGCCCAGCTCGATGCGCAACTGCGGCAGGGTCGTGGCGATCGTGGTGTTGAGCTCGAGCAGGCGGGCGAGCAGGATGCGCAGCTCGTCTCGCCTGGGCCCGTCCTCCATTCCGAACACGGCGCGAAGGATCACGTTGAGGGTCATCGCCTGCATGCGCGGCTGGAGCGAGAACGGCTCGCCGATCGGCCACGTGGCGACGTCCTCGTCGGCCGTCCTGACCATGGCCTCGCGATGGCGCTCGATGCGCTCGCCGTGGAACGGCGGCAGCAGGAGCTTGCGCTGGCGCAGGTGCTCGGCGCCGTCGAGCACGAGCAGGGAGTTACGGCCGAGCACGCGACGGAACAGGCCGTTGATGTCGCCCATGTCCATGTCCTCGGGCGGGCCCTGGAAGACCTCCTTGACCGCGGCCGGGTCGGACAGGAACACGACGTCCGTGCTCGGACCGAGGCGAACGCTGAAGGCGTCGCCGTAGCGGCGCCGGCAGCGGGTCATGAATCCCTTGGGGTCGATGATCCACTCGAGCGTCTGGACGAAGGCGGGCCGTCGCGGGCCGGGCGGGAGCTCGCGTGAGTACTCCGACGGAACCGACGCTCGCGGAGCGCCGCGACGATCCTCCTCGACCTGCCCGTCCTTTGTTCGCTGTTCCTCCGCCAGACGGGCACTTTGCCGACGGTCCTTCGTCAAGCCTGTCATGGCCTGCCAATCTCTCAGTCTCCCTACCCGTCGTCAACGGATGCGAGTGGTCTGTCAGCCTTATCCGACCCGTGGCCTTCGACGACGACACAGGGGTGCGGCCGCTCGGCGACGGCACCTGGGAAGGCCGCATCGAGGAGAGCTGGTACGCGGGCCTCGGGCCGCTGGGCGGCTACGTCATGGCCATCGTCCTGCGCGCGATCGTGCTGGCGACCGACGACGAGGCGCGTCAGCCGCGGACGATGACCGTCCACTTCCTGCGCGCTCCCGAGGCCGGAGCGGTCACCGTGCGCCCGGCGGTCGAGCGCGCCGGGCGCTCGCTGACGACGGTGACCGCGCGCCTGGAGCAGGAGGGCGAACTGATGGCGCTTGCGCTGGCCGCCTTGTCGGCGCCGCGCCCCGGCCCGGTGATCTCCGAGGCTCCGATGCCCGAGGTCGCGCCGCCCTCGGCGCGCGAGATGCCGCCGGTCGCGCCGGGCCGTCTCGCGCCGCCGCCCTTCACCGGGCGAGTCACGATGGAGACGCGCTTTGGCGCGCCGCCGTTCAGCGGCGCCGATCGCTCCGAGGTCGGGGGCTGGATGGGCCTGCGCGAGGAGCGGCCGATCGACGCGCTGACCGTCGCCCTGCTCGCCGACGCGTGGTTTCCCGCCCCGTGGCCCCGCCTGCGCAAGCTGGCCCCCGCGCCGACCATCGAGCTCACCGTCCACTTCCGGGCTCCGCTTCCCCTGCCCGACTCGCTGCTGCTCGGGCGTTTCAACACCCGCCTGGTGCGCGAGGGCTTCTTCGACGAGGACGGCGAGCTGTGGACGCCCGACGGCACGCTCGTGGCCCGCTCGCGTCAGCTCGGGCTGCTCCTCGACCCCGAGCTGTAGTCCAGGAAGCCGCGCGGTTCTGGCGACGGCCCGTATGGGCCGCTGCCCCTAGGCCCCCGGGAACTCCACCTGCGAGGGCAGCTCCGCGAGCGCGGCGTCCACGGAGTCGCTGAGCGCCAGCGACCTCGAGAACCCCCGCGTAGCGCAGGGCGTCGTAGGCCCCCGATCCGGGCGGGACCACGAGGCGCACCTCCTGTCCACGCACGCGCAGGCGCTCGCGCAGATGGAAGAGCACGTTGATGCCCGCGCTGTCCATGTAGGTGATCTTCGAGAGGTCGATGACGGCGCCGACGACCTCGTTTGACGCGGCGCGCGTGAGGGCGCTGCGCACGCCCTCCGCATTGGCCAGGTCGATCTCGCCCTCCAGCCGGGCCACCAGAATCCCGTCGGCGGTGCCGATGCGCAGCTCGTTTCCATTCATGCCCGGGCCTCGAGGCCGCGCCGCATGAGCACCTCCGTGCCCGGATTGGCCGAGCGCACATCCACCTCGTCCATGGCGGAGCGCATGATCACCTGGCCGTGACCGCGATGCTCGCCTCGGGACTCTCGCCACCGCCCCTGGTCGCGCACGCTGAGCACGACCACAGGGCCCTCGAGCCGGGCATGCACTTCGTAGCTGGCCGCTCCCGCGCCGTACGCGTGCTCGACGGCATTCGCGGCCGCCTCGTTGCACGCGAGGGTGATCGCCGCCAGCTCCTCGGGGTTGGCTCCGGCCGCCCTCAGCCAGCGGCGCAGCGTGTGCCTGAGCGTCGCCAGGGTCTCGGGCTCGGCCTGGAAGCGCAGGTCCAGCACGTCCGGGATCGGTGGAGTGTGCAGCGCCACCACCGCGATGTCGTCGGACGCGTCGGCGTCGGGGTGCAGCGTCTGCAGGATCCGCTCGCACAGCGCATGAGGCGCCGTGATGCCCCCCGCGGCGCTCAGAAGTCGCGCCAGCCCCTCGTCGAGGGCTTCGCCGCGCACCTCGATCAGGCCGTCCGTGTACAGCAGCAGCGTCTCGCCCGGGCGCATCTCGAGCTCGGCTTCCGTGTACGCGGAGTCCACGACCGTGCCGACCGGCGGCCCGGTCGCGGGTTCCAACAGTCGCGCCCCGTCGTCGTCGACGAGGACCGGAGGCGGGTGTCCCGCCGACGCGTATCGCACCCGGCCCGTCTCGGGTTCGATGACCGCGTAGATCACGGTGGCCATCGCGCGCTCGCGCGTGGCCCGCAGCATCCGGTCGAGCAGCTCGAGCGCGACCGCGGGGGAATGGTTCTCCAGCGCGTAGGCGCGCAGGGCCGCGCGCATCTGGCCCATCAACGCCGCCGCGCGAACGCCGTGGCCGGCCACGTCCCCGATCGCCAGCCCGATGCGGCCGCCGGGCAGCGCGAGCACGTCGTACCAGTCTCCGCCGACCTCGTCGCGGGCGGGCAGGTAGCGCGCGGCGGCCGTCGCGCAGGGGAGCTCGGGCAGGCGGTCGGGCAGCAGGCTGCGCTGCAGGGCGACCGCGCCGCGATGCTCTCCTTCCAGGGCGGCAAACAGGCGGGCCCGCTCGATGGCCGGTGCGGCTCGGGCGGCCGCCAGCTCCAGCACGACGGCGTCCGCCGTCCCGAACTCGCGGGGGACGAGGCTGCCGACGTGGAGCACTCCGATCACCGCGCCCTCCACCACGAGCGGGACGCCGAGCAGGGCCCGTATGCCGCGCTCGCGCAGGATGGGGTTCACGATGTCGGCCTCGCTCAGGTCCACGATGGCGATCGGCGTACGTTCGGACGCGACACGACCGGCGAACCCCCGGCCGAGCGGGATGCGCACACCCTGCTTGACCTCCTCCTCGAGCCCCTTGGCCGCGCGGGCTACGAGCTCGGAGGTCTCCTCGTCGATGAGCAGGATCGCGACGGTGTCGACGTCGAGCATCTCGCGGATGCGCAGGAGCAGCTCGTCGAGCAACGGCTCGAGGCCGAGATCCGACAGGGCGGGATCGCTCAGGCGGTACAGATCGGTCGCACGCTCCGGCGTCGGGGACAGCGCGCCTTCGCTCGCGCTGCCGAGGAGCACCTGACCGTGCCCCGGGGGGCGCTGGCTGTCCCTTCCTCCGCTCGGCACGGCGTAACAATACGAGCGGCGAGGGCGTCGCGCTCGTTTTGCGCGACGCCCCATGAGGCGGGGAGGCTCAGGCGCCCACCCGCGTCGCGGTGAAGTAGTCCGCGGCCAGGCAGTTGTACTCGCCCCGCTTGAGGCCGAAGCCGAACTCCGAGGAGAGGAAGCCCTTGACCCGGAGCGGGCTCCGCTTGCCGTTCCTCGTCTTGGGCAGGATCACCTTCCCGCTGAGCCAGTTGTCGTAGCCCGGAGGCAGCTGGGTCTCACGGATGTCGAACTCGCCGCTCCGGGACACCACGCCGGCGTCGAAGAAGCGCACGTTGCGCTCGAACCGGCCGTTCATCTGGCAGCCGTAGTCGGCGTTGGTCACGTAGACGTTGGCGATCCGGGTGGCGCGGCCCTTGGACGAAGTCACGTCGAAGGTGATCGTCATGTGGGGCGCCGCGGCGACGCCGGTGGCCTTTCCCTTGAAGTGCAGGACCTTGGCCGGGGCGGCGGCGGGCAGGGCCAGGGCGGCAATCACGGCCGCGAGCGTCAGCTTGGCCAGGGGATTCATCGGACCTCCTGTCGTCGATGTGCGGGGCATGGCGCCAGGATCGGCGAGCCGGGCGCACGGCGCATCGAGGAGACCCCCAAACCCGAACCCCAATCTTTCCCCGCTACCCCTTAGGGGTGCCGCGGTTCAGCGCCTCTGAGCACCGGCTTGATGTCCACGATGGGCGTTCCGTCCAAGGCTTCGAGATTCCGTACGCGGATTCGCCGGCCCTCGATTGACACGATCTCCACCGGGTGCAGCCCTATCGGGTTGGGGCGGTCGGCCGAGCGGGTGTTGAACACGCCCTGCTCGGGGTTGGCGACGTCGTCGCGCGGATGCACCCGCAGGACGTCACGGCGAGCGCGGTCGAGCCACGTGAGGACGATGACCTGATCCCCGGGTCGGAGGCCCTCGAGGCCTTCGAGTGCGGTCGGCTCGATCACCAGCCAGGCGTCGGGGGCTCCCTCATGGCCCTGCTTGGGCGCCGAGGCCGGATCGGTCAAGGAAGACTCGACCTCCCCGATGGGGATCACCTCGAAACGAGCTTGGCTCATGTGATCGCCCTACAGGTTAGAAGCCGTCGTCGATGAGTTGGGCCACGCCTCGCGGTCATAGGACTGGAAAGGTATGACCATGGAGTCCGCCATCAGACTGCGCGGGTTCGTCAAGCGCTTCGGCTCGCATCACGGCCGTCGACGGCCTCGACCTCGAGGTGCCGTTCGGAACGTGCGTCGGCCTGCTCGGGCCCAACGGCGCGGGCAAGTCGACGACGATGAAGGCGCTGACCGCGCAGGTCATCGCCGACGAGGGCGAGCTCGAGGTGCTCGGCTACCGGCTGCCCGACGGACTCCAAGCAGGCGCGCGCGGAGATGGGCGTGGTGCCGCAGCTCGACAACCTCGACGTCTCGCTGACGGTCGAGCAGAACCTGCTCGTCTTCGCGCACCTGTACCGCGTGCCGGCCGGCGAGCGCAAGGCGGCGATCGAGCGCGCGCTGGGCATCGCCAACCTCCGCGAGCGCCGCGCGTCGAAGGTCGACGAGCTCAGCGGCGGCATGCGGCGCCGGCTGCTGATCGCGCGCGCGCTGCTGCACGAGCCGCGGCTCGTGCTGCTCGACGAGCCGACCGTCGGGCTCGACCCGCAGGTGCGCCAGGAGCTGTGGGCGCTGATCGACCGGCTGCGCTCGGAGGGCGTGTCGATCCTGATGAGCACCCACTACATCGAGGAGGCCGAGCGCCTCTGCGACACCGTCACGATCATGTCCCACGGCAAGGCGGTCGCGGTCGGCGCGCCCGCGCGCCCTGATCCGCGAGCACGCCGGGCCCGAGGCGATCGAGGTCTACGGGTCGCCGGCGCGGCTGACCGAGGTCGAGGCGCGACGCGCACGCGCGCGGCTGGCGCACGCGGCGCACCGGCACCTCGGTGGCGATCCTGCACAGCAACGGCGCGGCCGACCTCGACGGCGAGCGCCGGGTCACGAACCTCGAGGACGTCTTCGTGCTGCTGACCGGCGAGGAGATCTCCTGATGGCCGCCGCCGCCGCAGCACGCGCCGCCTCGGCCGCCTCGAGCGCGCCGCGCTGCGGGGCGTGATGGTCCGCGAGGTCGTCAACTTCTCGTCGTTCTGGCGCTCGTCGACGTTCTCCTCGACCGTCGACCCGACGATCTACCTGCTGGCCTTCGGCTTCGGCTTCGGCTCGCTGGTCAGCACGGTCGCGCGGCTACGACTACATCGACTTCGTCGGGACCGGGATCGTGGCCACGACCGTGCTGTTCTCGGGCGCCTTCCCGGCCATGTACTCGACGTTCGTCAAGTACGAGTTCCAGCACACCTACGACGCGATCCTCGCCGCGCCCGTCGACACCGAGGAGCTCGTCACCGCCGAGGCGCTGTGGATCGCGGCCCGCACCGGCGTCTACGGGTGCGTGCCGATGCTCGTCGCGATGGTCTTCGGGCTCGACCCGAGCTGGGGGATGCTGCTCGTGCCGGTGATCGCCGCGCTGGCCGGGTTCGGCTGGGCCTGCTTCGGGATCTTCATCGCCGCCAAGGCGAAGGCGATCGAGAGCTTCTCCTACTGGCAGAGCGGCCTGCTCACGCCGATGTTCCTCGTCGCCGGCACGTTCTTCCCGCTCGACCAGCTGCCCGAGTGGGCGCAGGTGCTCGGCAACCTCAATCCGCTGTTCCACTGCGTCCAGCTCGTGCGGCACGCCGTGTTCGGCTTCGTGGGCTGGGCGGACGTCGGGCACCTCGCGTTCCTGGTCGGCTTCGCGCTCGTGTCGTGGCGCCTGGCGATCCGCTTCATGGAACGCAGGCTGATCCTCTGAGCGTCGAGCAGCGCGTCCCAGGTCCCTTCGCCGTAGTCTCGAACAACCGGTTTCTCGAGCAGGTCGAAAACGACGCCTTCATGCCCGCACTCGCCCAAAAGAATCGACTTGGGCCGGCGCCATCCCTCCCGCCGGGACCCCGGTGGCCGGGTCCCGTGCAGGCCGTGCTGTGGGGACTCCGCTATCCGCAGTTCACGCGCGATGGACACCAGCGCTATGGGGCAACCTTCACGATCCGCCCCGGCACGATGCCGGCGATTGTCCTCACGAGCGACCGCGACGCGATCCGGCGACTGCTCACGGGCGATCCCCTGGCCAAGCAGCACGGCAACCACGCCGTGCGACCGCTGATCGGCGAACGCTCGGTCTTGCTTCTCGAGCCCGCGGAGCATCTGGCGCGAAGGAAGCTGCTGCTCCCGCCGTTCCACGGTGAGCGAGTCCGCCTCTACGCACAGCTGATGCAGAGGCTCATGGATGGGCAGATCGATCGCTGGCGCCCAGGCGACACGGTGGCGGTGCTGCCGATCGCACAGGACGTCACGATCGAGGTCATCCTGCAGGCGGTGCTCGGCGTCACCGACGTGGCCATGCGTCGGCGGTTTCGCCGGCTCATCGACGACCTGCTCTTCTATCCGCTCGGGGCGTTGCGTCTCCGCCTGGCCAGGCGGTTCGCCCCTCGTATCGCCCTGCCACAGCGCATCCGCGAAGCCGCCGCGCTCGCCTCCGCCCTGCCGACGCCAGCGGTGTTCACGTACTTCCCCGAGTTGAAGGGGCGGTCGCGCTGGAACGTCGCGACCCGGCGCTGGTGGCGGCTCCGTGACCGGCTGTACGCCCTGTTCGACGAGCAGATCGCCGCCACGCGAACCGATCCCCGGCTCGAGGAGCGCGACGACATCCTCGCCATGCTCGTGCAGGCACGGGATGAGGACGGCAAGCCGCTGACCACCGAGGATCTGCGCGACGATCTGCTCGCCCTCATCGGTGCCGGCCACGAGACGACGGCCGCCGCGATCGCCTGGGGCGCGGTGCTGCTCGCTCACAATCCCGACGTTCGCGCTCGCGCGACCGTCGCGGCGCGTGAGAACGACGAGCAGTACCTCGGCGCCCTCGTCAAGGAAGTGCTGCGGATACGCCCGCCGATACCGGTCGCCGCCGGCCGCGTCCTGGACGAGCCATTCGAGATCGGGCCCCACCGCATCCCGGCTGGAACGCTCATTCTGATCGACGCCTGGGGCGTCCACCACGATCCCGAGGTCTATCCCGACCCGGAGCGCTTCCAGCCGGAGCGCTTCCTGGGCGACGCGCCTGAGCCCTATACCTGGCTGCCGTTCGGCGGCGGCGCGCACCGCTGCATCGGATCAGCGCTCGCCGAGCTCGAGATCAAGATCGCGCTCACCACGATTCTCGGCAGAGTCGCCATCTCCCCGGCCGACGCCGAGCTCGCGCCGCCGGCACGGCGCGCGGTCACGATGGTCCCGCACGCCGGCGGACGGATCAAGACGTAGTAGGTAGACCGGCAGCGCCTATTCAGGGCCTCCAACCAGGGCACGGCCAGGCGATCAAGGCGCCGACCTTCCTGGCCTGCCAGTGGACGGACGAGCAGACCGGCGGTCACTGTCCGACGACTGGACGGACATGAACTCGTGGATCGTCACGAGGTCGTCCTGGAGTTCTTCATCGGCATCGGCCTCGTCGGGTACCTCGTCCGATCCGGCGGAGGCACTCCAGGCGGCCGGGAGAAGGCTCGTCAGCGGGTCGGCCTGGGTGCTCTCGAGCAACGTCATCGGCCACGTCGGGTAGCTCGTCCGATCGGAGGAGGCACTCCAGGCGGCCGGGTAGAGGCTGACAGCGGCAGCGAACCCTGCGGACTTCCGGCCCTCGACGACCCCCTGACGGCCGGTCCCCCGTCAGATGACCCGCTGGCGAGTAGGCTCAGCCGCGAGCGGCACAATGGCAGTCGACCTGGTCATCGATGTCGAGAACACGCCTGGCGCGCTGGCGCGGGTTGCGGCCGCGATAAGCGATGCCGGCGTGAACATCGCAGCGGCCACGTGCCTCGGACCCGGCGAGCGCGCTGAGCTCCACATCCTGGTCCCGCACGCCGAGGCCGCCAAACACGCGTTGGCCATCTCCCACGACGTCACGGTCAGCCACGAGCGAGAGGTCGTCGTGGTCGATGTCGAGGACCGGCCCGGCGTGCTGGCCGACCTGACTCGCAAGATCGCACGGGCCGGCGTGGACCTCGACCTGGTCTACGTCGCCACCCAGAACCGCGTGGTCTTCGGGGCGGCCGACCTGGCTGGTCTGCGGGCCGCGCTGGACGCCGGACGCTGACCGCGCTCACAGCCCTCGGCTAGGGGCTGTCGTCGCGGATGACGAGGACCGGCCGGTCGCAATGCTCGATCAGCTTCCGCGAAACGCTTCCGAGCAGGCGCGAGCGCAGCCCTGAGATGCCATGCGAGCCCACCACGACGACGGCCGCGCCGCGCTCCCGCGCGATGCCGATCAGCGTGTCCGCCACGTCGACCTCGTCCGGCACGGCGTGAGGCTCCGCGGCCAGCCCGACAGAGCGAGCGAACTCAACTCCGTCGCCGGCCACAGTCGAGGCGTGCTCACGCTGGACGCGATCGACCGCTTCGACCGTCGCCGGATCCGGGGGCACCGTACCCACCCCGAAGGTTTCGGGTTGGCCCACCGGTATCGCCGCCAGCCCTGGCTCCCAGACCGTCGCCACAACAGCCGGACGCCCGGCGAAAAGCTCGGCGGCGCGCCGAACGGCGGCCCGAGAAACCTCCGAACCGTCGTAGGCGATCAGGACTGGTGCCGCCTCGCGCCCCATCAGCATCCTCGACTACTAAGAGTTGTGTGAGGGTCGTCACGCACGGAAAGGTTTTCTGACGTTCCCGCGTCGATGGGTGGTGAGTCCCACTAAGCGCTGCCGTTTCCGGCGCCGCAAAAGCGGAGGTCATTACCCCATGAAACGCTTTCTCCTCCTCGCCATCGCGCCGGTTGCCGTGGCTGTCGTCGTCCGAGCCAGCCGAGCGAGCGGCACACCCCGACCACCACACCCGCCAGGACGCCCACCGAGAGACGCCGACGATCGCCGCGGCCGCGACCCAGAAGTCAAATCGCGTGACCGATGAGGCGGCGCAGCTCGGCGACGTCGATCATGCCGAACACGACGGCGTCGATGATCACGGCCCCGTAGCACGGCCTTGGGAAGGTCCGAGAACAGCGGCGCGAGGACGAGCAGCGTCGCGAGCACCAGGCCGCCGGTCACGAGCGATGCCATCTGCGTTCGCGCGCCCGCCGACTCGTTCAGAGAGCTGGCCGACAGACTGGTCGATACGGGCATCCCTGGACGGCCCGCGCCCACGTTCGCCATCCCCTGAGCCACGGACTCCTGGTCCACGTCGATGCGGTACCGATGCCGCGCAGCGAACGCCCTCGCATCACCCGCTGTCTGGGAGAACCCGATCAGCAGCAGTGCCACGGACGCGATGGCGACGGTTGCGTAGTTGTCGCGGACGAGGCCAAGGTCGGGCATCTCCGGGGTGGGAAGCCCGCTTGGCACGTCGCCGACGAGCGCCACCCCGTGCGCGCCGAGATCGAACAGCGATGAGGCCAGCAGTCCGCCGGCCACGAGCACCAGTGCACCCGGAACCGCGGACGTCAGACGACGCAGCCCAAGGATCACCGCGAGCGAGGTGACGCCCACGAGCAAAGTCGTCCAATGCACGTCACCGAGCGATCCGAGCCACGACCCGAGCTCGCGCCACGCGTTGTCACCCTCCGCGGACGTCCCGGTGAGCTTGGGCAGCTCGCCGACGACCACGTCGACCGCCGCCCCCGCCAGGAACCCCGTGACCACCGCCTTCGACAGGAAGCTGGCGATCCACCCCATCCGCAGGAGCGCGAGCATCAGGAACAACAGCCCGGTGACCAGCGCGATCGCCGCGACGAGCTCCGCCGCCTGCTCTCCAGCGACGCTGGTCACAGCCACCGCGCCTCCCGCGACGGCCGCGAGCGACGAGCTCGGCCCGGTCGAGATCTGCCGAGACGTTCCGAAGAGCGCGTAGATGATCGCCCCAGCGGCCGCCGCGTACAGCCCGTTCTGCAGCGGCACTCCCGCGATGTCCGCGTAGCCGAGATTCTTCGGGACCACCAAGGCCGTGACCGCGATTCCCGCTGCTAGATCGCCGCGCAGCCAGCGCCGCTCATAGCTAGGTAGCCACCCCACCACCGGCAATACGCGGGCGAGCCCGCGTTGCTTTCGATCCTGAGCCGCCGTGCTGGAAGTCACGGTTTCAGACGGTCGGGCGAAGCGAAGCCTCCGAAGTTCGACAGGTGCGCGTCGCGCACAGCTGGACCGGCAGGCCTGACTGCGGCGTCTCGGCGAGGTCGGCGGCCATCAGCGCGGCCCCGCCGCGGAAGACGGCGAACGGCGACGCCAGCATCCGCCCGTGCCGAATGGCACCAGCTCCGGCACACGAGCCGCGGCCTGCTCCAGCAGCACGTCCTCGGCGGCCGGCGGCCGCGGGGATCGGCGTCGCAGCGGGGTCGCTGGCGGCACTGTTCGTCAGCGAGCAGACTCCGCTGTTCGGGTGGATGGAGCCCGGCTACCGGCAGGCGATCGACATCTCGATCGTGCTGGAAGCGGTCACCGTGTTGGTGCTGGGAGCTTTCCTCGCCGGGCAGTTCGCCCGGCGGGGCGCCCCCGCCGCGCCCCAGGCCGCTCGGTCTCAAGCATCCTGAACCAGTCCTCGCCCCGGGCCCCCGGCCCGGGAGTCGCCGGGCGAGCCGATTCCCTACATTGCCTGATGCGATGAGTTGGGCGAGCTCTCCTCGGCGCTGGGTAGCACGTGACGTAAGACCTTGATCAGCCGCCGCGCCCGCGCGACTGCCCGCGGGTTCACCGAGTAGGACGCCATGACGTGGGTCTTCCTCAAAGTCGCTGGCAGCAACCAGCAAGCGTCGCTCTTTAGTGGAGCTAGGGGGACTCGAACCCCCGACCTCCTGGGTGCGATCCAGGCGCTCTCCCAACTGAGCTATAGCCCCGGGAACCCACAGTCTAACTGCGAAAAGGCAGTGCACCTGAGCGTGCGATTGCGCCGAACCAGGCGACGGCCAGTACCCTCGGGCCGAGCCCCATGTTTCGGAGCTTTCGCAGCCGGCTCACGCTGTTCTTCGTGGCCATCGTCATCGTGCCGATGCTCGTCGTCACGGTGGCCCTGTTCCGGCTGATCTCCGACAACGAGCACGGGCAGGCCGACGCGCGCGTCGCGCAGGCGCAGACGGCGGCGATCGGCCTCTACGGCCGCGAGGTCGAGCGCGCCGGCGTCGCCGCCGGCCGGATCGCGCGCGACCCCGCGATGTCCGCGGCGCTGCGCTCCGGCAACGAGCGCGCGGTGCAGACTCGGGCCAGCCAGCTGCTGCGCGCCCAGCGGCTGCGGCGGATCGCCGTCGTCAGCCGGGCCCGGACAGTCGTCGACGTCGGGTCGCCCGACGCCACCGCGTCGGCGGCGCGCACTCTGAGGGAGTCCGGCGGCGGCCAGATCGGACAGCTGCGCGTCTCCGCGACCACCGCGACCGAGTACACGCGCCTGGTCCGGCGCGTCACCGGCCTGGACGGTGCCGTGCAGCGCGGCGGGCGCACGATCGCCTCGACGGTCCCCGGCCTCGGCGACGACCCGCTCCCCCGCGTGGGGACCCTGCACATCGACAACACCGAGTTCCGCGCCGCGTCCTTCAGCGCCCGCGGCTTCGGCGACCAGCCCGTGCGCGTCGCGGTCCTCTACGACACCGAGGCCGTCTCGGCCGACATCTCCGACGGCCGGCGCGTGGCCGCGATCATCCTCATCGTCTTCGTGGCGCTCGCCTTCGGCTTCGCCCTGCTGGTGTCGCGCTCGCTGCAGTCGCAGATCGGGGGCTTCCTCGCCGGCGCCAGGCGTCTGGCGGGCGGCGACTTCTCCACGCCCGTGACCACCGAGGGCGACGACGAGTTCGCCGAGCTGGGCCAGGAGTTCAACACCATGGCCGGCCAGCTGGAGTCCCGCCTCGAGGAGCTGCGCCGCGAGCGCGCCCGCCTCCAGGAGTCGATCCGCCGCATCGGCGAGACGGCCGCGTCGAACCTCGACCGCGACGCCCTCCTGGAGATCGTCGTGCGCACGGCGGTCGACGCCATCTCCGCGGGGGCGGGACGGGCGACGTCGCGCGAGGTGCCGGGCGCGCCCCTGAAGCAGCGGGCGGCCGCGGGCAACGTTCGCTCCTTCCACGAGGCCATCCGCGGTGTCGAGTCGCTCTCGCTGGCATCGGGCGGGCCGGCCGAGACCGAGCAGGACGGCCAGGCGGCGCTCGCACACCCGTTTGGCTCCGGCGACGGAACGGTCGTGGGCCTCATCTCCGTGGCGCGCGAGGGCGAGGCCTTCTCGACCGACGAGCGCGAGCTGTTCCACTACCTGGCCAGCCAGGCGTCGCTCTCGATCGAGAACGTCGACCTCCACGAGCTGGTCCAGCGCCAGGCCGTGACCGACGACCTGACGGGCCTGTTCAACCACCGGCGCTTCCAGGAGGTCGTGACCGCCGAGGTCGAGCGCGCGCGGCGCTTCGAGCAGCCGCTGGGCCTCTTCATGCTGGACATCGACGACTTCAAGGAGGTCAACGACACGTACGGGCACCAGCAGGGCGACCTCGTTCTGCAGGAGGTGGGACGTGTACTCAAGGACAGCTCCCGCGAGATCGACGAGCCGGCGCGTTACGGGGGAGAGGAACTGGCCGTCGCGCTGCCCCAGACCGACCTGGACGGCGCGCATCTGCTCGCGGAGCGCGTGCGCACGGCGATCGCGGCCCTGGAGATCCCCCGGCTGGGCGGCGAGGGTGTCATCAAGGTGACGGCGAGCTTCGGCGTCGCAGCCGTGCCCGAGACGGCGAGCGGCAAGGAGGAGCTCATCGCCAGCGCCGACGCGGCGCTGTACCGGGCCAAGCGTGCGGGCAAGAACCGCACCGAGCGGGCCGAGCCCGTGGCGAGGAAGACCGCACGCGCTATCGAATAGTCTGTTGAGGCTCCATGGGACTTCTCGACGAAGCGATTCGAGAGCACCTCGAGCTGCAGCGCAAGCGGGGTGGTGACCCCACCGACCTGGCTCGCCAGGAGCAAGAGGCGCTCGGCCCCGCCGTCCGCGAAGCGGGCGCGGCCGCGCCTGCGGCCGAACCGGTCGTGGCGGACCCGGCCCCCGCGCCCGAGGCCGCCCCCGCGCCCGAGGCGCTCGAGCCCGCGGTGCCGGATCCCGAGGCACCCCCGGCCCATCACCCACAGCCCGACGACTCCCTGCAGCCGGACCCCGAGGCGCCCGCTGCGCCCGCCGAGCCCGAGTCGCCTCCACCGCCCGAATTCGAGCCCGCAGGGTCGAGCACGCAGGAGACCGCCGTCTTCGACGTGGATGACGTGTTCGCCGAGGAGGACGCTGCGACGGAGGAAGAGGAGAAGCCGCCCGCGGACGAAGACGTGCTCGAGGAGACCCCGGAGTTCCTCCAGGAGACCCCGGAGCACGACCGGCTCTGGTTCGAGCAGAAGCCGCCGAAAGACTTCGACTTCGACGACTGAGCGGTGGGCGCCCACCGGCTGACCTGGCTGGACGTCTTCTGCGACGGTCCGTTGCGCGGCAACCAGCTCGCCGTGGTCCACGACGCCGACGACCTGGGGGAGGCGACCATGCTCGCCTTCGCGCGCGAGACCAAGCTGTCGGAGACGACGTTCGTTCAGGCAGCCACTCGCGAGGGCGCCGACTACCGCAACCGCATCTTCGACGCCCGCGAGGAGCTGCGCTTCGCCGGCCATCCGTCGCTCGGAACGGCCGTCGCCGTGGCCAGGGCCGCCGGCGAGGCGCAGGCACACTACGTCCAGGAGACGCGCGCCGGGCTCCAGCCGATCGACGTCAGGCTGGATGGCGACCGCGCCGAGGTCTCGATGCTCCAGGAGCCGGCAAGCCTCGGTCTCGAGCTCGACCCCGCGGAGGTGCTGGCCGTCGCCGGCCTGGACGCCGCCGACGCCGATCCCGAGCTGCCGGTACAGGTCGTCTCCACGGGCGTGCCGCAGGTGCTCGCGCCGGTGCGCGAGGAGGCGCTCGCCCGCGCCGTGCCCGACTTCTCGGTCATCGAGCCGCTGCTCGACGAGCACGAGGCCATCGTCCTGTACCTGGCCGCGTGCGACCCGGCCGCCGGCCGCGCGCACGCGCGAGCGTTCGGCCACACCGAGGACATGGGCGAGGACCCGGCGACCGGCTCGGCCGCCGGGCCCTCTCATGGCCTACCTTCACGCGCGCGCCGGCACCGAGCGCCTGGTCATCGACCAGGGCATCGAGATGGGCCGTCCGAGCATCCTCGAGTGCTCGGTCGAGGACGACCGCGTACGCGTGGGCGGGGGCGCGGCGATCCTCATCGAGGGCACGGTCCTGCTGTAGGCGCCGGACGGACGTCCAGTCCGTGCGCAAAAAGTTCAGCTGAGCGGCCGCCAGGCCGAATTTCCCCGTGCGAACGGCACCGGAGCGGTCCCGGAACCAAAGCTTGCCTCGGAGGGCAAGGACGCCGTGGGAGCGCCCCTCAACAGGGGCGCTTCCGCGTTAACGGACCGGCCGCTCAGACGTATCCGCGGGCGCGCGCCGCCTCCAGCACGCGCTCGATGCCCAGCTCGTAGGCGGCGACGCGGAGCGGCGCGCCCTCCTCCTCCTTGGTGCGCGCCACGACCTCGCGGTAGGCGCGGCGCATGATCGTCCCGAGCCGGTCGTTGACCTCGCGTTCGTCCCAGCGGAAGTGCTGGAGGTTCTGCACCCATTCGAAGTAGGACACGACGACGCCGCCCGCGTTGGCCATCACGTCGGGGATGACCTGGATCCCCGCCTCGGCGAGCATCTCGTCGGCGGTCGGAGTGGTCGGGCTGTTGGCGCCCTCGATGACCACCCGGCAGTCCAGCCGGTCGGCGTTCTCGGCGTTGATCATCCCGCCCAGGGCCGCGGGGATGAAGACCTCGCACGGGATCGCCAGCAGCTCCTCGGGCGGGATCGCCTCCGCGCCCTCGAACTCCGCCACCTTGCCGCGCTGGAGGACGTGCTCGGCCAGCGCGGTCGCGTCGATCCCGCCGTCGGCGCGGATCGCTCCATGCGCGTCGGAGGCGCCGACCATGCGGCATCCGAGCTGTTGCATGATCCGCGCCGCCCACGAGCCGACGTTCCCGAAGCCCTGGAGGACGAAGCGGGTGTTGCTGGGCGTCAGCCCGAGGTTGGGTGCGGCCTCGCGGTAGAGGTAGACGAGCCCGCGGCCGGTCGCCGACTCGCGGCCGTGGGAGCCCTCGAGGGCGAGCGGCTTTCCCGTGACGATGGCCGGCGTGTGGCCGTGGAGCTTGCCGTACTCGTCCATCATCCAGGCCATCACCTGCGCGTTGGTGTTGACGTCGGGAGCCGGGATGTCGCGTGTCGGCCCCAGCACCTTCTCGATCTTGTCCATGAACGAGCGCGTGATGCGCTGCACCTCGTCCGGCTCGAGTTGGTCGGCCGGGCAGTTGACGCCGCCCTTGGCGCCGCCGAAGGGCAGTCCGACGATCGCCGTCTTCCACGTCATCAGCGAGGCGAGCGCGCGGACCTCGTCGAGGTCGACCTCGGGGTGGTAGCGGATCCCTCCCTTGTAGGGGCCGCGGGCGCCGTTGTGCTGGACGCGATAGCCGGAGAAGACGTGCAGGCGCCCGTCCGAGAGCTCGACCGGGATCTGGACCTGGACCTCGCGATAGGCCGAGCGCAGCACGGCGCGGAGGTCGTCGGGGATGTCCAGGCGGTCGGCCGCGGCCTCGAAGTAATGGTTGACGATCTCGTAGTTGGAGACCTCCGCCACGCGCGCCATCCTAGATGCATCGGGATCACCGGTTAGGGTGCGGGCCGCCGTGTACGACACGCTGCTGTTCTTCCACGTGCTGGCCGCGTTCATGCTCGGCGCCACCGTCGTCGTCTCGAGCGCCCTCGTGCTCGGCGCGCCCGCGGCGCCGCGCACGTCCACCGTGGCCAACGTCCTGTGGGACGTCGGCGGCCTGGGAACGCTCGTCTTCGGCGTCTGGCTCGCCCTCTACGTCGACGGATACGAGCTCTGGGACGGCTGGATCCTCGCCGCGATCGTCCTGTGGGCGATCGCCACCGAGCTGGGCCGGCGCGCCCGCGACGTCGCGGTGGCCAACTTCGCGACCTTGCACTGGCTGCGCACCCTCGTGGTCGTCCTCCTGCTCGCCGACATGGTCTGGAAGCCCGGGGCGTGACCGTGCTCGCGCTCATCCGCCCCGACGACTGGAACCTGCCGCTGTTCCTGCACATCCTGGGCGCGATGGTTCTCGTCGGGGGCCTCGTGCTTGCCGTCACGTCGCTGCTCGCGGCGTGGCGCGGCGGCGAAGTTGCGACGGTCCGCGTCGGCTATCGGGCTCTGCTGCTGGCCGTCCTGCCCGGATGGCTCGTGATGCGCATAGCCGCGGAATGGACGCTGTCGAAGGAGGGGCTCGAGGACGCCAAGCTCACGTGGGTCGACATCGGCTTTTCGACCGCCGAGCCCGGCCTGCTGCTCATCATCGTCGCGACCGTCCTCGCCGGGCTGGCGGCGCGCCGTGGGGCCGCTGGGACCGGGGTGCGCGTCGCCGCGGTGCTCGTGTCGGTGCTGGTGGTCGCCTACCTGGTGGCGGTGTGGGCGATGACGACCAAGCCGACCTAGCGTTGACGACGATGGGACGATGCGCCTTGCCGGGGTGCGCGTTCTGGAACAGCTTTCTCCTCTCGATGCGGCCTTCCTGAGGCTCGAAACGCCGGGCTCGCCCATGCATATCGCGTGGGTCGGGCTGTGCCGCCCGCACCCTACGCGCGAGCGTCCGACGGTGGAGGCGCTGCGGGCGTCGATCGGCGCCCGCATGGGTCAGCTGCCGCGCTGCCGGCACCGGCTCGCCGATCCGCCCATGGGGCTGGGCGACCCGTTCTGGGTGGACGACTCGCGCTTCGACATCGCCCGTCACGTCGTCGCCTACACCGGGCCCGACGAAGCGGTGTCGCTGCACAGCTTCGACGACCTGGTCGACGCCCTGCTCGCCGAGCCGCTCGACCGCTCCCGGCCGCTGTGGCACTTCACGCTCGTGCCGCGCCTCGAGGACGGTCGCGTCGGCTTCTGCTGCCGCATTCATCACGCGATGGCCGACGGGATCGGTGGCATGGAGTTCGCCGCGACCCTGTTCGCCGACCCCGGGGAGGGGGCCGTGTTCGAGCCCGACGACTGGACGCCGGCGGAGGCGCCCGCCGCCGCGGAGCTCGGGGTCGCGGCCGTGCGCGAGCAGGCGGGGACGGCCGGGCGCTGGGCCGAGCGCGCGGCCCGCGCGGCGCTCGATCCCTGGCGGAGCGCCACCACCGGCGCCTCGCGCCTCTCCCGGGTGATCTCGGCGGTGCGTGAGGACGCCCTGTCTCCGGCCTCGCGCTCCTACCTCGACGTTCCCACCGGGCCCACACGCCGCCTGGCCCGCCATGCCGCCCGCGTCGACGACGTCCTGGGGATCAAACGGGCGGCCGGCGTCACGTTCAACGACGTCTGCCTCGCCGCCGTGGCGGGCGCGCTGCGCGAGCTCGCGCTGTCGCGCTGGGAGTCTCCCGTCCCGCTGCGGGCCATGGTCCCGGTGAACCGCCGAGCGCAGGACGAGGGCGGCATCGCCAACCGCGTCGCCTTCTCCTTCGTCGATCTGCCGGTCGACGCGGCCGCGCCGGATGAGCGACTCAGGCTCGTCAACGAGCGCACCCGGCGGCTGAAGCGCTCGCGGCGCGCGGAGGTGGCCGAGGCCGCGCTGGACGCCTCGGCGCTCGTCCCGGCGCCAGTCAAGGGACCGCTCGCCCGCTTCGCGGCGGCGAGCCGGCTGTTCAACCTGCCCGTATCCACGATCCCGGGGCCGCGCGAGCCGATCACGCTGCTGAGCGCGACGATCGAGGAGGGCTACCCGGTGGGCCCGCTGTCCGCCGGTCACGCTCTCTTCGTGGCCGTGCTCAGCTACAACGACGGCGTGTACTTCGGCTGCCACGCGGATCCCGGCGCGCTGCCGGAGGTCGATGCGCTGCCCGGCCTGCTCGAACGCGAGCTCGCGGCCATGCGCCGCGCCTGCACGACCCGCGCGCCCACCGAGCCGTCCCCGGCGCCCGCCAGCTAGTTGTCGGGAACTCCGGCCATCTCCAAGCGAGGGCGGTCCGCCGCCGCCGGCCGCGAGGACGTGATCGCCGCGGCCATGCGCCGCTACCTGCGGGGGCGGCGAGTCGACGTCCAGGCGATCGCGGCCGAGCTGAAGATCGGCCGCGCGACCGTGTACCGGTGGTTCGGCTCGCGGGAGGCCCTGTTGGGCGAGGTCCTCGTCCGGGCGGCGGACCCGCTGCTCGACGCCGCGCGCGCCGAGGCCCGGGGCCGGGGAGGCCGCGCGCTGCTGGACACCTTCGACCGCTTCAATCGCAGCCTGATCGCGGCTCCCGCCCTGCGCCAGTACGTCGAGCAGGAGCGCGAGGGCGCGCTGCGCGTCATCACCTCCGGCGCGGGAGTGGTCGAGCCGCACCTCGTGGGTCGGATCGCTGCGTTGATCGACGAGGAGATCGCTCGCGGCGCCTACGAGCCGCCGGTCGAGACCGCCACGCTGGCCTACGCCATCGTGCGCCTGGCCGAGGCCTTCCTGTTCAGCGACGTCGCCACGGGGATCCGCGGCGACGTCGAGAAGCTGCGCGCCGTCGAGGCGGCGCTGCTCGGCGTCAGCAGCCGCCGACGCTAGCGATGTCGGTGTTCTCGAGCCGCCGTCCGGACGCCGACCGGAACGCGTAGCCCGAGCAGAAGTAGAAGCTCAGGCGATCGGCGCGCTTCAGCGTCACCGGGGCCCAGCGGCCCTGGCCGACGGGCTCGAGGTATTTGAAACTGGTGGCCAGCAGCCGCGCATCGGCGCTGGGGTCGTGCTTGAGGTACTTGTCCAGCCAGGCCTGGGTGTAGTGGCTGGCCACGTCCTGGCCGTAGCGGCTCGCCGGCAGCGCGAAGTTGATGTCGGTGTACTCGAGGTGCGTCGAGGCCCGCGGCACGATGACCATCGAGTCGACGCCCGCCTGGCGCCAGCCGTCGAATCCGGTCTTCTCCTCGCGCTTCGGGTCGGGCGCCTGACTCGGGTCCTTCGGACTGGGGGTGATGCCCATCGCCCAGTAGGGCGCCACGTTGAAGCCGTACTCGGACTGGAGGCCGAGGGCCGGCACCTTCGGCGTGACGGTCTTGTCCTGGGCGAAGCCTGCCGGTCGCGGCGAGCTTGTCCATCGCGACGGTCGTCTCGACGCGCGAGTCGATGCCCTGCACGTAGGAGACCGCGGAGGCGCCCAGCGAGTGGCCGATGATGGCCACGCGGGTGGTGCGGCCCGGCGTCACCGTCCGCTTGTCCGGGCGGCGGTCGATCCGCCCCCACAGGGGGTTGAAGGCGTTGACCCGAGCCGAGCCGGCGGCCGGGTTCGGATAGGGACGCTTGGGCGTCGACAGCAGGAAGGTCAGCGCATCGCGGGTGCCGTAGACGAAGTTGGCGGACTGCTGGGCGGGCACGCCGGGGCAGCTGTTCTGCTCGCCCTCGGCCGGCTCCGCCGACGGGTCGCAGTACGGGAAGTCGGCCTGCGGGCCCTGATGCGGGAACGTCTCGCTCGTGCCCTGGCCCTGGACGTCGTAGGTCAGCACGATGTAGCCGCGCTCGGCGAGGTCGTGGGCCAGCCAGCGGTACATCTTCTCCGAGCCCTGGATCGAGCCGGTCGTGATCACGACCGCAGGGAAGGGGCCGCGCAGGCGCTTGCCCGTGTAGGGATCGCGCGCGCCGGGCAGCGGGGCGTACACGTCGCCGCGCAGCAGCGCCCCGTAGCGGTTGGTGAAGGCGACCGGGATCTCGATCCCCCGCTTGCCCGACCAGCCCTGCGCGGTAGGCGTTGCCCTGGTTCCAGCCCGGGAACCACTGGCCGGGATCGACGATCGGCCGGGTCGGGTTCGCGGCCTGGTTGGCCACCTGCTGGAGCTGTTCGGCGCGTCGCGCCGGGCATCTCGGCGAGGTAGGCCGGGCTGAGCTGGCCATCGGGCGCCATCTGGCGACCGTAGGCGTCTCGCATGTTCTGCGTGTCGCGCTGGAAGTACTCCGGCGTGCCGGGCGTCGGCCCAGCGGCCCATCCGGCCGTCGCGGCCATGAGAACCCAAGTGATCGCGAGCGCGAGGCCCGCGCCGATCCGCCTGCCCATCGTCTTCGCCTCCCGTGACGATTCCGTGCCCCTGCCGGGCGGCGCGGAGACTGACACAGGCCTCGCGCAAACGCAAGACACAACCTCACTGTGTCTCAGAGACCTGGACACCGTGCACGTCTGCATCTCCGGCGGCGAACGCCAGCAGGCGCTCCGCCTCCGCGGTCACGGCGACCGTCTCGGCCCTCGAGAGGCGTTCGAGCGGCTCGACGTTCAGCGTGGCGGCGCCGTCCGCGCGGACGATCCTCCAGTCCGCGCGGTAGAACCCGTCGACGAGGACGGTGCCCATGGCGGCGCCGTTGCCGGGGCGCAGCGGGACCGTCTGGCCGGCGGGCATGATGCGGGCGCGGTCGGCGTGGGACAGCAGCACGTTGTCGTACTCGGGTAGGAAGCGGGGTGGCGCGGGGCTGTCGGGGTCGGGCCGGGGCGCGTCGGGCAGATCGAACAGCTCCTTGCCGTGTTCGTCGCGGAACGTGCGCAGGTGCGGCCGCAGCCGGTCGACGATCTCGCCCAGACGAGTGAGCCCGGACCACGCCTGCACGTCCATGACCGTGGCCGGGCCGAAGGCGGCGAGGTAGCGCATGACCAGGTCATCCAGCGAGGGATCGGCCTGGAGCGGCGCGTCGAGCCAGGCCTCGAGCGGGGTCCACGTGGCCTGGCCGGTGCCGCCCCAGACCCCGCGCGGCGGGACCTGCACGAGCGGCACGCGGAAGGTGATCGCGTAGGCGAGTGACTCGGGATTGCGATCGGGCCAGCGCTCGGCCAGCACGCGGCTGAGCGCGGCCCGCGTGCGCGGCTGTTCCTCGAGGAGGGCGCGGCCAGCCTCCAGGAGCGCGTCGGCGTCCATCCCGTCGACGTGGGGCGCGAACGGGCTCCCCTTGAACTGGCGCTCCAGGACGGGCTGCACCGCGGGCGCAGCGCCAGCGCATCGCGGGCGGTGACGAGGTGGATGGTCGCGCGCATCAGCGAGGCCCGCACCGCGCCGCGCTCCTCGATCAGCCGAGCGAGCTCGTCGTGCCGAAACCCGTCGATGCGCGTCCACAGCCCGACGTACGGCGCGAGCGGCGCCTGCGCCTGCATGCCGACCAGTCGCTCGATCGCGTCGACCGCCGAGATCCTCTCGCGGCGCAGGAGCATCTGCCGTTCGAGCAGCGCGCGATTGAGCGCGCGCCGGCCCAGGACGGGGGGCGAAGGTATTGGCATATTTTTGGTGAGACCAGCCGGGCGTGCCGAGTGGAGGCGAGGGGAATCGAACCCCTATCTCCGGCTTGCAAAGCCGGCGTGTTCCCGTTGTCACCACGCCGCCCGTGGCGCGAACTTTCAGTCTAGGGGCAGGCCGGCAGTCGGCGGCACGTGTCCGCCACCTGGTGGGTCAGGGGGTGCCGTGATGCGCGACCCCGGCGCCGCCAGCCGCGTCCTGATCGTCGACCTCGCCCACGCGCTCGGGCTCACGGTGATCGCCGAGGGGGTCGAGGACGAGGCGACCTGGGCGCGGCTCGCCGAGATGGACTGCGACTTCGTGCAGGGCTACGTGCTCACCCGCCCCCTGCCGCCCGACCAGTTCTCGGAGTGGCTGGCGCAGGCGCACGAGGAGCCGGGGATACTGCGCCCATGAGCCTTCCTTCACCCAGATCCGAAGACACGATCCTCATCACCGGGGCCTCCGCCGGCATCGGCACCGAGCTCGCGCGCCAGCTGGCCGAGCGCGGCCATGGCCTGGTCCTCGTGGCGCGCCGCCGCGAGCGCCTCGACGAGCTGGCCGAGGAGCTGCGCCAGGCCCACGGCGCGGACGTCGAGGTCCATCCCTGTGACCTCGCCGACGACGCGGCCCGCGCCGCCCTGATCGAGACCCTCCTGCAGGGCGACAAGCACGTCGCGGGCGTCTGCAACAACGCCGGGTACGGCTCGTTCGGGCGCTTCTGGGAGCTGCCGCGCGACAGCGAGACCAACATGGTCCGCCTCAACTGCGTCGCGCTCGTCGAGCTGACGCACGCCTTCCTCCCGGCGATGGTCGAGCGCGGCGAGGGCTCGATCCTCGAGGTCGCCTCGATGGCGAGCTTCCAGCCGACGCCGTGGAACTCGACCTACTCGGCGACGAAGGCCTTCGTCCTCTCCTTCTCGGAGGGGGTCAGCGCCGAGCTGGCGGGCACCGGCGTCTCGCTCACCGTCCTGTGCCCGGGGCCGGTGAACACCGAGTTCAGCGATGTCGCCGGGGTCGCCGAGCTCCATTCCGGCCTGCCCGACCTCTTCACCCAGAATGCCGAGGAGGTCGCCCACGCCGGGATCGACGGAATGATCCGCGGCAAGCGGACCGTCTTCACCGGACTCCCGCATCGCCTCATCGCCCAGGCCGGCCGCCTCACGCCGCGGTCGGCGCTGCTGCCGGTGATGAACCTGATCGGAAGCCGGACGCTCGAGCGGCGCTGACGCCGCCCGATTACGCGGCGCTCGCCTGAGCCAGCAGCTCGCCCGCCACCCGGTCCGTCGCCGCGCCCGCGCCGCCGAGCAGGCGCCGCGAGAGCTGCGCGCGGCGGAACCAGTACGGCGCGTCGTGCTCCCACGTGGCGCCGATCCCGCCGTGGACGGAGACGAGCTCGCGCGATGCGTAGTCCAACGCGCTGCCCGCGGCGCTGCGGGCCGCGCTGGCCGCGAGCGGGAACTCCGCCGGAGCGTCCTGGCGTGCCCAGCCCGCGTAGTACATGAGCGAGCGGGCGTTCTCCTGGCGGCGCAGCACCTCCACGAGCGAGTGCTTGACCGCCTGGTAGGAGCCGATCGCGCGGCCGAAGGTGAAGCGCTCCTTGGCGTAGGCGACCGACATCTCCAGCGCCGACTCCACGGCGCCGAGCGACTCGGCGGCGAGCAGGCCCTGGGCCAGGTACCAGGCCGAGGACAACTCGACCTCGCCCGCGGACAGCACGGTCGCCGGCGCCCCGTCGAGGCGCACGTGCCCGAGCGAGCGCGTGGCGTCGTACCGGGTCACCGCCTCGATCTGCACGCCGTCGGCGCCGGTCTCGACGAGCAGGGCACGGACCGCCCCGTCGCCGTCGACCGCGGTCACGACGAGCACGTCGGCGCCGGGCGCATCGGGGACCCAGCCGACCGTGCCCGACACGGTGGCGGCGTCCCCGTCGACCTCGGCGCGCGGCGCATCCGGCCGGGCGTGACCGCGCACGGAGTCGACTGTCCAGGCGTCGTCCAGGTCGCCGGGCGGCTGCGCGCCGACGAAGGCGGCGCGCTTCTCGCCCTCGGCCAGGGCGGTCAGCAGGTCCTCCTGGCCCTCGGCGACGTCGAGCACGGCGGTCGCGGGCACATGGCCCAGCAGGGGAACGGAGGCGAGCACGCGGCCGCACTCGCTCATCACGAGCATGGCGTCCAGGGCGCCGAGGCCGGCGCCGCCGTGATCCTCGGAGATCAGCAGGCCGGGCCAGCCGACCTCGCGCGCCGCGTCCCACAGGTCCAGGCGCTCGCCGCCGTCGAGGGCGTCGCGAGCGGCCTCGACGGTCTTGTGGCGAGACAGAGTGCCGCGCGCCGCCTCCTGCAGCGCGCGCTGCTCGTCGGAGAGCTCGAAATTCATGCGCTCACCGCCTCTCGCTCCTTGGCGCGCAGCTCGCTGAACGGGATCCCCTTGTCGAGCCGCGGCTCGGGCGGCAGGCCGAGCACGCGCTCGCCGACCGTGTTGCGCAGGATCTCCTCCGTTCCCCCGGCGGACTTCAGACCGGGGAGGAACGAGATCAGGTACGACCACTCGTCGTCCTCGTCGAGGGCGTCCGGCCCGAGGACGTCGGCGATCAGGTCGCCGGCGGCGATCGCCGCGGTGACGACCGTCACCTTGCCCATGCCGGCCTCCGGGCCGGGGATCTGGCCGCGCTCGAGCGCGGTGAGGATCCGGTAGCCGGTGAAGCGCAGCGCCAGGAGGTCGGTGGCCAGCTCGCCGAAGCGCTGGCGGACCTCCGGGTCGGCCGCGGCCGCGTCGTCGGCGGCGATGGCGCGGGCGAAGCGATCGGCCCGGTAGCCCATCCCCTCGCTGCCCCCGCCGATCGTCAGCCGCTCGAACATGAGCGTGGTGAGCGCCGTGCCCCAGCCTCCGTTGACCGGACCGACGACGAACTCCTCGTCGAGCGTGACGTCGTCGAAGAAGACCTCGTTGAACTCCGCGTCGCCGGTGATCTGACGCAGCCCCCTGACGGTGACGCCCTCGGCGTCCATGGGGACGATGAACATCGTCAGGCCCTTGTGCTTGGGGACGTCGGGATCGGTGCGCGCGAGCAGCAGGCCGAAGGAGGCGAACTGCGCGTTCGTCGTCCACACCTTCTGCCCGTTGAGCTTCCACGAGCCGTCGTCCTGCTGGACGGCGCGGCTCTGGATGCCCGCCAGATCGGACCCGGCGGCGGGCTCGGAGAAGAGCTGACACCACACCTCGTCCGCGTGGAGCATGGGCGCGAGGTAGCGCTGCTTCTGCTCCTCGGTTCCGTGAGCGATGATCGTCGGGCCGAGCATGCCGACGCCGATCGCGTCGAGGATGCCCGGGACGCCGGCGCGCGCGATCTCCTGGTTGGAGATCACCTGCTCGAGCGGGCCGAGGCCCTGGCCGCCGTACTCCTTCGGCCACGTGAGTCCGACGAAGCCGGCCTCGGCGAGCTGCCGCTGCCAGGCGCGGTGGGCGACGATCGCCGCCTCCTCGTCCTCGATGGCGCCCTCGCCGCGCAGGACGGGCGCCTCGTCCTTGTGCTCCTCGAGCCACGCGCGCACCTTCGCGCGGTACTCGGCCTGGTCAGGGCTGTCGTTCAGATCCAAGGGGGTCCCTCCTGGCTGACTGGCCAATCAATGATGAAGGCGAAGCCTAGCGCGCCGACGGAGGGGGGTCCGCCACCACGTGATGCGCGGTGTGCAGGCCGGCGGCGAGATGGGCGAGATGGTGGCGTTCGCGCGTCCGCGCGCCGCGAAGGAGGAGCAGCGAGGCGACGGCGGTGGCGAAGGCGACCGCCGCGAGGACGCGGTTGGTGGCCGCGAAGGCGTCGACCGCCGCGTGGCGCGCCTCGACGGTGAAGTGCCCGCGCGTGCCGGGCCCGAGCGTGGCCACGGCCTCGCGCGCGCTGTCGGCGGCGCCGGACATCACGCTGTCGAGCCGGTCCTCCTCGGCCGATCCCGCTCCCGGCAGATGTTCGTTGAGCTTCGAGATCCCGGTGTTGAGGTAGACGAGCCCGCAGATCGTGACGCCGATCGAGCCGCCCAGGTAGCGGCCCATGTTCACGACGCCCGACGCCTCGCCCGCGTCCTCCTCCGGAACGGCGGCCACGGCGACGGCGGACGTGGGCCCCGTGACCATGCCCTGTCCGGCGCCGATGAGCAGGAAGCCCGGGATGAGGTCCGTCACCCCGCTGCCCTCGCCGATCTGCGAGACGAGGAGGAAACCGAGCCCGATCGAGAGGAAGCCGATGGCAATCGGTCCGCGGCCGCCCACGCGCTGAGCGATCGGTCCCGCAGCGAGTGACACCACGAACATGCCGAAGGACAGCGGCAGGAGGGCCGCGCCCGCCTCGAGCGGGAGAGAGATCGAACACGACGAAGCTCTGGAGGAACAGATTGAAGAAGTAGAAGGCGCCGAGCAGGACGAGGGTCGCGGCGAACGTCCCGACCACGCCGGCGGTGAACCCGCCGTTGCGGAAGAAGCGGAAGTGGACGAGCGGCAGGCGCCGGCGCTGCTCGTTGAATACGAAGGCCGCGAAGAGCCCGACCGCGGCCGCGAACAGTGCCGAGCACCCGCGGATCGCCCCAGCCCCAGACCCGCCCCTGGGTGAGCCCGAGAATCAGGGCGAACGCCCCACTGCCGAGCAGCACGATGCCCGGGAGGTCGATCGACAGCTCGCCCTCGTCGCGCGACTCCGGCACGCGCGCGAGCGTGAGGAAGATCGCGAGCGCGACGAGCGGGACGTTCGACCACCACACCCATTGCCAGCCGAGCGACTCGGTCAGCGCGCCGCCGATCAGCGGCCCCATCGCGAAGCCGAGGCCCGACGACGGCGGCCCAGACCCCGATCGCCGCCGTGCGCCGCTCCGGCGGGAAGGCGACCCCGACCAGCGACAGCGAGCCCGGAACGATCATCGCCGAGCCCAGGCCCTGGAGCCCGCGGCCCACGATGAGCAGGCCGACCGATTCGGCCAGCGCGATCAGGACCGACGCGGCGCCGAACAGCCCCACCCCGACGAGGAACACCTTCCGCCGGCCGAGCAGGTCGCCGAGACGCCCGCCGGTGACCACGAACGCGGCGGCCACCAGGATGTAGGCGTTGACCACCCACTGGAGGCTGGGAAGGGTCGCGTCGAGGTCGTCGGCGATCGCGGGCAGCGCGGTGTTGATCGACGTCGTGTTGACGCACACCGCGAACAGCGGGATCGAGACACACGCCAGGACCCACCAGGCGCCCGCGCGATCGTTCTCCCGCATGCGCCGAGCCTATTGCGCGGCCCGGAGGAAACGGTCAGCCGACAGCGCCGCCGACCCGATCGATCCACGCGTCGAGCCGCGGGCCGGGCGGGGAGAGGTGCTCGGCGAGAATGCGGTGGAAGCGCTCCTCGTCGCCGGGCGGGCAGCCCCGCGCGTAGCGCAGGAACGGCCAGGCGGTCACGTCGGCCGCGCCGAGCGCGTCGCCGAGCAGGAAGTCGCGCCCGTCGAGCAGCGCCTCGAAGCGCTCGAGGCTGCCGGCGAGCTCCGCCTCGAGCTCGCGCGATGCGCCGCGGATCCGGCTCGGGATCGCCGAGCAGCGCGTCGATCTCGTTCGGCGGCCCCTTCCACACGAGGTTGAACCAGTCGATGAAGGTGTCGGTCTCGGCGCGCCGCGCCGGGTCGGCCGGCCACAGCGGCGGGTCCGGCCAGCGCCGCTCGATCCAGCGCAGGATGCTCGGCGAGTCGGCGAGCACCTCGCCGTCGAGCTCGACCACCGGCACGAGGTCCTGCCCGCTCACGGCCCGGATCGAGGAGCGGTCGGCCGGGTCGTGGTCCACGTACTCGAACGGCACGCCCTTCAGGCCCAGCGCGATCTCCACGCGCTCGACGTTGGTGGAGAAGGGGATCCGATGGAGGAGGAGCACTACCTGACCTCCGATGCAGTCGCGACGGCCGCGCCGCGCCGCAGCTGCGACGGCCGCCCGCCGGTCGCCAGCCACGAGCCCGCGAGGATGAGCGCCAGGCCCACGGCCGACGCGGCGCCGAGATGCTCGTCGAGCACGATCAGGCCGAGCGCCAGGGCGACCAGCGGGTTGAAGTAGGTGACGACGCTCGCCCGGCTGGGTCCCGCCTCCGCGATGAGCAGGAAGAACAGGATCAGCCCGCCCGCGGTGCAGATGACGCCAAGCGCGACGATCGATCCGAGCGCGTCGAGCGACGGCACGGCGTCCGGCGGCGCGATGATGGCGGCCGGCAGCAGGGCCAGCGTGGACACGCCGAGGCTCACGGCGACCGGCCCGAGCGGGTCGAGGTCCGCGAGCGAGCGCTTGACGACGATCGGCGCCGTGGCGTACCCGACGGTCGCGACCAGGATGAGCGCCGCGCCCAGGAGCTCGCTCGACTCGCCGGCGACGTCGATGCCCAGCAGCGCCACCACGCCGCCCAGCCCGATGAGCAGGCCCACCAGCCGCAGGCCCGGTCGGGCGGTCCTCGGGCGCGAAGCGCAAGCGACAGCACCGCCACCATGAGCGGCATCGAGGCGATGAGGATCGCGGTCAGCGAGGAGGAGACGTGCTGCTCGCCGATGGCGATGAGGGTGAACGGCACGGCGATCTCGGTCGCGGCGTAGAGCGCGATCGGCCGCCAGCGGTCACCCAGCCCGCGCAGCGCGTCGCGATGCACGGCCAGCGGGAGCAGGATCAGCGCGGCGCCCAGCGCGATGCGCGACCACGCGACGAACGCCGGCGGGACGTCGGCGTCGACGGCGACCTTGATGAAGAAGTACGGCACCCCCCAGACCACCGAGACGGCGGCGAAGAGGAGCCACGCGCGAGAGCTCATTCCCACGGCATCCTCGCGCGCCCGGGGCCCGCGAGCCAGTCGAATGACTGGGGGCGCCTATCAGCCGCGCTGATGGACGCCGGGCCGAGCCAGCGCCGTGAACCCGCGGTCCAGGATGCGGCGGGCCTGGCCGCCCGGGTCGGGCGAGCGGAGGAGCACGACGCCGAGGTGGCTGCGGCCGCGGCGCGCCGTGCCCACGAAGCACCGGCCGGCGGCGTCCGTGTAGCCGGTCTTGATCCCGGTGGCCCCCGGGTAGTCGGATCGCAGCAGCGGGTTGTGGCCGGCCAGGTACAGCCGTCCCGGCTTCCAGACGGTGAGCTCGCGCCCGCGCACCTTGTCGGTGTGGGGGATCAGCGACGGGAACGAGATGTAGTGCGTGCGCGCGATCTTGGCCAGCCGCGGGCGTCTCAGCACCTCGTGCGCGAGCACGGCGAGGTCGCGCGGGCACGAGGTGTTGCCGCGGTCCTCGTAGCCGTCGGGCGAGGAGAAGTGGCTGCAGCGCAGCCCGAGCGAGCGGGCCTCCACGTTCATGTCGTCCACGAAGCCCTTGACCGTCCCGCCCACGTGCTGCGCCAGCGCCACCGCCGCGTCGTTGCCCGACGGGAGCATGAGCCCGTACATCAACACGCGCAGCCGAACCCGGCGCCCCGGCGCGAGCAACCCCACCGCCGAGCCGGGCTCGGCCTTCGCCTCGGGCGTGATACGCACGCGCTCGGAATAGCGCGCGCGGTCGTCGACGATGATCGCGGTCATCATCTTCGCCAGGGAGGCCATCGGCCGGCGTGCGTAGGGGCGGCGCGCCCACAGGACTCGGCCGGTGCGCAGGTCGAACAGCATGGCTGCCGCCGGGGCGTGCTTGAAGCGCAACCGCAGGGGCACGCGCGCCGGCGCGGTCGCGTAGGGCGGCGGCGGCTCCTTGCGCTTGGCGCCGGCGTGAGCCACGACCCCGCTGCGGTCGTCCCCCCCGTCGACGTCGTACACCCGCACGATCACGCCCGCGCTGACGAGCAGCACGACGAGGACGAGCACGGTGTAGCGAACCGTCACCTCATTCCGGAGGATGCCGAAGCGCCCCGACGATGCCAAACCCGAACAGGGCGAGCACGAGCAGCGAAAGCGCGCTCAGCACGTCAAAGCCCTCCGTCGCCGCGACCTGGATGGTCAGGGCGCCCAGGCCCACGATGAACACGAGCACGATCCCCAGAATGAGCTGGCGGACATCCATCAGTACACGGGGTACTTCGGCTCGGGCTCCTTGATCCGCTTGGCGAACGCCCGGATCGTCAGCAGACCGAAGGCAAAGCCTCCGATGTGCGCCCAGTAGGCGACTCCGCCGCCTCCGCCGGTCGGGTCGGAGAGGTCGGCGTAGCCGTAGTAGATCTGCTGGATGAACCAGAGGCCGAGCATCACGAGCGCCGGCAGCTCGATGATCGTGAAGAAGAAGATGATGAAGATGATCGTCACCACGCGCGCGCGGGGGTAGAGCAGCAGGTAAGCGCCCAGGACGGCGGCGATCGCCCCGGACGCACCGATCGTCGGCACGGTGGCGCTGGGATTGATGAGCACCTGCCCCAGCAGGGCCGCGACCCCGCCGAGCAGGTAGAAGGCGACGAACCGCACGGGGCCCATGGAGTCCTCGATGTTGTTGCCGAAGATCCACAGGAAGAGCATGTTGCCGACGATGTGCAGGACGCCGCCGTGCATGAACATCGACGTGAAGACGGTGAGGAGCGTCACCGGCTGGCCCGGGGCGGTGCCCACCACGCCCGACTGTCCCTCGCAGGCCACCAATCCGGACACCAGCGCGCAGTGCTTGCCCGGGTGCGTGAGCTCGTAGGGGATCGCGCCGTACTCGACGACCTTGGTGTTGTCCACCCCGTTGAAGCCCGTCGGGTGCTGCCAGAACAGGAACACCACGACGTTGATCACGATCAGCGCGACCGTGACGATCGGGAAGTTGTCGGTCGGGATGTTGTCCTTGATCGGGAACATCGGGTCTTCCTACGCCGGGGTCCCGCCCGTGCCACTGCGGGGGGGCAGGGGCGCGCGCAGCACCGTAGTGAGAACGGCGTCGTTGAGCGCTACCTGGACGAGCAGGCGGCGCGACCCTCGCACGCGTGAGAGCGCCGGGCCGACGATCGTCACCGGCGCGGTCGCGCGCTCGCGCGGGCCCAGGGACACGAGCCGGCTCGGACGGCCGAGGAGCACGCCGTGGAAGCGAATCGCCACGCGTCCTCGGAAGCGCTCGGCGCCCGGCGGGACCGCCAGCCGCACCTCCACCACTCCGCTGTTCTGTGCCCGCAGCGGCTGCGACACGAGCACCGAGAAGGTGTCGGGCTGCTCTCCCTGCAGAAGCGCGCGCTCGCAGTCGCGCGAGAGGCGGTCGGAGGCGGCGACGTAGTTGACGACGTCCGAGCCCGGGCCACAGCGCGCGCGATCGGCCTGCGGGGCGCCTTCGAGCTCCCGGACGTCGAGCACGTCGCGCCCGCCACCGCCCGACAGCAGGTCGCGCCCGCCGCCGCCGATCAGCGTGTTGAGTCCTCGGCCGCCGAAGAGGCGGTCAGCGGCCCGCCCGCCCGCCACCTCCTCGACCCGGCGCAGCCGGTCACGATCCGCGCCGCGCCCGCGGCCCAGGTCGACCGACACGGGGCGCCGGCGGTTCGTGTAGTCGACCCGGTCGCCCCCCTCGCCGCCGTCGATGTCGTCGCGCGCGCTCTCGTCGTCCTCCACGAACCGGTCGCGCCCGGCGCCGCCGTCCAACGTGTCTCGTCCCCGCCCGCCGTCGATCACGTCCGCGCCCGAGGAGCCTCGCAGCACGTCGTCGCCGCCCTCCCCGCGCAGCTCGGCGGACACGCCGCCCTCCAGGCGCGCCTCGTCGGCGCCGTCCCCGAGCTTCCCGGTGATGTGGGCGAAGCCGGCCGGCGCCGGTCCCGTGGGCCCGATCAGCCGGCGGGGCGAGCACATGACGCCGTGGTCGTCGATGCGCTCGCACCCGGGCCCCGGGGCGACGGCGGCGGCGGGGTCGCGCAGCTCGATCTCGCCGGGCGTGCCCGGCGGGGCAGTGATCGTGAGCCGGTTGGCCTCGCCGGGGGAGGCGTCGTAGCTCAGGTCGACCGTCGGCGGGAACCCGAAGCGGTTCTGATTCGCCACGGCGCGCGCGGTGGCCGCGCCCGCGCACGCGGGCAGGACGAGGAGCGCAGCGGCGCATGCCGCCGCGGCGAGCCCGGCGAGCCTCACGTCGCGGCGGCGAGCGGCCCGACGCCCGGGCGCTCCTGCGGGACGTGCTCGTCCGCGTGGTAGCTCGAGCGGACGAGCGGCCCGGCAGCGACATTCTCGAACCCGAGGTCCAGCGCGGCGCGCTCGAGCGCGGCGAACTCGTCGGGGTGCCAGTAGCGCACGACCGGAAGATGTCGTTCGGTCGGCCGCAGATACTGGCCGACCGTGAGCACCTGCACGCCGTGCTCGCGCAGGGCGCCGAACGCGTCCACGAGCTCGTCGTGCGTCTCGCCGAGGCCGACCATCAGGCCCGACTTCGTCACGACCTCGTCGCCGCCCATGTCCTTGGCGTTGCGCAGCACGCGGCACGAGCGCAGGAACTCCGACCCCCGCCGCGCGACCGGGTAGAGGCGGGGCACGACCTCGACGTTGTGGTTGAACACGTCGGGGCGCTCGGCGACCACCTTGGCCAGCGGCATCTCCGCCCCACGGAAGTCGGGCGTCAGCACCTCGACCTTGCACGCGGGCGCCTGGTGGCGGATCTGGCGGATGACGCCGACGAAGGCGCTCGCGCCGTAGTCGGGGAGGTCGTCGCGGTCGACGCTCGTGATGACGGCGTGGCGCAGACCCATGGTCGCGACCTGCCGCGCCACCCGAGCGGGCTCGAGCGGATCGTGGAACGTCGGCTTGCCCGTCTTGACGTTGCAGAAGCCGCAGCGCCGCGTGCACGTGTCCCCGAGGATCATGAACGTCGCGGTGCCGCGCTCCCAGCACTCGCCGATGTTCGGGCACGCCGCCTCCTGGCAGACGGTGTGCAGGCCCTCGTTCTCGATGCGCGCCTTGAGCTCGCGGTAGCGCGTCCCGCCCGGCGCGGGGACCTTCAACCACGGCGGCTTGCGCTCGCGGAACGGCCGCACGTCGGGCCCGAGGACCTCGAGCACGTCCATCCCGCCCGGATTGGCGCGAGAGCGTGTGGACATCACCCAGAGGGTACCCGGGCCGGCCCCAGGTCCTGCAGGCGCGCCTGCCGTGCGGTGCGGCCGAACTCCTCCACGAAGCGGCGCGTCATGGTGTCGCGGAAGGAGGGCATCGCGCCGGGCGCCGGGTCGTGGCGCTCCTTGATCACCGACGTCATGCGAACTCCCTCCAGACCGCACGGCACGATCCACTCGAAGGGCTGGAGGTCGTTCTCCACGTTCACCGCGAAGCCGTGAGTCGTCACGCCCCGCGCGATGTGGACGCCGATCGAGGCGATCTTGCGGTCCTCGGTCCATACGCCGGTGAAGTCGGGCCCCTCGTCGGGACGCGCCCGCGCCGCGATCCCCTCGTCCGCCAGCGCGGCCACGATCGCGCGCTCCATCGCCCGCACGAAGGCGACGACGTCGTCCACGCGCATGATCGGGTAGCCGACGAGCTGTCCCGGGCCGTGGTAGGTGATCTTGCCGCCCCGGTCCGTGTCCACGATGTCGATGCCCTGCGACAAATACCAGGACTCGCCCATCGGCAACTCGCCCGGGCCGCTGCGCCGGCCCCGCGTGTAGACGGGCGGGTGCTCGAGGAGGAGGAGCAGGTCGCCCACCTCGTCGCGCGCGCGGGCGTCGCGCAGGCGCTCCTGCAGTGCGAGCGCCTCGCGGTACTCCACCGTTCCCAGCTCGCTCACCAGCAGCTCGCCGCTCACGCGTCCCACGATACTCGCCCCTACCCTCTGCCCATGGAGGCGATGTGGAGCTCGCGGATGCGCTGGCGGATGCGCGGCGCCTGGATGTGGCCGGCCTTCGCCGTCTTCACCGTGCTCGACGCCCTCCTCATCCACCTCCAGCCGATCGCGGGCGACGGGACCGCCATCGTGCCGGCGTTCCTGCTCGCCGCCTTCTTCAACCTGGTGGCCGTGGCGGTCGTCGCGCGGATGGCCGGGTGGGTCGTGCGCCGGACCTGGCGGCCCGACCTGCCGCGCATGGTCGCCCACGACTATGCCGGCACCGCGCTTCTCGTCGCCGTCGCGGCCGGCGTGCTGGTGGCCGGGCTGGCCAACCGCGACGCGGCCGACGAGTCGCGCGCCGACTTCTCCGCGCAGTCGGCGGCGGTCCGCCGCTGGGCCGCGGCTGCCGCACCGGCGGCATACCGGGCCAACGTCGACCGCGCCGACACGCTGAAGCTCGACACCGACCTGTACCGCACGTGCCTGCCGGGTCCCGATCCCAAGCGCGCCCTGTGCGTCTACGTCACGACCGACCAGCAGCCGCCGGGTATCCGCCGCGACCCGAGCCGCGAGCCGAACGCGAGCTTCGCCCGCGCCGGTCAGTACCGGCCCTAGAGCGCCAGCGAGAGGGGCGCCTCGAGGCGCGCGCGGACCGCGGCGAGGAACTGCGCGGCGTCGGCGCCGTAGAGGATGCGGTGGTCGCAGGCCAGGGTGACGCTCATCATGTGGCGGGCGACGATCTCCCCGTCGCGCACGACCGGCCGCTGCTCGACCGCGCCGACCGACAGCAGGCCGGCCTGCGGAGGGTTGATGATGGCCACGAACTCGCGCACGCCGTACATGCCGAGGTTCGAGACGGTGAACGTGCCGCCGGAGAGCTCGGGCGGCGTGACCGATCCCTCCCGGACCCGGGCGGCGAGCGCCCGCGTCTCCGCGGCGATCTCGCGCAGCGTCTTGCGATCCGCGTCGAACACCGTCGGCACCACCAGCGCGTCCTGCGCGGCGACCGCGACGCCGACGTTCACGCGCTCGTAGAGCTCGAAGCGCCCGTCCTTGTAGCCCCCGTTCGCCCGCGGGAACTCCTTCAGCGACAGGGCGCAGGCCTTCACGACGAGATCGTTGAGCGACGGGACCACATCGTCCTCGCCCGCCGCCGCCTTGATCGCCGCCCGCTCGACGACCGCCTGCTCCATGTCGACGTCGGTCTGCAGCGTGAAGTCGGGCACGGTGGCCCGCGACTCGGCCATCCGCCGCGCGATCACCTGCTGCGTCCGCGACAGCTCCTCCACGCGAACCTCGCCCTTGGCCGTGCCGGGAGCCGGGGCCTCGGCGGGCGCCGAGGGGGCGGGCGTCGACGGAGGTGCGGAGGGCGCCGCCGTTTCCGCGGAAACGCCCGAGGCGGCGCCCCCGGCCGCCGCCTCGACGTCCGCCTTCACGATCCGCCCACCCGGCCCGGACCCGCTCAGCGAATCGATGTCGACGCCGGCCTCGCGAGCCATGCGCCGAGCCACCGGCGATGCCTTGACCCGATCCGAGCCATCGGGGGAAGGTGCTTCGGGCATCGAGGGAGCGGGCGCCGGAGCGGCCGGTTCCTCGGCCAGGCGCGGAGCGGCCGGCTCGGGAGCGGAGGATGGTTCCCCGGCGGAGGGAGTTGTCGTTTGTCCGACCGGAGCCGGGGAATCCTCCTCCGCTTCCGACGGAGCGGCCGGTGCCTCGGCCGGAGCCCCGCCGGCCCCATTCAGCCGCGCGATCACGGACCCGATCGGAAGCGTGTCCCCCTCCGCGGCGACCAGCGAGATGACCCCGTCCGAGTCGGCCTCGTAGGTCATCGTCGCCTTGTCCGTCTCGATCTCCGCGATCTCATCGCCGCGAGCGACCGAGGCCCCCTCGGAAACCAGCCACTTGACGATCGTCCCCTCCTCCATCGAGTCGGAGAGGCGCGGCATGACGATGTCACCCATGGCCGTCCTTATACATCCCGAAACGTCGCGAGAACAGCCTGCACGACCTGTGGCTCGTGCGGGTAGGCGATGTCCTCGAGGGGCTTCGAATAGGGCATCGGCAGGTCGGCGCCGGTCACGCGGCCGACGGGCGCGTCGAGGTAGTCGAAGGCCTGCTCCTGCACGAGCGCCGCGATGTTCGCGCCGACGCCTCCGTGCGGCCAGCCCTCCTCGACGATCACGCAGCGGTTGGTCTTGCGCACCGACGCGAGGATCGTGTCGAGGTCCAGCGGCCGCAGGGTGCGCGGGTCGATGACCTCCGCCTCCACCTCGTGCTCGGTCGCCAGCTGCTCGGCGGCGCGCTCCGCGGTGATCGCCATGCGCGAGATCCCGACGATCGTCACGTCGGAGCCCTCACGGCGCACGGCCGCCTCGCCGAAGCGGGCGACGTGGTCGCCGTTGTCGGGCACCTCGCCCCGCTGGCCGTAGAGGTACTCGTGCTCGATGAAGACGACCGGGTTGTCGTCGCGGATCGCCGCCTTGAGCAGTCCCTTGGCGTCGGCGGCGGTGCTCGGCACGGCGACGAGCAGGCCCGGCACCTGGAGGAACATCGCCTCGAGGCAGTGCGAGTGCGTGGGGCCGAGCTGATGGCCCGCTCCCTGCGGCATGCGGACCACGAGCGGCACCCGGACCTGGCCGCCGAACATGTAGTGGATGTGGGCGGCGTGATTGACGATCTGGTCGAGCGCCAGCAGCGAGAAGTTGATCGTCATGAGCTCGACGACCGGGCGCAGCCCGGCCATCGCCGCGCCCACGCCCATCCCGACGATCGTGTTCTCGGAGATCGGCGTGTCGCGCACACGCTTCTCCCCGAACTCCTCGAGCAGGCCCGCCGTGACCTTGAACGCCCCCTGGAAGACGCCGATGTCCTCGCCCATGAGGAAGACCGACTCGTCGCGCTGCAGCTCCTCGCGCAGCGCCTGGTTGAGCGCCTCGCGGTAGCGCACTACTGCCACTTGCGCTCGTCCTCTCCTCTGTGCACGCCCGCCGAGCGCTCGTCGATCGAGTACCAGCCCTGGACCTGGTCGCCGAGCACGTAGACGTCGTCGTACAGCGACTCGGGGGCGGGGAAGGGCGAGTTCTCGGCGAACTCGACGGCGGCGTCGACGGTCTCGATCGCGGTCTTGTCCATCCCCTCCCGTTCGTCCTCGGAGATCACGCCCTCGGCGACGAGCCGCGCGCCGAACGTCTCGATCGGGTCGCGCTGGCGCCACTCCGCCACCTGCTCCTTGGTCCGGTACTCCTCGGGGTCGGCCATCGAGTGGCCGCGGAAGCGATAGGTGATCGCCTCGACGAGCACCGGGCGGCGCTCCTCGCGCGCCTGGCGCAGCGCCTCGGTCGTCACGTGGTAGGTGTCGAGCGCGTCCATGCCGTCGCAGCGCATCCCCGGGACGCCGTAGCCCTCGCCTCGCTTGAACAGGTCGGTCACCGCGGAGTGGCGCTCGAGGGAGGTGCCCATGCCGAACTGGTTGTTGGTGACCATGAAGACGACGGGCAGGCGCCACAGGGCGGCCAGGTTGAGCGTCTCGCCGAAGGTGCCCTGGTTCGTGGCGCCGTCGCCGAACTGGCACAGCGTCACGTCCTCGGTCCCCGTGTAGTCGGAGGCGAGGCCGATCCCGGCGGCGAGCGGAAGATTGCCCCCGACGATGCCGTAGCCGCCCATGAAGCGGCGCTCGGGGTCGAACATGTGCATCGAGCCGCCGCGGCCGCGGGACACGCCGTCCTCGCGGCCGAACAGCTCGGCCATCACCCGCCCCGGCTCGGTGCCGCGCGCCAGCGCGTGGCCGTGCGAGCGGTAGGTGGAGATCAGGTAATCGGTGTCTCGCAGCGCGCGGCACGAGCCGACGATCGTCGCCTCCTCGCCGATCGCCAGGTGCAGGAAGCCGCCGACCTTGGCCTTCGCGTACATCTCGCCCGCGCGCTCCTCGAAGCGCCGGATGAGGAGCATCGTGGCCAGCCACTCGCGCGCGGTGTCGGCGTCGGGGAGGGGATGCTCCCCGCCTTCGCGCTGCTCGGCTGCGGCTACGTGGTCGGCCATTTCGGGCCACCTTAGCGCGGTGACTACGGCTGGCTCAGCTCGGCGTCCGCGGCGCGCCAGGCGGCGATGAACTCGTCGGCCTGGAGGTTGACCAGGTCCTCGCGGATCCGGCGCACGACGCGCTTGGCGTCGCCCGGCATGAGGTCCCACAGGAGCACGACCTCGCCCGAGTCGATCTCCACGATCTCGACGTGGTCGACTCGGTCGGGTGCGGCGAGCACGGCGGGCGCGACGCCCCCGCGCACGTGCTTGACCTCGAAGGCTCGGCCGGCCCTCATGAGGTCGCCCCCGCGAGCGCCGCGTCGCCGTGGCGGACGTCGTCGCCGATGCGGACGGCCGGGACGCTCGTGACCCCCGCGCCGATGGCGTTTGCGGTGCACTCCTCGAGCGCGTCCTCCACGGCCTTGCTCTCCAGCGCCCGCAGGATGGCCCGCGGATGGATCTCGCATGCCGCCGCGGCGACGATCACGCCGTCGGGCTTCGAGAGGTCGAGCCCGGCCGCGTAGGCCTGCCGGAACGCGGCGAGGGAGAACGCCACGACCTTGCCGATCCCGCGCGCGTACGCGGCCGCGAGCATCGCCGGCTCGGAGTCGAACGGCCACTCCGGCCAGCGCATCGGCTGAAGGCCCTGCGCGGCGGCCCGGCGCTCGATCTCCGCGGCGTGGATGTCGCGCTCCTCCGCGCATCGGAACGCCCCGATCTCCCCGGCGGGCAGCCGCGACGCCAGCACCGGCTCGAACTCGGGCACCACGCCCAGCGCCTCGGTCACGCGCTCGGCGGCGAGGTATGACTCGGGGGAGCCGATGTCGTAGGTGAAGACGGGCTGGACAGTCACGCCTCGACAGGCTACGCGGCGCCGCGCTACCCGTGGATCAACCACCCGTCCGCGGCCCGGGCGGCTTCCATGATCGCCTCGGACAGGGTCGGGTGGCCGTGGATGATGCGCGCGACCTCGGGGTAGCCGCCCTCGAGGAGTTTGGCGTTGACCAGCTCCTGGATCAGCTCGGTCGCCTTGGAGCCGCAGATGTGGCCGCCGAGCAGCTCGCCGTAGCGCTTGTCGCCGACGATCTTGACGACGCCGGTGCGGTCCCCGTACACCGTTCCCCCGCCGACGGCGCCGTACTGGACCTTGCCGACCGTGACGTCGTGGCCGGCCTCCTTGGCCTGCGCCTCCGTCAGCCCGAACGAGGCGACGTTGGGCGTGCAGAAGGTTGAGCGCGGGATGTCGATGTACTCGATCGGGTGGGTCTGGAGGCCGGCGGCGTCCTCGACGGCGATGATCCCCTCGTCGGAGGCCTTGTGGGCGAGCGCCGGGCCGGCGACGAGGTCGCCGATGGCGTACACGCCCTCCTTCGACGTCTTCAACGCCCCGTCCACCTTCACGAGCCCCTGCTCGTCGAGCGCGACGCCCGCCTCGTCGAGGCCCAGCCCCTCGACGTCGGACCCGCGGCCGGTGGCGATGATCAAGAAGTCGACCTCGGCCGAGTCGCCGCCGAAGGTGAACTTCACGGACTTCTCGCCCGCCTCGACGCCCTCCACCAAAGTGCCGGTGTGGATCGTCATGCCCTGCTTCTTCAGCCCTCGCTCCACCGCCTTGGAGATGTCCGCGTCCTCGGTCGGCAGCACGCGCTCCAGGGCCTCGAAGAGAAGGGTCTCGGTGCCCAGCCGGGCGTAGGCCGAGGCGATCTCGGCGCCCGAGGCGCCCGCGCCGACGACGGCGATCCTCGCCGGCAGCTCCTTCATCAGCCACGCGCCCGCGGTGTCGATCACGCGCCCGCCGAACTCGACGCCGGGGATCGGGCGGGCCACCGAGCCGGTGGCGAGCACGACCGTCTTGGCCTCCAGCTCGCGCCCGTCGAAGTCGCCGCCCACGATGACGTTGCCGTCGGCCGTCACCTTCCCGAAGCCGTCGATGTACTCGATCGAGTTCTTCTTGAACAGTCCGGCGACGCCGCCGGTCAGCGTCTTGATCACCTTGTCGCGGCGCGCGCCCACGGCGCCGAAGTCCACCGAACGGTCCTTCACGACCAGTCCGTAATCCGCGGCGTCGTCGATCTCCGACAGCACGTCCGCGCTTCGCAGCACGGCCTTGGCGGGAATGCAGGCGTAGTTCAGGCAGCGCCCGCCGACGACGTCCTTCTCGACGACGGCGGTCCTCATGTCGAGCTGGGCGGCCCGGATCGCGGCGACATATCCACCCGGACCCGAGCCGATCACGACGCAATCGAAGGAGTCGGCCATCCCTTCCTGAGCCTATAGGACGGCTGGTGGCTAGCTGCGCGCGCTCGGTCGGTCCGGCATCTGGATCCGGGCCATCGCCCGGATCAGCTTCCAGAACAGCCAGCCGGCCGGGATGCCGATGGCGAGCACGACCCCGACGGCCTGCATGTTCGAGGCGCGGATGAGCAACAGGGCGAGAATGACGATGAGGAAACCGAGCATGAACTCGAACCCGAGCACCGCCCAGTAGAGCGCGCGCCACATGCCGTACGCGGCGGCCAACAGCAGCGCTTCGTAGACGACGATCCCGGCGATCGCCGGGCGTTCGCCGTCGATCTTCATGCCGGCGACGTAGGCGATCAGGTTGGCGGCCGCGAGCAGGAAGGCGACGATCGCGGCGACCGTCACCGCGGCGGGCCGCTCGCCCTCCGCCAGCGGCTCGAGCTCCGCCCGCACCGCCGCGTTGCGCTCCTCCGAGGTTGGCCGCGGGCTCCGCACGGGCTGCGGGGCGGCGGCCGGCCGGCCGGCCCGCTTGCGGCTACGCCGGCCCAACGCCGACCTCCTTCCGTGCCGCGTCGAGCGCGCTGCGGAGGGCCCCCGCGGCGGCGCGCGGGTCGGTCGCCTCGGTGATGGCCCGCACGACGACGATTCGCCGGGCCCCGGCGTCGATGACCTCATCGACGTTTCCCGCGTCCAGCCCGCCGATCGCGAACCACGGGACGCGCGCGTGCGCCGCCGCGTAGCGGATCGGCTCGAGGCCGACGGCCGGCCGGCCGGGCTTGGTCGGCGTGGCGTGCACCGGCCCCACGGCGATGTAGTCGACGCCGGCGGCGGCATCGACCTGTGCGGCCGAATGGGTCGAACGGCCCACGATCAGCGCGTCTCCCACGATCTGCCGCGCACGTGCGGGCTCCATGTCGTCCTGGCCCACGTGCACGCCGTCGGCGCCACAGGCAACGGCGAGGTCCGGCCGGTCGTTGACGAGGAACAGAGCGCCCGCCTCGTCGCAGCAACTCCGGAAGGTCTCCGCCGCGGCGCGCAGGTCATCGTCGGTCGCCGTCTTGTCGCGCAGTTGCAGGAGATCGACGCCTCCGGCGAGCGCGGCCCGCAGGAAGTCCGCGGGCCGGCGGTCGCACACCAGGTAGAGCCGGGCTCTCGCCAGGCGGTCCCGCCGCTCTTCGTAATCGGTCGGCATCGGGCCGAAGTCTCGCAGTCCGATGGGGTTGCCCGAGCCCGATTCGTGGTATCGATCCCACTGCAGTTTCGGCGAGGGAGGCGGTTTTTCCATGGAAGTCATGCTCGGGCTGGCCACGATCGTGGTCATCGCTCTTGGTCTTGCTCACGCCCCGGGGCGCTGGCGCCGGGCGCCTGCGCCGACCCGGTCGCGCCCACGAGAGCGCGACTTCCTGGCGGTGTGCAGCCGCTGCGCGGAGATCGTCGAGGCCGACGCCGGCACCGAGCGCTGTCCGGCCTGCGGCGCCACACTGGCCGTGCGCCGGCGAATCGTCGATCGCCGCGCCGATCGCACTCGCTCGCCTGCGTCCCGCTAGCTCTGGCGGGTACCATGGGCACACGGGAGCCCTTCCAGGGCTGAGAGGGCGGCACCACCGGCCGCCGACCGTCTGAACCTGATCCGGGTCATGCCGGCGCAGGGAGGTGTTGTGTCCAGACCAATCGAGCAGCCGCCGGATCTCGTCATCATCGGGGCCGGCATCGCCGGACTCGCCGTCGCTCACAGCGCGTGCCGGCGCGACCTGCGCCCGCTCGTGCTCGACCGCGGCCGGCCGGGCGGTGCGACCACCGGGGTCGCCGCGGGCATGCTGGCGCCCGTGTCCGAGGCGGCGTTCGGGGAGCGCGACCTGCTCGCCCTCAATCTCGCCGCCGCCGCGCGCTGGCCCGCCTGGGCCGAGGGCCTGGACGGCGGCGGGAGGCTGGAGTGCGGCACGCTTCTGGTGGCGCGCGACCGTGACCAGGCCGAGGCGCTCGACCGCCAGCTGGCCTTTCGCCACGACTGCGGCCTGCGCGCCGAGCGGCTGCTGCCGACCGCGGCGCGGCGGCTCGAGCCCGCCCTGGCACCCACCGTGCGCCTGGCGCTGGACGTGCCCGACGATCACGTCGCCGAGCCGGCAGCGCTCGTCGCGGCGCTCGTGACCGCGATCGAGAGCGGCAGGCGGGGAGATCCGAACGGGCGTCGAGGTCTCGGAGATCGAGGTCGGCGACGACCGCGTGCGCGGCGTGCGCCTGGCCGGCGGCGAGCGCATCCCCGCTCCCCGGGTCGTCGTCGCGGCGGGTCCCTGGTCGGGCGCGCTCTCCGGGATCCCCGAGAGCGCCCGGGTGCCCGTTCGCCCCGTCAAGGGCCAGCTGCTGCGCCTGCGCGATCCGGCGGGGCCCGGCCTGGTGGAGCGCGTGGTCCGCAGCGAGGAGATGTACCTCGTCCCGCGCGGGGACGGCCGCTACGTCCTCGGCGCGACGGTGGAGGAGCGCGGCTTCGACACCGCCGTCACCGCGGGCGCGCTGCACGACCTCCTGCGTGAGGCCGCGGAGGTCGTCCCCGGCGTGCTCGAGCTGGAGGTGACCGAGACCCTGGCCGGCCTGCGCCCCGGCACCCCGGACAACGCGCCGGCGCTGGGCCCCGGCCTCGTCGCGGGTCTGCACTGGGCCACCGGGCACTTCCGCCACGGCATCCTGCACGCCCCGGTCACGGGCGAGGCCGTCGTCGCCGGCGTGCTCGACGAGCCGCTGCCCGAGGAGGCGGCGCCGTTCTCCGCGCTGCGCTTCGCGTCCCCGCGGCGCGCGGAGGTCACCGCATGACCTTCACCGTCCACGTCAACGGCGAGCCGCGCGATCTTGCCGAGGGCACGACCGTCGGCGCCGTGGTCGCCTCGTTCGGCGCCGAGCGCGCGCGCCGGGGCGTCGCCGTGGCCGTTGACGCCGAGGTCGTTCCGCGGACCCAGTGGGAGCGCCGCGAGCTGCACGAGGGCGAGCGCGTCGAGGTCCTCCACGCGATCCAGGGAGGCTGAGGAGGATCGCCGTCGAGCCCACCCAGCGCGAGGAGGTCCGCGACGAGCCGCTGACGATCGCCGGCCGGACCTTCAACTCGCGCCTCATCCTCGGCACCGGCGGGTTTCCGCGTCTCGAGACGCTCGCCGAGGCGATCGAGGCGAGCGGCACCGAGATGGTCACCGTCGCCCTGCGGCGCGTCGATCCCTCCGCCCGCGGCTCGATCGTCGAGGTGCTCGACGAGGCCGGCGTGGAGCTGCTGCCCAACACTGCCGGCTGCTACACGGCGCGCGACGCCGTCATGACCGCCCGCCTGGCCCGCGAGGCTTTCGAGACCGAGTGGATCAAGCTCGAGGTGATCGGCGACGACCGCACGCTGTTGCCCGACGCGCCCGGGCTGCTGGAGGCGGCCGAGCAGCTCGTGGACGAGGGGTTCGTCGTGCTCCCGTACACGAACGACGACCCGATTCTCGCGCGGCGCCTGCAGGACGTCGGGTGCGCGGCCGTGATGCCGCTCGGCTCGCCGATCGGCAGCGGCATGGGCATCCGCAATCCCTACAACCTCTCCCTCATGCGCGAGCGGATCGGCGTCCCGCTGGTCCTCGATGCCGGGGTGGGCACGGCGTCGGACGCCGCGCTGGCCATGGAGCTCGGCTGCGACGCCGTCCTGTGCGCGTCGGCCATCTCGCGGGCCAAGGACCCGATCGTCATGGCGCGGGCGATCCGGGGCGCGGTCGAGGCCGGGCGGGCCGCGCGGCTCGCCGGGCGGATCCCGCGCCGCCTGTACGCCGAGGCCTCGACGCCCGACGCGGGGCTGCCCGATCTCGATGGCTGAGCGATCTTCGATGGCCGAGGAGGAGCGCCACCCGGCGCTCACGCCGGTCTCGGGCTTCCTGCGGGCATGGTCGGGCCGCGACGCGAGCGCCTTCGCGGCCGTCTGCGATCCCGGCCTGCACTACGAGGACCCGCTGACCGTGTCGCCGCTGCGCGGCCCGGCTGAGCTGGGCGACCACGCCGCTCGGTTGTGGGAGGCCTTCCCGGACGTCACCGTCGAGGCGGTCGGCGAGCCCACGGCCGGCGCGCGCGCGGTCGCCGTGCCGTGCCGCGTCGAGGGCACCCACGGAGCCGCGCTCGCCGGACTGCCGGCCACCGGGCGGCGCGTGGCGGTCCACGGCGTGTTCTGGGTCGAGCCGGCGGGCGACGGGCGCCTGCTGCGCGTGCGTGCCTTCTTCGACCTCTATGACGCCGGCGTGCAGCTCGGCATCCTGCCCTCGCGGGGCGGCCTGGGCGAGCGGGCGCTGCTGGTGCTGCGGGGCTTCGGCCTCCGGGTCAAGGAACGATCCTGATCCTCCCGGTCATGTTCGGGTGGATCGTGCAGTGGTAGGTGACCGTGCCGGCGTTGCGCATGGTCGTCTCGTAGAACGCCTTGATCCCGGGCTTCAGCGTCCCGGAGTCGAACGTGGCGCCCGACTGCGCCGTGACGGTGTGGGCCACGTCGTCGTCGTTCGTCCACCTGACCGCTTGGCCCTCGTGGACGGCGACGTTCTGGGGGTGGAACGCGATGTCCTTCAGGGAGATCGGCACCGGCCCGGAGGTGGCCGCGGTGCCGGACGTGGACGTGGCCGCGGTGGCGGTCGTCGCCGGAGTGGACGTCCCGCCTCCGTACCCGCCTCCGCCGCCTCCGTTGTCGTCGCCGCCGCAGCCGGCGAGTGCGCCGCCGGCGAGCGCGAGGGCGGAGATCAGCGCGGCGATCCGGGTCATCGTGCGGAAACCTAGCCGATGGAACGCAGGTCCACCGCGAGCGGGACGTGATCCGAGAGCGCGCCGTGCTCGAGACGCTCGGCCGGCCCGGCCGCCTCGAACCCGCGCACGAAGATGTGGTCGACGTGGTGACCGGCGACGTGCTCGAGCCCGGGGACCCGGGGCGAGCGCTGGTTGACGTCGCCGCCGAAGACGAGCGGGCTCTCACCGGACCAGCCGAGGGCCAGGCGCAGCGCGAGCCCGACGTCCCGCTGCTCCGGGTCCTCCTTCGGCACGGTGGCGTGGATGTTCACCACCCATACGCCGGTCTCGAGCCTCACCCCGTGAGCCCAGCGCGGCTCGGGCCGGCGGCGCAGGCGGGCCGCGGCGTGTCCCTCGATCGCCGCGCCGCGCACGAGGATCGCGTTGGAGCCGCCGCCGTTGGAGCGGATGAGGTCGGGCCAGCGCTCGGCCACCCAACGGCGCAGGGGCAGCAGGAAGTTGCGCGAGGTGAGGACGTGGCGCTCGTCCGCGCCCGTGGCGCGCGCGAGCTGCGGCGGCCACCACGGCGGCACCTCCTGGAGCAGCGCGACGTCCCAGGACCAGCCCGCCAGCATCGCCGCGAACTCGTCGAAGAGGGGGCGTCCGGCGGGCGGATCGGCCCGGCCGTGGTAGAGGTTCCAGCTCAGAACGCGCAGGGTCATGCGCGCGTATGCTCTCGCGCTTGACGAGGCATTTCCTCACCGGCGCCGAGTTGAGCGCCGACGACCTCCACGCGCTGCTCGACCGGGCGCTCGAGCTCAAGGCGGCTCCGGACGCCTCGCGCGCCCTGGAAGGACGCCACGTGGCGCTTCTGTTCGAGAAGCCGTCCACGCGCACGCGGGTCTCGTTCGAGGCCGGCGTCGTCGAGCTGGGGGGCCACCCGCTGATCCTGCGCTCGGACGAGCTCCAGCTCTCGCGCGACGAGTCTCCCCGCGACACGGCGCTCGTCCTCTCGCGCCACGTCCACGCCGTCGGCGTGCGCACGGGCGACGACGCGATCATCGAGGAGCTGGCCGCGCACGCCTCGATCCCCGTGTTCAACATGCTCACGGCCGGCCACCATCCCTGCCAGGCGCTCGCCGACCTGCTCACGCTGCGCGAGACGTTCGGAAGGCTCGAGGGCCTGCGACTGGCCTACGTGGGCGATGGCAACAACGTCGCGCGCTCGCTGGCTGTGCTCGGTGCGACCGCGGGCGTGGACGTCGTGGTGGCCGCCCCCGACGGCTACCAGCTCGAGCCCGAGGCCGGCGCCACGCTCACCGACGATCCCGTGGCGGCGGTCGAGGGGGCCAACGCCGTCTACGCCGACGTCTGGGTCTCGATGGGGGACGAGGCCACCGCCGAGGAGCGCCGGGCCGCGCTCGCCCCGTACCGCCTGGACGACGCGCTGCTCGACCGGGCGGCGCCCGACGCGATCGCCCTGCACTGCCTTCCCGCGCACCCGGGGGAGGAGATCACCGCCGAGGTGCTCTACGGCCCGCGCCAGCGCATCTGGGACCAGGCCGAGAACCGCCGCCACGCCCAGAAGGCTCTGCTGGAGTGGCTGGTCGAATGAGGACTCAGGCCCCGTGGCCGCCCGTCGGCTTTGGCGCGCGGATGACGCAGCGGCCGGCCGGCGTTGCCCTGCTCGTCCACGGCGCGGATCGCCAGGAAGCGCTTGGGGTGGGCCGGAATCGCCAGCGCCTGCGCCGTGCCCGGCGGGCGCCGGTCGCGGGCGCGCTCGATCTTCTCGCGGCGGCGAAGTTGGCGGCCGTGATCGGGGCGGTGGACTGGACGACCTCGTAGCGCGCGCCCTTCTCGCCGGCGGCAGCGTCCCGCACAGCAGGTCGTCGCCCGGCGCCTTGAACTTCACGGTCGCGCCCTCGACCGCGTCGCCGTACGGCGTCCCGGGCGCGACGGCGTCGCGGCCGTAGTCGCCCGAGTTGGCGTTGTCGTGGTGGAAGCGCGGCCACGAGCCGGCGGCGCACGCGTCGGCGCCCGTGCGGTAGGCGAACACGCGGCCCGTCGCGAGTCGCCGCGACCACGACCTTGCGCTGTCGAGCGCGTCCCGAACGAGCCGATCAGCGGGTTGGCGACCATCCAGTCCGCGGTGAGCTTGGGCCAGCCGGCCGACGGGCTGCCCCAGGCCGCGTGGAACGCCTGCAGGTCGAGCGAGGCGCTGCCCGCCGACGATCTCCTCGCCCGGCGAGCCCGTCGATGTCGGCGACGCGACGGCCCGGTGAGGAACTGGAGGTCGTTCATCGCGCACGGGAAGCCCGGGCGGAACTGGCCGGTCGCCGGGTCCCACGCGCGCGACGAAGTCCTGCGCCGCCCTGGTACTCGTTGACGCCGCCAGGTCGAGCGCGCGCAGCAGGCCCGCCGCGGGCGCCAGGAACGACGGTGCCGCCGGCGAGGTCGCCGAACGCCGGGTGGCCGACGGCCGGGATCGCCGGCGTGTCGTCTTCCGGTGCCGGCGGCGATGTCGGTCTGCATCGCGTTGGGCTTGCCCGCCGTCGAGCCGTAGCAGGACGTCGCCGTCCGGGTTGAGGACGTAGCCCGGGCCGGCGTCGGGGATCACGCCGACCTTCGGCCCGGCGCCGCCGTTGCCGCCGCAGTCCATCGAGGCCGGCCCGATCACCGGGCGAGCCGGTGATGCCCTCGCCGACGACCGGCAGCAGCTCGGGCAGCAGCCGGGCGACCGCAAACGGCCAGCCCGGGACGTACGCCTCGCCGTTGTCGTGCACCGGGCCGCCCGGCTCGCCGGTCGACTTCAGCGCGAACAGCCGGCTGTTGTTGCCCTTCAGCCCGGCGGCGTCGGCGACCGGCCCGAGCTGCGCGAGGGCGAAGTTGCCGGCGTTGGGGTCCTCCGCGTACTCCTCGTTGGTGCCGACGACGATCTCCGGCTTGCCGTCGCCGGTGATGTCGCCGACCGCGGGCGTGTCGACGATCGCGCCCTGGTTGAACTCGGCTCCGACGTCCGTCCTTGAACGTCGACGCGTGCGGTCGCGGGTCGATCGAGGCGATCTTCGAGCGGTCGACCACGAGCACCGGGAAGCCCGGCACCGTCGTCGCGTCGTCGCCGTGCCACGCGTAGACGTGGCGGTCCATGGCCGCGGCGACGATCTCCGGGCGCCGCCGTCGCCGTCGAGGTCGGCGACCACCGGCGAGCCGATGAAGCCGTGCTGGGTCCGGTAGCGCTGGCCCTGGCGCACGTTCACGAACGGCTGGAGCGGCTTGCCGGAGTAGCCGGTGTTGGCCTCGCGCTTCCAGCGCAGCGACCCGTCGGCGTTCCACGCGTAGACCTTGCCCTCCATGTCCGCGGCCACGACCTCCGGCGCGCCGTCGCGGTCGAGGTCGCGCGACGGCCGCCGAGGCGAGGATCGCGCCGTACGAGGCGGTCGCGTCGACCGTCGCCGCTGGTGAACGCGCGCCCGCCCGTGTGCAGCGGCAGCGCGTCGCCGCGCACCGGCCAGCCCGGCAGCTCGGAGCCGTCGCGGCCGCATCGCGTGCACGAGGCCGTCGGAGGTCCCGAAGACGAGCTCGTTGCGGTTGTCGCCGTCGAGGTCGGCGAGCAGCGGCGAGGACGCGCCGTCGCTCGGCCAGGCGCTTCGGGAAGCCCGGGCAGCAGGTCCGGTCGCGGTGCAGGTAGAGGTTGCGGCGGTCCTCGCCCGTCCGGGCGGTCCCGGCCGCAGCTCGTCGCGACCACCTTCACGGTGAAGCCGTACGGCTCGGTGTTCGGCCGGCCGTTGAAGTCTGCGGGTGGCCGGGTCGGACTCCGGGCCGTCGAAGTCGCTCGCCGTCGCCGGGAACCGCGCCTTCAGGGTCGCGACGTCGAGACGCGCGCCAGCGTCCCGTCGATCGCGGCGGTGTGCGTCGAGCCGTCGCACCAGGCCGAGCGACGACCTGCTCGAAGTCGCCGGCGGCGGGTCGGTCGTCGTCCGTTGTTGGGCTACGGAGCCGGGCGCCACGTAGCACGCGGCACGTGTAGGCGCGCGCCGCGCGCGTACGACCTGCGCCGCGGACGTCGAGCGCCGGCCTGGCCGGGGTCGACCTGCGCGTACCAGTCGGGCGAGGTGATCTCGACCTCGGGCGGGATCGTCGCCGGCGTCGACCGCGTCGACGGCGTTCGACCATGTTCACGCGCCCGTAGCCGTAGAACTGGTCGTAGCCCCTTGCGCGCCGGGTAGCGCTGCGTCGTGGCGACCAGCGGGCGAGCACCGGCCGGTTGGCGTCGACGTGCGCGCGGAGCAGCCGGTTCGGGTCGGTGCAGCCGGCGCGGGCGGCGCCGGCTGCACGACGGGCTCGCGGCTGCGTGGCGAAGTTGACGTCGTCGGCCTGCGGCGTGCCGTCGACCGTCCCCGACGCCATCAGCTGGCGCACCTCGTTGGCGGTGATCACGCACGCGCTCGCCGTCCGACGCGCTGGCAGTTCGGGTGGCGGCCGACGGTCGGCCCGTCGTCGCGCGCGTTCAGCGCCGCGCTGTAGATCAGGCCCGGCCATGCCGGCGCCGACGGCCGGTCGCGTTCGACGAGCAGCTCGAGCTCGGGATCGCGAGCGTGATCTTGCGTCGAGAAGTTCGTGCAGCCGTTGAACTGCAGGTAGGACTGCGGCAGCGGGCGTGAACGTCGTCGTCGTACTGCGTGACCGAGTTGACGACGATCACGTGCGGGCAGCGTCGACGGCCAGTTGTGGTGCTGCGCCGCCTCGTCGGCGGCCGACGCGATCACCGTCACGCCGTGCTCGTAGGCGTAGTCGACGGCGTCGCGCGCGAGCGTGCGAGTTGTTCAGCGTGCCGAGCGCCTCCTGGATGACGAGCACGCCGTTGTCGACGGCGTAGATCGCGGCCTGCGCGAAGCGGTTCACGTCGGCGACGAACGAGTCGCCCACGCGCAGCGGGACGACCATGCAGTTCGGGCAGCTCCCGGCGTCGCCGCCGTTGTTCGCCTCGGCGGTCGAGTCCCGCGCCTCGCCCGTCCCGTGGCCGTACTGGACGTCGTCGTAGGGGTCGTTGTCGTTGTCGAGGAAGTCCCAGCCGGCGATGTCGTCGGCGAAGCCGTTGCCGTCGTCGTCGGCGCCGTTCGAGAAGGCGATCAGGAGGTCCTGCGGGTCGAGCGTGTTCGCCGGGCCGGCGCGGCGCGCGTCGCCGAGCTGGACGCGCGCGTCGCACGCGAAGTCGAGGACGTTGAAGACGCCGTCGCCGTTGGCGTCGTCCGCGCTCGCGTAGCCGCCGCAGTCGACACCCGAGCTCGAGCGCGGCGCCGCCGTGGTTCGGCGTGGGCAGCTCGCCGCTGTTCAGGCGGACCTTCTCGCGCAGGTCGTCCATCGCGCCGCGCGTCGTTCCACTTGATGCCCGAGTCGAGCACCGCGATCGTGACGTCGGGCCGTCCGGTGGTGATCGTCCACGCGGTCTTCACCGCCGCCGGCGCGCAACCGGTCCCCGACCAGGTCGTGTGAGCGTCGACGAGGCTGGCGCCGCGCACTCCGCACAGCTCCGACTGCTGGCTGTTGACGGGCGGGTTGTCGTCCTCCGGCGTGGCCGCGTACTTCCAGTCGTTGTCGCCGAGGTCGCTCGGGACCTGGCCGGGATTGGTGTGGTAGGTCGGGGCGGCCGGCGTCCCGTCGCTCCCGTAGGGGAAGGCCGCCCAGGCGGACGGGGCCGCCGCGAGCGTGGCGGCGAGAACGCACGAGATGGCGACGACCCGAGAACGCACGTACCCCTCCCGGCGCCAGCATCTCAAACAAACGCTCCCGTTCGCGCCAGTTGCGATAGCCTCGCGCCCGGTTCCACAGAAGGGGAGAGGGAGATGCCGCAGCCGAAGAGGCAGTCCTCGCGCAGCCGCTCGACGGGCGCGCGCAAGTCCGGATCCAGCGCCTCGACACAGAAGCGCGCGTCCGCCGCGCGCAAGACCGCCCAGCAGCGAAAGGCCACCGCCCCGCGCCGCGCGAGCGCGGCGAAGAAGAAGACCGCGCCATCGCAGCGGTCCAAGACGACCGCCGCGCGGCGGAGCGCCAGCCCCGCCGATGAGGCGCGCCGCAACGTGCAGAGCGCGATCGAGGCGCTCAGCCACGGCGTGGTGATCACGCGCGACCGTCTCCAGGAGGTCATGGACGACGCCGTCTCGCGCGGGCGGATGACGCGCGTGGACGCGAACGCGGTCGTCCAGGACGTCTTCAAGCGCGGGCGCAAGCAGACCGACGAGCTGCGCAAGCAGGCGGAGGCCCTGCGCGCCGATCTCGAGCAGCTGCTCGGCCGCGCCGGCGGCGAGCTCGAGAAGCGCGCGACCGACGCGCGCAAGCGGGCCATGCGCGCCGGCGCCGGCGACCGCGCCCTGCGCGAGGTCGACCGCGCCCGCCGCGTCGCCGGCCTGGGACGGTTCCCGATCCTCAACTACGAGGACCTGACCGCCGCGCAGATCGCCGAGCGCCTGGACGACCTCTCGCCCGCGGAGCTGCGCAAGGTGCGCGACTACGAGCGCCGCCACGCCAACCGCAAGTCGGTGCTCAGCGCGATCGAGAAGGCTCTCGGCTAGCTCCGAGCAGCTCGTCAGGCGTTCGTGGGCGACGGGGCAGATGCGAGCTGCCCGTAGGTCCGCGACGGGCGAAGCGTGTTGGTTAGCTGTTGCCTGGCAACAGCAGGGTAGGAAGCTTCCTAGATACTCGATGCCCCGCCGTTGCGCCCCGCGCCGCAGCCGCGCGCCGAGCAACCGCAGCTACAGCCGCTCGACCAGTACGGCGAGGTCGAGCTCGGCGCCCGTGAGCTGCTCGAGCAGCTCCGCCGCGTCGAGCCGCTGGCCCTGCGACCACAGCGAGCGCAGCAGCGCTCCCGCCTCCGGCTCGGCGAACCACGCCGGTCCGAAGCGCTCGACCAGGTGCGCGCGCAGCGCCGCCTCGAGCGCCCACGCGCGCAGGTAGGCCGCGACGTAGAAGCCCGGGTCGACGTCGACCAGGTGCATCTCGGCCGGCCAGGCGATCCCGACGGCGCGCGTCAGGCGTCGCGCGTAGCTCGCGGCCGGGTCCTCCGCCCCGGCGCGGTGTAGGTCGAGCTCGTACCCGACCTTGGCCGCGTACCGGCGGAGCAGGACGAGCCGCTGGGCGCGGGCGTGGCCGGCCAGCCGCCCGTCGGTGTCCTCGACGCCGAGCGTGCGCCGCAGCCACTCGGGGTCGTCGACGAGCCCGTCGAGGAGGAAGGCGTAGGCCTCGGTCACCGAGTTGTCTCCCAGGTGGCGGAACTCGAAGGCCAGCTCGGGGTCCACGCCGCCGTAGTGCTGCGCGTGGCCGCCCTCGTGCAGCAGCGCCACGTAGTCGTCGCGCCCGCCGGCCGGGGGGACCACGAGGTAGACCTCGCCGGGCGCGCGCACGGGCGCGCAGAACGCGCGCGGCGACTTGCGCGGGCGCCGCTCCACGTCGAGCACGATTCCGTCCTGGGCGTGGACGTCGATGCCCAACCCCGCCATCGTCGACTCGTAGGCCGGCAGCAGAGCCTCGCCGGGGAAGCGCCCATCGGCCTGGGCGAAGCGGAAGAAGCGGGGCAGGTCGCTGCGCCGGGCCTCGCCGAGGCCAACGCCCACCGTCTCGCGCAACGCCGGCTCGACCATCCCCGTATAGGCGGCGTCGGTGGCGTCCAGAAACGCCTCGGCCTGTCCGGCGATCGCGTCGAGGCGCAGCCCCTTGAGTTCGTCGCACAGCTCCCGGTAGCCGGGCCAGCCGAGCTCCCGCGCGGTCGCGCCCTGCAGCTCGAGCACCTCCCGGCGCAGCGGGTTCAGCTCGCGCTCCGTCGCCTCCAGCCGCGCGTCCTCGATCCGGGCTCGCCGGTCGCGATCGGATTCGTTGGCCTGGACGATCGCGGACTCGCGGAAGCCGAGGCGCTCGCCGTCGACCTGCAGGTCGAGGATGGCCTCCCGCCGCGCCAGCTCGGCGTCGAGCGCCGCCGTGGCTCGGCCCACCCGGCCCTCGACCGCGAAGTCCAGCAGGGCCCGCAGCCGCCGCGCCTCGTCCCCGGCCGCCGCCCGGGCTGCGCCCTCGCGCAGCACCTCGACGGCCGCGGGCTCGAACAGCCCGGCGTGGCGCTCGTACACCGCCTCGACGCGCCAGGTCGTCGGCCAGGCCCGCGTAGTGGCGGTAGTACTCCAGCCCCAGCTCGGCGACGAAACGCTCGGCGTCGGCCCGGTAGGCGTCGAGTTCCGGCATGCTGCGATCCTAGGTGGGTGGAGGCAACCACCCACACCCGTCCCCGCAACGGGGAGCAGCTCGACCTCAGCGTGGACTCGCTCGCGTTCGGCGGTGCCGGCGTGGCCCGGCTCGACGGCTACGTCGTGTTCGTGTCCGGCGCGCTGCCGGGCGACCGAGTGCGCGCCGAGGTGATCAAGTCCAAGCGGGCGTTCGCGCAGGCGCGCACGGTCGAGGTGCTCGAGCCCGGTCCCGACCGCATCGAGCCGGCGGCGCCCGGCCACCCCGGCGCGTCCTGGCAGGTGCTGCGCTACGAGCGCCAGCTCGAGGTCAAGCACGCGCAGGTCGACGAGGCGCTGCGACGGATCGGCGGCCTCGACGGCTTCGCGCTGGAACCGATCGTGCCCGCGCGGGAGCAGTGGCGCTACCGCAACAAGCTCGAGTACTCCTTCGGCCTCGACGACGGTGGTCAGCTGGTCTGCGGCTTCCACGCGCAGGGCCGCTTCGACCGCATCGAGCCGATCGCCGACGACATGCTGGCTTCGGAGTCCGTCAACGCGCTGCGCGGCCGCGTGGTCGAGTGGTGCCGCCACGAGGGCCTGTCCGCCTACGACCGCCGCGCCCACGATGGCCTGCTGCGCAACCTGGTGGTGCGCGAGGGGCGGCGGACCGGCGAGCTCCACGCGCGGCTGGTCACCTCCCCCGGCGACCTCCGCACCGACGCCCTCGCCGAGGCGGCGGGCGCCGCGAGCTTCGCCTGGACGCGGACCGAGACCATGGCCGAGACCACCGGGGGCGGGATGACAGAGCTCGTGTCCGGCGAGCCGACGATCGAGGAGGAGCTGTGCGGCCTGCGGTTCCGGATCTCTCCGGAGGCGTTCTTCCAGACGAACACCGAGATGGCCGAGCAGCTCTACGGGGTGGCCGGCGAGTACGCCGGGCTGGCCGGGTTCGAGCGCGTGTTCGACCTCTACTGCGGGATCGGCACGGTCGGGCTCACGCTCGCCCCCCGCGCGGCCGAGCTGTGGGGGGTAGAGATCGTCGAGGAGGCGGTGGCCGACGCCATCGCCACCGCGCGGCTCAACGAGATCGACAACGCGCGCTTCTTCGCCGGGGACGTCCGCCTCGCGCTGCCGGAGCTGCTCGAGAAAGCCGGCCGTCCGGACCTGGTCGTCGTCGACCCGCCGCGCGCCGGCCTGTCCAAGAAGGCCGTGCGGCGAGTGATCGACGCCGCGCCGCCGCGGATCGTCTACGTGTCGTGCAATCCGACGACGCTGGCGCCAAACGCGGCGCAGCTCGCCGAGGCCGGTTGGGCCCTGCGCCGCGTGCGCCCGGTGGACATGTTCCCGCAGACGCCCCACATCGAGTGCGTGGCGCTGTTCGAGCGCGGCAGCTAGGTCCCGACGAGCACGACCGGCTCGACCAGGCCCTCGGCGGAGCTCCGGACGCGCACGACGTAGTCGCCGGCCTCGACCTCCACCGACCCGAGCACGGTCCGGCTGCGCGGCCCGCCCGGGAACCAGGCGGCGGCGGTCTGCGCCGAGGTCCCCCGCTGCCTCAGCTCGAGTGCAGCGCCGCCGGCCGCCGGGGTGATGGCCAGCTCGAAGTCGGCGGGCGGGTAGAAGTCGATCGACGACTCGCCGCCTCCGGTGGTGTGCACCGACTCCTGGTAGGTGAATTTCACCCTGCCCAGCGGGCAGCGTCAGGGTCGCCTCCCCGGGCACCGCGATCGATCCGTAGCCGGCGCTGCGGTTTCCGCTCCCGAGCAGGCGCCAGAGGACGTAGGCGTCGATCGCCAGGAAGACGATCACCCCGATGACGATCAGCGCGACGACCATGGCCCGATTCTCTCCGATGCCACGACCTCGCCGTCGCGCGCCGGGCAGAAGGTCACGTGCCGCACCCGGCCGCGCTCCGGCTCGGGCCGCGCGGGCGCCAGGTCGAGCCGGCGCAGCAACTCGCGCATGACGACCCGCATCTCGAGGAGGGCGAAGCTCGCCCCCAGGCAGCGCTTGACCCCGCCGCCGAACGGGATCCACGTGTAGGCGTCGGGCGGCTTGCCCAGAAAGCGCTCGGGACGGAAAGCGGCCGGCTCACGCCAGTGATCGGAGGAGAGCTGGAGGAGCGCCACCGACGACATCACCGTCGTGCCCGCGGGCAGCCGGTACCCGGCCACCTCCACCGGCGCCATCAGGTGCCGCGCCACCTCGAGCACGACCGGCCGCACCCGCAGCGTCTCCTTGATCACCGCGTCGAGGTAGGTGTCGTCCCCGGCGTCGAGCGTCTCGCGCAGGCGAGCCATCGCCTCGGGGTGGCGCACCAGCCGCTCGAACGCCCAGGCCAGGCCGGTCGCGGTCGTCTCGTGCCCGGCCAGCAACAGGGTGACCAGCTCGTCGCGGAGCGCGCGGTCGTCCAGGCCGTTGCCGTCCTCGTCCCGAGCCTCGACCAGCATCGAGAGCATGTCATCGCCGCCGGGTCGGGCCCGCCGGCGCGCGATCTCCTCGTAGAGCAGCTCGTCGGCTTCGTCGCGGATGCGGATGAACGTCCGCCACGGACTCCCCGGTCCGAGGTCGCGCCGCACCATCGTCGCCGCCAGCAGGCGGATCGGGTGCATGCCCGTCAACCGCGACAGCGCGCGGCGCAGCGGCTCCAGCCGCTCGGGCTCCCGGGTACCGATGACGACGCGGAGGATCACTTCGAGCGTGATCGCCTGCATGTGCGGCCGCAGGGCGGCCGGACGGCCCAGCGGGATCGACTCCACCTCGGCGGCCGTGATGCGCGCCATCGCATCCTCGTAGGTCCGCAGGCGCTCGCCGTGGAAGGGCGGGAGCATGAGCTTGCGCTCGCGCAGGTGCTCGTCCTCGTCGAGCAGCAGCAGCGAGCGCGACCCCAGGACGTCGGCCAGGGGCGTGCGGGCTTCCCCCGCGTGGAAGGTCGCGGCGTCGCCCGTGAACACGGCGCGGACCTCTGCCGGATCGGCGATGTACACCACCTTTCCAACCGGGGCGAAGCTCACGGTGAACGTCCGGCCGTAGCGGCGCTCGCAGGAATGGAGGAAGGCGAGCGGCCGCGCCACGAGGCGCAGCGTCTGGAGGGGACCGGGCAGCCGCGGGCCGGGGGGCAGGCCGTCGACCGCCCCGGCGTGGTCGCCGCTCATCGGGTCGCGTAGCATCGCGCGGTCATGAAGGCTGCCACGATCCGCGACGGCGAGGTGCTGGTCGCCGAGCACCCCGACCCCCAGCCGGGTGCCGGCGAGGTCCTGGTCCGGGTCCGGGCGGCCGGCCTCAACGGCGCCGACATGCTCCAGCGCAAGGGCCGGTACCCCGCGCCGCCCGGCGTGCCGGCCGACATCCCCGGCATGGAGCTGGCCGGGGAGGTCGTGGCCCGCGGGCCCGGCGCGGAGCGCTTCGCCGACGGCGATCGCGTGATGGCGGTCGTGGGCGGTGGCGCCCAGGCCGAGCTGGCGGTCGTCCACGAGCGTGCGGCGACGCCCGTGCCCGAGGCGCTCGACTGGCCCGCGGCCGGCGGCGTGCCCGAGGTGTTCACCACCGCGCACGACGCCATGTTCACCCAGGCGGAGCTGAAGCTGGGGGAGCGGCTGCTCGTCCACGGGGGCGCTGGCGGGGTCGGCACGGCGGCGGTCCAGCTCGGCCGCGCCGCGGGCGCCGAGGTGGTGGCGACCGTGCGCAACGAGGCCCTCAGGGGTGACGTCGAGGCGCTGGGCGCCCGCGTCGTCGCGCCGGACGGCTTCGCCGAGCTCGGGCCGTTCGACGTCGTCCTGGAGCTCATCGGAGCGCCCAACCTCGGCGGGGACCTGAAGGCGCTCGCCACGGGCGGCCGGATCGCCGTGATCGGTGTGGGGGCCGGGTTCGTGGGCGAGCTCAACCTGCTCGCCCTGATGGGCAAGCGAGGCCGCATCCACGGCTCGACCCTGCGGGCGCGCTCGCTCGAGGAGAAGGCGGTCGCGGCTCGGCTGGTCGAGCGCCACGTCCTGCCGCTGTTCGACCGCGGCGAGTTGACGGTCCCGATCGCCGACACGTTCCCGCTCGACCAGGTCTCCGAGGCCTACGACCGCTTCGCCGCGGGCGGCAAGCTCGGCAAGATCGTCATCCTCTGCGCCTGAGCACGGCAATTTTCTACGACGCGGACTGCGGCGTGTGCCGCTGGTCGCTGGCCAAGGTGCTGGCCTGGGACCGCCGGCGCGCGCTTCGTCCGGTCGCGCTCCAGGACCCCGAGGCAGAGAGGCTCCTCGCCGGCCTGGATGAGGATGAGCGGATGGCCTCCTGGCACCTGATCGGCCCCGACGGTCGCGTCGTCTCGGGCGGCGCCGCGTTCGTGCCGCTGGGCCGCCTGCTGCCCGGCGGTCGTCCGCTCGCCGCCCTGGCCGAACGCTGGCCCCGCGCCGCCGAGCGCGCCTACCGCCTGGTGGCCGACCACCGCTCGGCGCTGGGCCGGCTCGTCACCCGCGGCGCCGCCGCGCGGGCCCGGCGCCGGATCGAGGCTCGGCTCTAGGCCTCGTCCTCGGCCGACGCGTCCTCCTCGGCCAGAGGGACGACCTCGGCGGCGTGGATCTTGCACAGCGCCGGCCCGCCCGACTCGAGCACGGCCGCGAGCTCCTCCTGGGTGAGCTTGGCGCCACACTCCTCGCAGGTCTCTCCGGCGGTCTCGAGCGTGTGCTCCTCGAGGTCCATGGGGCGATCCTACTCCGTGTCCGTCCGCGCCAGCATGCCCGGCAGGAGGTCGAGGTTGGGGAGCAGCAGGGCCGCCGCGAGCACCGGCAACACGGGGACCGTCACGTCGAGCTCGAGCTGGATCACGACGGTCGCCGGGAGCGCCAGCATCAGCGCGATGCCGGTCGCCCGGCGGCGCAGACCAAAGCGCCACGCGGAGGCCGCGAAGAAGGCGAGGAAGACGAGGTCGGCGAGCCCGAGCACCCCCGCGCGCCCTCCGCCCCAGGCCGGCAGGTACACGGACAGGAACTCGCCAGCCCGCGAGCTGTCCCGCGCCAGGAGCTCGCTCGGGCCGTCGGCGACGCTGGCGATGTCGATCCCCGCCACGAACAACGGCACCGCCACGACGACCGCGGGCTCGTCGAGCGCCCACGCCAGCAGCATGCCCAGCGCCGCCGCGAACAGCGCCTTCGTGACGTCGGCCACCGGAATCGATCCGGCCTCGGTCGCGCCCGCGGCGACCAGGCCCGCCCCCAGCGCCAGCAGCGCGAGCACGAAGGCCTCGTCGCGCGCGGGCAGCCAGACCAGCACGCACGCCCCCAGCAGGAGCATCGTCGGGATGTTCGAGACCAGCGTGTTCGTGTCGCTCGTCCCGCCGACGTCGGGCAGGACGGGGGTGACGAGGAGGTAGGCGAACGTCGCCGCGTAGGCGACGATCAATAAGGGGGCAGGTCGGCGTACCACTGGCCGAGCACCTTGAAGGCGGCCCAGAACGCGCGCTTGCTCGGCTCGTCGTCGAGCGCCTCGTCGATGTCGGGCACGAAGAGCGCCTCGATCGAGGGGGTGAGCCGCTGTAGCTCGCCGGGATCGGGCTCGAGGGGACGCGCGAGCGGGACGTCGAGATCGTTGAGGACCCGGAGCGCGTCCTCACCCATCACGACGACGATCTTGGGCTGGACGATGGCCAGCTCCTCGACGACGCGGGCGACGCACTCCGGCTCGGCGAGCGAAGGGTCGGCGATCGGGCACTTGACGCACAGCGTCCCGTAGACGGCGAGCGGGTCGATCCCCAGCCGCTTGAGCGACTTCATCAGCGCGCTGCCCGCGCGCCCGTAGAACGCCACTCCCTCCTCGACCTCGGCGTGCCGGGCGGAGAACTTCAGCAGGAAGACGTCGGCCTGGGGGTGGCCCGACCCCAGCACCGGCATGAGGTTGCCGCGCGGGCAGTGCGGACAGGATTGAAGTTCGCGCGTCAGGGAGTTGAGCTCCCTGATCGCCCGTTCCAGGTACTTCTCGCGGATCTCGTCGTCGGTGACTGGCATCGGCCCATCAGGTTTTGACGGACCTGTGCTCTCTCCCTGCCGGTGCATCACGACTTGCGCGCCGCGCGGCGGACCCGGCGCGCGCGCCGCGCGTCGCGCACGGACGACGGGGTGGCCTTGGTCTCGAGGAACTTCAGCGCCTGGACGTAGAGCAGGGAGGTCGGCTTGCGGATGATGTCGGCGTCGCGCAGCGACTCGAGGAACTCCTCGGGCCCGTCGAAGTCGCGCATGCGGATGCGCACCGATCCCAGCCCGGCCGCCACGTGGGAGTCCGAGCCCGCGCCGGCCACGATCCGGTACTTGGCGGCGAACCGCGCCGCCTCCTCGTTGAAGGGCTTGAAGGCCACCCGCGGGTTGAACACCTCGATCGCGTCGACGTCGTCGAGCACGGTCAGGAGGTTCTCGTAGTCGGGAACGGAGTGCAGCCGGTCGAACGGGTGCGGGACGTAGACGAGCCCGCCCTGGCGCTTGATCTCGGCGATCGTCTCCTCGAGCGTCATCCCGCGCGGGATCTTCTCCTCGATGAACAGCCCGATGACCTCGCCCTGGTGGGCCGTCTTGACCTCCTCGGCGACGATGACCTTGACCCCGTCGGCCTTGTCGCGCGCGTCCAGCGCGCCGGAGATCTCGTTGTGGTCGGTCACCGCGATGGCGCCCAGCCCCTGCTCCTGCGCCGTGGCGAGCAGCACCTCGACCGGGGTGGCGCAATCGGGCGAGTGGTCGGTGTGCATGTGCAGGTCGACGTCGATCAGCGGGCGCTTGGCCAGGCGCGCGTGCACCTTCGCGTTGCCGTCCGCGGGGTGGCGCCGGGCGGCCAGCGCGCGATAGGCGTCCTCCAGCTCGTCCGCCACGCGGCTCCACGTCAGCCGAGCGCGCAGGGCGTCGGCGTTCCCGCGCAGCCGGGCGCGCAGCGCCTCGTCGGAGACGAGCCGGTCGAGCTGCGCGGCGAGCGTCTCGACGTCGCCCGGCTCGAAGAGCAGCCCCAGCTCGCCCTCGCCGAGCAGCTCCTCGTAGACCGGCAGGCGAGCCGCCACGGGCACGGCGCCGGCGGCCAGCGCCCGCACGACCAGGCCGGGCGAGGGCGACGCGCCCGACGACGCGAAGACCGCGACGTCGGAGCCGTCGAGCCGCACGTCGGTCGCGCCGCGGATCGGCCCCTCGACGCGAATGCGCTCGCGCACCTCGCGGCGTATGGAGGCGGGCGGCGCGGTGTCCTGGCTCGACCACAGGGTGGCCGACCACGGGCGTTCCAGGGACACGCGCCGCAGCGCGCGCAGGAACAGTCGCAGCGCCGGGCGCTCCTCGCGATGGGCGAAGACGATCCGCACGCCGTCGCCGTCGAACCGCCCGCCGGCGGCGGACGGCGGGTCGGCGCCCGGGAGCACGACCCGGTAGTCGGCGGGGTAGAACTGGCGCAGCAGGTCGGCGGTCGTCTCGTACGAGGCCAGGCGCGCGTCGAGCCGGCCGAAGACGAGCTCCACCACCCGCCGTGCGAGCTGGGTCGAGACGAGCCGCTCGGTGGGCGGCGCGTGGAACGTGCCGACGTTCAGCGCCCGCGAGTGGCGCAGCGCCGCGCTGGCCGCGCTCGGCGCCCACGGCTCGTGGACGTGGACGAGGTCGAGCGGCAGCGCCGTCAGGGCGTCCTCGATCGTGCGGGCGACGTCGACCGGCAGCTTGCGCGCGCCTCGGCGCGCCGAGCCGACGCGCAGCACGTCGCCGACGCCGAGGAGCCGCGGCCCGTCGCCGGGCGCGGGCAGCAGGCCGTCGCCACCCCGGCGCACCGCCGCGCGCGTCTCGCGGACCAGTGACGAGCGCGTGGTGGGCGCGACGATGGCCACGCGATGGCCGCGGCCCGCCAGCTCGGCCGCCACCCGCTCGACGTAGAGGTTGACCTCGTGGCCGGCCTCCCAGGCGTACGGCGTCACCTGCGCGATGCTGAAGCTCTCGGCCACGCGGGGAAGCGTAGTGCGGACGCGCCGGAACCCGGCGTCGGTGGGCCGAGAACCGAAGGCGGTTAGCTCTTCGCCTTGGCCTTCTTCGGCGCCTTCGCCTGCTTGGGCTTCGTGCCGGGCTTCTCCCGGTGCTTCGCGATGAACTTCTCGGTCTCCTCGCGCGCCTCGTCGTCGGGGCGCTGCGTGTGCGGCGACTTCATGAGGTAGGAGCTCGGCCCGTCGAGCTGGCCGCCGACGCCGTGGTTGAGCGCCAGCTTGCAGCAGCGCACGGCGTCGATGACGATGCCCGCCGAGTTGGGCGAGTCCCACACCTCGAGCTTCATCTCGACGTTGAGCGGCACGTCGCCGAACGCCTGGCCCTCGACGCGGATGTGCGCCCACTTGCGGTCGGTCAGCCACGGCACGTAGTCCGAGGGGCCGATGTAGACGTCTTCCTCGGGCAGCGTGTGGCCCATGATCGAGGTCACCGCGTTGGTCTTGGAGATCTTCTTGGACTCCAGCCGCTCGCGCTCGAGCATGTTGTAGAAGTCCATGTTCCCGCCGACGTTGAGCTGCGACGTGCGCATCATCTTCACGCCGCGGTCGTGGAACAGCCGGGCCAGCGCGCGGTGGACGATGGTGGCGCCGACCTGCGACTTGATGTCGTCGCCGACGATCGGCAGCCCGGCCTTCTTGAAGCGGTCGTTCCAGTAGTCCTCGCGGGCGATGAACACCGGGATGCAGTTGACGAACCCGCAGCCCGCCTCGAGCACCTGCTCGACGTACCACTTGGTCGCCAGCTCGGAGCCCACCGGGAGGTAGGAGACGACGACGTCGGTGTGCGTGTCCTTGAGGATCTGGACGATGTCGTCGGTCTTGCCCGGGGCCTTGGTGATCTTCTCCTTGAGGTACTTGCCGAGGCCGTCGTGCGTCATGCCGCGGTGCACCTTGACGCCGAGATTGGGAACGTCGGCGAACTTCAGCGTGTTGTTCTGGCCCGACTCGATCGCCTTGGACAGGTCCTTGCCGACCTTGTCGGCGTCGATGTCGAAGGCGGCGCTGAACTCGATGTCGCGCACGTGGTAGCCGCCGAGGTCGACGTGCATGAGGCCCGGCACGTCCTGCTCGGCATCGGCGTCCTTGTAGAACTGGACGCCCTGCACGAACGAGGAGGCGCAGTTGCCCACGCCGATGATGGCCACGCGCACCTTGTCGTGCTGGTAGCGGCCGGCGCCGTTCACGGCGGCCTTGCCGTTGGTCTTTCCGTTGGTCTTGCTCAAGATGAGATTCCTCCTGGAAGAAGGCGAGAAAAGACCCCCCGCCGCGGGGGGTCGACCTTACCTATCGCAGGGCAGGCGTCCCAGTTACATACCCGCCTTGGCGCCTAGGCAGCCTCCACGGCCTTCATCTCGCCCCGCACGTGCCAGATGCGCTGGACCGTCGTGACGACGGTGAGCACGGCGAGCACGTAGATCGCCGGGGCCAGCAGCTCGAAGTCGCCCAGCGAGGCGCCGCGGGCGAACACCAGGCCGATCGACAGGATCACGACGCGCACGGCGCGGGTGGCGATCCCCACCTTGCACTCGACGCCGAGCGCCTCGGCGCGGGCGCGGGTGTAGGACACCATGAGCGAGAACAGCACCGCGGCCACGGTCGCGGCCACCGCGAGGTCGTCGCCGCGGTCGGCGAAGTAGGCCCCGACGGCGATCAGGACGATCCCCTCCTCCAGGCGGTCCAGCGTCGAGTCGAGAAAGGCGCCGAACGGCGTCCCCTTGCCCGACATGCGCGAGTAGCGCCCGTCGAGCGTGTCGCAGATCGAGCCGACGATGAACGCGACCCCGGCGAGGAAGAAGTAGCGCTGCCAGACGAGCACGGCGGCCACGACGTTGAGCGCGAAGCCGGTGAGCGAGATGGCGTTCGGCGTCAGGCGCGACTCGATCAGGCGGTCGCGCATGACCGCCGACATCTCCTGCGCGGTCGGGGCGCCGCGGCGCGGCGCCGCCATCAGGCCGTCGCGCCGGCCCGGACCGGCGAGAACGCCCACACCGTCGGCCGCGCGCGGGCGAAGACGTACTTGGCCACGTAGGCCGACACGCAGGCCACCACGGCACCGAGGAAGGCGTCCATCCAGAAGTGGTTGCCCGTCGCCACGACGACGAAGGTGACGAGGAAGGGGTACAGGAACCAGGCGACCTTGAAGACGCGGTGCTTGACCAGGCGGGCCAGCGGCCAGCCGAGCATGAGCGCGAACGCGACGTGCATCGAGGGCACGGCGGCGAAGGGGTTGAAGAGCGCGTTCACGGCGACGCTGTCCTGGGGGATTCCGGTGAAGTCAGACACCGAGTCGGTGAACCCCCACTCCGGGAAGAAGCGTGGCGGAGCGGTGGGGAACAGGAAGTAGCCGACGAGCGCGAGGAACATCGCGACCATGAACATGTTGCGGATGAAGTAGAAGCTCGAGTTGTGGAACAGGTAGATGAAGACGAGCGCGCCGAGGGTGATCGAGAAGTGCGAGTTCACGTACATCCAGCTCGCGAAGTCGATCAGCCACTCCTTCCCGCTGACCCAGGTCTGCACGCTCGGCTCGATGAAGGAGTGCATCCCGCGCTCGAGCGAGATCAGGTCGCGCCCGTTCTGGAAGGCGTCGGCCGCCTTGCCGTCGGCGGCTCCGCGCACGAGGCGATAGCACCAGTAGGCGGCGGCGAACAGGGCGACCTGACGCACGACGTCGAGGATGCCGTGGGGCAGCAGACGGTCTTCGAGATGACGAAGGCGGGCGATCACAGGGGAATTTCCCATCCTAGCGAGCGATCCGACCGACAGGAAGGCGTCAGGCCGGGGTTGTGTTTCGGCAGCGGGGCGCCCGGCTCACCAGCCTCCCGGGCGCGAATCCGGCAATCATGCGCACGGTGCCGGGGCGCTCGAGAACGAGGCGGGTGAGCCCGCCCGGCGCCTGCTCCACGCAGCCCGCGCCGGCGACCAGCTTCCAGTAGCGGGTGTAGCGGAGGCGCAGGTCGACCACGCCGCTCTCCGAGGCGCGGAGGGTGATCCCGTTGGACCTCAGGGAGACGAGCTGCGCCGGACCGGAGACGAGCGGGACCGTGTACTTGTAGCGGTAGACCCGCCAGTCGGCGTTCCCCCAGACGGGCACGAGGTAGGGCAGGCCGGACCGCACGAGTCTCGCCTCCGGGAGAGCGGCGTAGTCGAGACGCGCCTGCGGGACCGCCACGTACTGCACGCTGTTGGCCGACAGCCAGGTGCGGTAGTCGATCGGGTCCAGCCGGGGCTTGTAGAAGAGCCCGTTGTACTTGATGTCGAGCTGGCGCTCCCAGCCGCGCGCCAGCGAGAAGCGCCGGGCCACGTGGACGGTCTCCCAGTGGTTGCGCGTCGGCGCGATCTCGACCCGACCCGTCGGACGCGCGCCGGCCAGGAAGGTGTTGAGGGGGAGGTAGTAGGACGCCTTCACCGAGGGATCGCCGCTCGCGTCGCGCACGTCGCGCACGGGGGGCATCCACTGCCAGTAGAGGAGCGGCAGCGCCAGCAGCGCCAGCGCCACGGCGTGCCGGCGCCACAGCAGGCAGGCGAGCAGCGGCCCGCCGAACAGCGTTCCCAGCCGCGCCGCGTTGCCGCCCATCGGCGTGTCGAACAGGAACGCCGCCGTGCAGGCCAGGGCGTACAGGACGGCCCCGTAGCGGATCGCCTTCTCCTCGCGCGGGACCAGGACGAGCACGGCGGCCGCGAAGGCGACGGTCGGCCAGTAGGCGGACACGACGAACGGCTCCACGCCGCCCTCGGGGAAGGCCGCGGCCAGCGCGGCGGCGACGGCGAAGGCCGACGCGGCCATGACCAGCGTGACCCGCCGGCGGGAGGCGAGCCACCCGGCGCCGCCCGCGAGCGCCAGGAACAGCCCGGCGATCGGGCTGGCCAGGGAGCAGACGGCCGCCAGGCCGATGGCCAGCGTCTCTCGCTCGCGCTGCGCGGCGAGCAGGGCACCGAGGCCGATCGCCACGCCCAGCGCGAAGGTCAGCCGGCCCGTGAAGAGGTTCGTGGCGCTCGCGGCGCCGAACCAGATCGCGCCGAGCCGGGCTTGCGAGCCCCAGCGCGGATACGTGAGGCGCTCGAACAGGACCGCCGCGGCGACGGCGGAGAGCGCCCCGACGAGACGTGGCCCCAAAACCGAGGCGAGCGGCGGGAAGAGCACGCTGTAGCCGGGCGTGTGGTGACCGGCGAACCACTGGCCGTTCCACAGGGTGAAGCCGAACTCCTTGAACAGGTCGGTCCGGTAGACCTGGGCCGCCAGGTCTGCGCTGGCCGGCGCCACGATCAGGTACGTCAGGGCGAGCGCAGCCGCCACGAGCAGGGGCTCGCCGACGCGGCGGCGGTCGTGCGTGCGGGCGTGTATGGCGAGGTCGGCGGTCGTCATGCGGAGGGGGAGAGCTTTCCGTCCCCAGTCAAGAACCGGCAGACGTCATCGGTTACAGCCGGGGTGTCGAGCCAGGGCCAATGACCGGCTTCCGGCACGAGCCGGGTATCGGCTGCCGGGAGCACCTCAGCATACGCGCCCGCCAGCCAGGTCGGCAAGTACGGATCCCGTTCGCCCCACACCACCAGCGACGGGCAGTCGACCGAACCCAGGCGGGCGCCGGCGGCGGCCAGGACGTCCTCCGGCGACGCGCGATAGAGGCGCAGGATCGCGCGCTGCGTGCCCTGGTCGAAGTCGCGCCACCAGCGCTCGATCACCTCCTCGGGCAGCGGCCCCGGCGTCACGTTGGCCTCGCGAGAAGCCCGTCGCATGAACCCCTTGCGGGTGGCGCCCATGAAGAGCTCGCCCGCCCAGCGCCGGCGCCAGATTCGGGCCGTGCGGTGCCACCGGTAACCGGGAAAGAAGGGCACCGCGTTGATCAGGACCAGGCGCTCGACCCGCTCGGGCATCCGCTGGGCGAGCGCGAGGCCGACGGAGCCCCAGTCGTGCATGACGAGCCGGAAGCGGTCGACCTCGAGGTGGTCGAGGAAGCGCTCCAGCCACGCGTCATAGCCGGCGATCGAGTACTCGAAGTCGCCCCGCTTGGCTGAGCGCCCGAAGCCGGGCAGGTCGGGCGCGATGCCGCCCGTGCGCTCGAGGAACGGCTCCCACTCCTCGGCGGCGTCGGGCACGCCATGGAGGTAGAGCACCGGCGGGTCGCCGCCGGGCGCGGTCAGCCACCGGATCGGCTGGTCGTCGATCTCCTCGACGTGCGACTCGACCGTCACGGGCGGGCGAGGTTAACGTGCGGCGCGTGCCGACGCTGTGTCTGGGAGAGGCGCTGGTCGACCTCGTGTGCGAGCACCCGGCGTCGGGGCTCGCCGAGGCGGACTCCTTCGTGCCTCATTTCGGCGGCGCCGTGGCGAACGTGACGGTGACGGCGGCGCGCCTCGGCGCCTCGGTCGCGCTCGCCGGTGGCGCGGGCGACGACGCCTGGGGAGCGTGGCTGGCCGGCCGGCTCACCGCCGAGGGCGTCGACCTCGAGTGGTTCGAGCTGGTCGAGGACCTGGCCACGCCGATCGCCTTCGTTGTCGTGGACGAGCGGGGGGAGCCGAGCTACGCGATCTACGGCGAGGGCATCGCCGCACTCATCGTCGCGGCGGGGCCGCGCCTCGACGAGGCCGTCGAGGAGTGCGACGCGCTGTTCTTCTCCTCGAACACGCTGGCCGGCGACGACGAGCGCGCGCTCACCCTTCGGGCACGAGAGCGGGCCCTCGAGCTCGAGCGGCCGATCTGCTTCGACCCCAACCTGCGGCTGCATCGCTGGGACTCGATGGACCGGGCCGTGGAGTCGGCGAGAGCCTGCATCCCGGGCGCGCTGCTCGTCCGGTGCAACCGCGAGGAGGCCGAGCTCCTGACCGGCGAACCGGCGGCCGAGGCGGCGGCCGAGGCGCTCGTCGCCGCGGGTGCCCGCCTGGCGGTCGTCACGCTCGGGCCGGATGGAGCGCTGCTGCGGGGCGAGGTCGAGGCCGACGTGCCGGGTCGCAAGGCCCGGACCGTGAGCACCGTGGGGGCCGGCGACGCACTGATGGGCGTGCTCCTGGGGCGCCTCTCCCTCGCCGGGTTCTCGCCCTCGACGGTCGCCGCGGCCCTGCCCGAGGCGGTCGAGGTCGCCGCCCGCGCGACCGAGCGCTGGGGAGCGGTGTGAGCTGGCGACGGCCGCGCGCGGACCGCGTGCGGGCGATCCGCGAGCGCCTTCGGACCGTCTACGGCGTTCCCGACTGGCCCCCCCACGGCCGTCCGCTCGACGAGCTCGTGCTCACCGTCCTCTCCCAGAGCACCAACGATCGCAACCGCGACGTGGCCTACGAGCGGCTGCGCGAGCGTTTCCCGGCGTGGGAGGCGGTGCGCGACGCGCCGGAGGAGGAGGTGGAGGAGGCGATCCGTCCGGGGGGGATCTCGCACGTGAAGTCAGAGCGCATCCAGCGCATACTCCGGGCGCTGCCCGACGATCTCGAGCTGTCGTTCGTCCGCGACATGCCGATCGAGGATGCGCGCGCGTACCTGTGCGACCTGCCGGGCGTGGGCCGCAAGACGGCGGCCTGCGTCCTCCTCTTCTCCTACGGCCTGCGCGACGTGCCGGTGGACACCCACGTGGGCCGCGTGGCCACGCGGCTCGCGCTCCTGCGCCCGGGCGCGCGCTCGGAGGAGCAGCACGACGGGATGACCGCGCTGACCCCGCCGGGCGCCGAGCTCGAGCTGCACATCAACCTGCTGCGCCACGGCCGACGCACGTGCCACGCCCCGCGCCCGGCGTGCCGCGAGTGCGCGCTGCGGCGCATGTGTCCGTCGCGCCAGGCGTGACCCGCGCGCGCATCGCCGAGCTCGCCCTCGTCGGGATCGCCGCCGTCTGGGGGTTGACGTTCGTGATGGTGCAGGACGCCATCGAGCGCCTCCCGGTGACGGCGTTCCTGGCCTATCGCTTCATCCCCGCCGCGCTGCTCGTCGGCTTCGTGGCCCGGCGCGACCTGCGGAGCCTGACGTCCGCGGGGTGGCGGGCCGGGCTCGTCATGGGCCTGTTCCTGACGGCGGGCTACCTGTTCCAGACCCTGGGCCTCCAGCACACCACCGCGTCGAACGCCGGCTTCATCACCGGGCTCTTCGTCGTCCTCACGCCCCTGCTCGGCGCGGTCGTGCTCGGCCAGCGCGCCGGGCGGATCGCCTGGCTGGCGGCGGGGGCGTCGACCGTCGGCCTGTTCCTGCTCTCCGGCGCGGGCGCCGACTTCCGCGTCGCCGGCGACGGCCTGGTGCTGCTGTGCGCGATCGCCTTCTCCGCCCACATCCTGGCCACCGACCGCGGCGTCGCGGCCCACCCGATCGGAGCGCTCGTCGCCGTACAGCTCGGCGTGTGCGGCGTCGCCTGCCTGCTCATCGCCGCCGCGACCGGCGACCTCGAGGTTCCGCGGGGCGGCGAGGTGTGGAGCGCGCTCGTGGTGACCGCGCTCGTGGCCAGCGCGCTCGGCTTCCTGGTCCAGACCTACGCCCAGCGCCACGCCTCGCCCGCGCGCACCGCGCTCATCCTCGCCTCCGAGCCCGCCTTCGCCGGCCTGTTCGGCTACCTGCTGGCCGGCGACCGCCTCGGGCCCGTGGAGTGGCTCGGCGCCGCGATCATCCTGGCCGCGATCGTGGCGGTCGACGCCGTTCCCCGGCTGCGCCCGACCCGCCCGCTGCCGGAGGGTTAGGGTCGGCGCGTGGGCGAGCCGGAGAACAGGCGCCAGCGCGAGGCGATGCGGGCGCTGATGACGCCGTACGTGGAGGAGGAGGTCGTCTGCGGCGAGTGGTTCACGCCCGCGAAGGGGATGGAGGACGACGGGCTGGCCGCGGTCAAGTGGCTGCGCCGTCGTCTGTCGAGCGGCGAGCGCCCCGACGACCGGCTGCGCGGAGCCAACATCCTCGTCCTCACGCCGACGCGCCTGCTCGCCTTCACCGCTCGCCGGGTGCGTGCGACGCCGCCGGTCGAGCCGCGCGAGCAGGTCGGTGACTGGCCGCTGGCCCAGGTCGAGCTGACCTACCGTGGGCGCAAGGCGCAGTCGTACTTCGCCCATTACGGCGGCACCTACACCTCGAAGATCGTCCGCGCCACCCTCGCCCTCGACGGCGACGAGCGGCCACTGGTCATCGACTTCCCCGACACGCCGCTGGCCCGCGAGCTGCTCAAGGCGGCGACGGCCGCGATCAAAGCCGCTCGCTGACGAGCGATTCGCCCAGCGGGGTTGCGCCCAGGCATAGATCTGCCATACTTCGACTAAGATTTTTTCGCTTTAGGACAAGGAGACTTCAAGCATGGGCAAGACCATAGGAATCGACCTCGGGACGACCAACTCGTGTATGGCTGTCCTCGAAGGGGGCGAGCCGACGGTGATCGAGAACGCCGAGGGTGGTCGCACGACTCCCTCGGTCGTCGCGTTCACCGAGTCCGGCGAGCGCCTCGTGGGCACCGTGGCCAAGCGCCAAGCGGTGACCAATCCGACCAACACCGTCTTCTCGATCAAGCGCTTCATGGGCCGTAAGGAGGCGGAGGTCAAGGAGGAGGAGCAGATCGTCCCCTACAAGGTCGTCGCCGGTCCCAACGGCGACGCGCGCGTGGAGGCGGGCGGCAAGGAGTACTCGCCGCCGGAGATCAGCGCGATGATCCTCCAGAAGCTCAAGACCGACGCCGAGGCCTACCTGGGCGAGACCGTGGACTCCGCGGTCATCACGGTCCCCGCGTACTTCAACGACGACCAGCGCCAGGCGACCAAGGACGCCGGCAACGTTGCCGGCCTCGAAGTCAAGCGCATCATCAACGAGCCGACCGCGGCCTCGCTCGCGTACGGCCTCGACAAGGAGTCCGACCAGACGATCCTCGTCTTCGACCTCGGCGGCGGCACGTTCGACGTGTCGGTCCTCGAGATCGGCGACGGCGTGTTCGAGGTCAAGGCCACCTCCGGTGACAACCACCTGGGCGGCGACAACTTCGACAAGGCGATCGTCGACTGGCTCGTCAAGGAGTTCAAGGCATCCCAGGGCATCGACCTGGCGCAGGACAAGATGGCCCTCCAGCGCCTCTACGAGGCGGCCGAGAAGGCCAAGATCGAGCTCTCCACGACCCAGGAGACGCAGATCAACCTGCCGTTCATCACGGCCGACGCGTCGGGGCCCAAGCACCTCGACACCAGGCTCACCCGGGCCAAGCTCACCGAGCTGACCGGCGACCTGCTCAAGCGGGTGGAGAACCCGGTCCGCCAGGCGCTCGAGGACGCCAAGGAGAAGGGCGTCACCGAGATCGAGCACGTGGTCCTCGTCGGCGGCATGACGCGCATGCCCGCCGTGCAGGAGCGCGTCAAGGAGCTGACCGGCAAGGATCCGCACCGCGGGGTCAACCCCGACGAGGTCGTGGCACTGGGCGCCGCCATCCAGGCCGGCGTGCTGGCCGGTGACGTCAAGGACGTCCTGCTGCTCGACGTGACCCCGCTGACCCTGGGCATCGAGACCAAGGGCGGCGTGATGACCAAGCTCATCGAGCGCAACACGACCATCCCGACCCGCAAGAGCGAGGTGTTCTCGACGGCCGAGGACAACCAGCCGAGCGTGGAGATCCACGTTCTGCAGGGCGAGCGCGAGATGGCCATGGGCAACAAGTCGCTGGGCAAGTTCCAGCTCACCGGCATCCCGCCGGCCCCGCGCGGCATCCCGCAGATCGAGGTCGCGTTCGACATCGATGCCAACGGCATCCTCAGCGTGTCGGCGAAGGACCTCGGCACCGGCAAGGAGCAGAAGATCGAGATCAAGGCCGGCTCGGGTCTCTCCGACGACGAGATCAAGTCGATGGTGCAGGACGCCGAGGCGCACGCCGATGAGGACCGCCGCCAGCGCGAGCTCGCGGAGGCCCGCAACGAGGCCGAGAACGCGGCCTACCAGGCCGAGCGCCAGCTCACCGACCTGGGCGACTCCATCGACGCCGACTCCAAGTCGCGCATCGAGGAGGCGATCAAGGAGGCTCGCGAGGCGCTGCAGTCGGAGGACGCGACGGAGATCCGGACCAAGACCGAGACGCTCCAGACCGCCTTCCACGCCGTCTCCCAGGCGATGTACGAGAGGGCCCAGCAGGAGCAGGCCGCGACGGGCGCCGACGACGGCGCCGGCCCGAACGGGGCCGGGGCCGAGGCCTCCGAGGACGAGGAGGAGGAGGTCGTGGACGCCGAGGTCGTGGACGAGGGCAAGTCGTCGTGACCGAGCGAGAGGACATCACGCCCGGCCAGGACGAGGCGCCCGACTCCGGCTTCGAAGAGGAGCGCGAGGAGTACGTGCGCGAGCACCCGGACGCACCGGAGTCCGGCGGGGAGGGCGCAGCCGAGGAGTCCCCGCCGGAGGACTCCGAGGCGTCGGCCCTCGAGCAGGACATCGGCGAGCTCCAGGAGAAGGCACGCGAGCGCGACGAGTACCTCGCGCTCGCGCAGCGCGCGCAGGCGGACTTCGACAACTACCGCAAGCGCGTGGCCAAGGACATGGGCTCGGCCGAGGCCAAGGGCGTGGCGAAGCTCGCGCGCGAGCTGCTGCCCGCGCTCGACAACCTCGGCATCGCGCTGCGGTCGGGCGAGACGGGCGAGGAGTTCGTCAAGGGCATCGAGCTCGTCTACGCCGAGCTGACCGCGGCGCTCGAGCGCCTGGGCGTCGAGGCGTATTCGCCTGAGGGCGAGCGCTTCGATCCCAACCTGCACGAGGCGATGGCCAAACAGCCCGTCGACGGCGCCGAGTCCGGCACCGTCGTCGAGGTCTACCAGCGCGGCTACCGCCTGAACGGCACCGTCCTGCGCCCCGCGCGGGTCGTCGTCGCGGAGTAGGAGACTGAGACGATGCCGGCGCGACCCGACTACTACAAGACGCTCGGGGTGGCGAAGAACGCGACCCAGGACGAGATCAAGAAGGCCTACCGCAAGCTCGCGCGGCAGTACCACCCCGACCGCAACGAGGGCAACAAGGACGCGGAGGAGCGCTTCAAGGGCGTCCAGGAGGCGTATGACGTCGTCGGCGACCCGGAGAAGCGCAAGCAGTACGACAGCGGCACCGGTCCGTTCGCGGCCGGCGGGCCCGGCTTCGGTGGCTTCGACCCTGGCTCGTTCGCCGGCGGCTTCGGGGACATCCTGTCCAACCTGTTCGGCGGCGCCCCCGGGGGCGGCACGGCCGGCGGCGGTCCGTTCACGGGGCGCGGGCGCCAGCCCGGCCAGCCCGGCCGCGACCTGGAGACCGAGGTGGGCATCTCCTTCGAGCAGTCGATCGAGGGCGCCCAGGTCCCACTCGCCGTGCCCACGTCCGCGCCCTGCGCGACCTGCCACGGCTCCGGGGCGAGGCCCGGCACCTCACCGACGATCTGTCCGGCCTGCCAGGGCCGTGGCGTCGAGGCTTCGAGCCAGGGCCTGTTCTCGATCTCCCAGCCCTGCTCGCGCTGCGGGGGCAGTGGGACCGTCATCGAGGATCCCTGCCCGACATGCGGCGGGACCGGCGCGCGCCGGACGATCAAGAAGTACCGAGTGACGATCCCGCCCGGCGTGCGCGACGGCAGTCGCATCCGGCTCGCCGGCAAGGGAGAGCCGGGGCGCAACGGTGGCCCGCCCGGCGACCTCTACGTGGTCACTCGCGTGGAGCCCTCGCCCGTGTTCAAGCGCAAGGGCGGGAACGTGGAGGTCGAGATTCCCCTGACCATCCCCGAGGCCATTCGCGGCGCCACCATCGAGGTCCCGACGCTTCACGGCACGAAGAAGCTGCGGGTCCCCGCGGGGACCAAGCACGGGACGGTCCAGCGCCTGCGCGGCGAGGGTCCGCCCAAGCTCGACGGCAAGGGCCGCGGCGACATCCGCTACCGCTTCGTGATCGACGTCCCCGCGTCGCTCAGCCAGGAGCAGCAGGCGGCCGTCGAGGAGCTGTCGAAGGTGATGAACGGCAACCCGCGCGAGGGGCTCCTCGCCGACAAGGCGTCGTGATGGCAGCCCGAGGGCGCAGGACCTCGAGGACGACGGTCAGGGTGACGAGCGACCGCGGCGTGTTCATGATCTCCGTGGCCGCCGAGCTGGCCGACATGCACCCGCAGACGCTGCGGATGTACGAGGCGCGCGGACTGATCACGCCCAAGCGCTCGCCCAAGGGCACAAGGCTGTACTCGCAGGAGGACGTCGACCGCCTGCGCCGCATCCAGGAGATGACGGCCGAGCTGGGGATGAACCTGGCCGGCGTCGAGCGGGTGTTCGAGCTCGAGGACGAGCTGGCGCGCATGACGCGCCGCATGGCGGCGATGGAGGCTGAGGCGGAGCGCGTGCGCGAGCAGATGGAAACGGAGATAGAGCGCGTCCGCCGCTCCTTCCGCGCCGAGATCGTGCCCTACCGCCCGCCGGGCGACGCGCTGATCCCGGCCAAGGACCTCAAGACCTTCCGAATCCCGATCGACCACCGCCGCCGCGCCTAGCGCCGCCGCCGGTTGAGCGGATACGGCCGACCGACAGATCCGTGGCGGAAAACCGTCAGTGCTCGGGCTCGGCCATCTCCAGCGCCAGGGCCGTCCAGCCGAAGTCCGTGGCCCCCATGCCCGCGCCGGTGCGCGGGTGGTAGTACTCGCGCAGGCCCTCGCGCAGGACGACGGCGGCCAGCCGTTCCGCCATGTCCGCCGCCTCGGCGGTGTAGCCCAGCCGGCGCAGCCCCAGCCAGGCCAGCCACGCGGCGTTCGTCCACGACGGCCCGCGCCAGTAGCGGCGCAGGCCCCAGTAGTGGTCGCGGTCGGAATGCGTGGGATCGTCGAGCGCCACGCTGGGCAGTGGTACGCCCGGTCGGAAGCGGGCCGAGAGCAGCGTCTCCTCGACCAGGCGCCGGCCGATCGACTCCGGGAGGTCGGGAAGCGCCAGGGGAGCGAGGGTGTCCCAGGTGAAGGGGACCCGGTCGGGCGAACGCGCCGCCCGGGGGTTGCGGGCGTCGTCGAGGAAGCGGCCGGTGGCCTCGTCCCACAGGCGGTCGATCAGGGCGGGCGTGGCCGACGGCTCGCCGCTCGCCTGCCGCGACAGCGACCACATCACGTTGGTGAGCACCTCGCACACGACGGGGCGCCCGTCGGCGGCGATGCGCCGCGCGTCGAATCCGCGCCGGCGATTGTGGTGGATGAGCCACGGGAACCCGCGCCGCCCCTGGGCGTACGGGCCCCAGACATGGTCGTATTTCGGCGAGGCGTCCAGCCCGGACTCGTCGGGCTGGATGAGCCACAGCAGGCCGTCGCCGTCGAGGTCCCGATGCTCGCGCAGCCACGCGTGGTGCTCGGCGAGGCGAGGCTCGAGCCGCGGGTCGCCCACCGCCAGCGACCATGCCCAGGCCAGCAGCGGCGGCTGGATCGTCCGTGTCATCAGGTCGCTCCGGCGGGCGACGTTGTAGCGGATCAGGCGCTCCAGGTTCAGGGGCCGTCCCCAGAAGATCACGTGGCCGATGAAGCCGCCCTCGGACGCCGCCAGAAGCGACTCGAGCTCGGCGCGCGCCCGGGCCGGATCCCACCGCGAGCGGACGATCGCGATGAAGCACGAGTCCCAGTACCACTGCCAGGGATAGCGGGCCGGGCTCGGCGCAGTGAAGGCGTAGCGCCGCCCGGCCTGTTCGCCCTCGCGCCAGGAGAGGTCGAGCACGCGTCGGCACAGCGACGCGAGGTCCGAGCTCACCGGCGGCGCGGGTCGGTCTCGCCTCGGTCGCGGCGGCCGTTGTGGTTGCGGTCCTCGCGCCCGTCCGGCATGCCGTCGCGGTCGGTGTCGCGCCGCCGCGGGTTCGTATGGCTGCGTGGATCGAGGTCGCGCCGGAAACGGCGCCGGTCGGTCCCCGTCACAGGGCCGGTCGGGTCCGGCAGCCCTCTCCGGACGCCGAGCTCCTGGCCGTCGGTCAGCCCGTCGCGGTCGCTGTCGAGGCGAAGCGGGTTGGTGCCGAGCGTCTCCTCCACGCTGTCGGAGAGGCCGTCGTCGTCGGTGTCCGTGTCGTGGGTGGAGGTGCCCAGCAGGTGCTCGGCGTCGTCGCTGAGGCCGTCGTTGTCGTTGTCGCGGTCGCAGGCGTCGCCCGCGCCGTCGAGGTCGATGTCGGCCTGGCTCGCGCCTTCGATGAGCGGGCAGCGGTCCTGGCTGTCGGTCAGCCCGTCGCCGTCGGTGTCCGGGTTCAGCGGGTCGGTGTGGTACTTGCGCTCCGCGGCGTCCGAGGCGCCGTCGTTGTCGTCGTCGATGTCCTGGGTGTCGTCCCCCAGCCCGTCCCCGTCGTTGTCCGACTCCAGCCGCACGGCGACGTTCACCCGCCGTCCACCGTTCTTGACCACGACGCCCGAGTCGGCGCCGGGCTCCGGATCCCCGACCACGTCGCCGACGACGTCTTCGCCGGCTCCGCCGGAGAACGCCGCCGTGTCGCCCGCGGTCGAAAGGCGCAGCCCGAGCACCTCGCCGCCCTGGACGGGTATCCGGGCGCGAAACCACCCGGCGTCGAGGGCACGGGGCCTGGCCGCGGGGCTGTCGGCGACGACGAAGTAGCCGCCGCTGGGCGCGCCCGGCCGGAACACGCGCAGCCCCACCAGGTCTCCGCCGCCGATCGTCCTGCCGCCCCGCACGCTCCACTGCGTGATCACGCCCCCGCCCGCCGGCACGACGTAGGACGGCGACCCGGCGCCGTTCGCCACCTGAACGTACGAGCAGGCGCCACAGGCGCTCCCGACGGCGCCCGCCGGCGCCACCCGACCAATCTCGGTCGTCGCGGCAGGCGCCGCGTCTGCCAGGGCGAGTCCGCAGAGACCGGCGAGGAGAATTGTGCGGGCGCTCCGCATCGGCTCACGCAGGGTACGGTGCCGCGCGATGGCGCGCCTCGCGGCCTTGCGCGGGAGCGGGGAATCTGTCAAAATCTCAGTCAAGTCGACTAAGATTTAGGCACGAAATATGCAAGCAGACCGCTTTACGATCAAATCCCAGGAGGCCCTCCAGGCCGCGCAGCAGCTCGCAGAGAGCCGCCGCAACCCGCAGCTCACCCCCGAGCACCTGCTCGCCGTCCTGCTCGAGCAGGACGCGGGCGTCGTCGTCCCCGTCCTGCAGAAGCTCGGCGCCGACCCCGGCGCCATCCGCGCCCAGGCCAACGCCGCGCTCGACGCCCTGCCCACGGTGAGTGGCGAGGCCGGCGAGCCCGCGGGCGCGTCGAACGAGCTCATCGGAGTGCTGCGCGCCGCCGAGAAGGCGATGGGCAAGCTCAAGGACGAGTACGTCTCGACCGAGCACTTGCTGCTCGCGCTCGCCACCTCCAAGACCAAGGCCGGCGACGCGCTGCGCGCGGCCGGCGCGACCGACGATTCGCTCGAGCAGGCGGTGGCCGAGGTCCGCGGCCCGCACCGCGTGACCAGCCAGAGCGCCGAGGACCAGTACGGCGCGCTGGAGAAGTTCGGCCGCGACCTGACCGAGGCCGCCGAGCAGGGCAAGCTCGATCCGGTCATCGGCCGGGACGACGAGATCCGCCGCGTCATCCAGGTCCTCTCGCGGCGGACCAAGAACAACCCGGTGCTCATCGGCGAGCCCGGCGTCGGCAAGACGGCGATCGTCGAGGGCCTGGCCCAGCGCATCGTCTCGGGCGACGTGCCCGAGTCGCTGCGCGACCGCAAGCTGATCGCGCTGGACATCGGCGCGATGGTCGCGGGCTCCAAGTACCGCGGAGAGTTCGAGGAGCGCTTCAAGGCAGTCCTCAAGGAGATCGCCGAGGCCCAGGGCCAGGTGATCGTCTTCATGGACGAGCTGCACACGATCGTCGGCGCGGGCGCCGCCGAGGGTGCGGTCGACGCCGGCAACATGCTCAAGCCCATGCTCGCCCGCGGCGAGCTGCGGGCCGTCGGCGCCACCACGCTGGACGAGTACCGCAAGCACATCGAGAAGGACGCGGCGCTGGAGCGCCGCTTCCAGCCCGTGCTCGTGGACGAGCCCAGCGTGCAGGACACGATCGCCATCCTGCGCGGCCTCAAGGAGCGCTACGAGGTCCACCACGGAGTGCGCATCCAGGACACGGCGATCATCGCCGCGGCCACGCTCTCGCACCGCTACATCGCCGACCGCTTCCTCCCCGACAAGGCCATCGACCTGATCGACGAGGCCGCATCGCGCCTGCGCATCGAGATCGACTCGATGCCGACCGAGATCGACGAGGTCGAGCGGCGCATCATGCAGCTCGACATCGAGCTTCAGGCGCTGTCGAAGGAGCGCGACGAGGCGTCCGTGGCGCGGCGCGAGGCCATCGAGCGCGAGCGCGCCGAGCTGGCCGAGCAGTCGGCCGCGATGAAGGCGCGCTGGCAGGCGGAGAAGGACGCCATCTCGGAGATCCGCGACTGCAAGGAGCGCCTCGAGCAGGCGCACCGCGAGGTCGAGCGGGCCGAGCGCGAGGCCAACCTCGAGCGCGCGGCCGAGCTTCGCTACGGCGAGATCCCCGAGCTCGAGCGCAAGCTGGCGGAGCTGGAGGCGGCAGCGGAGGGCCGCGAGGAGGCCACCTTCCTCAAGGAGGAGGTCGACGCCGAGGACGTCGCCGAGGTCGTCGCCAAGTGGACCGGCATCCCGGTCTCGCGCCTCATGGAGGGCGAGGTGGAGAAGCTCATCCACATGGAGGAGCGCCTGCACCAGCGGGTGATCGGCCAGGACGAGGCCGTCGAGGCCGTGGCCAACGCGCTCCGGCGCGCCCGTGCCGGCCTCCAGGACCCCGACCGCCCGATCGGCGCCTTCCTCTTCCTCGGTCCCACCGGCGTCGGCAAGACCGAGCTGGCGCGGGCCCTGGCCGAGTTCATGTTCGACAGCCAGGACGCGATGGTCCGCATCGACATGTCCGAGTACATGGAGAAGCACTCGGTGTCGCGCCTCGTCGGCGCGCCCCCGGGCTACGTCGGCTACGAGGAGGGCGGCCAGCTCACCGAGGCGGTGCGCCGCCGGCCCTACTCGGTCGTCCTGCTCGACGAGATCGAGAAGGCCCACCCCGATGTGTTCAACACGCTGCTCCAGGTGATGGACGACGGGCGCCTGACCGACGGTCAGGGGCGCACGGTGGACTTCAAGAACGTCGTGCTGATCATGACCTCGAACATCCCCGGCGGAAAGGCCGGCGTGGAGGCGAGCTTCAAGCCGGAGTTCATCAACCGCCTGGACGACATCGTCGAGTTCGCCTCGCTCACGCGGGAGCAGATCGCGCAGATCGTCGATCTCCAGGTCGCCCGCCTCGTCGAGCGTGTGCGCGAGCGCGGCATCGACGTCGAGCTGACCGACGCGGCCCGCGAGCTGATCGGCAACCTCGGCTACGACCCGACCTACGGCGCCCGCCCGCTCAAGCGGGTGATCCAGAAGCACCTGGTCGACAAGCTGGCGCTGGCGATCCTCGAGGGGGAGTTCTCCGAGGGCGACACGGTGCGCGTCGACGCCGCCGACGGTGAGCTCGTGTTCACCAAGGCGGCGGCGGCCGCCAGCGCTACCCCGGCCTGAAGACCGTCTGGACCCTGAAGCCGACCTCCGACTGGGGGACCGACCTCGCGCTGTAGCGCCTGGCCGTCGTGAACCGGTAGGTCCAGGTTCCGTTCTTGAGCCCGAACGGCAGGATCTTGCGTCTGCGCGTCCGCAGGTCGCCGCACGCGCCGCTGGTGCGGCCGACGTTGAACGTCCCGCGCCTGCGGCCGCCGGGCTGGAACACGTGCATGTAGACCGTCTGGACCGTGGACTTGTTGAACGCGGTCAGCAGCGGCCCGAAGCCGTAGACGAGGAAGCGCACCCGCTGGGTGACCGCGTTCTGCGTCGTCGCGGGGAAGAAGTCCGCGGCCAGGACCCGCAGGGCCACGGGCGTGCTGGCCTGGTTGGCGCCGTCGCTGACCGCGAGCGTGCGGGTCGCCTTGAACTGGCCTTCGGGCAGCGCGGGGGCGCTGAAGGCCACCGCCAGCGCTCCGGCCGCGTTCGTCCCGGCCGGCACGCCGATCGGCGTGCCGCCGATCGTGAGCGAGACGGCCGAGTTGGGGGCCCAGCCCTCCCCGCGCGCGATGATCTGCTGGCCGGCCGGCAGCGCGGCCTGCTTGGACAGATAGCAGCCCCGGTCGACGCGCAGCGTGGCGGCCCCGGCGGCGGGCGCCGGCACGAACAGCGCGACGGCAACGATCGCGGCTCGACGCATCCGCTCGCGAGGCTACCAGCGGATCGGGTAGAACAGCGAGGCGCAACCGCGACCTACCCGGAGGCCCACATGCCCACCTACATCATGCTCACGACCTTGACGCCCGAGGGCGTCCAGACGGTCAAGAACAACCCGAATCGCATCAAGGAGGTCTCGAAGGAGATCGAGCAGCTGGGAGCGACCGTCAAGGCGCAGTGGGCCACGCTCGGCCACTTCGACTTCGTCAACGTCGTCGAGGCTCCCGACGAGACGACGATGGCCCGCGTCTCGCTCGAGCTCGGCTCGCGCGGGACGGCCAAGTACGAGACGCTGAGCGCGATCCCGATCGACGACTTCATCTCCGCGCTGTAGTCCGTGAGGGTTCTCGTCGTCGGAGCGGGAGGCCGCGAGCACGCGCTCGTGCGCGCGCTGCGGCGCTCGCCGCAGTCGCCCGAGGTCCTGGCGGCGCCAGGCAACGCCGGGATCGCGGCCGACGCCGTACGGCTGCTCGAGGCCGGCGCTGACGACGTCGACGCGCTGGTGGCGGCGGCGCGCGACGAGGCCGTCGACCTCGTCGTCGTGGGGCCCGAGGCACCGCTCGTGGCCGGGCTCGTCGACGCCCTGGGCGAGGCGGGCGTGACCGCCTTCGGGCCGTCGGCCGGCGCCGCGCGCCTCGAGGGCTCCAAGGCGTTCGCCAAGGAGATCATGCAGGCCGCCGGGGTGCCCACGGCGACCGCCACGCTCGTGCGCGACGTGGAGGAGGGGCTGGCCGCGATCGACGCCTACCCGGTCGTCCTCAAGGCCGACGGGCTGGCCGCGGGCAAGGGCGTGGTCATCGCGGCCGGCGAGGACGAGGCCCGCGCCACGCTCGAGGCGATGCTCGTGGAACGGCGGTTCGGGGACACGAGCGTGCTCGTCGAGGAGCACCTCGAGGGCGAGGAGCTTTCCCTGCTCGCGTTGTGCGACGGCGAGCGGGCCGTGCCGATGGCGCCGGCCCAGGACTACAAGCGCATCTTCGACGGCGATCAGGGACCGAACACCGGCGGCATGGGCTCCTACTCGCCCGTGCCCGGCGTGGACGCCGAGCGGACGCGGGAGATCGCCGCGGCGGTCCATCAGCCGGTCGTCGACGCCATGCGCGAGCGCGGCACCCCGTTCCACGGCGTCCTCTACGCGGGCCTCATGCTCACGGCCGACGGGCCCAAGGTGCTGGAGTTCAACGTGCGCCTGGGCGATCCCGAGACGCAGGCCGTCCTCCCGCGGCTGCGCAGCGACCTGCTCGACGTGCTGCTCGGGGCGACGCGGCCGGGCGGGCTCGCGGGCAGCGAGCTGGAATGGGACTCGCGCTGGGCCGTCACCCTCGTCCTGGCCAGCGCCGGCTATCCCGCTTCGTCGTCGAAGGGGGACGTCATCGAGGGACTCGACCAGGTGCCGGACGGGATCGAGGTCACCCATGCCGGCACGGCGCGGCGCGGCGACGGCGCGATCGTCACCGCGGGCGGCCGGGTGCTCAACGTCACGGCGCTCGGCGAAGGCCCCGGTGCCGCCCGGGATGCCGCGTATGCTGCGGCCGAGATGATCCGTTTCGACGGGCGCCAGCTGCGAGGCGACATCGCCCTCCGCGCCGTGGAACGCGTGGCATGACCCTGCGCCCATGACCGAGCAGCCCGCACCCCCCGAGACCCTGACCGAGTTCGAGTCCGAGTTCGAGGGCGTGGAGGTCGACGCTCCGCGGGTGGGGATCATCATGGGCTCCAAGAGCGACATGCCCGAGATGGAGAAGGCGGCGCAGGAGCTGGAGGAGCGCGGGATCCACCACGAGGTGCGCGTGATGTCGGCCCACCGCGAGCCCGACATCGTCAGCGAGTACGCGAAGAACGCGCACATGCGCGGCCTGCGGGTGATCATCGCCGGCGCCGGCCTGTCCGCCGCGCTGCCGGGAGTGTGCGCGGCCCACACCGACCTCCCCGTGATCGGCGTGCCGCTGACCTCGAAGAACTCGGCGGCCGGCGGCCTCGACGCGCTGCTGGCCACGTCGCAGATGCCGCCGGGCGTCCCGGTGGCCTGCGTCGGGCTCAACAGCGCGCGCAACGCGGCGATCCTCGCCGCGCGGATCCTGGGCGCCTAGCCCGCGGACCGCTACGGAGCGGGCGGAGCGGTTCCCTGCTTGACCTGCGCGCGCTCCGGCGCGTCGCCCTCGCGGACCGCCTCCTGCAGGCGGGCGTCGCGTTCGGCGCGGGCATCGAAGAACGGGTTGATGATGCCGCGCAGCACCGACCACACCGCCCACCACTTCGGGGCGATGATTCGCGGGGCGCGACGCTCGATGCCGGTGACGATGGCCTCGCCGGCCGCGCTCGGCGGCAGGCGCCGGAGCATGAACTTCGGCTGGCTCTCTTCGAAGTGTCGGGCGATCGGGTCCTCGAAGGCGTCCTGGACCATGCGGGTGTCGATGAACCCGAAGTAGGCGACGCTCGCGCTCGCGCCGTGCGGAGCGAGCTCGACGCGCAGCGCGCGGCCGAGCTGCTCGACGCCCGCCTTGCTCATGGCATACGAGGCGTTGAGCACGCCGTTGAAGAAGGCGTAGACCGAGGCCACGACGACGACGTGGCCGCGGCGCTCGACGATCTGAGGCAGGGCCGCGCGCACCGTCCGCCACACGCCGAGGAGGTCGATCTCGACCGTGCGCTCGAAGGCGTCCTCGTCGATGACGCGCATGGTCGCGGTCGGAGGCGCGACGCCCGCGTTGGCCACCACGATGTCCAGCCCGCCGAACGCCTCGACGGTCTCCTGCACCGCCGCCTCCATGGCCTCGCGATCGGTGACGTCGGCGCCGATGCCGATCACGCGGCCGTCGCCGGCGATGCGCTCGGCCGCTTCCTTCGCCGCGTCCTCGTCGAGGTCCACCAGGGCGACCGACGCGCCTCGCGAGTGCAGGAGCCGCGCCGTCTCCCAGCCGATGCCGCGCTCGGCGCCGGTGACGAGGGCGACCTTTCCGGAGACGGAGTACCGAGCGGCCATGGGGACGTCGATCCTATCCGCGATGATGAGAAGGGTGATCGACCGCTACACCCGCCCCGAGCTGGGACGCGTCTGGACCGACGAGGCCCGCTTCGAGGCGATGCGCCGCGTCGAGGTGGCGGCCGCCGAGGAGCTCGACGGCCCGACGCCCGAAGAGCTCGAGGCGATCCGGGGCGCGACGTTCACTCTCGAGGCCATCCGGGCGCGCGAGGCGGTGACCGACCACGAGCCGGCGGCCTTCGTCGACGCCCTCGCCGAGTCGGCCGGGCCGGCGGGACGGTGGATCCACTTCGGGCTCACCAGCTCCGACGTCGTGGACACCGGGCTCGCCCTCCAGCTCAAGGCGGCCGGCGAGGGGATCCTCCCGGGCGCGCGCGAGCTGGTGGCCGCGTTGCTCGAGCGGGCCCGCGAGCACCGCGACACGCTCTGCGTCGGGCGCACGCACGGCATCCACGCCGAGCCGACGACCTTCGGCCTGAAGCTCGCGGGCTTCGCCTTCGAGGCTCATCGCAACGCGCAGCGCCTCGAGCGGGCGTTCGCCCAGGCCGCGGTGGGGGCGATCTCGGGTGCCGTGGGCACACACTCCGCGCACGAGCCGGCCTACGAGGAGCGCGTGCTGGAGCGGCTGGGCCTCGAGCGGGAGCCCGTGTCCACGCAGGTGGTGGCCCGGGACCGCCACGCCGAGCTGCTCCAGGCGATCGCCCTGGCGGGCGCGGGACTCGAGCGCTTCGCCACCGAGGTGCGCCACCTCCAGCGCACCGAGGTGAGGGAGGTCGAGGAGCCGTTCCGGGAGGGGCAGAAGGGGTCGAGCGCCATGCCCCACAAGCGCAACCCGATCCTCACCGAGCGCATCTGCGGGCTGGCCCGCGTGCTGCGCGGCAACGCGACGGCCGCGGTGGAGAACGTTCCCCTGTGGCACGAGCGCGACATCTCGCACTCCAGCGCCGAGCGCGTGATCCTCCCGGACTCCACGATCCTGCTCGACTACGTCCAGGACCTGGGCCTGCGCGTCGTCCGCGAGATGACGGTGCACACCGACCGGATGCGCGCCAATCTCGAGCTCACCCACGGCGCGCTGTTCTCCCAGCGCGTGCTGCTCGCGCTGGTGGAGGGCGGCATGCAGCGGGCCGACGCCTACCCGATCGTCCAGTCGCTGGCCCAGCGCGCGTGGGACGAGGGCACCCCGCTGCGCGACCTCCTCGCCGCCGAGCCGGCGGCCGCGGGCCTCGACCTCGACGCGATCTTCGACTACGGCCAGTTCGTGCGCCACGCGGACGCGATCTTCGAGCGGCTGGACGAGATCGAGCTAGCCGGCGACGACGTCGCAGCCGGCGCGGCGTAGGGCGCGCGCAGTCCGGCCCCGCGGTGAGCCGGGGAGGACGACGACGTCGCAGCCGCGCTCGCGCGCCGCGGCGGCGAGGGCCTCGGCGGGCCGGCCCCGCACCACCATGTAGTCGGCGTGGCGCGCGCCGTCCACGCGCGCGCGGGCGCGCGACAGCGCCGCGCGGGCGTCCTCCTCGAGGATCTCCCTCCAGCGTCCGGTGGAGATCGAGCAGCACGAGCGCGACACCTCCTCCGGCACGACGTAGGCCACGGCGAGATCCGCGTCCGCCTCCTCCGCCCGGAGGATCGCGGCGTCGAGCGCGGCGTCGCCCGCTCGGGAGGGCCGGTAGCCGACGAGGAGGGTCACGCCCGAAGTGTGACGGAGCCGTCCGCGGCGGTCGTCACGATGCGCACGTGCCGACCCCCTCGGAGGAGCTGGGCGCCATCGTCGCGCGGCTCGAGCAGGCGGCCGACCGCCTGAAGGCCGACGCCGGCGCCGCCCACCCGCGACCCGGTGACCGAGCCGCTCGAGCCTCGCGCCGTCCGCGCGCGCTCCGGCCGAGCAGCGCCGCCTCGGCGAGGTGCTCGAGGGCCTCGAGCGGGCCAACGTCGAGGTCCAGCGCGCCCGCGCCCGGCTGGCCGAGCTGGAACGACGGCTGGGCCTGCGCGACGCGGCCTGACCGCGGTCGCGGCTCATCTCCGCTGCCGCGCCCGGCGCGTCCGCGTTTCGCCGCTTTGCCGACGCCGGAGGGCGTCACCAGGTATTGCATTTTGAGGGTTAGGTAGGTAACCTCTAACATCGGATAGAGAGTTACGCAGCGCCGAAAGGAGCCCTCATGCACAGCCCCGCCATCACCACCCGCGCCCCGGCCTCCCGGAGCCCGGCCTACCTGCGGCGCGGCCCGGCGATCCTGGTCGTCCTGGCGATCGCGCTCGGCGCGGCCGCGGCCGACGCAGACTCCGACCAGACCGCGAGGTCGGGGCAGGGCTCGCCGCACGCGCACGAGCTCGGCGGACGGGCGGCGCCCATCGATCGCGACGCGGTCATCAGAGCGCTGCGATGAGCCGCGGCTTCGGCCGCCGCCGTGGCCGGTGGACCCGGTACCATCGCCCCAGTGACGACGGTTGCCGATCTTCCCCTCCTGACCTCCGGGAAGGTCCGCGAGATGTACGACCTCGGCGACGAGGTCCTGATGGTGGCGAGCGACCGGATCTCGACGTACGACGTCGTCCACCCGACGCCGATCCCCGACAAGGGCAAGGTGCTCTCCGGCCTCAGCGCGATGTGGTTCGAACGGACGGCCGGCATCGTGGCCAACCACCTGATCTCGGCCACCGACGGCGTGCCCGACGAGGTGCGCGGCCGCGCGCTGCGCGTGCGCAAGCTGAAGATGCTCCCGGTCGAGTGCGTGGTCCGCGGCTACGTGACCGGGTCGGGGTGGAAGGACTACCAGGCGACCGGGGCGATCTGCGGCATCTCGCTCCCGGCGGGCCTGCAGGAGTCCGAGCAGCTCCCCGAGCCCATCTTCACGCCGGCGACCAAGGCCGAGGAGGGCGACCACGACGAGAACGTCGACTTCGATCGCGCGGCCGAGATCGTCGGCGACCGCGCGCTGCTCGAGCGGGCGCGCGACGTGTCGATCGCCCTGTACTCCTTCGGCCTCGCGCACGCCCGCGAGCGCGGGATCATCCTCGCCGACACCAAGTTCGAGCTCGGCCTCGACGAGTCCGGCGAGCTCGTACTCGGCGACGAGGCGATGACCCCCGACTCCTCGCGCTTCTGGCCGGCCGACGAGTACGAGCCCGGCCGCGGCCAGCGCAGCTTCGACAAGCAGTACGTGCGCGACTGGGCGGCGGGGAGCGGTTGGGACAAGACGCCGCCCGCGCCGGCGATCCCCGACGACGTGGTCGCCCAGACGCGGGCGAAGTACGTCGAGGCCTACGAGCGGCTGAGCGACGAGCCGTTCGACGCCTGGCTGGAGCGCACCGCATCGTGAGGGCTCGCGTCCTCGTCCGCCCCAAGGCCGGCATCCTCGATCCCCAGGGCAAGGCCGTCGAGCGCGCGCTGCCCGCGCTGGGCTTCGACGGGGTCTCCAACGTCCATGTCGGGCGCCTGATCGAGCTCGACGTCGAGGACCCCGGCCAGCTCGAGGCGATGTGCGAGAAGCTGCTCGCCAACCCGCTGATCGAGGACTACGAGGTCGTCACGGAGCCGTCGTGAGGTTCGGGGTCGTCCGCTTCCCCGGCTCCTGCGACGAGGTCGACGCGCAGCTCGCCGCCTCGCGCGTCGGCGCGGCGGAGCTGTTGTGGCACGGGGACCGCGACCTGGGCGGCGTCGACGCCGTCGTCATCCCGGGCGGCTTCTCCTACGGCGACTACCTGCGCGCGGGAGCGATCGCGCGCTTCTCGCCGGTGATGGAGTCGGTGATCGAGTTCGCGGGCGAGGGCGGGCTCGTGCTGGGGATCTGCAACGGCTTCCAGGTGCTGTGCGAGGCCGGCCTGCTGCCGGGCGCGCTGCTGCCCAACGAGGGCCTGCGCTTCGTCTGCCGCCAGGTCGATCTCGAGGTCGTGGACGCCGACACGCCGTTCACCAATACGCGCGACGCCGGCGACCGGCTCTCGATCCCCGTCAAGCACACGACCGGGCGCTACCACCTGCCGCCGGACGAGGGCGCAGCCCGGGCCGTTCGCGTCGTCCTGCGCTACGCGCCGGGCCACAACCCCAACGGCTCCGAGCGCGACATCGCCGCGGTGGCGAACGAGGCGGGCAACGTGTTCGGCCTCATGCCCCACCCCGAGCACGCCGTCGACGCGCTCACCGGCTCGAGCGACGGGCTGGCCATCTTCGAGTCGATGGCGAGCGTCGCCGCCCGTGCCTGACACGGTGGCGCTTCCCGGCGTTGACGAGGCGGTCGCGCTCGGCCTCACCGCGGCCGAGTACGAGCTGATCGTGGAGAAGCTCGGCCGCCCGCCCAACCAGGTCGAGCTGGCGATGTTCTCGCTGCTGTGGTCCGAGCACTGCGCCTACAAGCACTCGCGCAAGCTGCTGCGCCGGCTGCCCACCGAGGGCGAGCACGTCCTCATGGGCCCGGGCGAGAACGCCGGCGCCGTCGACGTCGGCGGCGGCCTGGCCTGCGCCTTCAAGGTGGAGTCGCACAACCACCCGAGCGCGGTCGAGCCCTTCCAGGGAGCGGCCACCGGCGTCGGCGGGATCCTGCGCGACGTGTTCGCGGTCGGCGCCCGGCCCGTCGCCGTGCTCGACTCGCTGCGCTTCGGGGAGCCGACGTCCGGGAGGACCCGCTATCTCCTCGACCGCGCCGTCGCGGGCATCGGCCACTACGGCAACTCGATCGGCGTGCCGACGGTCGGCGGCGAGGTCTACTTCGAGGCGCCCTACGAGGCCAACTGCCTGATCAACGCGATGTGCCTCGGCCTGGCCGAGCACGCGCGGCTGATCCGCAGCGCCGCCGCCGGGCCGGGCAACGTCGTCGTGCTCATGGGCGCCTCGACCGGCCGCGACGGGATCGGCGGGGCGTCCGTCCTCGCCTCTGCCGAGCTGGACGAGGAGGACGAGTCCAAGCGGCCCTCCGTCCAGATCGGCGACCCGTTCGAGGAGAGCAAGCTGGTCGAGCTGTGCCTCGAGTTGCTCGAGGCCGAGCTGCTGGTCTCGCTCCAGGACCTCGGCGCCGCGGGCCTGACGTCCTCGGCGGGCGAGATGGCCAGCGGCGGCGGCGTGGGGATCGACCTCGACGTCGTCCCGCGTCCCGCTGCGCGAGGCCGACATGGAGCCCTTCGAGATCATGGTCTCCGAGTCCCAGGAGCGGATGCTGGCGGTGGTCGAGCCCGCGCGCGTCGACGAGGTGATCGCGCTGTGCGAGCGCTGGGAGGTCGGCGCGGCGGCGATCGGCGAGGTGACCGACAGCGGGCGCCTGCGCGTCCTGCGCGGCGAGGAGGTCGTGGGCGACGTGCCGGTGACGGCGCTGGTCGACGAGTGCCCGCTCTACGACCTCGAGCCCGAGCCGCCGGCGGCGCCCGTCTACCCGGCGCCGGCCCGAACGCTGGACGCCGAGGACCCGAACGAGGTGCTGCTCGCCCTGCTCGCCTCGCCCAACCTCGCCTCCCGCCGCCCGCTGTTCGAGCAGTACGACTCGATCGTCCAGTCACGGACCGTGCGACGCCCGGAGGAGGCCGACGCCGCCGTGCTCCAGCTCCCCGACGGCAGCGCGCTCGCGGTGTCGATCGACGGCAACGGCCGCCGCGTGGCCTGCGACCCGTACCGAGGCGCCATCGAGGTGGTGCTGGAGTGCGCCGCCAACCTCGCCTGCGTCGGTGCCGAGCCGCTCGGGCTGACGAACTGCCTGAACTTCGGCAACCCCGAGAAGCCGCACGTCGCCTGGCAGCTGGACCGCGCGGTGAGCGGCCTCGCCGACGCGTGCCGGGCGCTCGGCGTGCCCGTGGTCGGCGGCAACGTCTCGCTGTACAACGAGGCGCCGGAGGGCCCGATCTACCCGACTCCGGTCGTCGGCATGGTCGGGAAGCTTCCCGATGCCGCCCGGAGCGTCCCGTCCGGCTTTGCCGCGGACGGCGACGCGCTCGCCTTCGTCGGCCCGTTCCTGCCCGACCGGCGAGGCTCGGAGCTGAGCAAGCTCCGGGGCGAGGCGCTCGCCGACTCGCTGCCCGAGGTCTCGCTGGAGGCGTTCGGGGCCGCGGCGGCGGTGGTCCGCGGCGCGGTGCGCGCGGGCGACGTTCACAGCGCCCACGACGTCGCCGAGGGCGGGTTCGCCGTGGGCCTGGCCGAGTGCTGCCTGCTCGGCGGCCGCGGCGCGCGGATCGACTTCGGCGACCCGGCTCCGGCCGGCGAGCGTCTGGAGCTCTTCCTGTTCGGAGAGGGCGCGGGCGGCTGGATCCTCACCGGCGACCGGGCCGTGTTCGAGGCCATGTCAGAGCGCATCGCCGTGACGATCTTCGGCCAGACGGGCGGCGATCGCCTCGTGATCGAGAACGGACGGATCGACATCTCGCTCGACGACCTGCGGACCGCGTGGTCGGAGGGTCTCGCGCCCTATTTCCCCTGAGCCGGGCCGACCATCGCCGTTGCTACTCTGTCCTTGCCGGACGGGCCCCTCGTGAGCCACCACCGGCATCACCTCGTGTCAGAGCCTCGCCTCGACCTCGACGAACGCGACGGACCGCGTGACGAGTGCGGCGTCTTCGGGATCTACGCCCCGGAGCACGACGTCGCCCGTCTCGCCTACTTCGCGCTGTACGCCCTCCAGCACCGCGGGCAGGAGTCCGCCGGGATCGCCAGCGTGCAGAGCGGCCACATCATGACCCAGCGCGAGCTGGGCCTGGTCAACCAGGTGTTCAGCGAGCAGAGCCTGCGCGCTCTCCAGGGCGAGCTCGCGATCGGCCACGTCCGCTACTCGACGACCGGCTCCAGCGCCTGGGAGAACGCCCAGCCCGTCCATCGCTCCGACCGTCGCGAGCTGGCGCTCGCCCACAACGGCAATCTCATCAACGCCGTCGAGCTCCACGCCGGCCTGCGCGAGGCGGGGATCTCGTTCCGCTCGACCTCGGACTCCGAGATCATCGCCGCCCTTCTCTCCACCCACGAGGCGGAGCAGCTCGAGGACGCGATCGCCGACGTCTTGCCGCGCCTGCGGGGGGCCTTCTCCACGGTCGTCATGACCCGCGACGGCGTCGTCGCCTTCCGCGACCCGGCCGGCCTGCGGCCCCTGTGCCTGGGCAGGCTCGGCGATCGCTACTGCGTGGCCAGCGAGTCGTGCGCGCTGGACATCATCGGCGCCGAGCTGCTGCGCGAGGTCGAGCCCGGCGAGATGGTGTCCCTGCGCGAGGGCGGCATCGAGGCGCGCCAGGTCGCCGAGAGCCCGCGCCGCGCCTTCTGCGTGTTCGAGCACATCTACTTCGCCCGGCCGGACTCGATCCTGGAGGGCAACCGCACGCAGGTCTCGCGCCGCAAGATGGGCGAGCACCTCTGGCGGGAGGCACCGGTCGAGGGCGACGTGGTGATCCCGGTTCCCGACTCGGGCAACCCGGGCGCCGCCGGCTATTCCAAGGCCTCGGGGATTCCCCAGGACGACGGCCTGATCAAGAACCGCTACGTGGCGCGGACGTTCATCCAGCCCGGCCAGGAGCTGCGCAAGCACGGGCTGCGGCTGAAGTTCAACCCGATGCCCGAGGTCGTGCGCGGCAAGCGCCTGGTCGTCGTCGACGACTCGATCGTCCGCGGCAACACGACGCGCCAGATCGTCCAGATGCTGCGCGACGCGGGAGCGGCCGAGGTCCATATGCGGATCACGGCGCCGCCCATCCGCCATCCCTGCCACTACGGCATCGACATGTCCACGCGCGAGGAGATGGTCGCCCACGACCGGACGGTCGAGGAGATCGCGGAGGAGCTGGGATGCGACTCGCTCGCCTACCTGTCGCTCGAGGGCGTCTACGAGGCGATCCGCTCGACCCGTGCCACCCACTGCGACGCCTGCTTCACCGGCGAGTACCCGCTTGAGGGCACCGACGGCAAGGCCAACGGCAAGTTCGCGCTCGAGAACGAGCTCCCGCTCGTTACGACGACCTAGGACGTGAAGCGACCGGCCCTGGGGCCGGTCGCTGGGCGAGCGGCGCGAGATGGGAGGGTCTACGCGCGCGTGCCGCGGGTGTAGCGCGAGGCCGCACTCTCGTCATGCGAGAGCACGCTGGGTCCCTGGGCGCCCGGAGCATTCGTGTACGCGTTCGCGTACGGGCGCTGGTTGATCGCGCTGCCGCGGCGGGTGTAGAGGCTGTAGATCGTGGCGAAGGTGAAGAAGACGACGAAGGCGAGGAAGATCCAGGCTCCGCCGGCGAGTGCGATTGCTGTGACCATGGCGACGAGTGTGGCCTCGCACAGCGCGCGACCGGTGTGAGTGGCGGCACAGTCCGCGGCCCTTCTCCCGCCGCCCGCGCCGCTACGGTGGCCGCATGGACCGCGATCTCGATCGCGCACTGCGCGAGACGTTCGGCTTCCCCGAATTCCGACGGGGGCAGCGCGAGGCGTGCGCGGCCGCGTTGGCCGGCCGCGACGTGCTCGTCGTCATGCCCACCGGCTCCGGGAAGTCGCTGTGCTACCAGCTCCCGGCGCTGATGAGCGGGGAGCTGGCCATCGTGGTCTCCCCGCTCGTCTCGCTCATGCAGGACCAGGTGCAGGCGCTGCGGGCGGTCGCGCCGGGCCGCGTCGCGCTCGTCAACGCTCAGCAGGACCCGGCGGCCAACCGCGACGCGCTCGAGCGCGCGGTCTCGGGCGAGCTGAGCCTGCTGTACGTCGCGCCCGAGCGCTTCTCGGCGCCGGGCTTCGTCGAGCGCATCCGCGACGCGCGGGTCGGCATGTTCGTCGTCGACGAGGCCCACTGCGTCTCGCAATGGGGCCACGACTTCCGCCCCGACTACTTCCGCCTGGCCGACGCCGCGCGCTATGTCGGGGCGCGTTCGCTGTTCGCCTCGACGGCGACCGCGACGACGCAGGTGGCGAACGACATCGTCCGGCGCCTCGGCCTGCGCGAGCCGGAGCGGGTGGCCACCGGCTTCGACCGCCCCAACCTGTCCTTCGCCGTCGTGCCGTGCCGCACCGCGACGGACAAGCGCCGGCGCATCGCCGCCGCGCTGCGCGAGCCGGGCTCGCTGCCGGCCATCGTCTACGCGGGCACCCGCGCGGGCGCGGAGTCGCTCGCCGTCGAGCTGTCCGCGGAGGTCGGCGTGGAGGCGCTCGCCTACCACGCCGGGTTGCCGCGGGCCGCGCGCGCCGCCGCGCAGGCACGCTTCATGGCGGACGAGGCGCCGATCGTCGTCGCGACCAACGCGTTCGGCATGGGGGTGGACAAGGCCGACGTGCGGACGGTCTGCCACGCCACCGTGCCCGGCTCGGTCGAGGCGTACTACCAGGAGGCCGGCCGCGGCGGGCGAGACGGGGCCCCGGCGCGCTGCCTGCTGTTCGCGGAGAAGCGCGACAAGGGCCTGCACGTGTTCTTCATCGAGCGCGCACGGGTCGCCGAGGGCGACTTCGGGCGGCTGGCCACCGCGCTGCAGATGCGCGCAGCGGATGGCCGCTACGACATCGACGCCGGCAGAGCTGGCGGGAATGGCGGGCTGCGACCCCGAGCAGTTGCGCGCGCTCGTCGGGCACCTCGCGCGCGCCGGCGTGATCCAGCCCGCACCGGCCGGGCTGGACCGCGTGCGCGGGCGCCTGCTCGAGCCGTTCGACGGGCGCGCCCTGGCCACGTGCCGTACGTCGGCCGGGGACGCGGAGAAGGCGCGCTGGCGCCAGTACCGGGCGGTGTGGGCGTTCGTCGAGGGCGACGAGTGCCGGCGAAGGACCATCCTGCGCCACTTCGGCGACCATTCGGAGCCGGCCCCGCAGGGTCCGTGCTGCGACGTCTGCGATCCGGCGCTGGTGCCCGACGCTCCGGCGCCCGCCCGCGCCGCGGCGACGAACGGGGCGCCGGCCCCGGGCGACCTCGACACGGCCATCGTGGACGTCGTCGACTCCGCCAGCCCGGCCGTCGGGCGCACGCGGACGGTCGAGATCCTGCGCGGAGGCCGTTCGAAGGTGATCGCCAAGAACTCCTACGACGGGCTTCCGGCCTACGGCACCTTCGCCCACCTGACGAAGGACGAGGTGCTCGAGCGCGTCGACGAGCTCGTCCGGGCGGGGAGGCTGCGGTCCACCGGGGGCCGGTTCCCCAAGCTCGCGCGGACATGAGGCTGGGGGTCCTCGCGTCGGGCGCCGGGACGAACCTCCAGGCGATCCTCGACACCGTCCACGGTCGCGACGGCGTCGAGCTGACCGGAGTCGCCTCCGACCAGGCCGGGGCGCCGGCGCTGGAGCGCGCGCGGGCGGCGGGAATCGACACGGCGGTGTTCACGGCGGCCGACCACCCGGACCGCGCCATCCGCGACGCCGCCGTCGCCGACTGGCTCGCCGAGCGGGGCGTCGAGCTGGTCGTGCTCGCGGGCTATATGCAGCTGCTCAGCGGCGAGTTCCTCGCGCGCTTCCCCGACCGGGTCATCAACGTCCATCCCGCGCTGCTGCCCGCCTTCCCCGGCCTCGACGCGATCGGCCAGGCACTCGCCTACGGGGTGAAGGTTTTCGGCGTGACGGTCCACTTCGTGGACGAGGGGGTGGACAGCGGCCCCGTCATCCTCCAGCGCGCCGTGGAACTGCCCGACGCCACCGACGCGGGCGAGGTTCACGAGCTCCTGCGGCCGATCGAGCACGAGCTGCTTCCCGAGGCGATCCGGCTGATCGCGCGCGGCGCCGTCACGTTCGACCCCGCCAACCCGCGACGCGTGGTGATCGCGCGGTAGTCTCGACTCGTGGAGGAGGTCGTGGCCAAGGGCTATTTCGCAAAGCCCGGAGAGGTGCAGGTCGCGCGGGCGCTGCTGTCGGTGTCCGACAAGACGGGCATCGTCGAGTTCGCCCGAGGTCTCAGCGAGCTCGGGATCGAGATCGTCTCCACCGGCGGCACCGCGCAGGAGCTGGAGGAGGCCGGCATCGAGGTCCGCTCGATCTCGGACTTCACCGGCTTCCCCGAGATCATGGACGGCCGGGTCAAGACGCTCCATCCCAAGCTGTACGGCGGACTGCTGTGCCGGCGCGACGAGCCGCTGCACCTCCAGGCCGCCGACGAGCAGGGGATCGAGTTCGTCGACCTGGTGTGCGTGAACCTCTACCCGTTCGAGCGCACGTCCGCCCGGCGGGGCGTCGACGACGCCGAGGTGGTCGAGAACATCGACATCGGCGGGCCGTCGATGATCCGGGCGGCGGCCAAGAACTACGAATTCGCCGCCGCCGTCGTGCGCCCGGAGAGCTACGACGCCGTGCTCGACGAGCTACGCGAGGACGAGCGCCGGCTCTCGCTCGCCACCCGTGAGTCGCTGGCGGGCGAGGCGTTCGCCTACACGGCGCGCTACGACACCGCGATCGCCCGGTGGTTCGCCGAGAAGCAGGAGGGGTTCCCAGCGTTCCATGTGCGGGCGTTCGAGAAGGTGCTCGACCTGCCGTACGGCGAGAACCCGCACCAGCGCGCCGCCTACTACGCGCAGGTCGGCGCGCGCATGCACGTGCTGTCGATGGTCAAGCAGCACGGCGGCAAGGACCTCTCCTTCAACAACCTCCTCGACCTCAATTCGGGGCGGCTGCTGGTGTCCGAGTTCCAGGTCCCGGCCTGCGCGATCATCAAGCACAACAACCCGTGTGGCGTGGCCCTCGGCGAGTCGGCGCCCGACTCCTATCGCCGCGCCTTCGCGGGTGACCCGCTGAGCGCGTTCGGCGGGGTGATCTGCCTCAACCGCGCCGTGAACCGCGAGCTGGCCGAAGCCATCGTCGATCAGTTCGCCGAGCTGGTCTTCGCGCCCGGATTCGACGAGGACGCGCTCGAGATCCTGTCGAGCAAGCCCAACATGCGGATCCTCGAGGACAACGAGCGCCGCACGATGAACGTGTCCGAACAGGACACCAAGCGCGTCATCGGCGGCCTCCTCGTGCAGGATCGCGACATGGACCTGGAGGAGCGCTCGGAGATGCAGGTCGTGACCGAGCGCCATCCCAGCGAGGACGAGTGGGGGGAGATGCTGTTCGCCTGGAAGGTGTGCAAGCACGTGCGCTCGAATGCGATCGTGCTGGCTCGCGACCTCGCGTCGGTGGGGATCGGGGCCGGTCAGATGAGCCGCGTGGACTCCGTGCGCCTGGCCATCGAGAAGTCGCCGCCCGAGGCACTCAAGGGCGCCGCGATGGCCTCCGACGCCTTCTTCCCCTTCGCCGACGGGCCCCAGCTGGCGAGCGACGCCGGAATCACGGCGATCATCCAGCCCGGCGGATCACGGCGCGACCACGAGGTCGTCGAGGCCGCCGACAAGGCCGGGATCGCGATGGTGTTTACGCGCCGACGCCACTTCCGTCACTAGCCTTTCCGGGGTGGGACCCCTGTATGAAGAGCGCTCGGCGGCGCCCGGACCGCCGGCGCGCACACGCGCGATCTTCCTCCGACGCCGCACCGTGGCGCTCGGTGTCGCGCTGGGCGTGCTCGCGGTCGTGCTGGTGGCGGCCGTCGGCGAGAACGGCTCCCCGTTCAAGGCGGCGATCGCCACCACCCTGACCCCCGCCCAGGAGGCCAAGCTGCCGTGGAAGCAGCACTACACGTCGGGCACGGCGGGACCGCTCGACGCCCGCGGACTGCCGTCGCCCGCCGCACAGCGCGCCGCGGTGCGGCGCTTCTACCGGCTGGGGTTGCCGATCTGGTGCGGCGGGGGTCGCGCCGCGTACGCCACGGTCACGTTCGACGACGGTCCGAGCAAGTACTCCGGGGAGATCATGCGCCTGCTCACCCGGGCCGGGGCCCAGACGACCTACTTCCTCATCGGCGGCAGCGTCGCCGAGTATCCGAATACCCCGCGCCAGCAGGCCAAGCTGGGCGGCGTGGCCGACCATACGTGGACGCATCCCGACCTGCGCACGCTCGGAACGGCGGGCGCCGCCTCGGAGCTGAAGCGCACCAAGCAGACCCTCGAGCAGGCCACGGGAGAGCGGGTCACGCTGATGCGCCCGCCGTACGGGGGCCGCGATGCCGCGATCGACAAGCTCTCCCACAAGCTCGGGTTGCTGCCGGTGATGTGGGACTCCGACACCCAGGACTCGCTCGGCGCGGGCAGCGAGAGCATCCTCCAGAACGCAATCGCCGGACTGCGGCCCGGGGGCATCGTCCTCATGCACGAGACGAAGGACACCACCGTGGCGGCTCTCCCGAAGATCCTGGCCGCCGCCAAGCAGAAGGGCCTGCGCCTGGTGAGCATTCCGCAGCTGCTCGCCCTCGATCCGCCGCCCGAGTCCCAGGTGCGCGCCGGCGGGAACGGGTGCTCGGAGCGCGAGCGCTTCCAGCAGCAGGACGACGCGACGTCGATGCGCCTCGCCCGCGATGGCGGCGCGGCGCCTTCGGCCACCCAGGGCTGACCGCCCAGCCCGCTCGATTCCGAGGTCCCGACTCCCGCCGTAGCGGAGAGTTGTTGAGCGCGCAACTATCTGCTATGATTGCGTATGCAACTACCTTCGGGAGGAACGAAATGGAACTAGGACTTCTGGTAATCCGCGTCGTCGTCGGTCTGCTGTTCGTGGGCCACGGCACGCAGAAGCTCTTCGGCTGGTTCGGAGGCCACGGCCTCGACGGCACCGGCGGGTTCTTCGACTCGCTCGGCATGCGTCCGGGCAAGCAGCACGCCTTCCTCGCCGGCTTCGCCGAGGCGGGTGGCGGACTCCTGCTCGCCCTCGGGCTGCTGACCCCGCTGGCCTCCGCGGCGCTGATCGCCGTAATGGTCGTGGCGATCCTCACGGTCCACGCCAAGAACGGCATCTGGAACAGCAGCCAGGGCTATGAGTTCAACCTGGTGCTGATAGCGGCCGCTTTCGCCGTCGCCTCGATCGGCGCCGGCGACTGGTCGCTCGACAACGCCCTGGGCCTCGACATCGCCGGCACGGGATGGGGCCTCGCGTCCCTCGGCGCCGGTCTGCTCGGCGGCCTCGGCGCGATCGCCTCGGGCCGCCTGGCCTCCCGCCACGCCGGCGGAGGCGCCCAGCCCACCGCCGCATAACGGCACAACCCGCTACGTCAAGCACACGAGAGGGGCGCCCCGGCGCCCCTCTCGTCGTTCGCGGCACGCACGCGCCATACACTTGGGGAAAGGGCCGTTAGCTCAACTGGTAGAGCGAGGGACTTCAACGATCAAATGGAGCGCCAGACCGGAAACGGCTGGTCAGTCGGCAGCTATTTGCTGGGACCCCCTTAGAGCCTGAGGTACCGAAGCGTGACAATCCTCAGGATTGGGCAATCAGCAGGCAACCCGTTCGCGGAGAGCCCTCAGAGGCCATACGCTGCCCGCCCTAACGTCGAGTCGAGGGCGAAGAGATGGTCCAGACCGCAAGCGCACCGGTGGGTGCGTGGCCGGTGAGAGCCGGTGCGGCAGGTTAATCCCGAGGTTCCGGGTTCGAGTCCCGGGCGGCCCATCGCAAGATCTGTTTCAGGGAGGCTCGTCGGAAGGACCTGAGCGGCGCGGCACGACGCCGCATTGCACACTTTCTTGCCGCATTTGCCGCTATTTCGGCAACGTGCGACAAACCTCTCCATGAGTGTCATTCGCACGAACGCGGCGGCGGGGATCCTCGGTGTGAGCCCGAACACGTTGCGCAGCTGGGAGCGGCGCTTCGGCTATCCGAAGCCGCGCCGCACGCAGGGCGGGCACCGGCAGTACGACCTCGCCGAGGTCGAGGCGCTGCGCGAGGCGTTCGTGGAGACGCACAACATCTCGTCGGCCATCTCGCTGGCGCGCGAGCGCGGCGAGGGCCCCTCGACGGCGGCTCGCCTCCATGACGCGCTCGGGCGCTTCGACGAGGCCAAGGCCGACCGCCTGATGGAGGAGAGCCTGGCCCTGCGCTCGGTCGAGCGCACCGTGGAAGAGGTGCTGCTCCCCGCCGTCCAGGATCTGGACGACGGCGAGCCGCAGAGCCCCGAGTACCAGTTCGCGTGGCGCTACAGCTCGGGGTGGCTCGCCGCCGCGCTCCGCGTGGCGCCGCCCGCGCATCGCGATGCGGGCGTTCTGATCTTCGACGCGGCGGGACCGTTCGACGTGGACACGCTCCACGTCCAGGCGCTCGAGCTTGCCCTCCGCCGAGCCGGGGTGCGCACCCTTGCGCTGCCCGTCGCGCTCGACGGAGGACGGCTCGGCCGCGCCATGCGCGCGCTGGAGCCCGCCGCCGTGGTCCTCGCCGGTCGCCCCGCCGAGCTCGACGTCTTCGGTCGCCTGGTCTACGCCGCCCGCGCGGGCGAGCGCAACGTCGAGGTGTTCGACTTCCGCGGCGCGCTGCCGGACACCGGCGCGAGCACGGTCCGCCGCCTCGGCGAGAGCTCCGTGGCCGCGCGGGAGGCGCTGATCGAGGCGCTCGAGGAGCGCTGGGACGAGCCGGTTCACACCCCGGCGCCTGCGCGCGCTGCGGCCCGTCGCGGCTGAGCCACCGCGGCCGGAGCCTAGAATCGGCGGCGATGGCCGCCGGCTCCTCCTACCGCCCGGTCGATCCCCGACCGTCGTTCCCCGAGCTCGAGCAGCAGGTGCTCGAGCGCTGGCGCGAGCGCGACGTCTTTCGGCGAGTCGGTCCGCCGCCGCGCGGGCGCGCCCGCGTGGGTCTTCTACGAGGGCCCGCCCACGGCGAACGGACGTCCGGGCGTGCACCACGTCCTCGCCCGCGTCTTCAAGGACATCTTCCCCCGCTACCGCACCATGCGCGGGTACTCCGTCGAGCGCAAGGGCGGCTGGGACTGCCATGGCCTGCCCGTCGAGATCGCGGTGGAGGAGAAGCTCGGGTTCAAGAGCAAGGGGGACATCGAGCGCTACGGAATCGCCGAGTTCAACCAGCAGTGCCGCGAGTCGGTGTTCGAGTTCCTCGAGGACTGGGACGCGCTGACCGAGCGGATCGGGTTCTGGGTCGACCTCGAGCACCCCTACCGCACGCTCGATCCCACCTACATCGAGTCCGTGTGGTGGGCGCTGCGCACCATGTGGGACCGCGACCTGCTCTACGAGGGCAACAAGGTCGTCCCCTACTGTCCGCGCGACGGGACCTCGCTGTCCAGCCACGAGGTCGCCCTCGGCTACCGCGACGTGGTCGATCCCAGCGTCTACGTGCGCTTCCCCACGGTGGACGCCGGGCCGCCGCTCGAGCCCGGAGACGTGCTGCTCGTGTGGACCACGACGCCGTGGACGCTCGTGTCGAACGCCGCCGTGGCCGTCGATCCCGACCTCCTCTACGTGCGCGCGCGCAAGGGCGGGGAGGTCTACGTCGTGGCCGAGGCGCTGATGGAGCGCGTGCTCGGCGAGGACGCCGAGCTGCTCGACCGCTTCGCCGGACGCGAGCTCGAGGGCACCCGCTACTTCCCGCCCTTCCCGTTCCTGGGCGCGCAGGACTACGGGGAACGGGGCCACACCGTCCTGCTCGGGGACTTCGTCACCGCCGACGACGGCACCGGGCTCGTCCACACCGCCATCGCCTTCGGCGAGGACGACTTTCGCCTCGGCGAGCAGTACGGCCTCCGCGTGGTCAACCCCGTGCGGCTCGACGGGACCTACGACGAGCGCATCGGCCCCTACGCCGGCCAGTTCGTCAAGGACGCCGATCCCGACCTGATCGCCGACCTGCGGGAGCGCGGGAAGCTCTTCCGCGAGGACGTCTACGAGCACGCCTACCCGCACTGCTGGCGCTGCGGCACGCCGCTCCTCTACTACGCCAAGCCCTCCTGGTACATCGCCACGAGTCGGCTGCGCGACCGCCTGCTCGCGGCCAACGAGTCGGTCACCTGGCATCCCGAGCACATCAAGCACGGGCGCTTCGGGAAGTGGCTGGAGAACAACGTCGACTGGGCGCTGTCGCGCGAGCGCTACTGGGGCACGCCGCTCCCGGTGTGGCGGTGCGAGGCGGACCCCGAGCACGTCCACTGCATCGGCTCGTTCGCCGAGCTGCGCGAGCGCTCGGGGGTCGAGCTCGAGGACCCCCACAGGCCCTTCGTCGACGACGTCACCTTCCCCTGCGCGGAGTGCGAGGGGACGATGCGCCGCGTCCCCGAGGTCATCGACGTGTGGTTCGACTCGGGGGCGATGCCGTTCGCCCAGCATCACGCGCCGTTCGAGAACGAGGAGCACTTCGAGGCGCACTTCCCCGCCGACTTCATCTGCGAGGCGCTCGACCAGACCCGCGGCTGGTTCTACTCCCTGCTCGCGATCTCCACCCTGATCCACGACCGCGCGCCGTACGAGAACGTCGTCTGCCTCGGCCTCATCCTCGACGCCGAGGGCAAGAAGATGAGCAAGTCGCTGGGCAACATCGTCGTGCCCTGGGACGTGATCGACCGCTACGGCGCCGACGCCCTTCGCTGGTACTTCTTCACCTCCAAGCAGCCGTGGGACGGCTACCGCTTCTCCCTGGAGTCGATCGGCGAGGGAGTGCGCCAGTTCCTGCTCCAGCTGTGGAACACGTACTCCTTCTTCGTCCTGTACGCGAACGCGCCGAAGGGGGACGGCGGCGAGCCGACCCAGGCCGGCGAGGACCTCGACCGCTGGGCGCGCTCGCGCCTGGCCGCGACGGTGGCCGAAGTCCGCGAGCGCCTCGATGACTACGACGCCACCACCGCGGGCCGCGCGATCGCCGCCTTCGTCGACGACCTGAGCAACTGGTACGTGCGCCGCTCGCGGCCGCGCTTCTGGCGCTCGGATCCCGCCGCCTTCGAGACCCTGCGCGAGTGCCTGCTGACGGTGTCGCAGCTGCTCGCTCCCTTCACGCCGTTCGTGGCCGACGAGATCTACGACAACCTCGACGGAAGCGAGCCGAGCGTCCACCTCACGGACTTCCCGGAGCCCGGCGAGCGCGACGAGCAGCTCGAGTTCGACATGGCGACGGCGCGCGAGGCGGTGCGGCTCGGCCTGGCGGCGCGCGGACAGGCCAAGGTCAAGATCCGCCAGCCGCTGCGCGAGGCGATCGTCGTCGCGGCGGGCCGCGAGCGCGAGGCGATCGAGCGCCTGGCCGAGGTGGTGCGCGAGGAGCTCAACGTGAAGTCGCTGCGCTTCGCCGAGGCGGCCGACGAGCTGGGGCGCTACGAGGTCAAGCCCAACTTCCGGACCCTCGGCCCGCGCTTCGGAAAGCGGATGCCCCAGGTGGCCGCGGCGGTGGCGGCGCTGGACCCCTCGCACGTGGCGGCGGCGGTACGCGAGGAGCGCCCGGTGGGGATCGCGATCGACGGCCACGACCATCAGCTCGGCCCCGAAGACCTCCAGCTGGTCATGAAGCCGCTGGAGGGCTACCAGCTCGAGCGGGAAGGCTCACACGCGGTGGCCCTCGAGCTGGTCCTCGACGACGAGCTGCGACGCGAGGGCCTGGCCCGCGAGGTCGTCCACGCCGTGCAGTCCGCGCGTCGCGACGCGGGGCTGGCCGTCGAGGACCGCATCAGCCTCACTCTCGGCGGAGACGAGGAGCTGCTGGCGGCCGCCCGCGCGCACGAGAGCTACGTGGCCGGCGAGACGCTGGCCGTCTCGGTCTCCTACGACGGGGCGCTGCCGGAGGCGGGCTCGGTCGTGGAGATCGAGGGCCGCGAGCTGCGGATCGGGGTGGAGCGGGCGTAACCGTGAACCGCCGCAAGGTGGGCGGTGTCGTTGAAGCAGCGCAGCAGCCGGCGCCCGTCCCCGAGCACGACGAGGCGGGTGATGGACGCGTTGTCGGCGTGAAGGAACGCGAAGGGCCGGCTCCCGGTGGCCTGCCGGCACAGCTCTCCGATCACTCCACCGTGGACGAAGGCCGCCGCCAAGGCTCCCGGGCCCGTCGCGTCCACGATGGTCTCCAAGCCCGCGGCCACGCGCTCGGCAAAGGCCTCCATCGGCTCCGCGTTGGGAATGACGTCCCAGCGCTCCTCCGCCTGCGCCCGCTTGAGGATCGGATCGCCGTGGGCGGCGCGGATGCGCAGCTCGCCGCCCTCCCAGTCGCCGAGATAGACCTCCCGCAGCTCCGGTACGACGACAGGCTCCAGAGCGGTCAGCGCGGCGAGCGGGGCAGGCGGTCTGCGCCGTGCGCTGGAGCGGCGTGACGAAAAGACCGGCCAGTTCCTCGTCGGCGAGCCGATCCGATACGGCCTGCGCCTGCTGCTCGCCCTCCGGGGCAAGCGGCGGATCGCCGTGGCCGCCCACCAGGGCGAACGGCTCGCCCGGAACGGCCGGGGCCGAGGCGCCATGCCGGACGAGCACCACCTCGGTCGCCCCCTCGGGGAGGGCGAACGAGCGCTGGTGATACACGGCCTTAGGCCAGCGCCGGCTCGAGCTCGGCTTCGAGCTTCTGCTTCGGGTAGGCCCCGATGACCTTCTTGGCCACCTGGCCGCCCTTGAAGAGGATCAGCGTCGGGATCGAGAGGATCTCGAACGTCATCGCCGTCTGCTGGTTCTCGTCCACGTTGAGCTTGACGATCTTCAGCTCGTCGCCGCGCTCCTGCGCGATCTGCTCGAGCACGGGGTGGACGATCCGGCACGGACCGCACCAGGGCGCCCAGAAGTCGACCAGCACCGGGGTATCGGACTCGATGACCTCGGCCTGGAAGTTGGTGTCGGTTACTTCGGTGATGGCTCCCATTGCGGCTCCTGGTCGGATGCTTGCTATACAAAGTATAGCGCGCGAGTGAGCGTGACGAGGAGCCTACCCCGCGAGGAAGCGGAGCAGGTGCGGCGTCACGTAGACCTCGACGACCGAGGACACGAGGAGGACGGGCGCCGCGATCGCGACGGTCACGAACGTCGCCGCCAGCAGCTGGTCCCACTCCTGGCGCCGGCTCGCGATGATCCACGCGGCCAGCGGGAGGAACAACGCGATCAGCTCCGGGAGCGCGTGCGGGAGCAGGCCGAGCACGAGCAGGCCGGGCGAGATGCCGAGCTGGGCGGAGAGCGTCGAGGCTGCGCCGCCGAGGGCGAAGGCCTGCGTGCACAGCGAGAACGTCGTGGCGCCGATCACGAAGACGATGGCCAGTGGCCCCGCCTTCTCGTGGATCCACCGCCAGGTGCCGGTGTGCTGGCTCGCGGTCATCGGCAGCGAGGAGCCGGCGATGAACCCGGCGACGCAGGCGAAGGCGTGCAGCGCCAGTACGAGCGAGTTGCGCAGCAGGACGTGCGCCGCCGACCCGAGCGTCGCCTTCTCGTTGAGCCCGGGGAGCAGGATCGGCGTCGGGTCCGGATGCGAGATCGCGGCGATCATCCACACGGCGAGCAGGAGCAGGACGCTGATGGCGAGGCTGCCGAGCAGCCAGGCGCGCAGCACCGGCCCCGGGTCGCGGTTCCAGCCCGCAAGCGTGGTGCGGGTGTCGCGGATGCCCTGGACGAGCACGAGGTCGTTCACGCGCGCGCGCATACCCCTGACCCATCGGCATCACGGGGCCCCGTCTTGATCGCTCAGCGCCGTTGGGCGCGCATCTGGGGCACTCGCCAGATCGCCTCCAGCGCGATCCGCCCCGACATCTTGCTCGCTCCCTCGCGCCGCTCGTGGAAGACGATCGGCACCTCCACGACGCGAAACCCGCGGAGCACCGTGCGATAGGTGAGCTCGACCTGGAAGGCGTAGCCCTGCGAGCGCACCGTGGGCAGGTCGATCGCCTCCAGCACCTCGCGACGGAAGCACTTGAAGCCGCCGGTGAGGTCGCGGATGTCGAGGCCCAGGGTCATGCGGGCGTACCAGCACCCGCCGCGGCTGACGGCTCGGCGCATGGCATGCCACTCGGTGACCCCGCCGCCCTCCACGTAGCGCGAGCCGAGCGCCAGGTCGGCTCCCTCGCGCACGGCGGCGAGCAGGCGGGCGAGGTCGGCCGGGTCGTGTGAGAAGTCGGAGTCCATCTCCATCACGTGCCCGGCACCCCCGCTCAGGGCGGCGTCGAAGCCCGCGATGTAGGCGCGCCCCAGCCCGCCCTTGCCCGGCCGGTGCAGCACCGAGACCTCGTCGTGCGCTTCCGCGAGCTCGTCGGCGATCCGCCCCGTCCCGTCGGGCGACGAGTCGTCGACGACGAGGATCCGGTAGCCGTCGGGCGCGGCGGGCGCGAGCGCCTCGCGCGCCGCGCCGACGATCGCCTCGAGGTTCTCGGCCTCGTTGTAGGTGGGCAGGATGAGCCAAGCGGGGCCGGGCATGAGGCCGCGTACCCTAAAGCCGTGGCAGACCCCACGAATGCCGAAATCGCCCTCGCGCTCGACGAGCTGGGAGACCTCTACGAGCTCGACGGGGCGATCATCCACCGAGTCGTCGCCTACCGCAACGCGGCCAAGGCCGTGCGCGAAGCCTCGATGTCGGTGGCCGGGCTCGCCCGGGAGGGGCGGGCCACGGAGCTGCCGGGCGTCGGCAAGACCCTTCAGGAGAAGGTCCAGAGCCTGGTGGAGACCGGGTCCATCCCGGCGGCGGAGAAGCTCCGCGCGAAGTTCCCCGCCGGGCTCCTCGCGATCACGCGCCTGCCCGGCCTGGGCCCCAAGCGCGCGCGCCTCCTCTACGACGAGCTCGGGATCGACTCGCTGGAGGCGCTGCGCGCGGCTGCGGAGGGCGAGCGGCTGCGTGGCGTCAAGGGCTTCGGGCCGAAGGCGGAGACCAACATCCTCGAGGGCCTGGCCGCCGTGGAGGCGGGCGACGTGGCCGAGGAGCGGTCTGTGCTCTCACGCGGGCTCGCGGTCGCGGAGCCGCTCCTGGCGGCGCTCCGCGACAACCCGGCGGCGGACCGCGTCGAGCTAGCCGGGTCGGCGCGGCGCTGGACGGACAGCGTCAAGGACCTCGACCTCATCGCCACTGCACACGACCCCGAGGCACTGGCGAACGCCGCCGCCTCGCTGCCCACGGTCGCCGCCGCCTCCGGCGTGGGCCCGGCCGGCGCGCGCCTGACTACGTACACCGGGATGAAGGTCGACCTTCGTATCGTCGCGCCGGAGCAGTTCGGCAACCTGCTCCAGCACTTCACCGGCTCCAAGCAGCACAACGAGGCCCTGCGGCGCGCCGCCGTGCGGCGCGGGCTGCACGTGTCGGAGTACGGGGTGCTCGACGACGCCGACGGCGAGAGCCGCAAGTGCGCCAGCGAGGCGGACGTCTACGAGCTGCTCGGCCTCGCCTACATCGAGCCCGAGCTGCGCGAGAACCGCGGCGAACTCGAGGCCGCGGCCAACGGCGAGCTGCCGAAGCTCGTCGAGCTGAAGGACGTCAAGGGCGAGTTGCATTCCCACACCGTCGCCTCCGACGGCAAGAACACGAACGAGGAGATGGCGCGGGCGGCGCTCGAGCGGGGACTCAAGTACCTGGTCATCACCGACCACTCGGCCAGCATGGGCTTCGGCGCCGACGTGTCGCCGTCGCAGCTGAAGCGTCAGATCGAGCGCATCCGGAAGCTCAACGAGGAGATCGACGGCCTCGAGCTCCTCGATCGGCAGCGAGGTCAACATCCTGCCCGACGGCTCGCTGGACTACGACGACGACCTGCTGACGCAGCTCGACTGGGTGATCGGCTCGGTGCACACGTCGTTCCGCCTGCCCGAGGAGGAGCAGACGCAGCGGATCGTCGCCGCCTGCGAGCACCCGTGGGTCGACTGCGTCGGCCACCTCACCGGCCGCAAGATCGAGCGCCGCCCGCCCTACGCGCTGGACGTCGAGCAGGTGATCGAGGCGGCGGCGAGCACCGGGCACGATGCTCGAGATCAACGCGAGCCCCGACCGCCGTGACCTCAACGACGTCCACGCCCGCGCCGCCGCGGCGGCGGGCGTGCCGATCGTCATCAACACCGACGCGCACAAGCCCACGGACTTCGACTACCGCCGCTACGGCGTGGCCACGGCGCGCCGGGCGTGGCTGACGAAGCGCGACATCGCCAACACCCGCACGTGGAAGCAGTTCGCCCCGATGCGCAAGCGGGCGAAATAGCCTCGGCGCTGGCGGTTGGGGTCAGACCCCATCGCCCGCGCTGGCGGGACCGGAGCGTTGTCTTCGGGTCTGACCCTGACAGCAGCAGCCGCGGCAGCAGCTCCGTCTGCACCAGCGCGTCGACCGAACCGCGGCGGAAGGGAAGCAGGGCGGTGCGGGCGCGTTCGGCGTAGTCCTCGCGGGGGTCCTCGAGCGCCGTGCGCAGGGCGCCGGCCAGGTCGTCGCCGACGAGGCGGGCGTCGAGGTCGCGCGCGATGGGGAGGGCCGCGTAAGGACCGGGCGCCTCCGTCGTGACGAGCATCGCGCCGTCGGCCAGGGCCTCGAGCTGGGCGAGGCCGTAGTCCTCGCGGCGGGGCGCGGTCACGTAGACGCGGGTCCGCCTGAGCAGGGCGCGGAACTCGTCGGGCTCCATCAGGCCCGCGAAGCGGACGCCGTCGCCCGACGAGTCGGCGTCGGGCGCCTCGATTCCCGCGACGACCAGCTCCTCGCCGTCGCGCCGCGCCCGGCGCCACGCCTCCAGCACCCGAGCGAGGCCCTTCTTCTCCACGTCGGCCGCGTAGGTGACGGCCGCGACGTCGCGCGAGTCCTCCAGCGGCCCCGACGGCTCGACGGGCACGGGGATCACCAGCGCCTCGCCGTGTGCCGGCGCCTCCGCCAGACCGCCCTCGCTCTGAGCGACGACCAGGGGCGCGGACGCAAAGCGCCTGCGCTCCACGGGCCGCTGCCAGATCCCGTGCCGGCCCGGCCGGTTCCCGGCCGCGGGAGCATCGAAGTGGATCGCACCCGGTCGCGGCCACAGCAGCGCCGCGGTGGTGGTCGAATACAGCACGGCGCGCGGCGAGTGCTCCTCCAGCGCCGCCGCCGCGGCGCGGCGGGCGGCCCGCGCCTGGACGAGGTCGGTGAGCGCGAACGTCCGCGGCTCGCCCCTCGGCGCCGCGAGCGCCACGGCGACGCTCGCGCCCGCGCGCTCCAGCGACCCGGTCAGCTCCTCGTCCACCAGCCGCAGCCCGGCGGTGGTCCCGAGGGACACGAGGAGGACGTCGACCGCCAAGGCTTCGGCCTAGTGACGCAACGCGGAGTCGACCTCCGCCGTCCCGTTGGGCGCCGGGAACTCCGAGTGGAACCCCGGCGTCCGCAGCAGGCGGATCGGCTCGACCGGCGAGGTGGGCTCGACGTAGAAGCGCACGCCGTCACGGGCCTCGATCGCGGCCACGGCCTGCTCCTGGCGCCGCCAGGCCAGCGCCCAGATGATCGCGAACCCGGTGGCGATCATCGGGACCTGGGGGAAGAGGAAGGCGAGCGCGCCGGCGACCACCGTCATCAGGGCCAGCGGCCACAGTCGGTTGAGGAGGATGCGTCCCGGGCGCTGCTCGGGCAGGGCGGGCGAGAAGCGCGCCCCGGCCAGCACCCGGGTGATCGGCGGGTTGGTCTCGGCGCGGCGGCCGAGCCAGACGCCGTAGAGCCCCGAGGCCACCCACCAGCCCAGGGCGACCAGCGCGAGCGTCGAGTCGCGGTCGGCGTTGATTCCCACCGCGGTCGCGGCCGCCAGCGCGCTCGCGGCCCCGGCGCTGATGAGGACGGTGGCCTTGAGGAAATCGGTGAACCGCACGGGCTACTCCATCAGGAGGGCTTCGAGGAGAGCACGGACCTCGCTCGGCCCGTCGAGCACGATATCGGCGCGCTCGACCACCTCCGGCGGGGACTCGTCGGAGGCGATGCCGACGAGCACGACGGTGTCGAGGCGACCCTGCTCGGCCATCTCGCCCAGCGCGGCGAAGGCGTCGAGATCGGTCGCGTCGTCGCCCGCGTACAGGGCGGCGTCGACGTCCTCCTCGCGCAGCAGGCGCCGGATGCCGATCCCCTTGTCCATCCCCACGGGCGGTCGCACCTCGAGCACCTTGCGCGCCCAGTGCGTCGACAGGCCGACCGCCTCGGCCCGGTTGGCCAGTTCGTCCACGGCCGCGCGGGCGGCGTCCTCGTTGGGCGCCCCGCGCCAGTGAAAGGCGACGATCGAGCTCTTGTCCTCGAGACGGACGCGCAGCCGGCTGAGCTCCGCCGTGTCCGCCTCGCGGCCGAACTCCTGCACGCGGCGGGTCCATTCCTGCAGCGCTCGGTCCACCTCGGGCTGGACCGAGCCGGGCCGCAGCAGCTCGCCGCCGTGCGCCCCGACGTAGGCGATGGAGCCGATGGACACGATGCGACGCGCGTCGGCCGCGCGCCGGCCCGTCACGCACGCCACGACGCCGTAGCGCTTGGCGACCTGGATGAGCAACGTGCGCACGGCCTCCGGGACGGTGGCGTCGTCGGCATGGCGGACGATCGGCGCGAGGGTTCCGTCGACGTCGAGGAGCACGGCGGATCGGTCCGGGCGGGCTCGCAGCGGCGAGAGCTGCTCGGCCAGCGTGGCGGCGGCAGTCACGCCTCTAGTATGCCCAGCCGTGACGCACGGCCGTTGGCTCACACTCGGGGCGATCGGCACGGCCGGGGGAGTGTTCAGCGGCCTGTTCGGCGTGGGAGGCGGGTCGGTGATCGTCCCGCTGCTCGTGCTCTGGCTGGGCTACGGGACGCGGGAGGCGACGGGCACCTCTCTCGCCGCCATCGTCGTCATCGCGGCGATCGCGGCCGCTGTGCAGGCCGGCTACGGCAACGTGAACGTCGGCCATGCCGCCGCGATCGGGCTCCCGGCCGTGGCGGGCGTCGTGGCCGGCACGTGGCTCCAGCAGCGGATCACGGTGAAGTGGCTGACGCTCGGGTTCTCGGCCTTCCTGATCGTCGTCGCCGTCGACCTGGTGATCAAGTGATCGCCGAGGCGATCGCCGCGGGCGTGGCGGCCGGCATCGTGTCGGGCCTGTTCGGCGTGGGCGGCGGCGTGGTGTTCGTTCCGGCCCTCGTCTACATCTACGACGCCTCGCAGGTCGGCGCCGAGGCGACTTCGCTGTTGGCGATCATCCCGGTGGCCCTCGTCGGGGCGTGGCGCCAGCACGAGTACGGCAACGTGCGCGTGCGCGAGGGCATCGTCATCGGCGTGCTCGCGGCGGGCGGGGCGTTCGGCGGCGTGGCGCTGGCCAACGTGCTGCCGGAACGCACGCTCGAGATCGCGTTCGCCGGCCTGATGGTGATCGTCGCCCTCCAGTTGGCGCGCGACGCCCTGCGCGAGAAGCCGGAGGCGGAATAGAGTCGAACCCATGAAGGCGTTCGTCACCGGCGGGTCGGGCTTCATCGGCGGCGCGCTGATCCGCCGGCTGCGGGCCGAGGGAGTGGACGTGCGCGCGCTCGCGCGCTCCGAGGGCTCGGCGGCCAAGGTCGCCGACGCCGGCGCCGAGCCGGCGCGCGGCGACCTCGACGACGTCGACGCCATGGCCGCAGGCGCGGAGGGCTGCGAGCTCGCGTTTCACGCCGCCGCTGCGCTGGGGGAGTGGGGCCGGCGCGAGGACTTCGAGCGCGGCAACGTGCAGGGCACGCACAACGCGCTCGAGGCGGCGCGCCGCGCGGGCGTCCGGCGCTTCGTCCATGTCGGCACGGAGGCGGCGCTGATGGCGGGGGAGCCGCTGGTCGACGTCGACGAGACGACGCCGCTGCGCCCGGACTCCAAGGCCCTGTACCCGGCCACCAAGGCCCAGGCGGAGATGGCGGTCCGGGAGGCCAACGGGGACGGCCTCGAGACCGTGGTCGTGCGCCCCCGGCTCGTCTGGGGCGTCGGCGACACGACGATCCTCCCCGGCATCGCCGGGGCCGTCCGGGCCGGGCGCTTCCGCTGGATCAACGGCGGGCGCCACCTGACGGCGACGACGCACGTCGACAACACCGTCGAGGGCCTGTGGCTGGGCGCCACCAAGGGACGGCCCGGCGAGGCCTACTTCGTCACCGACGGCGAGCCGGTGGTGTTCCGCGAGTTCATCACCGAGCTGCTCGGCACCCAGGGCGTGGAGGCGCCGGACAAGGAGGCCCCGGCCGCGTTGGCGCGGCTGGCCGGGCCGGCGCTGGAGGCGGTGTGGGGCGTTCTGCGCCGCAGCACGCCGCCGCCGGTCACCCGCCTGACCTACTGGCTCTCGGCCCAGGAATGCACGATCGACATCTCCAAGGCCCGCAGCGAGCTCGGCTACGAGCCGGTCAAGACGCGCGCGGAGGGGATGCGAGAGCTGAAGGAGGCCGCGGCATGACCGAGGTGCTCGAGCGCGAGCTGGTGGTCGACGGGCTGCGGACCGTGCTGGCGGAGTCCGGCCCGGCCGATGCCGAGGAGGCCGTCGTGTTCGTCCACGGCAACCCCGGGTCGGCGCTGGACTGGCACGACCTGATGGGGCGAACGGGCGAGTTCGCGCGCTCGCTGGCGATGGACATGCCGGGCTTTGGCCGCGCGGACAAGCCGCGCGACTTCGCCCTACCGGTCGAGGGCTACGCCCGCTTCCTCACGAAGGCGCTTGCGGACCTCGGCGTCAAGCGCGCCCACCTCGTGCTGCACGACTTCGGGGGGCCGTGGGGGCTCGGCTGGGCCGGGCTCAACCAGGATGCGTTCGCCAGCGTCGTGCTGATGAACACGGGCATCCTCATGGGCTTCGAGATGCACTCGACCGGGAAGCTGTGGGCCCGCCCGGTCCTCGGCGAGCTGATCATGGCGGTGACCTCCCGCGGCGCCTTCACCAAGGGCCTGTCGAAGGGAGAGGGGCGCCCCCTGCCGCCCGCCTACATCGACCAGATGTACGACCACTACGACCGGGCCACCCGGCGGACCGTGCTGCGGCTCTATCGCAATCGGCGCGAACGACGACGTGCTCCGGGCGGCGTCGCAGCTGTTCCGCGGGCTCGACCGGCCCGCCCTGGTGCTCTGGGGCGGCAAGGACCCGTTCGTGCCCCTGCACCACGCCGAGCAGCAGCGCGAGTCCTTTCCCCGCGCCGAGGTCGTCGTGCTGGAGGAAAGCGGCCACTGGCCGTTCGCGGACGACCCGGAGGGCACGGCCAACGCCGTCGTCCCGTTCGTGCGCGACCAGGTGGGCGTCAGCCCAGCGGGATGAGCCGCACGAGCACGACGAACAGCGTCAGCGCGACCGCCGCCCACTGAAGCCGGCGCGAGCCGGCGAGCGCCGCGAACGGCAGCAACCACACGACGTACCAGGGCATCAGCCAGGTGACCGCAAGCAGCATGGCGACGGTGGCCCAGCCCGCCGCCAGGAGCCAGTCCATCTCCCCGCGCCACGCGGCGCGAAGCAGCCACGCGTAGGCGGCGACGAAGCCTGCGCCCGCTCCGGCCTGAAGCCACGCCGGCGGCCCGTCGGCGCCGAAGGCGCGCGAGAGGATCCCGGGCAGGCTGCGGTTTGAGACTGCATCGCGTTGGTCGGCGACGCCGGTCAGCAGATGTGGGCCCCAGAGCACCAGGCCCACGCCGAACAGCACGGCCGCCGCACGCGGCGGCTCCGATCAGCAGTTCGCGCCGCCGGCCTCGCACACCGGCCAGAGCGAAGGGGAGGAGCAGCAGGCCCGTGGCCTTGATCGCCGCTCCAGCGGCGAACGCGACGCCGGCGGCGCGCTCGCGCGCCCGCAGCAGCGCCAGGACGCCGGCCATGACGAGCACCATCATCAGGAGGTCGATGTGCGCGCCGGCGACCGCGTAGACGAGCAGCACCGGGTTCAGCGCGACGAGCACGACCGCGCCCCCGGCCGGCCGGTCGAGCTCGCGGGCGCACGCCGCGACCAGCCACGCCAGGCCGATTCCGGAGGCGCCGCGACGACGACCTTGACCAGCCACAGCGCCTGGGGCACGCCGACCAGGCCGAGCGGGGAGAAGGCGAGCGTGGCCAGCGGGCCGTAGGGGTTCGTCCAGTCCGGCCACGTCGCGTAGGCGAACGCGGGGTCGTGGGGGACCGACACGAGCGTGTCGGTATAGGGGTTGAGGCCGTGCTCCACGGCCAGGCGGCCGTAGGCGATGTAGTTGAAGGCGTCGGACAGCCCGATCGGCGGCGCCAGCATGAGCAGGGCGTGCAGCGCGACCACCGCCGCCATCGCCCAGCGCAGCCGGATCGAGTCGGCCAGCACCAGCGCGGCGATCCACAGCGCGCACAGCACGAGCACCTCGGCGTAGAAGCTCGTCCACGTCAGATGCGAGCCCAGGCCGTGGAAGGGCCCGGACAGCCAGCCGGGAAAACCGCGCGAGGACAGGCTGAACACGAGCGGGCGGCTCGGCATGGCGGCGGCGTCGAAGGCGAGCTTCGCACCGGTGGCCACCATGCCGGCCAGCGTCGCGGCGGCCAGCGCCTCGCGGCGGGAGAGCGTCCAGGCGGGCGCTCGGACGGCCAGATGCGCCCCGCGGGTCATGCGCGGGAGAGTAGCCGGGCGCAGCCGGCTACAGCGGCGTCTTGCGGCGCGCCCGCCGTCCGGTCTCGGCGCTCTTGTTCGCCGCGCGACTGGACGTCGAGAAGGGCTTGCTCAGCCACCGGCCGAGGGGGCCGGGAGCCTTGCTGCCCGCGCGCGCGCCGGTCCCGAAGGTCTTGGACACGCCGCGCTGCGGCCCCCGCGACAGGCGGGGGAGCAGGAAGGCGAGCACGAGGAGGAGGACGCACACTGCGATGACGGCGCCGATGAGCATGCCGTCCGTGTACCCAACTTCTTGACATACCATCGCGAGGACAGCGAGAGAGGAGTCGCATGCCGCAGATCGAGACCGTGTCGGGCCCCGTCGACGACGGCGAACTCGGGCTGTTCCTGGCCCACGAGCACCTGACCCTGGTCACCGAGCAGGTTCACGCCCAGTTCCCGCACCTCTACGACGACGAGGCGATCTACGAGGCCGCGGTGGAACAGGTCCAGAACGCCATGGAGCAGGGCGTGAAGACCATCGTCGAGCCCTCCTGCATGGACATCGGCCGCGACGTCCACCTGGCGCAGCGAGTCGCCGATGCGACGGGAATCCAGCTCGTCATGTGCACTGGCGTCTACGGCCAGCACTACACGTTTCTGCCCCAGTACTTCGAGAATCGCGACCCGCAGGCGCTGGTGGATGTCTTCCTCCACGACATCGAGACCGGCATCCAGGGCACCGACGTCAAGGCGGCCTTCCTGAAGTGCGCGGTCGACGAGCCGGGGGTCACCGACGACGTCGAGCGGGTCCTGCGCGCCGTCGCGCAGGCCAGCCTGAAGACCGGTCGGCCGATCATGGCCCACTCGCAGCCCGCGACCCGGCGCGGCCTGGAGATCATGGACGTGTTCGACGACGAGGGCATCGACCCGCGCAAGGTGCAGATCGCCCACACCGGCGACACGGACGATCTCGACTACATCGAGGAGCTGCTGGCACGCGGCCCCTGGATCGGGATGGACCGCTACGGCCTGGACATCTTCCTGCCGACCGACAAGCGCAACGCGACCGTGATCGAGCTGTGCAAGCGCGGCTACGCGAACCGGATGACGCTGTCGCAGGACGCGTGCGCGACGATGGACTGGTACCCGCCGGAGCTCAAGCCGCAGCTCGCGCCGGAGTGGGACTTCACCTTCCTGTGGCGGGGAGTGCTTCCGGCGCTGTCCGACGGCGGCGTCAGCGACGACGAAATCGACACGATGATGCGCGAGAATCCGCGGGCATGGTTGACGGCCTGATCTCCGGCAAGCCGCGGTTGCGCGGGGTCACCCACGAGTGGGCGTTCTTCATCTCGCTGCCGCTGGGGCTCGGGCTGGTGCTCTCCGCGCCGAGCGGGCGCGCCGCGCTGGCCGCGGGCATCTACGCGCTCAGCGTGGCGCTGCTGTTCGGGGCCAGCGCGCTGTACCACCGGATCAGCTGGGCGTCGGAGGCCGCCCGGCGCTGGATGCGCCGGGTGGACCACTCGATGATCTTCGTCCTCATCGCGGGGACCTACACGCCGTTCGCGCTGCTCGCACTCGACGGGACGCTGGCGACGGCGATCCTGATCGCCGTGTGGGTCGGCGCCGGCGCGGGAATCGTCATGAGCCTGTTGTGGCCGGACGCGCCGAAGTGGCTGCTCGCCGTCGTCTACGTCGCGCTGGGCTGGGTGGCGATCGCCGCCTTCCCGGCCATGCTCGACCGGCTGGGGATCACCGCGATGGCCATGGTCGCGGCCGGCGGCGCGCTGTACACCGCCGGCGCGGTGATCTACGCGACGCGCCGCCCGAACCCGTCGCCCACCGTCTTCGGCTACCACGAGATCTTCCACGCGCTGGTGATCGGCGCCGCCGCGCTCCAGTACGCGGTCGTCGCCTTCTACGTCGTCCCGAACGCGTAGAGCGCTTAGGCGCCTGTACGGTGTCGCGCTCGTATGTCGGGCTACGCCGTCACCGAAGACGCGCAGGAGGGACTGCCCACACGCGTCCTGAGCGCCGACGCGAGCCAGCTCGAGGCGGCGTTCGCGCCGGGCGCGGGAATGATCGGCTGCTCTCTACGCCACCGCGGCGAGGAGCTGCTCGGGCAACGCGGAGGCCTGGCCAAGTACGCGGAGTCGGGCTCCAGCATGGGGATCCCGCTGCTGCACCCCTGGGCGAACCGGCTCGATGGCCTGCGCTATTCGGCGGGCGGGCGCACCGTCGAGCTCGACCCCGACGCCACCCCGGTGCGCCTCGACCCCAACGGCCTGCCGATCCACGGCCTCGCGACGGCGTCGCCGCACTGGGAGGTGACCGCGCACGAGGCGGGCAACGACGGAGCCCGACTCTCCGCGCGCCTCGACTGGTCGGCGCACGAGGATCTGCTGGCGGGCTTCCCGTTTCCCCACGTGCTCGCGGTCGAGGCACGGCTCTCCGGACGGACGCTGACGATCGAGACCCAGCTGCGGGAAACCGGCGGCGCGCCGGTTCCGGTGTCCTTCGGCTACCACCCCTACGTCTGCCTGCCCGGGGTGCCGCGGGCGGCATGGGAGGTCGCGCTGCCGCTGCGCCGCCGCGCGCTGCTGGACGAGCGTGGGATCCCGACGGGAGAGGCCGAGCCCTTCGGTGAGCTGACGGCACCGCTCGGCGAGCGCACGTACGACGACCTGTTCGTCGAGCTGTGTCACCCGCCGGAGTTCCTCCTGCGCGGCGGCGGCCGCTGCCTCGAGGTGCGCTTCGAGCAGGGCTATCCGCTGGCCCAGGTCTACGCGCCCCCCGGCGAGGACTACATCTGCTTCGAACCGATGACCGCGCCCACCAACGCGCTGGTCAGCGGCGAGCGTCTTGCGCTCGTGGCGCCGGGCGAGGAGTACACCGCCCGTTTCTCCATCAGCGTGTACGACGACTAGGAGCGCGCGGACCGGCGCGCGGTTAGACTCGACTGTCGTGGAGATCCCGCTGGACGTAGTCCTCGTCCGGCACGGGGAGAGCGAGGGAAACGAGGCTGTCCGCCGAGAGCGCGCGGGGGACGACTCGATGCTCATGCGCTTGCGCGAGCGCCACAGCTCCTTCTGGCGGCTCACAGACGAGGGGATCGTCCAGGCCGAGCGCTCGGGCGCGTGGCTGCGGGACGCTTTTCCCGACGGGTTCGATCGCTACTACACATCCGAGTACGTCCGGGCGATGGAGACCGCGGCGCGGCTCTCGCTGCCGGGCGCCGAGTGGGTGCTCCACCCGGCGCTGCGTGAGCGCTCGTGGGGCGACCTCGACCGCTTGACCGAGCACGAGCGCCGGGACCATTACGCCGCCCAACTCACGGACAAGGCGACGTCGCCCTTCTACTGGCGACCGCCGAACGGCGAGTCGATCGCCGAGGTGAGCGCCCGCCTGCTCGGGCTCCTCGACCGGCTTCGCCGGGACTGCCCCTCGGGAAGCGCACTGCTCGTCTGCCATGGCGAGCTCATCGGGGCCTTCCGCGCCCGGATCGAGGACATGTCGCAGCGGGACTTCCTGCACTGGTCCACGGATCCAGACGAGAAGATCGCCAACGGCGAGATCATCCACTACACACGACGCGATCCCGAGACGGGCGTCGTGGGCGAGCGGCTCGCATGGCGGCGCACCGCGGTGCCGCACGACGAGTCGCGCTCGCAGCCGTGGTGCCATATCGAGGCGCAACGCTACGACGCCGCCGGGCTCCGGGCCGCCGTCGAGGAGACCCCGCGCCTGGCTTGAAGGTGCCGCGGGTCCGCGCTCGCCTGTGACGATTACCCCCATCTTCCCGCTAGCGGAGCGGCGAAGGAATCGAACCTTCCAACCGTGGGGTTGCCACGGCCTGCCGGCTTTGAAGGCCGGATGGGCCACCAGGCCCGTGCCGCTCCAAGCGCGAGATTACGAGGTGTCCAGAGGGGTAGGCGTGGGGCATGGCCGACCACGACCGCGATCCCTACCTGCGCGACCCGAACATCGCCCGTGCCGCGAGCCTGCAGATCATCGCGGGCCTTGGGCTGGGCGCGGGCCTCGGCTGGGCGATCGCGGGCTGGTTCAGCTTCTCGACCGGCGCCGGCGCCGCGGTTGGCGCCGTCATCGGGTTCTTTCTCGCCAACTTCCTCGTCTACCAGTACGGCGGACGCTCGACGCGCTAGGCGCCTCGGCGGGCGGCCGGACGCGATGGGGTACCGTGATTCGCATGCAGCCCCTCGTCTGGGACCGCCGACCTGATGGCCTTCGCGCGCCGGCGCTGGTGTGCGCCTTCAAGGGCTGGAACGACGCGGCCGACGCGGCCTCATCGGCCGTCAGCTTCGTCGGCTCCTCGATCGGCGCGACCCGCTTCGCCTCGATCGATCCCGAGGAGTTCTTCGACTTCCAGAACACGCGCCCTCAGATCCGGCTCGTCGACGGCCGTCACCGCGAGATCACGTGGCCCGAGGTCGAGATCTTCGAAGCGCGGGTCCCGCGCGCCCCGCGCGACCTCGTCCTGCTCGTCGGGCACGAGCCGTCCTACCGCTGGCGCGCCTTCACCCGCACGATCGTCGAGCTCGCCGAGGCGCTCGGGGTCCAGCTCGTCGTCACGCTCGGGGCGCTGCTCGCCGACGTCCCCCACACCCGACCGGTGTCGATCACCGGCCTCGCCTCCGACGAGGAGATGGTCGAGCGTCTCGGCCTGGGCTCGGCCCAGTACGAGGGCCCGACCGGGATCACGGGCGTCCTGCACGGCGCGTGCGCCGAGGCGGGCATGCCGTCGGCGAGCCTGTGGGCCGCCGTCCCGCATTACATCGCGGCGACGCCCAACCCGAAGGCGGCCCTGGCGCTGGTCCGGAGGCTGGAGGGCCTGGTGGGCGTATCCGTCGACGCATCCGATCTCGAGGAGGCCGCCTCCGACTACGAGCGACAGGTCAGCCTCGCCGTGCAGAGCGATCCCGACGTCCAGGCCTTCGTCGAGCGTCTGGAGGCGGCGTCCGACGACGACCCGCCGCTCAACCCGGGCCAGATGCCGTCGGGCGACACGATCGCCCGCGAGTTCCAGCGCTTCCTCCGCCAGCGCGGGCCGAGGGTTAGCTCCGCGGGGCATCCTGGCCCGGATTAGCTCCGCGGGGCATCCTGCCGCGCGTCCTGATGATGACTCTCGGCGTCCGGCCTCGCGTAACCGGGCCGGCTCGCCGCCCTCTACTTCTCCGCTGCCGGGCAGATGATCCGGAAGTCGCACGTGGAGCAGGCGGCGTACGACGGCGTGGGCTCGAAGCCCTGGGCGAGGATGGCCTCGGCGACCTCCGTGACCGTCTCGGTGATCCAGTCGCGATCGGCGTCGTCGCGGGCCACCGGGACCTTCTCGTCGTCGAGCACGTACCAGTACGCCTGGTGGACGGCGTCCAGCTCCCACGCCTCGCGCGCCCCGACGGCGTAGAGGGAGAGCTGCACGTCCTCCTTGAGCTGCGCGCCGGTCTTGGGCCGCCCGGTCTTGTAGTCGATGAGCTCATACGAGCCGTCGGGCAGCCGGTCGACGCGATCCACGCGCCCCGAGACGAGATGGGGCCCGAGGCGGAACGAGAACGGGCGCTCGAACCACACCGGCTCGGACTCCTCGGTCTCGAAGCGCCGGAAGTAGCGCATCAGCGCGTGCGTGGCCTTCTCGCGCAGCTGGCGCTCCTCGTCGGAGTCGCCGAAGCCGCCGCGGCGCCAGCCCGCGTCGAGCAGGCCGAGCAGCTCGGCCAGCGTGTGGGTCCCCCCGCCGGCGTGGAAGCGCTCGAGGACCTGGTGGACGAGGATCCCGAAGCGCTGGTTGAGCGTCGGCTCCTGGGGGATGCGGAAGACCCGCGCGAACTTGTAGCGCAGCGGGCAGATCCGGTAGGTCTCGACGTCGGAGGCCGAAAGCGCCAGGCCCTCGCCGCGGCGGGGCAGGAAGGCCTCGAGCGACGGCTCCTCGCGCGCCGTGGTCGCCGCGGCCCGCCGTCGCGCGTCGCGCTCGGCGTCGAGCAGGTACTCGTCCAGCACGCTCGTCTGGAAGATCTCGCGCTGCTCGGCCGTCACGGCGCGGGCCAGGCGCGCGTTGATCTCGGGCAGCGCGTCGGCGACGTCCTGGTCGTCGGGACGGGCCAGCAGCGCGGACAGCTTGAGCAGCTCGAGGTAGCGCACGACCGCGTGCGACACGTCGAGGTCGGTGTCGAGGCGCAGCTCGGACAGGCGCCCGCCGGTGCGCGAGACGGTGTCGAGCAGCTCGTCGCGCATCATGCGAAACGTCGCGTGCAGGGACTCGGCGGGCCCGAACAGCTCCTCCTCGCGGTCCTCCAGTTCGAGGCCCGCGGCGGCGGTCGCCTCCTCGAGGAAGGGGGAGGGCTGGAGGGGCTCGCCCTTCTCGCCGCGCTCGGGATAGGCCAGGACGAGGCGCTCATGCGCGCGCGTCATCGCGATGGCGAGCAGGCGGCGCATCGCGGCGACGTGCGCCTCGCGATCGTCCGGCGGGCGGTCCGCGCCGAGCAGCTCCGGAGGGATCGGCTCCAGCGCCGCCGTCCGGGCGCCCGGCATGCGGCTCGAGTGGAGCCCGAGCACGTAGACGTGCTCGAACTCCAGGCCGCGCGCCGAGCGCATCGCCATCACCTGCACGGCGCGCGGCTCGGTCTCGGCCACCGCCTCCTCCTCGCGCAGCCCGGCCTCGGCCACCGCGGCGATGTACCGGGCGAACTCGCGCGGCGTGGCCTGGGGCGAGCGGCGCACGTAGGCGGTGGCCAGCTCGCCGAAGCGCGCGAGGTTGAGGAGGCGCTCGACCACGTCGGCCTGGGCGGCGAAGAGCTGCTGGCGGCGCAGGCCGAGGCGCTCGATCAGGCGATGCACGTACAGATCGGGCCGCGTCGTGTCCAGCGCCGCGGAGGCCGAGCGGTAGAGCTTGAGGAAGATGAGGATGCGGTCGCGCGCCTCGGGCGGGATCTGCGGCGACTCGGTGGCGGCGACGAGCGCGGAGACCATGTCGATCTTGCGCCGGCGCGAGATCTGCGTGCAGCGGGCGATGTCCACCGAACGCAGCTCGATCGGCGGCCGCGCGAGCGCGCGCACGACGGCGCCGGCGTCCCCCGGATCGGCGAGCAGGCGCAGCCAGGCGAGAACGTCGCGGATCTCGGCGCGCTGGAAGAACGCCGCCGCGCCGACCAGGCGGTAAGGCACGCCGCGCTCCTCGAGCGCGACGGCCACGGCCTGGCCCTCACGGCGCACCGAGCGCACGAGCACGCAGACCGCCTCGGGCTCGACGCCCTCGCGGGTGATGAGGCGCTCGACGTCGGCGGCCACGCTCTGCGCCTGCGCGCGCTCGTTGGCGCAGCGCCAGGCGCTCACCTCCCCGCCGGCCCGGCCGGTGACCTCGCCGCCGCTTCCCGCGGCGTCGAGGATGGCCTGGGGGCAGCGCAGCGAGTGCTCGAGCCTGACCACGGCGGCGCCGGGCCAGGCCGCCCGGTCGCCCGCGACGACCAGGTCTCCGGCGGGCCCGGCGAGCAACTCGAGCAGCGCGAGCTGGGCGCGCGTGGCCTCGTGGACGTCGTCGACGATCACCGACGCCAGGCGACCGCAGACGCGCGCGCGCACGTCGGCGTCCTCGCGCAGCAGGCGCCGCGCCAGGACGACCAGCTCGCCGGAGTCCAGCGTCCCCGCCTCGCGCAGCATGCGGTCGTGGGCGGCGTAGACGGCGGCGAACTCGCGCTCGCGCTCGGCGCGCTCGTCGTGATCGGTCAGGCCCCCGGCCCAGCGCTCGTAGTCCTCGGCGGTGACCAGCTCCTCCTTGAGGAGGTCGAAGCGCTCGATGAAGGACGCGAGCAGCGCCGCGGGATTTCCCTGGAAGTCGTGGCGGCGCAGCGGAAGCTCGTCCATGCGCTCGAGCAGCAGGGCGAGGCGGTCGGCGGGCGTCATCGTCGCGGCGAACGGATCCAGGCCGGCGGCCAGCGCCTCGTCGCGCAGCAGGCGCGCGCAGAAGCCCTCGAACGTGGTGACCGCCAGCTCCTCGTACGGACGCTCGATCTCCGCCTCCAGCCTGGCTCGCAGCGCGTCGGCGGCGGGTGACGAGCCGGCGAGCAGGAGCAGGCGCTCGGGAGGCGCGCCCCGCTCCACCAGCCACGCGAACCGCGCCAGCGCGCAGCGCGTCTTGCCCGTCCCTGGCCCTCCCGCGATGGCCAGCGGACCGCCGGTATGGGTGACGGCCTCGCGCTGGGGTTCCGTCAGGCCGTCGAGCAGGGTGGGCACGTGCCTAGGATACGAGCCCGACGTGGTCCACTGAATGCCCGCCGCCGATGCCCTCACCGCCGACTGGCTCGGCCTCTGCCGGCGCGCGGCGGAGGCGCTGCGCGAGGTCCTGGCCGAGGCGCCGTCCACGCGCGAGCGGGCGGTGGAGACCGGCGACCGCGGCGAGGGCGGCGACCGCACGCTGGTCATCGACAGCGCCGCCGAGGACGCGGTCTTCGCTCTGTTCGACGAGCTGCATGCCCACGGGTACCGGTTCCGCGCGGTGTCCGAGGAGCGCGGCGAGGTGGACTACGGCGATCCGGGGGTCCTGGTGGTGGTCGACCCGATCGACGGCTCGCTGAACGCCAAGCGCGACCTTCCGCACCACGCCATCTCGATCGCGGTCGCCGACGGCCCGACGATGGCCGACGTCGCCTTCGCCTATGTCTACGACTTCGGGCCGGGCGAGGAGTGGATGGCGCGGCGCGGCGAGGGCGCGAGGCTCGACGGCGAGCCGCTCGACCCCGGCCTCGGGGAGCGGCGCAACCGGGCGGGCAAGCTGGAGGTCATCGGTCTCGAGTCGGCCGACCCGCGCTGGATCGCGGAGGTGGCCGACCTGCTGCCGGAGCACGCGGCACGCGTTCGCGCCCTCGGCTCGATCGCCATCACCCTGTGCCAGGTGGCGGCCGCGCGCCTGGACGGGATGTTCACGATCAAGCGCACGCGGGCGGTCGACGCCGCGGCCGGCCAGCTGATCGTGCGGGAGGCGGGCGGACACGTCGCTTTCCCCGGCTTCGACGATCCGCTCGGCGCCCCCCTCGACGTCGTGGCGCACTCGCCGGTGGTCGCCGCCCGAACGGCGGCGACCCTGGCGTCCCTGTCGGCCCTGCCTCGTCCTTGACCAAGGCTGGGGTGCCCGGTCCGCCATGATGGGGCAGGTGATCGACTGGACCCTGACCGAGCGCGTCGCCGGAATGCTCGCCGGCGACCCCGAGCGCGGCACGCCGCGGCCGCGCCTGAACGAGGTCGCGGCGAAGAGCGAGCGGCTGGTGTCCGCATACGCCGGGCTCGAGGCCCCCGCGCCCCTGCCGGAGCCGGAGTTGCTCACCCGCCCGGAGTGGGTGCGGGCCAACCTTCGCTCGCTGCAGCCGACGCTGGAGCCGCTGGCGGGCCGTCTGGGAGATGGCCTCGGGCCCGCGACGCCGATCGTCCGCGCGGCCGGCGGAGCGCTGCTCGCCGTCGAGCTCGGGGTCGTCGTCGGCTATCTCTCGCGGCGGGTGCTCGGTCAGTACGAGCTGGTGATCCTCGACCCGGAGGCGCCATCGCGGCTGTTGTTCGTCGGTCCCAACCTCGACGAGGCGAGCGCGGCCTTCGGCGCCGACGAGGACGACCTGCTCACCTGGGTCGCCCTCCACGAGGTCACCCATGCGCTGCAGTTCGCGGGTGTGCCGTGGCTGCGCGACCACCTCGCCGGGCTGCTGCGCGAGATGCTGGCCTCGCTCGAGGTCTCGATCGACCCGTCGCGGCTGCTCCGGCTGCCCTCGCGCGACGATCTGCGTTCGCTGGTCGACACGGTGGCGCAGGGCGGCCTGATCGAGCTGGTCACGACGGCCGCGCAGCGCGAGACGCTCGACCGGGTCCAGGCCACGATGGCCGTCCTCGAGGGCCACGCCGAGCACGTCATGGACGCGGTGGGCGCCGAGCTCGTGCCCTCGCTCCCACGGCTGCGCGCCGCGATGGACCGTCGTCGCGCGTCGGCCTCCGCGCCGGCGCGGCTGCTCCAGCGACTGCTCGGCCTCGAGATGAAGATGCGCCAGTACCAGCTCGGGAAGGCGTTCTGCGACGGGGTCGTCGAACGGGAGGGTGTCGAGGCGCTGAACCGGGTATGGGAGGCCCCCGGGATGATTCCCACGCTCGCCGAGCTCGAGGATCCGGACTCCTGGCTGGCACGAACGCGCGTTCCGTCTGTCACAAAGTCAGGCGCCTGACACCCCGATCACAGCGGACTTTGCGGGTCCCGCTGTAACAAGCCCGTGGTAGGGGGTATACAAACGTACGTTCGGTGCTACTCTCGCAGGACCACCGCCGAACGCCTATTCGATTCAAGCTGAACGTCTCCGAAGGAGGAGATCGATAGTCATGAGCCCCACGACCACCCAGTCGACAGCCGCCAAGAAGGCCGCTGCCACCCGCCGAGCGAACGCCCGTCGTCGCAGCGCCGCTGCGAAGCAGGCCGCCGCCACCCGTCAGCTGAACGAGCGCACGCCGCTCCAGCAGGCGCAGGACTACGCCGAGCGCGCGGTCCTCATCCCCGTCGGCGCCGCCCTCGTGGCGCGCGACGCCCTCGTCGAGAACGTGACCGAGGCCGCCAAGCCGTTCCGCACCCGCGAGACGGCCCAGCGTCAGCTCGAGCGCGACGTCAAGCGCTTCGAGCGCCGCGGCACGACCGCTCGCAACCGCGTGGAGCGCGAGGTCAAGAAGGCCCGCACCCGCGTCGAGCGCGAGCTGCGCCAGCGCCGCAACCGCGTGCAGCGCGTCGTGAAGCAGAACCGCACGCGCGTCCAGCGCGAGGTCAAGCGCAACCGCACGCAGGTCGAGCGCCAGGCCAAGGCCCTGCGCCGCGACCTGGAGAAGCGGGCGAACGTCGTGACCGGCCGAGTGGACGAGGCCGTCACCGACGTCCAGGAGCGCGTGACGAGCGTCTCCTAGCTCCCACTTCCCCCCGCCGGCGACCGGAGAGGCGCCGTGCGGGGAGAGCGTGCCGGCACACATACCCTCGCCGGCACATGCAGCACCCTCTCCTCCCTCAACCGTCGGGCCGCCAAAGTGGCGGCCCGTCGGTCTTTAATGGCTCGATGCCCGTCGCCCCAACTCCCCTCGAGCCCGCGCCGCCCGAGCTCGCCCCTGGCCGAGACCTGTGGCTCAAGCGCGAGGACCTGCACGAGCTGGGCGCGTTCAAGTGGCGCGGCGCGCTGCCGACCTTGCGCGAGTACCAGGAGGGAGGCGCGGAGGTCGTGGTCACCGCCTCGACGGGCAACCATGGGGCGGCGGCGGCGTGGGCGGCCCGGCGGTTGAACATGACCGCGGTGGTCTATGCCCCGGAGGGCACCAGCCGGACGAAGCTGGGGCGGATGGAGGAGCTGGGAGCCGAGGTGCGTCTGGTCGGCGTGGACGTCGACGAGGCCAAGGATGCGGCGCGTGCGTTTGCCGCCGCGCGAGGGTTCCCCCTTCTTCGAGGACGGCGCCGAGCCGGCGCAGTTCGCCGGCTACCGGGCGATCGGCGAGGAGATCCTCGAACAGGCGCCGCGCCCGCCCGCCGCGGTGATCGTCCCCGTGGGCAACGGGGCGCTGCTCGTCGGCGTCGGCTCGGCCCTCGGCGAGGCGGCGCCGGAGGTCGAGCGCGTGGGCGTCGTGGCCGCCGCCGCGCCCGTGATGGCGCTCTCGCACGAAGCCGGCGAGCCGGTGCCGTGCGATGAGATGGCCACCTTCGCCGACGGCCTGGCGGTTCGGGTGGCGATTCCGCTGGCGGTGGCCGAGCTGCAGCGCGCCACCGACCGAATGCTCAAGGTGTCCGAGCGCGAGATCGCGCAGGCGGTGGGCGCCTACGCCCGGGTGGGAATCCGTGCCGAGGGCGCGGCCGGCGCGGGCCTGGCCGCACTGGGGCAGGTGGAGGCGGACCCGGTCGTCGTGATCATGTGCGGCGCGAACATCGACGACGACCTCCACGGACGGGCCGTGGAGCGGCCCGGCTCGTTCCCGGACTAGGGTGTTTGCGAGAATGACCCACATGCCCAATCGCGACCAGGTCCTCGAGGCCCTCAAGGTGGTCATCGATCCCGAGCTGCGGCGCGACATCGTCGAGCTCGAGATGGTGCGTTCGATCGAGTTTCAGGAGGGCGGCGTCGTCGACGTGATGGTCTCCCTGACCACGGCCGGCTGCCCCATTCGCAACCACTTCGAGACGGCGGTCGCGGACGCCGTGGGCAAGCTGGAAGGCGTCGAGCGAGTCAACGTGGCGTTCGACGTGCTCAGCGACACCGAGAAGGGCGCCCTCCAGCAGAAGCTCGGCCGCGCCGCGCTGCCCGAGGGCGCGCTCGCCGAGGTCCGCAACGTCATCTGCGTCGCTTCCGGCAAGGGCGGCGTCGGCAAGTCGACCCTGACCTCGAACCTCGCCGCCGCGTTCGCGGCCGACGGCAAGAAGGCCGGCGCGCTGGACGCCGACGTGTGGGGCTACTCGATCCCCCGCATGCTCGGGCTCGGCGCGCAGCGGCCGAAGGTGTCGGCCGAGCGCAAGATCCTGCCGCTCGAGGCCCATGGCGTGAAGGTGATGTCGATCGGCTTCTTCCTCGAAGAGGACAGCGCGGTGGTCTGGCGCGGACCGATGCTCCACAAGGCGCTCCAGCAGTTCCTCGAGGACGTGGCGTGGGGCGAGCTCGACTACCTGATCGTCGACCTCCCGCCGGGCACCGGTGACGTGTCGATGACGCTGGCCCAGCTCCTGCCGCAGGCGAAGTTCGTGCTCTGCACGACGCCGCAGCCCGCCGCTCAGCGGGTGGCCCGCCGCGCCGCCGAGCTGGCGATCAAGTTCAAGCTCGAGATCGCCGGCGTGGTCGAGAACATGGCGGGCTTCACCACCCCCGGCGGCGAGCGCTTCCAGATCTTCGGCGAGGGCGGCGGCCGGTTGCTGGCCGACGAGCTCGAGGTTCCGCTGCTCGGCCAGGTGCCGCTGACCGTTCCCCTGCGCGAGCACTCCGATGCCGGCACGCCCCTCGTGCTGGCCGATCCGGACGATCCCGCCGCCCAGGCGATTCGCCAGGTGGCGCGCGGCATCATCGCCGCGACGCCCGTCGAGCTCCCGGTGATGCAGGCGCCCTCCCCGGCCGCCGCACCGGAGCCCGCCGGGATGTCGCTCCCGATGGCCTAGGCCGGGCTCCGGGCCCAGCGCCTCGCCCACGCGTCGAGAGGCGCGAAGGCCTCGAGCAGCCGGCGCCCCTCGTCCGTCAGCCGGAAGCCCTCGCCCGCGCGCTCGGCGATCCCCGCCTCGCGCAGCTCGCCCAAGCGCTGGTTGAGCACGCTGGAGGACATCCCGTCGCAGGCCGCCTGCAGGTCGCGGAACGTCAACGGCTCGCCCCGGAGCTCCCAGATGACGCGCAGCGCCCAGCGGCGGCCGAGCAGGTCGAGCAGGGCCATGATCGGCCGGCCGGTGGCCGATCCGCGCACGCGGGCTCCGGGCCGGGGACCCGCGCTCACGCCGCGCCTTGTGCTTCTGAAACAGAAGCGATAGTGTCAGTGCTTCGCATTCCGAAGCAGGAGGATACGCCATGCCGGAGACCGCAACGCCGCGGATAGCGCCCGTCGAGCCGCCGTACGACGACGAGACGGCGGACGTGCTGCGCAAATGGATGCCGCCGGGCGCCGATGTCGAGCCGCTCAAGCTCTTCCGCACGCTCGCCGTGCACTCCGACCTCGTTTCGCGCATGCGCCCGCTGGGTGCCGGCATCCTCGGGCACGGCCGCGTCGACCCCCGTGAGCGCGAGATCGTCATCCACCGCACGTGCGCGCGGGCGGGAGCGGAGTACGAGTGGGGCGTTCACGCCGTCGCCTTCGGGCGCCCGCTGGGGCTGACCGACGCCCAGCTCACGGCCACCGTGCACGGAGGCCCCGACGACCCGGCGTGGTCGGAGCGCGACGGCCTGCTCGTGCGCCTGTGCGACGAGCTGCACGCCACGGCCACGATCTCGGACGGGCTGTGGGAGCTCCTGGCCGCGGAGTGGACGCCCGACCAGCTGCTCGAGCTCGTGGTCATCGCGGGCTGGTACCGGCTGATCGCCTACGTGATCAACGCCTGCGGCGTTGAGCCCGAGGCCTGGGCCGAGCCGCTGCCCTAGCGCCGGCTACTGCTTCGCGTAGTACTCGGAGTTGATCAGCGTGTACTTCTCCCACTCCGAGGGGAGCTGATCCTCGGCGAAGCAGGCGTCCACCGGGCAGGCCTCGACGCACGCGTCGCAGTCGATGCACTCCTCGGGGTCGATGTAGAGCATCTCGACCTTGTCGTAGTCGGGCTCGTCCGGCGTGGGGTGGATGCAGTCCACCGGGCACACCTCGACGCACGAGTTGTCCTTGGTGCCGATGCAGGGCTCTGCGATGACGTAGGCCATGTGGTGTCAGGGTTCCTTGTTCTCGTCAGCGAAAACGGGCAGCCATTCTAGGCAGATGGCTCTCGCCCTAGACTGCCCGCCGTGATCCTGCTCACCGGCGCCACCGGTCTGGTCGGCTCGACGCTGCTGCGGAGGCTGACCGCTCGGCCCGAGCCGGTCCGGTGTCTCGTCCGTGACCCCCGGCGTCTCGGCGACCAGCGTGTCCGCGTGCAGATCGCCCTCGGCGACCTCACCGATCCGCAGTCGTTCCGGCACGCCATGCGCGGCGTGCGCACGGTGATCCACCTCGCCGCGTCGGTGCGAGACCAGCCCCGCGGCTCGATCGAGGAGCTCAACGGCGTGGCGACGTGGCGGATGGTCCACGCGGCGGAGCGCGCGGGCGTCGAGCGCTTCGTCTTCTTCTCCGCGATGTCGGCGTCGACCTTCTCCCGCGCCCGCTTCTTCCGGGCGAAGGCGCTGGCCGAGCAGGCGGTCAGCGCCTCGGAGGTCCCGCACACCGTCTTCGCGCCCTCGATCGTCTACTCGCCCGGGGACCCGTTCCTCACCCTCCTGAACCGCCTCGCCCTCCTGCTCCCGGTCATGCCCGTCGCGGGCGACGGCAGCGCGCTCTACCAGCCCATCTGGGCCGACGACGTCGCCGACTGCGTGATGGCCGTGCTCGACGGCGCCGGCGAGACGGAGTCGGCGCGTTACGAGCTGGCGGGCCCCGACACGCTCTCCTACGAAGCGATCGTCCGCCTCGCCCTGCGCTCGTTCGGGCGCCGCCGGATGATCGTGCACGTCCCGATGCCGCTCGTGAACCGCTTCCTGCGCCTGGCCAAGCTCGTGGCCGGGAACGCGGTGTTCGCCACCTGGGACGAGGCCGAGCTGATGGCCGTGCCGATGACCTCCCCCAAGGGAACGGCCGACGCGGAGCGCCTGGGCGTGCAGCCCAGGCCGATGCGCGCGGTGCTCGGCGCCGGCTGAGGCGCCCCTTCTCCGATCAGTCCAGCGGGGGGCGGCGGTCCGCCCACGGCCGCGCGCGCTCGATCTGCGCCGAGAGGGCCAGCAGCCCGGCCTCGTCGGTCGGTCGACCGATCAGCTGCACTGGCACGGGAAGCCCCTCGTCCTCGAACAGCGGCAGCGAGATCGCCGGCTGCCCGGAGACGTTGATCGCCGCCGTGTAGGGGGTGAACTGACCCGACAGGCGAAACGCGTCCATGCCGGTCTCGGAGTCGATCTCCCCGATGCGGACCTGGCGCTTGGCGATCACCGGCGTCACCACGGCGTCGTAGGGGTCCATCGCGGTCACCGCCTGTCGGCCGAGCGCCTGCAGCGCGACCACCGCGCCGATGTAGTCCAGCGCGCTGAGGCCCAGGCCGCCGCGGTAGAACTCGAGCGAGAGCTTCTCGACGTTCTCGGGCGTCGGCTCCTGGCCGCTCATGCGCGCGGCGAACGCGACGGTGGCGCCGATCCCTCCCGCGTAGAGCTTCGTGAAGTCGGCGAAGGACTCGGGACCTCCCCACGGGAGCTCGATCTCCTCGACCTCGTGCCCCAGCGAGGCCAGCAGCTCGCCGGTGTCGTTCACGGCGCGCTCGAACACGGGGTCGAGTGGGGCTTCGATCGGAGGTTTGACCGAGAGGCCGATCCGCAGGCCGCTGGGCTCGCGCTCGAGCGCCGTCGCGAACGGCTCGGCGGGCGGCGGCGCCCACGAAGAGTCGCCCAGCTCGGGGCCGGCGAGCACGTCGAGGGAGCGGGCCGTGTCCTCCACCGTGCGCGACAGGACTCCGTCGATGGCCAGGAAGCTCTCACCCAGGACCGGGGCCATCGAGACGCGCCCGCGGGAGGCCTTGAGCCCGACCAGGCCGCAGCAGGCGGCGGGGATGCGGATCGAGCCGCCGCCGTCGTTGCCGTGGGCGATCGGGACGAGGCCGGCCGCCGTCGCGGCGGCGGAGCCTCCCGACGAACCGCCCGGCGTGCGCTCGAGGTCCCAGGGGTTGCGGGTCGGCCCGTAGCGCCGCGGCTCGGTCACGTTGAGGATCCCGAACTCGGGAGCATTCGTCTTCCCCACCGGGATGAAGCCCGCGTCGAGGAATCGCTGCATGACCGAGCCGTGGATCGGCGGCGTGAAGTCGCCGAACAGGTGCGAGCCGTACGTCAGCGGCTTGCCGCCCCAGGCGGGGCCGACGTCCTTGATCGCGATCGGCACGCCCGCGAACGGGCGCTCGTCGCCCGGCTCGACTGCGTCGGCCGCTGCGAGCGCGCCCTCAGCGTCGACGAGGATGAACGCGTTGAGGCGGTCGTCGAGCGCCTCGATGCGCGACAGGGAGGCCTCGACGAGCTCGCGGGCGGTGAGCTCGCCCGCGCGGATGAGGGCGGCCAGCTCGGTGGCGGGGCGGAAGAGGAGGTCTGCGGCGGTGGCTTCGGTCATGGCCGGAGCCTAGTGGACCCTCGCGGTCGGCCCGGGGCAGGATGCGTAACCGGTTGACTGCTAAAATGAGGTTATGGCTCCGACTCAGCGCACGAACGACCTCCCCGAGGACCTCGCGCTGCCGCTCGAGACGGGCGCGCCGTGGTGGTACTGGCTCGGAGGCCGTCCCGCCATGGACTTCGTGAACACCCGCCGCGAGCGCTGGCGCCGCAACGTCGAGACCCTCACGAGTCCTCAGGACCTGGCCGGCTGGCTGGTCGAAGCGCAGTTGCTGGCCGATCCGATGCCCGTGGGGCGCGACCTCCTGCGCGAGGCGCGCGAGCTGCGCGAGGCGATCGACGTCGCCGTGAGGGCCGCGACGGCCGGCGACCCGGTGCCCGCCGCGGCGGTGAAGCGCATCGATGAATGGCTCATCCGCGCCGGGACGCGACCGCGGCTCGTCGTCGACCCCGCCGGAGTTCCCGTGCTGGGCGAGCGCGGGCCGACCGACACGCCGCGCCGCGCCCTGGGCACGATCGCCCTCGACGCCGCCGAGATGCTCGGCCTGGAGAGCCAGCGCGCGCGCGTGCGCATCTGCGCGAGCGAGACGTGCAGCGCGCGCTTCTACGACCGATCGCCCGCCGGCGTGCGGCGCTGGTGCTCCATGAGCCTGTGCGGCAACGTCGCCAAGGCCCGCCGTCACCGCAGCCGCCGCCGGGCCGAGGCGGTCGCGTGAGCGCGTTCGCGGCCACGCTGCGGCTTCCCCGGGTGACCGGCTACAAGTGGGTGATCCTGGCCGTCGGCCTGGGCTCGCAGACCGCGATCTCCGCCGTCCGCCAGGGCCTGCCCTCGATCGCTCCGGCGCTGCGCGACACCTACGCGCTCTCTCTTCAGCAGCTGGGCATGGTGCTGGCCGCCATCAACGTGGGAATCGTCCTCACGCTGTTCGTGTGGGGTGTTCTCGCCGATCGCATCGGCGAGCGTACGGTGCTCGCGGCCGGCCTCGCCGCCGCGGCGGGCGCTCTCGTGGGCGCGGCGCTGGCGCCGAGCTTCGGCTGGCTGCTCGCCGGCCTGCTCGCGGCCGGCATGGCCGGGGCGAGCGCGATCGGGGGCAGCGGGCGCGCGGTGATGGGCTGGTTCGAGCGCTCCGAGCGCGGGATGGCACTGGGCGTCCGTCAGACCGGGGTCCCCCTCGGCGGCGGCCTGGCCGCGATCGCCCTTCCCCTCATCGTCGCCGCCTTCGACCTCCGCGCGGCCCTGCTGGTCGTCGCCGCCGGCTGCGCCGCCGCCGCGCTCGCCTCGTGGCGGTGGATGCGCGAGCCACCGCCCCGGCCGGCCGGCCAGCCTCCCGTGGTCGCACCGCCGCCCCATCGCGATCGGCGCCTGTGGCGCCTCGGGCTCGGCAGCTCCCTCGTCGTCCTCGCCCAGGGAGCCCTGTTCGGGTTCCTGGTCGTCTTCCTCCACGACGTGCACGGTTGGTCCGTGGGAGCGGCGGCCGGCGCCCTGGCCGCGCTCTACGTCGGCGGGGCCATCGCGCGCGTCGCGGCCGGCCTCTGGTCGGATCGCATCGACGAGCGAGTCGCGCCGCTGCGGCGGCTCACCGCCCTGAGCGCGGCCCTCCTGCTGCTCGCCGCCCTGCTCGGCGCCGCCGGCGCGCCCACCGTCCTTCTCCTGCCGGCGCTGCTCGCCGGGGGGGTGCTGGCCGCGAGCTGGAACGGCCTCTCGCTCACCGCGGCCACGGAGATGTCCGGACGCGAGCGGGCGGGGACGGCGATCGGCGTCCAGAACACGATCCTCAACGGCGCGGGCGCGATCGCTCCGGTGGCCTTCGCCAGCATCGTCGTCGCCACCTCGTGGCCCACGGCGTGGGCGCTGCTCGCCCTGTCCCAGCTCGCCGGGGTGGCGGTGCTGGCGCCGCTGGTGACGGAGGAGCGCGGCCGCCGGGAGGTGCGCCGGTCGCGCAGCCCGCGCAGCGGACCTGCAACGCTTCCGGGGTGACGCCAACCATGACCCGGAGAGCGAGATGAGCGACGAAGTCCAGTCCGGCCTCGAGGGCGTAGTCGCCTTCGCCACGGAGATCGCCGAGCCCGACAAGGAGGGGAGCGCGCTCCGTTACCGCGGGGTGGACATCGAGGACCTCGTGGGGGTCGTGCCGTTCGAGAAGGTGTGGGGCCTGCTCGTGGACGGCAGTTTCGACCCGGGTCTCGCGCCGGCCGAGCCCCACGCCCTGACCATCCGCTCCGGCGACCCCCGAGTGGACGTCCAGTCCGCACTGGCCATGCTGGCGCCCGAGTGGGGCCTGCGCCAGCTCATCGACATCCCCGAGCGCCTGGCGCGTGACGACCTCGCGCGAGCCAGCGTGATGGCGCTGTCGTTCGTCGCCCAGTCCGCACGGGGCCCCGACCGCCCGCCCGTGCCGCAGGACGACGTGGACCGCGGGACGTCGATCCCCGAGCGCTTCCTCATACGCTGGCGCGGAGAGGCCGATCCCGACCACGTGAAGGCGATCGACGCCTACTGGATCTCGGCCGCCGAGCACGGGATGAACGCCTCGACCTTCACGGCTCGCGTGATCGCCTCGACCGGAGCGGACGTCGCGGCCGCGCTGAGCGGGGCCGTGGGCGCGTTGAGCGGGCCGCTGCACGGCGGCGCCCCGTCCCGCGTTCTGCACATGCTCGACGAGGTGGAGCAGCTGGGCGACGCCGAGCGCTGGGTCAAGTCCGCGCTCGACCGCGGCGACCGGCTGATGGGCTTCGGCCACCGGGTCTACCGCGCGGAGGACCCCCGCGCCCGCGTCCTGCGGCGCACGGCCCGCGAGCTGGGCTCGCCCCGCTACGAGGTGGCCGAGGCGCTGGAGGCGGCGGCGCTGGCCGAGCTGCAAGGCCCGCAAGCCCGACCGCGTGCTCGCCACCAACGTCGAGTTCTGGTCGGCGGTGATCCTCGACCTGGCCGACGTCCCGTCGCCGCTGTTCACCCCGATGTTCGTCTGCGCGCGCACGGCCGGGTGGGCGGCGCACATCCTCGAGCAGAAGCGCGAGGGCCGGCTCATCCGACCGACGGCGAAGTACGTCGGCCCGCCGCCCCGGCCGCTCAGCGCCCTGACGGGCGAGCAGCCCGCGACTACCGCTTAGCCGCCACAAGGCTAGGCTGGCGCCGAATGGCGCCGGAGCACCAGCTGGACCCCGAGGGCCTCGGAGATCACGTCGATCGCCTGTACCGCGCGGCGTGGGCGCTGTGCGGGTCGCGCGAGGAGGCCGAGGACCTCGTGCAGGACACGTTCGCGCGCGTCCTGGCGCGGCCGCGCATCGTTCGGGGCGACGACGACCTCGGCTACCTGCTGCGCGTCCTGCGCAACACCTTCATCTCGAAGCGGCGCACCGCCGGGCGCCGACCCGTCGCCGCGGGAGTCGCGCCCGAGGAGCTCGAGCTGCCCGACCCTCGTCGCGCCACCCAGCCCGAGGCGGCCGCGGCCACGCGGGAGGTCTTCGCGATCATCGCCGGCCTGCGCGACGACTTCCGCGACGCCATCACCGCGATCGACGTCGTGGGGCTCTCGTACGCCGAGGCCGCCCGGGCGCTGCGCGTACGCGAGGGAACGGTGACGAGCCGCCTCTACCGCGCGCGTGCCCAGGTGGCGAAGGCGCTCCGGGAAGGGACCTAGAAGGGCACGGCGCCGTCGCCGCGCCAGGACGCGAGCTTGACCAGCACCTTGGGCGGGACGCCCTGGCCGGAGAGAACGCAGGTGTGGTCGCCGCGCACCCAGGTGACGATGTTCGTGCCGTCCGCCTTGAATGTGCGGAACACCGTGCCGTCGATCGTCTGCTGCTCGGTCGCCACGGGCGGCGCCACACGGTCGCCGGGGATGATCTGGTAGCCGACCCGCTTGCCCGCCCGGGAGTAGAACACGGTCGTGATGCGGCGGCCGTCGAGGCCGTCGACCCGGGAGCCGCTGGCATCCCACTTCAGGTCGTCCCAATAGGGATAGGGCACGCCTTCGACCTGCGTCGTCAGCAGCTTCGGGCGCCCCGCGTCCTGGAGCGGGGCGGGCATCGTGGCCGGCCGGGCGGCCAGCTCGGAGGCCTCGACGATCGTCGGACCACCCGGCACGTCGCCGGGCAGCGTGAGCACGAGCGCGAGGGCGACCGCGGCCGCCACGGCCGCCACGGCGCCCCCGAGCGCGAGCTTGCGCCGACGCCGGCGCGGGGCGCCGGCGTGGCGGTCGGCGTCGACGCGCGCCCGCAGCGCGACGGGCGCCGCGACCGCCAGGGCGGCGGCGCGCACGGCGTCCCGCGCGCGGCGCTGCTCGTCGACGAGCGCGCGCAGCTCGGGCTGCGCCTGCAGGCGCGCCTCGATGGCCGTCCGGCGGCGCGGAGGCAGCGAGTCGTCGGCGAGCGCAGCCAGGTCGGCGCGCTCCCTGTCGCTCAGGGGGGTGTCGGTCGGGTCGTAATCCACGTGGTCTCACCCATTAAGACGCCGAAACGGGCGGTTTGCATTCCCGAAGCGGGCGCATTGCCCTCCCGGGCATACTCCGCGCATGAGCGGGACGGCCCTCGCCGCCGTGATTGCGGCCCTCGCCGCCGGTTCTCCGGCCTCCGCCGCGCCGCCGCGCGAGCGGGCCGTTCGCTGGGCCGTGCGCCAGGTCGGCGTGCACGAGTTGGGCACGACGAACTGCGGGCGCCGGGTCGAGCGCTGGCAGAGAAACGCCGGCTGGGACTTGCCGCCCTGCCGGCCGTGGTGCGGCGCGTTCGTCCACGAGGCGTTCCTCCAGGCCGGGGTCGACCTGCGCAGCGCTTTCCTCTTTCCCGAGCGCGTCCTCGCCGACGCGTGGGCCGGGCGGCGCGGGCTCCACGCGATCCCCGTGCGGCGGGTGCGGCGCGGTGACCTCGTGATCTACAGGTGGCCCGGCAGCGGTGACCGCGCCGACCACTTCGGCATCGTCACCCGCGCCTACCGGCCGCGCTCGGGCGTCGTCCACACCGTGGAGGGGAACACCGGCCAGGCGGTGCGCGCCCAGGCGCGCCCGCTGCGCCACGTCGTGACCGGCGTGCGCGTCAGTCCCTGACGAAAAGAGGGCCCGGCGCGAACGCCGGGCCCTCGGAGCAAGCTGCGGTCCGCTTCCGCGGAGGCGCTTGCCTACATCATCCCGCCCATGTCCGGCATTCCGCCGCCCGGCATGCCCCCGCCGTCCTTCTCGGGCATCTCGGCGACGATCGCCTCGGTGGTGAGGATGTTCTTGGCGATCGACGCGGCGTTCTGGAGCGCGGAGCGCGTCACCATCGCCGGGTCGATCACGCCGGCCGCGACGAGATCCTCGATCTCGCCGGTGGCGGCGTTGAGGCCCTGGCCGGTCTTGGCCTTGCGGACGTCGTTGACGACGACCGAGCCCTCGAGGCCGGAGTTCTCCGCGATCTGGCGGAGCGGCTCCTCGAGCGCGCGGAGCACGATGCGGGCGCCGGTGCGCTCGTCATCGATCTCGATCGCGTCGACCTTGACCGCCTTGGTGGCCGCCAGCAGCGCGATGCCGCCGCCGGGCACGATGCCCTCCTCGAGGGCGGCCCGGGTGGCCTGCAGCGCGTCCTCGACGCGGTGCTTCTTCTCCTTCATCTCGGTCTCGGTGGCCGCGCCGACCTTGACCACGGCGACGCCGCCCGACAGCTTGGCGAGGCGCTCCTGGAGCTTCTCGCGGTCGAAGTCGGAGTCGGTCGTGTCGATCTCGGACTTGATCTGCTTGATCCGGCCCTTGATCCCCTCCGAGTCACCGGCGCCGTCCACGATCGTCGTCGCGTCCTTCCCGACGACGACGCGGCGGGCGTGACCGAGCTGGCTGAGCTGGGTGTTCTCCAGCTTCAGGCCCATCTCCTCGGTGATGACCTCGCCGCCCGTGAGGATGGCGATGTCCTCGAGCATCCGCTTGCGGCGGTCGCCGAAGCCCGGCGCCTTGACGGCGACGCCGGTGAACGTGCCGCGCAGCTTGTTCACCACGAGCGTGGCGAGGGACTCGCCCTCGACGTCCTCGGCGATGATCAGCAGCGGCTTGCCCGACTGGATGACCTGCTCGAGCACGGGGAGGATGTCCCGGACCGAGCCGATCTTCTGGTTGGCGATGAGGATGTAGGGATCCTCGAGGACGGCCTCCATGCGGTCCTGGTCGGTGACCATGTAGGGCGAGATGTAGCCCTTGTCGAACTGCATGCCCTCGGTGAACTCGAGGTCCATGCCGAACGTCTGGCCTTCCTCGACGTTGACCACGCCGTCCTTGCCGACCTTCTCGATGGCGTCGGCGATCACGTCGCCGATCTCCTCGTCGCCGGCCGAGATGGTGGCCACGCGGGCGATCTGCTCCTTGCCCGAGACCTCCTTGGACTGCTTCTCGATGTCGGCGACCACCTGGTCGACCGCCACCTCGATGCCGCGCTTGAGACCAAGCGGGTTGGCGCCGGCGGCGACGTTCTTCAGGCCGTCGCGGACGATCGCCTGGGCGAGGACCGTGGCGGTCGTCGTGCCGTCGCCGGCCACGTCGTTGGTGGCCGTGGCGACCTCGCGGACGAGCTGCGCGCCCTGGTTCTCGAACACGTCCTCGACGTCGATCTCGCGAGCGATGGTCACGCCGTCGTTGGTGATCGTCGGCGCGCCGAACTTCTTGTCGAGGACCACGTAGCGGCCCTTGGGGCCGAGGGTTACCTTGACCGCGTTGGCGACCGCGTCGACGCCCGCTTCGAGCGCCTTGCGTGCCTCCGCGTCGTACTTCAGTTCTTTGTGAGCCATATTTCGGGTTTCTCCTTAAGTGCCTAGGACTCGACCTTGGCGAGCACGTCGGACTCGCGGAGGACCAGCAGGTCCTCGCCGTCCACCTTGATCTCCGTGCCGCCGTACTTGGAATAGAGGACCTCGTCGCCTTCGGCGACGTCGAGCGGCGTGCGCTTCCCGGTCTCTTCGCTGACCTTGCCGTCACCGACGGCGAGGACCTTGCCCTTCTGGGGCTTCTCCTTGGCGGTGTCGGGGAGGACGATGCCGCTGGCGGTCTGCTCCTCCTCCTCGAGCGCCTGGACGATCAGCCGATCGCCGAGGGGCTTGAGCTTCATGAATGAAACCTCCGGTTTGGGGGGTTTTAGGCGTGTTTTCGGTGGTACGCGCTTGGCACTCTCCCGTCGAGAGTGCCAGCAGCTCACATTATGGCACTCTCGGCCCCAGAGTGCCAAGGGTCCCAGGCGCAAGTTTGCCGCTGGGCGTGCGTTCTCGTGAAGGCGAGGATGACGGGCAGGGGCAACAGGGGTCGGACGCGTGCGGGGGCCGCCATGCTGGCGGCGCTCTCCCTCGCCCTGGCCGTACCGGCCGTGAGCGCCGCGGACGAGGGCTCCCCGAGCGGCGCCTGCGACCCCATCGACCCCGCCGTGTGCCTGCAGCCCTGGCCCAACGACTACTTCACCGTCCCCGACGCCTCCACGCCGACCGGCCGCCGGCTCAACCTCGACCCACTCTCCATGCCGCGCAACCGCGTCGGCAAGCCGATCGATCCCACGGACATGAACCGGGCCGACGGCTTCAGCCCGGGGAATCCGATCATCACGCGCGTCCCGGGCCTCGACGGTCCCGAGGCGTTCCGGCGCACCGGCGCCGTCCCCATCACCGACATGGCGCGCTACGCCGACCGCGACCAGCCGATCGTCGTCATCGACGCGGCCACGGGCAAGCGCCATCCTGTCTGGTCGGAGATCGACAGCACGGCGACCAGCGCGGCGAACGTCAACCTGATCGTGCGCCCCACGGTCAACTTCCGCGAGGGCCACCGCTACATCGTCGCGCTGCGCCGCCTGCGCCGCGCCGACGGATCGATCATCCCGGCCCCGTCCGGCTTCCGCGTCTACCGCGATCGCCTGGCCACCGACCAGCCGGCGGTGGAGGCCCGCCGGCCCCACATGGAGTCGCTGTTCGCCCGGCTCGCCGACTCGAAGGTCGCCCGCCGCGACCTCTACCTCGCCTGGGACTTCACCGTGGCCAGCCGGCAGTCGCTGACCGACCGGATGCTGGCGATTCGCGACGCCGCCTTCGCCGAGCTCAAGGACGCCAATCTGGCCGACCTGAAGGCGGACGGCGACTCACCCAGGTTCACGGTCGACAAGCGCACCGACTTCCCCGACGGCAAGATCGCCCGCGAGGTCGAGGGCACGGTCACGGTGCCCTGCTTCCTCAACCTTCCCGGGTGCCCGCCCGGCGCGACGTTCCAGCTCGACGCCGCCGGCAAGCCGATCCGGATCCCGGGCAACACGATCGACGCCCGCTACACCTGCCGCATCCCGCGCTCGGCGCTGGAACCGGGCCAGCGACGCCCGGCCCTCGCTCTACGGCCATGGCCTGTTCGGCAGCCGCGGCGAGATCCACCAGGGTCAGCTCACGGACCTGGGCGGCGACTACAACATGATGTTCTGCGCCACCGACTGGATCGGGATGGCATGCGCCGATCTGCCGCCCGACGACGTCCCGCCCGATCCGGCGGCGCTCCAGGCGGTGCTGGAGAAGCGCTACCTGCCCAACTGCGACCTCCCGGTCACGCTGACGGTCCTGGCCGACCTGTCGGGCTTCCCCAAGCTCGCCGACCGCGTGCAGCAGGGGATGCTCGACTTCATGTTCCTGGGACGGGCGATGCTCAAGGGCTTCAACTCGGACCCGGCGTTCCAGCGCGCGAACGGCACGGGCGTCATCGACACCACCCGCCTGTTCTACGACGGCAACAGCCAGGGCGGGATCATCGGCGGGGCCCTCGCCGCCGTGGAGCCCGACCTCGACCGCGCGAGCATCGGCGTCCCGGGCATGAACTACTCGACCCTGCTGACACGCAGCGTGGACTTCCACTCCTATGCGACGGGCGAGTTCGTCGAGGGCGTCGACACGCCGCTGGGCCTCTACGACAACTACCCCTCAGAGCTCGAGCGCCCGCTCAACCTCGCGCTCATCCAGCTGCTGTGGGACCGCGCCGAGGCCAATGGCTACGCCCAGCACATGACCACGGACCCGCTGCCCAACACGCCCCCGCACCACGTCCTCATGAGCGTCGCCCTGGGCGATCACCAGGTGGCCAACGTGGCCGCCGAGACCGAGGCGCGCACCATCGGCGCGGCCGCCCGCACCCCCTACGTCGATCCGGGACGCTCGCCCTACGTGACCAACTCGCCCTTCGGGCTCGGTCCCATCGGCTTCTTCCCCTACGACGGCTCGGCGATCACGATGTGGGACAGCGGCCCGATCCGCCAGGAGAACGGGCAGACGGTCGGCACCGACGTGCCGCCGACCACGAACACGCCGCCGACCAACGGCAAGGACCCGCACGAGCTGCCGCGGCGCACGCCGGCCGACCGGGCGATGAAGTCGGCCTTCCTGTCGGTGGGCGGCCGGGTGATCGACACCTGCGGCGGGGCGCCCTGCCACTCGGTGACGGGCTGAGCCGGCGCCGCTAGTTCTGCGCGCCGCCGATGCCGCGCAAGCGGTCGGAGACCTCTGACGGGCGGTCGAGCACGGCGGAGAAGCGCACCACCGTGACCGTGTCGTCGAGCTCGATCTTGCGGCCGTAGATCTGCTCGAGGAAGTGGACCATCTCCTCGGTGCGGCGAAACTCCGGGTTGTCGTGCTCGATGTCGCGCGGGGAGAGCTCCTTGACCCGCTTGACCTCGACCTGGTCGATGACCGCCTCGAAGATCTTCTCGCGGGGCGAGTGCTGGTAGCCGACGGTCACCAGCACGAGCTGGTTCTTGCGGTACTTGTGTGACTTGTCGCCGAGCCGAATTGTGGCCGTTTTCCGGCCTCTTTTCAGCTGGTCGGCGAAGATCTGCGAGTAGAAGTTGAGGACCTGCACGGCTCGCGGAGCCTATCGGTCGGCGGCCAGCCTGGATAGGGCTCGCTTGACCATCTCGCGCTCCCCGGGGAACGACAGCTCGCGCGCCGCCCGCTCGAGCGGCATCCAGCGCGCCTCCTCGATCTCGTCGTCGTGGTCCTCCACCGATCCGGAGCGGTACTCGAACAGGTAGAAGGGCACCCGCTTGAGGATCCGCCGGCCCTTGCGCTGGTACCAGTACTCGACGTCGCCGAGCTTCTCGATCAGCTCGGTCTCCAGTCCAGTCTCCTCGCGGACCTCGCGCGTGGCCGCCTCCTCCATGGTCTCGCCCTCGTCGGGATGGCCCTTGGGCAGCCCGAGCACCCGGCGCCCCTCGGGCGAGAGCTTCTTCGGCACGATCACCGCGACCTCGTCGCCGCGCACGACGACCCCGCCGGCCGAGAACTCGCGCTCGATCGCCATCAGAAGACGTAGCGCTCGAGCGCGGCGGGGTCGTGCACGGTGACCTTGCCTCGGCCCTGGGAGACGATCCCGGCGCGCTCGAGCACGGCGAGGAAGCGCGAGGCCGACTCGCGCGAGGAGCCCGCCAGCTGGGCCACCTCGGCCTGGGTGACCGTGAGCACGACGTCGCCGCTCGCCTCGGCGTCGCCGCCGGCCTCCGCGTTCTCCTGCACGACGAGCTGGGAGATGACCTGCGCGACCCGGCTCTGCACGGTCTGGAAGGACTGGCTGGCCAGCCGCTCGTTGGCCGCCCGCAACCGCCGCCCCAGGGTCGTCACCAGCTTGGCCGAGATCTCGGGGTGCTCGCGCAGCACGCGGCGCATGTCGGGCCCGAGGATCGCGATGGCCTCGACCGCGTCGATGGCCTCGACCGTGGCCGAGCGCTTCTCGTCGTCGAACATGGCCAGCTCGCCGAACACCTCTCCGGCGCCGAACGTCGCCAGGGTGATCGTCCGCCCGTCGGAGTGGGTGCGCAGGGCGCGCGCGTGACCCTCGCACACGACGTAGCAGGTGTCGGAGTCGTCGCCCTCGCGAAACACGACCTGGCCGGGCTCGAAGCTGCGCGGCACGGCCACCGACGCGACCCGCTCGAGGTCGTCGGGCGCGAGCCCCTCGAACACGGGAACGTGCGCGAGCAGCGCGACGGTGTCGGGAGCCGCCATGGGGGACCAATACCACAGCCCCTGTCAAGCTCGCGGGGCGAGGACGAAGACCTCCGTGGCCATGCCCTCCGGGATCGCGAACCCGCTGACCGCCGCGACGACCGTGCGACCGGTCACCCGGCCCACGGACTCGCGGAAGAGCGCTTCCGTGGCGTGCTGCCACAGCTGGCGGGTGATGAGCACGCTGTCGCGCATTCCGCCCTCGATCAGCATCTTCTCGGCCGGCGTGAAGATGTCGTAGAGCACGGTGACGATGAGGTCCTCGTGCATGGAGGTCTCGGTGCGCACCGCGCCCTTGCCGAACTTGTCGAGATACAGCCGCGAGACCGCGTCGGATACGGCAGTGGCGGTCGGATCGGCGGCAGGTAGTGTCGGTCGAGCCATCGCTGGCTCCCCTCTCGAACTCTCCCTGAGGTCGCATCGCAAGGTGGAGAGCGCGAAAAGGCCCCGACGAGCGCATCCCGAGTCTAGCGCGGGTTCTTGCGTGTCCCGTTTGGGTACCTATACTCGGAGAACGGCCGCGGTTCGGGTGCCCGAACTCGACGGTCGCGCAATCTGGAAGGTGGCGTTCAGCCGTCCCACGCGGGGCGGCGGGGTTTGTCGGACTTCCTCGCACAGCATCGAAGGAAGAGGCCGTCAAATGCAGCCCGCAGCCACCGCAACAGCCCCATCCACGACCGTCCGGGCCCCGCGCGCCGAAGACGAGATCCAGCCGGTCGCTCACGAGACCGCCGACCGGATCGCGACCGGCCTCGTGACCGCTTTGCCGATCCTGGCCCTCGGGCTCGTCGGGTGGCAGCTGTGGGGCGCCGCGCTGAACTGGAGCGACGTCGCCATCTTCGCGACGGTCTACCTGGCCACCGGGCTCGGGGTCACCGTCGGGTTCCACCGCCTGTTCACCCATCGCAGCTTCAAGACGAACCGGGCGGTGCGCGCCGTGCTGGCCGTCCTGGGCTCGATGGCGATCGAGGGCCCGATCATCTCCTGGGTGGCCGACCACCGCAAGCACCATCGGTACTCCGACGAGGAGGGGGACCCGCACAGCCCCCACGTGGGTCACGAGGGTGGGTTTCGCGGCGCGCTCGCCGGTCTCTGGCACGCGCACTGGGGCTGGCTGTTCATCCACACCGAGCGCGGTTCTCGGAGGCGCTACGCGCCCGACCTCCTCGCCGATCCGATCATCCGGTTCGTCGACCGCTGGTTCGTGCTGTGGGTGGCGCTCGGGCTGGCCATTCCCTTCGGGCTCGGCGTGGCGCTCACCGGGACGATCGTCGGCGGCCTGACCGGGCTGCTGTGGGGCGGCGCCGTGCGAATGCTCGTCCTGCACCACGCGACCTACAGCATCAACTCGCTCTGCCACTTCTTCGGCCGGCGGCGCTTCGACACCGGCGACGAGTCGCGCAACCTGGCCTGGCTCTCGCTCGTGACGATGGGGGAGGCCTGGCACAACAACCACCACGCCTTCCCCACCTCGGCGCGCCACGGGCTGCGCCGCTGGGAGATCGACCTGTCCGCTGGGATGATCTGGCTGCTGGAGAAGGGCGGCCTCGCCTGGGACGTCGTCCGTATCGAGCCCGAGCGCGAGCGGCGCAAGCTTCTGACGAGCTGAGTCCGCGGGGGTAAAATCGGGGCGCATGTCGCCCCAGGAAGAGCAGCTTCAAGGCGGTCGCCTGCTCGTCGCCGTGTCGGACGGGGTGGTGCGCCTCCTGCGCGACTTCGCCGGGAAGGGCCCGACCACCTGCAAGGCGCATTGGGCGGGGCCGGACATCCTCGTCGTGATGCTCCGCGGCGGCTACACCACGGCCGAGCAGACGCTCTTCGAGGGCGGGCATGGCGAGTCGGTTCGCGAGTCGCGCATGAGGCTCCAGGACACGCTCGAGGCCCGCATGAGCGCCATGATCGAGGAGCTGACCGGGCGCAAGGTGATCGCGTTCATGAACGCGAGCCACCAGGGCCCCGATCTCACGGCGGAGCTGTTCGTGTTCGAGCCGGAGGAGCCGGCCGAGGCGCTCTGATCAGGCCGGCCTACTTGTAGGCGATGCCGGCGCTCCCCGGGCCGGTCAGCGGGAGGATCTCGACGTCCTTGAAGCCCGCCTCCCGGCACCAGCCGGCGAAGTCGCTGCCGGTGAAGTCGAAGGCGTCGCCGAACTCGATCAGCATGTTGAGCGACATCATCAGCCCGAACGCGTTCTCGCGCCGAGCGTCGTCGATGAGGTTCTCGATGATGATGAACGCGCCCCCTTCGGGCAGGGCGTCGTAGGCCGCCCTGATCAGGTCCATCTTCCGATCCAGGTTCCAGTCGTGCAGGATCAGGCCCATCGTGATGACGTCCGCCTGCGGCAGGGGATCGGCGAAGAAGTCGCCGGAGACGGCCGTCACGCGGTCGGTCAGCCCGGCCGCGGCGATGGCCTTCTCGGCGATCGGCACGACCACCGGGAGGTCGTAGCTCAGGCACTGAAGATGCGGATGGTGCGTGGCGAGGATCGTGCACAGCTGGCCTGTGGCGCCCCCGACATCGCAGACCGTCTTGTACTTGGAGAAGTCGAACTTCTCGAGCCAGCGCGTGGAAGTTGCCCAGAGAGACCCCCTGCATCGCCTCCATGAACTGCTCGAGCCGCGCCGGGTCGCTGTAGAGCTCGTCGAACATCGGCTTGCCGGTCTGCTTGATCTCGTTCTGGGGCTTCCCGGTCTTCAGCGCCTCGGTGAGGTCGGCCCAGAATCGATACAGCCGCGCGTTGCTCATCTCCAGGATTCCGCCGATGTAGGTCGGGCTGGTCTTGTCCAGGAACGCCGCGCTCTCAGCGGTGTTGCGATAGCGGCCCTCGCTCCCGTCGCCGTCCCGCTCCAGGAATCGCAGCGCGACGAGGGTGTCGAGAAAGTCGTAGATCCCTCGCGGGTGGAGGCCCAGCTTTTCGCCGATCTCCTCTCCGGTCATCGCGTCGGAGCCGAGGTGCGTGAACAGCTCCAGCTCCACCGCTGACAGCACCGTCTTCGACGGCCAGAACCCCATCCCCACCTGCATGATGTGGGACGGGTCGAGCTGCGCGTTCGACATCCGGCTTCTCCTCTGTTTGGGGTCCCGCGAAGTCGGGCCACACTATCCGCCGGTGGCGCATTTGGCGTGGGAGGTGCCTGGCCGATCTGCTCCTCGCCCGATCGGAGGAGGCCGGGGTCATCTCGTCACGGGCGCCGTGCGGCGATGTGCCTGCAGGCCGAGCGTCTCGAGGATGGGCTCGCCTCCCGCGCATGGTGCACAGCGCTGAGCGCCGGAGCCGGGCCGGATGTGAGGCGCGGGGGGCGAATCCGGTTCGGCTCCGGCCTCCTGTCCCACACTCATGGCGGCGACCGACACGACCCGGACCACGACAGGGCGCGAGCTGGTGCTCCAGCTGGCCTCCAAGCATGCGCCCTCGATGCTTGCGGTCGCGCGGCGCTACTCGCTCTGCGCCGACGACGCTCATGACGCCTGCCAGCGCGCGCTGGAGATCCTGCTGCCCCGCGCCGACTCGCTCGATCCCGCGGGCGCTCCGGCGTGGCTGCGCACGGTGGTCAAGCACGAGGCGCTGGCGATCCGCGCGGCGCGCCGGCGGATCGTCGGCCCGGCCGAGGTCGATCTCGACGGCACCGAGGCGCGCGACCTGGAGCCCGCGGACGAGCGGGCCCTCGACGCCGAGCGCATCGGCCGCTCGGCCGAGGCGCTGTCCCGGCTCAAGCCCCAGGAGGTCCGCGCCCTCGTGCTCAAGGCGCAGGGCTACTCCTACCGCGAGATCGCCGAGATCACGAACTGGACGTACACGAAGGTCAATCGTTGTCTGACCGAGGGCCGGCGCGCGTTCTTCGACCGCTACGCCGAGATCGAGGAAGGGCGCGAGTGCGTGCGGTGGGCGCCGGCGCTGTCCGCGCTGGCTGACGGGGAGGCTTCGGCCGAGGACGTCGCGGCGCTGCGGCCGCACTTGCGCCACTGCCCGGCGTGCCGCGCCAGCCTGCGCGAGTTCCGGACCGCGCCGACCGCGGTGGCGGCACTCGCGGGCCCAGCGGCGCTGGCCGTCCCGGCGGCGCCGGTGCCCGATCCGCTCGACGGCGATGGCGATGGCCCGAGTCTCGTCGCCCGCGCCTGGGACGCTGTCGCCGGCGGGCTCCACGAGCGGGTGGTGCTGTCGTCCCACAAGCTGCACGCGGGAATCGAGGCCGTCTCCGCGGGGAAGGTCGCGGCGGTGGCAGCGTCGGCGACGGCTCTCGCCGGGGGTGGGGCTGCCGCCCTGCACCGGGAGGCGGCGCCACGGAGTCCCGTGCGCGCGGCGGTCACGCGCCCGGCGCCGCCCGCGCCGACGCGGACGTCGGGGCGTGACCGGGTCGCTCCGGGGTCCGCTCCGGTCCCGACGCGGCCGGGTCCCGAGCGAGACGGCACCGACCCTCCTGCCCACCCGCGGCTCAAGGAACAGCCGCCCGCCCCGCCGTCCGAGTTCGCCCCCGCCGCGGAGGTGTCGTCCACCGAGTCCAGGCCGGCCGCGCCCGCCCCAAGCGCAAGGGCGCCGGCCGCCGCGGCCGCAGGCCCCGAGCGGGCTGCGGACAAACCACCCACCGAGTTCGGCCCCTAGGGAGGCGCCATGACAGCTCTCCGTCCCGTCCCGTTGCGCGCGGCCGCCGCGCTCCTCGCCGCCGCGGCGTCCGCGCTCGGCGCGACGTCCGCGCACGCGGGCACCTATGAAGTCCGGGCCTGCCACAGCGACGGCGTCAACCGCGCGTTCTGGGCGTACGCCACCAGCGGGCTGACCGCCTACGCGCAGTGTCCCGGCGCCGACTATCAGGGGATCACCACCGGGCTCGTCGCCCGGGCGGATCGAAACGCCGGCGGAGGCCGGCTCGGCGCTGGCGCCTCGGCGTGGCAGATCTTCGAGGCGCCGGCCGGCGCCGTGCTCCAGTCGATGAGCTTCCGGGCGTCCGGCGGGCGGGCCTCGGGCTGCTGGGCGTTCGGCGTGTTCGGATGGGACGGCGACGCCTTTCACCCGGGCGATCACCTGTGGGGTTATCCCGGCGACTGCGTCAACCAGCCCGGCGGGTGGACCTACTTCGCCGGCCCGTACGCCCTCGACCTGCGCGGCCACCAGAAGGTCCGGATGGGCGTGCGCTGCGAGTCGGCCGCCGGCTGCGCCACCTCCTCGATGGAGACGTGGGCGAACCTCAAGGACGTCAGCGTGACGGTGCGCGACGACTCGGCGCCCTCGCTCTCGGCGAACGGGGGCGAGCTCCTGGGCGACGGCTGGCACCGGGGCACCGAGTGGATGTGGGCGGCGGTGCGCGACAACGTCGGCATCCGGAGCGTGTACGGCCAGCTCGACGGGAACGGCGCGTTCGCCTCCCAGGACTTCGCGGAGCCGGGCTGGCCGGCGTCGGTCGCCTGCGACTTCGCGCGCCCTCGGCCGTGCGCCGACCTGGGCAGCGCGGGCCTCCCACTCGACACGCGGACCGCGGCGGACGGCGTGCATGCGCTGCGCTTCGTCGGCATCGACGCGGCGGGCAACGCCGCCTCGCTCGACCGCACGATCGCGGTCGACAACCACGCCCCGGCCCCGCCCCGTGCGGTCACCGTCAGCGGCGGTGAGGGATGGCGGGCGGCGGGGCCGTTCGACGTGTCCTGGACGAATCCGCCCGGCCAGACAGCGCCGATCGCGCGCGTCCACTGGCGCCTGTGCCGCGGAGGCGCCTGCGAGCAGGGGTCTCGTGACGGCGCCGCGGTCTCCTCCCTCAAGGGCCTTCGCGTCGCGGGAGCCGGCGACTGGACCCTCGCCCTGTGGCTCGAGGACGAGGCGGGCAACGCGGACGCGGCCCAGGCCGCCGAGCCCGTTCACCTGCGCCTCGACGACGTCGCGCCGTCGACCGGGGGCTTCGAGCTCCAGGACCCGGCCGACCCGCGCCGCGTGTCGCTCGTCGCTTCGGACGCCCACTCCGGGCTCGCCGGCGCGCGCATCGAACTGCGCGAGCGCGGCGGCGGCGCCTGGCGGGCGCTGCCGACGGCGCTCGCAGCGGACGGCCACGCGGTCGCGCGGATCCCCGACGCCGAGCTTCCGGACGGCACGTATGAGCTGCGCGCGCTCGTCCGGGACGCCGTCGGCAACGAGACGGTCGCCGACCGCGACGTCACCGGACGTCCGATGGTGGTCGTGCTCCCGCTGCGGCTGGCGACGCGCATCGTCGGCCGCTCGTCGGCAGCGCGCCGTTGCCGGACGGTCAGGCGCAAGGTCGGGCGCCGGACGGTCTCGCGGCGTGTGTGCCGCCCGGCGGCTCCGCCGGCGGCGTCGGCCCTGCGAGAGCCGCTGCGTCTCGGCTTCGGGCGCACGGCGACGCTGGCCGGCGTGCTGGAGACGTGGCAAGGCCGTCCCGTCGGCCGCGCCGTGGTCGAAGTGCTCGAGCGTCCTCGCACCGAGCAGGCGTGGCGCCGCGCCGGGGCCGTGCGCACGGACTCGTCCGGACGCTTCTCGTGGCGCGTCGCGGCCGGGCCCTCGCGCCACGTGCGCCTGGCCTACGACGGCGACGACCTTCTGCTTCCCGCCTCGCTGGAGGCCCGCGTGCTCGTTCCCGCGGCCGGAACCCTGCACGCCGGCCGCCGTCGCGCCCGCAACGGGCAGAGCGTCGTCTTCACCGGTCGCCTGCGCGGTCTTCCCCTCCCGCGCGGCGGACGCACCGTCGACCTCCAGGCCCACTACCGCGGCGCCTGGCGCACCTTCGCCACGCCCCGGACCGACGCGCGCGGCCGGTGGCGCCAGAGCTATCGCTTCGGCGCCACCAGCGGCCGCGTCGTGTACCGGTTCCGCGCCCTGATCAAGCGCGACGCGTCATACCCGTACGAGCAGGGCAGGACGCCGACGGTGAGGGTGACCGTGACGGGGTAGTCCGTCAGGAGTTCGCCAGTTCACGCACCTGCGTGAGCCGGAACGAGTTGCCCGACGGGTCGCGGAACCCGGAGTCGATCCCGTAGGGGCGCTCCTCGGGCTTCTCGGTGAACTCGACCCCGCGGGCCGAGAGCTCCTCGTAGGACGCCTGGACGTCGTCCGTGGTGAGGAAGACGGTGCCGGCGAAGCCCTTCGCCATCAGGCCGCGCACCTGCTCGGCCGTCTCGGCGTCCATCACCGGCGGGCCGGGGATGGCCATCAGGGTGATGGCGATGTCGGGCTGTTCGGCCGGCCCGACGGTGAGCCAGCGAAAGTCGCCCATCTCGGGGAGCGTGACGTCGGCGCGCACCTCCATGCCGAGCTTCTCGGTGTAGAACGCGAGCGCCTCGTCCTGGTCGTGCACCCACAGCTGTGCGTGTGGCGATCCTGGTCATCTGGGGTCCTCCTTGGTTCGATTGAACGATCGCCGGCGATGCTAGGTCCGCGCCGGCCGACTGTCTTCTCGAAACGTGCGGCGTTGGGGGCGCGAGTAGGCGCGCACGACGCACGCCGGGACCAGCGCGCAGCTGGGACGCGGGCGGAAACTGCGCGCGGTAGGCCGTCGGCGAGCGGCCGTAGGTGCGCGTGAAGCTGGTGGTGAACGAGCCCACGCTCTGCAGGCCCACCGAGAAGCAGATGTCGGCGACGGAGTGGTCGGTCGTCCGCAGCAGCGCGGCGGCGCGCTCCAGGCGGCGGGTGAGGAGATACGCATGGGGGGACTCGCCGAACGCGCCGCGGAACTCGCGGCTGAAGTGGGCGCGCGAGAGGCCGGCGGCGCGGGCCAGGTCATCCACGTCGAGCGGCTCGAAGTACCGGGCGTCGGCCAGGTCCTTGGCGCGCAGCAGGTGGCGGGCGGGGGGAACGAAGGCCATGCCCAGCCAGTATTGCGCGTGGCGGATCTAGGGCTGGAGCTCGGTCGTCGCCGAGGCCGTCGCGCCCGTCTTGGGGTCGCGCACCGTGGCGGTGTAGGTGCCGATCACGTCGCCGCCGCCGCTCGGGGCGAAGCCGAACGTGCCGCTGCCGCTCGAGTCGGTGGAGATCGTGTGCTGCTCCTGCACGCCGTCGGGCCGGGTCAGCGTGAACGGGACCTCGGTGTTGGGCGAGAAGCCGGAGATCGACAGGGCGTACTGGTCCCCGACGTGGCCGGTGGAGCGGTTGAACGACGCTTGCGGGTTCTGGGGCGCGGCTTGGGTGGTCGTCTGCTGCGGCGGGGGCTGCGTGGTCGTCTGCTGCTGCGGCTGGGTCGGCGTGGTCGCCGTCCCGCCCTTGACCGGCGGCGGGTCGGGATAGGGGTCGTAGCACTTGCTGAAGGGCTGGCACGGCGCCGGCGGCTTGTAGTTCTTCGGGCAGCCGTAGCAGGTGGCCGTGGGGATGTAGATGGGCTCGAGCAGCGGGTTGCCGCAGCGGCAGCGGGCGCGCGGGATCCCGTCGCCATCGACGAGCACGGCTGTGCCGGCCTGGAGGATCGCCTGGTAGCCGACCGCGCGGCCGTTGACGAAGTTGTGGTTGGTGACGCGCGCGTCGCGGGTCAGCGTGACGGGGGTGAGCTTGCGGATGTAGCGCGCGACCTCGCTCGAGCTCGGCGTGATGCCGACGGTGCGCGCCCACTCGCGCAGCTTCTCCGGCCGCGCGCGCAGCGAGCGGATGAGCAGCTCGCGGTCGCACACCAGGTCCGAGCCCGTGCCGCCGAACGGTCCCGAGCCGACGGCCACCTTCTTCGCGCCCTGCACGTCGGCCGGCGCGGTGAACGGCTTGTGCCCGGGTCGGTCGGCTTCTGGAAGCGGACGGTCTGGCCCTTGGCCTCCTCGGAGCCGTCGCCTCCGCAGCCCGCGAGCGCGAGGCCGACCAGGAGCGCCAAGAGCGCCGCGGCGATCCAGCCCGCTAACGCACGCAGGGCTGGGTGTCCTTGGTCACGACCTTCTCGCCGGAGTAGTAGGAGTTGGTCTGCACGTAGCGCCACAGGCCGCCCGGGCACGTTCGCGGGGTCTCCGCGAACGCCACGGTCTTGCGCCCGACCCGCGTGGTCTTGGCCCGCAGGTTCAGGTGCAGGCTCGTGATGGTGAAGAGACTCTGCTGACCGGGAGTCGGCGGCGTGCCCTCGGCGGTCTCGACGGTGTCCCTGCCGACGAACAGCGCGGGCACGTAGCTTTTGATGCCGCCGCCGGCGTCCGCGATGATCAGGATCGCGGGCTTGGGCGGGATGGGCTTGCCCTCGGCATCGGTGTCAAGCGTTCCGTTGAACGCCTGGACCTTGGCCTGTACGGGCGTGGCGACCGCCGGGCGGGCATCCGCGGTGGCCGTTCCGGTGCCGAGCTTGGAGCCGGCGGGGCAGGCCGAGGGGCCGGTCTTCTCGAGCTTGGACTCAAGGCACTTCTTGAACGCCGACGGGTTGAAGCGAAAGCCCGTGAAGCGGATCCTGATCGTGCGACTGGTACGAGAGGACCGCTGGCCGTCGCTGGTGTAGAGCAGCGTGGAGAAGTCGAGCCCGGCGGCCTGAGGCCGTAGCGCCGTGCCGGTGCGCGGCGGCGAGGCCTTGACCTGCAGGATCAGGTTGTCGTTGCCGATCGTCGAGGGCTCGCCGGCGAGGGCGATGCCCCCGAGGCCGAGCATCGACGCAAGGGGTACGAGCAGGGCGAATCTCCGCATCTGGGTCTCCCGGTTCGGGTTCCGGCGACTCTCTCGCACGCGCGCGACCCAGTCAACCCGTTTTCGGGTTGTTGGCGGGGAGGCCGGTTCAGGCCGCTTCGGGCGTGGCGTCGGACGCGGTGGCACCCGCCGTGGCCGCGGTCTCCTCCTGCTCGGGCGGCTTGGCGCCCTCGCGCGCCCACGGCTCGTCGAACTCCACCCGCCACTTGCCCTCCTCGTTCTGCTGGAGGGCGAGGCGGGCGCGGAACGAGCGCCCGGAGCGGCCCTTGAACCCGGTCACCGGCTTGGCGGTCCGGCCGGTCTTGATCAGCTCCTTGGCCACGGCGACCGGAAGCTGCTTGCCCGCCTTGGCCTTCCAGATGACGAAGCCGCAGCCCGGGTCCTCCCGGGCCCAGCACGAGTAGCCCTTGCGGTTCTCGGAGATCTCGCGGCCGCAGACCGGGCAGGGCCCGAGCTTGGCGCGCGGGATGCGCACGTCCTTGAGCTTGGCGTCGAGGTCGGCGACCGTCTCGACGGCGAACTTCGCGATGTCGCCCATGAACTTGGGCCGCGTGTCGGCGCCCTCCTCGATCAGGGCGAGGCGGTGCTCCCACTCGCCGGTCAGCGAGGGGGAGGTCAGCGGGTGCTCGGCCAGCAGGCGGATCACGTTGAGGCCCTTCTCGGTGGCCACCAGCGCGCGGCCGTCGCGCTCCAGGTAGCCGACCGTGATCAGGCGCTCGATGATCGCGGCGCGGGTCGCCGGCGTGCCGATCCCCGAGTCCTTCATCGCCTCGCGCAGCTCGTCGTCGTCGACCAGCTTGCCCGCGGTCTCCATGGCGCCGAGCAGCGAGGCGTCGCTGTAGCGGCGCGGAGGCTTGGTCTCCTTGGCCAGCGACTCGACCTCGCGGACCTCCGCGTTCTCGCCCTGCTCGAGCTTGGGCAGGCGCTGCTCGCGCCCGGCGTCGTCCTCGTCGCCGTCGCGCTCGGGGCGCTCGGCGCCCTCGGCGGTCTCGCCGTACACGCCGCGCCAGCCCGGCACGAGCAGGACCTTTCCGCGGGTCCGGAACACGTGATCGGCGACGGTCGTCTCCACGCGCGTGTTCTCGAACTCCGCTTCGGGGTGGAAGGCGGCGAGGAAGCGGCGGACGACCATGTCGTAGACCTTCTTGTCGTCGTCGTTCATCTTCTCGACGCGGTGCTCGGAGCGCGTCGGGATGATCGCGTGGTGGTCGGTGACCTTCGCGTCGTTGACCACGCGGCCCAGCGGGAGGACGTCGAGGCCCGTCACGTACTTGGCCGCCGCGGCGTAGTTCGGGTTGCGCCCCAGGAGCTCCGCGATCGGCTTGATGTCGCCGCGCATGTCCGAGGGCATGAAGCGCGAGTTCGTGCGCGGATACGTGAGCGCCGTGTGCTCCTCGTACAGGCGCTGGGCGGCCGCCAGGGTGCGCCGGGCCGAGAAGCCGTAGCGGTTGTTCGCCTCGCGCTGGAGAGTCGTCAGGTCGTAGAGGAGCGGGACGCGCTCCTTGCGCCGCGTCTTCTCGAGCTTGGTGATCTCGCCGACCTGGCCGCGGACGGCCTCGCACGATCGCCTCCGCCTCGGCCGCCGCCTTCAGGCGCGGCTGGGCGCCCTGGTGGTAGCGGCCCTCGTAGACGCGCTCGCCGTCGGCCGCGAAGACGGCGTCGACCAGCCAGTAGGGCTCGGGCTTGAACGCGCGAATCTCCTCCTCGCGCCGCGCCACGATGGCCAGCGTCGGGGTCTGCACCCGCCCCAGCGAGACCGCGCCGTCGAAGGACGAGCGCAGGCGGATCGTCGCCGCGCGGGTGGCGTTCATGCCGACGATCCAGTCGGCCTCGGAGCGCGAGCGGGCAGCCTCCTCGAGCTTCTCCATCTCCGCGCCGTCGCGCAGCCGCCCGAACGCCTCCTCGATCGCCTGCTTGGTCATCGAGTTCAGCCACAGGCGCTGGACGGGCAGCTTGGAGCCGGCCTTCTCGTACAGATAGGCGAAGATCAGCTCGCCCTCGCGCCCGGCGTCGCACGCGTTGACGACCAGTTCGACGTCGTCGCGCCCGAGTTGGCGCTTGACCACCGTCATCTGCTTCTTCGAGCGTTCGTCGCGCACGACGAGCTTGAAGCGGTCGGGGATGATCGGCAGGTCGGCCATGCGCCACTTCTTGAACTTGGGGTCGTACTCGTCGGGCTCGGCGAGCTGGACGAGGTGCCCGACCGCCCACGTGATCACGTGCTCTGGGCCCTCCAGCCAGCCCTCGCCCTTTTGGAACGGCCCCTCGAGCACGCGCGCGAGATCGCGGCCCACGGAGGGCTTCTCGGCGATGACGAGCTTCTTGGCCATGCGGCGCAGGGTAGCGTGAGGACATGCAGCCGGGCCCGACCCGCTACGCCAAGAGCGGCGACTACCACCTCGCCTACTCCGTCACGGGCGAGGGCCCGATGGACGTCCTCTACGTGCCGACGTGGTTGTCGCAGATCGAGCACCTGTGGGAATCGCCCAAGGTCAACCGCTTCTTCGAGCGCTCCGCCCACCTCGGCCGGCTGATCATGTTCGACCGCCGTGGGTCGGGCATGTCGGACCCGATCGTGGGCGCGCCGACGCTCGAGGAGCAGATGGACGACGTCAATGCCGTGCTCGACGCGGCCGGCGGCTGCGAGGACGTGGTTCTGCTGGCGGCGCTGGAGGGCGGTCCGATGGCCTGCCTCTACGCGGCCACGCACCCGCACCGCGTCCGCGCGCTCGTTCTCTACTCGGCCTGGGCGCGGGTGGTCCAGTCCGAGGACATCCCCTGGGCGAATCCGCCGGAGGAGCGGGAGAGGCTCATGGAGTTCCTGGCCGAGACGTGGGGCACCGGAGCGCGGCTGGACGGGCTCGCGCCCAGCGAGGCGGACGACCCCGAGTTCCGCGCCTGGTACGCCAAGCTCGAGCGCCTCGCCGCGAGTCCCAACCAGATTCGGATCCTCCAGAAGCTCATCGGCGAGTACGACGTGCGCAGCGTCCTGCCCTCGATCCGCGTGCCCACGCTCGTGATGCACCGCCGCGACGACTCGCTGATCGACCCCCGCCACTCCCAGTACATCGCCGAAAGGATCCCGGGGGCCAAGCTCGTGATGCTCGAGGGCTCCGACAACCTGATGGTGGCCGGCGACAGCGACGCCATCATCGACGAGATCGAGGAGTTCCTCACCGGGGCCCGCCAGGTGCGCGCTCCCGACCGCGTGCTGGCGACCGTGATGTTCACGGACATCGTCGACTCGACCCGGCGCGCGTCCGAGATGGGAGACCGCCGCTGGCGCGAGCTGCTGGAGAGGCACGACGAGCTCGTGCGCCGCAAGCTGGACTACTGGAGCGGGCGGGAGATCAAGACGACGGGCGACGGCTTCCTGGCCACGTTCGACGGCCCGGCCCGGGCGATCCAGTGCGCGAAGGCGATCGCCTACGACGTCAACTCGCTCGGCGTGGCCATTCGCGCCGGCCTGCACACGGGGGAGTGCGAGGTGCGCGGCGACGACGTGGCCGGCATGGCGGTGCACATCGGCGCCCGCGTCGGCTCCATGGCGGGCCCCGGCGAGGTACTGGTCTCCAGCACGGTGAAGGACCTCGTGGTCGGCTCCGGGATCGACTTCTCCGACCACGGCGAGCACGAGCTCAAGGGCGTGCCGGGCGAGTGGCGCGTCTACCGCGTGGTCTGAGCTACCGCGCGCAGGGGCCCGTGCTCACGGAGCCGCGCGCGGCCGACAGGGCGGAGCGCACGATGTCGTTGGGCACGCCGTAACCGCCGTCCTGCGCCCCGCCGACCGTGGCGGCGAACACGGTCGTCATCACGCGCCCGCCGCCGTCGACCACCGGCCCGCCGGAGTTGCCCTCGCGCACGCGCGCGCGCAGCGACGTGATGGTGCGGCGCACGGGCCCGCGCCCGTAGGCGTCGGTGGAGGTGACCGTCTCGGTCGTCCCCAGGCGCGCGGGCTCGACGTCGTAGGGCCCGTTCTGGGGATAGCCGAGGACGGCGCCGGTGGAGCCGGGCCTCGGGTCCGCGACGAGCCGCAGGGCCGGGGCGTCGAGACCGTCGACGCGCAGGACGGCGATGTCGTTCGTGGGGTCGAAGTAGATCGCCTGGGCATCGTGCTTGGGGTCCTCGCCGCCCTTCTGCACGACGGTGTCATCGGTGCCCGCGACGACGTGGGCGTTGGTCACGACCACGCCCGGGCGGGCCACCCAGCCCGATCCCTCGATGCCCAGCCCGCACGCGGTGCCGAGGATCCGCACGACGCCGGGCCCGGCCGCCTTGACCTGCGGGTCCCGTGCGATCGCCGAGTTGGGCGGGCTGAGGTCGACCGCCGGCCCCGAGAAGCTGGGGAAGGGGTCGATCCGCGACAGCGCGTTGAGGATCGATCCCGAGGGCGGCAGCGTCTCGTTGAGCCGCCGCAGGACGGCCGAGCGCTGGACGGCGCGGCGCACCTCGGGGTCCTTCGAGCTCTGGAGGGCGACGGCGCCCCCGATCCAGGCGACGCCCAGCGCGACGCATGCGGTGAGCGCCGCCCCGAGGGTCCCGTCGAGGATCTCCAGCCCCGGCGCGCGCACGCGCCGGCGCAGCGCCAGGGCGAGGCCCTCGAGTCCGGTGGCGAGCACGGCTCCGGCGAACAGCGCGCCCATGAGCCCGAAGATGGGCGCGTAGGGCGACTCGGCGCCGTCGGGCAAGAGCAGGGGGCCCAAGCGGGTGCCGAGGAAGGCCCCGCCGACGAAGCCGACGAGCGACAGCGCGCCCACCAAGAACCCTTGCGCGTAGCCGTAAACGGCCATCAGCGCGGTGAACGCCACGATCACCCAGTCGAGGCCCGTCATCGAGGGATCAGCGGTTGCAGGTCGGGCTTTCGCATCATCTACTCTGCGTTGCCAAAGGTGGAGGCAGGTCGCACAAGCTACGCAGAACCTCGCGCGCCGCGGCCGCCCCGTGCCGAGCGCAACCGCCGCTACCGTCTCACACACCGCCTCCTCCCCGTGGCCATCCTCGCCGGCCTGGCCTTCGTCGTCGGCGTCGTCGTGGGCGCTCTCTACACCGCGCCCGAGAAGAAGGTCGCGGAGCGCTTCGCCAAGGCGTGGCAGAAGGGGGACTACGAGGCGATGCACGCCGAGCTCTCGGCGGCCGCCAAGTCGCGCTACCCGATCACGCGCTTCCGCGACGCGTACGCGATGACCGCGGCGACCGCGACGGCGACCACGATCTCGGTCGGCGACGCGAAGAGCCCCAAGGACGGCGCCGTGTCCGTTCCCGTGACCGTCCGCACGCGGGTCTTCGGGACGGTTCGCGGCACCCTGCGCCTGCCCTTCGACGGCAGTGGCCAGGATGCGCGCATCGACTGGCGCCCCGAGCTCACCTTCCCCGGTGTGGAGCAGGGGCAGGCGCTGCAACGCCGCACGCGAGCTGCCGCCCCGGGGGACGATCCTCGCGCGCGACGGCCAGGCGCTGGCCAAGGGCCCGGACCGCGCGACGTCGTTGACCGCCGCGGCCGCCGAGACGGTGGGCGAGCTGGGGCCGATCCCGCCCGAACAGCGCCTCTCGCTCCGCGGGCTCGGCTATCCGGACGACGCGCAGGTCGGCACGACGGGGCTGGAGCGCGCGCTCCAGCCGCAGCTGGCGGGGCGCCCGGGCGGGACGCTGTCGGTCGGGGGGCGCGTGCTCGCCACCTCGCAACCGCGCCCGGCCCCCCCGGTGCGCACGACGATCAGCCCGAAGATCGAGGAGGCGACGATCAACGCGCTGGCCGGCCAGAGCGGAGGGATCGCCGTCCTCCAGCCCGGGACCGGCGAGGTCCTGGCGCTCGCCGGGACGGCGTACTCCTCGACCGGGCCCCCCGGCTCGACGTTCAAGATCATGACCACCACCGCGGCGCTCGAGGACCACAAGGTCAAGCTGACCGACCAGTTCCCGGTCCAGACGGCGGCGGTCCTCGAGGGAGTACGCCTGAACAACGCGGGCGGCGAGTCGTGCGGGGGCACGTTCGTCGAGTCCTTCGCGCACTCGTGCAACTCCGTGTTCGCCCCGCTTGGCGTGAAGGTGGGCAAGAAGCGGCTCGTCGAGACGTCGGAGAAGTACGGCTGGAACGAGCGGCCGCTCATCCCCGGCGCGGTGGAGAGCACGATGCCCCAGCCAGCCGGGATCGGCGACGACCTCGACCTCGGCTCGACGGCAATCGGGCAGGGCAAGGTCCTCGCGTCGCCGCTCCAGATGGCCTCGGTCGCGGCCGCCGTGGGCAATCACGGCATCCGCATCGAGCCCCACGTGCTGAAGGGCCAGCGCGCCCCCCGTCAGCGCGTCACCACCCGGCGGATCACCGACACGCTGCGCCAGCTCATGATCGGCGTGGTCAAGTTCGGCACGGGCAAGGCCGCCGACATCCCCGGCGTCCAGGTCGCGGGCAAGACGGGGACCGCCGAGCTCGGGCTCGCGCAGGGGCAGACCGACGCCTGGTTCGTCGCCTTCGCCCCGGCGCGCCGGCCCAGCGTCGCCGTCGCCGTCTGGCGGCTTCGCGCGGGCGCGGGTGGGGACGCCTCGGCGCCCGTGGCGCGGCAGGTCCTGGCCAGCGCGCTCGGCGTGGGCTGAGCCGCGGAGCCCGCGCTAGACGTCGAGGTCGATCTCGGCCTCGGGCGGCTTGCCCGCGCTCTTGATGTGCAGCACGAGCGGCCGGTTGGCGATCGAGTCGAGCGTGAGCTTGAACAGCAGCATGGAGCCGCCGATCACGCCCTCGTTCGCGACGTCGTCGGTGCCCGGGAGCTGCCCGCCCGAGGGAATCTGGAGCGGGCGGTAGGCGAACACGTTGTCCTCGCCGACCTCCACCGGCTCGTAGCGCTTGCCGACGGTGTCCTCGATCTCGAAGTTCTTGGAGGCGATGTGCGAGTCGTCCGTGCGGTTCCACACCTTCACGAACACGGCGAACCACGTCTCCTCGGCGTTCAGCTGGCCCTCGGGATCCTTCACCCCGACGAAGTAGCCCTTGTCCTCCTCGTCGGCCGGGTTGAGCTGGCGCGAGATCTGGACCTGGTACTGGAGCGGGCCGGCGTCGACGTAGGGCCCCTCGGTGGCGGCCGTGGTGCGGATCTCCTCCTTGTTGCCGCAGGCGGCCAGGGCGCTCGCGCCGAGCAGGGCCACGAGGGCGACGAGAAGGGTGCGAGGGCGACCGGCGATCACGCCGGCCGGATTCTATTCAGCCTTCCGCGATGGTCGCGCGCTTCCCGCGTCCCTCGCCCTCTTCGAGGATCGAGCGGAGCCGGCGCAGGGCCTTGCGGTTCTTGCGCTTGAGCCAGGAGCGCACGCCGAGCTTCTCGAGGAGGCGGTCGGTCAGGAGCGCGGGCACGATCTCGTTGGTGAACTCGACCCGCGTCGTCCCACCGGGACCGGGCGTCAGGGTGTAGACGCCCGTCGTCCTGATCCGGTTGTACTTGCCGCCGCGGCCGGCTTCGACGATCCGAAACGGCGGATCGACCTCGACGAACGTGGAGTCGCCCCAGGGAAACCGGTTGCCGGGCGCGGCGAGCCGGAAGCGCGCGCCGGCCCCGAGACCGTAGGAGTTCTCACGCGTGAGGTGCCAGTCCTTGAGGAAGTGGTCGGTGAACTCGGGGTGGTTGGCGATGTCCGCCAGATACTCGAACACCTCCTCGCGCGGGCGGGCGATCGTCACGCTGACCGTCAACGGATCCACGGCACAAACATATAGCTCCGCCGGCGCTACGCGGCAGCGCGGGTGATGCGCACGACGCCGTGGCCGTGCTCGGGACCGCGGACGAGCTCGGACGTCACCGGCTGCTCGCGGCGGAGCGGCCGGCACAGCTCGCAGCGCAGCGCGCCGCCCTCGTAGTGATAGAGGCGCTCCCCGATCAGCGGCGAACGGTGGCAATCCGCGCAGCGACGGCCGGCGCGCGTGCGGTCCCCGACTCCCTTGCGGAGCAGTTCCAGCTCGAGGCTGGGAGAGGAGATCCGCGACCCGGGCATCGCGGGATCGTTCGCCGCGCACGGGAACGTCCCTGCACGTTGGACAAAACGTCACTGCACCGGGGGGCCTTTTGACCTCGGAGGTACACTCGACGGCAGGCGCTCTCCGCGTCCATCCCCCGTCCGGCGTAGTCGTACCCCCCGTCAGGAGTAGGGCCATGGAGTCAATCGAGTCCGGAACGCTTGCCGGCATCGGCTCGTTCCGGTGCGCGGACTGCGACTACGTCGTCAACCTCGCCAACGATGACGCGCTGCCCCGCTGCCCCGGTTGCGGCGGCACGGAGTTCGTCCGCGCCTCGTTGTTCGGGCCCTCCGGCTTCACGGGGCGCCCGTGGTCCGAGGACGACACGGGGGACCTGGGCTGGATCGAGGACGTGCGCGAAGGTCTCGACGAGGCCGGGGAGTACCTGGCGTACGAGCGTGCCGGCAACGTGCGCGTGTTCGCCCTGCGCAGCCAGTGGACCCGGATCGGCCGGAGCCTGGCCGCCGACGTGCGATTCGACGACCCCACCGTCTCCCGCCGGCACGCGCTGATCGTGCGCGGCCCCGACGGCGTCCGCGTGCTCGACGACCGCAGCCTGAACGGCGTGTTCGTCAACGGCGAGCGCGTGGAGTGGAGCACTCTCCAGGACGGCGACGAGGTGCTCGTGGGCTGCCACAGCCTGCGCTTCGTCGAGGTCGTCTCGGACGGCGAGGCGCCCACTTCCGCGGCGGGCCGCCGCCGCCAGCTGACGGCCTGAGCGCCGACCGCCGACTCTGGCTAACCTGCCGAAGATGGCGGCGACGATCGCAGTCCTCTCCCAGAAGGGCGGCACCGGCAAGACGACGGCGGTCCGGACCCTGACGGACATCTTTCGCCGGCTCGGCCTCGAGACACTGGCCGTCGATCTCGACCCGCAGGGCAACCTGTCCGACTACTTCGACGTCCCGCCGGACGCCGAGCCGACGATCGCCGACGTCCTCACCGGCCGCGCCCAGGCGAGCGAGGCGATCACCGGCGACGTCATTCCCGCGAACCTCCAGCTGGCCGAGGCGGAGCTGGCGCTCAGCGGGCGGATGGGGCGCGAGCTGACGCTCAAGCGGGCCCTGCGCGACCTCGACCGCGTGTACGACGCCGTGGTGCTCGACTGCCCGCCCTCCCTGGGCCTGCTCACGGTCAACGCGCTCGTGGCCGCCGACCATGCGCTCCTCACCGCCGAGGCCCAGTACTTCGCCATGCAGGGAGTCGAGCAGGCGCTCGAGGTGATCGAGCTGGCTCGCGACAACCTGAACCCGGACCTGTCGTGGATGGGTGTGGTGCTCAACCTCGCCGACATGCGGACGATCCACTCGCGCGAGGCGTACCAGTCGCTCGCCGAGGCGTTCGGCGACAAGGTGTTCGAGACCACCATCCGGCAGTCCATCGCCTACGCCGAGTCGGCCGAGCGGGCGGTCTCGATCCTCGACTACCGCCCCGACCTCGGGGCCGACTACATAGCGCTCGCCGGCGAACTGCTCGCGCGGCTCGACCTCCCGGAAGCGCGCCAGCGGCTCGGCGCGCTCGAGCTGGCTGGGCGATGAGGCGCGCGGCCTCGGCCGCCGCCCTCGCCGGTCTGGCGATCCGAACTGCGGCATCGAGGGGGTCGGGTTCAGGCCGCTTCTTCGATGATTGATGAGTTAGGTGGGCTATGGCCTACTCAACTCATCCGTCATCGGCCCCCGCTCCGGGCCGCCCTCGATGCCCGCCGTTCTCGGCGCCCGCGCCACGAAGCGGCGAACCGAACGCCTACAGCTCCCGCACCTCCGCCCCCTGCGGCTCGAAGGGGACGCGGCGGATCTCGGCGTCCGGCGCGGCGCGGCGCAGCGCCTCGACGACGCCGCCCGTCTGCTCGTAGTGCGTCCAGAAGAGCACGGTCGGGCCGGCGCCGGAGATGGTGGCGCCGAGGGCGCCGAGCTCCTGCGCCCGCTCCACCAGGTTCAGCGACTCGGGGTACAGGTGCGCGCGGCGCGGCTGGTGGACGCGGTCGTGCAGGCCACGGGCCACGAGGTCCCACTCGCCCTTGGCCAGCCCGAGGACGAGCAGCGAGGCGTGCCCGACGTTGAACACCGCGTCGTCCAGCGGGACCTCGGCGGGCAGCGCGGCCCGCGCCTCCTCGGTGCGGACGGACCCGGGGGGCACGACGACGACGGCCTCGAGGCCCGCGGGGACGTCGAAGCGCGTGGCCTCGCCTGCGGCGCACACGACGAACCCGCCCAGCAGGACGGCCGCCGCGTTGTCGGGATGGCCCTCCAGCTCGGTGGCCGCCGCGAGCAGGTCGGCGTCGAGCTCGAAGATGTGGTCGGCCGCCATCAGCCCGGCCACGGCGGCCGCGGCGCTCGAGCCCAGCCCGCCCGCCGGGGGGATCGGGGAGTCGATGCGGAACGTGAAGCCGTCCGCCGGATGCAGGGTCTCGAAGGCCCGCACCACGAGGTTGGAGCGGTCGCGGGGCACGTCGAGCTCGGTCTCGACGGCGAACGTCCCCGTCTCCTCGACCTCCAGCTCGAGGTGGAGCGCCAGCGCGGCGGCGAGCGTGTCGAATCCGGGGCCGAGGTTGGCCGAGGACGCCGGGGCGCGCACGACCCGTCGCCGTCTCATTCCGCCAGCACCGCCCGCTCGAGAGCGTCCAGCTCGGCTTCGCAGGGCACGACCGCGCCCGCGTGGTCCAGCGCGGTCTGCGGGTCCTTGAGGCCGTGTCCGGTCAGCACGCAGACGACGCGCTGGGCGTCGCCCGCGCCGTGGCGCAGCAGGCCGGCCACGGCGGCCGCCGAAGCGGGCTCGCAGAACACGCCCTCCTCGGCGGCGAGCAGGCGCCAGGCGTCGAGGATCTCGGCGTCGCTGACGGCGGCGATGGCCCCGCTCGAGCCGACGATCGCGCCCATCGCCTCCTCCCAGCGCGCCGGGTTGCCGATCCGGATCGCGCTCGCCACGGTCTCGGGGTTCTCGACCGGCTCGCCGCGCACCAGCGGCGCCGCGCCCTCCGCCTGGAAGCCGAGCATCCGCGGCGCGGACCCCGCCTCCTGGAACCCCTTCCAGTACGCGGTCACGTTGCCGGCGTTCCCGACCGGGATGCACAGCGCGTCGATCTCTCCGATCTCGTCGAGGATCTCGAAGGCCGCCGGTCTTCTGGCCCTCCAGCCGAAACGCGTTGACCGAGTTCACCAGCGCGACCGGGTGGCGATCGGCCAGCTCGCGCACGAGCTCGAGCGCGCGATCGAAGGACCCGCGAAAGCTGACGACTCGCGCGCCGTGCATGAGCGCCTGGGCCAGCTTGCCCGTGGCGATCTTCCCCTCGGGCACGATCACCGCGCCCGTCAGCCCGGCGCGCGCGGCATAGGCGGCGGCGGAGGCCGCGGTGTTGCCGGTGGAGGCGCAGATGACCGCGCGCGCCCCCTCGCGGACGGCGGCCGACACCGCGCAGGTCATCCCGCGATCCTTGAACGAGCCGGTGGGATTGGCGCCCTCGAGCTTGAGCAGCACCTCGCGGCCGGCGCGCTCGGAGATGCGGGGGGCGGGCACGAGCGGGGTCGAGCCCTCGTGGAGCGTGACGACCGGGTCCTGCGGACCGAACGGCAGGCGGTCGCGGTAGCGCTCGATCACTCCGGGGATGAGAGGAACTCCTCCTCGATCACCCGGATCGCCCGCGGCGGCGAGCGCAGGAAGTCGAGCTGCGACATGAGCTGGAGCGCCGCGGCGAAGCTCGACTCCTTCGTCGGGTGCACCACCATCACGAGGCGGGCCTGCTCGCCCATGCCCTTCTGCACGACCGACTTCACCGAGATGTCCTGCATCCCCAGGATCTGCGCGACCTGGGCGAGCACGCCGGGCCGGTCGTCCACCTCGAGGTGCACGTAGAAGGACGACACGACGTCCTCGATGATGTCCAGCTTCACGATCGGCTCGGGGACCAGCGCCGGCGGGATCATCGCGCTGACGACGTCGCCCAGGACGGCGCTCGCCGTCTGCGGCCCGCCGGCGCCCGGCCCCGACATCGTGATCTCGGTGATCGCCTCCGACTCCACCGTGACGGCGTTGAACGGGCCCGACACGGAGGCGAGCGGGTGGTCGCCGTAGAGGAAGGCGGGGTGCACGCGCACCGACAGCCCGCCGTCGACGCGCTCGGCCGTGCCGATCAGCTTGAGCGAGAGGCCGAACTCGCTGGCGTACTCGAGGTCGTCCGGGGTGATGTGCTCGATCCCCTCGTAGACCACCTGGTCGAGGTGAACGGGCGTGCCGAAGGCGAGCCGAGCGAGGATCGCCATCTTCGCGGCCGCGTCCTTGCCGTTGACGTCCTCGGTCGGGTCGGCCTCGGCGTAGCCGAGCTCCTGCGCCTGCGCCAGCGCCTCGCCGAACGTCGCGCCGGTGCGCGCCATCTCGGTGAGGATGAAGTTCGTCGTCCCGTTGACGATCCCGTGGAGGCGGTCGACGTGGGCGGCGGCGAGCGACTCCTGGAGCACTCGGATCACGGGCACCACGCCGGCCACGGCGGCCTCGAAGCGCAGCGTCACGTTGGCTTCGCGAGAGGCCTCCCACAGCTCCTCGCCGTGCTGGGAGAGCAGCTGCTTGTTGGCGGTCACGACGTGTTTGCCGGCGTGCAGCGCGCGCATGACGTAGTCGCGCGCCGGATCGAGCCCGCCCATCAGCTCGACCACGAGGTCGGAGGCCTCGAGGATCTCCTCGAAGTCGCCGCGGTTGCGGGTGAGCACGCCGACGATCTCGGGACGCCGCCCGACGGTCGCCTCGATCGCGTCGGCGCGCCGCTCGAGCAGCTCGGCGAACGCCGCGCCGACCGTCCCGTGCCCGAGCAGGCCGACCCTAAAACTCGTCACGGGCGGCCAGGTCCTCGTAGGTCTCGCGCCGCACGACCACGCGCGCCTCTCCGTCGCGGCAGAAGATCACGGGCGGCCGGGGCACCCCGTTGTAGTTGTTGGCCATCGCGTGCCCGTAGGCCCCCGTCGCGGGCGTGACGAGCACGTCGCCGGGCCGCGGGTCGTGCAGGTGGACGTCGTGGACGATCACGTCGCTGGACTCGCAGTGCTTGCCCGCGACGCGGCAGAGCTCCCCACCCGGCGCGGGGCGGTCGGCGATCGTCGCCTCGTAGACCGCTCCGTAGAGCATGGGCCGCAGGTTGTCCGACATGCCCCCGTCGACGGCGACGTACGTGGAGACGTCGCGCTTGACCGTCTCCACGGTGTAGAGGGTCACGCCGGCATTGGCCACGAGCGCGCGACCCGGCTCGATGACCAGCCGCTTGCCGGCCCCGAGGATCTCGCGCACGGCGGTGGCCTTGGCCTGGACGTAGGCCTCGATCGCCGGAGGCTCGTCCTCGGCCGTGTAGGCGACGCCGAGGCCGCCGCCGAGGTCGTAGACCGGGAACTCGCCGAGGCCGGCGATCGCCTCGACCGCCTGGCGGAACGAGCCGAGCTCGAAGATCTGCGAGCCGATGTGCATGTGCAGGCCGCGCAGCTCGAGGCGGTCCGAGCCGAGCAGGCGCTCGATGGCCGCGCGGGCGTCGTCCAGGGCGAGGCCGAACTTCGAGTCCAGCTGCCCGGTGGAGATGAAGTCGTGCGTGCTCGGCTTGACCCCGGGACGGACCCGGACGAGGACCGGCTGGCCGCCGCCCGCGGGCACGAGCGACTCGAGCCGGTCGATGTCGTCGAAGTTGTCGATCACGATGTGCCCGACGCCGGCCTCGATCCCCTCGCGCAGCTCGCGCTCGGACTTCGCGTTGCCGTGGAGATAGATACGCGCGGGTTCGAAGCCACCGCGCAGGGCGAGGTGAAGCTCTCCGCCCGTCGCGGCGTCGCAGGCCAGGTCCTCCTGCGCGAACACCCGGTAGGCCGCGGTGCAGGGCAAGGCCTTGGAGGCGAACACGACCTCGCCGTCGTCGCCGTGGTGCGTCGCGAGCGCCTCGCGGAACGTCCGCGCCCGTGCCCGCAGGTCGTCCTCGGCCATCACGTAGGCGGGGGTCCCGAACTCGCGCGCCAGCTCGACGGTGTCGCACCCGCCGACCTCGAGCCGGCCGGCCTCGTTGAGGCGGCTCCCCAGGGGGTAGACGTGCGAGAGCGCGGTCACGGCCATCGGGGCGGCATTATCCCCGCATCCGTCTATTCGACCTGCTCAACCGCCGCGTCGACCGGCCCGTGCCCGACCCGCCCGCGGAGCTGGGCGAGCGTCGCGGGCTCGCCTACGCGCTGTTCCGACCCGAGGGGGAGCCCCGCGGCGGCGTGGTGATCCTCCATGGCGCCGGCTCGTGCAAGGAGAGCCACTTCGACTTCGCTCGCGCGGCGCGAGCGGCCGGGTTCGTCGCGGTCGCCTTCGACCAGCGCGGTCACGGGGAGAGCGACGGGGCGCTGGACGCCCGGCTGCTCGAGGACGTCGTGACGATGGCGGAGCTCGTGCCGCGCCCGCTCGCCCTGCGGGGATCGAGCATGGGCGGCTACGTGGCGCTGCTCGCGGCCGGCCGTCTGGACGCGGACGCGGTCGTGGCGATCTGCCCGGCGGGCGCCGAGCTCCTGCTGCGCGGCTTGCGCGCCCGGTCGTTCGAGTTCCGGTTCGACGAAGGCTCGCTCGAGGGCTTCCTCCTCGAGCACGACCTCGTGGCCGCCGTCGAGGACCTGCGGACGCCGATGCTCCTGCTGCACGCCGAGGGCGACGAGCAGGTCCCGGTCGAGGACTCCGTGGCCCTGCACCGCGCCGCGCGCATGGAGCGCAAGCGGCTGATCGCGCTGCCCGGCGGCCATCACCGCTCGATCCAGCACGACGCCGAGCTTCAGGGCGAGTCGCTGCGCTTCGTGGAGAAGGCCTTCTACGGCTGACGCAGCAGGTCGCCGGCGGCCTTCGTCGTGTTGTCGACGGTGCTGCCGACGGAGTCGCCGGTCTGGCTGACCGCGCCGCCGGCCGGCCCGCCCACCGTGTTGCCGACGCTGCCGGTCGTCTGGCGGACGGTGTTGCCCAGCGCGCTGCCGGTCTGCTGCACGGTGTCGGCGGCGCCGTTCTGGACCGGGCTGGTGTCAGACCCGGGCAGCGACGGAAGAGCGCCGCCCCCGCCCTGGCCGCTTCCGACCGCCGGCCCCACCGTCCCCGGCCCGCCCGGGCCGGTCGACACGAGCGTCCCGCCCGGGAGGCGCACGGTGCCGCCGCGCTGCGCCCCGCCGTTGTTGCCCAGGATCACGCCCGGCGCGCCGAAGGTCGGCCCGGCCGCGGTGCCCGCCACGGCCGCGGCCGCGGTGCCGGCGCTGACGGCGGCGACCTGCGTGCCCCGCTTGTCCCACGCCACGGGTGGCGGTGCGTCCTTCACGAACAGGTTGTCGATGCGATCGGTGAAGCCGGTGCCCGGCCAGCCCTTGAACGCGAGCACCGCGCTGACCACCAGGAACACGCCAGCGGCGGCGGCCACGAGGGAACCCGTGGTGCCGATGCCTGCAAAAAGTGCCCGAGTCGTCCGCATAACCGGAGGGCGTGGCGACGCCCCTGCCTGAGATCTATCGGTCTCCGCGCGACGCGTCCTGAAGCCTAGCGCGCACGCGGGCCCCGGGGAAGCAGTTCCGGCACGGTCACGAGGCGAAAGCCACGCCTGCGCAGGCGACGGGTCACACGGCGATCCAGGAGTGCGGAGTTTGCGCATGCCCGCGTTGTAGGCTCGCCGGCCGTGCCGGCCCTCCTCCCAGCCCTGATCGCCGGCGCCGGGTTCGGCGGCGTCGCGCTCGCCGGCCTGGCCGGCCTGCGCATCGGCCCGCGCCTACGGGGCGCGGCCGTGGGCGTGGCGGCGGGAATCCTCCTCGCCGTCGCGCTGGCCGACCTGTTCCCCGAAGCACTCGAGGAGGCGGGAGCGAAGACAGCCTCGCTGTGGTTCCTCATCGGCTTTGCCGCGCTGTTCGTTGTCGAGGTCGTAACCCGTGGACACACCCACCACGAGGCCGGGGAGGAGCACGTGGAGCACTCGTCGCTGACGCCCTTCGTCACCGGGTTGCTCCTGCACAACTTCGTCGACGGCGCCGTGCTCGCCGCGGGGCAAGAGGTGTCGGCGGAGGTAGGGACGGCGATCGCCATCGGCATCGTGGTCCATCAGCTGCCGGTCGGACTCTCGTTCGCGGCGGTGGTGACGACGGTGCCCGGAGGCCGCGAGCACGCAAGGACCTGGGCCGTCGTGCTCGGGGCGGCCATCCCAGCGGGGGCCTTGGCGGTGGCGGCCCTGCCGTCGCTCGAAGGGGTCGAGCTCGGCGCTCTGCTCGCCGCGGCCGGGGGCGCTCTCGCCTACATCGGAGCGGGTCACCTGCTGCCGGAGGCGCACTCCGAGCACCCGTCCCTCAGCTCCGGGGCCCTTTTTCCCGCGTCCCTGCTCGGCACGGCCGTGCTTCTGCTGTACGTGATCCACGGGTAGAGCCTCACCGCGCTCGTGACGCCCGTCACGAGCGCACGCCCCGTTGCAACATTCCGCCCAGCGCTTCGCTAGAGTGCCGTTCCGTCGCAACCTTGCCGAATCCGCATGTCCTACCCAAGGACGAGCGGAACGGGGGAACCAAGGCATCCGGACTCCGGATTCCCGGGGCGAATCCAGGCATTGCCGCCTGGTAGCGCGGCCCTTTCAGCGCGAGCCCGTCAGCTAACCCCGTAGGCCCGAGATAGGGAGATCGAACGGTGGTACGCGCGGATTCGCGCAAGCTGAAGCACAGGGGAACGCTGGCGGCCATGGCCGCGGTCTCGGCGTGCGCGCTTGCGGCCCCGGCGGGCGCCGCGACCACGTCGGGCGGCGGAACCGACGTCCCACCCGTCTACGGCGGCACGCAGTTCTACGAGACGCCGACGATCTCCGCCCTCCAGTGCCAGACGGGTTGCACGAGGGCCGCCAGGGTCTCGCAGACCGGTTGGGTCAGCGTCAAGGAGAAGGGGGTGCTGCGCATCCGCGGCCGCCATCTCGACAGCGTCGGCAAGGTCCTCTTCGTCGGCACTGCCGGCAAGACGGACAACATCGGCGTCGTCCCCTCCTCGCAGACGCCGGGCTCGGTCGACGTCAAGGTTCCGCAGCTCGCCAACAACGGCAAGCTCGTCCTCCTCGACCCGGCCGGCCACAGCTCCAGGCCCAGCCAGGCGCGCCTCCGCATCATGCGCGACCCCGGCTCCGCAAGCGCGACGGGGCTCGTGTGGCCGCTGCCGCTGAAGGGCATGATCACGGGCGTCTTCGGCGAGGATCGCGGGGACCACATTCACACCGGCCTCGACATCGCCGTCCCCTCGGGTACCCGGATCAAGGCCGCCGCCGCCGGAACGGTGATCCTCCTGGGCAGCCAGGGCGGCTACGGAAACTTCACCTGCATCCGGCACACGAGCCTCGTGACCTGCTACGCCCACCAGTCCGCCTACGAGACCACGCAGGGCGCGTATGTGCGCCAGGGCCAGACGATCGGCCGCGTGGGGTGCACCGGCAACTGCTCGGGCCCGCACCTGCACTTCGAGGTGCGCAAGGGCCCCGAGGCCTGGTCCTCTCCGATGGACCCGGTGCGCTTCCTCCCGCGCCGGTAGCGCGCCGACTACGCCGGGGCCACTCGCGCCGGCCCACCCGGGACCTGCCATCCGCCGCGGCGGCGGGCCAGGGCGAGCCAGACGAGGCCGGCCGCGAGGAGCGCCAGGCTCTCGAGCTGCGGCGCGGTGAGTCCGGCCAGCACGTCGTTGTTGCGCCGGACGAACTCGACGAGGAAGCGCTCCAGCCCGGCGAAGACGAGGTAGAGCGCGAACAGGATCCCCGGCCGGAAGCGGTCGCGCCAGCGCCACAGGAAGAGGGCGACCAGGCCCATGGCGAGCGTCTCGTAGATCGGCGTGGGGTGGACCTCCTGGTCTGTCGGGACGGTCCCGTCGGGGTAGGCCATCGCCCACGGCCCGCCCCACGCCTTCCCGTAGTCGCCGTCGCCGGAGACCTGGCAGCCGATGCGCCCGATCGCGTAGCCGAGCGCCAGCGGCGCGGCGCAGAGGTCCAGCAGCTGGAGGCCGAAGAAGCCGCGCCACCAGCCCCAGGCGAGCACGCCCAGGGTGCCGCCGATGACGCCGCCGTACCAGACGAGCCCGGCTCCGCTGAACAGGTTCCCCAGCAGGTCGCCCTTCACGTCGTCGTAGTTCTGGACGATGAAGTACAGCCGCGCGCCCACGAGCCCGCCCAGCAGCGCGGCGAAGCTGATCTCGTAGGCCCAGTCGACGGGCTTGCCCAGCTCCTTGAAGCGTCGCGCGATGAGCGCGCCGACGGCCAGGAAGGCCAGCGCGAACATCAGCCCGAACGTCTTCAGCGACAGCCCGCCGATGTGAATCTCCGGCTGCACGAACCGGAGGGTAGGGCTAGAGGTAGTTCAGCGGGTTGACGACCCCGCCGTTGACGCGCACCTCGAAGTGGAGGTGGGCGCCGAAGCACAGGCCGGTGCAGCCGACCAGGCCGATCACCTGGCCCTGGCTGACGTGCTGGCCGACGCTGACGTTGATCTGCGACTGGTGGCCGTAGCAGGTGGACAGGCCGCCGCCGTGGTTGATGCACGTGTAGTTGCCGTAGCCGCCCGCGGGCCCGGCGAGGGCGACGGTGCCCGAGCCCGCCGCGTGGATCGGGGTGCCGGTGCCCACGCCGATGTCGATGCCCGGATGGCAGGCCTCCCAGGCCCGGCGCTCGCAGAACGGCGAGGTGATGGGCCCGTTGACCGGCCAGATGAAGTGTCCGTTGCCCTGCACGGGGCCGCCGTTGGAGCCGTTGTTGAGCGTGCCCTCGATGCGCGCCTGCTCCTTCTGGAGGGCCTTCAGGTCCTCCTGCGCGGATTGGCGGTGCCCGCGCACGACGCGCAGGGTTCCCGCCTTCTCGGCGCGGGCGCCCGCCAGGCGGTACTTGACCCCGGCCACCTCGTTGCGGGCGGCGAGCACCTGCTCGGTGATCTTCTGCTGACGGTCCTCGAGCTTGGCGAGGTGGTCGGCCGCGCTCTTCGCGCGCGCCTTGGCGTCGCGCACGTAGGTGATCACCCGGTTGTCCTGGTCGCTGATGCGGCGCATGAACTCGCCGCGCTCGAGCAGGTCGGCGAAGCCCTTGGAGTTGAGGATCACCGTCACGAGGTCCGGCCGGCCGGCCTCGTAGATCTCGACGAGGCGGCGCGAGAGGACCACGCGCGAGGTCGCGAGCTTCGCGCGCAGCTGGGCGAGGCGGGCGCGGGTGCGGCGCAGGTCGTCCTGGAGGCGCAGCAGCTCGGCCTTCTTCTTCGCGAGGTCCGACTCGAGCACGTTCTGGCGGCGCTGGAGGCGATTGATGCGCGTGGACACCTGCGCGATGTCCGTGGTGAGGACGCCCTCCTTGGACTTCAGTCGGCTGACCTCCGCCTGCTTGCGCTCGATCTTTCGCTCGACCTTCGCGGCCTTGCCGGTCTGGCCGGAGGAGATCAGGGGCAGGCCGGCCCACACGGCGAGGGGCGCGAGGGCCAGGAGGACGAACAGGGCGACGCGAGAGCGGATCACAGGTAGCCCATCGGGTCCACGGGCGACCCGTTGATCCGGACCTCGAAGTGCAGGTGCGGCCCCGTCGAATGCCCGGTGGAGCCGACCGCGCCGATGACCTGGCCCTGGCTGACGTTCTGGCCGACGCTCACCCCGATGGATGACTGATGGCCGTAGCAAGTCGAGATGCCCCCGCCGTGGCCGATGCACGTGTAGTTGCCGTAGCCGCCGTACCAGCTCGCGATCTGGACGGTGCCGGAATCCGCCGCGCGGATCCCCGTCCCGCTCGGCGCCGCGATGTCGATGCCGGCGTGCAGGCGGCCCCAGCGCATCCCGAAGGGGGAGGTGAAGGTGCCGTTGACCGGCCAGATGAATCGCCCGCTCCCGCGGCGGACGGGGCCGGCGGAGCCGCTGTTCAGAGTCCCCTGGATTCGCGACTGCTCGCGCTCCATCGCGGCCAGGTCCTCCTGGGCCTCGCGCCGCTGCCCGCGTACGTTGCGCAGCACGCCCGCCTTCTGCGCGCGCGCGTCCGCCAGGCGGAACTTGACGCTCGCGACCTCGTTGCGGTGCGAGAGTACGGCGGCGGTGACCCTCTGCTGGCGGTCCTCGAGCTTGGCGAGGCGGTCCGTGGCCCTCTTCGTGCGCACCTTCGCGAGCCGCACGGCGGTGATGACCTGGTTGTCCTGCTCGCTGATGCGGCGCATGAACTCGCCGCGCTCGAGCAGGTCGGCGAAGCCCTTGGAGTTGAGGACCACGGTGACGAAGTCAGGCCGGCCCGCCTGGTAGATCTCGACCAGGCGCCGGCTGAGGACGACCCGCGAGGTCGCGAGCTTGCTGCGCAGGTGCGCCAGGCGGGCCCGCGTGCGCCGCAGGTCGTCGCGCAGCCGCAGCAGCTCGGCCTTCTTGCGCTCGAGGTCGGCCTCGAGCACGTCCTGGCGGCGCTGCAGTCGAGAGATGCTGGCCGAGACGCGCTCGATGTTCGTCGTCAGCACGCCCTCCTTGGACTTCAGCCGCTGGACCTTGCGCTGCGTCTTGGAGATCTTCGCTCCGAGCCGCTCGGCCTTGCCGGCGTCGGCGACCAGGGGCACGGCGCCCCAGAGGGCGAGCGGACCGAAGGCGAGCAGGGTGAGGAGGGCGATGCGCGTACGCATGCGGGCGCGGGAGTCTAGGCTCGACGAATACTCAAGTTCAACTTGAGGTCCAGAGTTATGGAGACCTTTCGCGGCCTGCGGGGTTAGCTGTCGGGCTCGCGCGGCTCGCGCTAGGGCGTCATCAGGCGCCCATTCGCCCCATTCCGACCAGTGGGTCCCCCACTTCCCCGCTTCGTTGCAGGGAATTCGGCCGCCGCTCACGGTAGCAGCAGGGCGCTATCCTCGCGCGGTGACCGAGGGGGAGGCAACCACGAGGGCGCGTCGGGTGGCGTCCCTCGCCGAGGCGGCCCTGGTGCAGGTCGAGGCGACTCGCCGCGCCGTCGAGGACGTGCTCGCCGAGGTCCGCGACGTGCAGCCGGCGCCCGTCGTCGCGCTCGAAACCCGCTCGGAGAACGGTCTCGACTCGGCCCGCCTGGTGGCGATCGAGATGGCGGTGGCCGGACGCACCCGCGAAGAGGTCGGCCGTCACATCCGCGCGGCGTACGAACTGGCCGACGTCGAGTCGCTGCTCGACGACGTCTTCGGTCCGGCGTCCCTTAATCCCCGTGAAGCCGGTTCGCCATAATGGAGGTTGCTCATGGCCCCTCCGAGAAAGATCGGTCGCGACCCCGGCCTCACGGCTCGGATGACGCTGACCTTCTTCCTGCTCGGCGTTCTCTACGTCGTGCTCATCGGCGCGCTGTTCGCGGCCGGTGCAAGCGGGATCCTGATCGCCTTCATCGCCGGCGGGCTGCTGCTGCTTCAGTTCTTCACGTCCGACAAGCTGGCGCTGCGCGCGATGGGGGCGCGGGAGGTCTCGCCGCAGGAGGCGCCCGAGTTCCACGCCATGATCGAGCGGCTGTGCCTCCAGGCCGATCTGCCCAAGCCGCGCGTCGCCGTGGCGCAGACGGCGATGCCCAACGCCTTCGCCCTCGGGCGCTCGCCGAAGAACGCCACCGTCTGCGCGACCACGGGGATCATGGAGCTGCTCGAGCCCGCCGAGCTGGAGGGCGTCATGGCGCACGAGCTCACCCACGTCCAGAACCGCGACGTGATCGTGATGACGATCGCCTCGTTCTTCGCCACGATCGCCTCCTACATCGTCCAATTCGGCTTCTTCTTCGGCGGTGGGGGAGACGACGACGACAGCGCGGGCTTCTTCGCCCTGATCCTCATTTCCCTGGTCGTCTACGCGGTGTCCTTCTTCCTGCTCCAGGCGCTGTCGCGTTACCGCGAGTTCTCCGCCGACCGCGGGGCGGGAATCATCACGGGCCGCCCCAGCGCGCTCGCCTCGGCGCTGCTGAAGATCTCGGGGAAGATGGAGCGCATTCCCCAGCAGGACCTCCGGGCCTCCTCCGAGCTCGCCGCCTTCTACATCTTCCCGCCGAGAGTGAAGTCCGCGCTCGGCAACATCTTCTCCACGCACCCGCCGCTCGAGAAGCGACTCGAGAAGCTGGCGGAGCTGGAGTCCCAGCTCCAGGGCACGATCGCTCGGGTCTAGGTCGGGGCGCCGCGTGGGCCTCTTCGACGTCCTGCGGGGCAAGCGGGAGCTCAAGAAGCCCGCGTCCGATCGGCTGTTCGCCATGGCCACGGCGTACGTCCAGCTCGAGGGGTCGCTCGGGCTGAAGACCGCCGGCTCGGCGGCGATCGTCTTCCAGCAGCTCGAGACCGCCGACTTCGCGACCCTGGCCAAGGACATGCAGGAGCTCATCGGCGCGACGACCGAGGAGGCGGGCACGCAGGTGGAGACGAAGGCCGACACCTTCGGCTACCGCTGGATGATCCTGCGCGACTCCGACTTCGAGGACCTGGTGACCGGCATCAACGCGATCAGCGGCGAGCTGGAGGTGGGCGGCTACGGCGACCGCATCCTGGCGGCCGTGTTCCCGTTCGAGGACGAGTCCGGGAAGCGCGTGTACTGGATCTACAACTACAAGCGCGGTGCCTTCTACCCGTTCGTCCCGGCCGGCGGCGAGCAGCAGCGCGACAATGAGCGCGAGCTGCGCCTGAAGGCGCAGATCGGGCCCGAGCTCCCGCTGGAGCCCGAGCTCGAGCGTTGGTTTCCCCTCTGGGACATCCCCCTGTAGCGGGCTACCGCCTTCCCAGGGCATCCATGCGCCGCGCGGTCCAGCCGGCCAGCCGCGGCGACACGCGCTTCATCCCGTAGGCGAACCACGCCTCCGGGGCGACGGGCGCCACGGAGCGATTGCGCTCCACCGCCTTGAGGATGTTCCTCGCGACGCGCTCGGGGCCATAGTTGCGCCGGCGATAGAGGGCGACGACGCGCTCGCGGGCGCCCGGTTCGGCGGCCGCCCCGCGCATCCGCGCGTGGGAGGTGATGGGAGTGTTGATGATGCCCGGGCAGATCGCGGTCACCCCGATCCCGTGCGGTTGGAGCTCCTCGCGGAGCGATTCGCTGAGCCCCAGCACGGCGAACTTCGTCGCCGAGTACGCGACCAGCGATGGGCGTGGCGTAGAAGCCGGCGGCCGACGAGAGGTTCGCCACGTGGCCGCCCGTCCCGCGTTCCACCATCCGCGGCACGAAGAGATGACAGCCGTGGACCACGCCCATGATGTTGATGGCGACGATCCAGTCCCAGTCCTCGAGCTTCGTCTCGAGCAGGCCCGCGCCCAGCCCGACCCCGGCGTTGTTGACGAGCACGTCCACCACTCCGAGCTCGTCATGGACGGTGTCGGCGAACTCGCGCATCTGCTCGCGGTCGGCCACGTCGACGTGCCGGGCGACCACGCGTCGGCCCAGAGCCCGGGCGCTCGCCTCGGCGTCGGCGAGGCCCGCGTCGTCGACGTCGCAGATCGCGAGGTCGGCGCCCCGCCGGGCCGCCAGCAGCGCCGTCTCGCGGCCGATGCCGCTGCCCGCCCCGGTCACGAGGACCGTGCGGCCCTGGAGGTTGGACGTGTTCATCGATCAGCCTTCCTCTCTCAAAGTGACGGGTTCACGCAAGCCCGCTCGAGCTGTACCTCCGCTCGCCGGGCGCCGCCGAACTTCTCGCCCGGGGGTGGGTTGGTCTTGCACCAGGTGAAGGTGGCGCGGCGCCAGTTGGCGGCGGCGACGAACTCGAAGCCGATCGCGAAGCGCGCGCCATCCGGGCGCGTGCTCACGGAGGTGGCGGCGAGGCATACCAGCACCGCGCCGCCGGCCCGGCGCGCCGCGGGCTGAAGGTCCGCCACCTCAGTGGAGTCGGCCCGGCAGACCGTCGACTTGACCGCCGGACCGGACAACGTGCCGGCGCGGTAGCGGGCGCGCGCATCGGCGGTGATCGCCCGCTCCAACGCGACCGTGATGGCGGCCTGGCGGGCGGCCTCCGGCGCGCGCGGTGCGTGCGCGGCCCGGTCGCGGCGGGGCGCCTGGTCGGCGCGAAGCCGGCGCTCGGCACGCGCCTTGGCGGCCGCGTCTGCCCGGCGCTGCTCCGCCGCGCCCTCGCGCTTGCCCGAGGCGATGAGCGGGATCGCGATCGCCGTCCCGACCGCCGCCGCGCCGGCGAGGACGACAAGCGCGATGCGCGCCGGCCGGGGAGTGCGGCGCCAGACGAAGCGCGGCAGCCCGAGGAGGCCGGGAAGGGGCTCGTAGTGCTGCTCTGCCATCGGACGCGGGCGATGTTACGCCCGCGCCCGGTCCGGCGATCGCGCCGGTGGGGCTAGGCCCGGGCCCGGGTCCGCGAGGGGCGCCGCTTCTTCGCCGGCGCGCCGTCCGTCGGCGCCGAGACGTCGGCGCTCTCGAACAGCATCATCGAGACCATCGCGTGACGCTCACCCACGTGATCGTCCTTGCGCAGCCGCTCGTGGCTCTCCGCCTGGATGCGGTCGACGCGCTCCAGCAGCTTCGCCAGCTCCTTCGAGATGGCCTCCCATCCCTGCTCGTCGAGCGCCATCTTCGTCAGGCTGAGATGGGCGTCGTCGCGGCTGAACCCTCCTTCGGCTGCGGCCGCGTTGACGCGGGCGCTGATCTCGCCCAGAGTGGCGCCGGCCATCGCGCGGCGGACGATGTCGGGCACCTGGGCCCACGCCTCGTCCGGGATGTGGTGCTGGGCGTCCGCGCGGTAGTAGTGCTCGACCGCGCCGCGGCGCGGGGTCTTGCGGACCAGCTTGATCAGGCCGAGCGCCTCGAGCCGGCGCACGTGGTAGCTGACCACCCCGAGCGAGGCCTCCAGCTCACCGGCGATCTCGCTCGGGCTCGCGACGCGCTGCTCGAGGATGGCCAGGATGCGCACCCGCAGCGGATGCGCGAGGACCTTGATCAGACGTGGGTCAATGATCTGGTCCCGGGGCTTGACTGTCCTCTTGCCAGGCATCCTTCAGGCGCTTTCGTATGCGGTGGAGCCGGACCTTGACCGTCCCCTCGGGCAGATCCACCGTCCGGGCCACCTCCGCCTGCGACAGGTCGTCGCGGTACCGGAGGTTTATCAGCAAACGCTCGTCCGGGCGCAGGCCTGCCAGCGCCTGCTGGGGTTGAGAATGGTGGGCGCGCGCCGGACGAAGCATCGCCGGCGCGCGCCGACCCTGGGGCGGCGTGACTCAGCTCTGCGCCATCGCCGGCAGCGCGCCGATCTGGCCCAGGAGGCCGACGGTGTCGGTGATCTCCCACTCCTCCACGATCCGGCCGTCCTGGCACCGGCTGATCGTGATGCCGGTGAACACGACGTCCTTGCCCGTCGGAGGGGCGCCCATCAGGTCGCCGTCGTGCGTCCCGCGGATGGTGAAGCGGGTGGCGACGTGGTCGCCCTCGGTGAACTGCTGATCGATCGTGACCCGAAGGCCGCTGAGCGCCGTGCGATACCTCTCGACCATCTCCTTGAGGCCGTCGGCGCCGCGGGCCTCTTCCGGATGCACGACGTAGTCCGGGGCGACGATCTCGTCGAGCGCCTCGAAGTTCCCCTGCGACGCGTTCTCGAAGCACGAGCGGACGGTCGCCTTGTTCTCCTCGCTGCTGCCCATGATGTGCCTCCTCTCCTGGAGTTGCGGTGAGCGAGAGGATCCCTTCGCCCGGTCGCGGCAGCATCGGTAGGACTACCTATTTCGCTACGGGTCTTCGGCTCGCTCGCGCACCGCGTAGGCGGCCGCCTCCGCGCGGCTGCGCAGGCCGAGCTTGGAGAGGATGTGGGCCACGTGATGCTCAGCCGTGCGCCGGCTGATGACCAGGCGCTCGGCGATCTCCGCGTTGGAGCATCCGGCAGCCAGCAGGGACAGCACCTCGGTCTCTCGCTTCGTCAGCGCCCCGTAGTGCTTGGGCCACGCGCGCCCGCTCGCGCCCAGCTGGCGCAGCAGGCCGGCCGCTGCGTCGGCGTCGCCCGCCGCGCCGATGCGCTCGAATGTCCGCAGCGCGAGACGCGCCTCGGCGACGGCCGCTTCGGGAGCCGTCGCGGCGATGGCTCTCGCCAGCTCGAGCTGGGCCCTGGCGGCCTCGAGCGGTAGGTCCAGCGCGGCGAAGCTGCGCAGCGCCCCCTGGAGGTGCGTCGAGGCCCGCTCGTCCTCCTCGGCGGCCCGGACCCGGCCGGCTGCCAACTCGGCGAAGGCGGCCGCTCGGCCGTCGCCAGAGCTGGCGGCCAGCGCGGTGAGCCGCGCCAGCGCCTCGGCGGCGGCGGGGGCATCGTCGCGAGCGAGCCGGATTTGCACCAGCAGCTCGAGCGCGGGCGCGCAGGCGGGATCGGAAGCGGCCTCGCCGTCGAGGCACAGGCCGACGAGGTCCTCCGCCAGCGCCACCTGGCCTCGCGTCAGCGCGATCGTCGCCAGGGCCCGCCTGGCGATGGGGTGGGACTCGTTGCCGTCGAGCAGGCGCCGTGCCTCGTCGAGCCGTCCCTGCCGCACGCGGAGATCCGCGAGCTTGACCAGCGGTGACGTGCGCATCAGGCGATAGCTGTTCTCGAAGACCGGATCGCGGCCGTGAGCTCCTCCTCGGCCTCGGGCCAGCGCCCGACGGCGATCAGGATCCCGCCGTAATGACTGCGGCAGACGGGCGACACGAAGTCGTTCCAGGCCTCGAAACGCCCGGCCACCGACATCCACTGCTCGGCGCGCGTGACGTCGAGCGCGATCTCGCAGGCGCCCAGCAACCGGCAGTAGATGTCGCCGACCGGGACGATGCCGATCACCTCTCCAGCCGAGACGGCGGTCATCGCCTCGTCGATGAGACGCATGCCCTCCGCCACACGCCCGGCGGCGACGTATGACTCGCCCAGCAGGGACATCGCGTCGTACTCGAGATCCACGTCGCCGAACCGCCGAGCAATGGCGAGCGCCGCCGCGGCCAGCTGCTCGCGCTCGGCCACATCGTCGGTGAACGGGGCGCGGTCGAGGGCGAGCCAGCCGTGCCCCGCGCACTCGTCCGCATCCGCCAGCAGGGTCTCCGCACGCGCCATCCACCCGCTCGCCACCGCCATGTTGGCGTTGATCGCGCCGTGCAGGAACGCCAGCCAGCGCGCGCGGTCGGAGGCCTCCACCAGCTTGTCCAACTGCCGATACGCCGCGAACGCGCGCTCCGTCAGCTCGATCGCCCGGGCGTACTCGCCCTGGAAGTGGAGGGCCCGGCTCAGCCCATCCAGGGCCTCGGCGCTCTCGTCGAGCTCGAGAGCCTGCTCGAAGCAGGAGCGCGCCTCGTCCCAGTCGGCTTGCGCCAGCGCCTCCCAACCTCTGGGCATGAGGTCATGCCCGGCCTCTGTTGCCATCGCACGAATCATCACATGGGAGGTCGCCTCGCCGTCCATGCGCCCAGAAACGCCGCACTGCGGGGACGTCGGGTCCTACGTTCCCTGCACGTTCAGATTGCAGAGGAAGGCAAACGCGGCGTTGAGCTTGGGATCGCTCGAGCCGGAGAGCGTCTGGCCGGTCGGCGCCCCGCGGGTGGCCGCCTGCGCCGCGCTCGGGACGAAGGCGGGCGGGCCCTGCGTCGCCTTCGCCGAGAGCAGGCGGGCGATCGCCAGCCGCAGCGCGCGATGACGGCGCGCCAGCGACCGGGTCGTCACGCCCACGGCGCGGACCCGGTCGCGGCGGACGACGTAGATCCGCGTGGCCCGCCCGACGCGGCGAACGGTGATTCCCGAGCCCAGGCCGCGAGCGGCGGAGCCGACCGCGATGCCGCCGGCCGAGTGACCGCGGGCGGTGCTCCCGACGAGCTCGACCTTGCCGGCGCCGCTCAGCACGGCGACGTCGGCGGCGTGCAGGTTGTGCTCGCCCTTCACGCACCAGCTCCACGCGCGCGATCGCTGCTGCGGCTGACCGGCTCGGCGCAGGAGGCTCTCCCACGTGACGCCGAGGCGAACCCGCGCGAGGCCGCGCGAGGAGAGGGCGCCGTGGGAGATGGCGCAGTCGCGGGTCGGGATCCCCTGCGCACGCTCCCACATCTCGAGGTAGGCCTCGGCGCCGTCCCACATGTCGCGCGCGAGCGTGCTGCCGCCGACCCGGCGGAGGTCCTCGAACCAGTCCGCGTACAGCCCGTACTGGGCGACGCCCTCCTTGTTGTAGTCGAAGGTCCGCTCGCCGGTGCGCTGGCGCTGGAAGGTGACCCGCCGGTCGTAGCTGCGGAACGGATAGGTGATGCCGCCGTCCGCGGCCGCATCGGGCTGGTGCGACAGCCCGCCGAGATCGGCGCCGTAGCCCCAGCCGAAGTCGTAGGGGGTGCCCCTCGGCCGGTACTTCCGCCACTCCTTCACGTAGTCGCTCGCCGAGGAGTGCCCGGGGAAGGCCACTCCGCCCAGCTTCCACAGGCGGGGCCAGTTGCCGGGGTCCATCCAGCCATGCGGCGAGATGACGCCCGAGTAGCGGCGCGATTCGAGCAGCGTCAGCGTGTCGTCGACCGCCGCCTGGCTCATGTGGTCGGGGTTGACGATCATGTTCAGGTCCATCATCCGCCGCACGATGTGGCGGCCGAGCGCCGTCAGCCCGCGCGTGTTGCAGTGCGGGGCCGGCGGATAGGCGGGGACCGAGCCGCTCGCGACGCCCATCGCCCCGAGCGTGCTGTCCAGGAACGCGCTGCCCTGCGGCGCGAACGTCTCGATCGTGTTGTCGGCCAGCGGGCCCGTGCAGGTCTTGGCGCTCCAGAACGAGCCGGAGCTCTGCTTGTTGGCCCCGTTGATGAGCACGCCGATCGGACCGCTGTCGAAGCGCACGCCGGTCAGCGGGTTGTCGACCTTGTTGAGGAGGAGAGACGAGCGCACCCCGAGGCGGTGCATCTCGTCGAGCTCGCGGTCCACCTGCGCCCGGTCGCACGTCGAGGTCTCCCAGCCGCGGCATCCGAACGGCTCGGATACCTCGATCTCGAGAACCACCGCCATCTTGCCCGCGTTGATCACGCGCCGTGCCTGCAGCGGGTCGGTGACGATCTGGAAGAAGCCCTTTCCGGGGCCGCCGGCCTGCGCGTCGACGTAGCGCTGCAGCTCGCGGATGTCCTGGAAGCCGCGGCGGACGGTGTCCATCTCGTCGCAGTTCGTCTTGCGGTTGGCCTGCAGCTCGCACAGGACGCGGTTCTCGTTGACGCTCATGACCATGAGGCGCAGCCCGCCCAACCAGGCTCGCTCGATCCAGCGCCAGTACGTTCCCTCGTAGGTGAGGTTCCCGGACGACCAGGCGGTGAGCTTCGGATACCCGCTCGTGTCGTGCGGCGACGCGGGGTTGCCGAAGTTGAGGAAGTTCTGGGTCGGCGCCCCGGCGCCCTGCGGCCCCTCGATCGAGGAGCAGTCCGGCAGCGCGTACTGGATGCCGTACGGATGCCACGGGCGGCCGCAGTGGAAGTTGCCGCCCAGGTACTCGAACGTCATCCAGTGCATGTGGCCTTCGACCAGGCCGCCGACCTTTCCGAACGGAAGGTTCGTGGCCGGCGTTCCGGTCGCGTTCAGGTCGGCCTCGGGGTAGTCCGCGCAGCCGGTCGCCGGGACGAAACGCGCCGTCAGCGTGGGTCCCTCCCCCGATGCCGGCGACAGGGTGAACGTCCCTTCGCCGGCCTCCCTGACGCGCCAGTCGGCCGCCGGGCTCGGCTCCGGCGCCGGCGCCACGCCCCCGTCGCCCTGCGCGGCGAGGAAGGTCCGGTCGGGGCGGTACAGGAGGTAGCTGCCGAGCGTCGTCGCCTGCATCCGCACGCGATCCGCGCCCGCTATGACCTGCCCGGACGGGCCCTGGAGCGCGTAGCAGCCGTTGACGAGTGTGTAGCGCGTCGGCGCCGCGGCCGAAGCGGCCGAAGCGTGGCCCGCGACGGCCAGAGCCAACGCGGCAGCAGCCGCGAGCCGCCGGCGTCTTCGCATCACCCCAACCGACCTCATCCCGGGGCGACCCTAGCGCGCGCCAACGCAGGGCCGCGCCGGTACCTCGCAGGGCGCAAGTTTCGCGTCGGGGCGTCGTTGTGGAATGCATGCTCCGCTACGCCTGTGCTCTCCTCGGCGCGCTGGCCGCTCTCGCCGCCGCGCCCGCCCTCGCCTCTGCCGCCGGCGTCGCCTATCCCGACGCGGACTGGACGGAGGCGTGGATCAACTCGCCCTCGCAGGATGGCGGCGACGCCACCCTGCACGCCGACGTCCTGCGCCCCAAGGGCGCCACCGCCGCCGACAAGACGCCGGTCATCCTGTCGATCGGCCCGTACTTCAACCACTCCGGCCAGACCGGGCCCGCCGGCCCCGCCGAGGGCACCAACTACGACCCCGTCGGCCCGAACGCCGGCCCCTCCGAGCGTTTCCAGGACTTCGTCGAAGGCTCCGGGCTGCTCAAGAAGGGCTACACCTTCGTCATGGTCGACCTGCGCGGGTTCGGCGGCTCGAACGGCTGCCTGGACTGGTCGGGTCCCGGGGAGCAGGCCGACGTCGTCAACGCCGTCAAGTGGGCCGCCGGCCAGTCCTGGTCCACCGGCAAGGTGGGTATGTACGGCAAGTCCTACGACGGCCTGACCGGGCTCATCGGCGTCAACCATCGCCCACCGGGTCTCGGCGCCGTCGTCTCGCAGGAGCCGGTTTACGACGACTACCGCTACCTCTACGGCGACGGGATGCGCCGGGAGAACTCGCTGGCCACGCCCGCCCTGTACGACGGGATCGCCGCCACGCCGGGACCGCTCACCGACAGCCCGGACTACACCCAGTCGAGCCTCAACGACCCGGTCTGCCTGGCCCAGAACTGGGCCGCGCAGGCGGGCGACGACAACCACGAGTCGGACTTCTGGAAGCTGCGCAACCTGATCCCCGGCGCCGCGGGCTCCGACGTGCCGCTGCTCCTCACCCAGGGGCTGACCGAGAACAACACGGTCGCGGACGGGATGCAGCAGTACCTCGACAACCACACCGGCTACGAGCGGGCCTGGCTGGGCCCATGGGAGCACGTCCGGGGCAACGACCGCTGCGCCGAGGACGACACCTCGACCGGGTGCAACGACTCCAATGTCGGCCGCTTGAAGATGGGCCGCGCCGGCTGGTTCGACGAGGCCATGCGCTTCTACGACCGCTTCCTCAAGGGCGTCACCCCGACGGTCGCCGACCCGCCGATCGCGGTGCAGACCAACGATGGCAAGTGGCGCTCGGAGGCCCAGTGGCCGCCGGCCGACAAGTCGCTGTACACGACCGCGCTGCGGGCCGGCTCCTACGACGACACCGCGCTGTCGTCTTCGACCGGCAGCGAGGACGACCCCACCTCGAACTCTGGTGTGTGGACGGTCTCCAAGCCGCTGCCCTACGACGTCCACCTCGCGGGGTCGGGGAGCGCCTCCGTCAACGTCACGACGAGCGTTCCGAACGCGAACCTGGTCGTCGACGTCTACGACCTCGACGCCAACGGCGTGGGGCCGCTCATCACGCGCCAGGGCCACCTGGCCCGTCAGACGGGGACTCGACGATCCCGCTGGAGCTGTGGGCCGCCGACTGGAAGCTCGTCGCCGGGCACCGCATCGGCGTGCGCGTGACCGATAACAACCAGGACTGGTTCCTGCTCGCCTCGCCAACGCCCCAGACGGTGACGGTGCGCGGCGGCTCGGTCACCCTTCCGTTCCTGCGGTACCGCCGCACCGGCACGATCCAGGGCGACCCGGGCGTCCAGCTCGAGGACTACCTCGCCGAAACGGTGACCGTCCCGGCCGACACGCTCGGCTCCTCGCAGGTGGACTTCACATTGCCGCCCGCGCTGGCGAATCCCAAGCCGGGCTCCGTTTTCACCGGCGACTACCTTCCGCCGACACGAGGGCGAAAGGCACGTTAGGCGGGACCTTCCCCGTAAGGCGGGAGCTCAGCGTGCGGAGGGTCTTCCGGCTCCGGCAGTGGGTCGGGCAATGCGGGCGAGACGTCGATCCTCTTCATGTGCGGGCGGTCCTCAGCCGCCAACCCGGCGGCGGCGGCGACAAGGGCCACGAGGAGTAGCAAACCGACGAAGATCATGATGAGCCTTTCGTTTGGTCTGGGCGTTGGACGGGGGTCGCGCGTGGAGGAGATGGGGCTATCAAGGCCGGGCGGACCCGAATCGGGGGGAGCCGGCGCGGCGCGTCTCTTGCACGCTCGGGGTCTTCATCGCTGATCCCTGTACTCGGGAATGGCCAGACGGCCCCCCTTGGGGCTGGGGCTTCGAGAGCCATCAGCCTCCAAGGAGGGCCGGTCGACCAGCATGTGCGACATCCCGCCGTTCCGTGCTCCGCTAGCGCGAGGTCCGCGGGCTGACGGCGACCGAGCGACGCGAAGCGTGTCCTGCTGCGTCGCGGGTCGTGATCTGCACGCGCGTCGAGAGCCGGCCGTGCCGGGCGACTCACGGTGCCGATGAGCGTCGCCGTCGTTCGGCCGCCGCCCGTCTCCGCCGCCGAACCCGGCAGCGGAACCCGCGCGACGAGGCGTCCGTGACTGCGGACGACCCTGATGTGGCCGCGGTTCGCAGCCGACCGGCCGCGCGTGGGGGGCGTCGAGCGTCTCGACCCCGTCCACGATGTCGATCTTCAGCACGTCGGTCCGGGCGCTGTCGTCGCCGGTGCCGCCGCGGACGAGGTCGCCGTGGCCGTCGCGGGAGAACAGACTGTCGTCGCCCGCCTGGCCGTCGAGGAGGTCGCTGCCCCGTCCGCCGGTCAGCGTGTCGTTGCCGTCACCGCCGACGAGGCTGTCGGCCTCCTCGGCCCCGGTCAGCGAGTCGTTGCCCGACCCGCCGTCCGCGGTCGACGAGCAGGCCCGGCAGGCCGGGCATGACCGTGAGCTGGTCGTCCCCGCCGCCGCCGTTGACCGTCAACGCCTCGGCGGTGAAGTCGACCGTGAACGGCACGAGGTTCGTGCGGTTGAACACCACGCGTCCGCGTTCGCGGCGTTCGGGCCGGACCGTGAACGACGTCGCCGGCCGTCGGCGACCCGTTGATCTCGACGGGGTCGAAGCCGGCGTCGCCGTCCGAGACGTCGCGTGCCGTCGCCGTTGTTCCAGACGAGGACGTCGTTGCCGTCGCCACCGCGGAGGGTGTCGGTGCCACGATCGCCCACGACGCGGTCGTCGCCGCCGCCGCCGTTGAGCACGTCGTTGTCATCGCCGCCGGTGATCAGGTCCGGGCCGTCGCCTCCGGTCAGCGTGTCGATCCCGGTGCCGCCGTTCAGCGACATCAGGGTGAGCGGCGCGAGCCCGGCGGCGCCGGTGAACGTGTCGTCGCCACCGAGGCCGTTGACCGTCAGCCGCTCGGCGCTGAAGTCGACCGAGAACGGCACCAGGTTCGAGCGGTTGAACAGCACGCGCCCGGCGTTCGGGACGGCCGTGAAGACGTCACCGGCGGTCGGGGCGCCATTGATCTCGACCTCGTCGGCCCCGGCGTCACCGTCCATGACGTCGGTGTTGTCGCCGTTGTTCCAGACGAGCACGTCGTTGCCGGCCCCGCCCTCGAGGTCGTCGTTGCCCTTGAAACCGATGACGCGGTCGTTGCCGCCGTCGCCGCGCAGGTTGTCGTTGTCCGAACCGCCGGTGAGGAGGTCGTCTCCCTCGCCGCCGTTGATGGTGAGCGTGCCGTAATCGGCCACCGCGAGCGCGCTCGCGTTGACCGTGTCGGCGCCATCGCCTGCGTTGACGACGATCTTGGCCTGGTCGTTGGCCGCGAGCGTCGTCGCCTGGCCGTTGACGGTGATGAACCCGCCTGCGGCGGCGAGGGTGATCGTGTCGGCCGCTTGATCGCTCGTGACCGTCAGCGTGTCGGTGTTCACGTTCGAGCTGACCGCGGCGTTGGCAGCGGTCGGCGCGGCGAGCGCGCCGGCTGCCAGGGCGGCGGTCAGCACCGCGCGCTTGGAAAACTTGCCCATGAGATTGCCTCCGTCTTGTTGGTGGGCCCGGCGCCCCGGCAGTGGGGTGCATCGGGTGCGTCGGAGGCCAAGGACGTGGGCGGGCCGCGATCCTTCCCGGGCGGCCCTAAGTCCAGGGTGCCTCCCTGATCGTGGGCGGGGAGGGCGCCTCTGTGTGACCGCTCACGGAAGGTTGCCGACACTTCGGGCGTCAGGTAAAGCATGAGTGAGGACGGTGTCGGTGCGAGCGAGAGCCGCGTCATGGATGAGGAGGTCGCGCTCCGGCCGCGCCGCCCGCACCTGCACGTCGTCGGGTCGGACCATGCTTCGTCGACGTCCGCAACGGGGTCGCTGCTCGAGCGGGCGGTCGAGCTCGATGTGCTCGGCGGAGGCGATCACCCGGCTCTCTGGGCGCAACGGCGGGGTCGTGCTCCTCGAGGCCGCGGCGGGCCTGGGCAAGAGCGCGCTGCTGGAGCACGCAACGCAGTCGGCGGGCGACGCCGGGTATCTGGTGCGCCGCGCGGCCCCGGGCCCGCTCGAACGTCATTTCCCGTTCGGCGTGGTGCGCGCGTTGCTGGAGGCGCCGCTGCGCGAGGCGCCCGACGAGCAGCGCGAGCGGCTACTCGATGGGGCCGCGGCGGCGGCCGGCGCGCTGCTGTTGGAGGGCACGGTGCCGGGATGTGAGGCGGCGACGATGCTCGCCCACAGCGTGCTGTGGCTGTGCTCGGCGATGGCCGAGGAGCAGCCGCTGGTGTTCGTGATCGATGACGCGCAGTGGGCGGATCGCTGCTCGTTGGAGGTGTTGTCCTATCTGGCCCGGCGGATCGACGATCTGCCGCTGCTGATCGTCGTCGGCGCGCGCGCGGACGATCCTGACGCGGCGTCGGACCTGTTGAGCCTGCTCGGCGGCGTGCGCTCGGCGACCGTGCTGCACCCCCAGCCGCTGAGCCCGCGTGGTGCCGAGCAGCTGATCCAGCGCCTGGCGCCCGACACGCCGGCCGGGGTCTCCCGCGACTGCCACCGGGCGGTCAGGGGGAACCCGTGGCTCTTGAGTGAGCTCGGCCGCCAGATCGCCGCGCACGGGCCCGCCGCGCTCGACGACGCCCGCGAAGAGCCCCCTCCGGTCACCGCGATCGCCCGCAACGTCGTGCGGAGGCGGCTGGCCGGGCTCGCGCCCCGCGATCGCGCCGTCGGCGCCGCGCTCGCGGTGGTCGGCGACGGCACGCCGCCCCACGTCGTCGCCGCGGTCGCGGGCGTCGCTGTCGGGGAGCTCGCCCCGGCCCGCGACGCGCTGGTGGCCGCCGGGCTGCTCGGTCCCGGCGGCGAGCGCTTCGCCCACGACCTGATCGCGCTGGCGATCAGCGAGGAGCTCGCGCGGACCGAGCGCGAGCGCCTCCACGGCGAGGCCGCGCGCGCGCTGCTGGCCGCCGGCGCGGATGACGACGTCGTCGCCAGCCACCTGCTCAAGTGCGGGCCCCAGGCCGATCCCGAGGTCAGCGGGCTGCTGCAGCGCGCCGCGTCGGGTGCCGGGCAGCGCGGCGCGCCGCACACCGCCGCGGCCTACCTCGAGCGCGCGTTGGCCGAGCGCGCGCCGGGCGACGACCGCGGGCGCATGCTCGCGACGCTGGCGACGGTCGCGTTCGACGCCGGCCTTCCGGACTCGCGGCGCCGCCTGCGCGAGGCGCTGCACGAGGTCCGCGACCGCGAGGGCCGAACCGACGTGCTCATGCGCCTGGCCGCGCTCAGCACCGTCGACGCCGCCGACGCGGGGCTCACGCAGCTGTTCGAGCGGGAGCTGGCGGTGGAGACCGATGACGACACGCGGCTGGCCGTCGAGGCGGCGGCGCTGGACACCCTGATGATGATTCCCGAGCGCCACGAGGAGCGTGCGCGGCGGGCCGGAGCCATCGACCTCGCGGCGACGACCGACCCGCTGCTCAGAGGCGCGGTCCTCGCACACCGCGCCTGGCTGGCGATCGAGCTCGGCACGCCCAGCGCGAGCGCCGGCGCAGCGATGGCGTTGGAGGCGCTCGAGGACGATGTGCTGCTCAACGAGGCCCGGCGGCGCTCGGCGTTCCATCTCTGCGTCCGCGCGCTGGTGATGACCGACCACGTCGAGGAGGCGCACACGGCGATCTCCGCCCTGCGCGAGCATGCGATCGAGCGCGGCTCGCTGCGGATGCGCGTCGCGGCGGCGCGGTACGCGTCCGATCTGGCGCTCCGCACCGGGCGTGTGGCCGAGGCCGAGAACCACGCGCGCCTGGCGCTGGACCTCGTCGACGAGGACATCAACATGCTCACCGGGGGTGCGGTCGAGGTCCTCGTCTGGGCCTTGGCCGAGCGCGGCGCGTTCCGGAGGCCCGCGACCTGCTGCGTGAGCGAGGCCTCGACGGTCCGCTCGGCGGCGTGCCCTGGGAGATCGGCGTGCTCCATGCGCGCGCTCGCCTGTGGCTGGCCGAGGGCGACTTCGAGCGCGCCTACGCCGAGGCCTGCGAGGCCGGCGCGTTGCGCGAGGAGCAGGGCAGGCCGAATCCGACCTGGACGTCGTGGCGCTCGACCGCGGCCCTGGCGCTCGCGCACCTCGGTCGCCGCGACGAGGCCGCAACGCTGGCCGACACCGAGCTGGCGCTGGCGGAGCGCTTCGGTGCGCCGGTGCCGATCGTCGGCGCGCTGCACGCGCGCGCTGTCGCGGAGGCGGATGACGGCGCGCGCCTGGCCCTCTGCGAGCGTGCGCTGACCGTGGCCGCGGACTCGCCCGCTCTGCTCGAGTCGGTGCGCGTGCGCCTGGAGCTCGGCAGCACCCTGGCGTCCATGGGCCGGCGCGTCGAGGCGCGTGACGCGCTGCGCCCCGCGCTGGCGGACGCCGACGCGGTCGGAGCCGCGATGCTGGCCGAGCGTGCGCGCCGCGAGCTGGTGGCCACCGGCCTGCGCCCGCGACGCGCGGCGCTGGAGGGTGCGGCGGCGCTGACACCGCGCCAGCGCCAGGTCTGCGACCTCGCCGCCGCCGGCAAGGGCAACCGCGCGATCGCGCAGGAGCTGTTCCTCAGCATCAAGACCGTCGAGACCCACCTCGCCGCGGGGTACCGCAAGCTCGGCGTGAACACGCGAGCCGACCTCGCAGCCGAGCTGACCGGGTAGCCGGCGCCGGACGGCGGCGCTCCCTCGCTCCGCGGATGCCGGGGGCAGCGCGGGGAAAGATCAGGGTGCCCCACCGATTGTCAGGGCCGCGCGGAAGCCCCATTCTCGTTGGGATGCATTCCCTCCTGCGTCTCATCGTTGTGACCACCCGGAACGAACAGTCCGGCACCACCGTGCGGTTCTCGGGCCGCCTCGCTGGCGAGGCAGTCGCTGCGCGGCAGCTACCGGGTGACGGCGACGCCCGCCCACGGGGAGTCCGCCCTACGCCACTCGCCGTCCCCGGGCGGCGCACGAGGCACCGGGCGTGACTGTCCGCGACGGAAGGCGCCGGGCTGGGCCCACACGGTTCGTCCTCGCCGGGGCGCTCGCGCTGCTGTTCGCGCTCGCGCTCGCTTCGCCGGCGGCGGCGCTCGAGCAGCAGGCTGACCGCCGTAGACGGCGCCGCGGGGACACGCTCGGCGCGCTCGGTCGCGGTCGACGGGGACACGCTCGTCCTCGGCGCTCCCGGCGACGACGGCGGCAGAGGCTCGGTCTACGTCTTTCGGCGCTCGGGCGACAGCTGGGCGGCAGACCGCCAAGCTGACCGCCGCCGACGGCGCCGCGGGCGACGAGCTCGGGTATCTCGGTCGCGATCGACGGCGACACGATCGTCGCCGGCGCCCCGCTCGACGACATCGGCGCGAACGCGGACCAGGGCTCCGTCTACGCGTTCGGCCGCGCGGGCGGGGGCGCGCACCGAGACCGCCAAGCTGACCGCCACCGACGGCACCGCAGGCGACGAGCTCGGCGTCTCGGTCGCGATCGACGGCGACACGATCGTCGCCGGCGCCCCCTCGACGACGTCGGCGCCAACGTCGAGCAGGGCTCCGCCTACACGTTCGCGCGGAGCGGCGGCGGCGCGCACGGAGACCGCCAAGCTGACCGCCACGGACGGCGCCGCGGGCGACCAGCTCGGGTTCTCGGTCGCGATCGACGGCGACACGATCGTCGCCGGCGCCCTCTTGGACGACGTCGGCGCGAACGCCGAGCAGGGCTCGGCCTACACCTTCACCCGTGCGGGCGCGGCGGCGCGCACGGAGACGGCCAAGCTGACCGCCACGGACGGCGCCGCGGCGACGAGCTCGGGTTCTCGGTCGCGATCGACGGCGACACGCGTCGTCGCCGGCGCGGCCCTCGACACGTTCGGCACCAGCCGCGCCCAGGGCTCCGCCTACACGTTCGTCCGCGCGGGCGCGGCGGCGCGCACCGAGACCGCCAAGCTGACCGCCACGGACGGGGCCGCGTTCGACGAGCTCGGTGTCTCGGTCGCGATCGACGGCGACACGATCCTCGCCGGCGCCTCCTTCGACACCGTCGGCACGCGCGGCGCCCAGGGTTCTGCCTACACCTTCGCGCGCGCGGGCGCGCAGGCGCGCACCGAGACCGGCCAAGCTGACCGCCACGGACGGGGCGGCGGGCGACTTGCTCGGGTTCTCGGTCGCGGTCGACGGCGACCACGATCGTCACCGGCGCCCCCTTCGACGATCGTCAACAACCCCGACCAGGGCACCGCCTCGGTCTTCTTCGCGCCGGTATCCACACCGCCGCCTGCCGCCTCCGCCTCCGCCCCCGTCCGCGAAGCCGGTTCTGTCGAAGCTGAAGATCAGCCCGAGCACCTTCCGCCGCGGGTCGTCGCTGGCGAGGATCTCCAAGTCACACAAAGGCACCAAGATCACGTTCGCCCTCTCCAAGACCGCGAAGGTGAAGCTCAGCTTCGCGAAGGCCGAGCCGGGCCGCATGGTCGCCAAGACGTGCAGGAAGCCGAACAGGTCGAACCGCGCCAAACGGCGCTGCACGCGCTACGTCACCATCGGCAGCGTCGCCCTCCAGGGCCGACGCGGGCCCAACGCGGTCTCCTTCGCGGGCATGCTCTCGCGCGCCAAGCGGCTACTGCCCGGCTCCTACAAGCTCACCGCGACGCCCACCGACAACGCTCACAACACGGGCCAACCCCGCGCGGCGAAGCTCAAGATCGTCAACAGGTAATCCTTCAACGACCGGCTCGGCGCACCTCGAACGAGCCCGCCGGCCCGAAGCCCTGCGTCTTTCCACCGCGCAACGACGCGGCGACGTCGACGTCGACGCGCTGGCCGCGCAAGCTCTTCGACAACGCCAGCGGAAGCTCCAGCGTCAGAAGCCGGCCGCGCGCGCCGGTGCCGACGATCCGCGCCGTGCGGGTGCCTACGGCGAACCTCTTCGCCCTCAGCGTCCCGCGACGGCCGATCTTCCCGCGCCGCGCGCGCGAGTCGGGCCCCTTGACCGTGATCCGCCGGGAGCGGAGGTTGACGAGGATCGTGCCCAGCTCGCCGCGTTCGCCGACCAGGCGCACCTGCAGCGTGCTCAGGTCCTGCCAGTGGCGCCAGACGCCCCACGAGATCCGCAGCGGGAACGTCTTGCCCGCGCGCGGCCGGCGGCCGGCGGGCGTCGTGAAGACGCCGACCGGCGAGACCTGCTGTTGCAGAGTTAACTCCGGAGTCGCGAGATCCGCTGGGTCGAACTGGATCGCGCCGCTGCTGTGGACGTTGAGCAGCCCCGATGCGCTGCCGCAGCCACGGTCGGTGCACTCGCGGACGGAGATCCTCCAGTCGCCGGGGTCGAGCGGCAGGACGGAGGAGCGGAGTTCGGGCGCGATCGAGAAGTTCTCCGTCACGTCGAAGTCGCCGACCAGGGCGCCCGTACGAACGGACGAGGTCGCCGTGATGAGGAAGCGCCGCAGGGTCCGGTCGGCGGGCGAGCCCTTCGTCCAGTTGACCCTCACGCCCTGGAGGCTCGCCGAGACCGTGACCCCGGTGGGCACGCCCGGCGTGCCGGTGAGGACGTCGAAGACCGTCCGCGCCGCGCCACAGCCGGCGGGGGGCGCGAGGCTCGGGGAGAGCGGTCCGCAGCGCCGCGCGAGCAGCGCCATCGTGTTCTCGGTCGTCGGCACCGGCACGTCGACCAAGCCGATGCCCATGCCGAGCGGCCCGATCGCAGTGTCGCTGAACTGCCCGGACCCGGCCGGGTGCGTTAGGTAGTCCTCGGGCGGATCGGCCAGGCGCAGCTGGACCCGGTTGCCGAGCGTGACCACCGGCGCCGGCTCGGCACCGCCGAGCGCCACCTGTCCGGGGGTGAAGGCCTCGATCACCTGGGGCCGCAGGCTCGCGGCCAGGATGGGAGCCATGGCGGCATAGCCGGCGCTGGTGGGATGGCCGATGCCGTGGGAGACACCCAGGCTGGCGACCGATGCGACGGTCGCGCCTTGGTGGCGCAGCGCGTCGCGGTTGCGGTTGAACAGCCGGTTCGTGGGGGAGCACATGCCGTTGGCGGGCGCGGCCGGTCCCAGCACGACCGGCTCCCATTCGTTGTCGTCCGCCGCGTCGAGCATCGCGTTCACCAGAGTGGGGAAGACGGTGTCGCGCAGCCACGCGTGCTCGTCCGCGCGCAGGCTCTTCTCGTAGTCGTACTGGCCGGTGAGGCAGCCGCCGAGGTTGCCTCCCACCGGGTTCGTCGGTGTCGTGAGGTAGATCTTCCCGGGCTTGACGGCGAGCTTGCCTGCCGTGCCGGGCACGCGGGTGATCTTCTTGTTCAGCTCCGCGTAGAGACCCGGGAGATTGTCCAGGCCGATCACGTTCTCCGGCTCGCCCGACCCTTCACCCGTCTGGAGAACCCTGAGGGTGTCGTCGTTGCCGATGCCGTTCTCACTGACGTTCGCCGGGCTGCAGGGCTCGAGGCCCTGGTAGGGCGGCAGGTTCAGGCAGCGCTGGATGATGTTCCCGAAGCCGAGGTTGTTGCCGCCGATGTTCATCACGAGCGCGTCGATGCGATTGGCGGTGCCCGCCGGGGGATCGGCGAGGTAGGCGTTGGCCTGCGAGATCTGAGACGGCACCCGGTTGTCCTGGTCGATCGGCTGGGCGCCCTCGTAGGACCCGATCGGGCCCTCGTCGATGCGCGCTCCGCTGCAGGCGAACGACCGAAACGTGAAGTCGACGTCCGGGAACTCGTCCGCGAGCAGGCGCACCGCCCGTGGCGCGGTCGCCCTCGGCGAGCGGTGACAGCGGCGGGCCGCGGTCGGTCCGTCGCCGGTGAACGCCTGGTCGGCGCCGTTCCCGTTCCAGTCCGCGGCCGGGTTGGGCAACGGGCGGCTGTCCTCGTTGATGATGCCGAGCACGCCCTGGTTGCGCAGGGAGCCGCCGTCGGCGCCGTAGTCGCCGTTGGTCGCAGGAGCGCCCTCGCCCGACCCGTACGAGTCGCCGAAGACCACCACCTGGAAGTTCTTCGCGCTTGCCGAAGCGACCGGTGCGACGAGGAGCACCAGCATCGCCGCCACCGCCCATCCAAATCGGCGAGCGGCCCCGATATGCCTGCGCCCGCTCATGCCGGCCTCAGCGCAGGCGCCGGACGGTCGTGCTGCTGGCCTTCCCGCTGGCGCCCAGGTGGAAATATCCGGTGACGTCGAAGCGGACGGTCTTGAAGCCCGGCTGGGCGAAGTCCACCCGGAGGTGCGCGCCGTAGGCGTACCGCCCGGGCGCGCGCCGCGCCGCAATCACCTCGAACTGGCCCCCCGCCGACTTGCCGCCGCTCACACTCCCCCTGCCGGGGAGGGCGACCCGCTGTCGCGGAACGGTGTCCCCGCAGGGCTTCGGCACCACGAAGACCAGCTTCGGCGAGCGCGCCGTGGGCGCGCGGGGAATCGGCACTGGGCCGAACGCGCGACGCTTGGGGCCCAGCCGGTAGCGCACGGTGACCGTGACCGGGGCCGCGACCAGCGGGGCCTTGCAGCCGAAGAGCGGGAAGCGGGCGACGACGCCGTTCTCGAAGCCGGTGTTCTCGCCCCGAACTCCGATGGCCGCCGGCTTGACGGCTCGCAGCGCGATCCGCTCGGTCTGCGTGCAGGTCACCACCCGTTCGGTCGAGCCCGGAGGAGTGCTGGCCGTCAGCTCGTCCCAGGAGATCGTCAGCGTGATGCTCCCCGCGCTGGGCACGTTCATCGCGAGAGCGACCTTACCGGGAGCCGTGAGCGTCGCTTGGACGCTGGCGGGCGCCGGGAAGGAGGCGACCACGTTCGAGATCTGGCCCTCGTCCTGGCCCGAGATCGTGATCGGGACGGTGGAACGGCCCGTCGCGACCGGGTCGCCCGCACTGAGACCGCGGACGAAGGCGCCGGTGTTCTCGCAGGGAGGGGCCGCGGAGGCCGGCGCAGCGACGGCCCCGAACGCGACGGTCACGCCGACGACCGCCCGGAGGGCTATGCGCCGCATGGCACTGAGGGTACTAGCGGGTCCTAATCCTTCGCTCGGACTGTGTGAGCGTTTTGTGAGCGTTCGGTGGTTCCATCGGCCTCGTGTCACCCCGCGCAATCTGCCTTCGAGGAATGAGACGCAGCAGGAGCCTGGTGGCGGCCGGTCTCGCCTTCGGGGCCTGCTGGGTGGTGGTGCCGGCGGCGTCCGCGGCGCTGACCGTCGACGACCGCAGCGCCGACTTCCACGCCCGCAACGACGCGCGCTGTCAGTTCTGTTCCATCTTGGTCGAGCAGTCGTTCGACAGCGACGACGAAGGGCCCGGGGACGCCGACCCCGGTACCGCTCCCTACACCTTCTCGCGCACGTTCAGCCACAACGCGTCCGCGTCTGACTCGCACATGAACGCGCACGCATCGATCGGCTCCACGTACTCGTCGGTGTTGACGTACGGCGCCGACAACCTGCACCTCACGGTCGACGCGGACGCGACGACGTCGCCCAGCGTGCAGGCCGACGGAACCGAGCGGGCGCAGGCCTTCGGCAAGAGCACCGGCAACACGGACCTGCGCTTCACGATCACCGAGCCGATGCAGTACGCGATCACCGCGTCGGGGTCGCCAGACGTGTTCGTGTCCGACGCCAGCCGCAACTTCACGAGCGCGTCGTCGATGACGTTCGCCGGCGGCGCCGGGGCGATCGACGTCGAGCTGCACAACGGGCAGCTGACGGGACCGACGAGCGGCACGCTCCCGCCCGGCTCCTACGACTTCACGTCCAGGACCCAGGACGACGCCACTCTCGTGCAGCTCGACGCCGGCTCGGACTCCACCACGCTGGCGGCGAGCGGCCACTTCTCGCTCACGGTCTCACCGCCAGCCTGCACCGCCCGCGACGACCTGCGGGTCGGCAACGCGACCGCGCAGGGCTGCTTCACGGAGCGCAAGGACGGCCAGGGCCACGGGACGGGGGTCTTCGAGACCTCCCAGGTCGCCTGGGTCGGCGGCTTCGAGCTGCACCCGCGCCCCGGCGGCAAGGTCGTCCTCGACACCAACGCGCCGGCGACCGTCCACGAGGAGGGGGCGGGCGCGGACATCCTGATGGACGGCAACGTGGTGCCGGTGCCGATCGCCCTGCTGCCCGTCGCGATCTCAGACGCGACGATCGACCTCAACCAGTCCGGGACGCTCGAGAAGGTCTTCCTCAAGCTGCCGTTCAAGGGGACCGTGAAGGTGGCCTGGGCGGCCGACGGCAAGTCGTCGTCGGTGGCGTTCGACATCTCGATCGACAAGCTCACGCAGCTGCTCGGCCCGCTCGCGCCGTCGCAGGGCGGGGACGTCTCGGCAAAGGCGACGTTCTCGCTGGTGAACGGCAAGGGGCTCGACATCCCGAGCTTCGAGGTCAAGATCGACGCCATCAACGTGCTGCCGTTCGCGTCCAGCACCGGCGGTCAGGAGCTCGGGTTCAAGAACCTCCTGCTGCGCTACGAGCGCCGCGACGGCAAGCCCTTCTACACGGGCCAGGGCTTCATCACGCTGCCGGTCAAGAGCGACAGCATCGACGTCGGCGGCCGGGTCTTCGTCCTCGACGGTCGGCTTGCCGGGGCGGGCGTCGGGGTGGACGGGATCAACAAACCGATCGCCGACACGCCGCTGTTCCTGCAGAAGCTCGAGGGCGACCTGATCGTGGAGCCGAAGTTCGGCTTCGACCTCGGCGTCGGGGCGACGTTCGGGCCGAAGATCGAGGGCAAGCAGCTGTTCACGCTCGAGGGCCAGATCGGCGAGGGATCCGCCATCGCGCCGGCCGACTGCCCGAACGGGCCCGACCCGTTCAAGATCGACGCGAGGCTGAAGTTCGAGCCGCTGGACAAGCTGATCGAGTCCAAGATCGTCAAGGTCGACATGTTGCTGCGCACCTGCGGCTACGTGGGCGAGAAGTTCGGCCAGGACGCCACGATCACCGGCAAGATCGACTTCTTCGGCGGCGAGCTGGGCTACGAGGGGACCCAGTCGGGCTTCGTCGGCAGCACCGGCGCCAACCTCGACGGCGGCGTCACCCTGCGGATCCCGCTCCTGCCCACCATCGCCGGCAAGGCGCTCGTGTCGACGAAGGCGATCGCCGCCTGCGGCAGCCTCGGGGTCGGGCAGGCGGGCTTCGCGTACCGCTGGGGATCGCCCAAGCCGCCCGAGCCGTTCACCGGCTGCAGCCTGGCGCCGTTCAAGGTGACCGCCAAGGGCGCGTCGGCCTCGGCTGCGGCCGCGACCAGGACGTCGGTCGCGGTGCCTGCGGGCCTGCCGCACGTGGTGCTCGCCGTCTCGTCGCGGAGCGGCGCGCCCCACGTCACGGTGACCGGGCCTGGCGGCGTCCGCCTGCGCACGCCGCGCAAGGGCGCGCTGCGTACCCGCCACGCGCTGATCGTCCCGTTCGCGCCGACGCACACGACCTACGTCCTCGTCGACGACCCGCGGCCGGGCGCCTGGCGGATCGCCGCCGACCGGGCGATCACCAGGGTGCGCTCGGCCAACGGGCTGCCGGCGCCCAAGGTCACCGCCAAGCTGCGCAAGCGGGGGACGAAGCGCGTGCTCACCTACCGCGTGCGCCGCATCCCCGGCCAGAGCGTGCGCTTCTTCGAGCACGGCACAGATCTCGACCGCGACCTCGGACGGGCGATGCGGCGCGGCAGCGGGCGCCTGACCTTCACGCCCAGGACGGGCGCGTCGAAGGCGCGGACGATCGTCGCGCGCGTGACGCAGAACGGGCTCCCGCGCGCCGATCTGATCGTCGCGCGCTACAACGTGTCGTGATCTCTGAGGAACCGCCGTCTGGAGCGCGGCGGTTCTTGTGGCGCGATCGGACGGGAGCGACGGGACTCGAACCCGCGACCTCCGGCGTGACAGTGATCCCTCTCCGGATCCGGCGAGTGTGGGTTCGCGTCAGCCGACGTTCACCTTGCAGTCCGCGCTGAGCGCTTCGAGGTCCTTGTTGAGACGCTTGACGCCGGCGGTGGCCGACGCCGCGGAGAACACGTTGTCGATCGCGGTGATCGTGCCATTGGTACAGGCCTGCGCCACGTCGAGCTGCTCCTTCAACAGATTGGATTGCGCGACCAGCCGCTCATCGCGGGTCGTGGCGGCGTTGAGCTCCTCCTGCGCCGTCTGCGCCTGGGCCTTCTGCGTGGAGATCTCCCGACGTTGCTGCGCCGCGGTCCGCTTCTCGCCGACCAGCCGGCGCCTGATCCGGGCGTAATCCTTGATCTCCCTGTCTTCGACGACCACAGCGGCCTGCTCCTTCCCGCTTGCGACCGCGATGGCTGCCTTCTGGTTCTTGATCGTCTCGTTCGCCGAGTCAAGGTCGGACTTCGTAGTCAACGCCCAGACCCCGAGGCCGATCGCGACCAGGACAGCGACCGCGGCGATGACGATCCAGACGGTGGGCTTTCCGGCCGGAGCGCTACCAGGGGGCCGACCTGCGGACGGAGGTGCGGCATCTTCGGGAGTGGACATGCTGGAGGACGGCCTCCTCGGATCGTTGGTGAGGCGGCCACTATCGAAGGAGATCCGGATGGATCTCTCGATTCACTGGTTTGGTGGACCTTTCGGCCTCCGACGCGATCACAAGTGCACCGTCTACCCCTCCCTGTTGCCCGATGCTCCGTGGATCACCCCGAATGGATGATGCGCCACAAGTGCCCAGGCGCGACGATCGTCTCGAAAAGGGGGCCCCTTCAACTACGAGTAACCACCGGCGCCGCCTCATGTCCACCACTTACGCGCTCGCCTGGACTCTGTTCTTCCTCGCACTCGCCGGGTGCCTGGGTGGCGTGCTCTGGGCGTCGCGGCGCAACTGGCACGAGCGGATGGACTACGAGCGGGTGGACTGGGAGCGCTTCATGCGCGAACTGGAGGCCTGGAGCGCCGACCGCGCGCGGGTGGGGCGACAGCCGTTCGACGACGCCTGACACGACGGCGCCGCTCAAGAAGTGAGACGAGGCATCGAGCACGGCGGGAGTGCTGGGCGTCTGAGGACCAGTAGTCGCTACGGAGCGGCAGCGGCGGACAAATTACCCTGCGTGGCATGACGATCTACCGGATGGATCACGCCGGCGTTGTGGTCGAGGATCTCGCGGCTGCTATCGCGTTCTTCGTCGAACTGGGCCTGGAACTGGAGGGCGAGGCAGCAGTCGAGGGTGAATGGGTGGACCAGCTCGTCGGGCTGGACGGCGTCCGCGCGGACATCGCCGTCGTGCGGACCCCGGACGGCCACGGCCGGGTCGAGCTGTCGACGTTCCACACGCCGGTGGCCACCAGCATTGCGCCGAGGGCGCCGATGAACACCCCGGGCATCCCTCGCCTCACGTTCGTGGTCGACGCCGTCGACGACGTCCTCGACCGCCTGCGCGCCCACGGCGCCGAACTCGTGGGCGAGGTGGCGCAGTACGGGGACATCTACCGGTACTGCTACGTCCGCGGCCCCGACGGCATCATCATCGGGCTGGTCGAGGAGCTCCGCTGAACGTGTCGCCGCTGTTCACGGAGCGCGAGGGTGTGTACAGCGGGAGCGACGGGACTCGAACCCGCGACCTCCGGCGTGACAGGCCGGCGCTCTAACCAACTGAGCTACGCCCCCAAATGGCGGGGCATCGGAGTATAGGACCGCAACTCCCGCGGGTCCCGGCGTGTTTTTGCGGGCGTCAACGATCTGCAGGAGGAAGTGCTGTGGCTTCACGACTCTCTCGGATGTCGGTTGCCCTCATCGCGACCCTGGCGAGCTTCACGGTGCTCGCGACGGTGGCCATGGCGGCGGTCGTGATCGGGACGGACAACGGCGAGCCCCTCAACGGAACGCCCAACCGTGATCGCATCTACGCCAAGGGCGGCAACGACACCGTCAACGCTTTCGCAGGGGCCGACCTCGTACGCGCCGGCACGGGCGACGACACGGTCAACGCCGGCCGCGGCCGCGACGCGGTCGCCGGCGGCGACGGCAACGACACCCTCAACGGCGATCTCGGTCGCGACCGGATGCTCGGCGGCCGGGGCAACGACCAGATCAACGGCAACCAGGGCGACGACCGCCTCGCCGGAAACTCGGGCAACGACACGATCCGCGGTCTCCAGGGCAACGACCTCATCACCGGTAACGCCGGCGACGACACCCTGGAAGGCGACGTTCCCAACGCGGGTGACGTGACGAGCTTCGACCGCATCTTCGGCGGTCCGGGCAACGACACGATCACCGGCGGCGACAGCGCCGACCACATCCATGGCGGCGATGGCAACGACGCGAGCAACGGCAACGGCGGCCGTGATCGCATGTCGGGCGGCAAGGGCGACGACAAGCAGCACGGCGGGGGCGGTCCGGACCGGATCTTCGCCAACCTCGGCGTCGACGAAACGTGGGGCGGAGACGGGAACGACGACCTGTGGGCGCTGGCCCGCGGCGACGTGACCGCGCCCGGCGATCCCGTCGGCGACACCCTCCATGGCGAGGGCGGCAACGACACGTTCCACGTGCGCGACGGCGAGGTCGACAATGTCGATTGCGGCGCCGGCTTCGACATCGTGATCGCCGACCGCGTCGACAACGTCGGCGGGGACTGCGAGCGCACCCGCCGCAACGATCCGTCGGCGCGTGAGGATCAGCCGGAGAACTCGCAGCAGGACCAGGCGCAGGATCGCCGCCAGGGCTGATCGCCCGAAACGGCAGGACGCTACGGGGGCCCCGGGAGACCGGGGCCCCCGCTTTACGTCGGCGCAAGCCGTTGCACTAGGCTCCGCCGCCGCCGATGAACGCGCTGGAAGCGATCCTCCTGGGCGTGGTGCAGGGGCTGACGGAGTTCCTTCCCATCTCGTCGTCGGGGCACCTCATCCTGGTGCCCTGGCTGGGCGACATCCGCTACCTCCAGGACCACCCCGATTTCAACAAGACGTTCGACGTCGCCCTGCACCTGGGGACGCTGGTCGGCGTCGTCGCCTACTTCCGGGCGGAGGTGGTGATGATGGTGGAGGGCGCGGTGGAGCTCGTCCGCCGCCGTCGGGCCGAGACCGATGCGGGGCGCCTTGCCCTACTGGTCGCCATCGGGACCATCCCGGCGATCATCGTCGGCGGCCTGGGCGAGAACTGGATCGACGACCATCTCGGCGAGCCGTGGCAGATCGCGATCCTGATGGCCGTGTTCGCCCTGCTGCTCGGTTATGCCGACCGGCGTCCCGAGACGCGCGACGTCGAGTCCGTGCGGCCGCGGGACGCGCTGAAGGTGGGGCTCGCGCAGGCGCTGGCGCTCGCGCCCGGGGTCTCGCGCTCGGGCATCACGATCACCGCGGGACGCTTCCTCGGCCTCAGCCGCGACGCCGCCGCGCGCTTCGGCTTCTTCCTGCTCGTGCCCGTGACCGCCGGCGCGGTGACGGTCAAGGGCCTGCACGTGGCCAAGCACGGCATCCCGCCGGGCCAGACCGGCCCGCTCGTCCTCGGCGTCATCGCGTCGGCGATCGCCGGGTACGCCGCCATCTGGTGGCTGCTCGCCTACGTGCGCCGCCACAACTACGACGTGTTCGTGATCTACCGGCTCGTCCTGGCGACGGCGATCCTCATCCTCATCGCGACGGGCGTCCGCGACGCGACGTTCTAGCCCCGGGCGCGCCGAAGGCGGCTGTTCGGGCCCCAGATCCGGCGAGCGAACGGCAGCGTGACCACGAACATTCGCCCGCCGGGCGGCTTGATCGCCGCGGAGCGTATCGCCACCGTGCTGGCCGGCCAGCCAGTACAGCGTCTAGGCTGTCGGGGATGGCCGCGGCTCCGCAACCGGTCTCCTTCAATCCCTGGAAGCGGCTCGCGCACGACCTGCGGATAGAGCGGGCCTGGGACGGCAGGCTTCCCCCCGGGCCGACCCGCTTCAGCGTCAAGCGCACCCGGCAGATCGCGCGCGACCCGCTGCCGATGCTGCTCGACAGCTACCGCGAGTACGGGCCCGTGTTCTCGATGCGCATCCTGCACGCCTCGGGGATCTTCATGCTCGGACCCGAGGCCAACCACTACATCCTCGTCGAGAACGCGGCCAACTTCCGCTGGCGCGAGGGCGGGTTCGTCGACCTCATCCCGTTGCTCGGCGACGGGATGCTCACGATCGACGGCGGCTACCACAAGCGGGCTCGGCGGATCATGTTGCCCGCGTTCCACCGCGACCGCCTGGCGGCCACGACCGAGACGATGGTGCGCGAGACCGAGCGCGCGCTCGACGGCTGGGCGCCGGGGAGCGAGGTCGACGTCTACCACTGGACGCGTGCGCTGGCCCTGCGGATCGCCATGCGCGCCCTGTTCGGCTTCGATCCTGCGCGGGGCAACCGCGACTTCGACATCGCCGAGGAGTTCGAGCGCGCGCTCTCGTACTACGGGCGCGACTACTTCCTGCAGAGCCTGCGCGGGCCCGGGACGCCCTGGAAGCGCATGCACCGCGCGCGGGTACTGCTGGACCGGGTGATCTACGCCGAGATCACCCGACGGCGCGCCGAGGACGACTTCGGCGAGGACATCCTCTCGCTGCTCATGCAGGCGCGCGACGAGGAGGGCGGCTCCTACAGCGACCGCGAGCTGCGCGACCAGCTCATGACGCTGCTGTTCGCCGGTCACGACACGACGACCTCGACCGTCACCTTCCTCTTCTACGAGCTGGCCCGGCACCCCGCGGCGCTCGCGCGCGTGCTCGAGGAGAACGAGCGCGTGCTCGACGGGCGCGAGCCGCAGGCCGCGGACGTCACCGGTGAGGCGCTGCCCGAGCTCGAGATGGCGCTCGACGAGACCCTGCGGCTGTACCCGCCGGCCTGGGTCGGGCCCCGGCGGTGCGTCGAGCCGTTCGAGTTCGGCGGCCATCGCATCCCCGGCGGCGTGCCGGTGAACTACTGCTCGTGGGCCAGCCATCGCATCCCCGAGGTGTTTCCCGAGCCCGAGGCCTTCGTGCCCGCTCGCTTCGCGCCCGAGGAGAAGGCCAAGCTGCCGAAGGGCGCCTACGTCCCGTTCGGCGGCGGCTCGCGCACCTGCATCGGCATGCGCTTCGGGCAGATGGAGATCCGCACGATCGCCGCGATGATCCTCGGCCGCTGCCGGCTCGCAGTGCTGCCCGGCCACACCATCAGCATCCGCCAGATGCCGACGCTGTCGCCGCGGGGTGGGCTGCCCATGCTCATCGAGGAGCGGGACGCCCCGCTCCCCGCGGCCGCGTAGTCGCGTAGCGTTCCCGCCCGCCATGAGCCGCGGCCTCCCGACCGTCCTGCTGTTGTGCGCCTGCCTGGCCGCACTGCCCGGGTGCGGCGGCGGCGGGAAGAAGGACGACGAGCGCCAGGCCCGCGGCGGCGCGGTCCGCAACGTCGATCCCCAGCCCGACGAGTCGATCAAGGACGTCATCGACCGTATCCGAGGGGCGTCCACGGCGAGCGGGTGCGAGGCCGTCAAGGGCCTCCTGCACTCGACCTACGGCGACATCTCCGATGCCGCCTGCGAGGCCGTGAAGGCGCAGATCGACGGCTTCCAGGATCCGCGGGGGCCGCCTACAAGACGGGCGCCGCGATCTCCTACCGCACGGCCACGGGGCGTCGCCGGGTGATCGCTTTGGCGCTCGACGCCGACCGCACGTACCGGATCGCCTTCATCGAGGACGCGCTGGGCCAGCCGATCGGCACCTCGCGGCCCGCGGCCTTCGACCAAGCCGCCCGCGCCGTCGTTCGCGCGATGCGCGACGGCGACTGCGATGCCTTCCTGACCCTCGTGAGCCGCACCGACGGACTCGGGGTCGGACCCGACGAGGAGGTATGCCGGCGCGTGTCCGACGCGCCGTTCCGGCGCGAGCTGGTCGGCAATCAGGGCGTACGCCCGGTTGCGCTCGGCGGCAACACCGAGGTCGCCTTCTACAAGCTGCGGACTCGCCCGGACGCCTACTACACGATGGTCATGGGGCGCGGCGCCGCGCGCCCCGGCGGCCCGCGCGTTACGTGCTCGTCACCGTGCTGCCGGCGGACTGAGCCCGAGCGAGCGCTTCAGCGCGAGCACCTGCGCCGCGGCGGCGCGCACGCGGGCGCGAAAGGCCCGGTCGCGTCGGGCGCGGGCGAGCAGGCTCTGCGAGACCGGGCGGAACGAGCCGTCGCCGGTCATGAGGATGAGGTCGGCCCCCGCGAGCAACGCGCGCTGCGACGCCGTCTCGACCGCAGCTGCGGCTCGTCACCGCCTCGGCCTCCATCGAGTCGGTGATGACGGCGCCGCGGTAGCCCAGCCGGCCGCGCAGAAGGTCGCGCAGGAGGGCCGGCGACTGCGATGCCAGGTGGCTGCCGTCGACGTTCGGATAGAGGGCGTGCGAAGCCATGACGAGCGGCACACCGGCCGCGATCGCCGCCTTGAACGGCTCGAGGTCGGTGGCGGCCAGGGGCACGCTGGCGCGGGGCATCGTCGGTGTTGGACGTCGCCGCGCCGAGGCCGGGGAAGTGCTTCGCCGTCGCGCCGACGCCGCCGGCCCGGTAGGCCCGCACGGCTGCGGCGACGCTGCTGCGACCCGGCCCGGGCCGCCCGGGAACGTA
>CAWJGV010000006.1:0-370829 GCA_963842605.1 uncultured Actinomycetes bacterium
CCAGAAGCGACTCGCACGGGCGCCGGGAGCGCCGGGCCGGGCACCTGCTTCCGCGCGAACGCAGAAGCTGGCTGCGGGTACCACTTGGTAAAACCCGGAACGGGACCGGGGGTCAGTCGAAGTAGCGCGCAACGAGATGCAGTACGGGCCGCCGCCGGTCTCGTCGCCGCCCAGCGTCCCGACCGTGGCGATGCGGCGGTCCGGTTGCACGAGCAGGCCGGCGAACACCGCTGCTCCGCCCTCGTCGAGCGCCGGCTCCAGGACCTGGGTGGCGGACGGGCGCACGATGCCGAGCGGAAGCTCTGGGGCAGCTCGAGCCTGGTCGGGTCGCCGGGCCCGAAGGTGGTGTCCAGCGCCCCCGTGGAGGTGAGTCCGCCAGGCTTCGCGCAGCCGCCCTCGTTGCCCGTGATCAGCGAGCGGCCTGACGAGTCGAGCACGATCGCGGTCGGCTCTCCCACCATGCCGCCGCCGGGGCTGAAGCTGACCATGCGGGTGACCCCTGCGGACCCGTATCCCGAGTCGGGCTTGCCCTGGGGCGTGAACCGCGCCACCACGAGCCCGTTGCGCTGGGGGCGGCCGGCGCCGTCGGGACTGCGGCCCCGATAGTTGACCGCCGCAAGAACCGCCCAGGCCCTGGCTGTCCAGGGCGAGCGCTCGGCCTCCGGCGTCGCCCACTCGCGCGACGCCCCGGACGCCGAAGCTCCGGTCAAGCGCGCCCCGAGCGCTGAACGCGTCACCACCGCAGACGATCCTTCCGTACCGGCGACGACCAACCGTCCCTGGCCGTCGACCCTCACCGCGGTGAGACGCTCGACCGCCAGGCCGCGTTGACCAGCAGCTGACCGCGCCGGCCGAACCCCGGGTCTAGCCGGCCGTCCGAACGCATCTGCACCAGCGCCCCGAGCTTTCCGGACTGTCCGGCGAGCAGGATCCTCCCGCCTGAGCGCGCGGCCAGGCCGTTGCGCTGTCGGTGCCCGGCCCCGGCGAGACGACCACCGTGCCACCGCTGCCGAACGATCGGTCAAGGCGTCCCGAGGCCGTGTACCGGACAACCAGCATGCGACCCAGAGACGTACCCGCAGGACCAGCCGTCCGAGTCCCGCCTGGCGGACGGAGCAGGGCGCGCTCGTTGCCGCTCGAGACGTTCGTGATGACCTCGCCGTTGTGACCGAACGTCCTGTCCAACTGCCCGGACGCAGTCACCCGGATGAGCCCCACGGTCGTCGTCGTACCCACGTTCAGCCAAGCCGGATGTCGGGAGTGAAGAAGGTCATCGCCGCCACGAGCCGGCCGCCCGGCTGGCGCACGATCCCGACCCCGTTCGCCCACCGCGTGTTGGTGACGGCACCCTGGCGCACGGTTTCCACGCGGGAGATCCCCAGTTGCTCCCGAATGAGGTGTCGCGACTTCCGGGCGCCGCGGCGAGAGCGGCGCCGGAAGAGAACTGCGCCCACGAGAGATGCAGCCAAGACACAGCCAGGAATCCGCCGACTGTGAAGCACCCGGCCAGCGTAAGCGGCGCATCCGCTCGGCTCATCCGTGGCCGCTCCGCTTCCCCACTCCGTCGTTCACCGCGCTACAGGGGGACAGGTTGAAGGCAGCGGAGATGAGGAACTCCCGGATGCGTGACGTTGGGTTGTGCGCCACGATCAAGGGCCAAGGAGCGCCATGGCACTCGCATCGCCGCCATCTCCCAGACGTTGGTCGTTTTCGGCGCGTCCGGCGATCTGGCTCGCCGCAAGCTGTTTCCAGCGCTTTACGACCTGGCCTGCGAGGGCCTTCTGCCGAGCATTACGCGGTCGTCGGCACGGGCGGAAGTCGGCCTCTCGGATGCCGAGTTCCGCGAGCACGCCCGCGGCGGCGTCGAGGCGTTCTACCGCCACCGGCTGGATCAGGCGCGCTGGCAGGCCTTCGCTGGACTGTCCACATCTCGGCGCCGCTCGACGTACCGGCATCCTTCGCCCCGCTTGCGCGAGCGCCTGGCGGCGCTCGATGCCAAGCTCGGCGCCGAGGGACGGCGGCTCTTCTACTGCGCGAGACGCCTCCCTCGGCCTTCCCAACGATCGTCCTGCGGATCCGGGAGGGGCGGTTCGGGCGTGCCGGGTCGTACTTCGAGAAGCCGATCGGGCACGACTTGGCGAGCGCCCGGGAGCTCGCTCAGGTCGTCGGCGAAGTCTTTGACGAGTCCCGAGTTTTTGGTATCGACCATTACGTGGCAAGGAGGCGGTACAGAACATCCTGGTCTTCCAGTTCCAACTCGATGGTCGAGCAGCGTGGTGCAGGCTTCCCGGCGGTGGCCGATCACGTGCAGATCACCGTCGCTGCGTCGCACGGCATCGCCGGGCGCGGGCGATACTACGAGGAGGCAGGCGCGCTGCGAGACATGGTCCAGAACCACCTGCTCCAGGTGCTCGCGTTCGTGGCGATGGAGCCGCCCGATTCCCTTGCCCCGGAGGACGTTCGCGACCGCAAGGCCGAGCTTCTTGAGGCCGTGCGCCCGTTCTCGGCGGACGAGCTCGTGGGGCAGTACGTGGCAGGCGTTGTCGAGGGACGGGAAGTACCCGGATATCCAGACGAGGAACGCGTCTCGCCCGGTCGACCGTCGAGACGTTCGTCGCCGTGCGGGCCTGGGTGGACAACCCGCGTTGGAAGGGAGTCCCCTTCCTGCTACGCACCGGCAAGCGCCTGCCCGGCGGGCGACTGAGGTGACGATCGTTCTACGCGAGTCGGAGCGGCGGCTATTTGACGACGCGGGCATCGCGCACCTGCCGGCCCACCACCTGGCGTTGCGCATCCAGCCCGACGAGGGAATCTCAATGGTGTTCAGGGCCAAGGGCCGGGTCCGGGCATGGCGCTCGACGCGGTGCCGATGGACTTCTCCTCTAGGAGCATCGTAGGTCCCGCCCGGCGAAAGCCTACGAACGCCTCCTTCACGACGCGATGGCCGGCGATCAGACGCTCTTCCTGCGCGAGGACAGCGTCGAGCGCTCGTGGGAGATCGTGGCTCCGGTGCTCGACACCCACGACAGCGTGCATCCCTATGCAGCAGGGACCTGGGGACCGAGCGCCGCGGATGATCTGATCGCGCCGCGGGTCTGGCGCGCGAGCTGAGCCTCCCGCAGTCTTCCGCCTTCTCGAAAACACTGAGAGCGATCAGTACCCCCGGCGGATGCGGGGGCGGCAGGGCGGCGAGACGCTTCGCAGCGAACAGCGCAAGCAGCCGAGGAAGGCCAGAGTGGCGATCCGAAACCGAGAGCGCGGCGACCGGATGAAGCGCGTGATCGTCGATCACTACGGAGGCCCCGAGGTCTTGCGAATCGTGGAAGAGGAAGTCCCTCGACCGGGCCCAGGCGAGGTGCGCGTCAGGGTGCTTGCCGCTGGCGTCTCCTACACCGATGCCATGCTCCGCGTCGGCTCCTATCTCGGCATGCCCAAGCCCGTCGCCGGCTACGAGCTGGTCGGCGTCGTGAGGAGCTCGGTCCCGGATGCTCACGCCTTCGCGTGGGAGACCGTATCGGCGCGCTGACCGTGTGGGCGCTGACGCGGAGCGAGTCTGTGTTCTGGAGGCGAACGCGGTCGAGGTGCCCGAGGACCTCGACCCGGGCGATGTCCTGAGCCTCGTCTTCACGCACATGACCGCCTATCAGCTGCTTCATCGCGCCGCCAGGGTGAAGAGTGGGGAGAGGGTGCTCGTGCACGGGGCGGCCGGCAGGGTGGGCACGGCGGTTCTCGAGCTCGGGGCGGTCGCTGGACTTCGCATGTACGGGACCTGCTCCGCTCGCGATTTCGCAGCCGTCGAGCGGCTCGGCGCCGTCGCGATCGACTACCGCAACGAAGACTTCCTGGCGCGCATGCGCGAGCTGACCGGGGGCGAAGGTGTGGACGTCGTGCTCGACGGGTTCGGTGGCGCGCTGTCGATTCGCTCCTTCCGCGCGCTGCGCCCGGCGGAAGCTTGTTGTGTTCGGCCACTCCGGCACGGTCGCGCACGGGCGCAAGAGCTGGCGTGGGTGGATCAACTGGTACGCGACGACCGCGACGGTCTCGCTCTGGGGCCTGCTCTCGCCACGTCGGCGGGTGCTGGTCTACCGGATCCAGAACCTGCGCGAAGGCCACCAGTGGCTTCCCGTGAGCGGGCGTCACCGAGCGCCTCCGGTGGGGGGAGGCCCGCGCGACCCGGACTGGTTCCGCGAGGACTTCAGCGCGCTGCTGCGGCTGCTCCGCGAGGACAAGATTCACCCCGTCGTGGCCGAGCGCCTGCCGCTGTCGGACGCTCGTCGCGCGCATGAGCTGCTCGAGAGCTCGGCGGACAAGGGAAAGCTCGTGCTCGTGCCGTAGCCGAACCGACCTTGGCCTGGAGCCGCCTACGCTCGAGGACTGGGTTGTGCGGCTCGCGCTCGCTTCCGCTTTTCGCGCAAAGCAGGAGTGCGCCGGCCGCGTCGCGCCGGTGACGTCGCTGTGCCTGAGCGGCTCGGCGACAGCGCGTTGCCACGCCAAATCCTGGTATCGGATCATCGCGATCATGGAGGGGGGAACAGCACTGTCATGCCTGAGATCACCGCGGCCAGCGAGTGATCAAAGATCAGGATCGCCGCCAGGGCCGCGGTCGAGCCGCCGAGCACCGCCGTGATCACTGCGACCATGCCGGCGACCGTCCGCGGTATCCCTGCCAGCGATCGCCGGGAACTCGCTGCATGTGGAGCCGCTCGGCGGGCGGGACGTTTAGCGGCCAGGTACGGGGCGATCTCCGGCGCATGCTCGAAGAGTAGTCGCGCAGCAAGGCGATCCGGCGCGCGTTCTCGGTTTCCTCCGTGAGGATTGCAGCGCCCGCCCGAAGGTGACAAACCCGACGAAGGCCAGGGTCGGGAGGAGGACCAGGCCGAACCCGAAGAAGGCCGCTCCCAAGCTGCTTGCGGTCGCCACCAGGCCGAAGGCGACGAGGCCGGCGCCGAGGAAGCCGCCGCGAGGAACATGTTCGCCCGGCCGGTCGACTCGGCGATCGTCGCGGCGCGCGCGCCCTGGAGCACAAAGTGCTCCGTGGTTACGAACGTGACCGCCGCCGAGCGCGGGTTGCCCTCGTCGGTGCTGCGTGCGGCGCTGTCGATCGCGGCTTCACCTCCTCCTTAGCGGCGGAGGTGGCGGGTATCCGGCCGCTGGCAGACGGCTTCGAGGTTGCAGCCGTCGATGTCCAAGATGAATGTGCGGTAGCGGAGCGTATCGTCGCGACCCGGGCCGACTCTGAGCTGACTTAGGAAGCAGACACCGAAAGAACGACACTCGTCGCGATCCTTGACAGCCCTCTCGCTCTGGATGACGAGCAGGCGTCTCGCGCGACGCCTTGGGCGCTTCCGCAACTCGCGCATTGCGATAGCGAGGAGACGCCTGCCGCCATTCAGCATTGAGGACGACGCGATTGCCAGCCTGTCTCACACGCGCCGGGCGAGCATCCCCGACGCCACCATTCTTCTCCGTCTCAGCCCGTGTCGATCGTTTCGTAGTGATCGCAGAGACCTCGGCAAGCATGTGCTCCTCCTCCGGCTCGATCACCGCTTTTTGCGGAATCCGGACCCGCGAAGGCCTGCAGAGCGTTCGACAGACCGCCAGTGGGTGACGACGACGAACTCGGGCTGCTCACTCCGGCGGGCTCTTCCCGGCGGTCATGTGGGTGCAGCCCTCCTGGGCCCTTCAGCATCGGGATCCCCGTCTCGATCACAAAGCGCTCGAACTCGTCCTCCTTCCCCGGGTGGACGCGGACGCGAAAGACACGAACGACCATGACTTTCCTCCTCGGATGCAGATCCATGAGTACCGCTCGCAGACGGGATCATCGACGATGGCTGACATCGCGCTCCAGCATGCCGTGCAGACAGTCCTAGACGAGCTCGTTGCGGACGGTGATGAGGTCGGCCTCCAGGCCGCGGTGATCAAGGACGGCGCACTCGTCGCCGACGCACAGAGCGGCGTGGCCGATCCGGTCAGTGGCCGAACCCGTGTCCGCTGGCACATTGTTCTTCGCCGGTTCGACCGCCAAGGGCGTCCTCAGCTCGCTCGTGCATGCCCTCGTCGCGGCCGGCAGGCTCGACTACGACCTGCGTTTGGCCGAGGTGTGGCCCGAGTTCGCTGGACACGGCAAGGGGAACGTGACGGTGCGACATGCCCTCATGCACCAGGCAGGCGTGCCCGGGCTGCCGCCTGACCTGACGACCGAGCAGCTGTGCGATTGGGATCACATGTGTGCGCTCGTCGCTGAGGCGGCGCCGTGGTGGCCGCCGGGGACCGGGTTCGGCTACCACGCCCAGACTTTTGGCTTCCTGCTCGGTGAAACGCTCCAGCGGACGACCGGCGCACGTCTCGTCACCCTTCTCAAGGAAACACTCACCGAGCCGCTAGCCGTCACCGACGAGGTCCACTTCGCGGTCCCGGCGCTCCTCCTGGATCGGGTCGCCCGCCAGGTCGCACCGTCCGGACCTCCTCCGCCGGGCCCTGCCCCGGGCAGCCCGCTAGCCCCGCGCGATGCCTCCCCGTGTCGCTCCCGATGCCGCGTTCGCGAACCGCCGCGACGTGCTCACCGCGCAGATCCCCTCGTTCGGCACGATGAGCGCCCGGGCGGCGGCCCGCGTTTACGCCGCGCTCCTCGGACACGTAGCCGGGACGCGCCTGCTCTCAAGCGAGCAGCTCGCGGCCGCTGCCGCCGTCGCCTACAGCGGGAGAGATCAAGTGATGGAGATGGAGATCAGTTGGTCGCTCGGCTACAGCCCGGGCCGGCCGGGCGGCGCGCGCTCGCGATCCGGCTCGACCTTCGGGATGGTCGGCACGAATGGATCGGCGGCCTACGCCGACATCGATACTGGGGTCGCGATCGCGCTGATGCGCAACCGATTCTCCCCGGACTTCACGGCGATCGCCCGCCTGGACGACGTCGTCGCCGCGGCCTACCCGCCGGCCGCCAACCCCGAGGAAAGGAGCCCATGATGACGACACCCCGCACAGAGCTCGACACCCGCTTCAGCGAACCAGGAGCACAGCCCACCAGTTGGGAGGACACGCTCGAGGCGATCAAGCAGGCCGAGATCTTCTGGATCTCGACCGTCCGCACAGACGGCCGGCCGCACGTCACTCCGCTCGTCGCCGTCTGGCTCGACGACGCGCTGCACTTCTCCACAGGTCCGGACGAGCAGAAGGCGCGCAACCTCGCCGGCAGTCCGCGCGTCGCGCTGACCACTGGCGCCAACGACTGGCAGAGCGGCCTTGACGTGATTGTCGAGGGCGAGGCGGCCCGCGTCATCGACGCACAGCAACTCGACCGGCTCGCCGCAGCCTGGGCGCAGAAGTGGGACGGGCGATGGCAATACGAGGTCAGTCAGGATGGCTTTCGACACGACGTCGGGACCGCGCCTCGTGTTCGCCGTCCGCCCAGCGAAAGTCCTTGCCTTCACCAAGGGCAGCTTCAGCCACACCCGACATCGCTTCTGAGGCGCCGAGGCCACACACGACGCATCCAGCTAGACGGCGACCGTATGGAACGAGCAGCCGAACCAACCCCGCGTCTCGAGACCCGTGCCAGTGAAGGCAGAAGCCGGCTATGGGTACAACGTGACGTAAGACCTTGGGGTCGAGCTGCCTACGCTCGAGGACCGCGGTTGTGCCTTTTCGCGCGAAGCGCAAGCGACGCCTCGGAGCTCGAGGCGCTCGCTCGTCGGCCAAAGCGGCTCAGCGCGCCTCCCGCCACATCGTGGTGACCGTCGGTCCGCCCGGTGGCGCGAACTCGCCGACCTGGCGAAAGCCGAGCGCCTCGTAGCGCGGCAGGTTCGCCGGGTTCGTGGACTCGAGGTAGGTCGGCAGGTGCTCAGCGTCCACGCGCGCAAGGTTCTCCCGGAGCAGCGCAGTCCCGAGGCCGCGGCCGGCGTGGTCGCGATGGGTCGCCCACCACTCCAGGTGGTAGTAGCGGCCCTCCGGCGTGTGCTCCTCGAACTGATCGAAGAGCGCGTGGATTTCGCCTGCCCGAGAGCCGAACAGCTCCACGAAGACCGCGGCCATGAGCTGCTCCTGCTCGGGAGGTCCATAGCTCGCGCCCGGCGGCGTCCACACGGTGATTGCCTCCGCGGCGGCGGTCATGTCCGTCCATAGGTCGCCAAGCCCAAGCTCGGCCATCAGCTCCATGAACGGCACGAGGTCGCGCGCACGGCTCTGCTCATCCGGGAAGGCCCAGTGACCCCACAACGGATCGTCGTAGAAGGCGCTCGCCAGGCACGCCGCAACGGCCGGGACGTCCTCGGGCGTCGCGGCGCGTCCCAGCCGTTTGAGCTCGCTCGCCATCGCGCGCTTCCTCGACAGATTCGGCGCCTGCATGCGCGACCGTAGACCCAACACCATCCAGCCGTCAACCGACCGCAACGGGGCAGGTAGGCGCGGCGGAGCGAGCCCTGACCGCCTATGCTCGTGCGCTGTGGGCCGCTCCGCCCTCATCGTGGTCGACGTCCAGAAGGCCTTCGACGACCCCGCCTGGGGCGCGCGGAACAATCCGGACTGCGAGCGCAACATCGGCGTGCTGATCGGCACGTGGCGCGAGCGTGACTCCCCGGTCGTCTTCGTCCGTCACGACGGCCTCGAGGAGGAGTCGCCGTACGACACGCTTGGGCGCGAGCATCCCGGGAACGCCTTCAAGGAGGTGCTCGAGGGCGAGCCCGACCTGCTCGTGACCAAACACGTGAACTCCGCGTTCCATGGAAGCCCGGACCTGGAGGCCTGGCTGCGAGCGAACGGCGTCGACGCGATCACGGTCTGTGGGATCCAGACGCAGATGTGCTGCGAGACGACCGCGCGCGTGGGCGCCAATCTCGGCTTCGAGATGGCCTTCGCGATCGACGCCACCCATACCTTCGATCTTCCTGCCTACGGCGGAGGGACTCTGCGCGCCGACGAGGTGGCGCGTGTCACCGCCTCGAACCTCGATCCCGAGTTCGGGCGCGTAGCCACCACGGCCGAGCTGACCGGCTGAGGCGAGGCGGCCCCCGTCACGACTGGGTGTCCGCTAGCGATCGCCGCCTGACGCCTTGACAAATCCATAGGGACACCCCCACAAGGCCCTCAACCTTGCGCCCCGGGCGTTCGTGGTGTCCGTCGTGTCCAGACTGGCGGTCTGAAGGGCTTTCTCGGAAGACCTGGGCGATTCGTAACGCGATGGATGTCCCTCAGCCGACCCGGATCAGCTTCTTGTTCACGAACTCATCGGCCCCGTAGGTTCCGAGCTCGCGCCCGAAGCCGGACCGCTTCGTGCCGCCGAACGGCAGCTCCGCGCCGTCGGCCCCGACGAGGTTCACGTAGACCATCCCCGCGTCGATCTGGTCGGCCACGCGGGTCCCCTGGTCGGGGTCGGTGGTCATCACGTAGGAGCCGAGGCCGAACGGTGTGTCGTTGGCGAGCTTGACGGCCTCCTCCTCGGAGGAGACCCGATAGACCTGGGCGACGGGACCGAAGAGCTCCTCGCGGTACGCGTCGTTGTCCGGGCTGATGTCGGTGAGGACGGTGGGCTCGAAGAAGTTGCCCTCGCGGCCTCCGCCGGCGACGATCTTGGCGCCCTGGTCGACGGCGCGCTTGACTTGGTCCTCGAGACGGTCGGCCGCGGAGGTCGACGACAGCGGGCCGATCTCACTGTCCGAAGAGGTCGGATCGCTCGGCTTCGTGCCGGTCATCGCCGCGGTGAACTTCTCGAGGAACGGCTCGTAGTACTCGTCGAGCACGATGAAGCGCTTGGCCCCGTTGCACGACTGCCCCGTGTTGTCGAGGCGGGCGGCAACGGCATTCTCGACGGTCGAGTCGAGGTCGTCCGTGCCGAGGAGGATGAACGGGTCTGAGCCGCCCATCTCGAGCACGACCTTCTTCAGGTTGCGCCCGGCGATCTCGGCGACGGCCGCACCGGCGCGCTCCGAACCGGTGACGGACACACCGCGGATGCGCGGATCGGCGATGACCCACTCGACCTGCTCGTTCGTCGCGTAGACGTTCTCGTACGCACCCTTCGGGAAGCCCGCCTCGTCGAACAGCTTCTGCATCGCCTCGGCCGACTCCGGACACTGCGGCGCGTGCTTCAGCACGATCGTGTTGCCGATCACGAGGTTCGGGCCGGCGAACCGCGCCACCTGGTAGTACGGGAAGTTCCAGGGCATGATCCCCAGGAGCACGCCCAGCGAGCTGCGCCGGACGACCGCGGAGCCGTCGCCAGCGAGCAGCTTGATCGGCTCGTCGGCCATCAGCGCCTCGGCGTTGTCCGCGTAGAAGCCGTAGATGGCGCCGACGAAGTCGAGCTCGCCCAGCGCCTGCTCGATCGGCTTGCCCATCTCACGCACGATGATCTCGGCGAGCTCCTGGCGCCGCTCGACGTGCAGCTCACCCACCTTGCGCACGAGCGCCGCTCGCTCGGCGACGGTCGATGACCCAGCCCAGCTCTCGTGCGCATCGTCGGCGCGCGCGATCGCAGAGCGCAGCTCCTCGTCGCTGATCGTGGGGTACTCCTTGACCGTCTCGCCCGTGGCCGGATTGATAACCGCGTACATGCTCTCGCGACTCCTCCGCGTTGTGCTCAAAGGTTGCTGAGACGACACTAACGACCGGGCGCCGAGGGAGCGGCTGGACGTACCGCGCAGTCACGCCGTGCTCGACGCGCTCGACGCCGATGGCGTGGCTGGCGGCGCACCGCGAATCGCCGCCAGTTGCCGTGCCGGCCGCCCGACAAGGGTCGCGGCAGAAGTCGTCAAGGCACCCTAACGCACCGCCGCCCGAGTCGAGGGAAACCGGCACATGGACCTTGGGGTTGAGCTGCCTACCCAGGGACGGAAACGACGCCGGCCGCGACCTCGACGATCTCGGCGAGCTCGTCCTCGGGGCGACCGGGTGGGAGGACGAGGTGCACGCTGTCGGCGCCGGCGGCCAACCAGGCGACGATCGCCTCTCCGGCTCGATCGTAGGTCCCCAGCAGCGTGACTTCCTGCGCGAGGTCCTCTGCGACCGTCGGCAGCTCGGGCTCGCGATTCCCCTGCGCGGCCTCGATGACCGCATCGACGCCGGCGGCCATCCCGAAGCGCTCTGCGAGCATCCGTGGATACAGGGGCCCCATGCGGGTGGCGTACGTCGACAGCCACCAGGCCGCGAGGCGCCGGGCGCTTTCCTGGTCGGGCCCGAGCGCTACCGGGACACCGACGGATACACGCGTCGGCGTGGGCACCTCGGCACGAGACTCGCCTTCCTGCAGAAGGGCCCGCCCGTCCTGCAGGCGCGATCGTGCCCACAGGAACGGCGCCCACGCGTCGGCCAGCTCACCGGCGAGTCGGACCGAGGCCGGCGACAGCGCCGCCAACCCGATCGGCACCGGCACCTCCGGGGGGACGCCCAAGCGCAGTGGCCGGGCGTCCGGCGCGGGATTCGGGAGCCGATCGCCGGTCAGGAGCGCGCGAACCGCGGTCAACGTCTCGCGCAGTCGCGCGACCGGCTGGTCCCAGGCAATGCCGTGAAAGCCCTCGGTCAGCGGCGGGCTGCTGGCGCCGATACCGAGCGAGAATCGGCCTCCGGAGCACCGCTGCAGGCCGGCCGCACCGAGAGCGATGGTCGCCGGCGTGCGTCCCCAGGCCGAGATGACCGACGTGCCGAGGTCGATGCGCGAGGTCCGCACCGCAAGCTCGGCCAGCAGGATCGTCGAATCGTGGGTCCACCCCTCGGCGACCTCCACGCGATCAAGGCCCAGGTCGTCCGCCCGGGCACCAAGTCGCAAGATGACGTCGGCGCGCGTCTCGAAGGGAGTGAACCCCACGCCGAGGCGCATGCGCTCACCATCAGCTGTCCTGGGGGCCGCCATCGGAGGCGATTGTCGGTGCAACCGCGTGACGGCGCAATCGGGAGACGACCCTGGACTTCTGACGCGAAGGGTCGGCGAGTAGGCTGAATGACATGCCCTCAGAGAACTCCTTCGGCGCCCGCGACACGCTGCGCGTGGGCGACCGTGAATTCGAGATCCACCGCCTCGACGCCCTTCAGGCCAAGTACGACGTCGCCCGCCTTCCCTTCTCGCTGAAGGTGCTGCTCGAGAACGTGCTGCGCAACGAGGACGGCGTCGCCGTGCGCGCCGAGGACGTCGAGGCCCTGGCGACGTGGGATGCCGCGGCCGAGCCGTCCAAGGAGATCGGCTTCACGCCCGCCCGCGTGCTCATGCAGGACTTCACCGGCGTCCCCGCCGTCGTCGACCTCGCCGCCATGCGCGACGCGATGCCCGAACTGGGCGGCGACGCCGAGAAGATCAACCCGCTGGTCCCCGCGGAGCTCGTGATCGACCACTCGGTGCAGGTGGACGCGTTCGGAACCCACGGGGCCTTCCAGGTGAACGCCGACCTGGAGTTCGAGCGCAACCAGGAGCGCTACGCCTTCCTTCGGTGGGGCCAGGGCGCCTTCGACGGCCTCAAGGTCGTGCCGCCCGACACGGGCATCGTCCACCAGGTCAACCTCGAGTACCTGGCTCGGGTCGTCTTCCACCACGAGGCGTCCGGTCAGGCCTACCCCGACACCCTGGTCGGCACCGACTCGCACACCACGATGATCAACGGCCTCGGCGTATTGGGCTGGGGCGTCGGCGGGATCGAGGCCGAGGCGGCGATGCTCGGCCAGCCCATGTCGATGCTCGTCCCCAAGGTCGTGGGGTTCAAGCTCTCCGGCGAGCTGCCGGAAGGCTCGACCGCCACCGACCTCGTCCTGACCGTCACCGAGATGCTCCGCAATCACGGGGTGGTGGGCAAGTTCGTCGAGTTCCACGGGCCCGGCCTGCCCAACCTGCCGCTGGCCGACCGGGCGACCATCGGCAACATGTCGCCGGAGTTCGGCTCGACGTGCGCGATCTTCCCGATCGACGCCGAGACGCTGCGCTACCTGGAGTTCACCGGCCGCTCCAAGGAGCAGATCGAGCTCGTGGAGGCCTACACGAAGGAGCAGGGCCTCTGGCACGACGAGAACAGCGAGGAGCCCACGTACTCGGAGAGCCTCGAGCTCGACCTGGGTGACGTCGTCCCCTCGCTCGCCGGACCGAAGCGCCCGCAGGACCGCGTGCTCGCTGTCGAGCTCGAAGGAGATGTTCCGCGACGCGCTGACGAATTACGTGCCGAGGACGTCGAGCCCAGCGGCGACGCCCACGACGAGGCCATCGACGAGTCGTTCCCGTCCTCGGATCCCGCCCTCCAACGGGTCGCCCGGCAGCCATGAGTCGGAGCAGCCGGCGAGCTCGCCCGTCCGGCGGCGGCGCGTCACGATCGACCTCGAGACCGACAGCTCGGTCGACGTCACGCTCGACGGCAGGACGTTCAACCTCGACCACGGCCACGTGGTGATCGCCGCGATCACCAGCTGCACGAACACCTCGAACCCGTCGGTGATGATCGGGGCGGGCATTCTCGCCCGCAACGCGGTCCAGCGAGGCCTGAACGTCCAGCCGTGGGTCAAGACCTCGCTCGCCCCCGGCTCCAAGGTCGTCACCGAGTACCTGGACCGCGCCGGGCTGACCGAGTACCTGGAGGCGCTGAAGTTCCACCTCGTCGGCTACGGCTGCACCACGTGCATCGGGAACTCCGGCCCGCTGCCCGACGAGATCTCCGCGGCGGTGGACGAGGGCGACCTCGCCGTCTGCTCGGTGCTCTCGGGCAACCGCAACTTCGAGGGCCGCATCAACCAGGACGTGAAGATGAACTACCTCGCCTCGCCCCCGCTGTGCGTGGCCTACGCGCTGGCCGGGACGATGGACATCGACCTCTACGAGGACCCGCTGGGAACCGACGAGAAGGGCGAAGAGGTCTACCTGCGCGACCTCTGGCCCTCCGAGCACGAGGTGCACGAGCTGATCCTCGACGCGGTCCAGTCGGACATGTTCCGCAAGTCCTACGGCGAGGTGTTCGACGGCGACGAGCGCTGGAACTCACTCGACGTCCCGGAGGGCGAGACTTTCGCCTGGGACGACGACTCGACCTACGTGCGCAAGCCGCCGTTCTTCGAGGGCATCGACGCCGAGCCGACCGAGCCCGGGGACATCGAGGGCGCGCGGGTGCTGGCGCTGCTCGGCGACAGCGTCACCACCGACCACATCTCCCCCGCCGGGTCGATCAAGAAGGACTCCCCCGCCGGCCTCTACCTCCAGGAGCACGGCGTCAAGCCCAAGGACTTCAACTCCTACGGCTCACGGCGCGGCAACCACGAGGTGATGATGCGCGGGACGTTCGCCAACATCCGCCTGCGCAACCTCCTCGCGCCGGGGACCGAGGGCGGCGTGACGATCCACCAGGGCACGGGCGAGGAGATGCCGATCTACGACGCCGCGATGCGCTACGCCGAGGAGGGCACGCCGCTCGTCGTTCTCGCGGGCAAGGAGTACGGCTCGGGGTCGTCGCGCGACTGGGCGGCCAAGGGAACGAAGCTGCTCGGAGTCAAGGCGGTCATCGCCGAGTCCTTCGAGCGCATCCACCGCTCCAACCTCGTCGGGATGGGCGTGCTGCCCCTCCAGTTCCCCGACGGCGAGTCGGCGGAGTCGCTGGGCCTCGACGGGACGGAGACGTTCTCGATCAGCGGGCTCGACGGCGGCCAGGCGCGCGAGGTGACCGTGAAGGCGGGCGACAAGGAGTTCACCGCCCGCGTGCGGATCGACACCCCCAAGGAAGTCGACTACTTCCGCCACGGCGGGATCCTCCAGTTCGTGCTGCGCCAGCTCGTCGCCGCGAACTGACGCTCTCACCGAGCTCTTACGCGGGAGCTGTGGCCGTACGCGACGGCGGCCTACAGGATCCCGACGATGTACGCGCAGTCCCAGTTGCCGGCGCCGCGGCCGTTGTCCCAGATGAGCGCCGCGACGCGGTCCTGCTCGGACTTGGGGGCGAGCCAGGCGGCGGGACCGTGGCCGCCGAACCCGCTCCAGGTGCTCGGGATGATCTGGTAGTAGCCGCTGGCGCCGGCCCAGTTGGGCGGGTGGTTGAAGCCGCCGGACTCGCACTGGACGATCGCCCAGGGGATCGCCCAGGGACCGCCGGGACCGAAGTGGGACATGGCCTGGTTCTGCTCGCCCTGGAGCCGTTCCAGCTCCTTCTCCAGACGCTGACGGCTGCCGCGGACGTGACGGAGGGCGGCCAGACGCGCGGCGCGCACGCGCTGCGCGTCGGCGCGGCGGCTGGCGAGCAGCTCGCCCATCGAGGCCAGCGCGTCGCGCTGCTTGCGGATCGCGTCGGTGACGCGCTGCTGGCGCACGCGGAGCTTGGCCAGGCGAACGGTGGCCCGATGAGAGGCGTCGCGCGCGCGGCGGACGGCCTGGATGATCTCCTCGTCCTGGTCGCGGATGCGCCGCAGGAACTCCCCGCGCTCGAGCAGGTCGGCAAAGCCGCGCGAGTTGAGGACCACCGTCACCAGGTCCGGCTTGCCGGCGACGTACATCTCCCGTAGGCGCCTGGCCAGCACCCTGCGCGAGAAGACCAGGCGCCGCTTGAGGCGGGCCAGCCGCTGGCGCTCGCGCAGCAGGTCGGCCTTGATGCGCGCGAGCTTGCGCTCGTTGGCGTCGAGCTGGGCCTGGACCGCCGCCCGCTTGCGCTCGATGATCGCGATCGCGCGCGCCAGGCGGTCGGCGATGCGCCCGAACGTGTCGGCGTCGGCCGAGAGCTTCTGCTCGGTGGAGCGCTTGCCCTCGATGCGCTGCTGGAGGTCGCCGGCGGACTGCGCTCCCGACGACAGCGGCAGCGCCGCCCACAGCCCGAGCGCCAGCGCGACCGGCACGAGGGCGGCCAGGAGGGCTCGGATGCGACGCGGACGTCTCACGGAGATACAGGGGCCGAACCCGCGGCTTTGCAGGGGGAATCGACCGGCCGGCCACGCTAGCACGCACGCGCGGCCAGTCCGCCCGCTCGGGCCCGATCCGATGTTGTTATGACGACAACGGACCGCAACTCTGCGACGTGGGCGTGTTTCCTGTGCAACGATGCGCCGCTCGATGCGACTCCTGCTTCTGCTCCCCGCCGCGCTGCTCGCGCTGGCGCTCGGGCCCGCCGGTGCCGGCGCCCAGACGGCCGGAGGGACCCCAATGGGCAGCGGCGGACCGTCCGGCGGCACCACGCCCGGCGATCGCCGCCGCGGCTCCGGCCCGCGCGATCGCCAATCCCGAGGTCGGCATGGAGGACGAGGCGCTCATCTTCAGCCCCCAGGCCACCTCCGTCGCCGCCCAGTGGCGCACGATGGGCGTCGACTACGTCCGCATCCAGGCGTACTGGAACGCGCTGTCGCCCGGGACGAAGTCGCCCACGATCCCCGCCGGCTTCGACCCGTCGAACCCGAACAGCCCCGGCTACAACTGGGCTCCGCTCGACGCCGCGATCGCCGCCGTGCGCAACAACGGCATGCAGGTGATGCTCACGCTCAACCAGTCCAACCCGCGGTGGGCCAGCACGCAGCCGAGCAAGACCCAGGCGTCGTGGATGCCTAACCCGACCCGCTTCGCCCAGTTCGTCACCGCGGTCGGCAAGCGCTATGGCCAGCAGGTCAACCGCTACCTGATGCTCTCAGAGCCCAACCAGCTTCCGTTCCTCGCTCCCCAGTTCACCTGCCGCGGCCGGAAATGCACGCCGGTGGCCCCCCATCTCGCCCGCAACCTGAGCAACGCCGGCTACACGGCGATCAAGAGCGCCGACCCGGGCGCCCAGGTGATCGTCGGCGAGCTGGCGCCGATCGGCAGCCCGCCCAGCCGGACCGGCGGTATCACGCCCCTGCTGTTCCTCCAGCAGATGGGCTGCGTGAACGCCAAGTTCCGCACGATCCGTACCGGGCTGTGCCGCGGCTTCAAGGCCGTCCGCGGCGACGGCTTCGGCTACCACCCTTACGTGAACACCAAGACCTCGCCGTTCCAGGCCACCCGCAACAAGCAGCTGGCCAAGATCGGCGACATGCCGCGTCTGCTCAGCTGGCTCGACAAGCTCACCCGCAAGCGGCGGATGCGCGCCTCGACCGGTCGGTTCCGCGTCTATCTGACCGAGTACGGCTACATCACGTTCCCGCCGAACCGCAAGTACGGCGTCTCGCTGGCCAAGCAGTCGGTGTTCAACGCCCAGTCGGCCTACGTGTCGTGGCTGCTGCGCTCGCGAATCAAGCTGCTCACGCAGTACGAGTTCAACGACGACCGAACCTTCCCGACCGGCCTGCGGTTCAACAACGGCGCCCCCAAGACCGCGTTCTTCACGTTCCCGACCCCGTTCTTCATCGACACGCGCCGCGGCCTCGCTCGCGCGCGCTTCTGGGGCCAGGTTCGCCCCGACGCCCAGCGAACCGTCGTGATCCAGATCAAGCGCGGCGCCACGTTCAGCACCGTGGCGACGCTCTCGACCGACGCCGGCGGGTACTTCACCCGCGTCATGCGCGCCCAGCGCCGCGCCACCTACCGCTTCCAGTACGTCAACGCCGCCGGCGCCACGCAGACGAGCCAGACCTTCGGGACCTAGCGATTAGGCTGTCGCCTCATGGCGACGCCTGACACGCTGCTCGAGCTGCTCACCGCCCCGGGCCCGTCGGGTTACGAGACGGCGCCGGCCGCCGCCTGGCGCGACACCGCCAAGAACTTCGCCGAGGTGAGCGGCGACACGCTCGGCTCCTCGCTGGCCAGGGTTCCCGGCACGGCCGGCGGGCCCCTGCTCGCGGTCGTGGGCCACATCGACGAGATCGGCCTGATCGTCACCCACGTCTCCGACGAGGGCTTTCTCCACTTCATCGGGGTGGGCGGATGGGATGCGCAGATCCTCGTCGGCCAGCGCGTCGAGCTCGCGACGCGCGGCGGCCGGGTCCTCGGAGTGATCGGCAAGAAGCCGATCCACCTGCTCAAGGAGGACGACCGCAAGAAGGTGGCCGAGGTCAAGGACCTGCACATCGACGTCGGCGCCAAGGACGGCGACGAGGCGCGCGAGCTCGTGCGGATCGGCGACGTCGCCGTGATCGCCGGCGAGCCGGTCGAGCTGCCGAACGGGCGGCTGGCCTCGCGCTCGCTCGACAACCGCCTCGGTGCCTACGTCGCCCTCGAGGCGGCGCGCCTCGTGGCGCAGGACGGGGGCGCGCCCGGCGAGGTCGTGGCCGTGGCGTCGGTGCAGGAGGAGATCACCTTCGCCGGTGCGCGGACGACGGCCTACGCGCTGGAGCCGGACGTGGCGGTCGTCGTCGACGTGACCCACGCCACCGACGCCCCCGGGATCGAGGTGAGGGAGATCGGCAAGCACGAGCTGGGCTCGGGACCGGTGATCGAGCGCGGCTCGATCATCTCGCCCGCCGTGTTCGAACTGCTTCACGACACGGCCGAGGCCGAGGGCATCCCCTTCACGGTCGCCGCCTCGGCGCGCTCGACCGGAACCGACGCCGACGCGGTGCACATCTCGCGGGCGGGCATCCCGACCGGCGTCGTCTCCATCCCGCTGCGCTACATGCACTCCCCCGTCGAGCTCGTCCAGCTCGACGACGTGGAGGCCACGGCGAAGCTGCTCGCCGCGTTCGCCCGTCGGCTCGACGATGCATCGTTCGAGCGGTGAGACCGTGATCACGATCTGGCGCGGGTGATCGGGTGTGCTCGTCCTGTTCGACATCGACGGCACGCTCCTGCTGAAGGCCTCGCGGGCCCACCTCGACGCCCTCCACGCCGCCCTACGCCAGGTGCACGGGATTGCCGACCCCGCGGCGGCGCACGTCGCGCCCGCCGGGCGCACGGACGGCGAGATTGCGCGGGCGATCCTGCTCGGATCCGGGGCGTCGGCTCGCCGGATCGACGAGCGGGCGGACGCGGTGCGGGAGGTGACCTGCCGTGAGTTCGCGCAGCGCTGCCCCGACGACCTCTCGGCCCACGTCGCGCCCGGCGTGCCGGAGCTGCTCGCCGACCTCGACGAACGCGACGGCGTCCGTCTGGCCCTGTTGACGGGGAACTTCGAGCCGGTAGCGCGGCTCAAGCTCGCCCGCGCCGGAATCGGGCTCTGGTTCGCCGCCGGCCAGGGCGGCTTCGGCTCCGATCACGAGGACCGCGCCGCCCTGCCCGCGATCGCCCGCCGCCGCGCGGCCCGCGACGACGCAGCGTGGCCCCGCGAGCGCACGGTGGTGATCGGCGACACCCCGAACGACATCGCCTGCGCGCGCGCCGACGGCGTGCGCTGCCTGGCGGTGGCGACCGGGCCCTTCGCGGCCGACGACCTGCGCGGCGCCGACGGGGTGGCCGCGGACGCCGGCGAGCTGCGAGAGCTGCTCGACCACGCCCTGGCCGCGTGAGCGAGCGAGTCCGCGAAGGGTTCCGCGAGGGGCTTCCCTTCGGAGTCGCCGCCCTGCTCGTCGGCGTCTCCTTCGGCGTGCTGGCCGAGCCCGTGCTGGGCGCGACGGCGGCGATCGTCATGTCGGCGATCGTGTTCGCCGGCTCTGCCCAGTTCGCCGCGCTCGCCGTGCTGGCGTCCGGCGGCGGGGCGGTCGCCGCGATCGTCGCGGGGGCGCTGCTCAACATGCGCTTCCTCGCCATGGGAATCGCGCTGGCCCCGTCCTTGCGCGGCGGGCCGCTGCGGCGCGCGGCCGAGGGGCAGGCCGTCGTCGACGCCTCGTGGGCGCTCGCCAATCGCGGCGAGGGCCGCTTCGACCGCGACCTGCTCGTCGGCGCGACCCTCGCGCAGTACCCGCTCTGGGTCATCGGCACCGTGATCGGGGCGCTCGGCGGGGACCTGCTCGACGATCCGCGCACGCTGGGGCTCGACGCGATCTTCCCCGCCTTCTTCCTCGCCCTGTTGTGGGACGACCTCAAGGACCGCCGCGCCCTGGCCGTGGCCGCCGCGTCGGCCGCGCTCGCGCTCGCGCTCGTCCCCTTCACGCCGGCCGGCGTGCCGGTGATCGCGGCGTGCGTGCCCGCCATCATCGGGGCGCGGTGGCGATGAGCGCGGTCTGGACCACGATCGCGGGGCTGACGGTCGTCACCGCGGCGATCAAGGCGGCCGGCCCGCTCGCGCTGGGCGGCCGCGACCTGCCGGAGTGGGCGATGTCGATCATCGCTCTCCTCGCCCCCGCGCTCCTCGCCGCCCTGGTGATGGTCGAGACGTTCAGCAACGACCGCACGCTCGTCCTCGACGCCCGCGCCGGCGGGGTCGCCGCGGCCGCGGTCGCCCTGGCCCTGCGCGCCTCGCTGCCGGTCACGGTCACCGTCGCCGCGGTCGTCGCGGCGGGGCTGCGGCTGGTGACCTAGCCGTAGGACCCGAGCACGTTGTTCAGGCTCTGAACGACGGCATCGAGGGAGTTAGTTCGGAGGGCCAAGAGGCCCGTCCGGTCAACCGCGACGATTTGTAGCCCTATAGCGGCGTCAACTCCGCGCGCGTGGATTCAGCCCCTGGACCCACCCCTCGATGCCGCCGTTCGTCCCGGAACGACGCGCTCAGATCTGGTGACCTACCCGACCGTCCCCGACGCCGTGCCGTTGTAGTTGCCCCACGCGTCGACCACGGATCCCCGGGCCACGAACGCGGACTCGCCCAGACGGAGGGGATCCGCCGACACCCAGCGCCCGTCGCGCGCGACGGCCCGCACGGCGCGGGTCTTGCCGTTGGGGCGCACGAAGGTGAACGTCGCGCTGGCCGCGTCGCCGGCGTCGAGCCACGGCCGGAACGAGCAGGTCAGGCAGTACCACTCGAGCTTCGACGGGTCGCCCGGGGCGGCGGGATCGCGGACGGCGATGCGCTCGTGGTGCACGAAGCGGACCGGCGAGGCGTACGTGTCCGGGTAGTCGATCGGTCCGATCGTCGCGTCGATCGCAGGGGTGCCGCTCGTCACCGGGATCGTGTGGCGCGGGCCGACGGCGAACGAGACGCGACCGTCGGCGTCCACCCGCAGGCCGTCGACCGTGATCCCGCTCCACGGCCGGACCGCGAACTCCTTCGACACGAGCGGATAGCTCACGGTCGCTCCCCCTTCGCGACGCCGGCCGCGGACGACGAAGCGATAGGTCCCCGCGGGCGTGGCGCGCTCGCGCGCCCGCCCAATGCGGTCAGATCGAATTCCGAGACGAAGGCCTCGAAGGTCGCCGTCCACTCCCAGCGCTGCTCGCCCGCCAGGTAGGCGGGAGCGTCCTCGCGCGCGGGGAACTTGAGCGTCACCGGGACCTCGCCGGACTGGTCGGCGTACGGCCGCCACGCGCCGTCGACCTTTCGCTCGACGGCCACCTGAGGATCGTCGACGTAGTTGTCGCCGCCGTTCCAGGTGAACAGGGCGGCGTCGAAGCGCTCGACGTCGCCGGGCTGCGTGACGGCCTCGGCCTCCCCCCCGTCGTCAGGCAGCGCGTCCTCGTAGGCCTGTGCCCCCGCGCCGCCGACCTCCCCCAGCGCCGTCGCCCGGGCGTCGTTGTGGGCGAGGTCGGCCGTCGCCTTGGCGTCGAGCGGCTCGGCGGCCGGCGCGGCGCCGCCGTTGAGCGAGCGCCCGAGCCCGACCAGGCGGGTGGCGAAGTAGTCGCTGGAGTGCGGGCCCCAGCCGGTCAGCGCCTTGCGGTAGTGGTCGCCGCGCTGGTACTCGCGATAGGTGGCGAGGTAGCCGTTGTAGTCGTTGGCCATCGAGATCGGCACGGTCAGCCGGTAGCCGGCGCCCGCGTTCTCGGGCGTGTCGTCGTGCGTGTAGTTGCCCTTGATCTGCGCCGGGTCGGCGGGCTCGGACTCGGCGTAAGGCAGGTAGTCGGGCTCGTTCCAACCGTTCGCCGGGTTGTTGACCTGCGCCCGCATCCGGCGGTACTCGAGGTCGGATACCGGCGGCAGCGAGGTCGCCCCGTCGTCGCCGGGGTGGGGCACGTCCACGTGCCGTCAGCGTTGCGCGTGCACCGCGCTCCCAGTCGTAGCCCAGCCACTCGTTGCCCGCCGTGGTGTCGGTGCGCGTCTTGATGTTCTTCGCCTGGTCGGCCCACTGCTCGCACGAGCAGACGGTGAACAGGATCGGGCCGACGCGGAAGGCCTGGAGGTGGACGCCGACGTCCTCCTCAAGGCCGGTGTAGGCGGGCGCGGAGTAGTTCTCGGGCACCGGGATCCCGGCGGACTCCAGCGTGTCGGTGCTCAGGCCCGGAGTCCTGGCCGGTGAGCTCGAAGCCGGGATCGGCCAGCTCGCCGGCGGGACGCTCGCAGTCGGGCAGGCCGGCGATCGGCACGCCCGGCTGGCCGGCCAGCGCGGCGTCGGTATGGCAGTTCGACACGCTCGGGTAGGGGTGCGAGAGCGGCCCGGGGAACCAGCGGTCGGCCATCTTCACGGTCCCGGTCGACATGAACGGCACGGCGGCGTCCCCGCTCGCCACGGCCCGCCACGCGCCCAGCGCGGCGTCGCTCATCAGCCGCGAGGCGTACTCGGCCTGGCCGTACTCCTTGTGGGAGAACTCAGGCGCTCGTGCAGAGGGTGGAGCCGACCCGGCTCGGTCGTGCCGACGGCGTTCTGGGTGAAGATCGTCGTGGCGCCCGTGGCGCGGTCGAGCATTCGCTGTGTCGGCGCGATCCAGTCCGCGAGATGAGGTCGTTGCCGAGGACGCCTGCAGCAGAGCTCATCCACGCGCGTAGGGCTTGCGCCGTGGCGTCGTACATCGAGAAGCGCACGTCGGCCGTCCTGGAACGTCCAGGCTCCCCACGCGTCGAGGAGTAGTAGGGCGACGAGTGGTCGTGGGTCACGCTCATGACCAGGTTGGTCCAGGCCGATCCCGATGTTCTTGGACTCGAGGATCTGCGCCGTGCGGCGCCACAGCAGGTCCTGCGGGATGTAGAGGTCGTTCTTGACGACCGCGAGGCGCTGGCCGCCGGCCTCCTCGATCACGAGTGCCCGGGCCTCCAGCCGCGACTGAACGCCGTAGGAGGGCTTGTTCTTGTAGGAGTGCAGCCGGGGTCGAAGTCGTGGAACTGGTCGGCCCCGTCCGCGTCGCGCGTCGTCGCGTACTGCCCCGCCGAGGCCCCGACGTGCCAGGTGGCGTCGACCACGGCCACGCCCGCCTTGAGCTGTCCCGCGTCGGCGCCCGCCGCTGCGGGACACGCGAAGGCCAGGACGACCCCGACCCGAAGCCCAGCGCTCCCTGCCGCATCCCCTAGCGGGAACGCACGGAGGACGCTCCAACTTGCGGTCAGGCTCGCGTCAGCCGCTTGTACGTGATCCGGTGCGGGCGGTCGGCGTCCTCGCCCAGGCGCTCGCGGCGGCGGCGCTCCCACGCCTCGAAGTTGCCCTCGAACCACTCGACCTGGGAGTCGCCCTCGAAGGCGAGGACGTGGGTGCAGACGCGATCGAGGAACCAGCGGTCGTGCGAGACGAGCACCGCGCAGCCGGGGAAGGCGAGCAGCGCCTCCTCGAGCGCGCGCAGCGTGTCGACGTCGAGGTCGTTGGTCGGCTCGTCGAGCAGGATCAGGTTCGCCTCGCGCCGCAGGAGCTTGGCCAGGTGCACGCGGTTGCGCTCGCCGCCGGACAGCGAGCCGACCTTCTTCTGCTGGTCGGAGCCCTTGAAGTTGAAGCGCGCCGCATAGGCGCGGTCCTCGCCGACCTCCTCCCACACGGCCTTGTCGGGGTCCAGCGCGTCGCGGGATTGGTCGACATATGCGAGCTCCACGCTGTCGCCCAGTCGCAGGCTCCCGCCGTCGGGCTCCTCCTCGCCGGTGATCATCCGCAGCAGGGTCGTCTTGCCCGCGCCGTTGGGCCCGATGACGCCGACGATCCCCGCCGGCGGGAGCGTGAACGACAGGTCCTCGATCAGCAGCCGGTCCCCGTAGCCCTTGCGCACGCCGTCGGCCTCGACGACGACGGCGCCCAGGCGCGGGCCGGGCGGGATGTGGATCTCGACCGAGTCGAGCTTGACGTTGCGCTCCTCGGCGAGCAGCGCCTCGTAGCGGTTCAGTCGCGCCTTGTTCTTGGTCAGGCGCGAGGAGGCATTCATCCGCACCCACTCCAGCTCCTGCTCGATCGTGCGCTGACGCGCGCTCTCCTCGCGCTTCTCATGGGCCAGGCGCGCCTGCTTCTGCTCCAGCCAGCTCGAGTAGTTGCCCTCGAAGGGGATTCCGCGACCGCGGTCGAGCTCGAGGATCCACCCGGCGACGTTGTCGAGGAAGTAGCGGTCGTGGGTCACGGCGACGACCGTGCCCGGGTAGTCGGCCAGATGGCGCTCCAGCCAGGCCACGGTCTCGGCGTCGAGGTGGTTGGTCGGCTCGTCCAGGAGCAGCAGGTCGGGCTGTCGCAGGAGCAGCCGGCACAGGGCGACGCGGCGGCGCTCGCCGCCGGAGAGCCTGGAGACGTCGGCGTCGGGAGGCGGCAGCCGCAGGGCGTCCATGGCCTGCTCGAGGCGGTTGTCGAGGTTCCACGCGTCGACCGCGTCGATGCGCTCCTGGAGGGCCGCGAACTCCTCGGCCGTCTCGTCGGAGTAGCTGGCCGAGAGCTCGTTGAAGCGATCGAGCAGGGCCTTGACCTCGGCCACGCCCTCCTCGACGTTTCCCGTGACGTCCTTGTCCTCGTCGAGCGCCGGCTCCTGCTCGAGCAGGCCGACCGTGGCGCCGGGGGCGAGCTGCGCCTCGCCGCGGAATTCGGTCTCCACGCCGGCCATGATGCGCAGCAGCGTCGACTTCCCGGACCCGTTGGGCCCGAGCACGCCGATCTTCGCGCCGGGCAGGAACGCCAGGGTGATGTCCTTGAGGACCTCCTTGTCCGGCGGGTGCACCTTGGTCAGGCGCACCATCGTGAAGATGTACTTCTGCGACATGGAGCGCGTCAGGATAGGCGTCGTCGGACTTGTGCCGCCCCTCGGGCGGGGGTACGGTCTTCTAGGAGCCCGCACGGATGCGTCGTCTGGCCCTCACCACCGCGCTCACCGGCTTGGCACTTGGCTGGGCCGCGGCGCCGGCTGCGGGCCAGGGAGGGCCGGCGCTGAAGGTCGTCTTCACCGGAGGGACGATCTACCACCGAGAGACCGTGCCGCCGGGCAAGGGCCACGTGTTCCACGTCACCTGCCCGCCGGGCTACAAGCCGGTCTTCGGCGCTCCGGCCAGCTTCGACCCGACCGCGCCGCTGAAGGCCTCGGTCGTCTCACTGCCGGGCAACGCCTGGCTGTTTCGCTACGACAACACGGGCACCCAGCCGACCACGGTGACCGTCATGGTCCTCTGCGCGAAGCCTCGTCCGGCCGGCGCCGTCCCGCCCGGTGTCAAGAGGCCGCTCAAGATCGTGCTCAAGAAGCGGAGGATCGTCACCACGGTGGCGCCCCTGCAGACGAAGACGGTGAAGCGCACGTGTCCGGCGGGGACTCTGCCCGTCGGGGCCGGCTCCGACATCGCTCCGGTCGGCAGCCGGGCGAACGCACCCCCCGTCGGCGGGAACTTCCAGGGCCGCCTCTCCCAGTGGGAGATCTCAGGCCGGACGAAGACCGTAACGGCGGACAACCACTCGCCGGACACGCTCCAGGTGATCGCCGAGCTGCTGTGCGGCGACGTCGTCGACGCACGCGGCGATCCGGTTCGCGCTCTCGTCCGCACGAGCATCAGGGAGTTCCACGAGGAGCTCAAGCCGGACCTGAACATCTTCCACCACGCCTGCCCGCGGGGAATGTTCCCCTGGTGGTTGGGATGGCAGTTCGCGCCGGGCCTGGACGCGCTGTCCGTGACCTACGCCTTCGACCAGGGCGGCAAGCCGGTGTGGGCCCTGTTCGCCGGCCAGCAGGCTCCGGTCGACCTGTACGCGGCGTGCACGCAGGGCAGCATGCGGGTCCTCGAGCGGCCCTGATCCACCACGCGTCTAGTTGACGGCCCGGGCCACGAGGTCCGCCGCGACGTCGCCCACGATGTCCGGGTCGTGGGTCAGGGCGAAGTCGCAGGTTCTGTGGGGCGCGTCGTCCACCAGTCGAGCCACCAGAGCGCCCGCGAAATACGGACCGAGGACGGCCAGGTTCCACTCGCGCGCGAGCGGCTCATCGGGCTCCACCGGGCCGATGTGGGCCCCGGCCAGCTCGACGTTGGCGCCCACCAGGGCCACGAGTGCGGCGTCGCGCACGAGGGGCGCGAGGCGTTCCAGGAGCAGCGGCGCCTCGGGGCGTGGCGCGACCGAGACCGCGACGACGGCGTGCTCGCCCATCTCACCAGCCTGCCCGAGGAGCTGCCCCGCCAGCTCCCGCACCAGCTCCTCGGTGCCCCGGCGCAGGGGGAGGCGGCGACCCACCAGCGCCGCGGGCGACGAGGCCGGCGTCCGCGCCGGGGCGCCGCCGATCGGCAGACGGATCTGCGCCGAGGGAAGGGGGTCGGGGAGCGGCGCCGGCCGCCCGAAGAGCCATCCCTGACCGAGCGTCGCCCCCAATGCGAGCGCGGACATGACGTGCTCCTCGCGCTCGATGCCCTCGGCCACGACCCGGGCGCCGGCGGCCTCTGAATAGGCCCCTATCGCGGCGGCCACCCGAGCCGAGTCGCGATCGGTGGGGTTGTGCACGATGGAGAGATCCAGCTTGACCACGTCGGGGCGCACGAGGGGGACGATCGCCAGCGGAGCCCCGCCGGGCCCGACGTCGTCGATCGCCACGGCCCCGCCGAGCTGGCGCACCCGGTTGATCGACCGAGCAGCTCGGCCGGCGACTCGGTGATCGCCCGTTCGGTGAACTCCACGACCAGGTCGAGCTCACTCAGTGCGTCCTCCGACAATCCGGACATCCGCTCCGGAGACTCCCCGCCCAGCGCCGACGGCTCGACGTTGATGAACAGCTTCAGCGGCGAGCGCAGCCCCGCCTGCCGCGCCCCGCGAAGGGACGCCCGGCGGCAGGCCCAGTCCGTCTCGTTCAACCGTCCGGCCCGCCGGGCGGCGGCGAAGAGCTCGAGTGGAGGCTCCAACCGCGACCCGGCCGCGCCGCGGCACAGCGCCTCGTAGCCCACCACGGTTCCGGCGTTCGAGATCGACCACCGGCTGGTAGTGGCAGTGGATGCCGTCCAGGGAAAAGCGCTCGATCATCCGAGCGTGGCACGGCCTAGGCCGCCACGCAACCGTTTTAGAGCTCTTGCAGCTGGTGGTAGGCCGTGAAGAAGTTGCGGTAGGTCAGCGCCATCGCGGTCAGGGTGGCGATCGACACGGCGCCCAGCAGCGCGTAGAGCAGTACGAGCTGGAGGCGCACGGCGTCCTGCGGGTCGGCGCCGGCGAGCAGGGAGCCGACCAGGACCCCTGGGAAGGCGACGAGGCCGGTCGTCTTGGTCTGATCGATCAGGGGGATGAGGCCCGAGCGCAGGCTGCGCCGGATGAGCGGGCGCGTCGCCTCGGTGGCGGTGGCGCCCAGGGCGAGTGTCGCCTCGATCTCCCTCGCCTGCGCGTGCATCTCGTCGCCCAGCCGGTTCAACGCGACGGCCGCCGAGGTCATCGCGTTGCCGATCACCATCCCGCCGACCGGGACGAGGAACCGCGGCTTCGGTTCGAACACGCCGAGCGCCACGATCAGGCCGAGGGTCGCCGTGCCCGCCAGCGCAAGCGCGATCAGCAGCGGCCAGAAGGCGCCCGGCACGTCCCGCGCGCGGTGACGAGCCGTGAACGCTCCCACCACGACCATCACGCCGACGAGGAGGAACACGAACACCAGCTTGTCGCTCTTGAAGATGGCATTGATCACGAAGCCGATCGCCGTGAGCTGGACGAACGCGCGCAGCGCCGCCAGCGCGATGTCGCCCTCCAGGCGAGCGCGCTCCCACATCGAGATCCCGATCGCGACCCCCACGAGGGCGAGCGCCGCCGCGACCTGGCCGAGATCGACGTTCGTCCCGCTCACAGCGTCAGCACGCGGTCGGCCAGGCGGGAGGCCTGGTCGTGGTCGTGCGTCACGAGAACGTAGGAGAGCGACAGGCGCTCGCGCAGGTCCGCCAGCGTCCGCTCCACCGCGTCGCGCGCCTCGGGATCCAGCGCCGATGTGGGCTCGTCGAGCAGCAGCACGTCGGGCTCCAGCGCCAGCGCGCGCGCCAGCATCACCCGCTGCTGCTCGCCCACGGACAGGCGCCGGGCCTCGCGCGGCGCGAAGTCCTCGCCCAGCCCGGCGAGGGCGAGCGCACGCGGAACGTCGGCCTCGCGTCCGGCCAGGCGCGGTCCGAAGCGGACGTTCTCCTCCACCGTTCCGTCGAGGGGCGCCGGAAGCTGGGGCACGAGGCCGACCTGCCGTCGCAGCTCGAGCACGTCGCGCTCGCGGACGTCGGCGTCGCGGTAGCGCACGGTGCCGCGCTCGGGGTCGGCCAGGCGGTTGAGCAGGCGCAGGAGCGTCGACTTGCCCGAGCCCGATGGCCCGAGGACGGCGCTCGCGCCCGTCGGGATCGCCTCCGTGAGCCCGCGCAGCACCGGCTCGCCGCCTCGCGAGGCCCACACGCCGTCCAGCTCGAACAGGGCGCTCACAATGCCCTCACGCTATCGCCGGTGCCGGGCAGCAGGATCTCGTGCGCCTGTGGACGCAGTCGCTACCGTTTGGAGGGATGCCCGTCTTCGACATCGAGCAGGCGCTGCTGCTGCTGGAGCTCGACCCGCCGTTCGACCAGCGCTCGGTGCAGCTGGCGCGCCGGCGCCTGGCCAAGCGCTGGCATCCCGATCTCGCGCCTCCGGGCAAGCAGGTCGAGCACGAGCGCCACCTCCAGGCCGTGAACCGCGCCGCCGACCAGCTCGAGAACCTGGCCGAGGGCTCGCGAGGAGGCAGCGTGTCGGCGAACGCCGTCAAGGTCAGCGCCGCCGCGGCGCGCGAGGCGCGCGCGGAGGCGGGCCGGCGCGCCTACGAGGCCGAGCAGCGCGCTCGCGCACATGCGGAGGACCGCAAGCGAAACGACCCGTTCGGCGACCGCACCCCCGACCACTCGATCGTGCACCGCTACGCGCGCTGCCTGTCCTACCCCGAGTGGGGCGTGGGCAGCGTGACGGGCATCTACTTCTCCGGCGACCTCGACGACAGCCAGCAGCAGTGGGCCCGGCTGAAGTTCCAGGTCGGCGTGCGCACCGTGCCCGCCGGCTCGCTCCAGTTCGTCGACTTCTCCACCCCCGATGCCGCGGCCGACCGCGTGGAGCGCTTCATGACCGCGGCCCAGCACGCGATGGCCGAGGGCGAGTACGCGCTGGCCGCCCAGCGCCTGGTCTACGCGCGCGACGCCGAGCCGCAGAACCCGGCCGTGCTGCGCCTGATGACCGTCGCCTTCTGGCAGGCGGGCAACCTCCCCGCCGCGGCGCGCGCCATGCGCGACTGGGCGCGCGTGGAGGGCGACCGTCCCACGCCGCACCGCTACGCCTCGCGCATCTACGAGGACATGGGCGCGCTCTCGCTGGCCGTGGAGTCGGCGCACCGGGTGACCGAGCTCGGTCCCAAGGACGCCTCGGCCTGGGAGCGCCTGGGGCGCATTCGCCTGAAGGTCAACGACCGCGAGGGCGCCCTGGAGGCTCTGGAGCGCGCCCGCGGGCTCGAGCCCTCGGTCGAGGGCCTGCTCGACCTCGCCCTGGGCCGGCACCTGGCCGGTGACGTGGGCGGCGAGGTCTCGGCGTGCCACGAAGCCACGCTGCTGGATCCGGAGAGCCGGCAGGCGTGGGCGCGCTACGCCCATGCCCTCGCCCGCGACGGACCGCGTGAGCGAGGCGGTGGCCGCCTGCGAGCGCGCCCTGGCGCTGGCTCCCGACGCGGAGGTCGAGGCCCTGCTCGGGCACCTGCGCGAGCTCGAGGGGCGCGTGCTGCCGGAATCCGCCGCGGCCTAGCACCAGCTACGCGTTCGGGCCTAGCGGGGCCCGAGGGCGCGTCGGGGCGTTCGAGCTAGTCGCAGGTCATGACCGCGACTGATCCACTTCGAGCCCCAAACGCGCCATGACGCCGAGGGGGATAATCAGATCTGGCTATGACCGCGGCGACTCGCCGGCACTCCCCGGTCCACTCCGCCTGACGCCGTCGTTGCCGTTCGTCGGGCGCTCGCGGGAACTCGCGGCGCTTCGAGCGCTCCTGCCGGACGCCGCGGGCGAGGGGGGCGGGTCGCCCTGCTCGCCGGCGAGCCCGGCTTCGGAAAGAGCCGGCTCGTGCGGGAGCTCGCCCACGACGCGGCCGCCGACGGCGCCCTCGTTCTCTACGGCGCGTGCGACGCCGTCGTCCGTACGCCGTACGGGCCGTTCCTCACCGCACTCGAGCAGCCTCGTGCGCGTCGACCGAGCCGAGTCTTCGCGCCGATCTGGGGACGGGCGGAGGCGAGCTGACGCGGCTTCTCCCCGACCTTCCGCAGCGGGTCGGTGAGCTACCGACCCCGGCCCCGGGGGATCCGGACACCGAGCGCCATCGTCTCCACACGGCGGTGGCCGACCTGCTCGCGAGCGTCGCCGTCGCCACCCGATGCTGCTCGCGTCGAGGACGTGCACTGGGCGGATGGCCCGACGCTGCTTCTGCTGCGTCATCTCGCGCGCGCGGCGGCGGACGCGCGCTTGCTCCTGCTCGCGACCTTCCGGGACACCCAGGCCGACATGCCCGACGAGCTGTCCGAGGCGCTCGTCGACCTGCGCCGCGCGGAAGGCGTCGTGCGGCTCGCGGCTCGCGGGCTGAGCGACGAGGAGGTCGCCGAGTTCGTGCGCCGGAGCGCGGAGCGATCTCGAGCCGCGGCCGAGGGAACTCGCGCGCGACGATCAGCGAGCTGACCGACGGCAACGCGTTTCTGATGATCGAGCTGTGGCGCACGCTGACGGAAACGGGCGGCGGGTCGGAGGCGGCAGGCTCGCCGCCCCTGGCCGAGCTCGGGAGCCCGGAGAGCGTCCGCGAGGTGGTGAGCCAGCGGCTCTCCGGCTCGCGCCCGTCGACCAGCGGAGGTCCTCGAGGCGGCCGCCGTCGCGGGCCCGAGTTCACGCTCGACGTCGTCCGGCGCGCCGCCGGGCTCGACGAGCGCAGCCTGCTCGACGGCGCTCGACGAAGGCGTGCGCAGCGGGATCGATCGAGGAGATCCCGGCGCCGGGCTCGCGTACCGCTTCACGCACGAGCTCGTGCGACGGGCGCTCTACGATCGGCTCGAGCGCCCTCCGTCGGGCCGAGCTCCACCTGCGGGTCGGGACGGCGCTCGAGGACGCGCTCGCCGCGACCCCGACGCGGCGCTGGCGGACGTGGCGCACCACCTCGCGGCGGCGGGCGCGCTTGGCGACACGGAGCGGGCGGTCGACTACAACCTGCGAGGCCGCGCGGGCGGCGATGGCGGCGCTCGCGTTCGAGCAGGCGGCCGACCCAGTTTCGGACGGCGCTCGCGCTGGGCGTCGAGACCCTCGGAGCAAGCGGAGATCCAGCTCGAGCTCGGGACCGCCTGCCACGTCGCCGGCAGCTGGGCCGATGCGATCGAGGCGTTCACCGCGGCCGCCGAGATCGGCGCGCGCGCCGGCGACGCGGGACTGCTCGCGCGCGCCGCGATCGGACTGGAGGACGCCTGCTGGGGCGAGGGCAGCGCCGCACCGGGAGGCGCTGGAGTTGCTCGAGGAGGCGAGCGCCGCCCTGGGCGAGGGCGACATCGACGCTACGGATCGGCCTGCTGTCGGCCCTTGCGCGCGTGCTCGCCTACCGTGGAGACCACGGGCGGGCCGCGATCGTCCACGCGAACGCGATCGAGATGGCGCGCCGGCTGGGCGACCGGCCGCGGCCTCGCGAATCCTCCTCGCACGGTCGTACTCGGCTCGCGGGACCGAGCACGCTCGAGGAGATCCTCGAAATGCTCACCGAGGCGCGGCGACCTCGGGGACGAGCTGGGCGACCTCGAGATCCAAGACGAGCGCGACGGGCTGGCGGGTGGTCGCGTGGATGGCGCTGGGTGAGCTCGAGGCGGCGCGACGCGACCTCGCCGAGTTCCTCGAGACTCGCCAGACCGCGCGAAGCAGCCGTTCTTGCGCTTCGCCGCCGAGCACATCGGGTCGGCGATCGCGCTGTGCGAAGGCCATCTCGACGAGGCCGAAGCCAGAGCCGAACGCTCGCGCGAGCTGGCGAGCCTGCTCAGCGGGCGCGACGCCTCGGGCATCCACGGCATCCAGATGTTCTCGATCCGACGCGAGCAGGGCCGGCTGGCCGAGCTTGCCCCGTCGATCCGGATCCTTGCGGCGCAGCGACGTCGAGCGCCGCCGCCGTGGCGCCCCGGCCTGGCTGCCCTGCTCGTCGAGCTCGGCATGGACGACGAGGCCCGCCACGAGCTCGCGCGGATTCGCGCCCACGGACTCGAGCCATTCCGCGAGGCGCTCTGGCTGGCCTCGCTCACCTATCTCACGGACGCGTGCGCCGCGGTGGGCGACGAGGAGCTCGCCGCGCTCGTCCGGCCCGAGCTGGAGCCTTACGCCGGAACCGTCGTGGTCGTCGGTTACGGAGTCGCCTGCTACGGCGCGGCCGATCGCTACCTCGGCATGCTCGCCGCCACGCTCGGCGACTGGGAGGTCGCCGAGGGCCGCTTCGACGCCGCGCTCGAGCTGAACCGGCGAATGGGGGCTCCCACGTGGCTCGCCCACACGGCGTACGAGTACGGTCGGATGCTTCTCGCGCGCGGTCGCGCGGAGGACGCGAGCCGCGCGGCCTCACTGCTCACCGAGGCCGCGGCGCTCGCCGAGCGCATCGGAATGCCGACGCTCCTGGCTCGGATCGAGCGCGGCTCGGCTCGCCGGTCGCGCCGGGCAGCGCGCTGCCCGACGGGCTCTCCCCCCGCGAGGTCGAGATCCTCCGCCTGGTCGCCGCGGCCTCTCCAACCGCCAGATCGGCGAGGAGCTCTTCATCAGCGAGCACACGGCCGCCAACCACATGCGCAGCATCCTGCGCAAGACGTCCTGCGCGAACCGCACGGAGGCCGCCACCTACGCGCATCGTCACGGACTCGCCGAGGGCCCGAGCCGAGCGTAGGATCGGGCGCATGCCCCTCTACGTGATCGAGCGCAGGTACGCCGAGCAGCTCGAGCTCTCCGAGCGATGGGGTGCAGCGCGCTCGAGGAGATCAACGCCGACGAGGGCGTGCACTGGCTGTTCTCGTTCCTCAGCGCCGACCGGCGCCAGACCTACTGCCTCTACGAGGCGCCGTCGCCGGACGAGCTCATCGCCGCCGCGCGTCGCGCCAACCTCCCGGCCGACGTCATCGTCGAGGTCAACCAGGTCTCGCCCGACATGGTGAGCTGAGCCGTCGCCGGGCGCCCGGGTCGACTCCGGCCGCGCGGCTAGCGTGGCCGGGCCATGCGTCTCATCGTCGCCCGCTGTGAGGTTCGGTACTCGGGACGGCTCAGTGCCGTGCTGCCGGAGGCGCTGCGGCTGCTCGTGATCAAGAGCGACGGCTCGGTGATGGTGCACGCCGACCACGGCGGCTACAAGCCGTCGAACTGGATGACCGCGCCGACCGTGATCGAGGAGACCGAGGACGGGATCGTCGTGCGCCAGCCCAAGACGCGAGGACAGGCTGGAGATCCGGATCGCCGAGGTCCTGTCCGACGTCGAGCACGACATGGGCGAGGCGGCGGCGCTGGAGAAGGACGGCGTCGAGCGCGCACCTCCAGGAGCTGCTGGCCGACCAGCCGCAGCTGGTGCGGCGAGGGCTTTCGGCTCGTGCGGCGCGAGTGGCCGACCGACATCGGGCCGGTCGACCTGATGTGCCGCGACGTAGACGACGAGTGGATCGCCGTCGAGATCAAGCGCATCGGGACGATCGAGGCGGTCGAGCAGCTCACGCGCTACCTCGAGCGCATCCGCCTCGACCCGGCGATGGAGTCGTGCCGCGGCGTGCTGGCCGCACAGGTGGTCAAGCCCCAGGCGCGCGTGCTCGCGGAGGCGCGCGGGCTGGGCTGGGTCGAGGTCGACCTCGAGGTCCTGCGCGGCGAGCGCGAGCCGGACCTCACCCTCTTCGTCTGACCGGGCCTGGGCGGGACGGTCACCCGATGAGCACCTCGCCGCCGCGGTGTGGCGTGACGACGAGCATGCTGCGCTGTGCGCGCTCGGGTTCGGGCCGGACCGGCCGGATCGTCAGGTCCGCCGCGGCGCGCAGCACCTCGCGCATCTCCATCTCGGCGAACGGCGCCCCGCGCAGCGCCGCACGCCGCCGCCGAACGGGATCCACGCCATCGGGTTCGGCGGCGGGCCCTCCAGCCAGCGCTCGGGCCGGAAGGCGCCGGCGTCGGGCCAGAGATCCTCGCGGCGCATCGCGAGCCACAGGCAGGCGGCGACGTGGACGCCGGCGGGCAGCGTCCGCCCGGCGATCCGCACCGGCTCGAGCAGCCGGCGCGGGGCGATCGTCAGGGCAGGGCGAGCGCGCAGCACCTCCTTGACGACCGCGTCGAGATAGGCCGGGTCGCCCTCGCCCAAGCGGGCGTGCACGGCGGGATGACGCGCGAGCCGCTCGAAGGCCCAGGCCAGCGACGCCGCGGAGCTGTCATGGCCGCCCACGAGCAGCGCGACGAGCTGGTCGCGCAGGTGCCGGTCCGTCGGCGGGTTGCCGTCCTCGTCGCGCTGCTCGAGCAGCAGCGCGAGCACCGAATCGCCGCCCGGCTCGGCCCGTCGGCGCGCCACGACGTCGAGCAGCAGCGCGTCGAAGCGCTCGACCGCGAGGCGGAAGCGGCCCCACGGGCTGCGCGGCCCGAGGTCGCGCTGGACGAGCGCCATGGCGAGCATCCGCGGCATCGAGCGAACGCTGCCGAGCGCGCCCTCGACGGCGTCGCGCAGCTGCGCGACCTCCCCGTCGCCGCGGGCGCCGAACACGACGCGCAGGATGATCTCCAGCGTCAGGTGGCGCATCCGCTCCAGCGTGGTCACGCGGCCGCGCCACGTGCTCAGCTCCCGCCGGGCGAGGTCGGCGACGGTCGGCGCGAACGCGCGCATGCGCTCGCCCGTGAAACGGCGCCTGCATCAGCCGCCGCTCGCGCAGGTGCTCCTCGCCGTCCAGCAACAGGATCGAGTGCGGTCCGGCGAAGGGCCGCAGGAACTCCCATCCCTGGCCGGCGGGCGCGATCGCCGGGTCCAGGCCGAAGATCTCGCGCACCGCGTCAGGGTGCGAGAAGAGCACCATCGGCTCGTCGGTCCAATAGGTGCGGATCGTGACCGGATCGCCGAAGCGCTCGTGCACCTGCCGCAAGAACGCCGCGGGCCGCGCCATCCACGCGACGGTCTGCCAGGCGGCGGGGGCGCGCGGGCCGGGCGGCAGGTCCATGGTCCCGAGCCTACGCCCACCGGAGCCGGGCCTTCTTCGCCGCCTCAACGCAAGCGATAGCTTTCCGCCACATGGCGGAGCAGGAGGACAAGCCCGTCCGGCGCGCGCGGGAGCGCGCGAGGAGGGTGGACAGCACGCCGTCGCTGGTCGCGGCGATCGACATGCTCCGCGAGCGCCTGCCCGGCGACCCCCAGTTCGGCGACCCGCTCTCGACCGCGGGAAAGCGCCCGGTCGAGGTCGTGGCACGCGAGGCGTCGGCGCTGCAGCCCGAGCGGCCCAGCGCGGCGCACAGCCTCGGCTTGGCGGCGCTCCAGGTCTGGCAGGCGGTCTCGGAGCGCTCGGGCCGCGGCCGGGGCGACGAGCCGATCTCGGTGCTGTTCACCGACCTCGTCGGCTTCTCCTCGTGGGCGCTCGAAGCGGGCGACGCCGCCGCCGTGCGGCTGCTGCGCGAGGCCGGGATCGTGCTCGAGGGCTCGGTCGAGGAGCGGGGCGGGGCGATCGTCAAGCGGCTCGGCGACGGTCTCATGGCCGTGTTCGACCATCCGCAACCGGCCGTCGAGGCGGCGCTCGACGCTCACGACGGGCTCGCGCAGGTCGCAGGTGGACGGCTACCAGCCGCAGATGCGCGCCGGCGTCCACCACGGCCGCCCCCGCAAGCTCGGCGGCGACTACCTCGGGGTCGACGTCAACATCGCCGCCCGGGTGGCGGACTCGGCGAAGGGCGGGCAGCTCCTCGTCTCCGAGCCCGTGTGCCAGATGCTCGAGGACGGCGTCTTCGAGGTCGGGAGGCCCAAGCGCCTGAAGGCCGAGGGCGCGCCCAAGGATCTGCGCGTCTGCGAGATCAAGGGAATAGCCTCCGCGCCCGCATGAGCGAGCCCGCCGTCCTCACCGAGCGCCGCGACGGCGTCCTCGTGATCACGCTGAACCGCCCGGACGCCCGCAACGCGGTCAACGCCGCGCTGGCCGAGGGAGTGGGCGCCGCCCTCGACGAGCTCGACGCCGACGACGAGCTGCGCGTCGGGGTCCTCACGGGCGCGGGCAAGGGCTTCTCCTCGGGCATGGACCTCAAGGCGTTCGTCGCGGGCGAGAGCCCGTATGTCGAGGGCCGCGGGTTCGCCGGGATCACCCGGCGCTCGTCGCGCAAGCCGCTGATCGCGGCGATCGAGGGCTTCGCCGTGGCCGGCGGGTTCGAGGTCGCGCTGTCGTGCGACCTGATCGTCGCGTCGAAGGGCGCCCGGCTCGGCATCCCCGAGGTCAAGCGCTCGCTCGTCGCCGCCGCCGGCGCGCTGTTCCGGCTGCCCCGGCGAATCCCCTACCACCTGGCGATGGAGCTGGCGCTCACCGGGGACCCGATCGACGCCGAGCGCGGGCACGAGCTCGGCCTCGTCAACCGCCTGGCCGAGCCGGGTGGCGCGCTCGACGCCGCGCTCGAGCTCGCCGGCGACATCGTGAAGAACGGCCCGCTCGCCCTGATCGCCTCCAAGGAGATCGTCCAGGGATCGCGCGACTGGACCGAGGAGGAGTCCTGGGAGAAGCAGGGCCCGATCGCCGGCCCGGTGATGGGCTCCGAGGACGCGCGCGAGGGCGCGATCGCCTTCGCCGAGAAGCGCGACCCGGTCTGGAAGGGTCGCTAGGCCTCTTCACCCCACACCGTGACGACGAGCGAGCGTGACCCGCCTCGGTCGCGGTGCTCGCACAGGTAGATCCCCTGCCACGTGCCCAGCCCCGGGCGGCCGCCGGCCACGGGGAACGAGACGGACGGGCCGAGCAGCGACGCCTTGACGTGGGCCGGCATGTCGTCGCGACCCTCGAGCGTGTGGGCGAACTCCGGCCAGCCGTCGGGCACGGCGTCGGAGAACCAGGTCTCGAAGTCGCGGCGAACGTCGGGCGAGGCGTTCTCGTTGAGGGTCAGCGACGCCGACGTGTGGCGGATGAACACGTGCACGATCCCGACACGCAGCTCGCCGATCTCGGGCACGGCCTCGAGGACCTCGCCGGTCACGAGGTGGAAGCCCCGCTCGCGCGGGCGCAGCTCGACCTGGCGCTGGACCCACATCAGTCGGGAATCCTCACGACCTTCATATCCACCCGCTCGCCGCGGAAGGGCACGCCCTCGGCCTCGAGCAGGCGGCGTTGCCGCCGGCCGTGCGCCAGCGACCCGTCGGCCCGGACGACGCGGTGCCAGGGCACGTCGGGGTCGTGGCAGGCGGAGAGCACGGCGCCGGAGAAGCGCGGTGCGCCGGGCGACAGGTCGCCGTAGGTGCGCACGAAGCCGGGCGGGATCGCGCGGACGCGGTCGAGCACCTGGCGCGCGCGGGGACTGTCCAAGTTCATCCTGCGAGAGTAGCCTCGCGGCGTGCGCCGGGGGACGTACTCGATCGTCGCCCGCGACCCCGAGACCGGGTCGCTCGGCGTGGCCGTGCAGTCGCACTGGTTCTCCGTCGGGTCGATCGTGCCCTGGGCGCTGCCGGGTGTCGGCGCGGTGGCCACGCAGTCGATCGCCGAGCCGGCCTACGGGCCGCGGGCGCTGAAGCTGCTGCGCGGGGGGTCGTCGCCGGAGGAAACGCTGGCCCAGCTGCTGCGGGTCGACGAGCTGGCCGCGGTGCGGCAGGTCGCGGTCCTGTCGGCCTCCGGCAGCGTCGCCGTCCACACCGGTGAGGGCTGCATCGAGTACGCCGGCCACGAGACGGGCGACGGCTTCTCGTGCCAGGCGAACATGATGGCCCACTCCACCGTTCCGGACGCGATGGCCGTCGCCTTCGAGCGGGCGCACGGCGCGTTCCCCGAGCGGCTGCTCGCCGCCCTCGACGCCGCCGAGGCCGAGGGCGGCGATGTGCGCGGCAGCCAGTCGGCGGCGATGCTGGTCGTGGCCGCCGAGGAGCCGGACGCGTGGCGGCGCGAGGTCGACCTGCGGGTGGAGGATCACCACGAGCCGTTGGGCGAGCTGCGCCGCCTCCTCCCGCTGAACGAGGCCTACACGCTCGCCGACCGCGGCGACACGCTGCTCGGCGAGAAGCGGTTCGCCGAGGCCACCGCGTACTACGAGCGCGCCAGTGCCCTGGCGCCGGCCAACGCGGAGCTGCAGTTCTGGTCGGGCCTCGGCATGGCCCAAGCCGGCGACGTCAACGGGCGGCGCCGACCGTGTCCGCCGGGCCATCGACTCCTCCCCCGGCCTCGCCGAGCTCCTCAACCGCCTGCCGCCCGACCTCGCTCCCGGCGCCGCGCCCGTCCGGGCCGCCCTGCGCGGCGAGCCCGACTGACGCAGTAGCTACCGCGCGCCCGGCGCCTTCTTCGGATACATCGACACCGGGATCTTCAGGTTCAGCGCGGTGGAGATGATCCGGTTCTGCTCGGCGATGTGAGCGGCCGGGTAGCCCTCGCCGGGCGACGCGCGCTCCGGGCGGCCGATGTAGCCGAAGGCCAGGTGCTCGGGGAGGATCTGCATGAGGCGCGGGGACATGAAGGCGCGCGCGCCCATGTTGCGCGGCTCCTCCTGGACCCACACGACCTCCGTCAGGTTCGGGTAGGTCTCGACGAGCTCGAGGATCTGGCCCTGCGGGAACGGATACAGGAGCTCGACGCGGCCGACGGCCAACCCCTCGTTGCCCTCGCGCGACCGGTGGCCGACGAGGTCGTAGTAGATCTTGCCGGTGCACAGGATGAGCCGGGTGATCTTGTCGACGTCGACGCGGGGCTCGCCGAGCACGGGGTAGAACTGCGTCTCCGACAGGTGCTCGATCCGGTTCGTCGCCTGCGGCAGCCGCAGCAGCGACTTCGGGGTCATGATGATCAGCGGACGCTGCTTGGCGATCCGCGCCTGACGCCTCAGGAGATGGAAGTACTGCGCCGGCGTGGTCAGGTTCGCCACCCGAATCGATCCCTCGGCGGCGAGCGCGAGGAAGCGCTCGAGCCGGGCGCTGGAGTGCTCGGGCCCGGAGCCCTCGTAGCCGTGCGGCAGCAGCAGCGTGATCCGCGACGTCTGGCCCCACTTGGCCAGGCCGGAGGTGATGAACTGGTCGATGATCACCTGGGCGCTGTTGACGAAGTCGCCGAACTGCGCCTCCCACAGGACCAGCGTCTCCGGCGCCTCCTGGGAGTACCCGTACTCGAAGCCCAGGCACGCCACCTCGGACAGCGGCGAGTTGTGGAGCTCGATCGGCGCCAGTGCGCCCGGCAGCTCCTGCACCGGGGTGTGGCGCTGGTGGTTCTTGTAGTCGTGCAGCACCATGTGGCGCTGGGAGAACGTCCCGCGCTCGACGTCCTGGCCGGTCAGGCGAATCGGCGTCCCCTCCGTCAGGAGCGAGGCGAAGGCCAGCTGCTCGGCGTGCGCCCAGTCGATCCCGCCGTCGGCGCCGAGCGCCTCGCGCCGGCGCTCGAGCTGCTTGACCAGCTTCGGATGGATCGTGAAGCCCTCGGGGACGGTGAGCAGCTCGTCGTTCAATGAGCGCAGCCGGTCCGCCGACACCGCCGTCTTCACCTCGGGCGAGGGCGAGCGGTCGAGCTCGTACTGGCCGGTGGTGTGCTCGACCTCCTCGGAGGCCTCGAGCGCGCGCTTGAGCGCCTGGTGCAGGTTGGTCAGCTCGCTCCAGACCTCCTGCTCGAGCTCGTCGGCCTCCTCCTTGGGGACCGTCCCCTCCTCGGCCAGCCGCTTGGCGAAGATCTCGCGCACGCGCGGGTGCGCCTTGATCTTGCTGTACATCGCGGGCTGCGTGTAGGCGGGCTCGTCGGCCTCGTTGTGGCCGTACCGGCGGTAGCCGATGAGGTCGATCAGCACGTCGTGGCCGAACTCCTGGCGGAAGGCGAAGGACAGCCGCACGGCGGCGATGCACGCGGCGACGTCGTCGGCGTTGACGTGGATGATCGGGACGTCGAAGCCCTTGGCGAGGTCCGACGCCCACTGGGTCGAGCGCGCCTCGTGCGGATAGGTCGTGAAGCCGACCTGGTTGTTCTGGATCAGGTGGACCGTGCCGCCGACCGCGTAGCCCTCCAGCGCCTGGAGGTTGAGCGTCTCGGACACGACGCCCTGAGCGGGGAAGGAGGCGTCGCCGTGCAGGATCACGGGAATGGCGGCGGTGGAGTCGCGATGGGGGTGCGGGCCGTGGCGGGTCGTCTGCGCCGCCCGCGCCGCGCCGGTGACCACCGGGTCGACGAACTCGAGGTGGCTGGGGTTCGACTCCAGGACGACCTTGATCGACTCGCCGTCGGGAAGCTGGTAGGAGCCCTCCGCGCCGTGGTGGTACTTGACGTCGCCCGTTCCCCCCTGGGGAAGGGTCGTGACGGCCTCGAGCGTCGAGGCGCCCTCGAACTCGGCGAAGATCGTGTCGTAGGGCCGGCCGAGGTTGTGGGCGAGCACGTTGAGCCGGCCGCGGTGGGCCATCCCGATCACGACCTCACGCGCCCCCTGGCCGGCCGAGAGCTGGATCAGCTCGTCGAGCATGGGCACGGTCATGTCCAGGCCCTCGACCGAGAACTGCTTCTGACCGAGGTAGGCCTTGTGCATGAAGCGCTCGAGCGCGTCGACCTCGGTCAGGCGCTTGAGCAGCGCCCGCTTCTCGTCCGAGGTCAGCGCCTTGCGGAAGGCGCCCGACTCGATCTTCTCCCGCAGCCACACGCGCTGGCCGTGGTTGGAGATGTGCTCGATCTCGTAGGCGATCGGGCCGCAGTACGTCTCGCGCAGGTGGGGCAGCGCATCGGCCAGCGTGGCGCCCGGGACGTACATGCGCAGGATCGAGGCCGGGATCTTGGCCAGCAGGTCGGGCGAGAGCCCCAGCGGCTCGGGGTCGAGCGCCGGGTCGCCCTCGGGCTCCGAGCCGAGCGGGTCCAGCCGGGCTGCGAGGTGGCCGTGGGTGCGGTGGGCCTTGAGCAGCGACGTCGCGGCCTGCACCGCCTGGAGCATCTCCTCGTCGGGCGCGGCCCGAGGGTCGGCGGCGGTCACGCGGGCCGCGGCCGCGGCCGCCGCCGGGGCGGGCGGCGTGGGCGGCGGGCCGAGCTTGACCCCGAGCGCGTCGAAGACGTCCTCGTAGAAGCCGTGCTCGCCCTGGAGGTACTCCTCGACGACGGCGAGGAAGCGCCCCGACTCCGCTCCCTGGATGACGCGGTGGTCGTACGTCGAGGTCATCGTCATGACCTTCTCGGCGCCGATCATGTCGCCGATGTTCGACATCCCGACGGGGTAGGCGATCGAGCCGGTGGCGACGATCGTGCCCTGCCCCGGCATGAGCCGCGGCACGGAGGCGATCGTGCCGATCCCGCCCGGGTTCGTGAGCGAGATGTTGGCCCCCGCCAGGTCGTCGGCCGTGAGCTTGTTGTCGCGTGCGCGGGCGATCAGGTCGTTGAAGGCCTGGAGGAAGTCGGTGAAGCGCAGCCGGCCGGCGTCGCGAATCACCGGCACCATCAGCGTGCGCGAGCCGTCCTTCTTCTCGACGTCGACGGCGATGCCGAGGTTGACCCGGCCGTCGTCGATGCGGTTCGGCTTGCCGTCCCGCTCCTCGAAGTGATGGGCCATGACCGGCATCTCCTCGGTGGCGGCCCGGGCGATCGCGTAGGCGATGAGGTGCGTGAACGAAACCTTCTTCTCGGCCGCCTTGAGCTCCTTGCGCCGGGCGTCCATCGAGGTGACGGTGATCGTGCGGAACGAGGTCGCGGTGGGAATCGAGCGGCTCTCGTCCATGTAGCGGGCGAGAATCGCCGCGCCACCCTTGAGCTCCTGCGCCTTGGCCTCCCTGCGCACCGAGACCTTGGCGGCGCCGTTGCCCTCGGCGGCGGTCAGCACGTCGGCCTTGGAGATCCGCCCGCCGGGGCCCGTCCCCTCGATGGCCGCGAGGTCGACGCCCAGGTCGGCGGCGGCGCGGCGCGCCACCGGCGAGGCCTTGGCCCCGTCGGGCACGTCGGCCGGCGCGGGAGCTTCGGCTGCGGCGCCGTCGCCGTCCTCGGCGGGCGGCGCGGGAGCCGCGGCACCGTCGCCCACCGCCATCCGCGCGATCACCTGGCCCACGCCGACGGTCTCGCCCTCGGGGGCGAGGATCTCGGTGAGCGTGCCCGCGGCCGGCGCCGGAAGCTCGACGTCGACCTTGTCGGTGGAGATCTCGACGATCGTCTCGTCGGCGGCGACGGCCTCGCCCGGCTGCTTGTGCCACTCCAGGATCGTCCCCTCGGTCACGGACTCGCCGGCCTGCGGCGTGACGATGTCGACGACCTTGCCGTCGGCGGCGGGCGCGGCGGGCGCACCGTTGCCCTGGGCGTCGACCTGGTCGGCCTCGCTCGTGGCGGCCTCAGCGGCCTGCTCGGTGCCGGGCACGGGGTCCCCCTCGACCGACGTGTCCCCGCCCTCCGCGGTGGCGGGCGCCTCGCCGTTGACGCTGATCTGGGCCAGGACCTGCCCGACCTCGACGGTGTCGCCCTCGGCCACGAGGATCTTGGCGATCGTGCCCGCGGCGGGCGAAGGGACCTCCGCGTCGACCTTGTCGGTGGAGACTTCGACGAGCGTCTCGTCGGCTTCGACCGCGTCCCCGACCGCCTTGCGCCATTCCAGGATGGTGCCTTCGGTCACCGACTCCCCCATTTGGGGCATCGTGACCTCGATCGTGGTGCCAACTGCCATTTTCGTCGAGTCTAGCGGGGCGTTCCCGCTGCGGGTGCAAGCCTCCTGTTACGGGTCTCGACAACGAATCCAGCCGTGCCGGCATAGGGGCCGACGCCTCCCACCACCGCCACCACCACGGCGAGCCAGAACGGGATCTCGTGAAGGCGCACGGCGACGATCGACAGCACTGACAGCGCGATCCACAGGCACCCGTGGATCCACCCGAAGACGGCCGTCTCGGCCGCGTAGCCCGGCATCAGCCAGAAGAAGAGCAGCGCCGTGAACGCCGTCGAGTTGACGAAGGACATGGCGCGCAGGAGCTTGAACAGGCGAATCGGGGTCAGACCCCTTGAGTCGCTCAGACGTAGATGTACACCCGCTCGCCGAGCCTGATCCAGCGGTGGATGTAGAGCGCGTCCCACAGCCCCACGCGCAGGCAGCAGTGGCTGTAGGGGTAGGTCGGGACGGCGAAGTACCCGTGGATTCCGCAGGCCGGCCGGGTGGGCTTCGACTTCTTGTCGTGCGTGAAGTAGACGGTGTGCAGCATCCCCCGGTCGTTGAGCCCCGGCTCCTTGTGCCAGAAGCGGAAGGAGCCGAGCGGCGTCCGGAAGCGCGGCCGGCCCGAGGAGCTGTGGAAGACGCGCACGCCGCCGGCGTCGACCAGGGCGAGCACCTGGCGCCTGCGGTCGAACTCGACGTGACGGCCCGCGCCCGGGAAGCGGGGCCGGTAGCCGCCGCGCCCCGCGGCGATGGCGTTGAAGACTCCGCGCGAGGCGACCGAGGTGCGAGCCTGGCGATTGACCTTGCGGAAGGCGATCACGGCGAACTCGGTCTTGACGTCGTAGACGCCGTTCACCGGCACGACGTACCCGAGGGCGGCGAGCTTGCTCTGGAGAAAGCGCACTCGAAGCCCGGTGGCACCGCGGGTGGCGTAGGGCAGCAGCGCCTTGGCCGTCAGCGCCGGGGCGGTGCCCGCGTCGGAGGCGTCCGGCCCGCGCAGGTTCGCGGACACGGTCACGGTCCCCGGCAGCTCCACCTTCAGGGAGTCGAAGGCCTCGCCGCCGTCGGCCAGCGGCTGGGTCGTCCGGCGCGCCCGCCTGCCGTTGACCTTCCAGGTGATTACGACGGTCGAGCCGGGCTGCGCGCCCGGCGCGGTCGCGCGCAGCGCGAGCTTGCCGCCGGCCAGCAGCACCCGTTGCCCGGCGAAGGGCTGGGCGCCCGCGAGCTCGAGCACCGGACCCTTGGCGGCAGCGGGGGTCGCAGCGGCCAGCAGGGCTGCGGGCACGGCGAGCAGGACGGATGCGCGACGAAGCATGAGAAGGCGCCTCAGGTTAGTGATACACGTAGATCCGCTGACCGATGCGGACCCAGTTGAAGATCTTGCGCGCGTCGGCGACCGGGACGCGGAAGCAGCAGTGGCTCGCGTTCCAGATCGGGACGACGAAGTAGCCGTGGATCGCGCAGTCCGTGCGGGGTCCCGAGGCGTGCGTGAAGTAGGAGCTGTCGAGCATTCCGCTCGAATTCCAGCCCGCCTCCTTGCGCCAGAAGGTGTGAACCCCGGCGGGGGTGTTCAGGCCGTTCCGGCCGGACGAGGTCATGTAGACCTTGAACACCCGCCCACCGCGGTTGACGAGCGCGAGGACCTGGCGGGTGAGGTCGCCCTCGACGTGCGCGGCACCGCGGTGGCGCGGGCGGAAGCCGCCCCGCCCCCGCGCCACCATCGAGAACACGGCGCGCGAGGCGTTGCCGACGCGCTTCATGCGGTTCACCTTGCGGAAGGCGATGACGGCGCGCCGCGTGGCGTCGTCGTAGCGGCCCGTCACGGCGACCGCGTAGCGCAGGGCGGCGAGGCGGCGCTGGAGGTAGCGCACGCGCGTCCCGCGGGCGCCGGCGGAGGCGGTCGGCTGGAGCACGCCGGCGCGCAGCGCGGGCCGGCGGGCGAGCGGCTTGCCGTCGGCGCCGGCGAGGCGCACGCGCACCGTCAGGATGCCTCCTCCGGAGGCGCGGACCGCGTCGGAGAACGTCGTCCGCCTCCCGACCGTGTGGCGCCGCAGCGTCACCTCGCGCCCGTTTTGCAGTGATGCGCACGACGACCGTCGCGCCGGCGGGAGCCCTCAGGGCCTTCGTCCGCACCCGCACCCGGTCGCCCGACAGGACGACGAACCCGCCGTCGAAGCGGTGCACTCCTGTCACCTGCGCGGAAACGGCGGGCCCGGCCGCGGCAGAAGCCGCGCCGGGCGCGCGCGAGAACGGCGACCACGGGCGCCCATGCCCAGCGAACATATCTGCGGCCATCCATGCCGAGCATCAGCTTAAGGGGTCAGACCCCTTCAGTGGGGGCGACTCAAGGGGTCTGACCCCTACTCAGCAGCGACGCCATCCGGCGCAGCGGCTCGTCCGCCTCGTCCGGCCAGGCGGAAACGTCGGCCGGCCACCACGCGTACTCGTCGTGCTCGGCGTCGGGCACGACCTCGGCGCCCGGGGGGAGGGTGGCCAGGCCCACGAGGAGGACGAGCCCGCTGGGGATCCGCACCAGCGCCTCGACGGAGAGCCGCTCGGGCTCCACCGACCACTCCTCGTGCAGCTCGCGGGCGAGCGTTTGGGCGGGGTTCTCGCCCATCTCGACCGAGCCCCCGGCGCCGAGCGCCCAGCGTCCCGCCCAGGTGGCCAGCCAGGCCGCTCGCCGGCCGGCCAGCCAGCGGCCGTCGGAGTCCCGCGTCACGCACAGCGCCGACAGGCTCGCCGCGGCGTCGTCCCCGAGCCGCAGCGACCAGCGCACCGGCTGGAGCTCGAGCTCGAGGCCCTGCCGGGCTCGACTCGTAGGAGACCAGGCGGGCGCCGAGGCCGTCGTGGCTGGGGGACCCGCGATCGCGCAGCTGCGCGATCGCCTGGTCGGCGGCGGCATGCGCACCGGCGCGGGGCTCGAACTCGTCCTCTCGCCAGTGCGCCGCCACCCGCTCTGGGTCCCACGGTCCGCGGGCGAGGAGGGCGGGGGCCTGGGGCACGCCCCTGAATTTACGAGGCCTGCGTCCCCAACCCCACCGGGCAGGACACGCCGGTGCCGCCGAGGCCGCAATAGCCGTTGGGCACCTTCGACAGGTACTGCTGGTGGTAGTCCTCGGCGTAGTAGAACGGCCCCGCCTCGGCGATCTCGGTCGTGATCTCGCCGCGGCCGGCCGCGCTCAGCGCCTCCTGGTAGCGCCCGCGCGACGCCTCGGCGGCCTCGCGCTGCGCGTCGGAGAACGTGTAGACGGCCGAGCGGTACTGGGTGCCGACGTCATTGCCCTGGCGCATTCCCTGGGTCGGGTCGTGGCCCTCCCAGAACGCCTTCAGCAGGTCCTCGTAGGAGATCCGCTTGGGGTCGAAGACGACGAGGACGGCCTCGGTGTGCCCGGTGCGCGTGCTGCACACCTCCTCGTACGTCGGGTTGGGCGTGTAGCCGCCGGCGTAGCCCACGGCCGTCGTGTAGACGCCGTCGAGCTCCCAGAACAGGCGCTCCGCGCCCCAGAAGCACCCGAGGCCGAACACCGCCTGCTCCAGGCCCTCGGGGAAGGGCGGCCGCAGCGGCGTACCGAGCACGTCGTGGCGATCGGGGACGGGAATCTCGGCCTCACGGCCGGGCAGGGCCTCCTCGGGGGAGACCGTGTTCATCTTGTTTCCGTATAGCAACTTTTCGAGCATGTCTCGTAGTCCTCTGGGGGTCCCGAAGGTTACGCGGCTCCGACCAGCTGCTCTGAGAGCTCCCACAGCCGCCGGCGCGCCTGCGGATCGTCGGCCTGCGGATCGGGCGCCGCTTCGCGCAGTCCGTTGAAGTAGCGGCCGCTGACGCCGTCCAGCTCGGGGTCGGCGACGAGGCGCATGGTCGCCTCGACGCCCTCCTCCAGCGTGCTGATGGGCGAGGACACCATCTTCGTGGGCATGTAGGTGGCGGGGTGGAGCGCGTTGACGGTCAACTCCTTGCCGTCCAGGCGCTCGGCGAGGTCGATCGTGAACATGATCTGCGCGAGCTTGCTCTGGCAGTACGCGCGCACTCCGCTGTAGTCGCGCTCGAGCATCACGTCGTCGAAGTCGATCGGCATCTGGCCGGCCGAGGCGACGTTGACGATCCGCGCCGGCGCCGAGGCCTCCAGCGCGGGCAGCAGCTCACGGGTCAGGAGGAAGCCGGCCAGGTAGTTGACGGCAAACCGCAGTTCGTAGCCGTCCTGGCTGAGCTCGCGCTCGCCCGTGCCGATCCCCGCGTTGTTGACGAGGACGTCGAGCCGAGGCTCCGCGTCGCGAACCTCACCCGCCACCCGTCGCACCTCCTCCAGCGAGGAGAGGTCGGCGCGGTATCCGCGCGCGCCGGGTAGCTCGGCCAGCGTCTCGTCGATGCGCGCCTGCGAGCGCCCGTGCACGAGGACGATGCCGCCGGCCCCGGCCACCGCCCGAGCGAGGCCGCGGCCCAGGCCGTCGGTCGCGCCCGTGATGAGGACCACCTTCCCCTCGAGGTCGTGCGGCGCCATGCCCATAGACTCGCAAACCGAGATGGCGGCCACGACGAGGCGGCGCAAGCACTGGGGATGGGGCTACGAGGACGAGCAGCCGTCGCCCGAGGAGGTCCGCGCGGCCGCGCAGGGGATCGCCCCCGTGCTGGGCTTTGGCTCCCCGGATCCCGAGCAGCCGGTGCCGATCGAGGCCGTGGAGCTGCCCGAGCCGCGCGTCGAGCTGCCCCCCGAGCTGGACGAGATCTGCTCCGCGGACCCCTACGACCGCGCCGCCCATTCCTACGGCAAGGCCTACCGCGACATCGTCCGCGCCTTCCGCGGGCGCTTCGACCACCCGCCCGACGTCGTCGCCTTCCCCCGCGACGAGACCGACGTCGAGCGCGTGCTGGAATGGTGCGAGAGCGTCGGCGCCGCCGCCATTCCCTACGGCGGAGGGACGAGCGTGGTCGGCGGCGTCGAGCCGCGCTTCGACGGCCCCGCCGTCTCGCTCGACCTGCGCCGCCTCGACCAGGTGCTCGAGGTCGATCACACGTCGCGCGCCGCCCGCATCCAGGCGGGCGCGATCGGGCCGGCGCTCGAGGAGCAGCTGCACGAGCACGGGCTGACGCTGCGCCACTTCCCCCAGTCCTTCCAGCTCTCCAGCCTCGGCGGGTGGATCGCCACCCGCGCCGGCGGCCACTTCGCCACGCTCTACACGCACATCGACGACCTCGTCGAATCGGTCCGGGCGATCACGCCGCGCGGGACATGGCAGTCGCGGCGGCTGCCCGGCTCGGGCGCCGGCCCCAGCCCCGACCGCATGCTGATCGGCTCCGAGGGGACCCTCGGGGTGATCACCGAGGCGTGGGTGCGTCTCCAGGACCGGCCCGAGCACCGCGCGTCGGCGGGCGTGCGCTTCCCCACCTTCGCCGCCGGCGCCGACGCCGTGCGGGCCGTCTCGCAGGCCGGCCTGTACCCGAGCAACTGCCGCCTCCTCGATCCCGCCGAGGCGAAGCTGACGAGTGGAGGAGACGGGGAGCACGCGCTCTTCGTGCTCGGGTTCGAATCGGCCGACCACGACCCGAGCCCGTGGATGGAACGCGCGCTCGAGCTGTGCGAGGAGCACGGCGGCCAGTGGGACACGGTGCGCTCCGGCGGCCGCGAGGGCTCGGTCGGGGCCTGGCGCGAGGCGTTCCTGCGCGCGCCCTACCTGCGCGACACCTTCGTCGCGATGGGCGTGCTCTCGGAGACGTTCGAGACGGCGATCACATGGGAGCGCTTCCCCGCCTTCCACGAGACGGTGACCGGCGCGGCGCAGGAGGCGGTGCGCGAGACCTACGGCGCCGGGTCGGTCACCTGCCGCTTCACCCACGTCTACCCGGACGGCCCGGCCCCGTACTTCACGATCCTCGCCCCCGCGCGCCGCGGCGAGGAGCTCGAGCAATGGGAGACGGTCAAGGCGGCCGCCTCCGACGCCGTGATCGAGGCCGGAGGCACGATCACGCACCACCACGCGGTGGGCCGCGACCACCGCCCCTGGTACGACCGTCAGCGTCCTGACCCGTTCGCCGCCGCCCTGATCGGGGCCAAGGCGGCCGTCGACCCGACCGGGATACTCAACCCGGGCGTGCTCGTGGACCCGCAAGAGCCCGCCCGGTGAACCTATCTTTCACACTGCCTCGCTAGACTCGCCCGGTCCGCCGTGGGCGCGCTCGTGCGGGGAGATCGCGAACGTGTCGTCCGGCCCACCAACTGAACAGGGAGTCTCGTGCCCATGATCTTTGGCTATCTCGACCCCGGGAGCGGGAGCGTCATCCTCCAGGCTCTCGTCGGCGGCTTCGCCGCAGTCGCCGTCACGGCGAAGCTGTGGTGGCGGCGCGTGACCGGCATCTTCCGGCGTAACCAGGACGAGGACGCCACGCCGCCGGCCACTCCGGAGGAGTCGGCCTGACCGACGTCCGGATCGAGCCCGGCTCGTTCCGGGATCCCGACAGCCGGGTCCTCTACACCGCCGACGGCGTCGTCCGGGCGCTGAGCGCCCGCGGCCTCGACGACTACCGCAAGGTCGCGGCGACGAGCTTCTTCCCCCGCCTCATGGAGGAGGGGAAGATCGTGCGTACCGAGGAGGCGCAGCTCGACGGGCTGCGCGAGACGGGCCTGCCCCGCGGCGAGGCTGCCGGGCTGCTGCACCACGAGCGCATCCCGTTCGTCAGCTACCCCTACGAGTGGCCGTTCTCGATGCTGCGCGAGGCGGCCCTGCTCCAGCTCGAGCTCGTGGCGGCCGCGCTCGACGAGGGCATGATCCTCAAGGACTCCTCGCCCTACAACGTCCAGTGGCGCGGCAGCCGGCCGGTGTTCGTCGACGTCGGCTCCTTCGAGCCCCTGCGCGAGGGCGAGCCGTGGATCGGCTACCGCCAGTTCTGCATGCTGTTCCTCTATCCCCTGATGCTGCTGGCCAACGAGGGGATCGACTACCAGCCGCTGCTGCGGGGCAGCCTCGACGGCGTCTCGCCGACGCAGGCGGCGGCCATGTTGAGCGGCCTGCGGGGCGGCGTGCTCAAGCACGTCAAGCTCCACGCGAAGCTGGAGCGCCGCTACGACGACTCCTCGCAGCGCGACGTCAAGAAGGACCTCAAGAGCGCGGGCTTCAATCCCGAGCTGATCAAGGCCAACGTCAAGGGCCTGCGCAAGCTGATCGACGGGATGAGCTGGGAGCCCGGGGGCTCGGAGTGGTCGGACTACGGCGAGACCTGCACGTACAGCGACGAGGAGTCGCGCGAGAAGGCGGAGTTCGTGCGCGAGGCCGCGGCCGCCCGGCGCCACACGCTGGCCTGGGACATCGGCGCCAACGACGGGCGCTACTCGCGCATCGCCGCCGAGCACGCCGACTGCACGGTGGCCATCGACATCGACCACCTGACCGTCGACCGCCTGCACCGCGCGCTGCGCGCGGAGGGCCGCGACGACGTGCTCACCCTGGTGATGAACCTCGCCGATCCCTCCCCCGGTCTCGGCTGGCGCGGGCGCGAGCGCAAGCCGCTGGAGGCGCGCGGGCGGCCCGACCTCGTGCTGTGTCTCGCCCTCGTGCACCACCTCGCCATAACGGCCAACGTGCCGCTGTCGGAGGTCGTGGACTGGCTGGCCTCGCTGGGCGCGACGGTGGTCGTCGAGTTCCCGACCCGCGAGGACCCGATGGTGCAGCGCCTGCTCGCGGGCAAGCGCGAGGAGACCCACGCCGACTACGAGCTGCCGGTGTTCGAGCGCATCCTCGGCGAGGCGTTCGAGATCGAACGACGGGCCGAGCTGCAGGGCGGCCGGCGGGTGATCTTCCAGGCCCGTCCCCGCGGGGGCAACGGGGCCGAATTACGCGAGGCCGGAGGCCGAGAGTCGCCATCAGAAGCGCGAGCGGGACGCTCGCAAGAGGTATGACTGGCGCGGCCGCCAGCGCGGCCGCTCCCGTCGAAGCCGAGCGCCAGCCGCTGTGGCTCAACGGGATACACCTGCTCGCCCTGTGGTCGTTCGCGCTGGTGCAGCCGCTGTTCGACCTCCTCGGGCGCAACGCCGACTTCTTCGTCGCCCGGGGCTCGACGAGCGGCGACATCGTGGCTTTCGCGGTCGGGGTCACGCTGATCCCCCCGCTGCTGCTGTTCGCGATCGAGGCGCTCGTCGGTCTCGCTTCGGCGCGCGGGCGCGACTGGGTGCACCTGGCCTTCGTGGCGCTGCTGGCCGCGATCATCGCGCTGGGCTTCATCAAGAAGGTGGTCGACACCTCGAGCGCGCTGCTGTTCCCGGTCTCGCTCGCCTTCGGCATCGGCGCGGCGGCCTGGTATCAGAGCGAGAAGTCCGTGCGGACCTTCGCCACGGTGCTCGCCGCCGCGCCGCCGCTCTTCCTCTTCCTCTTCCTGTTCAGCTCGCCCGTCCACAAGCTGGTGCTCACGGGCGAGGCGAAGGCCCAGGCGGCCAAGGTCGACTCCAAGACCCCGGTCGTGATGATCTCGTTCGACGAGTTCCCGATCACGTCGCTGATGCGGCCGGACGGGAGCATCGACGCCGTCCGCTACCCCAACTTCGCCCGCTTCGCCCGCCAGGCCACGTGGTTTCGCAACGCGACCACGGTGGCCGACGGGACGCGGTGGGCCACGCCGATCGTGATCAGCGGGCAGCTCCCGAAGAAGGACGCGCTGCCCACCTTCCAGGACTACCCGCAGAACCTGTTCACGGCGCTGGGCCGCGGCTACACCCTGCACGTGACCGAGCCGGTCACCCGCCTGTGCCCGAAGAGCCTGTGCGCCGACACCGGACCGCGGGAGGTCGAGGCGGGCGACGTGGCGGGGACGGCCAGCCCGGACGCCGAGGACGAGTCGTTCCCCGAGCGGATGAAGTCGATGGCCTCCGACCTGGGGATCGTCTCGCTGCACCTCGTCCTTCCCGACGACCTGCGCGAGCACCTGCCCTCCGTGTCGGAGCAGCTGGGCAACTTCGGCGCCAAGGAGAAGAAGGCCGCGCCCGCGGCGCTGCCGAGCCGCCCGGCCCCGCCGCAGGGCAGCGTGTCGGCCCAGCGCCGGCTGCGCCGCGCCACCGGACGCGAGCTCACGGAGCTGATCCCCGAAGCCAAGAAGGCCGAGCAGTCGCGGCCCGCCTTCCCGCGCTTCATCGACGCGATCAAGCCCTACTCGGGCGCCGGCAAGCCGCCGCTCTACTTCATGCACATCCTGCTCCCTCACCACCCGTGGCACTACCTGCCCTCGGGGCGCACCTACGGCGAGTCCGAGCCGCAGATCCCCGGCCTGCGCGACAACGTCTGGAACGGGGACGGCGAGGCGGTCGACCAGGGCTGGCAGCGCCACCTTCTCCAGGTCGGCTACGTGGACCGGGAGCTCGGCGTGCTGATGACCAAGCTGCGCGCCACCGGGTTGTGGGACCGGGCGCTGATCGTGTTCGCCGCCGACCACGGAGTCGCCTTCGCCCCGAACTCTCCCCGGCGGAAGATCACGAAGCAGGACGTGGGCGGAATCGCGCCCGTGCCGTTCTTCATGAAGCTGCCGCGCGAGAGCCGCGGCCGCGTGATGGACAAGCACGTGCAGACGATCGACATCCTGCCCTCCATCGCCGACGCCCTCGACTTCGAGCTGCCCGAGAAGTCCGACGGCCAGTCGGCGCTCTCCGACGACTTCCGTCCGTCCCCCGAGGTCCGCGTCTGGTCCACGACCACGACCACGGAGTTCAAGCTCCTCGAGATCCCCTATCCGCTCTTCCTGACGCGCCGGGGCGCGGTGGTCAACCAGCAGGCGTCGCTGTTCGGGACCGGCAGCACGCGTCCCGGCCTGCTGTGGGCGGTCGGTCCGAACCGCGAGCTGGTCGGGCGCCCGCTGGCCTCCGCTTCGCTCGCCGGTACGCTGCCCGCCAGCGTGCGCTACGACCACCCCGAGGAGCTCCGTGCCTGGACGCCGGCCGCCACGTGGGCACCCTCGCACGTCAGCGGCAAGGTCGACGGACTGCCCGCCGGCCGCAACCTGGCGCTGGCCGTCAACGGCCGCATCCGGGCGGTGGCGCGCACGTACGACTTCCTCGGCAAGACCCGCTTCTCGTTCATGGCGCCCGAGGGAGCCTTCCGGCCGGGCGCCAACGACGTGCGGGTGCTCGCCGTGACGGGGTCGGGCAGGGGCCTGCGGCTCGCGGCGCTCGGTGCGTAGCGCCCGGCGCATCGCGCTGGTGGGTCTCGCCGTCGCCGGGACGCTGGCCGGCGCCGGCGTGGCCGCGGCGTCGGCGCCGTCTCGCCGGCGGCGACGCCGACCCAGGCGCAGGTCAACGGCGCGCGCACGCCCGTCGTGTTCATCTCCCTGGACGAGTTCTCGCTCGCCTCGCTGCTCCGGGCGCCCGGGGAGATCGATGCGCGCCGCTATCCGAACTTCGCCGCGCTCGCGCGGCAGAGCACGTGGTTCGCGAACACCACTCCGTCCGGCGACGGCACCCGCTGGGCCACGCCGGCCGTCCTGGCCGGCGTCCTGCCCGACAAGCGCCGCATCCCGATCGCGTCGGACTACCCCCGCAGCGTGTTCACCCTGCTCGGGCGCACGCACCGCTTCATCGTCCAGGAGCCGCTCACTCGCCTGTGCCCGGCGTCGCTGTGCCGCGGGCACACGCTCCCGGGCCGGACGCGCAAGCAGAAGGCCCAGGCGCTCAACGCCCTCATCCCGGTGGAGAAGAAGCACGCGGCCAAGCATTCGGAGCTGGCCGACTTCATCGCGCGCCTGCGGCCCTGGCGCTCGGGCCGCGCGCCCTTCTACTACATCGACGTCCTGATGCCCCACCACCCCTACGTGTGGCTGCCGTCGGGGCGCCGCTACGTCCCCCCGACGCCCGAGATACCCGGCCTGTTCGGCGACAACATGTGGCGCAACAACCCGAGCCTGGTGGATCGCGCCTGGCAGCGCTACCTGCTCCAGGTCGGCTACACCGACCTGTTGATCGGACGGCTGATCAGGAAGATGAAGGCGACGGGGCTCTGGGACCGCGCCCTGCTGGTGATCCTTCCCGACCACGGAGTGTCCTTCGTGCCGGGCAACTCGCGCCGCATGGCGACGCGCGTGACGCTGGGCGGCATCGGCGTCATTCCGCTCTTCATGAAGCTGCCGGGCCAGAAGCTCGGGCGCCGCGTCGATGAGCACGTGCAGACGATCGACGTGCTGCCCACCGTGGCGGACGCGCTCGACCTTCCGGCGCCGCGCGGCATCGACGGGCGCTCGGCGCTCGATCCTGGCTTCAAGCCGTCGGACAAGGCGGAGCTCTGGTCGACGACCTCGGTCGCGACGTTCGGGCGCCACCTGTACCCGATGAGCCTGGTGGCGCGCCGCTTCTCGGAGCTGATCTCGCGCCAGTCCGCGCGGTTCGGGACCGGGGCCCGCGGCGCGCGCTTCTTCGGCCTCGGGCCGGGCGCCGCGCTCGTCGGCCGGGCCGCGAGGGCGCTGCCGGCGGGCAGCGCGCGGCTGTCCGTCTCGCTCGACGGCGCGGTCCGGGGGGCGCCTGCCGTGGTCAGCGGCCGGGTGCGCGGAGTCGGCAGCGGCCGCCTCCTCGCCGTCGTGATCCGGGGCCGCGTCGCCGCGACGACGCGGACGTACGCCTTCCGCGGCGTGCGCTTCGAGGCCGCGGTCGCGCGCGGCGGCCCGGTGGCCGTCTACGCCGTCGGATGAGCTCCCCGATCGCCGTCCTCGGCCCCGGGGGCGTGGGCGGCCTGGTGGCCGCGGCGCTGGCGCGGGCCGGCGAACCGGTGACGGTCGTGGCGCGGGAGCAGACGGTCGAGACGATCGCCCGCGAGGGGATCCGGGTGCGCAGCGTCCGGCTGGGCGACTTCACGGCGCGGCCGGCCGCCGCGGTCACGTCGCTCGACGAGCCGGTGGGCGCGCTCCTCGTGGCGCCGAAGGCGACGGCGCTGGGCCCGGCTCTGGAACGGGTCCGCGCCGAGCCCGAGCTCGTCGTCCCGCTCCTGAACGGCCTCGAGCACATGGCGGCGCTGCGCGAGCGCTTCGGCGACCGGGTCGCCGCGGGGGTGATCCGCGTGGAGTCCGACCGCCCGGAACCGGGGGTGGTGGTGCAGACCTCGCCGTTCCTGCGGGTGGACATGGCCAGCGACGGCGAGGCGCTGCGCCCGGCGCTGGCCGCTTTGGCGGCGCGGCTCGAGGCGGCGGGGGTGCCGGCCGTGGTCGGCGACTCCGAGGCCGACGTCCTGTGGCGCAAGCTCGTGCGGTTGAACGCGCTGGCCTGCACGACGAGCGCCTACGACCTCCCGCTCGGGCCGATCCGCTCGACGCCCGAGCTTGCGGCCGAGTTGCGGGCGTGCGTCATCGAGGGAGCCGCCGTGGCGACGGCGGAGGGCGCGGAGATCGACGCGCGGGCCGTGCTGGCCGAGCTCGACGAGGCCCACCCGGAGCTCGGCTCCTCGATGCGCCGCGACATCGCCGCCGGCCGCGAGCCCGAGCTCGACGCGATCGCCGGCGCGATCCTGCGCGCCGGCGCCCGCCACGGCCTCGAATGCCCGACGATCGCCCGGCTCGCGGCCCGGGTCGCCGAGCGCGCCGGGCTCGACCCTCCGGCCGCCTAGTCGATCACGCGCCCGACGCTCACGCTCGCCACCCGGCCGTTGACGATCCGGAATGCCGTCACGATCCGGCCGACGAGGGCCTGGCCCAGCGTGCAGTTGCGGAAGCCGAACTCGGTCTTGCACGTGACGCCGGGCACCGCCGACTTCACGTAGGACTCGGGCGAGCCGACGCCCACGCCCTTGACGGTCCGCGCCGACTTCCCCCTCGTGACGAAGTTGAACGCCTGGCCGGTGGCGCCGTCGAACAGCGAGACCACGACCTCGCCGTAGCGGTACTCGGTGAAGCGGCCGGTGATCTCGCCCGTGGGGTGGCGGACTCTGTCGGGCGGGCCGAGGCGGGCGCGGATCTGCGCGCCGGTCATGCCCAGCTTGACCCCGAGCATGCCCTGCTGGGGAACGATGGAGGCGCCGGCCGAGGCCGGGACGGCGAGCGCCGCAGCGGTGGCCGCGGCCGGGAGGAGATATCTGGGGAATCGCATGGCCCGAGCATGTCAAACTGCCCGGTCATGGCGAGCCCCGAGGCGAAGAACTTCGAGGCGATCTCGAAGGCGAAGGCCGATCACAATCGCAACTGCCCCTTCCCGCCCCACACGGTGAAGATGAACCCGTTCGAGATCGAGCGGATGAGCTGGGAGGAGGGCGACACGATCGCCGGGCTCGTGCTCGAGGCCGACGGCCAGATCGGCACGGGCGCGTTCCGCCTGGTCTGCGACGGGATGGAGCCGCCCGAGCTCGACATCGAGGAGGAGACCGTCATCGAGGCGCCCGCCGAGCCGCTCGTCGTCCCCGCCGGGCCGTCGCCGCGCGAGGGCGATCCCACGGCGTGAGCGAGCTCGACGCGGTCGTCATCGGCGCCGGGCCGGCCGGCGAGGTCTGCGCGGGTCGCCTGGGCGAGGCCGGCCTCGGCGTGACGCTGGTCGAGCGCGAGCTGGTCGGCGGCGAGTGCTCCTACTACGCGTGCATGCCCTCCAAGGCGCTCCTGCGGCCCGGCGACCTGGTCGACGAGGTGCACCGCGTCCCCGGCGTGCAGCTCGATACGCCGCCGCTCGACGTGCCCCGCGTGCTCGCCCGCCGCGACGAGGTCATCCACGATCGCGACGACTCGGGGCATCTCCCCTGGCTGGAGTCGCGCGGCGTCACGCTGGTGCGCGGGCACGCCCGCCTGGAGGGCGAGCGACGCGTGCGCGTCGGCGACGACGTGCTCGAGGCCCGGCGCGCCGTGGTCGTGGCCACCGGCTCGAGCGCACTGCTGCCTCCGATCCCGGGGCTGGCCGAGGCGGCGCCGTGGACGAACCGGGAGGTGACGACGGCCTCCGCGATCCCCGGGCGCCTGCTCATCCTCGGCGGCGGCATCGTCGGGGTCGAGATGGCGCAGGCCTACGCCGCGCTCGGTGCCTCGGTGGCGATCGTCGAGGCGCTGCCGCGGCTGATCGGCCGGGAGGAGGAGTTCGCCTCGAAGGACGTGGAGGACGGCCTGCGCGCGGCCGGAGTGGAGGTCCACCTCGGCGCCAAGGCGACCGCGGTCTCGCGCGGCGAGAAGCAGGTCCGGCTCGAGCTGGAGACCGGCGAGGGCCTGGCCGGGGACGAGCTGCTCGTGGCCATCGGACGCCGCGCCAACACGGCCGACATGGGCCTCGAGGCATTCGGGGTCGAGCCCGGCAAGGCGATCGAGGTCGACGACCGGATGCGCGTCGGCGGCTCGGACTGGCTGTACGCCATCGGCGACGCCAACGGCCGCGCCCTCCTCACCCACGCCGGCAAGTACCAGGGCCGCGTGGCGGCGGAGGTCATCCTCGGCCGCGACGCCCGCGCCCGCGCCAACTCGGACGGGCCGATGAGCCCGCGCGTGATCTTCACCGACCCGTCCGTCGCGGCGGTCGGCCACACGCTCGCCTCGGCGCGCGAGGCGGGGATGGAGGTCCGGGCGGTGGACGTCGCGACCTCCTCGGTCGCGGGCGCCTCGTTCTACGGACGCGGCGCCGCGGGAACCTCGCGCCTCGTGATCGACGAGAAGGCCGGCGTGCTCGTGGGCGCGACGTTCACCGGCCCCGACGTGGCCGAGATGCTGCACGGCGCGACGATCGCGATGGTCGGCCGGGTTCCGCTGGACCGCCTGTTCGAGGCCATCCCCTCCTTCCCCACCCGCAGCGAGGTGTGGCTGCGCCTGCTGGAGAAGTACGGCCTCTAGTCGTCCGGCTAGGGCACGACCACGAAGCTGCGCCGCCTGGCCTGCGACACGTGGCGGTTGAGGCCGGTGGCGGTGAGGGTCGCGCGGTAGCGGCCGCTCGCCAGGGCGCGCCGGCCGATGCGGCCGCTGAACGCGACCTTGTTGGCGCCCGCTCGTCCGCCCCTGCGCGTGAGGGTGCCCGCCCTCACCCAGCGGAAGATCCGTCCCACCTTCTTGCGGCGCTGGACCACGATCTTGACCGTCGCGGCCCGCGACAGGGAGAAGCGAAGCGCGCTCCCCGCGGGGGCCCGGCGCGCCGCGGTGATCGCCGTCGCGCGGGCGGAGACACGGAACGTCGGCGGGGTGAAGCGCATCCCGCTGACGACCGGACGCGCGCAGAGTCCGGCCCGCCGGCGCGCGATCTCGGCGCTGATGGCGGACGGGAGGTCGGTGTAGCTGTCCTCGGACGTGAGCTGTGAGCGCGCGCCCAGCAGTTCCGCCAGGGTGAAGCGGCAAGGGGTGAGTACCTGGTCCGGCTGCCAGTCGCCGCGCACCGCCACGTAGTCCTCCGCGGGCCCCGCGAGGGCACCGGGAGCGGCGGCGAGCCCAGCTGCGGCGGCCGCGACCAACCCTACGGTCCAGATTCCGTTCCGCATCCGTACCGGCCACGATAGGTCAGGCCCGGGGCGCCCGCAACCATCCGCATCGGATGCGAACATGCGTTCGCATCGTGTACACCGAGCTCCACGCGCACTCCGCCTACTCCTTCCTCGACGGCGCCTCGCTGCCCGAGGAGCTCGTGGCGGCGGCGATCGAGAAGGGGCACGGAGCGATGGCGCTCGTCGACCACGACTCGGTGGCGGGCTCGATGGAGTTCGCGGTGGCCGGCGAGGCACTCGGGCTGCGCACGATCCACGGGGCCGAGGTCAGCCTCGACGACGGCCGCCACGTCACGCTCCTCGTCGAGGACGCGCGCGGTTGGTCCAACCTCTGCCGGATCCTCACCCGCGCGCACGCGCACACGCGCGACGGGCGCGAGGGCGCCCCCCCGACCGAGCCGTGCACTCCACTCGACACCGTCCTCGAGCACGCCGCCGGCCTGGTCTGCCTCACCGGGTGCGCGTCGCACGGCGTGGAGGACGAGGCGACGGCGCGGCGGCTGCTCGCGGCGTTCGGGCGCGACCGGCTGCGGGTGGAGCTCCAGCGGCCCTTCCTTCCCGGGGACCGCGCCCGCAACCGCGCCCGCGCGGCGCTGGCGCGCCGGCTCGGGGTCCCGTGCGTGGCCACCGGCGACGTCCACGTCCACGCCCGCGCCCGCGCCCCGCTCCAGGACGCCTTCGTGGCCGTCCGCCTTGGTCTCTCGCTCGACGCCTCCGAGCCCCAGCGGCGCGGCAACTGGTCGCACGTGCTCGCCTCGCCGGCGGCGATGGCCGCCCGCTTCGCCGACCATCCCGACGCGGTGGCCGAGACCGCCGCGCTGGCCGAGCGCCTGCGCTTCGACCTGCGCGCGGGGCTCGGCTATCGCTATCCGGGAGCCGAGGACGAGGAGGCCGGGGCCGAGCTCGCCGCGCGCTGCCGCGCCGCGCTGGATGAGCGCTATGGCCACGGCTCCGGTCACGGCGAGGCGCTCGCCCGCCTGGAGGAGGAGCTGCGGGTGATCGAGCGGCTCGGCCTCGCCGGCTTCTTCCGCCTGCACCACGACATGGTCGAGCTGGCGCGCGAGGTGGCGGCCGAGGTCCGGGGGCCCGACAGCGCCCGCGCCGTCCTCCCGCCGGCCCGCGGGCGGGGCTCCTCGGTGTCCTCGATCGTCTGCTACCTGATCGGCCTCTCGCACGTCGACCCGATCCGCAACGAGCTGTTCCTCGGCCGCTTCCTCAACGAGGAGTTGACCGCCCTGCCGGACATCGACCTCGACTTCCCCCGCGACATCCGCGAGACCCTCATCCCCCGCGTCCACCAGCGCTACGGGCACGACCGCTCGGCCCTCGTGGCCGCGTTCCCCACGTACCGCGCGCGGGGGGCGATCCGCGAGCTGGGCAAGGCGCTCGGCCTGCCGCCCGGCGAGGTCGAGCGGGTCGCCCGCGGCTCGGAGGGCTGGTCGGGGCACGACGTGGGGCGCGACGTCGCCGCCGCGCTCGGGGAGCAGCGGGCGCGGACGGGGCGCTGGCCTTGGCTCGTGCGCCTGGCGGACGAGGCGCACGGCCTCCCGCGCCACTTCTCCCAGCACCCGGGCGGGATGATCGTCGCCACCCGGCCGCTCGTGGACTGCTGCCCGGTCGTCCCGGCCGCGATGGAGGGGCGCCAGATCGTCCAGTGGGACAAGGACTCCTGCTCCGACGCGGGCTTTTTGAAGATCGACCTGCTCGGGCTGGGAATGCTCTCCGCGGTCGAGCGGTCGGTCGACCTCATCGCGCGCACCCGCGGCGAGCGGATCGATCTCTCGCGAATTCCCTACGACGACCCCGAGGTCTACCGGGCGATCCAGGAGGCGGACACGATGGGCGTCTTCCAGATCGAGAGCCGCGCGCAGATGGCCTCCCTGCGCCGGACTCGCCCGGAATCGCTCGACGACTTGACCGTGCAGGTGGCCATCGTCCGCCCCGGGCCGATCCAGGGCGGGGCGGTGAACCCCTACATCGAGCGCCGCCAGCGCCGGCGCGCCGACCCCGACTACGAGGTCCCCTACGAGCACCCGTCGCTCGAGCCGGTGCTGCGCGACACCCTCGGCACCATCATCTTCCAGGACCAGGTGCTGGAGGTGGCGATCGCCTTCGCGGGCTTCGGCGCGGGCGAGGCCGAGGGGCTGCGCCGGGCGATGAGCCGCAAGCGCTCGCAGGCGGCGATCGACGCCCACCACGAGCGCTTCGTCGCCGGCGCCGCCGCCACCCACGGCGCCGATCGCGAGACGGCCGAGCGGGTGTGGCGGATGATCGAGGGCTTCTCCGGCTTCGGCTTTCCCAAGGCCCACGGCGCGGCGTTCGGCCTGCTCGCCTACCAGTCGACGTGGCTGCGCGTCCACCACCCGGCCGAGTTCCTGTGCTCGCTGCTCGACGAGCAGCCGATGGGCTTCTACGTCGCCGACACGCTCGTGCACGACGCCCAGCGCCGCGGGCTGGCGGTCCTCGCCCCCGACGTGCAGCGCAGCGAGGTCGGGTGCACCGTCGAGGCGGACGGGGCGATCCGCATCGGCCTCGCCCACGTCAACGGCGTGCGCCGCGACGAGGTGGAGGCGCTCGTGGCGGCGCGCGCGGAGCGAGGCGGGCGGTTCGCCTCGCTGGCCGAGCTCGCGGCGTGCGCGGAGGCCGCCCGGCCGTCGCTCGAACGCCTGGCGTGGGCGGGCGCGTGCGACGGACTCACGGGAGGCGACCGGCGCACCGCCCTGTGGGAGCTGGGCGTGACCGCGACGAGCGAGGCCCGAGGAGAGCATGGAGCCCAGCTCGCCCTCCCCCTTCCCGTCCCCGACGCCCCGCCGCTGCGCCGGCTCGGCGACTGGGACCGGATGCTCGCCGACTATGCCGCCACCGGCCTGACCACCGGCGAGCATCCCCTCGGCCTCCTGCGGCCAGCCCTCCCCTCCGGGGTGGAGAGGGCGGCAGGTCTCGCCTCCCTCCCCCACGAGCACCGCGTCCAGGTGGCCGGCCTCGTCGTGGCCCGCCAGCGGCCGGGGACGGCGAACGGGATCGTGTTCATGCTGCTCGAGGACGAGACGGGGACGATCAACCTCGTCGTCCCACCGGCGGTCTACGAGCGCCACCGCCTGACCGTGCGCACCGAGCCGCTGGTGCTCGCCTCCGGGCGGCTCGAACGCCACCCGGCGGCGGGCGGCGGGATCAACGTGCTCGTCGACCGCCTGTCCCCGCTCGAGGCCCCGGACCGCCCGAGCGCCGAGGTCAAGGACTTCTCGATGCTCGACGAGCGCGAACGCGCGCGGCGCCGGTCGGGGCGCGCCCGGCGAGGGCCGTGCGGAGCACTGTCCCTCCGCGGACGGCGACGCCGACACGGACGAGGCGGACTTCCGCGCGGTTGCCCCGGCGGTCATGAGCTTCGGGCGCGGCCGGGCGCGCTAGCGCGGGAGTGGCGCGGGCGCCGAGAACGGCGGCATCGAGGGCGGGTTCGCCCGAGCGTTTCGGCAGGATTGAACCCTGTTTGGACCGCTATCGCGACCTCAAAGCGGATCACTCGACTTGCACACGCCTCGAACCCACCCCCTCGATGCTGCCGTTCACGCGCCCTGGCCGGCGTCCGAAGACGCGTACGCCGCCAGCAACCGAGCCACCTCCTCATCCGACACCTGCTCGAAGTCCTCGTAGAACTGTCCGACGGCGAAGAAGTCGGGCGGCTCCACGACGAGCGCGGCGTGGGCCTCCCAGCGTTCGCGCAGCTCGCGCAGGCCGGGGCCGGAGGCCACGGGCACGGCCATGACGACCCGGGAGGCGCGGTGCCGCGACACCGTCTCCAAAGCCGTCGCCATCGAGCGCCCGGTGGCGAGCCCGTCGTCGACGACGACGGCGGAGCGGCCCTCGATCGGAACCCGCGGGCGGTCGCCCCGCAGCGCCACCGCCTGGGCGCGGGCGCGCGCGAGCTGGGGGTCGATCAGCTCCGGCGCCAGGCCCGGCGGCAACACCACCCCGTCCTCGCTCACGGCGCCGAGCGCGTACTCGGGCTGGATCGGGTGGCCCACCTTTCGCACCACGAGGACGTCGAGAGGCGCCCCCAGCGCGCCCGCCACCTCGGCGGCCACCGGTACGCCGCCGCGGGCCAGGCCGAGCACGAGCGGGTTGGCGCCGAGCTCGGGCAGAACCTCGACAACGGAGCGGCCGGCCGCGGCACGGTCGGCGAACACGCGCTGACGCGCCATCGCGTCCACCGTAGCGCCGCCGAGGTCCGCCGGGAAGGGCGCAGCGCCGCGGGCGCGCGGTGTATGTTCCCCGCGCCACATGGCTGCGCTCCTGTTCATCGGCTTCTGGGTGCTGCTCGGCCTCACCGCCCTGTTCATCGGCATGAGCGGCGGCCCCAGCGGCGCGCGCGCCCGGCTGTACGGCGAGGGCAAGGGCGCCCGGCGAACCACCGCCATCGTCGTCACGGTCGTATTCGTGGGCATGGGCATCGCGATCCCGGCCGTCGTGATCGCCGGCAACGAGGACGACAACGAGGCGGGCGCGGCCCGCGTGCAGCTGTCGAAGTCGCAGGAGCATGGCCGCGAGCTCTTCGGCCAGGTATGCCAGCAGTGCCACACGCTCGCCGCCTCCGACGCGGTCGGCCGGGTGGGGCCGAACCTGGACCAGCTCAAGCCGCCGAAGGCGCTCGTGCTCGATGCGGTCCTCAACGGGCGCCAGCGAGGCGCGGGCACGATGCCGGCCGGCCTGTACACGGGTCAGGACGCCGAGGACGTCGCCTCGTACGTCGCCGCCGTCGCGGGCAAGCAGTAGCCATGGACGAGGCGCGGGCACGCGAGCTGTTGGCGCGCGAACGCGAGCGGATCGAGCGCTCCCTCACCGACCTGGAGCCGGCCCCCGACGACGAGCTCTCGCACGTCGACCAGCATCTTGCCGACGCCGGCTCGGAGCTGTTCGAGACCGAGCGCGAGGCCGGCCTGGCCACCCAGCTGCGCGAGGAGCTGGCCGCCGTCGAGCGCGCCGAGCAGCGTCTCCCGGAGGGGAAGTTCGGCCTGTCGGTGGAGAGCGGCGACCCGATCCCCGACGACCGCCTGGAGCGCATGCCCTGGGCGGAGCGCACGGTCGAGGAGCAGGCGCGCTACGACCGGCGCTGACGGGCTCGTGCTGAGCGCGTCCGACGCCGCCCACGTCCTGCGCTTCCAGTCGTTCCTCCTCGACGACGCGGCCCGCCTCGACACCTGGCACGCCGCGATCCGCGCGACCGTCCGGCCCGGCGACGTCGTGCTCGACCTCGGGGCCGGCATGGGGATCCTCTCGCTGTTCGCCTGCGAGGCGGGAGCGGCGCGCGTCTACGCCGTCGAGTCGGCGCCCTCGCTCGAGCTGGCCCGACTCGTCGCGGCGGACAACGGGCTCGACGATCGGATCGTCTGCCTCGGCGAGCGTTCGCAGGACGTCGAGCTGCCCGAGCGCGCGGACGTGCTTCTGACCGACACGACGGAGACGTTCGGCCTCAACGGACAGCTGCTGTCGGCGGTGATCGACGCGCGGGAGCGGCTGCTCAAGCCCGAAGCCCGGCTGCTGCCCGGCGAGATCGAGCTGCGGGTCGCGCCGGTCGAGGCGCCCCGGGCCTACAGCTACCTCGTCGACGTCTGGGCGCGCGACGTCCGAGGGTTCGATCTCAGTGCGATCCGGCCCTTCGCCGCCAACAACAAGCATCCGTTCACCCTCGACGCGGAGGCCCTGCTGGCCGAGCCCGCGGCGCTCGGCGCACTCGACCTCGGCTCCTTGCTCGAGCCCTCGTTCGCCGGCCGCGCCCGCGTGACGGCCACGCGGGCGGGAACCGCGCACGGCCTGGCCGGGTTCTTCGCCGCCCGGCTCGCCGAGGGGATCACGCTCAGCAACGATCCGCGCCAGGCCACCGTGGGCTACGTGAGGGCGCTGCTGCCGCTGACCGAGCCCCTGGCGCTCGCCGCGGGCGACGAGCTCGCCATCGAGGTCTCGACCTACGACGGGCGGGAGTGGTCCTGGCAGGTCGAGCGGACGCCGGCAGGCGGAGGCTCGGCGGAGCGGCGGCACCAGGCGACGCTGCACGGCTTCCCGCGCACCCGAGAAGAACTTCTCGGAAAATGAGCCGTCCGGCGGCTTCATAACACTGCCGACATCCGCCCGCGACCTACGGCCTTGTTAGGATGCGCCACGTCTACCGCTGAATTCCCGTGTGCCGCGGGAAGCGGGGGAACCAAGAACCTGGGGCTAATCACGTATCGGCGTGAGGCGCTGCTCTTTCAGCGCCAGCCCGTCAGCTAACCCCGTAAGCCCGAGAAAGAGAAATGAGCCAACCCGCACGCCGTACGGTCGTGATCACCGGACGTCCCGACGAGGGCCGCGTCCGGCCCCTGCGCGAGGCCGCGCCGCGACCGAGCGCGACCGTCGTGTCGCTGCCCGCACGGGGCCCGCGGATCGTGGAGATCGACCGTCGTCGCCCGCCGCGCCGGCCCGTCGAGCGGCTCGGGCCGCGCCCCGACCGCATCGCCATGTGGGCGGTCGTGATGGCGCTCTTCCTCATCCTCGTGACGATCGCCTCGAGCCACTAAGGGCTCGCGCGCCAACTTCGTCAAAGTCCGCAAACTCCGCTGAGACGGGCTTTATCGGGCTGCGTAGAACGGTATGGACAGGCCGCGAGTGCGTTGCGCGAGCCCGCCTGCGGCGCTACACTAACCAATCGTAAGAACGTCGCCGATCGTACAGCGCGAAGTTCACCCTCCTCCCCTCCCCCGAGAAGGCGCTCCATGCCCAAGACCCAGATGAGCAGGTTCCATATTCACGACGAGTTGTCCGCCCCCGAGGGGTCGGTCCCCGTCCTCAAGGGCGCCCTGGCCACCGGCGGCCAGCTGCCCAACTTCCTCGGCGTGCTCGCCGGCTCCCCGGCGGCGCTGCGCGGCTACGCGCGGTTCCGCTCGGAGCTGCGCCACGGCTCGCTCGAGTTGGCCACGATCGAGCGCATCGCGCTCGCCGTCGCCGAGCACTACGACTCCCAGCCCGGGATCGCCATGCACAGCCGCATGGCCCGCACGGCCGGCCTGGGCCTCGACGAGGTCGCTGCGGCCCGCGAGTTCGACTCGCGCGACCCGCGCCACGCGGCGCTGCTGAGCTACCTCAAGGCCCTCGTCGACACCGGCGCGCGGCCGCCGATGCACCTCCACGAGGAGGCGCGCGAGGCCGGCTGGGACGACGAGCAGCTGCTCGAGGCGATCGCCTACCTGGCGCTGGAGAGCTTCACCGCGATGATCAACGTCGCCGGTGAGGTCCCGGTCGACGGCTCGGTCGAGGAGTCGCGCGCCGCGGCGCTGCGAGCCGCGTAGGACGATGGTCCTCTAGCCATGGGCGGGTGCTGCCCGTACTACCACGAGGCGATCGAGCTGATCGGCAAGCGGTGGACGGGCGCCATCGTCGTCGTTCTCCTCGACGAGGGGCCGATGCGCTTCTCCCAGATCGGCGCGGCCGTGCCCGAGCTGTCCGACCGGCTGCTGTCCGAGCGGATGAAGGAGCTCGAGGCTCGCGGCGTCGTTGAGCGCCGGGTGCTCGAAGGCCCGCCGGTCCGGGTCGAATACCGCCTGACGGCGATGGGCCGGGAACTGGAGCCGGCGCTCAATCAGCTCAAGGCGTGGGCGCAGCAGTGGCTTCGCGAGGACGCCGCGGCCGCGGCCAGCCGATAGATTCGCGTCTCCCGACAAGCCCGACCGAGGGAGAGCTCCGTGGCCGATCAGCCCCTGACCGCCGACGACGTCAAGGCCATCGTCGACGAGCGGAAGATCCGCTTCATCCGCTTCTGGTTCACCGACATCCTGGGCCAGCTCAAGTCCTTCTCGATCAACGCGGCCGAGCTGGAGGACGCCTTCGAGGGCGGGATGGGGTTCGACGGCTCGTCGATCACCGGCTTCAACGCCATCGAGGAGTCCGACATGATCGCCCAGCCCGACGCCTCGACCTTCACCGTGCTGCCCTGGCGGCCCGAGGAGGCCGGCGTGGGCCGGATGTTCTGCGACGTCCTGACCCCGGAGCGCACGCCCTACGAGGGCGACCCGCGCCACGTGCTGCGCCGGGCGCTGGAGCGCGCGTCGGCCATGGGCTTCGACACGTTCAACGTGGGACCCGAGCTCGAGTACTTCTACTTCCGCGACAGCAAGGGCACCGAGGTCCTGGACGAGGGCGGCTACTTCGACCTGACGACGCTGGACGCCGGCTCGGATCTGCGCCGCGAGACGGTGCTGGCGCTCGAGCAGCTCGGCATCCACGTCGAGTACACCCACCACGAGGTGGGGCCGTCCCAGCACGAGATCGACATGCGCTACGCCAACGCGCTGAAGATGGCCGACGACTGCATGACGTATCGCATCACGGTGAAGGAGTACGCCCTGAAGTACGGCTGCCACGCGACGTTCATGCCCAAGCCGCTGTTCGGCGAGAACGGCTCAGGCATGCACACGCACCAGTCGCTGTTCGCCGACGGGCGCAACGCCTTCTTCGACGAGAACGACCAGTACTTCCTGTCGGACACGGGCAAGGCCTACATCGCGGGCCAGCTCAAGCACGCGCGCGAGGTCTGCTCGATCTTCGCCCAGTGGGTGAACTCCTACAAGCGCCTGGTGCCCGGCTTCGAGGCGCCGGTCTACTGCTCGTGGTCGCGGCGCAACCGCTCGGCGCTGGTGCGGGTGCCGCTCTACCACCCGGGCAAGGAGCAGGCGACCCGGATGGAGCTGCGCTGCCCGGACCCGGCGTGCAACCCCTACCTGACGTTCGCGGCGCTCCTGCAGGCGGGCCTGGAGGGCATCGAGAAGGGCTACGAGCTGCCCGAGCCGATGGAGAAGAACCTCTACCACCTCTCGCCCGACGACCGGAAGCGCCTGGGCATCGAGCAGCTCCCCGAGACGCTCGGAGAGGCGATCGAGCTGACCGCGGATTCCGAGCTGGTCCTGCGCACGCTCGGCGAGCACATGTTCAACCGCTACGTGGAGATCAAGCGCCAGGAGTGGGAGGACTACCGGGTCCAGGTCTCCGAGTGGGAGCTGGAGCGCTACCTGCCGGTGCTGTGAGCGCGTAGCTCTCGATGCCGCGCCTGCAGCGTCCCGACGGAGTGCAGCTGCACTGGGAGGCGCGGGGCTCGGGCCCGCCGGTGATGGTCGTGCTGCACTGGGCCGGTCATCCCCGGCTGCTGGCGCCGTTGCAGGACGATCTCGCGCGGGACCACCGGGTCGTGCTCTACCACCCGCGGGGCAACGGCGACTCGACCCGCGCGGGCCCCTACGACCTGGCCACCGACGCCGCCGACCTCGTCGCGGTGGTCGAGGCCGCGTGCCCGGGCGCGGTGGTGGTCGGCAATGCCGACTCCTCTCATCGCGCCATCTACGCCGCGCGCGAGGCGGGCAGCGACATCGCCGCCGTGCTCACGCACAACGACCTGCTCAGCGGGCTGGCCACGCTCGACTCGCCGGACGCGCTGGCCGAGTCGGCACCGGTCCTGCAAGCGCTGCTCCAGATGGCCGAGACGGGCTTCCGGGCCGCCGTGCACACGCTCATGGAGAGCACGAACCCCGACTTCGGCGAGACGGAGGTCCAGCAGCGGGTGGAGGAGGTCGTCGAGTTCGTTGACCGCGACGCCGCCGTCGGACGCCTTCGCGCCTGGATCGAGGATCGCGCGGCACTCGACGCGGCGAGCGAGCTGGGCGAGCGCCTGTGGTGGCTGGTCACGCACACCAACCCGTGGTTCCCGCCCGACCTGGCCCACCGCGTGCGCGAGGTGCTCCCGCGAGCCCACGTCGAGATCCTCGATGACGGCCCCTTCAACCGGCCCGACCTCACCGCCGCCGTGGTGCGGCGGATCACGACGGGCGGATAGCGGCTCAGGGGAGCAGGGCCTCGAGCTCGACGGGCTCGGTCACGGGCGTGCGGCAGGCGAAGTGCTCGCACACGTACGCCGCGGCGCGGCCGTTCACCGGCGTGCGACCCTCGAGCAGCGGGACGTCCCCCGTTCCGCCGGCCACCACGATGTTCGGGCGGTAGCGGGCGCGCACGACGCGCTCGAGCGCTCGCAGGTCGTCGCCCACCAGGGCGACCTCCCGCGAAGGCGAGACGTAGAACGCCATCGCCTGGAGCAGGTGGCCGAAGGCCTGCGGATGCCGCGGCGCGACCTCGTGGACGAGGCGCAGCGCTCCCACGGCCCGGCGCTCGTACTCGCCCTCGCCGGTCAGCGCAGCCAGGCGCAGCAACGCCAGCGCCGCGCTCGACGAGCCGCTGGGGATCGGCGTGTCCTCGAGGTCCTTGCGGCGGGCGAGCAGCGCCTCGCCGTCGGCGGCCGTGGAGAAGAAGCCGCCGCGCTCCGGGTCGGCGAAGGCGTCGATCATGACGTCCGCGAGCGCGCGCGCCTCGGCGAACCAGCGGGCATCGAAGGTGGCCTCGTAGAGGACGAGGAGCGCCTCGACCGCATAGGCGTGGTCCTCGAGATAGCCGTCCAGCCGCGCGCGGCCGTCCTTCCAGGTGCGCCGCAGCCGCCCCCGCTCGTCGCGCAGCTCTTCCACGAGGAACTCGGCGCACCCGACCGCCGCTTCCCGGTAGTCGTCGCGCTCGAGCACGGCCCCCGCCTCGGCCAGGGCGGCCAGCATCAGCGCGTTCCACGAGGCCAGGCGCTTGTCGTCGAGGCCCGGTCGCACGCGCCGCTCTCGCGCCTCGTACAGGCGCGCGCGGATCTCGTCGCGGGCCTCGGGCACCGGCCCGTGCGCCTCGAGCACGTTCGCGCCCTCGAAGTTGCCCCGCTCGGTCGCGCCGAACCAGGCGATCGCGTCGTCCGCCAGGTCCCCCAGCGTGTCGCGCAGCTCGTCCAGCGTCCAGACGTAGTAGCGGCCCTCGACGCCCTCGGAGTCCGCGTCGAGCGCCGAGTAGAACCCGCCCTCGGGGCCCCGCATCTCGCGCAGGGTCCAGTCGAGCGTGTCGCAGCACGTGCGCCGGAGCTCGTCGTCGCCGGAGACCTGGAAGCCGTGCAGGTAGGCCCGCGCGAGCAGCGCGTTGTCGTAGAGCATCTTCTCGAAGTGCGGGACCGTCCAGGTGGCGTCGACCGCGTAGCGGGAGAACCCGCCGCCGACCTGGTCGTGGATGCCGCCCGCCGCCATCGCGCGCAGCGTGCCCAGCGACATTTCCGTCTCTCCCCGGCCGAGAAGGAACTCGATCGCCGAGGAGGGCGGGAACTTGGGGGCGCCGCCAAAGCCGCCGTGGGCCGGGTCGTAGGCGGCGCGCAGGGACTCGACGGCGGCATCGAGCTCCCGCGGCTCGATGGGCTCGGACGACGCCGGGAGGGCGGCCGCGCCCTGGAGGCGCTCGACGATGCGCCCGCCGCCGGCCCGGATCTCCTCGCGGCGCTCGTCCCACGCCTTCGCCACCGCCTCCAGCACCATCATCCAGCTCGGCATCCCGTGTCGCGTCTCGGGCGGGAAGTACGTGCCCGCGTAGAACGGCACCTGCTCGGGCGTCGTGAAGGCGTTCAGCGGCCACCCGCCGCGTCCGGTCATGGCCTGGACCGCGTCCATGTAGATGGCGTCGACGTCGGGACGCTCCTCGCGGTCGACCTTGATGCACACGAAGCGCTCGTTCATGTAGGCCGCGACCTCCGGGTCCTCGAAGGACTCGCGCTCCATGACGTGGCACCAGTGGCAGGCCGAGTAGCCGATCGAGACGAGCAGCGGCGCGTCGCGTTCGCGGGCCTGGGCCAAGGCCTCCTCGCCCCAGGGATGCCAGTCCACGGGGTTGTCCTTGTGCTGCAGGAGGTACGGGGATGTTTCGCCGGCCAGCGCGTTGGACATGCCTAGAGGCTAGTTCCCGATACCGTGCCATCCATGTCCCACCACCGCGAAGTCGTCACCGCCATGGGAGCCCCCGCCGCCGTCGGGCCCTACTCGCACGCCGTGAAGTCGCGCGGCCTGCTCTTCTGCTCCGGCCAGATCCCGGTCGATCCCGACAGCGGAGAGCTCGTGGGAGAGGGCGATCCGGCCGCGCAGACCAAGCGCTGCCTGGAAAACCTCTCGGTCGTCTGCGCGGCCGCGGGCACCCAGCTCTCCGAGGCCGTGCGCCTGACCATCTACACCACCGAGATGGACGCCTTCTCCGAGATCAACGACGCCTACGCCGAGCACTTCGCCGGCGATCCGCCGGCCCGCGTCGCCATCGGCGTCGCCGCCCTGCCGAAGGGCGCAAAGGTCGAGATCGACGCGATCGTCGCGCTGACGGACTAGTCCGCGATCACGAGCCGGAAGCCGAGGTCCAGCTCGTCGCGGTCGAGGAGCCCGGCGTTGCGCCGTGCCCAGGCGCCGGAGTCCAGGTCGCGGCGCAGGGCCTTCACGAACTCCGCCACCTCGGCCTCGGGCAGCAGGCCGAAGACCGAGATGCCGGCGCGGACCGTCGCCTCCAGATACGCCTCGGGTCGCCGCCAGTAGGCCATCAGGAAGCCGTCCTGCCAGTCGGCGGCGAGGGGCACGGGCTCGATCCGGTCGGCCCCCAGATGGAGGGCCACCTCCGCGATGTCCATCCCGTGCAGGCGCCGGAACCCGGGGAGATAGTCGCGCGTGAGCCAGAACGCGTCGACGTACTCCTGATCCCACGTGAACACCACCGCCCGCGCGGCCACGCGGCGCATCTCGCGCAGGCCGCCGGCCCGGTCTTCCCAGTGGTGGTCCGAGAGGACGGCCATGGAGGCGTCGAATCCGCGATCGGGGAACGGCAGCGCCTCGGCGCGCGCGTCGATCGCGGGCGCGGCGTCGTCCGGCCGGTGCGCGCGCATGACGGCGGATGGCTCGACGGCGAGCACGTGCCGTTCGGCCGGCTCGTAGGCCCCGGTCCCCGCCCCCACGTTGACGATCGTGCGAGCGTCGCCCAGGGCGGCGCCGATCGCCGCGGCCAGGCGCGGGTCTTCCCGACGCGTGGCCGTGTACGTGCGCCCGATCCTGTCGTAAAGCTCGCCCACGCGGGATGATGTTGCCGTGCTTGCAGAGGACGTGGGGATCGAACGTGCGGACATCGACCGGGCGCGAGCCGCGGGAGAGGGACACGTGCGCCACACGCCCGTCCTCACGTCGCGCACGCTGGGAGACCGCTGTGGCGGCGAGATCGTGCTCAAGGCCGAGAACCTGCAGCGCACCGGGTCGTTCAAGCTGCGGGGCGCCCTGGCCAAGATCGCCGCGCTCGGCGAGGGCTGTCAGGCCGGCGTCGTCGCCGGCAGCGCGGGGAACCACGCCCAGTCCGTCGCCTACGCGGCGCGGGCACGCGGCGTTCCCTGCGAGGTCTTCATGCCCAGCGACGCGTCGATCGCCAAGACCGACTCGGCCGCGGGCCTGGGCGCGACGGTCCACGTGGTCGACGGCTCCGTCGACGACTGCGTGGCGAAGGCGCAGGAGCGCGCCCACGAGGGCGGGCTCGCCTTCGTGCACCCGTTCGACGACCTCGACGTCATCGCCGGCCAGGCCACGCTCGGCCTCGAGCTGCTCGACGACGTTCCGCGCCTGGCCAAGGTCGTGGTTCCCGTCGGGGGCGGCGGGCTGGCGAGCGGGCTGGCGATCGCGCTGAAGACGGCGCGGCCGGAGATCGAGGTCGTCGGCGTGCAGGTCGAGGGCTGCGCCCCCTATCCGGCGTCGCTGGAGCGCGGAGTCCCCGTCCCGGCCGCGTCGGCCCTCACCATCGCCGACGGGATCGCGATCAAGCGGCCCGGCGAAATCACGCTGCCGCTGATCCGCCGCTGGCTCGACGGGATCGCCGTGGTGGCCGAGGACTCGGTGGCCGAGGCGATGGTGACGCTGATGGAGCGCGCCAAGCTCGTCGTGGAGGGCGCGGGCGCCGTCGGCGTCGCGGCGCTGCTCGACGGGCGCGTGGAGCCGGCACGCGACGGCGTCACCGCCGTCGTGCTCTCGGGCGGCAACGTCGACGCGGGCCTGCTCGCCGCGGTGGCCCGGCGCCACGAGACGGAGTCGGGGCGCCGCCTCGTCCTGCTGACCCGGATCTCGGACCGCCCCGGCGGCCTCGCCGCCCTGCTCACGCGCGTGGCCGCCACCGGCGCCAACCTCGTCGAGGTGTCCCACGTGCGCGAGGGCGTCGATCTCCACGTGCGCGAGACGGCGGTCGAGCTCGTGCTCGAGACGCGCGGGCGCGACCACGCGAACCAGATCGTGGAGGCGCTCGAGGGCGCCGGCTACGTGGCGAGCATCGTCAGGTAGGGGTCAGACCCCTTTAGTGGCGGCGACTCAAGGGGTCTGACCGCTACTCCGGCGTCACGTAGGCGCCCGAGAGCCCGCCGTCGACCATGAACGACGTCGCGTTCACGTAGGAGGACTCGTCGCTGGCGAGGAAGAGCGCGGCGTTGGCGATCTCACGGGGCTCGCCGAAGCGGCCCATCGGGACGTGGACCATGCGGCGGGCCGCCTGCTCCTCGTCCTTGGCGAACAGCTCCAGCAACAGCGGGGTCGCGACCGGCCCCGGGCAGAGCGCGTTGACGCGCACGCCGCGGCGGGCGAATTCGACGCCCAGCTCGCGCGACAGGGCGAGCACGCCGCCCTTGGAGGCGGTGTAGGAGATCTGCGACACGGCGGCGCCCATGACGGCCACGAACGACGCCGTGTTGATGACCGATCCGCCGCCGGACTCGAGCAGGTGCGGGATCCCGTGCTTGCAGCAGAGGAAGACGCCGCGCAGGTTGACGTCCTGGACGCGTTGCCAGGCCTCCACCGAGGTGTCGAGCGCCGACGTGTCGTCGTTGGGGTTGATGCCGGCGTTGTTGAACAGGACGTCGATGCGCCCGAAGGCCTCGCGCGTGCCGTCGTAGATCCGCTTGACGTCGTCCTCGGAGGACACGTCGGCCTGGAAGGCCAGGTCGCCCGGCGATCCCTCGGCCAGGTCGACGCCGACCACCGTCGCTCCCTCGGCGGCGAACACCGCCGCGGTCTCCGCGCCGATCCCCGACGCCGCGCCGGTGATCACGCACACTTTCCCCTCCAGCCGTCCTGCCATCAGGCGCTCCCCTCCGTCGAGATGTAGACGCTCTTGACCTCGGTGTAGTGGTCGAGGGCGTGGGGCCCCAGCTCGCGGCCGACGCCCGACTGCTTGAAGCCGCCGAAGGGCGTGGACACGCGGACCGAGGTGTTGGAGTTCACCGACAGCACGCCGGTCTCCAGCGCGCGGGACACGCGCAGGGCGCGCGCGCCGTCGCGCGTCCAGATCGAGCCCGAGAGCCCGTAGATCGTGTCGTTGGCCAGCGCCACCGCCTCGGCCTCGCCGTTGAACGGGATCACGCACGCCACCGGGCCGAAGATCTCCTCGCGGGCCGCGCGGTCGTCGTTGGCCACCGGACACAGGACGGTTGGCGGGAACCAGTAGCCCGGGCCCTCGGGGGCCGAGCCGCGGATCGCCACCGGCGCGTCCCCGTTCACGTACCCGGCGACCTGCTCGCGCTGGCCGGCCGAGATCAACGGGCCCATCTGGGTGGACTCGTCGAGGGGGTCGCCGACCCGCACGCCCTCGACCGCATCCTCGAGCGCCTCCATGAAGCGGTCGAGCACGGGCCGCTCCACGAGGATCCGCGAGCGGGCACAGCAGTCCTGGCCGGCATTGCCGAAGACGGCCATCGGCGCGGATGCCGCCGCCCGCTCGAGGTCGGCGTCGGCGAAGACGATGTTCGCCGACTTCCCGCCGAGCTCGAGCGTGACCCGCTTGATCGTCTGGGCGGCCGCCGCGGCGATGCCCCTACCCACCTCGGTCGAGCCGGTGAAGGCGATCTTCGCCACGTCGGGGTGCTCGGTGAGCCGCTTGCCGCACACGCTCCCGGGGCCCGCGACGACGTTGACCACTCCCTCGGGGATTTCGGCGTCGAGCGCGATCTTCTCGAACTCCAGCGCGGTCAGGGGCGTGAGCTCGGCCGGCTTGAGCACGACCGTGTTCCCGGCCGCCAGCGCCGGTCCCAGCTTCCAGCCGGCGATCACGAGCGGGAAGTTCCACGGGACGATCAGGCCCACCACGCCGAGTGGCTCGCGGAAGGTCAGCGCCTCTCCGCCGGCCACCGGGATCGTGTCGCCCAGCAGCCGCTCGGGGCCGGCGGCGTAGTAGCGGATCGTCTCCGCCACCATCTCGATCTCGCCGCGCGCGTCGCCGATCGGCTTCCCGGCGTTGCGCGCCTCGAGCACGGCCAGGTCCTCGAGGCGTTCCTCCACCGCGTCGGCCAGGCCGCGCAGTCGTGCCGCCCGGTCGGGCGGCGAGACGGCGCGCCACGAGGGGAACGCCGCCGCCGCCCGGGCGACGGCGGCGTCCACCTCCTCCGTTCCAGCGCGCGGGATGCTCGCCAGCGGTTGCTCGGTGGCGGGCTCGATGACGGTGAGGGTTTCAGTCACGCAATAAGGTACGGACGGCCGACCTTTGGTCCGCGCAGCCTATCCGGCGGAGCACCTCAGTTGTCAAGATCGTGATGCGCGACTCGGATCTCGATCGGGTCGCCCGCCGGATCCGCGGACCCGGCCCAGCCGTCGGCGAGTCCGGTGGAGCGTCCGGGCCCAACCCGTCGCGGGCGCCCCGTCCACAGCACGCGGTCTCGCTGCCGAATCTCGATGTCCGGCCGGCGCAGGAAGGCGTGCGCGCGCAGCGCGAAGCGGGCTCGGGGCGGGCGCTCCGGCGACGCGGTGACCACGTTGGGCGCGATCCATCCCAGGGGCGGGCGGCAGCGGATCGGCGCGCGCGCGCCGGGCCACTCGCCGGGCGTCGCCAGGTATCCCGCCACCGCGCTCGCGGCGTGGCGCCCGCTCAGGGCGGCCACGTCGGCGGTCTCGGCGCCGTGGATGACGTTGCCGGCGGCGAACACGCCGGGGCGCGAGGTCCGCAGGCCGGCGTCGACGGCCGGGCCGCGCGTGCCCGGGTCCAGCTCGATCCCGCCGAGGACGGCGAGCTCGTGGTCGGGGATCCAGTCCGCGGTGAACACGATCGTGTCGCACTCCACGGTCCGAACGGCGCCGGTGTCGAGATCCGTGAGCTCGACCACCTCGACGCGGGGGCGCCCGCGGATCGCCGTGACCGCCGTGCGGGTCCACAGCGGCACCCGGTAGCGCAGCGCCGCGCCGACTCGGAACGCGCCGAGCGACTGGTGCCGGGGAAGCTCGGTGACCATTCCGACGGTGCGAGCGCCACCGTGGGCGAGGGTCAGCAACGCGGAGAAGCTCACGTGCTCGGCGCCGACGACAAGCGCGCGGCGGCCGGCGCGCGCGGCCGTCAGGTAGACGAGCTGCTGGAGCATCCCGGTCGTCATCACGCCGGCAGGACGCGACCCGGGGACCAGCCGCGCCGACCGCGGCCTCTCGCGACAGCCGGTGGCCAGCAGCACGGCGGGCGCGGCCACCGTCTCGCGCCCGCCCGGGCTGGTGACATCCAGCGCGCCCTCGGTCGTCCACCCGGTGACCATGGCCTCCGTGACGACGCGCGCCCCGGCGCGCGCGGCCAGCTCGGCGTAGCGGCGGGCGTAGCGCGGGCCGGCCATGGCTCGCCGCAGGTCGCGCAGGCCGAAGCCCTGGTGGTGGGCGTGGCGCGGGATGCCGCCCGCCTCCGGCTCGCGTTCCAGCACGAGCACCTCCCCCACGCCCCGCGCGCGCAGCTCGACGGCGGCCGCCAGCCCGGCCGGCCCGCCGCCGACGACGACCACGTCGGGAGCGCCCAGGCTCACGGCGCCTCTTCCCCGGCCGCGGCCAGCAGCGCCGCGACATGGGCGCCGCAGAAGAACCCCTGGCAGCGGCCCATGTGAACGCGGGTGCGCCGACGCAGCCCGTCCAGGTCGACCGGCGGGATCGGGCCGGCGAGAGCGTCGAGCAGCTCCCCGCGCGTCACGCGCTCGCAGAAGCAGACGATCCTCCCGTAGTCGGGGTTCTCCGCGATGCGCTCGGCCTGCGCGTACGGCCGCGGGAAGGCCTCGCCGAGGTTCGGCATGCGGGCCTGGGGCGGGTCCGGCTTGGGCTCGAGCGGCAGGTCCGCGGCGCCGAGCTCGTCGCGGACGTGCTCGGCGATCGCCATCGAGCCCGACATCCCGGTGGAGCGGATGCCGCCCACGCAGGCGTAGCCCTCGGGGGCGTGGACGGTCAGCTGGTAGTCGGGGTCCGCGGTGGCGGCGCGCAGACCCACGTAGACGGCGGTCACGTCGTGGCCCTCCAGCTCGGGCACGATCCGCGCCGCCTCCGCGCGCAGGTAGGCGATCCCCTCGGCGGTCGACGAGGTGTCGTCCTTGCTCTCGATGTCCTCCGCCGTCGGCCCGACCATGAGGTTGCCGTAGACGGTCGGCGACACGAGGACGCCCTTGGTCGTCGCCGTGGGAACGGCGAGCAGGACATGATCGACCAGGGGGCGCGAGAGCTTGTCGAACACCAGCAGCTCGCCGCGCCGGGGCGTCACGGTGAAGCGGTCGTGGCCCAGCATCCGGTCCACCTCGTCGCTGTGCAGGCCCGCGGCGTTGACGAGGTAGCGGGCCGTTGGCGCGCCCGTCGGGGTGGCCACGCGAAACCCGCGCTCCGGCAGGCGCTCGACGCCGGTGACCGGCGTGTCGCGCCGCAGCTCGCAGCCGCCGAGCACCGCCTCGGTCGCGAACGCCAGCGCGGTCGTGAACGGGCAGATGAGCGCTTCGTCGGGAACCTCCAGGGCGGCGACCGCGCCGGGCCCGAGGTGCGGCTCTCGCCGGTAGAGCTCGTCGGCTGCGACCTCGCGGATGGCCGTGTAGCCATTGGCGTGCGAGCGCTCGACGATGCCGGGCAGAGCCGCTCGCTGCTCCTCGTCCCAGGCCACCAGGAGCGCGCCGACCGACTCGAGCGGGATGCCGGCCCGAGGAGCGTAGTCGCCCAGCAGCGCGTGGCCGCGGCGCACGAGCCGGGACTCCAGCGTGCCCGGCTTGGCGTCGAAACCGGTGTGCAGCAGCGCCGTGTTGGCCTTGCTCGTGCCCGCACCGACGTCCGGACCGGACTCGAGCAGGACGCAGCGCAGCTCGAAGCGCGCCAGCTCGCGGGCGATCGCCGCGCCGACCACTCCGGCGCCCACGATCGCGACGTCGTACTCCGCTGCGGCGTCCGCTCGGCTCATGTTTGTTCCCCGCGAGGGGGCTGGGTCGTATATACCGCGTGCCATGGCATCACGGCTGGTGCTCGGCGTGGACGAGGGAACGACCGGCGTCAAGGCGGCCCTGTTCGACGAGAGCCTGCGGCCCGTCCGCGAGGCGCGGCGCGACAAGGTCAACCGCCACCCGCAGCCGGGGTGGGTCGAGCAGGACGGCGAGGAGGTGCTGGGCGTGGTCGTCGAGGCGATCGCGGAGGTGCTCGCGGACGCGCCGGGGGAGGTCGTCGCGTGCGGCCTGGACCATCAGGGCGAGTCGGTCCTGGCGTGGGACGCGGAGACCGGCGCGCCGCTGAGCCCCATCGTCGTGTGGCAGGACAAGCGCTCGCAGGAGGTCCTCGACCGCATGACGGACGAGGAGGAGGAGATCAAGCGCCGCAGCGGCCTGCCCTTCGATCCGTACTTCTCGGCCGCCAAGCTCGCCTGGCTGCTCGAGCACGACGAGGATGTGGCGAAGGCCCGCGACGAGGGCCGTCTGCGCATGGGGACGGTGGACTCGTTCCTGTGCGACCGCTTGGGCGCCGGGTTCGCGACCGACGCCTCCACGGCCTCGCGGACGCAGCTGCACACCCTGGGGACGCCCGGCTTCGACCCGTGGCTGTGCCAGCGCTTCGGCGTTCCCCCGGAGGTCCTGCCCGAGGTGCGCGACACGATCGGCGACCTGGGAACGCTGAGCCACGAATCCTGGCCGGTCGAGCTGCCGCTGCGCGGGCGGGTCGTCGACCAGCAGGCCGCCCTGGCCGGGGCGGGCTGCGTGGTCCCGGGCCGGGTGAAGGCGACATACGGGACGGGCGTGTTCGTGCTCGCCCACGTCGGGGACGAGGTCCCGACGGAGCCGCCCGGCGGCCTGCTGCCGACCGTGGCGTGGAGCATCGACGGCAAGATGGAGTACGCGCTGGACGGCGGCGTGTTCGCGGCCGGCGCGATGCTCGAGTGGCTGTGCCGCGAGCTCGGCCTGGCCGACGAGCCGGCGGCCCTGGGCGGCCTGGCCCGCGAGGTCGAGGACTCCGCCGGCGCGCGCGTGCTGCCGGGCCTGGCTGGAATTGGTGCCCCCTGGTGGCGTCCCGACGCGAAGGCGGTGCTCGCCGGGCTGCACGGCGGCACAACGCGCGCTCACGTCGCCCGGGCCGCCCTCGAGAGCATCGCCTGGCGGGTGGCGGACATCGTCGCCGCGGTGCGCGAGCAGGTCGATGTCGCGGACCTGCGCGTGGACGGCGGCCTGACCAACGAGCCGCTCATGCTCGAGCTCCAGGCCGACACGATCGGCGTGCCGGTCGAGGCCGGGGGCGCGGACGCCACGGTCGCCGGCGCCGCGGCGCTGGCCGCGGTCGGCGCGGGAGTCCTCGGCTCGCTCGCCGAGGCGGCCGATCTGCTGCCCGTCGACCGCCGCGTCGAGCCCCGGCGCGACGACGCCTGGCGCACCGCCGAGCACGACCGCTGGCGGGCCTTCGTGGCCGCCACGGCCGCGCTCGATCAGGTGTGAAGCGGCCCTAGGAGGCCGGAGCCGGCGGGCGGCGTCTCCTCGATCTCCTTGATGCCGATGCCCTCGTCGAACTCGATCTGCCGGATCGGGCCGGTGTACTTCTTGTTCATGCCCAGCAGCCAGGCGATGGCGATGGCGAGGAGCCAGGCCGCCCAGCACCAGCGGCGTGAAGTTGGCCGCGTTCCAGTCGAACTGGTCGTCCCACCACACCGCCGCCGGGCCGTAGAACGGCAGGCAGAAGTAGATCGAGGTGAGGATCACCCAGCCGACGGCGATCGGGTTCACCCACTTGTACTTCTTGCCCAGGGTCCAGACCCCGGGCTTGAAGTCGTCGCCCTTGCGCCAGCGCAGGTAGACCGGCGTCACGTAGGCCAGGTAGAGCGCTGATCACGCCGATCGAGACGACGGCGAAGAACGCCACCGGGACGCCCGCCTTGTTGCCCGACAGGGCGGGCAGCGTGAGGATCAGCGCCAGGAGGACGGACCCGAGCACGGCGGCCACCGGCACGCCCTTGCGGTTGACCCGGCTCCACAGCTGCCAGCCCGGCGTGGCGCGATCGCGCGAGAACGCGAAGAACGTCCGCGAGCAGCTCGTCACGCAGGCCATGCCGCAGAAGAACTGGCCGATGGTCGAGATCAGGATCACGGTCTCGGCCCAGCCCTCCTTCATCGAGGTGGTGAAGATGGACAGCGAGGTGCCGCCCGCCGTCGTTGACGCCGGCGACGTCCGTACGCGGCGAAGGTGATCGCCAGCAGCACGAACCAGCCGATCAACGCCGAGAGGGCGACCGACTGCCAGATGCCCTGGGCCGCGGCGCGCTCGGCGTCCACCGTCTCCTCCGCGACGTGCGCCGAGGCGTCGTAGCCCGTGACCGTGTACATCGTCAGCAGCAGACCGGTGGGCAGGATGTAGTACCAGTACATCCCCAGCGAGAACCCGGAGTTGTTGATCCGCTCCGTGAACACGAAGTCGGCGCTCTGGTGCTTGTCGGGAACGATGATCAGGATGCCGATGATCACCGGCACGCCGACGCAGTGCCAGAACACCGAGATGTTGTTGAACAGCGCGACCAGGTGGGACGAGTAGATGTTGATCAACGCGTGCAGGATCAGGATCACCACGAAGACGGCGAAGATCTCCTTGAGCGACACCGCGTCGGCGAAGTTCAGGATGAAGTCGAGGCCCCAGAGGTTGAACACGGTCGTGGCGAACTGGGCGCAGAACCAGTCGACCGTGGCCACGATGGCGATCAGCCCCAGCAGGTTGAACCAGCCCGTGAACCACGACCACCCCTTGCCGCCGAGCTCGTTGGCCCACCAGTAGGGGCCGCCGGCGGTCGGGTAGGCCGAGGCCACCTCCGACATGCTGAAGGCGACGGTCAGGACGATCAGGCAGACGATCGGCCAGCCCCACGAGATGGCGATCGGTCCGCCGAGGTTCCAGGCCTGCGGGTAGGTCGTGAAGCAGCCCGCGAGGACCGAGATGATCGTGAACGAGATCGCGAAGTTGGAGAACTTGCTCCACACCCGCGTGAGCTCCTGCTTGTAGCCGAGCTCAGCCAAGCGCTGAGCATCTCTGTCCAGAGTGCCGCCTTCGCCGCCGTCCGTCATGCCTTCCCCCTCGTCAGGACCGGTCCGGCCGGAAAAGGTCTGACCAGCCATCCTTCAGAATGGCGCCACTCTAAGGCGGCGTCAGGACGGAAGTCAACCCGTTTTATGCGCGATGAGTGCTTTTTGCCGCCTCGACGAGCGCGGCGATGACCCGGCTGGTCTCGTCTTCCTCGGGATGCCAGAGCACGCCGAGGGCGAACGCCCGGTCCGGCCGCTCGATGCCCTCGACGATCCCGTCCTCCAGATCGGCCCAGGCGGTCGGCCGCAGCCCCTCTCCCACCTCGCGCACGCCCTGGTGGTGGAAGCCGTGCACCTCCGTGCGCTCGGCGCCCACGGCGCGGGCGGCCAGCGAGCCGGGCTCGAGGCGCACGGAGTGGCGCACGAACTCGCCCGGTGTCCGCGCGTGGGCGTCATGGCCGACGGCCTCGGGCAGGTGCTGCTCGAGCGTCCCTCCGTGCGCCACGTTGAGCACCTCCATCCCCCGGCAGATCCCCAGCAGCGGCATGTCGCGGGCCTCGGCGGCGTGCACCAGCGCGAGCTCGAACTCGTCGCGCAGCGGCGTCACGGGGTGCGTTTCGGGATGGGGCTCCGCGCCGTAGCGCGACGGGTCGACGTCGCCGGCGGCGCCCGTGATGAGCACGCCGGCGACGAGATCGAGGATCCCCTCGGGGTCGGCCGCGTCGGCCGGGTCGGGCACGAGCAGCACGGCCCGGCCTCCCGCGCGCTGGACCGCCTCGCAGTAGTGGATCGGCACGACCGCGGCGAGCTCGACCCAGGGCCCGGAGGTCACCGTCTCCAGCGACGCGGTGATGCCTATGGTCGGGCGGCTCACCTCAGCCGTTCGACGGCTCAAAGTCGCTCGAAGCCGCGGAAGCGCTCCCAGTCGGTGACCGCCGACTCGAAGGCCGCGAGCTCGACGCGGGCGTTGTTGAGGTAGTGCTCGACGACGTCCTCGCCGAAGGCGGCGCGCGCCACCTCGCTGCCCGCGAACAGGTCGCGCGCGTCGCGCAGCGTGCCCGGCACGCGCGGCTTGTCGGATTCGTAGGCGTTGCCCTCGAACGGGGGCTCGAGCTCGAGCTTCTCGTCGATCCCGTGCAGGCCGGCGGCGATCATGGCGCTCAGGGCCAGGTACGGGTTGACGTCGGCGCCGGGCAGGCGCGACTCCACCCGCTTGGCCGCCCCGTGGCCGACGACGCGCATCGAGCAGGTGCGATTGTCGTTGCCCCACGCCACGGCGGTCGGGGCGAACGAGCCCTCGGCGAAGCGCTTGTACGAGTTGACGTGGGGCGCGAAGAGCAGCGTCAGGTCGCGCATGCAGGCCAGCTGGCCGGCCACGAAGCGGTCGAAGGTCTCGGGCTCGTCGGCGAACAGCGGCGACCCGTCCTGGCCCGCCAACGAGAGATGGATGTGGCACGAGTTGCCCTCGAGCTCGTTGAACTTGGCCATGTAGGTGATCGACACGCCCTCCTGGGCGGCGATCTCCTTGGCGCCGTTCTTGTAGATCGTGTGGTCGTCCGCGGTCTGGAGGACGGGCCCGTAGTGGAAGTTGATCTCGTGCTGGCCGAAGTTGCACTCGCCCTTGGAGTTCTCCACCCGCATCTCCGCGCCCGTCATCGAGTTGCGGATGCGGCGGATCAGCGGCTCGACCCGCGACGGTGCCGAGCATCGAGTAGTCGACGTTGTAGAGGTTGGCCGGGTCGAGGTCGCGATAGCCCTTCTTCCACGCGTCCTCGTAGGTGTCGCGGAACACCATGAACTCGAGCTCGGTGCCCGCGGCCGCCACCCAGCCGCGCTCGGCCAGCCGGGCCATCTGGCGGCGCAGGATCTGGCGCGGCGAGGCCACGACCTCCGAGCCGTCCTCCCACTCCAGGTCGGCCATGCAGAGCGCGGTGCCGGGGTGCCAGGGGATCCGGCGCAGCGTGTCGAGGTCGGGCCGCATGACGAAGTCGCCGTAGCCGCGCTCCCACGAGGACATGGCGTAGCCGTCGACGGTGTCCATGTCGACGTCGACCGCGAGCAGGTAGTTGCAGCCCTCGGCGCTGTGCTCCACCACCACTTCCAGGAAGTGCGCGGAGGTCAGCCGCTTGCCCTGGAGCCGGCCCTGCATGTCGGCGATGGTCAGCAGGACCGTGTCGATCGTGCCGTCCTCGACTTCCGCCTTGAGCTCCTCCAGCGTCATCGATGATGAAGGTATACGGGTCAGGCCTTTCAATGCAAGGGACCCTTGACGCGCACCGCCGGCAGGCGTAGCTTCGCTTTGGTCTGTACCAATGCCCTGGCGACAGCGACTCTTCGGCGATCGGTGGCGCATTCGCGCCGGCTCCGAGGTTCCGGCGCACGTGCAGATCGAGGAGCAGCTGGCCGAGCGCATCGCCTCGCGCGAGCTGAGTGCCGGCGAGCGGCTGCCACCCGAGCGCGAGCTGGCCAAGGGCCTCGGCGTCAGCCGCATGACCGTGCGCCAGGCGCTGGGCTCGCTGGACTCGCGGGGGCTCGTCGAGCGCGGGGTCGGGCGCGGCACCTTCGTCTCGCATCGCAAGCTCGATCACGATCTCACGCGGGTGGCCGGCCTCACCGAGCGCCTGGAGCGCCAGGGCCTCGAGCCGGGCGCCAAGGTGCTCGAGGTGGTGGAGCGGGAGGCGAGCTGGGCGATCGCCGCCGGGCTCGAGCTCCAGCCCGGCAGCCCCGTGGTCCGAATCCGGCGCCTGCGCCTGGGCAGCGGCGTCCCCCTCGCGCTGGAGGACTCCTGGATCCCCGGCGAAAAGTTCCCCGGGATCGCGGACCGCGACCTCTCGGGCTCGATCTACGACCTCATGCGCGAGGAATACGGGCTCGAGCCGGTGCGCGCGGTCGAGCGCCTCGAGCCGGTGATCGCCCGCGCGCACGAGGCCAAGGCGCTCAACATGGAGGTGGGGGCACCACTGATGCTCGTCGAGCGGACGGCGTACGCCGCCGACGGGACGCCGGTCGAGTTCGCCCGCGATCGCCATCGGGGCGACAAGGCGCGCTGGATCGTCAAGGTGACCTCCGACGCCCTGGTCGATGTCCGACCCGACTGACGTCCGCGTCCGGGACCTCGTCGAGCGCCTGCGCCCGGAGCTCGGCGAGATCGAGGGCTCGCCCGAGCCGCTGGAAGGCGGGATCACCAACCGCAACTTCCGCCTGCGCGCCGGCGACGGCGAGTACGTGCTGCGCCTGCCGGGCAAGGACACGGGCCTGCTGGAGATCGACCGTGAGGCCGAGCGCGCGGCGAACGCGATGGCCGCGAGCGCGGGCGTGGCGCCGGAGGTGGCAGCGTTCCTGGCCGACGAGGGGATCCTCGTCACCCGCTTCGTCACCGGCGAGCCGGTCGAGTCGGAGGAACTGCGCGAGCCCGTGCTGCTGGCCGAGGTCGCGGGCCGGTTGCACGCCGTCCACTCCGGCCCGCCACTGCCCTCGACCTTCGACTCCTTCCGCATCGTCGAGACCTACCGCGATACCGCCGCCACCCACGGAGCCCGGATCCCCGACGCCTACGACGACGCGCTCGCCCTGGCCCGCCGCCTGGAGCCCGCGATGAGCGGCCCGGAGCACGCTCCCGTGCCCTGCCACAACGACCTCCTGTCGGCCAATTTCATCTGCTCGGACGGTCGCGTCTGGATCGTGGACTGGGAGTACGCGGGAATGGGCGACCGCTACTTCGACCTGGCCAACCTGTCGATCAACAACGGCTTCGGCGAGGACGACGACCGCCGCCTGCTGGAGGCCTACTTCCGCGAGCCCGCCACGGCGCAGCGCTTCGCCTGGCTGCGCCTCATGCGGGCCATGTCGGACTTCCGCGAGGCCATGTGGGGCGTGGTGCAGACCGCCGCCTCCGAGCTGGACTTCGACTTCGCCGGCTATGCCGCCGAGCACTTCGAGCGGCTCATGGGCACGGCCGCCGACCCGCGCTTCGAGGGCTGGCTCGAGGAGGCGCATGGCGATCAGGCGTGACCCGCCGGCCGCCGCGCGCTGTGTGGTGATCGGCGGTGGCGTCGGCGGGACGAGCATCGCCTACCACCTGGCGAGGCTCGGCTGGCACGACGTCGTCCTGCTCGACCGCAACCAGCTGACCAGCGGCTCGACCTTCCACTCGGCCGGGCTGGTGGGGCAGCTGCGCGGCTCGGTGTCGCTGACGAAGATGATGATGTACAGCGTCGAGCTGTACCGGCGGCTGCGCGAGGAGTCCGAGTTCGACCCGGGGTGGACGGAGTGCGGAAGCCTGCGGCTGGCCTCGAGCGAGGCGCGCATGGAGGAGCTGCGCCGCCAGGCCGGCTGGGCCAAGACGTTCGGCCTGCCGATGGAGCTCGTGTCGGCGGATGAGGCGGCGGAGATGTTCCCCCTCATCTCGACCGAGGGCGTCCTGGGCGCCGCGTGGCTGCCCACCGACGGCTACCTCGACCCCTCGCAGCTCACCCACGCCCTGGCCGACGGCGCGCGGCAGGGCGGCTGCGAGGTGTTCACGAACACGCGGGTGGTCGGCATCGACGTCGACCACGGTCGCGTGCGCGGGGTGCGCACCGAGCGCGGGGACATCGAGGCCGAGATCGTCGTCAACGCCGGCGGCATGTTCGCCGCGGAGATCGGGCGGATGGCCGGCGTGCGCGTGCCGATCGTGCCGATGGCGCACGAGTACCTGGTGACCCAGCCCTTCCGCGACCGCGACGGCGGCAACCTGCCCACGCTGCGCGACCCCGACCTGCTCATCTACTACCGCGAGGAGGGCGGCGGCCTGGTCATGGGCGGATACGAGCGCCACTGCGCGCCCTGGTCGCTGACCGAGGACGGCGTCGGCTACGACGCGATCCCGCCCGACTTCAACGGCCGGCTGCTCGAGGAGGAGTGGGACCGGTTCGAGGAGATCGTCGAGAACTCCAAGCGCCGGGTGCCGGCGATGGAGGACGTGAAGGTCACGCGGCTCATCAACGGACCGGAGGCGTTCACGCCCGACGGCGAGTTCTGCCTCGGCGAGAGCGAGGTGCGCGGCTACTTCGTGGCCGCCGGGTTCTGCGCCCACGGGCTGGCCGGCGCCGGCGGGATCGGCAAGGTCGTGGCCGAGTGGATCGCCGACGGTGAGCCGAGCCTCGACCTCTGGCACATGGACATACGGCGGTTCGGCGCGCAGTACCGCTCGCCCGGATACACGCTCAAGCGCGCGAAGGAGGTCTACGAGACCTACTACGACATCAAGTACCCGGGGTACGAACGCGAGTCGGGGCGGCCGTTGCGGATGTCGGCGGCGATGCCGTGGCACGCCGGGCACGACGCCTCGTTCGGGGAGAAGTCGGGCTGGGAGCGCGTGAACTACTACGAGTCCAATGCGGCGCGCGGCGACGACTCGCTGCGCCCGCGCGGCTGGGCGGGCGAGCTGTGGTCGCCGGCCGTCGGCGCCGAGCATCTGGCGACGCGCGAGACGGCCGGGCTGTTCGACGAGTCGTCGTTCGCCAAGATCGAGGTGCGGGGCCCCGGCGCCGCCGCCTTCCTCGAGCGGCTGTGCGACAACCGCGTCGCGCGCGAGCCGGGGAAGGTCACCTACACGCAGATGCTCAACTCCCGCGGCGGCATCGAGTGCGACTTCACCGTCACCCGCCTGGAGGAAGATCGCTTCTCGATCGTCACGGGGACGGCGTTCGGCAACCACGACCTCGAGTGGATGCGCCGTCACCTCCCCGGCGACGGGAGCGTCGACGTGGTCGACACGACCGCGCAGTGGTCGTGCTTCGCCCTCTGGGGTCCGCGGGCGCGCGACATCCTGGCGCCGTGCACGCCGGACTCGCTGGCGTCGGACGACTTCCCCTACATGTCCGTTCGCGACATCACGGTGGGCGACGTGCCCGTGCGCGCGCTGCGCGTCACCTACGTGGGCGAGCTGGGCTGGGAGCTCTACTGCCCCACCGAGTACGGGATGACGCTGTGGCGGCTTCTGTGGGAGGCCGGTGAGCCCCACGGTCTCGTCGCCGGCGGCTACCGCGCGATCGACACGATGCGCCTGGAGAAGGGCTACCGGGTGTGGGGGGCCGACATCACGCCGGACGAGACGCCGTACGAGGGCGGCCTGGGGTTCTGCGTGAAGCTCGACAAGGAGGGCGGCTTCCTCGGCCGCGACGCGCTCGCCGAGGCCAAGGAGCGAGGTCCGCGGATGAAGCTCTCCTGCCTCGTCCTCGCCGATCCGCGCTCGGTCTGCCTGGGCAACGAGCCGGTGCGCGTGGAGGGCGAGATCCGTGGTCGGGTGACGACCGGCGGCTACGGCTTCACCGTCGAGCGCTCGATCGCCTACGCCTACCTTCCGCCCGACGACGCGGAGCCGGGCACGGGCGTCGACGTGGAGATCTTCGGCCGCTGGGTCGAGGGCGAGGTGACGCGCGAGCCCCTGTACGACCCCGAGGGCGAGCGCGTTCGGGGCTGACCGGGAGGGGGACTAGCCCTTGCGCTTGCCGTCGCTGCGCTCCGGGTTGCGGCGGGGACGCTGGGAGGCCGGCATGAGCCCGAAGAGGATGTGCTCGGTGCCCACGAGGTGCTCGCGCACGAGCTTGACCGCGCGGGTCGCGTCGCCGCGCTCGAGCAGCTTGACCAGGCGGTCGTGCTGGGCGTTCGAGCGCGCCAGCACCGCCTCGGGGTGGGCGATGAGCGCGATCAGCTCGCTCATGTCCCCCTGGACCTCGGTCATCGCCGCGACCAGCCGCTCCGAGCCCGCGGCCTCGGCGAGCGCGATGTGGAAGCGGATGTCCGCGCGGCGGTACACGTCGAAGCGCGACACCTCGGCCATCTTCTCCACGCACGAGCGCATCCGGTCGAGGTCGCGAACCCGCGCCCGCTCGGCGGCCAGCATCGCGGCGCCCATCTCGATCGCCACGCGGTAGTCGAGCACGGCGCGCATCCTGCGGGCGGGCGGCAGGCGCGCCGAGCGCGCCGCCAGCGGCGGCGTCTCGGCCACGAAGGTCCCGCCGGCCCGCCCGCGCACCGAGGTGAGGTGCCCGCTCTGGACCAGCGTGACGATGGCCTGGCGCAGCGTCGAGCGGGAGATGCCGAGCTGGGCGGCCAGCTCGCGCTCGGGCGGCAGGCGGGTGCCCGCCCCCAGCAGGCCCAGCTTGATCGCGTTTCCCAGCCGCTCGACCGTCTCCTCGAAGGTCGTCGGCGGCGAGACCGGCTCGAACACCGCCGCCACCGCATCGCTTCTCTCCATTGGTCAAAGGTATCCGCTGCGAGCCATTGCGTCGAAAATCAGGCGCGACGGTCGTGCATATCGGCGGCCAGCGCTCCGATCACGGTCTGCAGCCAGGCGCGCTCGTCGTCGCTCGCGCCGCGCAGGCGCCGGCGTGCCCACTCGATCACGTCGTCGCGCCCGCCCAGGGCCAGGGCGGGGCTGGTGATCGCGTAGCGGCCGTCCGCGAGGACGGCAAGCGCTCCGGGGTGGTCACGGCGGATGCGCAGGACGTCGACCACCGTCTCGCCGCCCAGCTCGTCCGGGCGACCCGGGTCGCCGCCGTCCGCCGGCCACGGCGCGACCCGGAAGATCGGCGCGTGCGCCCGCGTGGGCCGGCGCGGCCGGAGCGGCGGGCCGATCGGCCCGGCGCGCCAGCGCTCGACGAGGCCGGGCATGGCCAACGCCGCCTCCTGGCGGATGAGAACGTGGAGCCGGTCACCGCCCTGCAGGCGCGTCGAGCCGCGCGGCGGGATCGCCTGCCCGCCGCGCACGATCACGTTGACCACGGCATCGCGCGGGAGCCCGAGCTCGCGCACCCGCGCCCCGACCGCCGCGTCCCCCGGCTCGACCGGCACCTCCACCACCTCGGCGCCCAGGCGCCGGGCGGTGCCGACCTCGGCGAGCGGACGCGGCACGCGCCGGATCGCTCGTGGTCACGCCGAGGGCTTTCGCGAGCGCCTCGAACGTCGTGCCCTGGAGCAGGGTCGAGACCAGCACCGCGAAGAACACCACGTTGAAGAACTCGAGGCTGTGGGGAACGCCGTCGATCACCGGGAAGGTGGCGAGCACCACCGGAACGGCGCCGCGCAGGCCCGCCCACCCCAGCACCGCCTGCTCGGCGGCGCCGAAGCGGAACGGGACCGTCGCCACCGCCGCCGCCACGGGGCGCGCGACGAGGACGAGCACGAGCGCCAGCACCGTCCCCTTGACCGCGACCTCGTCGAGCTGGCCCGGGAACACCAGCAGCCCCAGCGTCACGAACAGGGCGATCTGCGCCGACCCAGGCGATCCCGTCGTGGAAGTTGATCACCGTCTGGCGGGCCGGAATCGGAGCGCTACCGAGCCACAGGCCGGCGATGTAAACCGCGAGGAATCCCGAGCCGTGCAGCGACCCGGCGGCGCCGAAGGCCAGCGCCGCTGTCGCCAGCGAGGCCACTGGGTAGAGACCCGCGGAGGCGAGCTGGGCCCTCCGGAAGCCGGACGCCGCCAGCCACCCCACGAGCATCCCGGCGGCGAGGCCGATTCCCAGCTGGCGCGCCAGTAGCCACGCCATGTCCGCGACGCCGTAGTCCGGCTGCTGGATCCAGTCGATGAACCCGATCACGAGCAGCACGGCGATCGGGTCGTTGAAGCCCGACTCGCCCTCCAGCGTGCGCGCGATCCGGCGGCGTAGCGTCGAGCCGCGCAGCAGGGCGAAGATCGCGGCGCCGTCGGTCGACGCGACGATGGCGCCGAGGAGCAGCCCCTCGAGGGTCGAGAGGTCGAACAGCCACGCCGCCGCCAGCCCGGTCAGGGCGGCCGTGATCAGCGTCCCCACCGTGGCCAGGCTCACCGCCGGACCGAGGACGGGCCGGATCTCGCTCATGCCCGCGCGCAGGCCCCCGTCGAAGAGGATCAGGGCGAGGGCGATGATCCCGATGGTGCGGGCCAGCTCGTAGTTGCTGAAGTCGATCCAGCCCAGGCCGTCCGAGCCGATGGCCATCCCGAGACCCAGGAACAGCGCCAGGCCGGGGATCCGCACGCGGTTGGCGAGCAGCGAGGCGAGGATTCCGGCGGCAAGCAGCGCTCCTGCCACGAGGATGAGCTGCTCGTCGTTCATCCCGGCACCTTTTCAGGCGCGGGGCTCCGGCGACCTCCCGCCCGCTTGGGTCTAGCAGCCGCCGTCGGCGAATTTCACGACGCGCCGGTAGTCCGACACGAACACGGTGCAGGACGAGTCGACGGCGACATAGAGCGGCTGCTTGAGCACGCCCTGGCCGAAGGAGGCGATGAACGTCCCGTCGGGCCCGAACTTCTGGATGCGGGCGTTGTTCGTGTCGGCGACGTACAGATTGCCGGCGCGATCGACGGCCAGGCCCTGCGGCGACAGGAACTCGCCCGCCTGGGTCCCGGTCTCGCCCCACTCGGCGAGCAGCTGCCCGCCCGCGGAGAACTTGGAGATGCGGTTGAGGTCGCGGTCCGCGACGTACAGGTTGCCCGCCCCGTCCGCGGTCACCCCGTACGGCGCGAGGAACTGGCCCGGCCCGGGTCCGAACGTGCCGAGCTGGCCGCGGGAGAAGCCGCGGCCCGTGTAGATGTTGACGCGTCCATTGGTCAGGTCCGCGACGTAGAAGCGGCCGTTCGGCGCGCGCACGAGCTGGTAGGGGTTGTGCAGCTGGCCGCGAGCGCCTCCCCGCGACATGGCGAACGTCCTGCGGACGTTGGAATGGACCTGGAACATCCGCTTCCAGCGCCCGCGGAGCGAGAACACGTCGATCCGGTCGTTGCCGTTCATCGCCACGAACACCTTGCCGGCGTGCACGACCAGGCCCTGGGGAGAGAGGAATTCGCCCGGCCGCACGCCCTTGTGGCCGAACGCGCCCAGGAAGCGCCCGGAGGTCGTGAAACGCTGGATGCGGGCGTTCAGCGGGTCGGCCACGAGCACCGTGTTGCCGGCGAAGGCGATCCCGCCCGGCGAGGTGAGCAGCCGGAAGGTGCGGAAGTCGGCCCGGGGCGGGCCGAACTCGCCCGGTCCGCTGCCCGTTCCCCCGAACGAGCCGGCGACGCGGTACTCGGCGCCCGCGGGCGCGGCGGCGCCGAGCGCGACCGCGGCGACGGCCAATGCGCAGACGACGGCCCGGCGCGTCATCGCTTCCTCCGCACGAGCGTGAAGTTGTGCTGGCTCACCCGCGTCGTGCCGCCCTGGTCGTGCTGCGTGATCGTGGCCGTCACCGGCACGCGCGCCGAGCGGCGGGTGACCCGCCGGCCGAGGCCGTTCAGCAGCAGGCGGGTCGCGGGAGCGTCGTTGACGCGCTGGGAGAAGGGTGTGCTGGCGACGACCTGGTCGTGCCAGCGCACGACGATCCTGCCGGTGCAGGACACGAGGTCGTACCACGGGCAGTACAGGCGCATCGAGATCGATCCGGCGAAGGGGTTGACCTTCAGCTTGCGCTTGCGAATCGGATAGGCGCCGATGAACGGCTCGAGGCGCTCGACCGAGGCGCCCTTGGCGATGTAGATCCCGTCGTCGGGGCCGGCGGCCAGGCCGTTCACCTGGCCGGACACCTGGAAGAAGGCCATGTAGCCGGCGGGCACGAGCCGGGTGATCGTCCAGCGCCCGCCGTTGCTCATGGCGAACCAGATCGCGTGGCTGGGGCCGCTCGTTATGGCGTAGGGGTTCCAGCTGGTGGGGAACGAGGTCACGTGGCCGGTCGTCGGGCTGATGCGGCCGACCATTCGCGCCCTTGGCGCCGTGAACCACAGCCCACCGTCGGGCCCGGCGGTGATCCCGGCCAGCTCGGAGCCGAAGCTCGCTGGCAGGCCGTACTCGGTGACGTGGCCGTCGGGGTCGATGCGCCCGATCCCGGCGGGCCCGCTGTGCACGAACCACAGCGCGCCATCGGGGCCCTTGACCATCGTGCCCGGCGCGCCCGCGGCTGGGGCGGCCGGCCCGGGAGATCCCCTGCCCGGCGTGGCCAGGCGCAGGACGTCGCCGCTGGAAACGACGCGCGACAGGAAGCCGGCCGAGGTGGCGAACCACATCGCCCCGTCGCCCGCGGGGGCGATCGGTCCGGGCGTCCCGCTGACGGAGCGCTGGAGAGTGATGGTGCCGGACGTGTCCATGCGCCCCACGAGGCCCGGCCCGGTGAACCAGATCCCCCCGTCCGGGCCGGCCTCGACGTCGGACGCGCTCGTCGTCGGCGCGGGGAACTTCTTCACGTCGCCGGCGGGCGTCAGGCGCCCCACGAACCCCTGGCCGGCGAACCACACGGCGCCGTCGGGCCCGGACGTGATCGCGCCGTCGGCCCCGGAGGCCGACGTGAACGAGTGACAGCGGTCGTCGCCGCAGCGCACGGCGAGGGCCGGGGCCGACAGGGTCAGGGCGGCCAGCAGAGAGGCAAGCAGAATGCGGGCAGGGAGGCAACGCCATCTCCTGCCTGCATCGGGGCGAGCCTGCGCGTCTAAGTCTTGACGCCTGACTAAGCGCTGGGGTCAGCCGCTTAGTCACCCCGCTCAAGGGACGCCCCTCAGGGCCGCCCGCTTCACCTTTCCGCTCGGGGTCCTCGGCAGCTCCGCCGCAAACTCGACGATCCGCGGGTACTTGTAGGGCGCCGTCTGGGCCTTGACGTGGTCCTGGAGCTCGCTCGCGAGGGCGTCGCCGGGCACGAAGTCGTCGCGCAGGACCACGACGGCCCGCACGACGCTGCCGCGCTCGTCGTCGGGCGCAGCCACCACCGCGGCCTCGGCCACCGCGGGGTGGGCGACGAGCGCGGACTCGACCTCGAAGGGGCCGATCCGATAGCCGGCCGAGATGATCACGTCGTCGGAGCGCCCCTCGAAGAACAGGTAGCCGTCCTCGTCCTGGCTGACGCGGTCCCCGGTGTGCCAGGGCCCCGGCGAGGCGGGCTGTCCGAGGTAGCCGAGGAAGAAGGTGGGATCGGTCGCCGGGTCCTCGAGCACGAGCTCCCCGTCCAGCACGCGCAGCGCCACGCCGGGCAGCGGCCGGCCCATCGACCCCGGCCGCGCGGGGACGTCCGGCGGGTTGCCGGTCAGCTGCCCCGTCTCCGTCTGCCCGTAGCCGTCGCGCACCTGAAGCCCGGTGGCCTCCTCCCACACCCGCAGCACATCGGCGTTCAGCGCCTCACCGGCCGCCACCAGGCCGCGCAGCCCGGGCACGGGACGCGGCTCGGCCCGCTTGGCGATGACGCGGTACTCGGTGGGCGCCATGCACAGCACGTTCACGCCCTCCCGCGCCAGCAGCTCGAGGCGCTGGTGCGGATCGAAGCGGTCGTCGTGCAGGAGCGCGCAGGCCCCCCGCAGCCACGGGGCGATGAAGGCGTTGCGCGCCGACTTGGACCATCCGCTGGCCGCCGTGCACCAGACAAGCTCGCCGGGGCGGGCGTCGAGCCAGTGCTCGGCCTGCAGGCGCTGGCCGGGGAGGTAGCGCTGAGCGTGCACCACGCCCTTGGGGTCGCCGGACGTGCCGCTCGTGAACGTGATCAGGCACGGCTCCTCGGGCCGCAGGTCGGCGGCCGGCGCGGGAGGCGCCTCGAACAGCGACTCGTCGGGGACCGTGAGGACCGGGCAATCGGGGCCCGCGACCTCGAGCTCCGCCAGGTCGCGCTCGTCCGCCACGATCGCGGCGGGCGCGGCCGCGTCCAGTCGCTGGCGCAGGTCCTTGCCGCGCAGCTGCTCGGTGCACGGGAGCACGACCGCTCCGATCCGGAAGCACGCCACCATCGCGAGCACCCACTCGGGCCGGTTGCCCACCAGCGTCATCACGACGTCTCCGCGACCCACGCCGCGCGCCGCCAGCGTTCCGGCCAGGCGCGCCCCGCGCTCGGCGACCTCGCCGAACGTCCACTCCCGGCGCGTCCCGTCGCGGGCGAGCTCGACGATCGCCCGCGCGTCCGGCGGCGCCGCCTCCACGACGTCAAGCGCGAAGTTCATGGCGCCGCAGGGTAGCCTCGCGCCGCATGTGGGAGGCGATCCGCTGGCTGCATCTCGTGGCGATGGCGTTCTTCGTGGGGGGCCAGCTCTTCCTCGTCGTGGCCGTCGTCCCCGAGCTGCGTGGCGAGGCGGAGCGGCCCCGCCTCCAGGGGATCGCGCGTCGGTTCGGCTACGGCACGCTCGTCGCCATCGGGGTTCTGGTCGTCACCGGAATGGCGATGGCGAGCCACTACGGCGACTGGGACGAGACCACGCTTCAGGTCAAGCTCGGGCTCGTCGGGGCCGTCGGTCTGCTGGTCGCATGGCACATCGCGCGCCCGCGCAATCACGCGCTCGACGCCGCGATCTTCGTGCTTTCGCTCGCGATCGTGTGGCTCGGCGTGTCGCTGGCGCACTAGCCGCCTCGCACCCCGCATAGACGCGCTCGATGAGCGGGTACATGACGTCGGCCGGATCGGCGGAGTGGCCGTTCCCGGCGAGATGCCCGTACTCGTGCACGACGAGGGTGCACAGCCACGGCGGGTCGTAGATCGCCGCCCGCCAGGTGGGATTGAGCCACAGCTCGACGTTGAAGTCGATCCGGCACTCCTCGACGAACGAGCGAGCCCACGCCCGGGCGCCCGGGCTACCGGCGTAGTCGACCTCGAAGGGGTTCCAGGTGGCGACGATGCCCTCCGGACAGGCGGGCCCGAACCGGCGCTCGGCGATCGCCAGATCGGCGCGCAGCTGCGTCGTCAGCCTGCCCGCGTCGGCGGTGGCGGGCGCCATCACCGTGACCGTGGGCACGGCGTGCGCGGCGCTGGGAGCCGCGAGGGAGGCGAGGGCGAGCGCGCCCAGCAGGGCGCGTCGGATCAGGGTGGATGCGGTCGACATGGCGCTCGTTCATGGGGACCTCACCGCGCCTGCTGCCGTCGTCATCGGCGTATCCTCCCGGTCCCTCAAGAAACAGACCCGGGAGTCCCGACACCGATGGCCGTAGACACCCAGCAGTTCCAGGAGAAGACCGAGGACCAGAAGGCGATGACCGACATGGTCCGCCAGTTCGCCGACGAGCAGATCCTCCCCAACGCCGAGCACTACGACCACGAGGACGAGTTCCCGGAGCCGATCGTCGAGCAGATGCGCGAGCTCGGGCTGTTCGGCGTGACCATCCCCGAGGAGTACGGCGGGCTCGGGCTGGACCTCACGACCTACGCCATGATCGTCGAGGAGCTCTCGCGCGGCTGGATCTCGATCTCGGGGATCGTCAACACCCACTTCATCGGCTCCTACCTGCTGATGAAGTTCGGCACGGACGAGCAGAAGGAGAAGTACCTGCCGAAGATGGCGACGGGCGAGCTGCGGGCGGCCTTCTCGCTGTCCGAGCCCGAGCTGGGCTCCGACGTCCAGGCGATCAAGACGAGCGCGGCCAAGGACGGCGACGCGTACGTGATCAACGGCCAGAAGATGTGGGTCACCAACGGCCTCCTGGCCGGCCTCGTCTTCACCCTGGTCAAGACCGACAAGGACGCCGACCCGCCCTACAAGGGCATGACCTGCTTCATCGCCGAGAAGGAGCCCGGCGTGTCGGAGAACACGGGCGAGTACGCCGGCTTCATCGTGCCGCCCAAGATCAAGAAGATGGGCTACAAGGGCGTCGAGTCGACCGAGCTCGTGTTCGACGGCTACCGCTGCCCGGCCGAGAACATCCTGGGCGGCGAGGAGGCGGGCCTCGGCCAGGGCTTCGTCCAGATGATGGACGCGCTCGAGGTCGGCCGCGTCAACGTCGCCGCGCGCGGCGTGGGGATCGCGCAGCGCGCGCTCGAGCTCGCCCTGCGCTACTCGCAGGAGCGCAAGACGTTCGGCAAGCCGATCGCCGAGCACCAGGCGATCCAGTTCAAGCTCGCCGACATGGCCACCAAGGTCGACGCCGCGCGCCTGCTGACGCTCCGCGCCGCCCGCCTGAAGGACGCGGGCGAGCGCTCCGACCTCGAGGCCGGGATGGCCAAGCTCTTCGCCTCGGAGACCGGCAAGGAGGTCGTCGAGGACTCCTTCCGCATCCACGGCGGCTACGGCTACTCCAAGGAGTACGAGATCGAGCGCCTGTACCGCGACGCCCCGCTGCTGCTGATCGGCGAGGGCACCTCGGAGATCCAGCGGATGGTCATCGGCCGCAAGCTGTTGCAGCGCCACAAGATCTGAGCGTCCCAACCGGCTGCGCTAGTGTGGCGCTCGTGTCCGGCGCCGACACCAAGAGCCTCATCGAGACCGGCGTGCGCCGGTTCCTCGAGGAGGTGCCGGCGCTCCAGAACCTCAAGCTCGTCGTCGGCCTGGAGCTGCGCGGGCGCGGCGACGTCCAGCTCTACCGGGTCGAGATGCCCGGGCCGAAGGTGACCAAGGACGGGGCCGCCGACGCGCGCGTGCGACTGGTCGTGCCGCGCGCGAACTTCAACGAGCTGGCCGCGGAGGGCGGTGTCCGAGACTGGCACCGGGCGTTCGAGCTCGGCCACGCCAAGGCCGAAGGCTCGCCCGAGATCCTCAAGCTGATCGGGAACGTGGTCGAGCGCCAGGAGGAACGGTCACGCACGCGAAAGGCGCGCCATTGAGCGACCCCGAGTGGGGGGTCGACTCCGAGTACGGGCGCCTGCTCGACGTCCTGCTCTGCCCGCCCGACAACTTCCGGTGGCTGCCCACGAGCGCGATCTCGCGGGCCACGCTGGCGAGCGGCGCCGTCTTCCACCACGCCGAGGCCGCGAGCCAGCACGCCGAGATGGTGTCGGCCTACGAGGACGCGGGCGTGCGCTGCCACCTCCTCGAGCCGGACCCGGCGCTCCCCTATCAGGTGTTCGCGCGGGACTCGAGCATCATGACCCCGGCCGGCCCGATCGTCACCCAGCCGGCCCAGTCGTGGCGCCGCGGCGAGTACGCGCCGGTCATCCGCTTCTACGAGAGGTCGGAGATCCCGATCCGGGAGATGGTCACCGCGGGGTCGTTCGAGGGCGGCGACTTCATGATCGTCGAGCCCGGAGTCGCGGTCATCGGCAACGGCGAGGAGCGCACCCAGGAAGCGGCGGCCCACCAGGTCGCGGGCTGGCTGGAGGCCGACGGCTGGGAGGTTCGCGTCGAGCGCATCCCGCCGCACTTCGTCCACATCGACGTGCTCGCGTGCATGCTCGGCGAGCGGCTCGCCGCGGTGTGCGTGGACGCCGTGTCGAGCGGCTTCCTGAGCTGGCTGGTGTCGAAGAAGGTGAAGGTGGTGCCGGTGTCGCTCGAGGCGGCGCTGAAGCTCGGCGTGAACGGCGTGTGCCTGGGAGGCGACCGCGTGCTCTCGACGGCGGAGTCGACCGACCTCAACGATCGCCTGCGGGCGCTCGGACTGACCGTCTACGACCCCGAGATGTCGGCGTTCACGCTCGGAGGCGGCGGGGTCCACTGCCTGATGCAGGCGCTGCGCCGCGAGCGCGTCGGCTGATGGAGCCCGCGCCGCGGCGGGTCATCGCCGACCTGCGCGAGCTCGACCGCCGCACCGGCGGGCCCGACGGTGCGCGCCGCGTGTGCTGGACGCCCGAGTGGCAGGCGGCCCGCGACTTCCTGCGCGAGCGGCTCGCCGAGATCGAGGGGGTCGCGGTCGAGCTCGACGAGGCGGCGAACCTGTGGGCGACGCTGCCGGGAGAACGGCCCGGGACGGTCGCGGTCGGCTCGCACGTCGACTCCGTGCCGGCCGGGGGCTGGCTGGACGGTGCTCTCGGCGTGATGGCGGCCCTGGAGGTGCTGCGCTGCGCCGGGGCCGAGCCCACCCCCCACGGCGTCGCGCTCGTGGACTTCGCCGACGAGGAGGGGGCGCGCTTCGGCCGCAGCCTGTTCGGGAGCTCGGCCGTGGCGGGCACGCTCGATCCCGAGGCCGTCGAGGGGCTGCGCGACGAGGAGGGCCGAACGCTGCGCGAGGTGGTGGCCGAGCACGGCGTCGACCTCGACCGGGTGGGCGCCGCGGCGAGCCGCCGCCAGGACCTGATGGCCTACCTCGAGCTGCACATCGAGCAGGGGCCCGTGCTGGAACGCGAGGGCGTTCCGGTGGCGGCGGTGAGCGGGACCTTCGGGGTCGAGCGCCACCGCTTCACCTTCGAGGGCCAGGCCTCGCACGCCGGCACGACGCCGATGGAGCTGCGCCGCGACGCCGGCCTCGCCGCGGCGGCGACCGCGCTGGCCGTCGAGGAGGTCGCGCTGCGCCACAGCGGCGTGGGCACGACCGGCGTGCTTGCGCCTCGAGCCGGGGATTCCCACGGCGGTCGCCGGGCGCTCCGAGCTCGTGGCCGACCTGCGCCACGCACGGACGTCCCCGCTCGCCGGCATGCTCGAGGAGACCCGCGCCGCGGCTCGCCAGGCCGCCGCCGCGCACGACTGCTCGGTGAGCGAGTCCGAGATCTGGCACATCGAGCCCATTCCGTTCGACTCGCGTCTCGTCGCCGCCGCGCTCGAGGCCGCGGGCACCGGCCGCACGATGGCCAGCGGCGCCCTGCACGACGCCGCCGAGATGGCGCGCCACGTCCCGGTGGCGATGATGTTCACCTCGTCGACGGCCGGCCTGAGCCACGCCAAGGAGGAGGACACGCCCGAGGCCGACCTCGAGCGGGCGATCGACGCGTTCGTGCGCCTGGCGCTGCGGGTGGCGGCGGGCGGGCTAGCCGGGAATCAGGCCCTCGCCTGAGAACTCCTCCGCCGCCTCCTCGAAGGAGAGGTCGGACGGCGGAATGATCACGTCGGACGTCTCGATGTCGTCGTCGTTGACGTCGTTGCCGTTCGTGCGCACGAGCTCGATCATCTGCCCGAAGATCTCGCGGAAGGTGTCCTCGTTGCCCGCCTCGACGGCCGCGACGGCCGCGTTGTCGAGCTCATTGAGCTTCTCCGCGAGGCCGTCGTCCACCTCGTACTGGCCCTCCGTCGCGATGCGGACGATCACGGGGAGTCCTCCTTCGCCGCGCCCTCCGCGGTCCCCGGCTCGATCGCCGGCGGCGCGCCGCCCCCGGACCCCAGCTCGGCCTTCATCTTGGCCAGCTCGTCGTCGACGGCGCCGGAGGTGGTGAGCGTCTTGAGCTCGCGGTCGATGTCGTCCTCGCCGGACCCGAGCTGGGTGAGATCCTCGAACGTGCCCGCCGCCTCGAGCTCCTCGACCGCGTCGGCTCGGGCGCGCATGTTCTCGGTCTTGTCGACCGCGCGCTGCATGGCCAGTCCCACGTCGGCCATCTCCTCGCCCACGCCCGTCGCCGCCTCGCCGATCTTCACCTGCGCCTCGGCCGCGGAGTACTGCGCCTTGATGACTTCCTTCTTGGTGCGGAACTGCTCGATCTTGGCGCGCAGCTTCTTCTCCGACTCCGTGAGCTTCTCCTGCTGGCCCTCGAGCTCGGTGACCTGCTGGTCGAGGGACTGGAGCTCGGTCTGGATGAGCGTCTTGCGCTCGAGCGCGACGCGGGCGAGGTCCTCGCGGTTCTGCGAGAGCGCCTGGCGCGCCTGGGTGTCGAGCTTGACGACGTCGCTCTCGAGCTTCTTGGTCTGGAGCTGGAGGCGCTTCTTCGACGTTACGACGTCGGCGATGCCCTTCTTGACGTTCTGAAGCAGCTCGATCTGCTTCTGGTAGCTGTAGTCGAGTGTCTCGCCGGGGTCTTCCGCGCGGTCGAGCAGCTTGCTGATCTTCGCCTTGATGACGGTGGACATGCGCCCGGCGACACCTGGCATCGCAGCCTCCGTTGAGGTCGGGGACGGAGGGCGAAGCCTAGCCGACGCCGGATGGCGGCTATGGGTAGATCTGCTGCCCGTCCTCGTCGAGGATGATGATCGCGTCGACGGGGCAGTTCTGGGCGGCCTCGACGATGTCGTCCAGCGGCGCGGCGTCGGGGTCCAGCACGATGGCCGTGTCCTCCTCGTCGAGGGCGAATACGGCGGGCACGGTGTCGACGCAGTCGCCGAACCCGTAGCAGAGCGCACGATCGACCTCGATCGCGACGCGGTTCTTGGTGGACACCTCCGGCATGGGACCGGAGAGGGTAGCGGTGGCTACGCCGCGGCCTTCTCGGCGTCGGCCAGGTCGGAGACGACCTCGGCCGCCTCGTCGAGCTGGCGCCGGCGCTCGGCCACCTGCATGCGCGAGATGACGAGGCGCTGTACCTGGGCCGTGCCCTCGAACAGCTGGTAGATCTTGGCGTCGCGGAAGAACTTCTCCAGCGGATGATCGGTCAGCGACGCCTCGGGGCCGACGAGATCCATGAGCGCGGTCGTGGCCCACATGGTCACGTCGCCCGCCTTGAGCTTGGACATCGAGCCCTGCCCGGCGGTCATCGGCAGGCCGTTGCGACCCATCCACGCCGCCCGCCACACGAGCAGCCGCGCGGCGTCGATCTCGGTGGCCACCTCGGCGATCACCTGCTGGACGCGCTGCTGCTCGAGGAGAGGCTCGCCTCCGGACTCGCGGCCGTCGAGCCAGTCGAGCGTCCAGTCGTAGGCGGCCGCGGCGATGCCCAGCGCCGAGGCGCCGACCATCGGCCGGGTGACCTCGAAGGTCGCCAGCGCACCGGAGGAGCCGCCGGCCTTGCCCGAGCGGGCCCGCTCGAGCTTGCGCTCGAGCTTGTCCATCCCGCCCAGCAGGTGGTCGAGCGGGATCCGGCAGTCGTCGAGGACGACCTCTGCCGTCTGCGAGGCGCGAATGCCGAGCTTGTCCTCCTTCTTGCCCATGGACAGGCCCGGCGTGTCCTTGGGCACGACGAAGGAAGCCTGGCCGCGGTGACCCAGCTCGGGGTCCACCGTGGCGACGACGACGGTGACGTCGGCGATCCCGCCGTTGGAGATGAAGACCTTGGTGCCGTTGAGGACCCACTCGTCGCCGTCGCGCTTGGCCGTCGTGCGCAGCGACTTGACGTCGGAGCCCGCGCCGGCCTCGGTCACGGCGTAGGCGCCGAGCTTGATCTCGTCGCCGAGGCCGTAGCACTCGGGAATCCACCGGCCGATCTGCTCGGGCGTCCCGGACGAGGCGATCCCGGCCGCCGCCAGCGATGAGGCCTGGATGGCGAGCGCGATGCCCGCGCAGCCCCAGTGCAGCTCCTCGGCGTAGATGACGCCGAACAGCCCCTCCGGGTCGGTGGCCATCTTCTGCAGGAGGTCGAGACCGTGAAGGTCCCATTTACGGGCCTCGCGGATGATCTCCCACGGGACCGTCTGCTCGCGGTCGTGCTCGGCCGCGGCGGGCCGGATGACCTCGGCGGCAAAGCGGTGGCAACGGTCCTTAAATTCGAGTTGCTCGTCCGTCAGTCGAAAGTCCATGACCCAGAGGATACAGGTCCAGCGAACGGATACGTTCAGTCGTGACGGGCGGCGCCCGGCGGCCTCGCCCCCCGCTACCCTGCGCCGCTCAGTGACCCGCCGCCTTCCCATCGCCCTGCTCGCCTGTGCCGCGCTCGCCGCGGCCGGCTGCGGCAAGGACAAGACCGAGGTCGGCAGCAGCCCGGTGATCGGCAAGAAGGGCGGCGACGAGTCGGCCGCCCGCGCCCTCGGCTTCCCCGCCTTCGCGACCAAGAACACGACCCGGGTCGGCGGCGCGGATCCCACGGCCGACGCCGCCGGGGCGGCGCGCGCGGTCTATTCCGGGACCTCCGCCACCACGCGACCGCTGGCGATCACGCTCGTGGACCGCGGCGACTGGCAGGGCGCGATCGCCGCCTCCGTGCTGATGAGCCCGCCGGTACGCGCCCCGATCCTGCTCTCGAACGGCGGGAGCCTGCCCTCGGCGAGCGCCGACACGCTGGCCGCGCTGGACCCGACCGGCGCGAAGCCGGCCGACGGCGCCCAGGTGATCCGGGTCGGAAACGTCGCCAAGCCCAGGGGCTACAAGACGACCTCGGTCGGCGGCTCGAACCCCTACGCGAAGGCCGCCAACATCGACCGTCTCCAGGGCGCGGCCGACGGGCACAGCGCCGACCGGGTGGTCATCGCGTCGGGCGAGAAGCCCGAGTTCGCCATGCCGGCCGCCGCGTGGGCGGCCAAGTCCGGCGACCCGGTGCTCTACGCCAAGCGCGACCAACTGCCCAAGGAGACGCTCGCCGCGCTGCGCGGGCACCAGCAGCCCAAGATCTACGTCCTCGGCCCGCCGGACGTCATCTCCGACAAGGTCCTGTCGCAGCTGCGGCGCCTGGGCACGGTGACCCGGATCGGCGGCAAGGATGCCGTCGCCAACGCCATCGCCTTCGCCCGCTTCGTCGACGGGCGCTTCGGGTGGGGCGTCGTCGACCCGGGCCACGGGCTCGTGTTCGTCAGCGCCGAGCGCCCGCTCGACGCCGCCGCGGCCGCTCCGCTCTCCGCGACGGGCACCTACGGGCCGATGCTGCTCGTGCAGGGCGGCGGGCTGCCCGCCTCGCTGGTCCAGTACCTGCTCGACATCCAGCCCGGCTACGAGCGCGATCCCGTCCGCGGCGTGTACAACCACGGCTGGGTGATCGGCGACGAGCAGGCGATCTCGGTCGAGGACCAGTCGCGGCTAGACTCGCTGCTCGAGATCGTGCCGGTGAACGCGCCTTCTTCCTCCAACCGCCAGTCATGAGCGAAGCCGAGGATCCAGCCCGCCTCGCGAGCCACGACGTCACCGTGGAGGACGTGCGCCAGCTCATGGGCGCCTCGACGCCGCACTTCGCGCTCCAGCTGCGAAACCGCATCGCCAACCTGATCCGCGACCTCCCGGCGGACCATCCCGCGCGGATCGAGGGCGAGCGCGAGATCGAGCGCCTCACGAAGCTCGGGTACACGGGCGAGACCCGCGCCGACTCGGACGAGGCCGACGACCTCGACCCGCTGCCGTCGCTGCTCGACGAGCGCTAGCGATGCCCAAGACGGACGTCCTGCCCGGGGCGCTGGAGCGTGTGCTCGCGTTGCTGGACCCCGAGGAGCGGCCGGCCGACCCGGCGCGCGCGTCCGCGGCCGGGTACCTGGACCTCCTCGGCGCGACCCAGCCCGCCTCGACCGGCGCGGCCCAGGAGCTGATGCTCACCGGCATCGTGCCGGCGATCTACGAGCGCTGGTGGCGTCCCGCGCTGGGACGCGTGGCCAAGGGCGTCCTGGGCCCACGGATGGCCGACGAGCACCGCATCGCGCGCCTGCTGCTCGCCCTGTCGCCGGGCGACGGCGTCCTCGACGTGGCCTGCGGGCCCGGCAACTTCACCCGGGAGTTCGGGCGCGTGGTGGGCCAGACGGGCCTGGCCGTCGGCATCGACGCCTCCCCCACGATGCTCGCCCGCGCGGTGCAGGACACGCCCGATCCCTATTCCAACATCGCCTACATCCGCGGCAACGCGATCGAGCTGCCGTTCCGCGACGCCGCCTTCGACGCGGTGTGCTGCTTCGCCGCCCTGCACCTGTTCGGAGAGCCGTTCACGGCCCTCGACCACATGGCCCGCGTGCTCACCTCGGGTGGGCGGATCGCCATCTTCACCTCGTGCCGGACCAGCTCGTCGCCGCTGCGCACGGTCGACGCGCTGCTCGGCGCCGGCAGCGGGATGCGGATGTTCGAGCACGACGAGATCACCGGCGCGCTCGCCGAGCGCGGCTTCACGGACGTCACCCAGCGGGTGGCGGGCCTGACGCAGTTCGTGGGCGGCCGGAAGCGCTAGGCGCCGGCGCGCGGCGGCCGCGCGAACGAACGGCATCATCGAGGGCGGGCCCGAACCGGATCTGGCGGATCATTGGACGGTTTGACCGGCTATAGGCGGCAAAAACGTCCCCTCATCGTTCGACACCGTCCGAACCCACTCCCTCGATGCCCGCCGTTCGGGCCGCCGACGCCTAGTGCGTCGTCCAGGCGTCGGGATCCGACGTCAGCTTGCCGATGTGGGCGGGCAGCTTCCCGGCGGCGACGTCCGCGAGCGTCACGCGCTCGAGCACGCTGCGCAGGCTCGCGCGCACGGCGACCCACACGTCGCGCAGCGGCTCGGCCGTACCCGTGTAGCCCAGGTCCTGCGGGCGGTGCCCGCTGACCCCGGCCAAGGGGCCGTCGATGGCGCGGATCACGTCCGCGAGCGTGATCTCGCCGGGCGGCCGCGCGAGCACGTAGCCGCCCTCGGGCCCGCGGCGGCTCTCGACGATCCGCGCCTGGCGCAGCTGGGCGAGGATGTTCTCGAGGAAGTTGAGCGGAATGTCCTGCGCCTCGGCGATGCGCTCGGCCTTGACCACGGAGCCGTTCGGCGCGCCGGCCAGCTCGACCGCCGCGCGCACTGCGTAGTCCGTCTTGGCGGAGATGCGCACGCGCGCATTCTCGCGCCTGGGGCGGCGAACGCGTCCGGCCTCAGCCGGTGAACACGGTCGAGCTGTGCGGGCGCACGTGCACGATGTCGCCTTCGCGCAGGTCGAGCTCCTCGACCTCGGCCCGCGTGAGCTGGGCCGACAGCGAGGTGCCGTCGCTCAGCGACAGCGACACGCGCACCTCGAACCCGAGCCGCGCGATCCGCTCGACGATCCCCTCGCTGGTGCCCTCGCGGGCCTCGAGCAGGAGCTCGACGTCGTGCGGGCGAACCCACGCCTCGCCGAGCCGGTTCACCGGCCCCACGAAGCTCATGACGAACGGGTTCGCGGGCTTCTCGTAGAGGTCGGTCGGGCCGCCGGCCTGCTCGATGCGGCCTTCGTTGATGACCACGATCTGCTCGGCGACCTCCATCGCCTCCTCCTGGTCGTGCGTGACGAAGATCGTCGTCACGTGCACCTCCTCGTGCAGGCGGCGCAGCCATTCGCGCAGCTCCTGGCGCACCCGGGCGTCGAGGGCGCCGAACGGCTCGTCGAGCAGCAGCACGCTGGGATCGACGGCCAGCGCCCGGGCCAGGGCCATGCGCTGGCGCTGGCCCCCGGAGAGCTGGGCGGGGTAGCGGTCGGCGAAGCCGCCGAGGTGGACCAGGGCCAGCAGCTCGTCGACACGGGTGCGGATCTCGGCCTTCGAGCGCTTGCGGATCTTCAGCCCGAAGCCCACGTTGTCGCGCACGGTCATGTGCTTGAAGGCGGCGTAGTGCTGGAAGACGAGCCCGACACCGCGCTTCTGCGGCGGGACTCCGACCATCTGGCTGCCGTCGATGACCACCTCGCCCGCGTCGGGGCTCTCGAGCCCGGCGATCACCCGCAGGAGCGTCGACTTGCCGCCGCCGCTGGGGCCCAGCAGCGCGGTCAGCGAGCCGTCGGGGACGGTGACCGAGACGTCGTCCAGCGCGACGAACTCGCCGAAGCGCTTGGTGAGCGATCGAACCTCGATGGCCATGTCAGATCTCCCTCTTCCTGCGATCGAGGAGCGTCATGGACAGGATCACCGCGACGGCGAGGAGCGCCAGCACCACCGAGGCCGCGTAGGCGCCGGTGAGGTCGAAGGCCTGGAAGCGATCCTCGACCAAAAGCGTAGCGGTCTGGGTCTGGCCCGCCAGCTTGCCGGAGACGACGCTGACGGCGCCGAACTCGCCGAGCGCCCGCGCCGTGGTCAGGATCACGCCGTAGGCGACGCCCCAGCGAATGGCCGGCAGCGTGACCCGCCAGAACGTCTGCCAGTCCGACGCCCCCAGGGTGCGCGACGCCTCCTCCTGCTCGGTGCCGATCTCGCGGAGCACGGGAACGACCTCGCGCACCACGAAGGGCAGCGAGACGAAGATCGTGGCCATCACCATCCCGGGCGTGGAGAAGATCACGCGGATGCCGTGCTCCGTCAGCCACCCGCCGAACCAGCCGTCGCGCCCGTAGACGAGGATCAGCGCCAGGCCGATGACGACCGGCGAGACGGCGAACGGCAGGTCGATGAGAGCGCTGAGGAACGACTTCCCCCGCACCCGGCCGCGGGCGATCACCAGCGCCATCCCCACCCCGAAGATCGTGTTCGCCGGAACCGCGATGGCGACCATCACCAGCGTCAGCCAGAACGCGTGCTGCGCCTCCGGCGTCGTCACGGCGTCCCAGGCCGGCGCCAGCCCGTGCTCGAAGGTCCGGTAGAAGACGAGCCCGACCGGAAGCACGAGCAGCGCCCCGAGGTAGCCCAGGGCGATCGTCCGCAGTCCCAGGCGCGACGCCCTACCGCTGTTCATGGCGCGTCCCTCTCGCCGACAGGGCGGCGAACCCGAGCAGCAGCAGGAAGGAGATCACCAGCAGCAGCACCGAGACCGCCGCCGCGGTCGTCGCGCGGTCGCTCTCGATCTGGCCGAAGACGAACACCGACGCGACCTCGGTCTTGAACGGCAGGTTGCCCGAGATGAGCACGACGGAGCCGAACTCGCCCACCGCGCGGGCGAAGCCGAGTCCCACGCCGGACAGGATGGCCGGCCGCAGGTTGGGCAGGATGATCCGGCGAAAGACCGTGACCGGCCCGGCGCCGAGCGAGGCCGCGGCGTCCTCCATCTCGCGGTCGAGCTCGAGGAGCACGGGCTGGACGGAGCGCACGACGAACGGCAGCGTCACGAACAGGAGCGCGAGCAGGACGCCCGCCCGGGTGAAGGCGACGTTGATGCCGACCGGGCCGTTCGGGCCGTACAGGGCGAGCAGGGTCAGCCCGGCCACGATCGTCGGCAGCGCGAAGGGCAGGTCGATGATCGCGTTGACGTAGCGCTTGCCCCGGAACTCGTCGCGCACGAGCACCCAGGCGATGACCGTGCCCGTCACCGCGTTGATCGCCGCCACCGCCGCGGAGATCAGCAGGGTGAACCTGATCGCCGACCAGGCCTCCGGGCCCGACACGGCATCCCAGAACCCGCTGAGGCCGCCGTCGAGCGAACGCGCGACGACGGCGGCCAGCGGGATCAGGACGATCAGGCTCAGGTAGGCGGTGGCCAGCGCACCGGCGATCGCCGGGCCCGCGGACCGGACGGCCCGCGGGGCCCGGCGAGGAGCCGGCAGCGCCACCGCATCACTTGGAGGTGGAGACACCCAGGTCCTTCTCGATCTCCGCGACCTTGCCCTTGTCGGGATCGAAGAACTCGTCGTTGACCTTGGACCAGCCGCCGAACTTGTCGATCTTGAACAGGCCCGGAGGGTCGGGGAACTTGCCCGGATCGTTCGCCGAGGCAAGCACCGGGCGATAGCCCTTGGAGACGAAGATCTTCTGCGCCTCCGGCGTGGTCGTGAAGTCCACGAACGCCTGCGCCTTCGCCTTGTTCTTCGCGTCCGTCGTCACGGCGATCGGGTTCTGGATGAGGATCGTCTGGTCGGGCACGACGTAGTCGAGGTCCTGGCCGGCCTGCTGCCCGGCGATCGCCTCGTTCTCGTAGGCCAGGAGCACGTCGCCCTTGCCGGCGGAGAACGTCTGCAGCGCCTCGCGGGCGCTCTTGTCCTGCACGACCACGTTCTTGAACAGCGCCTTGAGGTAGTCCAGCGCCTGCGCGGGCGTCTTGCCCTGCTCGATCTGGGCGCCGTAGGCGGCCATCACGTTCCACTTGGCGCCGCCCGAGGTGAACGGGTTGGGCTCGAGCACCTGGACGCCGGGCTTGATCAGGTCGTCCCAGGTCTTGATGTTCTTCGGGTTGCCCTTGCGTACGGCGAACACGACGACGGAGTTCGTGACGAAGCCGCCGTACTTGCTCTGGTCCCAGTCCTGGGCCACGAGGCCCTTCTTGACGAGCTTGTTGACGTCGAGCGCCAGCGAGAGCGCCACGACGTCCGCGGGCAGGCCGGACTCGACGGCCCGCTCCTGGTCGCCCGAGGCGCCGTAGGACTGGCTGAAGCCGACGTCCTTGCCGTCGGAGGTCTTCTTGAATGCCGGGATGACCCCGGCGTAGGCCTCCTTGGGCGTCGAGTAGGCGACGAGGGCGACCTTGCCGCCGCTCCCGCCGGAGTCCGAAGTCCCGCCGCAACCGGCCGCCACGAGGGCGAGGAGGGCGGGGACGATTGCGATCAGGGTGAGTTTGCGTGGGTTCATGCCACGCAAAATACACAAACCCGACTGAGTTTGTGGTGTTTACCCCTTCACGGCCCTTTCGCCTTCGATCCGGCGCTGAAGGACGACGGGACTCAGCACGCCGGCGAGCTCCGGCCACGACGCTCGCGGTGCCAGCGGGCGTCGCCGAAGGCGTGGGCGTTGGCCTTCGCGCGCTTGAGCAGGAACTGGAGGTCGTGCTCCCACGTGAAGCCGATGCCGCCGTGGACCTGCAGCGCCGAGGCCGTCACGCGCCAGCCGGCGTCCGACGCGTAGGCCTTGGCCATCGATGCGGCGAGGGGCGCCGACTCGGGCTCGTGGTCGAGCGCCCACGCCGCGTAGTAGGACGTCGAGCGCGCGCCCTCGGTCTCGAGCAGCATCTGGGCGCAGCGGTGCGAGACCGACTGGAACGCGCCGATCGGCGTGTCGAACTGCTTGCGGTCCTTGGCGTACTCGACCGCCATCTCCATCGCCCGCTGGGCGAGTCCGGTCGACTCCGCGGCCAGCGCGGTGCTGATCGCCCAGAAGGCTCGCTCCAGGCCCTCCGGGTCGTGCTCCAGGGAGTGACCGTCCACGCCGTGGAGGCGCACCGTGAAGAGCTTGCGGGTGGGATCGAGACCGGGAGCGGGCTCGATCTCGACGTCCGCCGCGTCGACGACGAAGGGTGGCTGGTCGCGCGCCGCCACCAAGATGAAGTCGGCGCTGCCGGCGTCCGCGACGGCGATCTTCGTGCCCGTGAGCGACGAGCCGTGCGGCTCCAGCGAGACGCCCCGAGGATCGTGCCCCTGGCCCTCGTCCCACAGCGCCACGGTGCCCCGCTTCTCCCCCGCGGCCAGCGGGCGCAGGTACTGCTCGCGCTGTTCCGGCGTCCCGGCCGCGGCCAGGAGCAGGCCCGCGCAGGCGTTGGAGAAGAACGGCGTGGGCGCCACGGCGTAGCCGAGCTCCTCCTGGAGGATCACCAGCTCGACGATTCCCAGACCCTGGCCCCCATCCTCCTCGGAGACGAAGATCCCCGGCCAGCCGAGCGAGGAGATCTCCGCCCACTGCTCGTCGGTGAAGCCACGCTCGTCCTCCAGCGCCAGCCGCCGGACCTCCTCCAGCGGGTAGCGCTTGGACAGCATTCCGCGCGCCGACTCCTTGATCGCCCGCTGCTCGTCGTTGAAGTCGTAGTTCATCGGAGGCGCGGGAGCCCGAGGACCCGCTCGGCGACGATGTTCTTGAGGATCTCCGTCGTGCCGCCCTCGATCGAGTTGGCCCGTGCGCGAAGGAAGCGGTACGTCCACTCGCCGTCGTCGAGCTGCGCGCGCGGCCCGGCGATGTCCATCGCGAGCTCGGTCAGCGACTGGTTGACCTCCGACCAGTGCCACTTCCCGAGCGAGCCCTCGGGACCGGGCACCCCGTACTTCATCTGGGCGGTCAGGCCGCGGTAGGCGTTGAGCCGCAGGACCTCGGCCTCGATGTAGAGCTGGGCCAGGCGCTGGCGGATGATCGGGTCCTGGGACGCCGGGCCGCCGTTGAACGGGCTGGACTTCGCCTTCTCCATCAGCTCGCGCAACGCGATCTGCACGGCGACCTGAAGGCCGAAGGCGAGCGTCGCGCGCTCGTGCATGAGCGTCGTGATCGCGACCTTCCAGCCGTTGCCCTCCCCGCCGACGATGTTCTCGTTCGGGATCCGAGCCTCCTCGAGGAACAGCTCGTTGAACTCCGACTCCCCCGTGATCTGGCGCAGCGGCCGGATCTGCACCGCGTCCTGCTCCATGTCCATGAGGAAGTACGTGAGCCCCTTGTGCTTGGGGGCGTCGAGGTCGGTGCGCGCGACGAGCATGCACCACTTCGAGTGGTGCGCCAGCGTCGTCCACACCTTCTGCCCGGTGACCAGCCAGTCGTCGCCGTCGCGCACCGCGGTCGTCTTGACCGACGCGAGGTCGGAGCCCGAGTCGGGCTCCGAGAAGCCCTGGCACCAGATCTCCTCCGCCGAGAGGATCGGCAGGAGGTAGCGCTCCTTCTGCTCGTCGGTGCCGTGCGCGATGACCGTCGGCCCGCCCATGGCGAGCCCGAGCACGTTGGCCATCTGCGGCGCCTGGGCCCGGACGATCTCCTCGTTGAAGATCGCCTGCTCCACGAGGGTGGCCCCTCGGCCGCCGTACTCCCGCGGCCAGGACAGGCCCGCCCAGCCGGCGTCGTAGAGCGCCTTCTGCCAGGCGCGGCGGAACTCGAAGCCGGCCTCGTCGCCCTCGGGCTCCTTGCCCGGGGCGTTGTCGCCGAGCCACCCGCGCAGCTCGTCGCGGAAGGCCTCCTCCTCGGGCGACAGGGTCAGGTCCACGGCCGCGCATCCTATTAGTCTGGTGACCATGCGGATCGGCCTCTTCCTCGCCTACTGGCCCTGGTTCTCCCCCGAGGAGCAGGTCGAGCTCGCGCAGCTCGCCGACGAGCTGGGGCTGGACTCGGTGTGGATCTCCGAGGCCTGGGGCCAGGACGCGGTGTCGGTGCTCGGCCTGCTGGCCGGCAAGACCGAGCGCGTGGCGCTCGGCTCCGGGCTGATGCAGATCCCCGCCCGCCAGCCGGCGGCCACCGCGATGGCGGCGGCGACGCTCGACGTGCTCACCGGGGGGCGCTTCCGCCTCGGCCTCGGCGTGTCGGGCCCGCAGGTCAGCGAGGGCTGGTACGGCGTGCCCTTCCGCCGGCCGCTGCGCCGGACGCGCGAGTACGTGGAGATCGTGCGCAAGGTCCTGGCCCGCGAGGCCCCGCTCGAGCACGACGGCGAGGAGTGGACGCTCCCGCTCCCCGACGGGCTGGGCAAGCCGCTCAAGCTGCTGGCCAAGCCGGTGTCGGACGTGCCGATCTACCTCGGCGCGATCGGCCCGAAGGCGGTCGAGCAGGTGGGCGAGATCGCCGACGGCTGGCTGCCCTTCCTGCTCAACCCGCGCGAGCCGGACTTCCTGCTCGACCCGCTCCGCGCCGGCGTGGAGAAGGCCGGGCCGCTCGCTGGAGGAGATCGACATCGCTCCGGTGGTGCCGGTCTCGATCCACGAGGACATCGACGAGGCGCGCAACCTCTCGAAGCCCTGGCTGGCGTTCTACCTCGGAGCGATGGGCGCGAAGGAGAAGAACTTCTACGTGGACGTGGCCGCCGAGTACGGGCACGGCGACTCGGCCCGCGAGGTCCAGGAGCGGTTCCTGGCGGGCGACCGGATGGGCGCCGCCGCCGCCGTCACTCCGGAGCTGATCGACGCCGCCTGCATCGCCACCACGCCGGCCGGCCTCGACGACAAGCTCGCGGCCTACGAGGCGGCCGGCGTCACGACCCTGGTCGCGGTCCCGGGCGGCGACCGCGCCGCGACCGTGCGGCTGCTCGCCGAGGCGGTCCGCGAGCGCGTTGCCTGAGGCGCCGGCCCCCGCCCCCCAGGGGATCCCGGGCAGCGAGCTGGCCGGCCCCTTCCCGGTCGGCCGCTACGCGTCGGTGCTGCGCGACGAGCTGCGCAAGCGGGCGCGGGTCCAGCTGTTCGGCGAGGTGTGGAACCTCGGCCAGAGCCGGGTGCGCATCTACTTCGAGCTGCGCGACGCGGTCGGCGCCGTGCCGTGCTCGATGTGGCGCGAGGACTTCGAGAAGCTCGGCCTGGACCCCGGGGCGCTGGCCGACGGCGCCCAGGTCGTCGTGGCGGGCGGTCCCGACTACTACCCCGGCAGCCGCACCTCCTCGCCGTCCTTCTCCTTCTCGGTCGGCGACCTGCGGGTCGCGGGCGAAGGCGACCTGCTCGCCCAGCTGGCGCGGCTGCGCCGGCAGCTGGACGCCGAGGGCCTGTTCGAGCCGCAGAAGAACCTGCGGATCCCCACCCTCCCGCGCTCGATCGGGGTCGTCACCGGGGAGCGCGGCAAGGCGCGCGACGACGTGCTCGCGGGCCTGCGGCGCCGCGGCTGGGCGGGCCGGCTCGTGTGGGCCTTCGCCCCCGTGCAGGACCGCCAGGCCGCGCCGCGCATCGCCCAGGCGCTCGGAGACCTCGCGGCCTGCGGCGAGGTCGAGGTGATCGTCGTCGCTCGCGGCGGCGGCTCGCTCGCCGACCTGTTCGCCTTCTGCGACGAGACGCTGTGCCGCACCGTCGCCCTGCTCTCCGTGCCGGTCGTGGCCAGCGTCGGCCACCACACCGACCGCACGCTGATCGACGACGTCGCCGCGGTCTCGTGCTCTACCCCGACGCACGCCGCCGAGGCCGCGGTGCCGCTCGACTGCGTCCGCGCCCGGGAGTCGCTGACCGCCGGCGCGATCGCCCTGGCGCGCCACGGGCGCCGGGCGGTCCTGGATCGCGCCCGCGCGCTGGCCGCCCTGTCCCGCGCCCCGGCCGAGCACGTCGCTCGCCACCGGACCCGCCTGCACCAGCAGGTACGCGAGCTGCGCGCCAGCGCGCGGCGCGGCGTGGCCGAGCGGCGCGGGCTGGCCCGGACCCACGGCCTCGTGCTCGACCGCAAGGCGACGGCCACCGCCCTCGCGGCGCGCACGAGCCGGATGGCGGCGCTGGACGCCTTCGCCCTGGCGCTCGCCGCCCACGACCCCGACCGCACGCTCGCCCGCGGCTACGCGCTCGTGCAGGACGACGCCGGCGAGCTCGTGACCGGAGTCGAGGCGGCGCGCGCCGCCGGGCGCGTCGACGTGCGCTTCCATGACGGGGCCGTCCGCGCCCGTGTCGAGGATGACGAGCGGTGACCGAGCCGATGACCTACGAGCAGGCCTCCGCCCGCATCGAGGAGATCATCAAGCGCCTGGATTCCGGCGAAGCCGGGCTGCGCGAGACGCTCGACCTGGTCAAGGAGGGCCGCGGGCTCGTCGACTTCTGCGCCACGGAGCTCGAAGCCGTCGGCCAGGGCCTCGAGGAGCTGCGACTCGACGAGCTCGTCGAGCGCCTCGAGCGCGGCGGGCAGCCGCCGGACCCGGGTCAGTAGTTGCCCGAGATGTAGTCCCAGGCGCGCTTGAGCTTCTCCTCCAGCCGCCGGCCCGTGCCTTCCTCCTCCTCCGCCGGATCGACGTCCATGGCGGCGGGGTTCTCGCTCGGCTCGGAGAGCGCCTGCGCTCCCACCTGCAGGAGCACCCCGCGCTCGTGCAGCTCGGCGACCTGCTCGGCGTCCGCGAAGCGCCACCCGCCCGGACCCGGCGCCGCGTCGATCACGATCCCGTCGAAGATGTCCTCCTCCGGCGCGGCCAGGACGTGCTCGACCTGTCCCACCTCGCTGCCGTCCGGGTCATACACGGGCAGGCCCTTCTCGAGCACGAGGTAGGAGATGGGGGCGCCGAGATCCACGCTCCGACCCTATACGGAGAGTGACCGTGCGAGTGGCCAACACGTTCCGGGCGCGCCTGCTCGGCCTGGCGCTGCGCTCACGACCGCCGGACCACGCGCTGCTGCTGCCCCGCACGCGCGCCGTCCACACCTTCGGCATGCGCTTCGACCTCGACCTGTACTGGCTCGATGCCGACGGCCGCGTCGTGCGCGTCGACCGAGCGGTGCCGCGGCGGCGCCTGCGCGCTTGCGCCCGCGCCCGTTCGGTGATCGAGCTCCCGGCTCAGCGCGTCAGCCGGAGGGACGCGTAGGCCACGAGGTTGCTGCGCGGCTCGAGGATCTCCGCCGCGTAGAGCCCGGCGCCCGAGTTGGCCGCGGCGCGCGCGAACGCCGCCCCGCCCCGGGGGACGAAGATCGGCCCGAACGGCCCCGGCGAGAAGCCACCGCGGGTCGCCGTCGTCATCGAGAAGCTGTCCGACGGCTGCGGCCCGTCGGGCCCGCGAACGGTGACCTGAAGCGTCCGGCCCGGCGGGAACCCGCTGGCGACCAGGACGAACACGTCGCCCGGCGCTCCGGCGGACGGCTGGTAATAGGCGCTGGGCGGGGCCACGTAGAAGTTCGCGCACCTGCGGAAGCGTCGGCCCCGCGGCGTCCCTGCCGCGCGGGCGAAGCGCGTGTCGAGCTGGGTGAAGCACATCCGGTGCGTGAGCCCGAGCGCCGTGTCGGACCACGTGAAGCGGAAGCGCCCGTTGGCCCCATCGCGGAAGCGGCCCGAGCGAAACGCCGTGGTCGCCCTGGTCGAAGTGAAGTACTCCCAGGAGACGACCCCGCGGGGCTGCCACCCTCGGCCGGTGAAGCGGAACGGCGTGTTCAGGTCGCCCGCGCGCGGCGAGAGGGAGATCGTATGAGCAGAGGCACCCGGCGTGAGCAGGAGTGCCGCGAGGATTCCGACCGCGAATGGTCGTCCGTGCATGGCTCCTCCGTCCGGCGAGTGTACGCCGGACGGAGGAAGCCCGCCAGTTCGTCAGACGCGCTGGATGACGGTGCCCGTGCCCAGGCCGCCGCCGCAGCACATCGTCACGAGGCCCCACTCCTTGTCGGAGCGCTCGAGCTCGTGCAGGAGGGTCGTGATCAGCCGCGCCCCGGTGGAGCCGAGCGGGTGGCCCAGCGCCATCGCGCCGCCGTTCACGTTCACGCGGTCCATGTCCGGGCTCAGCTCGCGCTGCCAGGCGGCGACGACCGGCGCGAACGCCTCGTTGATCTCGATCAGGTCGATGTCGTCGATCGACATCCCGCCGCGGTCGAGCAGCTTCTTCGTCGCCGGGATGGGACCGGTGAGCATGATCACCGGGTCGACGCCGACCGTCGTCTGGTCGACGATCCGCGCGCGGGGCTTCACGCCCAGCTCGTCGGCCTTCTCGCGCGTCATCAGCAGCACCGCGGCGGCGCCGTCGGAGATCTGCGACGAGTTGCCGGCCGTGATCTTGCCGTCGGGCTTGAACGCCGGCTTGAGCTCGGCCAGCTTCTCCAGCGTCGTGTCGGGCCGGATGCCCTGGTCGGCGACGTACGTGTCGCCGTTGACGGCGAAGGGCACGATCTCGCGCTCGAAGCGGCCCTCCTCGGTGGCCTGGGCGGCCAGGCGGTGCGAGCGCACGGCCAGCTCGTCGAGCTCGGAGCGGGGGATCTCCCACTGGTCGGCGATCATCTCGGCGCTCAGGCCCTGCGGGATCAGGTTGTACTTCTCGAGCAGCTGCGGCGAGAACGCCGCGCCGTACTCGGCCTGCGTCGCCATCCCGTCGGCGAACGAGATGTGGCCCATGTGCTCGACGCCCGAGCCGATCGCCACGTCGTGGACGCCGGAGGCGACCAGCGCCGCGGCGAAGTTGACGGCCTGCTGGGCCGATCCGCACTGGCGGTCGATCGTCGTCGCCGGGGTCTCGATCGGCAGCCCGGCCTCGAGCCAGGCGTTGCGGCCGATGTTGAAGCCCTGCTCTCCGAACTGCTGGACACAGCCGGTGACGACGTCCTCGACCTCGGAAGCCGGGATACCGGCCCGCTCGATCACCTCGCCGTAGACCTTCGCGAGCAGATTGCTCGGGTGCGTGTCCTTGTAGTAGCCCTTCTCCTCGTGGCCACGGCCGACCGGGGTCCGCACCGCTTCGACGATGACGACCTCGCGGCCCTGCTGGGTGCTCATGGTTTAGAAAGCCTCCGTCTCATAGGTCTGTATGTCCTAGGGTACTTGACTGACTGGCCAATCAGCCAGGATGGAGGGGACGTGCGCGAGAGCCTTGGAATAGCCGGAAGCGGCACGATCGCATGCGGGCTCGCCGCCAGCGCGGCGCAGCACGGCGACGTCGTCATGTGGGTGCGCTCCGAGGACTCCGCGCGGCGCGCCGAGACCCGCCTGGAGAAGGCCTTCGGCCGGCTCGAGGACGAGGTCGATCCCTCGCACGTGCGCCTCGTGACCGATCCGTCCGAGCTGGCGTCCTCGGAGCGCACCTTCGTGGTCGAGGCCATCGCCGAGGACACCGGTGCGAAGGCGAACGTCCTCGGCACCCTCAACGGCGTGCTGGCCGAAGACGCCGTGCTCGCCACCACGACCTCCTCGCTCTCGGTCTCCGAGCTCGCGGAGGCCTCCGGGCGACCCGAGCGCTTCGTCGGCTTCCACGTGTTCAACCCCGTGCCGGCGATGCCACTCGTCGAGATCGTCGCCGGGCCCCAGACCAGCGAGGACACCCGCGTGCGAGCGCATGCCCTGGTACACGTGCTCGGCAAGACCCCGGTCGATGTCCCGGACCTGCCGGGCTTCGTCGTCAACCGCCTGCTGTTCCCCTACCTGTTCAGCGCCGTGCGCCTGCTCGAGGAGACCGGCCTGGACCCCAACGAGGTCGACCAGTGCATGAAGCTCGGGGCCGGCCACCCCCTCGGCCCGCTCGCCCTGCTCGACCTGGTGGGCCTGGACGTCGCGGTCGCCATCGGCGAATCGATCGGCACCGACGTCCCCGAGCGCGTCCGCACGCTCGTCGCCGAGGGCGCCCTGGGGCGCAAGTCGGGCCAGGGCTTTCACTGGTACGACGCGGCCCTCAGCAGATCCTCAACTTCGGTTTATCGGAGCTTGAGACCTCGCTCCGATACTTCCTGAGCGACGTACCTCATAGCCGCACCTCCTCCCATAGCGAAGACCGGCCCGCTCCCCCGCGGGCCGGTCTTCTTTAACGGTGGTGGACTCACCATCCACCATCTCTCCTCCATCAACCGCCGGTGGCCCGCTCGGGCCTCCAGAAGCGGTTGTGCGGATAGAAACGTAGCTCTCCGACGGAACTTGCGTCCAGTCGTCCGTTCGTCCAGGCCCGTCAGGCGTCCGCGCGGCGCTCGCGGATGCGCACCGCCTCGATGCGGTTCTCGCGCACCGACTCGACGCGAATCGAGTAGCCGTTGGCCGCCACGGTGTCGCCGCGGCGCGGCAGCCGGCCCAGCTCGTTGAAGACGTATCCGCCGATGGAGTTGTAGGCGTCGGTGTCCACGGGCAGCTCGAGCCCGTAGTCGCTGAGATCGGTGACGGCGACGTGGCCGCGGACGAACCAGTCGCCGTTGGCCAGCTTGCGGATCGCGCCGCCGGCCGGATCGGTCTCGTCCTCGATCTCGCCGACGACCTCCTCCATGATGTCCTCGACGGTCACGATGCCCGCGACGCGGCCGTACTCGTCGACCACGACGGCCATCGTCAGGCGCTGGCGCTGCAGCTCGGCGAGGAGATCGTCGAGCGGCTTGGTCTCGGGAATGATCGGGGCGTCCTTGATGAGCGGCTCCAGCGAGGCGTCCGGCCCCTCGCTGAGGAGCTTGCGAGCGAGCGAGTTGACGTGGACGATTCCGCGCACGCGATCGGGGTTCTCGTCCTCGACCACCAGCAGGCGCGTGTGGCCGGTGTCCACGCAGCGGCGCAGCGCTTCCTCGACGGTGTCGGAGGCGTCGATCGTGACGACGGCCGGGATGGGGGTCATGACCTGGCGCGCCTCCTGCTCGTGGAGGTGGAAGACGCCCGACAGCATCCCCGCCTCGCCCGGGTCGATCTTCCCGCCCTGGACCGACTCGGCGATGATCAGCTTGAGCTCCTCGGGGCTCCCACCCTCCTCCTCGAGATCTGCTCGGGGTGGACGCCCACGAGGCGCAGGAGCCGGTTGGAGACCGCGTTGAGCAGGGCGACGAACGGTCGAAACGTGCGTCGGAAGGCGCGCAGCGGCGGCGCGACCCGGCGGGCGACGGCCTCGGCGTGGGTGATGGCGTAGATCTTCGGGACCTGCTCGCCGATGGTGATGTGCGCCGAGGTGGTGATGACGTAGGCGATCACGATGCTGATCGCCACGGCGACCCCGTGGGAGATGTTCCCGAAGATGGGCTCGATCAGCTTGGCGATCGCCGGCTCGCCCAGGAAGCCGATCCCGATCGAGGCCAGCGTGATTCCGAGCTGGCACGCCGCCAGAGCCTCGCTGATGTCGTCGATCTCGTTGACCGCGGCGGCCGAGCCCCCAAGGCCCTCCTCGGCCATGGTCTCCAGCTTCGACTTCTTGGCGCGCACGAGCGCGAACTCGGCGGCGACGAAGAACCCGTTCAGGAGCACGAGCAGGACGACCGCGATCAGGTAGAGCGCCGTCAAGTCGGCGCCCTGCTACTTCGGGGGAGGTCGTCGTCGTTCATCGAGCCGACGGGGAAACCGTAGCAGGAGGCTCAGTGACTATCGGAGCGCCCGGCGACGCGGCGCGGCGCGGCGCTTGGCCGGCCGCTTGCGCTTGCGCGGCGGCCGCGGCACGGGGACGACCACTCGCTCGCCGACGATCTCCGACGGCACCCTGCGGCGCAGCCCCGCCGGCCGCGCCGGCAGGCCGAGGTCGCGCCGCCCGGCGCACGAGCAGATCGGCGCAGCGCTCGCGACACGGCGGCGATCGTCAGCGACGGGTTGACGCCCAGCGAGGTCGGGATGATCGACGAGTCGACGCAGTACAGGCCCTCGTAGCCGAACACCGCGCCGGCGTGATCGGTCGACGCCGAGGTCGGCGCGACTCGGCCATGCGGCAGCCGCCGAGCGGGTGCGACGCGTAGACGCCCTGCGTCTCGGTCAGCTTCATGAAGCGGCCGAGGCCCGGCGCTCGGCGATCCGCTTCATCGCCGCGTTGGCCGCCTCGCGCACCGCGGATCGACTGCTCGGAGAGCGCGTAGGTGAACAGTGCCGACGGCGACCGGCCCGTCGTTGGGCCGGACCGCGCCGCCGCTGGCGGCGGCGTCGCGTAGAACGTGCCGTCGTTGGTGTCCTCGACCATCGCCAGCAGCTCGATGCGGTTGGCCCAGTTCGCGATCGCCTGCTTCTTCTGCAGGCCCCACCACGACGGCTCGCCCGCCGGGTCGCGCCCGTCGTCGTAGAGGAAGTTGGTCAGCGACGAGAGGAAGATCTCCTGGAGGTTGAAGCGGGTGCCGTCGAAGCGGTGGTCGCGGCGCCCGACCCAGAAGTCGTAGGTCATCGTCGTGATCGGCTTGCCCTTGTGGAAGTGGCCGTAGCCCGGCAGGCCGAGCACGCGCGGACCTTCTTCGGGTCGTACTCGATCGGCCGCGACGTGGTCGCCGTTGACGCCGAGGTGCTTGCCGACCTGGCTCGGACAGCGACGGCAGGTCGTTGCGCGAGCGCATGAGGATCGGCGCGTCGCCCATCGCGCCCGGTCGCGAGGACCAGCGACCTTGCACTCGATCTCCACCGACCCCGGCCGCTGCTCGGCGCCGGGTCGCGGTGACGTCACGACGTAGCGGTACGGGCGCGCCTGCGACTGGCGCACCGACTGGACCTCGATGCACCGGGCGGACCTGCGACGCCCGAGGCGCTCGGCGCTGGCGCAGGTAGTTGGTGATCAGCGAGTTCTTGGCGCCGAAGATGCAGCCGGTGTGGCACCACTTCGCGTTCGACGCAGCGCTCGGGGCTGATGGCGAGCGGCACGCGGTCGCAGGTGTGGCCGGCCGCGTGCGAGCGTCGCGCGCCCACAGGCCGCCCGACTTCGACACCTGGTTCCACGTCGGCCGGCTGACGCGCAGGCCGCGCCTCGGCCCGCGCGTAGTAGCGGATCGAGGCTGCGTCGCGAGATCTGGCTCGGCCACATCCGCCGCTCGGGCCCGTCGCCCGGGCGGCGGTCGCGGCGCTCGAAGGTCTCCGTGGGCGAGCGCAGCGACGCGGCCAGGTAGAGGTTCGAGCCGCCGCCGACGGCGTTCGCGGCGACGATCTGCGCTCCCTGGCCCTGGATCAGGTTGTAGACGCTCGAGAGGTGGTCGACGTCCATCGACTGCCTGAAGTCCGTGTGCCCGAAGCGGCGGCCCGCGCTCGAGCATCACGATCGCCCTCGGGTCGGCGCCGGCGGCGCGGTAGAGCTCGGCGAGCCGGAAGGCGGTGATCGAGCCGCCGAAGCCCGAGCCCGCGATGCAGGACGTCGACGCGCTCGGCCATCAGGCGCAGGGACCCCCGCTTCGTCCGCTCCCGGGCGAGCTTGCGCCGGTAGGAGAAGTGCGGGTAGCCGTCGGGCGCGACGCCGGGAAGGCCCATCACCCGGTAGCCCGAGGCCTTCGCCGCGGTCGCGTCGGGGACCAGCGCGGCGGCGCAGAAGGCGGTGAACGGGACCGCGGCCGCGGCCTCCCAGAGCGAGCCGCGACGGATTGTCGAAGGCCAGTCCGGCGAGGCACACCGCCACGCGCTCGTCGAAGTCGAGCGACAGGAAGTCGCCGCCCTGGGCGAGCGAGCGCGCCGAGAGGTCGGCGAGGAACGTCGGGCTCGAGCGCGTCGAAGCCGATCTGCGGGTGGTGGTAGAGGGCGAGCGCGTCGGTCTCGACCGCGCCGGGCAGCGGATCGACGCCGGCGATCGCCCGCGGGTGGATCGCGTTGCCGAGGTCGGTCGGCGTCGCCTTGCGCCCGGGGATCATCGTGTCGGCGAAGGCCTGGAGCGTGCCGTCGGCCAGGTCGGGCTCGGCGAAGGCCGGCTCCGGCGCCACGAGAGCGCGCGCGACCGGTCCGGCGTACGCCACGAGGGCGGCGAGCCCCAGAACACCGCCGCGCTGCAAGCAGCCCGCGCCGCGTCAGATCGGCGACGAGCGCGTCGTGTTGCGCGTCGATGCCTCCCACTCGAATGAACGGTAGCGTCCACTCGAACGCGGCTGGCAAAGCCGAACCGTCAGGCCAGCTCGTCGAAGCGTGCCGCCATCGCGAAGTCGTTCTCCGTCAGCCCGCCCTCGCTGTGGGTCATCAGCGAGAGGCGCACCCTGTTCCACCCGTGCAGCAGGATGTCGGGATGGTGGTTGGCCTCCTCGGCCGCCTCCGCCACACGATTCACGAAGGCCATCGCCGCCGCGAAGTCGTCGAACTTCCATTCCCGCGCGATCTCGTCGCCGTCGCGCTCCCACGCGCTGTCGCGCAGGCGCTCGGCCACGTCTTCCTCGGACAGCAGTGCCATACCCTTTCCCCCGTGCGGATCGTGTCCCTCGTACCCTCGGCGACCGAGACGCTGTTCGCGCTCGGCCTCGGCGACGAGGTTATCGCCGTCACCCACGAGTGCGACTGGCCTGCCGGAAGCTCTCGACCGGCCGAAGATCACTCGCGACCTCATCGAGCCCGGCCTGTCGGCCCGGGAGATCGATGCGGCCGTGCGCGAGCGGACCGACCGCGGCGAGTCGATCTACGAGCTCGACGCCGACCGGCTCGCCGACCTGCAGCCCGACCTCATCGTCACGCAGGCGCTGTGCGCGGTGTGCGCGGTCTCCTACGACGACGTCCGCGCGGTGGCCGAGCGGATCCCGAGCCGGCCGCGGGTCATCTCGCTCGATCCGAACACGATCGGCGAGGCGCTCGGCGACGTGCGCACGCTGGCCGAGGCCACCGACCGGCGCGACGAGGGAGTGGCGCTCGTGCACGACGCGTCGATGCGGATCGACCGCGTGCGCCTCGCCGTGCGAGCCGCCAGGCGCCCGCGGGTCGCGGCGCTGGAGTGGCTGGACCCGCCCTTCGTGGCCGGCCACTGGACGCCGCAGCTCATCGACTACGCCGGGGGCGAGGACGTCCTCGGGCTCGCGGGCGAGCCCTCCGAGGTGACGAGCTGGGAGCTGGTGGCGGCGGCCCAGCCCGACGTCGTCGTCGTCATGCCGTGCGGCTACGACGCCCCGCGGGCCCGCGAGGAGGCCGAGACCTATCGCGACCGCCTGGACTCGCTGGGAGCCGGTCAGGTCGTGGCCGTCGAGGCCGCCGCCTACTTCTCCCGTCCCGGTCCCCGGCTGGTCGACGGGCTCGAGCTCCTGGCATGGCTGCTGCACCCCGACCGCTTTCCCGAGCCGCCGCCCGCCGCCGAAGCGCACGCCCTCGAGCTCGCGTGAGCGTCGAGCCCGGCGCCTGAGCGCGTGGCGCGCACCGTCCTCTACGTCCACTCGTCGGCCGGCCGCTACGGCGCCGACCGCCAGCTGCTGGCCCTGGCCGCCGGACTGGACCCGGAGCGGTATCGCGCCCTCGCCGTCCTGCCCGGCCCAGGCCCCCTCGCCGAAGACCTGCGCGCCGAGGGAATCGAGGTGATCGTGCGCCCCCGGCTCGCGGTCCTGCGCCGCGCGCTGTTCACGCCGTGGGGGCTGGCGCGTGTCGCCGGTCAGCTCGCGCGCGACCGCGCCGCGCTCGGCCGGCTGGCGCGCGAGCGCGAGGCGGTGCTGGTGCACGCCAACACGTCGGTGTGCGTCGGCGCCTACGCCGCCGCGGCGGGCGCCCGCCTCCCCCTCGCCGTCTCGGTGCGCGAGATCTACGCCGACTTCGCCCGCTGGTGGCCCCTCTACCGCCGGTTCCTGCTCCGCGCGGACGCACTCGCGTGCTCGTCGGAGCCCGTACGCGCGCAGTTCGGGGGCTCGCCGCGCGCGCGGGTGCTCCACGAGGGCGTGACGGCCGCGGCCCGGCGAGCTCCCCGCGCCGAGGCGCGCGCCGCCCTCGGCCTCCCGGCGGAAGCGTTCGTCTGCGCCGTGCTCGGCCGCCTGTCTTCGTGGAAGGGCCAGGAGATCCTCGTGCGCGCCCTCGCCCAGGCCGAACTCGCGAGCGGCGAGGGAGTCGCGCTCGTGGCCGGCGACGCGTGGCCGGGCGAGGAGCGCCATGAGCGAGCGCTGCGCGAGCTCGCGGCGGCGCTCGGGCTCCGCGATCGCGTGCGCCTCGTCGGCTTCCGCGACGACGTGGACAACGTCTACGGCGCGGCCGACGTGGTCGTCGTTCCCTCCACCCGCCCGGATCCGCTTCCCAACTCCGCGCTCGAGGCCGCGGCCGCCGGATGCTGTGTCGTGGCCGCCGCGCACGGCGGGCTGCCGGAGATCGTCCGCGACGGCGAGACCGGCCGCCTCGTCCCGCCCGGGGACCCCGGCGCTCTCGCCGCGGTCCTGGCCGAGCTCGCCGCCGACCCGCCGCAGCGCGAGCGCCTGGGCGCCGCGGCCGCCGCCGACGTGGCCGACCGCTTCTCGGTCACGCCGCCTGCTCGAGCGCACACAGGCGCTGTACGACGAGACGCTGGGCGTTGGGGTCAGACCCCTCTGAGGAGGGGTCTGACCCTGACCTCAAGCGACGGCGATCGACGCCGCCACCTCCGCGCCCGCCAGGCAGACGCAGACCAGCAACGGGACGGCGAGGGAGCGGGTCCGGTCCCCGAACGTGACGAGGACGTAGGCGGCGATGACGCCGGCTATGAGCCCGCCGATGTGTCCGCCGATCGAGATGCCGGGGCGCAGGCTGAGCAGGAGGTTCAACCCGATCAGGAAGGGGATTCCTGACCCCATCACGTCCCCACCGCGGGCTCGCATGATCACGATGAACGCGCCCATCAACCCAAACACGGCGCCGGACGCGCCCACCGTCACGGAATCCGGCGAGAGCAGGAGCGCCCCGAGCGATCCGCCGAGCAGCGAGGTGAAGTAGAGGATCCCGAAGCGCAGCGACCCGATGGCCGGCTCGAGCTGGGTGCCCAGCAGGTAGAGCAGGAACATGTTGAAGCCGATGTGGATCAGCCCGGCGTGCAGGAAGCCGGACGTGACCAGCCGCCAGTACTCGTGGTCGATGGCAATCGAGGGTCCGAAGAGCGCCCCGTTGGAGATCACGCTCCCTCCCGTGCCGCCGATCCCGACGTCGCCACCGCTCGCCGCGGACCCCAGGAAGGCCAGCACGTTGATCGCGATGAGGACGTAAGTGACGACCGGCTCGTCGCCCACGCTGCTGATCGTCCGGACCTCGGTGCGGTCCTTCGAGCATTCCGGGCAGCGCATCCCGACGGGCGTCGGGGTCATGCAGTCCGGGCAGATCGGACGGCCGCAGCTCGAGCACGAGACTCCGGTCTCGCGATTCGGGTGGCGGTAACACGTCTCCATGGCGGAGGCTGAAGCTACCGGACGACCCTTTTCCGCCCGCTAAGAGCCAAGCGTCAGACGGGCTGCGCGACGACTATCGGCTGGCGCGTCGGGACCGGGCTGCCGCCCTCCGGTTCGGACGTGACCATCACCTGGTCGCCGTCGCGGACCGCCCGCGGGATCGCCACGTCGCCCGAGCGCAGCATGAACGTCGCGCCGGCGGGAACGGGCACCCTGTCCCCGCGCTTGAGCCACACCTGGTAGACCCGGCCGCTCTCCGGGGCGGGCATCCCGCGCACCACCAGCTTCGCCCGCGACCCGTCCACCACCAGCGAGGCCCGCGCCGTCGTCGCGGCCAGCGGATCGGTGACGCGCGCGGCCAGCGTTCGCTGTCCGCCGCCTCCGTCGTCGCCGACGATCGCGATGCCGGCGACCACGCCGACCGCGAGGGCCGCGGCGGCCGCGGCCGCGGTGATCACGGGGCGCGGGAACAGCCCGCGCAGGCCGCGCCGGCGGCGGGGGGCGGGACGATCGGCCTCGCTGCCCGCCGCCTGCAGCAGCTCCGCCTCGGACTCGACGACGCTCATGACACGCGACTTGAGCTCCTTGGGCGGGCTCACCGGCGGCACGGCGACCGGCAGCACGTCGACCGCGGCCCGCAGCGACGCCGCCTCGTCGCGGCAGCGCTCGCACCCCGCGAGGTGGCCCTCGAACTCCTCGACCTCGGCGTCGGGCAGCGCCCCGAGCAGGTACGCCGCCAGCGTGTCGTCCCAGCGCCCGTGCCCGTTCGCGTTCATGGCGTCGCTCCCTGCATCCCGGCCGCCTGGAGGCGCGCGCGCATCTTCTCGAGCCCGAGTCGCATCCGCCCCTTCACGGTGCCGATCGGCGTCTCGAGCATCTCGGCGATCTCGGTGTGGGTGAAGCCTCCGTAGTAGGCGAGCTGGATCACGCGGCCCTGCTCCTCGGGCAGCTCGTCGATGATGCTGCGCACCGAGCGCGCCTCGTCGCGCCGCGCCGCCTCGACCTCGGTGCGCTCGGGGGCCTCGAAGCGCTCCTCGATTCCCTCGTCGCTGACCCGCCTCTTGTCGTGGACCGTGCTGCGGCGCAGCGAGTCGATCGCGCGGTTGTGGACGATCCCCAGGGCCCACGTCCGGACGCTGCCGCGGGTGCGGTCGTAACGCGCGCCGCTGCGCCACATGGCGAGGAAGGCCTCCTGGACGACGTCCTCGGCGGCCGCCCGCGACCCGCACATCCGATAGGCGAGCGAGAAGGCCACGCTGCAGTGGCGGTCGTAGAGCACCTCGAAGGCGCGCGCCTCGCCCCGCTGCACGAGCTGCATCAGATCCTCGTCGGCGAGCTCGTGCAGGGTCTCTTCGCGTGCCATCCCAATGGGACACTACGCGCGGGCTGCGGGCGCGGATCAGCGTTCGAGCAGCTTGCGCGCCTCGCCGAACACGTCGCGCAGGGCCTTCTCCGCGGCGTCGAGGGCGCTGTCCGGACGCCGGCGCTTGGCGCGTCCCCGCGCGCGCAGGAGCACGAGGGCGGCTCCGGCCGTGGTGCCGACGACGGTGGCGGCCACCGGCCGCACCCAGTTGCGCGGGTCGCGCATGGCGCCGAGCTCCCACGACTCGAGCTCGTCGGCGGCCAGCTCGGTCAGGTTGGCGAGCGTGGTCTCGAGGCGCTCGGACAGGTCGCTGGGAGGCTCGACCGGCGCCAGGGCACGGCGCAGGAGGACCTCGAACTCGAACTCCGCCGATTCACTCATCATCCGGTCTTCTCACGCTCCTTCACGATCTGCTCGAGCTGTCTGGTGGCGCGGTGCAACAGCACCTTGGTGGCGCCATCGGTACGCCCCATCGCGCGCGCGATCTCGCGGTTGTCCATGCCGAGGGCGAAGCGCATGATGAGCGCCTCCCGCCGGTCGTCCGGAAGCTCGTTGACCCCCTCCAGGATGCGCTGGAGCTCGTCCCGGCCCTCCACGAGGGCCTCCGTCGTATGGGGCGCCGTGAGCACGTCGGTGTCGTCGATCGGCGTCTGCGGCCGGCGCGAACGGTCGCGGTAGTAGTTCGCCGCCAGGTTGTGGGCGATCCGGATGAGCCACGGGCGCAGCGGGCGGCCGTGGCTCTCGCGCTGCGCTCGCTCGAAGTGCCGGTAGGCCTGCAGGAAGGTCTGCTCGGTGAGGTCCTCGGCGTCGTGATGGTTGCCGATCCGGTAGTAGGCATAGGAGTAGACGTCGCGCAGGTGCGAGCGATAGAGCTCGGCGAATTCGTCGTCCAGCTGAGCCTTCGGCTTGGGGGGCGCACTCACGCACCAGACCCTACTCCGCCACCCGTCTCAGGCGGCCCTGACCGGGCGGCTCGGAGCGGTCGGCGAGACGATGCCCTCGGACCAGCGCTCGGGGCCGATCCGGCCGTCGATCAGCGCCGCGAGCCCGTCCATGGTCGGGGCGCGCACGCCGTCCTCGCGCAGGGCGCCGGCGAGCAGCGGGATCGCGTCGACCGCCTCGGCGGTCTGGCCGAGCGCGGGCTCGACTTCGGAGGCCGGCACGCCGCTGCCCAGCAGCTCGCCGGCACGGCGGTTGCGGCTGCCGTCGGCGAGCACGGTGGCGACGAGGTCGCCCGCTCCCGCCAGTCCGGCGAACGTCTCGGGAAGCGCGCCGTGACGCCGCGCGTAGACCTCCACCTCGGCGAACACCTTGCCGGCCGCGGCGCCGGCGACGTTCGGGCCGGCGGGCCCGGCCGCCGCGGCGGCGAACGCGGCCGCGTTCTTGGCGCACCCGGCGAGCTCGACACCGGTCAGGTCGGCGCTCGTCTGGACGTCCAGACCGGCCGCGGACAGGGAGTCGGCGAGCTGCCGCGCGAAGGCTCCGTCGAGCGAGGCGACGACGAGCGCGGCGCCGTGCTGGAGGGCCTCGGCGGCGTGCCCCGGACCACCCAGGCAGGCCGCGGCCCGCGCGGGCACCCGCTCGGCGACGAACGCGCTGGGCAGCGTTCCCAGCGGCGGCACGAGGCCCTTGGAAAGGACGAGCACGTTCGCGCGCTCCGGCACGGCGGGACCATGGGCGGCGACCGCGACCGGCAGCGCGCGGGCGGGCACCGCGAAGCAGACGAGGTCCTGCGCCGCGAGTTGCAGGTCGGCCGCCCGCGTGACCTTGACGCCCTCGGGCAGAGCTACGCCGGGCAGGTAGCGGGCGTTCTCGCGAACGTGCGCCAGCTCCTCGGCCTGCTCGGCGGTGCGGCAGCCCAGCTCGACCTCGAGACCCGCGCGCGAGAGCACGACCGCCAGGGCGGTCCCCCACGACCCCGCGCCGACGATGGCGGCGCGGCGGAGCGGCGGCAGGCCGCCGAGCCACTCCCACTGGAGCATCACGCATGGCCAGATCCGATCGGTGACGGCGCCGGCCAGGTGGCGTGACGGGGACTCGACGACGGGGAAGCGCAGCGGCCGTCCGCAGCGCACCCGGACCTTGTGCGGGCGGATCCGCCAGCCGCGGCGCACGCGCTCGGTCCCGAGCACGGCGACGGGGACGACCGGGGCGCCGGTCTCGAGCGCGAGCCGGCCGACCCCACGCTTGGGGGTGCCCAGCGATCCGGGGCGCACCCGGGTGCCCTCGGGGAAGATGAGGACGCAGTCACCGCGTCCGAGGATTTCGCGGGCCGTGCGCATCGACTCCTGGTCGGAGGCTCCGCGGTCCACGGGGAAGGCGCCCAGCGCGTTCAGGACCCAGGCCTGCCAACGCCGTGCGAACAGCTCCTTCTTCGCGACGTAGTACATCGGGCGCCGGATCAGCGTGCCGATGACGAACGGGTCGAGGAAGGAGCGGTGGTTGGCCGCGAAGATCACGGGCCCCTCCTGCGGAATGTGCTCGCGGCCCACGCGGCTCAGGCGGAAGTACAGGTGGAAGAAGGGCTGGAGCACCGCGCGCGCGATCCAATAGACGAACGGGTTGGCGCCGTTCCGGCGCGCGCGGGCATGCAGCTTGGCCGCTTGCATCGTGCCGGGGACAACCCCGCGCCCGATGGCTCGTTACAGTTGTCTCTCTCGTGGCCTTCGATCGCACCCGCACAGCTCGGGGCGCCCTCGCCGGGGCCTTTGCCGCCGGGGTCTGGGCGGCCCAGCAGCCGCTCGACAAGGCGGTGTTCGGCAGCAGCTACGACGACACGGAGCTCCTCGGCAAGGCGGTGACCCGCGGACCGTCGTGGATGCCGATCGGCGTGGCCCTGCATGTGGCCAACGGCGCCGTGTTCGGCGCCGTGTACGCGAACCTGGCTCCGCTCGTGCCGCTGCCGCCGTGGGCGCGCGGCCCAGCGGCCGGGCTGGCCGAGAACGTCGGGCTGTGGCCCCTGGGCCGGCTGTCCGATCGCTTCCACCCGGCGCGCGACGAGCTGGAGACCCTCACCGGCAATCGCCGCGCGCTCGCGCAGGCGACCTGGCGCCATCTGCTGTTCGGGGTGGTCCTCGGGGAGCTGGAGCGCCGGCTCAACCGTCCCGAGGAGGACGTGCCGCCGCCCTACGAGGCGCTCGTGTCCCCCAACGGCCATGGACGGATCGAGCATGCCGTGGCCGCCGGGACGGCGGACGAGGTCGGCGGCTCCTCCGAGTCCTGAGCGCGCGCGTTCTCATCACCGGGGCGGGCGGGTTCGCCGGGAGCCACCTCGCGGAGGCATGCGTGGCCGCGGGCGACGACGTCGTCGCCCTGTCGCGGTCCGCCAGCGAGCCCGAGACCGCCGGCGCGCGCGCCGTCGCCGTGGACCTTCTCGACGCCGCGGCGACCGGCCACGCCATCGCGCAAGCCGAACCCGAGGTCGTCTACCACCTGGCCGCGCTGGCCTCTGTCGCGGGCTCCTGGGAGCGCCCGGGAGCGGCGCTGTCCGAGAACACGCTCGCCACGCTGAACCTCCTCGAGGCCGTCCGGACCCGGGCTCCGGACGCACGGGTGATCGTCGTCGGCAGCGGGGAGATCTACGGGCGCCCCGCGTCGCTTCCCGTGGACGAGGACGCCCCGCTGCGCCCGCAGAATCCCTATGCCGTCTCGAAGGCCGCGGTCGACCTGCTCGCGGCCATGTACGTGGACGCCCACGGCCTGGAGATCGTGCGCGTCCGCGCGTTCAACCACGCGGGTCCCCGCCAGTCCACCGACTACGTCGTCGCCTCGCTGACGCGTCAGGTCGCGATCGGACTGGCGGCCGGCGAGAGCCCGGTGCGCGTCGTGACGGGCAATCCCGAGCCGCGCCGCGACTTCACCGACGTCCGCGACGTCGCGCTGGCCTATCGGGAGCTCGCCGCCTCCGCCCCGCCGGACGCCTACAACGTGTGCTCCGGACGGGCCACGTCGGTCGCCGAGCTGATCGCGCTGCTGCGCGAGGTCACGGGCAGCGAGATCGCCCACGAGGTGGACCCGGGGCGCGTGCGCGCCCACGACGTGATGGAGATCCGGGGGTCGCATGACCGCCTGACCGCGGCGACCGGCTGGGAGCCGCGGATCCCGCTCGCCACCACGCTTGCCGACACGGTGGCGTGGTGGCGCGAGCGCGAGGCGGATTGACGGTGGGGACGGGTAGGGTGTCGCCTCCTCATGGCGCCCCGCCTTCTCCTCCCCGCCGTCCTCGCCGTGCTCGCGCTCGCCGTGGCCGGCTGCGGGAGCGACGACGACAAGGGCAAGGACGAAGCCGCGTCCACGCCCGCCACCGCGAGCACGCCGGCCGCGACGACGCCCACGACTCCGGCGGAAACCGCGACCAAGCCGAAGGTCACAGTGCCGTCCGGCCCGCCGCCGAAGACGCTGGAGATCAAGGACCTCAAGCCGGGCAGTGGCCAGGCCGCCAAGGCCGGCGATGCGCTGACCGTCCAGTACGTCGGCGTCAACTACGCCAACGGCAAGCAGTTCGACGCCTCGTGGGATCGCGGCCAGCCGTTCCAGTTCCAGCTCGGCGCCGGGATGGTCATCCCCGGCTGGGACAAGGGCCTGGTCGGCATGAAGCCCGGCGGACGCCGGGAGCTGATCATCCCGCCCGACCTGGCCTACGGCCCGCAGGGCTCGCCGCCCGACATCCCGCCGAACGCCACGCTCATCTTCGTCATCGACCTCGAGCAGATCGGCTGACGGCCGTACACTCGGCCGCGAGGCCGGAGTAGCTCAGTCCGGTAGAGCAACCGCCTTGTAAGCGGTAGGCCGCGGGTTCGAATCCCGCCTCCGGCTCCTTTCTCAGACTTCTCAGACTCCTCTTATGCGCGGGGTCGATGCTTCCGGCGGGAGCATTCAACTTCTCTAGGCTCAGGAGGCCAGTTCCATGAAGAAGGTCCTCATCGCAGCCGTCGCATCCGCGCTCGCCACCGTGGCCGTGGTCGCCGCCACGGGAGTCGCGGGGTCGGGCGATACGACGAAGAAGACCTCGCCGCCGCCCACGATGTCCCAGGCGTTCAAGGACATGCAGAAGCAGCGTGACGACCATCTCGCGAGGGTGGCCAAGCGCCTGGACATCTCCACCGAGAAGCTCAAGGACGCGCTCGACAAGGTCGCCAAGGCCGACCTCGACAAGGCCGTCGACTCCGGGCGTCTCACGAGCGCCCAGCGCGACGCGATCCTCGCGTGCCAGGACGCCCCGCTGACCTGTGACCGCTCCAATCTCCCCGCCTTCGGCGGCCGCGGCCGCGGCTTCCACCCCGGCCCGCGCGGCGAGGGCCGCGCCAGGGGCAACGACTTCCTGGCCGCCCTGGCCAAGGAGCTCGGCATCGATGTGGCCAAGGTGCGCGCCGCCTTCAAGGCCGAACGTCCGAAGTTCGGACGCGGCGGGCGGGGCGGCTTCGGTCCCGGCGGCCCGCCCAACTTCCGCGGCGGGCCCGGCGGGCCCGGTGGCCCCGGTGGCTTCCACGGCGGGCCCGGCGGTCCTCCGGGTGGCGGTGGACCCGGCGCGCCCGGGAGCTTCCAGGCGCCCGCGGGAGCGCCCAGCGAACCGGCCTGATCCATGGCGCTGCGCCGGCGGGTACCCCCGTCGGCGCACCGCCGCGTTTCCCGCGATGATGGGAGGCGTGAGCGATCCGCTCGTCCTCGTCGTCGACGATGACGCCGCCATTCGCGAGGCCCTCGAGCGCGCGCTGCGCATCGAGGGCTTCGCCGTCGAGTCGGCGGGCGGCGGGCGGGCGGCGATCGCGGCCGTCGCGCGGCGACCGCCGGCGGCGATCGTCCTCGACGTCACGATGCCCGACCTGAACGGACGAGCGGTCTGCGCCCGGCTGCGCGCGGACGGGTTGCGCACGCCGATCCTCATCCTGTCCGCACGCGACGAGGTGGCCGACCGTGTCGCCGGGCTGCAGGCCGGCGCCGACGACTACCTGGTCAAGCCGTTCGCGGTGGAGGAGCTGGTGGCGCGCCTGCTGGCCCTGCTGCGCCGCGCCGGGGAGGAACCGGTGGACGCGCCCGATCCGTCGGCCCCGATCGAGGTGGGCGATCTGGTAATCGACCCGGCGGCGCGCACCGCGAGGCGCGGGGGACGCGACCTCGAGCTGACCCGGCGCGAGTTCGACCTGCTCGAGACGCTGGCACGCAACGCGGAGATCGTCATGTCGCGCGAGCGGCTGCTCGAGCTGGTCTGGGGCTATGACTGGGAGACCGACGGCAACGTCGTCGACGTCTTCGTCTCCTACCTGCGACGCAAGCTCGAGGCCGAGGGCGAGCCGCGGGTCCTGCAGACGGTCCGCGGCGTCGGCTTCACGCTCAGGCCATGAGACGCCCGCGAAGCCTGGCCGGACGGGTGACCCTGGCGGCGGTCGCGGCGGTCGGGGCCGCGCTGCTGATCGCCGGGGTCACGGTCGTCGTGGCGGCCGGCCGCTCGGACCGCGACGCGCTCGACCGCGAGATCGAAGGCCTCGTGCAGACTCGAGCCGGTCCCGCCCAGCGGGTGCTCGGCCCTCCGCGCGGGATCGGGCGGATGCCTCCGTTCGGCGTCCCGGGCGCGGGTGGTCCCCCCGACGGCGTGGCGCCCGGGCCGCTCGACCCCGGCGCCGACCGCTTCGTGCGCGCGATCGGACCCGGCGGCATCGCGACCTCCTCCGGCGCGACCGTGCCCCACGACTTCCCCCTCGTGGAGCCCGGCCAGCCGCAGACCGTGAGGGCGGGGGGCGAGAGGTGGCGGACGGTGACCCGCGAGCTGCCGGGGCGAGGCCTGCTCCAGGTCGCGGCGCGCCTGGAGCCGCTGGACGCCCGGAGCGACCGCCTTCGCCGCATCGTCATCATCGTCGCGCTCGCCGCCCTGGCCGCAACGGCGCTGGCCGCCGGCGCGCTCGCGCGCGCCGCGGTCGCCCCGCTGGCCAGGTTGCGCGACGCCGCCGGCCACGTGGCGGAGACCGCCGACCTCGACGTGCGGGTGCCGGCTGACGAGGGTCCCGTCGAGGTCCGAGACCTGGCGGGCGACCTCAATGCCATGCTCGAGCGCCTCGGCGCGTCGGCCGCCGCGCGCGAGGCCGCCCTCGAGGCGGCGCGGAGGTTCGCCGCGGACGCCGGCCACGAGCTGCGCACCCCGCTGACGAGCCTGCGGGCCAACCTTTCCGCCCTTGGACCGGCCACGGCCGCGGACGGCGCCGCGCACCAGGCGCTGGAGGCGTCCGAGCGCGACGCGGTGCGCCTGGCCGGTCTCGTCGAGCAGCTCCAGGCGCTCGCGCGCGGGGAGGCGGGGCCGCCGGCCGCCGCCGAGGACGTCGACATCGCCGACCTCGTCGACTCCTCGCTCGCGGCGGTCCGCACGCGCCACCCGGGCACGACCGCGACTCTCGACGCCCCCGATGCCGGGCCGGTCGTCCATGGCGACGCCGAGGGCCTGCGGATACTCGTCGACAACCTGGTCGAGAACGCCGCCCGCCACGGGCGCGAGCACGGCACGATCGCCGTCCGGGTCGCCACCGGCCCGAACGGCGGGGCGACGGTGACGATCGACGACGACGGGCCGGGGATCCCGGCGGCGGAGCGCGCCACGGTGCTGCGCCGCTTCACCCGCGGGAGCGGGGCGCGCGGCACGGGCACCGGACTCGGCCTGGCGATCGCCCGCGCCCAGGCCGAGCGCCACGGCGGCGATCTACGCCTCGACGACGCCCCCGGGGGCGGTCTGCGCGCGGTCGCGACCGTGCGGGGTACCGCGGAGGGCTAGCTCGCCGCCGCGGCGGCGACGGCGCGCCGCTGCTCGCTCGCGCTCTTGGCGGCGAGCACCGCGCGCTTGAGCGTCTCGAGGTCGTACGCGCCCTGGTGGCGGCGCCCGTCGATGAAGAAGGTCGGCGTGCCCGCCACGCCGCTGCGGTCGGCGCTGCCGATGTCGCGGGCGACGCGCCGGGCGAAACGACGGGTCCCGACGTCCTCCCAGAAGCGCTCGACGTCCAGTCCGAGCTCGGCGGCATGGCGCATCAGGTCCTCGTCGGTCAGGGCGTCCTGGTTCTGCATGAGCACGTCGTGCATCTCCCAGAACCGGCCCTGGGCCCCCGCCGCCTCCGCGGCCTCGGCGGCGAGCTGCGAGTGGTCGTGGACGTCGGTCAGCGGAAGATGGCGGAAGACGAAGCTCAGGTCGCCGCCGAGCTCCGCGAGCAGCTCCCGCAGGACCGGCTCGGCGCGGCCGCAGTAGGGGCACTCGAAGTCGCCGTACTCGACGAGCGTGACGGGAGCGTCGAGCGAGCCGCGGATGTGGTCGACCTCCGGGTCGATCGGCATGTCGAGGTCCTCGAGCGGCTGGGCGGTGCGCGCGGTGGCCCGCGCCTTCACGCTCTCGGGCAGGCGCTCCGCGGCCGCGAAGAGCGCCCAGCCGAGCCCGGTGGCGATCACCGAGGCCGCGAGCACCCCGGCCTTGGCCTCCTCGAGCCGCTCGCCGGAGAACGCAAGGTCGGCGACGAACAGCGAAATCGTGAACCCGATCCCCGCGACCGCGGCCGCGCCGATCAGAGCCGGGAAGGAGACGGGAAGCGGCAGTCCCAGGCGCGCCCGCGTGGCCAGCCAGGCGGAGCTGCTGATGCCCACGAGCTTGCCCAGGACGAGGGCGGCGACGATGCCCAGCGTGAGCGAGGAGGTGACCGCACGCCCCAGCAGGCCACCGCCGAGGTCCACCCCCGCGTTGGCCAGCGCGAACAGCGGCACGACGACGTAACTCGTCCACGGGTGGAAGATCGCCTGGAGGCGCTCGTTGGGGGAGATCGTCAGTGCGACCTCCCGCCCCGCCGAGCGAGCCAGCTGGGGCGTCGGCTGCTCGCGGAACTCCCGCCACCGCACGGCCGCGCGCTCCAGCGCGGGTCGCGAGGGTGGGTAGGCGGTGACGATGAGGCCCAGCGCGACGCCCGTCAGCGTCGGGTTGATCCCGGACTCGTGCACGGCCAGCCACATCCCGACGCCGATCAGCCAGAACAGCGGGCCGCGGCGCACGTCGAAGTGTCGGAGCACGAGGGCGACGGCGAGCACGGTCAGCGCCACCGCCAGCCAGCCGACCGCCAGGTGAGAGGTGTAGACGCCGGCGATGACGAGGAGCGCGACGATGTCGTCGCCGATCATCAGGGTGAGCATGAAGACGCGCAGGCGCAACGGACAGCGGCGCCCGATCAGCGCCAGCACGCCGAGCACGAAGGCGGTGTCGCTCGCGATCACGACCCCCCACCCCTTGCCGCCGGCGATCGCGGTGAAGATCAGCGCCGGCAGGACCATCCCGCCCAGCGCGGCCAGCATGGGGACCGCGACGCGGCGGCGCTCGCGCAGCTCGCCCATGTCGAACTCGCGGCGGATCTCCAGCCCGATGACGAAGAAGAACAGCGCCATGAGGCCGTTGTTGATCCAGCCCCGGAGGTCCATGTCCAGGCGGTGTCCGCCCAGGGCCACCGACAGCTTGGTCGTCCAGAGGTCCTCGTAGGAGCCGCCGACGTTCGCCCACACGAGCGCTGTCGCCGCCGCCCCGAGCAGGATGACCGCGCTGCCGGCCTCGGTCTCCAGGAAGGAGCGAACGGGCACCGCGACCTGGCGCGCCCACGCCGTGGTCCCCGCAAACCGCCCGCTGGCGTCGGTCGTCGCCACCCGAACGAGGATACGTATGCTCGATCCCGTGAGCCCGTCGCGCTACAGCCGCGTCGCCGTGACGGCGCTCCTCAACGGCGTGGCCGGGCTCGTGCTCGTGCCCTTCGGGTGCTCGCTCGCGGCGATCATCTTCGGCATGTGGGGCCGCCGGCGCGTCGAGAGCAAGCCCGAGCTGAAGGGTCGGGGGCTCGCCACGGCGGGAATCTGGCTGGGCGCGCTCGGGCTCGTCGTGGCGACGGTCGCCACCGTCGGGTCCGGCAGCTGGGACTGGAACGTCTTCTAGGTCTCGGCTCGCTCGACGCCCACGGCGGCCCAGTGGCCGCCCTGGCGTCCGAGCGTGAGGAGGAACGTTCCCGCGTCGGTCACGAAGCGGAACACCGCGCGATCCTCGTCCGTGCCCGGACGGTCGATGACGGCGATGAGCGACTCCTCGCGGACCTCGTCGGCCACGCGCTGCTCGGCGAACGCGCGGCGTGCGGCGGCGTTCAGCGCCGAGGGCTCCCAGCCCTTGTCCTGCGCGTGCGCGGCGGCGAGCTGACGGTTGACCTCGTCCAGCGAGGCGTCGAAGCCCGCCTCGCCCGCCCGCCGGCGGCGGGCGACGACGAGCATGCCGCCGATCGCGAGCAGGATGACCAGCAGCACGACCGCGACGATGATGACCTCCAGCGTCGACACGGCCCGCAGGCTACCTACGCCGGAACGGCCGCGGGGCTCAGGCCGGGACGGCGCGGGAGTCGATGTGGGCGGCCACCTTGCGCTTCACGCGCTGCAGCGCGTTGTCCACGGTCTTGGCCTCGCACCCCAGCTTGACCCCGATGTCCTGGTAGGAGTGCCCGTCGAGGTAGAGGCCGAGCACGCGGGATTCCAGCTCGGACAGCACGGTGGACAGGCAGGCGATGAGCGCGCGCAACTCCTCCGATGAGATCGCCTGGTTGACCGGGTCGTGCGCCGTCGGGCCGGGCAGGATCTCGTCCAGCGTCGGCTCGGACTCGGACGCCCCGGCCGGGGTGGCCGAGAACGACACGTAGCGGTTGAGCGGGGTGTGCTTGTTGCGCGACGCGGTCTTCACCGCGGTGATGATCTGGCGCGTGATGCAGAGCTCCGCGAAGTTGCGAAAGCTCGACTCGCGATCGGTGCGGTAGTCGCGCACCGCCTTGTAGAGGCCGACCAGGCCCTCCTGCACGAGATCCTCCGAGTCGCCGCCGGCGAGGAAGTACGACGAGGCCTTCAGGCGGACGAAACCGTAGTAGCGGCGGACGATCGCGTCGTATGCCGGTGCGCTGCCCGTCTTGGCCAGCGCGATGAGATATCCGTCGTCAAGCTGGCCCTCAGCTTGAGCCTTAGGGGAGAAACGAGCCATGAGCGGACGTACCTTTCCCCGAGCAAATCGCCCGGTTCTGCTCTAGGCGCGCTACCTCCCCTGGCGCCGCACCCTTGTCGAACCCTCAAGTTGGGTAACCCTCGAGTTCAACCTTATGTGACGCGGGACCGTCTCACAGTTATGGAGTCCTGTCAACCCTCCCCGCGCTGTTGCACGATCTCGTACAGGAGCACCGCGGCGGCCGCGCTCACGTTCAGCGATCCGACCCGTCCGCGCACGGGAATGGCGAGCAGTTCGTCGCACGCGGAGGCCACGCGGGGGCGCAGGCCGCGGCCCTCGGAGCCCAGCACGACGACCACGCCCCCGGAGAAGTCGGGGCCGTCGTAGGGCACCGACGCCGCCGCATCGGCGCCGTAGCACCAGCAGCCGGCTCCCTTGGCGTCGCCGAGGAAGTCCGCAAGATTTCGCACCCGCGCCACGGCGAGGTGCTCCACCGCACCCGCCGACGCCTTACACACCGCCGGCGTCACCTCGGCGGAGCGGTGGCGCGGTACGGCGACGCCGGTCGCTCCCGCGGCCTCGGCGCTGCGGCAGATGGCGCCGAGGTTCTGCGGGTCGGTCACCTCGTCGAGCGCGACGACGAGCGGCTCGGGCCCCTCCAGCAGCGCCGCGGGGTCGGCGTAGACGTACGGGCCGGCCTCGGCGCACACGCCCTGATGGCCCTCGGATCCGCAGCGCGCCTCGACCTCGGCGGCCTCGACGACTCGCACGCCCGCCTCCTGCAGCCAGGGCTCGCGCGCCGCCCGCTCGGTCGCCCACACCGCCGTGACCTCGCGCGGCCCGCGCAGGGCCTCGCGCACGGCGTTGCGACCGTAGACGATCACCGATCGCGCCGGACGAGCTCGGGCCCGTCCGGGCCGTCGCGCACGTCCCACCCGCGGGCGACCAGCTCGTCTCGCAGACGGTCGGCGTCCTCGAAGTCGCGGTCCGCGCGGGCGCGCTCGCGCTGCTCGAGCAGCTCTCGGGCCTCCGCGTCGACCTCGGGCGCCGGCGTCTCGAGCAGGTTCTCCAGTCCGAGCACGCCCAGCATCTCGCGCAGGTGCGAGTCGCCGACCCGCTCGCGCTTGTTCGCCTCGCGAACCCACTCGAACAGCGCGCCCAGCGCCGCCGGCGTGCCGAAGTCCTCCGCGAGCGCGGCGAAGAAGCGGTCCCGCAGCCCCACCAGGTCGTCGGGGCTGTCGCCGGGCACGAGCCGGCGCGCGGCCTCGCGCACGCGCTGCACACGCGCGCCCGCCTCCTCGAGCAGCTCCTCCGAGAAGGCCAGTGGCTGGCGGTAGTGGCCATCGAGGAAGTACATGACGAGCGCGTCGCGACCGAACTGCTCCAGCGCGACGTGAAGCAGGCGGATGTTCCCGACCGACTTCGCCATCTTCTCCTCGCCCATCTGCACCATGCCGTTGTGCACCCACAGGCGGGCCAGCGGCTTGCCGCGCGCCGCCCGGGTCTGCGCCGCCTCGTTCTCGTGATGCGGAAAGACCAGGTCCGAGCCGCCCCCGTGGATGTCGAAGTCGACGCCCAGGATCTGCTCCGCCATCGCCGAGCACTCGATGTGCCAGCCCGGGCGGCCCTCCCCCCACGGGGCGGGCCACGCGGTGTCCTCGCCCTCTTTGGTCGCCTTCCACAGAGCGAAGTCGAGCGGATCCTCCTTGCGGTCGACGCCCTCGACCCCCTCCCCCTGGTCCATCTGCTCGATGTCGCGGTGCGAGAGCTCGCCATAGTCCTCGTACGAGCGCACGCGGAAGTACACGTCGCCGTCGGCGACGTAGGCGTGGCCGCCGTCGATGAGCGCCTGGATGAGATCGATGATCGGTCCGATCGTCTCCGAGGCGAGCGGCTCGTGGTCGGGCCGGCCGAGCCCGAGGGCCTCGGTGTCCGCGAGGTAGGCGGCGGTCATCTCCTGCGCCAGCTGCGCGCTGGGCACGCCCTGCTCGCGGGCGGCGTCGTAGATCTTGTCGTTGACGTCCGTGATATTTGCCACAAAGTTCACGTCGTAGCCCTCGTGCTCGAGGAAGCGCTTGAGCACGGAGAACACGACGTAGGGGCGGGCGTTGCCCACGTGGATTCGGCCGTAGACCGTGGGGCCGCAGGCGTAGATGCCGACCTTCCCGGGGTCCCGCGGCTCCAACGGCCGGCGCGCCCCCCCGAGCGTGTCGTGCAGGGCGATCTCGCGCATGCGCGCGCACCCTACCCGCATATTCCGGACATTTATGGTCTAGACCGACCGGATCGGGGTATACCCTGCCGCGAACGTGTCTGGGAAGGACCCCAAAGCGCGCCGGCTGTCCCCTCGTGGACGCAGCATTCCGGACGCTTCCCGAGCGGTACCTGGGCGCCGATCCCGGCTTCGACGCCACGTACCACATCAAGCTGGGGGACATCGGCCACACGTGGGAGGTGCGGGCGACCACGCACGGGGCCCGCGTGCGGAAGGGGCTGACGCGCCGGGAACCGGACGTCGTCATCGGCACCGACGCCGCCACCTGGCTGAGTCTGCGCGAGGGCGAGCTCTCGGGCATCGAGGCGTTCTCGCAGCGCAAGCTGTACGCGCGCGGGAATCTCGACCTCGCGGTGGCCTTCGAGGGCCTGTTCCGCCTGCCCAACGGTCGCGAGCCGCTCCAGCGCGTCCACGACGTCAGGGTGCGGCGCCAGCGCATCTCGACACTGACGATGGGCTCCGGGCGCGACGTTCTCCTCGTCCACGGCCTGGGCGCCACCAAGGCCTCGTTCTTCGACACCGCCGCCGCGCTCAGCCGCGGCTATCGCGTGCACGCGATCGACCTGCCCGGCTTCGGGTCCTCCAGCAAGCCGCTCACGGCGCCCTACGACGCCGCATGGTTCGCCGAGCACGTCCTCGGCGTGATGGACGAACTGGAGATCGATGCCGCTCACGTCGTCGGCAACTCGCTCGGCGGCCGCGTGGCGATCGAGGTCGGCCTGCGCGCGCCCGAGCGCGTCCACGGCCTTGCGCTGCTGTGTCCGGCCGTGGCCTTCATCCGGCGCGGCCTGCACCCGGTGGTGCGCCTGCTGCGCCCCGAGCTGGGCGTGCTGCCCCACCGCTTTGCGCGCGGCACCGTGGAGAACCAGCTCCTCGACCTGTTCGCCGACCCCGGCGCCCTCGATCCCAGCGTCGCCGACATCGTGGTCGACGAGTTCCAGCGCATCTACGGCTCGGCGGGCGCTCGCCTCGCCTTCCTCTCGGCGGCGCGCCACGTATACCTCGACCGGCCCTACGGACGCGGCGGCTTCTATCCGCGCCTGGCCGAGCTGTCCCGCCCGTCGCTGTTCGTGTGGGCCTCGCACGACCGCCTCATCCCCGCCGCCTTCGCGCGCCACGTGGCCGAGTGGCTCCCCGCAGCCGAGCAGATCGTGGTCGACGCCTGCGGGCACGCGCCCCAGATCGAGCGTCCCGAGCAGATCAACGGCCTGGTCCAGCGCTTCTTCGCCCGCGTGGACGCGCTCGACGTCCCGGCGCGTCGGGCTCCGCGGCACGCCGCGGCGGCCTAGGGCCCATAGACTCCCCCATGATGAGCGAGACGGGTATCGCCGAGCAGGCGGCTTCCAACGGTCACGCGCGCGAGGAGACCTCGCAGCCGGGGTTTGCCAGCCGGGTGCTCCGGGGCATGGCACGCCAGCTCCAGGACCGCATTCCGGCAGCCGATCTCGACGAGCGCGACCCCGACTACATCCGCGACAGCCTGCCCCGGTTGTGGTTGGCCTCGTCGTTGTACTTCCGCGGCGAGGTCCGCGGGCTGGGCAACATCCCCGAGACGGGGCCGGTGCTGCTCGTGGGCAACCACTCGGGCGGGAACCTCACGCCCGACACGACCGTGTTCACGCTCGCGTTCTACGCGTATTTCGGCGTCGAGCGGGCCTTCTACCAGCTCGCCCACAACCTCGTGCTGTCCCTTCCCGGGCTCGGGGCGCTGCGCAAGTACGGCACGGTCGCGGCCTCGCCGGACAACGCGCGCAAGGCGCTGGAGTCGGGCGCCGCGCTGCTCGTCTACCCGGGAGGCGACTACGAGGTCCACCGGCCTTCGTGGGAGCGCCACAAGGTGGACTTCGACGGACGCAAGGGGTTCATCCGCCTCGCGCTCGAGCAGGACATCCCGATCGTCCCGGTCGTCTCGGCCGGCGGGCAGGAGACCGCCCTCTTCCTCACTCGCGGTGAGGGCCTGGCCCGCGCGCTCGGCCTCGATCGCGCCTTCCGCCTGAAGGTCCTGCCGATCTCACTCGCCCTCCCGTGGGGGATCAACCTCGGCGACATGCTGGGCCACATCCCCCTTCCCGCGAAGATCACGGTCGAGGCGCTGCCGCCGATCCACCTGCGCGACGAGTTCGGAGCCGAGCCGAATCTCGACGAGGTGTACGACCACATCATGCGCGTCATGCAGGAGACGCTCGATGCGCTCGGCTCGGAGCGGCGCCTGCCGGTGCTGGGATGAGGGTCCGCGCTCCCATCGAGATCTCCGCCCCGCCCGAGGCGGTCTGGGAGTGGGTCTCCGACCCCGCTCGCGCGCTCGACTTCTTCTCCGGGCTGACCCGCTGGGAGGTTGTCAGCGACCAGCCGACGGGCCTCGGCGCGCGCTACCGGATGCTGCTGCGGGTCGGCTCGGCCGAGGTGGGCGGGACCGTCGAGGTGATCGAGTTCGACGAGGCCCGCGACATGGCGTGGACGTCGGTCACCGGCCTCGACCAGCGCGGGCGGTGGCGCCTGCGCGAGCGCCCGGGCGGGCGTACGTGGGTCGAGCTGCGCCTGTCCTACGGCGTGGCCGGCGCCGGGTTCTTCGGCTGGATCGCCGAGCGCGTGGGCGCGCCGACCGTCAAGGGGCATCTCGAGCGCACGGTCCGCCAGCTCAAGCGCCAGGTCGAGCAGGAGCAGACCCGCCGCCGCGCGGCCGAGCGCCGCGCCGCGCGCGCGAGCGCGGCCTAGCCGGGCGCCGACCCGGCTAGCGCGCTTGACTTGACGGCTCGCGGACGAGACCCGTCATGAGCCCGGAGACCTGGTCGGCATAGACGGCGGGATCGTGTCGGAAGCGAACGCGCTCAGAGCCGGCGGACGCGACGCCGGACCGTTCCGCCGGCTCGGCGCTCAACACTCGTCGCAGACCGCGGGCGAGACTGGCCACGTCCCGCGCCTCGCAGAGGTAGCCGGTCTTTCCGTCCTCGATCAACTCACGGAGCCCGAAGACGTCCGTGGCCAGGACCGGAGTTTCGAAGGCCATTCCCTCCAGAACGACTCTGGGCAGGGACTCCAGATCCGACGCACAGACGAGAACATCGGACACGCCGTGCCACTTGTACGGCTCCGGGTCCATGGGAAGGCTCCGGATGCGTCCACCGAGACCGACACGTCTGGCGTATTCATGAATCGCATCGGCGTAGGGATCGCGAGCGAGATGCCTCCGCCCCACGAGAAGCAACATCGCCTCACGATGTGAGTCCGCCACGTGGGAAAACGCTTTCGTGAGCACGGCTTGAGCCTTTCTGGGCTCGACGGTGCCCAGACACAGGATCACGTCGGTCGCGTCGGTCGCTCCGATGGCCCCACGTGCCGCCGCGCGGTCGAAACCGGCTCTGAAGCGATCGATCTCCGCGATTTCGATGCCGTAGGGCAACGTCAGGAAGCGTCGTGTCTCGCCATGACCGACGTACTGTCGACGCGTCGCCTCCGCCTCGAACACGAGGGCGCTCGCGCGCGACAGCGTCCAAGGTCCGCGCTCCCGGACGTACGGGTCGACCCCGTCGGGGAAATAGGTGACCCAGAAGTCGTCGAGCTCGTAGCTCTCGTGGATCGAGAATATGGACGGGATACCGAGCCGGTCGGCGACGTCGATCCCGGTGAACGCCATCATCGTGTTCACCAGGGCGATATCGAAGTTCTGCGGCCCGGCCCACGCCAGCAACTCCGCGATCTTCCCCTCGTAGAGATCGACGGTGGACACCGGGTAGCCGGCCGTCACGTGGACTTGGATTCCGAGCGACTCCATTCGCTCGCGGAGCGGGCCATCGCTCGGCGCCACCACCGTCGCGGTGAGCCGCTGAAGGCCCATGAGCCGTTCCAGCAGCTCGACCAGGTAGAGCTGGGCGCCTCCGTATCCGAGATCGTGGGTGAAGACCAGGGCATTGACCGCCTCGTCGCCGGAGCCGGCCCGCTCGGTCGGCCCCCAATGCATACGGTCCTGCAGCTCCGAGGCTCGAGGCTCCGAGGCGACGACGTCGTTCTCCGGCTGGGCCACGTCGATGACCACCTGGGACAGCTCCAGCCGTGAACCATCCATGTCGCTGACCGTGCACCTGACGTGAACGGGCCCGGCTTCGCGAGCGAGATGGGACGGCAGCAGCTTGAACTCGAATCTCGAAACCGGGGCATCCGGCATGGGGTTTGTCTCCGCCAGCCTGAGGTGATCCACCCCGATACGCGCGCGGCCGACAATCCGCTCGTCAACCGCGACCTCCACCGTCGAGACCCCGGCGGGAGCGACCGCCCAGCCCTGGATCAGGAACGGCAGCGTGACCGGCCGCGGCGAGGAAGTGGGGTGAAGCATCGCCCCCGCAGGCTCGCCCGCCGACGTGTCGAGACCCGATTGGACCGTGCTCCCGTACCGCGAGGCCCAGGGAAGCTGTGGAAGCTTGCTCCAGAGGCGACCCGTCAACGGCGCAACCGGAATCAGGAAACCCAGGAGCGCGATGTCGACGTACCCGAGGTGGACCAGCTCCCACTGATTCGTGGTGAGGAACTGATCGCCCACGATGGGGTGCAACCCCGCGTACAGGGGGACAGAGTCCTCGGCGCCGACGGGATCCAGGAAGCCGACAGGCCCCCCGACCGGGCCCAGGACCGGCAGCGGCGCTCCGCTGATGCGGCGACGAGCTTCTGCGGCGCGCGCGACCACGGACCGAACGCGGGCGCGCACTGGCTCGAGGCCCGACCACGTGACCGGGGCCGCGACCCAGCGGGCCGCTTTGCGCAGGGCGGGCCGCCGCACCGAAGGTCGATATTCCTCCGTCACCACATAGCGTCCCTCGTCGATCAGCCACAGGGGCACCGACCCGGGGCCCGGCCGGCTGTGGCAGCTTCCGAGCTCTCCGACGATCTCTCCGGCGGGAACCCGGCCGACGGCATAGCGGTGGCGCGTGCCGTCGAGATCCAACGTCCGGACAAGGCCGAGCGGCCAGTCCTCTACAGCCGGCGGCGCGTTTGTGCCCGGAAGGTGCGGATCCCGACCAGAGAGCTCAGCACGCTCGGCCCCCGGGACGCCCGCCGAACGGACTTCGGCTGACATGCCGCGAAATCTTAGCCGGGGTCGACTCGCGTGCCCGGTACCGCAGGCGATAGCGTCTCGCATCAGTCGCATGCCCGCACAGAACCGTCCCACGCCTCGGCCCACCGCGAGCCTGGGGCTGTTGCGCGACCCCAACTGGCAGATGTCGTTCGGCGAGCGCGCGGCGCTGGAGGGGGTCGTATCAGCACTGAGTCCGCGCCTGGCCATCGAGATCGGGACCGCGGAGGGCGGCAGCCTCAGGCGCTTGGCCGCGCACAGCGAGCAGGTTCACGCCTTCGACCTGTCGTTCGAGCTGCTCGAACGCGAGATCGACCCGGAACGCCTGGACAATGTCGTCTTCCATGCGGGCGACAGCCACGTGCTCCTCGGTGAGACCCTGGCGGAACTCGCCCGGGAGGGTCGCCGGGTGGACTTCGCGCTCGTCGACGGCGATCACTCGCCGGACGGAGTCAAGCGCGATGTCGAGGATCTGTTGTCGGCGGAGGCGGTGGCCGACACCGTGATCCTCGTGCACGACACGATGAACGAGCTCGTCCGGGCGGGTTTGGAGCGTGTGGCCTACGAGAACTACCCAGGGGTCGGCTACGTGGAGCTGGACTTCGTGCCCGGGTACATGTTTCGCGAGCCCTCTCTGCGCGACGAGCTGTGGGGCGGTCTGGGTCTGATCGTGGTCGAGTCCGAGCGGACACGACCCCCGGGGCAGTCCCCGCGTCAGACGCGTTACCGCGAGGCCCACGAGCTGATCGCGGGTGCAAAGCACGACCCGGCTCGAGCTCGAGCGCCACCAGGAATGGCTGCGGGCAATCCAAGGGTCGGCAAGCTGGCGACTCACCGCGCCGCTGCGGGCGGCGGCCCGGACGCTGAGGCGCGTCCGCGAAGGCGACACGGGGCGATGACGCCGCAGATCGCGCTCGTCGCCGGGGAGGTGTACCCGCTCAGCGGAGGCGGCATCGGCGGTCACGTCGGGGCGCTGGCCCAGCTGCTGGAGGGCCGAGCCGAGGTGACGGTCGTGACCACGGCGGATCACGAGCCGCGCTATCGGGAGCTGCAGGGCGATCCGAGCCTGCCGGGGCACGTGCGCTTCGCGTTCGTGCCCGCGCCCGCCCGCGACGACATCGGCAGCTACTTCGCGTCGACGCACCGGTGGAGCGCGCTCGTTTACGAGGAGCTCCGGCGGCTGTATTCCCCCGGCGACCGCGTGCTGGTGGAGGTTCCCGACTACCTCGGCCAAGCCGCCGTCATCGCGCAGGGCCGCCGGGGCAACGTGGCGGAGCTGCGCGCGGCCCGTCTGGCGGTGCGCACGCACACCTCGGCGGAGATGTGCGCGATTCTCAACGGCTTCCTGGGCGACGACAGGGAGACCCAGGACGACCTTCGAGCTCGAGCGGTTCGCGCTCAGGCACGCCGACGTCGTGCTGTGGCAGGGTGGTGACGTCCTGCGCACCTACCGCAAGCTGTACGGCCGCAACGGATTGGCGCCCGCGGTCCGGCTGCCCAACGCCTTCGCCCTCGACCGATCGCCGGACGAGCGCCCGCCGCCGGGCTCGACCGACGTCCTCCGCCTGCTCTACTTCGGGCGCCTGGAGCGTCGCAAGGGCGTGCAGAACCTCATGCGCGCCGTCACGTCCCTCATGCGCGACGACTGGCATCTCACGCTCGTGGGCTCGGACACCGAGACAGCTCCCCTGGGTGGATCGGTCCGGGAGCAGCTGGAGATGATGGCTGCCGGCGACGCCCGCATCGAGTTCCTCGACGAGGTTCCGCGCAGTGAGCTCCCGCAGCTGATCGCCGACCATCACGCGGTAGTGCTGCCGTCGCTGTGGGAGTGCTGGCCGACTACGGCCCTCGAGGCCCTGCGGATGAACCGTCCCGTGATCGCCACGCCGACGGGTGGCTTCGTCGAGATGATCGAGACCGACAGGTCCGGCTGGCTGACCCAGCACCCCACCGCAGCCTCCCTGACGGAGCTGCTGGAGGAGCTGCTCGAAGACAAGGAGCGCGTGCTCGCCGCGATCGAGTCGGGAGGCCCACGGTCGGCACTGTCCTCGCTCGCCGACGGCGAGGCTGTCGCCGAGCGGTACCTGGAGCTGGCCCGGACCGACGAGGGAAGAAGCCCTCCCCAAGCCCGCCACGAGCCCAGACTCGTGTCGGTGGTCATTCCCTACTACCAACTGGACCGCTACCTCGAGGAAACGGTCCGATCCGCGTTCGAGCAGACCTATCCGAACCTCGAGGTCCTGGTCGTGAACGACGGTTCCCTGCGCGCCGAGGACGCGATCCTCTTCGAGCTCGCGGAACGCTACGACTTCCGGCTCGTCACCCAGCCCAACGCCGGCCTGGGGGCCGCCCGCAACGCGGGGATCAAGATGAGCCGTGGCTACTACGTCTTCCCACTCGACGCCGACAACGTCGCCGAGCCCGAGTTCGTCGAGCGTTGCGTCGAGGTGCTCGAGGGGGACGAGTCGCTCGCCTTCGTCACCTCGTGGACGCGCTACATCGACGATGACGGGACGCCACACCACGGGGCGGCCGCCGGCTACCAGCCGCTGGGCAACTGGGGCTCGATCCCGGGGGAAAACATGGCCGGCGACGCCGCCGCCGTGATCCGCCGCCGGATCTTCGATCGCGGATTCTGGTACAGCCAGGACCTGACGAGCTACGAGGACTGGCAGCTCTACCGCGAGCTTCGCGCCGCCGGCCTGTACGGACACGTCATACCGGAGCGCCTGCTGCGCTACCGGGTCCGCGGCGGGTCCATGCTCCGCGACATCGGACTCCCCCTGCAGGCGCGACTCGAGGGCGAGATGGACGCGCACCTGGTCGAGAGGAGGATCGAATGGGAGAGCAGGAGCGCCTGAGCCCGGAGGTCGTGGCCCAGCCAACGCTGCTGGCCGCCGAGCACGTCCACCGTTACCGCCTCGGCGCCGAGCTGTGCCGGGGAGCTCGCGTCCTCGACCTGGGCTGCGGCACGGGGTACGGATCGCGGATCCTGCGCGCCGAGAGCACGTCGGTCACCGGAATCGACAACGACGGGCCGACGATCGAAAAGGCGCGCAAGACGATCGGGAACTCCGACGACATCAGTTTCGAGACGGCCGACGCCGTGGAGTATCTCCGCCGCGACCTGTCCGGATCCTTCGACGCCATCGTCGCCTTCGAGGTGCTCGAACACCTGCGCGACGCGGACGTCGCCTTGGAGCTCCTCGCGGGCCACGCCGGGGCGGGCGTCAAGCTGATCCTCTCGGTCCCCAACAGCCGCGCCTTCGACGAGGCCAACAAGTTCCACCTGACCGACTTCGGCTTCGAGGAAGCCATGGCCGCCTTCGACCGTTTCGAGGATGTGACGGTGCTGTATCAGTACATCGCCGAGGGATCGGTCATCCAGGGCGAGGGTGCGAACGGTCTGGAGGCTGACCTGGTGCTGCGCGAGCACGCCGAACCGGAGTACGCGAATCACTTCATCGCCTGCGTGAATTTCGGCTCCAGCGGGGTTCTCGCCGACGCCAGCGCCCGCCTGCACGTCGCGGTGGCCGCAAACCACAACCGCTCAATGCTTGGCCTGGCCCTCGCCAATGAGGAGCTGCACCGCATCAATGTCCGGCTGGCGCGCGCCCGTCTGGGCGTCGCCGACTCGGCCGCCGCGGCGCTGATACAGAAGGCCGGGAAAAGCGATGAGCTCGCCGAGGCGGTCAGGCGAGCGCTCGACAAGCCCCGCTACCGCCTCGTGGACGCGATCCGCGCCCGCCTGGGCCGGGTTCCCGGACTCGACCGTCTGTTCCGCCTTGCCGGCCGGCTCCTCAGCAGATGACAGCAACCTTGCATCCCGCTTGGGGTTGACATGCTTAACGATCAAAACCTGGTGCGTGGGACCTGCACGTGGCGACTTCAGGAAAGGACTCCAATCGCCGATGTCTCTCCTGTCCGACAGGCAACCGGACGCCGAAGAATGAGCTCCTCGACATTTCCCCTCCTTCCTGAGGATCAGTCCCGCCACCAGAAGGGTGCGGGTTACGCGCGGCGCGCGCTCATCGTCGACGTGGCGATGCTCGCGCTGGCCTCGCTGATCGTCGCCGTGATTGCGCCCACGCCCGCGCCGACCGGCACCGTGCCGGAGGAGCCGGTTCTCTGGTCGGTCGGCTTTTCGCTGGCCGTGGTCGGCTTGTTCGCCCTGCAGCGGATGTACTCCCCGCCCTGGCGTCTCGACGCCCTCGACTGCATCCGCGTCGTCGTCAGCCAGACAGCTCTGGCGGCGATTCTGATGATGGCGCTTCGCGTCCTCGTGACCAACGACACGTACGTCGCCGCGCAGACGGTCCGCCATTGGATCCCCGCCGCGGTATTGCTCGCACTCGGGCGCGTTGTGGTGTTGTGGTGGGAATCGCGAGCGCGGCGCTACGGCGACGCCTCGCGCCCGACCCTCGTGGTCGGAGCGGGCAAGGTGGGACGGCTCGCCGCCGCGCGCCTCCTGGCCGAGCCCGAACTCGGACAAAGGCCCGTTGCGTTCCTGGACGATGACCCTCTGGACGGCGACGATGCGACCGCGGACCTCCCGGTTCTGCCGCTGGAGACGGACCTCGAGACGGTGGTGAACGAGTACGGCATTTCGCATGTCATCATCGCCTTCTCCATGACCCGGCACGACACCCTCCTGCAGCTCAGCCGGCGGGCCGGCGAGCTCGGCCTGACCATTTCGATGGTGCCTCGCCTGTTCGAGCTCGAGGGAGAGCGGGTGGCGACGACTCACCTCGGCGGGCTTCCGCTGATCGGGATTCGCCGCGTCAACCCGCGCGGGTGGCAGATCCGCGCGAAGTATGTGCTCGATCGAGTGCTGTCGGGCCTCATGCTCCTGTTCCTTTCGCCGGTCCTCGCGATGTCCGCGCTCGCGGTGGCGCTCTCGCTCGGCCGGCCCATCCTGTTCCGCCAGAAGCGCGTGGGCCTCGACGGAACGGAGTTCGACATGCTCAAGTTCCGCACCCTCGCCGAGCCGCCGCAGGGCGGAGAGGGGGACGCCGGGTGGGCCGCCGAACAGCTCGGCGGTATGTCAGTGACCACCGAGGCGCCGCTGGCCATGAGACTGACCCCCGTCGGGTGGTTCCTGCGCCGCCACTGCCTGGACGAGCTCCCGCAGCTGTGGAACGTGCTGCGAGGCGACATGTCGCTCGTCGGCCCCCGCCCGGAGCGTACGGCCTACGTGCAGCACTTCAGCCCCGAGATCTACCGGTACTCCGACCGGCATCGGGTCAAGTCCGGACTGACTGGGTGGGCCCAGATCAACGGGCTAAGGGGCTCGACGTCGCTTGCCGATCGTGTGGAGTGGGACAACCATTACATCGAGAACTGGTCGCTGTGGATGGACTTCAAGATCGCCATGAAAACGCTTCCCGCCGTCCTGCGCGCGCGCAGTCTGCCCCAGGACCTCCCGAAACCCAGATGACCATGCCGACCAGAACAACTCACGTCGTGATCGCGGGCCTGGCCTGCGCGGCTGTATTCGGCCTTGGCGGCAGCGCGCTCGCCCAGACCACCACGCCTTCCGCGGCGTCGACGCCCACCGCAACCTCCACGCCGGCGGCCACCGCCCCCGCGGAGCCCACGACTTCCACGCCCGCGCCGAGCACACCGGCCCCGTCCCCGTCCGAGACCAGCTCGGCGCCGAACGAGTACGTGGAAAGCGTCCCCACGGCTACTGGACAGGAGCAGGTCACACAACACTCCACACCGTCCTCGTCGTCGTCCGGCAGCTCGGGTCAGGGAACCCAGCAATCGAGCACGGCCGAGGAGGACTCCACCGCTTCCACGAACACCGCTTCGAGCCCGCACAAGAAGGCACGCCGGAAGCGCGCCGCGACCGGGCAGCAGCGGCGGTCCGGCCGCTTGGCCGACGACCCCTCGCTCCCCGCTCGGCCGACGCCGGTATCGACTTCGTCGGCTTCGACCGGCGGAGGCAACTCCGACCTCATCCGGCTGCTGGTGGGGATGTTCTTGGTCACCGCCGCCGTGATGACCGCGGCCGCCCTCCAGCGTAGACGTGAGCACGCCTAGCTACGACATCCCCGTCGTCGCGCCTGTCGAGGGGCGCCGAGCGAGCACGGCCCCCGCGCGTGCCGAGGCCGGGTGGAAGCGCGTCCTCGCGCGCCTTGCCCCGCTGACCCTGCCTTTCGCGATCGCGCTGGCCGTGTTCCTGCTCGCGCTGCAGAGCGGCGGCTACGGCCTCGAGGTCCGGGGCGGAGTGGCGATAGGTATCTGGTGGGCGCTCGCGCTCGGCGTGGGGGTGCTGCTCTGGCCCGCCGAGCGGATCCCGCGGATGGCCGTGGTGACCGGCGGGACGCTCGCGACGTTCGGGCTCGCCGCCGGGCTTTCCCTCATCTGGGCCGACAGCGCCGAGCTCGCCTTCGGCGAGTTCAACCGCGTGATGCTCTACCTGGGCGTGTTCGCCCTGGTTGTCGTTTCCGCGCGCCGGGCAACCGCGGCGCGGTGGGCCGACGGGCTCGCCTTCGGGGTTGCGGCGGTCGGAGTCCTGGCCTTGGTGAGCCGTCTGTTTCCGCGCCTGATCGACGAGGGGGGATCCAGTCGTCTGCTTCCGGTCGCCCAGACCTACCTCAACTACCCCATCGACTACTGGAACGGTCTGGGCATCCTGCTGGGGCTGAGCTTTCCGCTGCTCCTGCGCACCGGCGTGGCCGCCCCCAGCCGCGTGGCACGCGGCCTCGCGGTGGGCCTGCTCCCCGCTGTGGCCACCGCGCTGTATCTCACGTCCTCCCGGGGGGGAGCGGCGACCGCGGTCCTCTCCACCCTCGCGTTCATCGCGCTCTCGCATCGTCGTTACGCCGTACTCGCGGCCGCGGCCGTGTCCATGGCCGGCGCGGTGGCGGCCATCGCCGTCGTCTCTGCTCGGCCGGTGCTCGTGGACGGTCCCGTGAACAGCGCTGCCGCCGTGACGCAGGGACGGACCGCGGCCATCATCATTGGACTCATCTGCCTGGCGGTGGGAATCGGCTATGCCGTCGCCACCCGGCTGGATTGGAGCCCGCCGAGGATCGGCCGTCGCCTGGGCATCGGCCTGGCTCTGTTGGCCTCGGTCGTCGTCGCCGGCGGGGTGGTCGCCGCGCATCCCGCCCAGCGGTGGGACGACTTCACGGCGGCGCCCATCAGCCCGCTCGAGCAGGCGGCACCCGGAACCGGGAACGGCGGGACGGACGAGGCGCCGTCGAGCGGCGAGCACCTGGCCAGCACCAGCGGCAACGGCCGGTGGCAGTTCTGGGGGGCGGCCGTGGACGAGTTCGAGACCCGACCGCTGGTCGGGCGCGGCGCGGGGTCCTACGAGGCCTGGTGGGCCGAACACGGCACCGTGTCCTACTTCACTCGCCGAGCGCACTCCTTCTACCTCCAGACGCTGGGAGAGCTCGGCGTCCTGGGAGGCCTGCTCCTCCTCGCGCTGCTCGGGGCTGCGACGGCCGCCGTCGTCCGGGCCCTGAGGCGCACCCGGGGGGACGAGCGGATCACCGTCGCCGCGCTCGCGGCCGTCTGTGCGGGTTTCGGCTTCGCCGCCGCGATCGACTGGATGTGGGAGCTCACGGTCGTCTCCGTGCTCGCCATGGCCGCGCTCGCTCTGGTTGCCGGCCCGGCCGCCGCCGGCCGTGACGAGCCGCCGGCGGATGGGTCGCGCACCGGGCGCCGGGCGCGCTGGGCCCTGCGGGCACCGTTCGTCGTGCTCGCTCTGGGCCTGGTGATCGCCCAGGCCGTTCCCTTCGCGGCCAACGCGAAGATCGAGGAGAGTCGCAAGCAGGCGGGCACCGGAGACCTTTCTCAGGCGCTGAGGGACGCGCAGGACGCCCGGGACATCCAGCCCTGGGCGGCGTCGCCCAGCCTTCAGCTCGCCCTGGTCCACCAAGAGCGGGGAGAGTCGGACGCGGCCCTGTCGGCCATCCGCGAAGCGATCGCCGATGCTCCCTCCGACTGGCGGCTGTGGCTGGTCTCCTCCAACCTGCAACGTGAGGCGGGGAACCTGTCGGCGTCGCGTCGAGACCTGGCCAAGGCGGCTTCCCTCAATCCGCGCTCTCCGCTGTTCGCGAAGCGCACGCGGGGCGAGGCCACCACTCGATGAGCGCGCGTGTGCGGCGCGTCCTGGTCCTGGCGGCGTGCTCCTTCTGCCTGACGGGAGCGACCGCTCCCCAGACCGGGTTCGCGGCGTCTCATCCGCTCGAGACCGCGGTGGTCGACTACGGCTCGTTCAACACGCCCTCCGACGTGTCGACGGCGTTTGCGCACGTGCAGACGACGGGTGCCCGCGCGGTTCGGCTCTATGTCGAGTGGCGAGTGATCGCGCCGCGAGGAGCCACCAAGCCGCCGGGATTCGACGCCGGCAACCCGGCCGACCCACTGTATGACTGGACGCTCGTGGACCAGCAGGTCCGCGAGGCCCGCCGCTTCGGTCTCGAGCCCCTGATGAGCATCGAGAGCGCTCCCGATTGGGCGGAGGGGTCCGGCGCGGGCCTGCCCGGGACCGTGCGGCCCAACCCCGCCGAGTTCGCGTTGTTCGCCCGCGCGGCCGCCCGGCGTTACAGCGGGTCGTTCGGCGGCCTGCCGCGCGTTCGCCGTTGGGAGGCCTGGAACGAGCCGAACTACTTCCGGCACCTGAGCCCGCAGTACGACACGCCCGCGGACCAGCGGGCCGGGCCCCGGAGCCGGCTGCTTTCGCCGGATATCTACCGCGCGATGCTCAACGCCTTCTACACGGCCATCCACGGCGTGCGGGCCGACAACGTCGTGGTCGGCGGCGCCCTGTCGCCGTTCGGCAACGAGAACGCCGGGACGCACGTGGCGCGCACGCTGCCGTTCATGCGAGCGTTGCTGTGCCTGTCCGCGACCAACCGGCCGCTACGCGGCTGCGCCCCGGTGCGCTTCGACGTTTGGGCGCACCAGCCGTACACCGCCGGTGGGCCCTACCATCACAACCTCGCACCCCAGGATGTGTCGCTGGGGGACCTGCCGAAGATGAAGCGGGTCCTCGACGCCGGCGTCCGTACCGGGCACGTCCGCTCGCGCGGCCGGGTGAAGTTCTGGGTGACGGAGTTCAGCTGGGACTCCAATCCGCCGGACACCAACGCCGTGCCCATGAACTTGCTGACCCGCTGGGTCCCCGAGGCCTTCTACCAGATGTGGCGAAACGGCGTGAGCATGGTGACGTGGTTCCAGATCCGCGACGACACCGGCGTCTCGCCGGACCAGAAGCTCTTCCAGTCGGGGCTGTACTTCAGTTGCGAGCCGCAGGGGATCACGTGCGACACGCCCAAGCCGTTCGTGCAGTCGTTCCGCTTTCCGTTGGTCGCCTATCCGGCCGCGCGTCGCCGGCTGACGATCTGGGGACGCACGCCCACGGCGCGCAGCGCCCGCGTGCTTATCGAGCAGCGCGTGGGAACGAGCTGGCGGTCCCTGGGAGCCCTGAGCGCGAATCGATACGGGATCTTCTCCACGCTCCTGCGCCGGCGCGGGAGCGGACCGGTCCGCGCGCGGCTGGCCGGCGCGGCCGGCCTGCAACCGACGGGACAGAGCCTGGCCTTCGTGCCGGTGCGGATGCCGGACCGTCGGGTCGATCCCTTCGGATAAGCGGTGGATCCAGATCCCGCCACGGTGACGATCGTGGTCGTCGCGCATTCGGTCCGCGACGAGCTCGAACGCTGTTTCGCATCGATCGCCGACCACGCCGGATTGCCCGTTCACACCATCCTCGTCGACAACGCGTCCGAGGACGACACCGTCGACTGGGTGCGCGGCGCTCATCCCGCGGTGGAGGTCGTACCGATGCAGGCCAATCTCGGGGTGGCGGCACGGGATCACGGACTTCGGCGCTCGCGGAGTCCCTACACGATGTTCCTGGACAGCGATGCCGCGCTGACGCCGGACGCGCTCCCGGCGATGGTCTCCGCGCTGGACGAGAACCCGGAGTGGGGTCTCCTCGGGCCGCGGCTCGTGTACGACGACGGCTCACTGCAGATGTCCTGCCGCCGCTTTCCGCCGCTGGGACTGCCGCTGTACCGCCGCCCGCCGTTCGATCGGATCTTCGAGCGCCGGCGCGCCGTTCGCCACCACCTGATGGCTGAGTTCGATCACCTGCGAACCAGACCGGTCCTCTACGTACTGGGAGCCTGTCAGCTGTTCCGCACTTCGCTTGCCCGGCGCGCCGGCCCTTTCGACGATCGCGTGTTCCTCGGCTGGGACGACGCCGACTGGTGCTTTCGCATCCGCGACGCCGGAGGCGAGATCGTCTATTTTCCCGAGGCGACCGTCGTCCACAGCTATCGTCGGCAGACCCGGCGCCAGCCGGCCTCTCGGGCAGCGATGCGCCAGCTCGTGGCCTTCTTGTATTTCCAGCGCACCTACTGGTCTCGCCGCGGGACGCTCCTGGGCCTCCAAGAGAACCTCGACCGTCGCGCGGCCCGCTGAGCGCGTGAGGAGCGTCAGCCTCGTCATGCCGGTCTGGCAACCGCGCCAGGACTGGCTGCGTCCCGCCGTGGAGACCGCGCTGGCCCAGCGCGACTGCCCGGTCGAGCTGATCGTGGTCGACGACGGCTGTCCCACCCCGGTCGCCGATCTGCTCGCTGACATCGATGATCCCGGCATGCGCGTGCTGCGCGTCGTGCACGGTGGCGTGTCGCGCGCCCGCAACGCCGGGGCGGCCGCCGCCGCCGGCGAGCTGGTGCGCTTCGTCGACTGTGACGACGTCTACCCCCCGGACAGCACCCGGCGCCTGGCCGCGTTGCTGGACGACGGAGCGCCGGCGATCGCCTACGGCGCGACGGCGTTCTGTGACGTTGCCCTGCGGCGCATATGGACCATGCCGGCGACACGGCAGGGAGCCGTCGCGCGGGACGTTCTCCTCGGCCGGTTCCCGTTCCGCGTCCAATCCATGCTGTTTCCCCGCGCGCTGCTGGCGGCTGTGGGCGAATGGGATCCCGGATTCACCGTCTCCGAGGACTGGGACTACGTACTGCGGGCGGCCGAGCTCGCGCCGGCGCGTAGCGACCGGGCGATCGCCACGTGGTATCGCGACCATTCCGGCGGGCTCACCTCGGACACGGCGGCCGGACGGGATGGAGCGCGTGGGGTCGTGGACGGGTACTTCGATCGTCACCCCGATCAGCGCGGCACGGCGCTGGAGCGGCGCGCGCGGGCGATGCTCGATGCCCACGCCGCCCGCGTCGACGCCACTCACGGACGCCCGCTACGAGCCCTGCGCCCCCTGCTGCGCGCCGGTGTCAAGGATCCCCGCGCGATAGGCGGCGAGCTGATGCGGGGAGTTCCGGCCCTGCGCGGCCACCTGCGCCGCCGGCTGCGGGGCCGCGGCGACCCGGCGTGGCCTAGCGCCTAGATCCCGACCCGGACAGGACCGCAGGGCGGACCCCGATTCGTCCCGTCGGGTCGATGCGGTTGAGCAGGATGCGCTCCCCGGTTTCCTCGAAGTACTCGTCGACGGCCTGCCGGGCGCCATCCCAGCGCCCGTAGTCGTCGATGATCAGCACCCCCTCGGGGGACAGGCGGGGGAACAGGTGGCACAGCTCGTGGTACGTGGACTGGTACCAGTCCGTGTCGAGCCGGAGGACCGCGATGCGCTCGGGGGCCGCCTCGGGAATGGTGTCCTCGACGCGGCCCTGGACGAGCCGCACCCGGTCGGACGCTATTCCCGTCGAGCGCATGTTGCCCTCGACCTCGTCGAGCGCCGCGTAGCACCAGCGGTTGACGTCGTCGTCCTGCAGTCGCGACCACTCGGCGAACGCCTCGTCGCCGTCTTCCGGGGTCGGACGGGTCATGCCCTCGAACGTGTCGAAGAGGTGCAGGGCGCGCTGATGGTCACCGGCACGGTCCAGCGTCATGGCGGCCAGCATCGAACTACCGCCACGCCACACGCCGCATTCCACGACGTCGCCGGGAACCTCGTGTTCCACGACATAGCGGGTGGCCTGATAGAGGGCATACATACGCTCGATCGAGGTCATGGTGAACGGCGAGCACCGGCGGTAGATCTCGACGAAGTCCGGATCGAAGTCCGACTTGTCGAGCGAGACGAGGCCGAATCCCCGGCGGGCCAGCCAGTGCCGTACCCGTTGCTTCGGCGAGATCCAGTCTCTGGCCATGGGCGCGCAGTCTTGCACGCGGCGCAGACCACGCACGCTTCGCGGCTCGGACATCTGTCCAGGGAAGGGCTCGTTCGTGCAGCCCCGCCCCCGGGCTTCCGACGCAGGGACTAGCAACGAACGGCTACTGCCCTGGAAATGGCAAACCCGTCGCAAGGCGGGGACGCAAAGCCACGGGCCTCAACGAGGCAGCCGGGCTTCCAAAAGGACAGGACATGTGGTGGCCGACAGGAGGTTCATCACATGCGCCGCTCTCCGATCACACGCATCGCCCGCTGCCTCACGGCCGCTGTGGCGCTGCTCTGCATTCTCGCTCCCGGCACTTCGATGGCGGCCGAGAAGGGGCTGTCCCTCGATCTGACCTGGGGAATCAAGTCCACCGATCAGGACCGCACCGCGAACCTGCTGCCCGACGTCGGGGCCAAGTGGGTCCGCCTGACCTTCGAGTGGAACCAGCTCGAGACCAGCCAGGGCACCTACAACAGCAGCAAGCTGGCTGCCTGGGATCGTTCGGTGGCTCTTTCGCGCCAGGCCGGCACCAAGGTCCTGGTCACCGTGTACGGAACTCCCTCTTGGGCCAGCTCGAACGGCAAGGTCGGCGGGGCGCCGAGCAACAACGCGTATTACGCCAACCTCATGAGCTTCCTGGCGAACCGCTACCGCGGCCAGGTGCAGGCGTGGGAGATCTGGAACGAGGAGAACGTCTCGCGCTTCTGGACGACGGGGCCGGACCCCGCCCGCTACGCCGGGCTCCTGCGCGCGGCGTACCCCGCCGTCAAGTCGGCGGACCCGAACGCCACCGTGGTCTTCGGCGGCACGTCCGGCAACGACACCGGCTTCGTCGACGGCGCCTACCGCGCCGGGGCGAAGGGCAGCTTCGACGTGATGGCGGTCCATCCGTACACCGGCTCGGCCCCGGAGGCCGGCGGCGGCCTGTACAGCTTCCCGGGCTATCGCGAGGTTCGCAACGTGATGCTGGCATACGGCGATGCCAAGCCCATGTGGCTGACCGAGTTCGGTTGGTCCACGACCTCCGACAGCTGGGGAGTGAGCGCGCAGACCCAGGCCGACTACCTCCTGCGCGCCTACCGCATGCTCGAGCAGGACTCCTATGTGCAGGTTGCCATTTGGTACAACTTTCGCAACAACTGGTGGGACAGGGATGCAGACGGTTGGGAGTACCAGTGCGGCCTGATGCGCACGGACTTCACTCCCAAGCCCGCCTACGCCGCGTTCAAGTCCTATGTGCCCGGCGCGCCCGCTTCCGCGTCCAGCGCAAGCGTGTCAACCGACTCGGCGACGTCCAGCGCCCTTAGGGCGCCCAGCCTGCGAACGCGCACGCTGACCAGCCTGCGCGTGGCCCTCCAACGTCCGCGAGGCGCGCGAGCGACACGACGGAGCTTCTCGCCCGTGTTGGTTTCGGGAACCGTCAGAGGCGCCACGAGCGGTCGGGTGGCGATCAAAATCGAGCCCGTGCGCAAGTCACGCGTCGGCGTGGTCTCCATCTCCCGAACGGGGGTCGTGAACCGCTACGGCAAGTACAAGGTCTCCGTCCGGATCCGATCCGGCCGCTGGCGGGCGCGCGCCACGTACCGTGGCAGCAGCAAGGCGGGGCCGTCCACGTCGAAGTACCGGTACTTCACGGTCTGAGAACGCCGCCGTACGGCCGCTCACGTCGGGGGGACGGCGTGAGCAACACCGGCCCCCCGCGGCGGGTGGCAACGGTTCCTTCCCCTACTCTCCCACTGGCCGTGACCGAGCCTGATTCCCCGGTGAGCCGGCGACCATCTACGGTGGCGGATCTCAGGGCCGCCCTTCACGCAGCGATCTCGAGCGCCATCCCGGAGGGCCGACCCGTGGCGCTCCTCGACTTCCCCAGCTACCCGAACGTGGGCGACTCCGCGATCTGGCTTGGGACGGTTGCCGTGCTCCGCCGCCTCGGCTGTCCCACCGCCTACGTGGCCGATCAGCTCTCGTATTCTCGGCAGGCGCTCGAGCGCCGACTGCCTCCAGGCGCTGCCGTACTCCTGCAGGGTGGCGGAAGCTTCGGCGATCTCTGGCCGGACCACCAGCTCTTCAGAGAGCGCGTCGTCCGGGAGCTGCCCGATCGCCCGATCGTGCAGCTACCCGTCAGCGTTGAGTTCCGGACCCCCGCCGCGGAAGACCGGGCGCGGACGACGCTCGACCGGCATGAACATCTGACACTGCTGTGCCGCGACCGCGAGAGCCTCGCGTATGCGGAGGCCCAATATCGCGCGCCGAGCCGGCTGTGTCCGGACGCTGCCTTCGGGCTCGAACCCACGCGGCGAGACCAGCCGGTCGCCGACGTGGTCGTGTTGCGGCGTTCCGACCACGAGGGCCTCCGAGGCTCTCCCGCCTGTGCCGGGGGCTCGGGTGCTGGACTGGTCGAGTGCCCCGGGCGAGCCCGGCTACAGCCCGTGGTGGGAGCGGAAGCGACTCGCGACGAGGGCCCTGACAAGGGCGATCGGCCTGGGACATGTCGAGGCATTGCGGCAGGCTGCCATGAGTCGGCTCTTCGACACGATGGCGCGCCAGCGGGTGGCGTTCGGTTACTCCGTCGTGAGCTCCGGGCGCGTCCTCGTGACCGATCGGCTGCACGGTCACATCCTCGCCCTCCTGCTCGGTGTTCCCCATGTCGTGATGGAGACGGGTTACGGAAAGGTCCGAGGCTTCAACGAGTCCTTCTCGGGGCGAATGAACGGGGTCGCGTACTGCGACGACGACGCCTGCGTCGAGTCAGAGGTGCGACGACTCCTCGCTCGGGGGTGAGGCGGCGAGCGAGTCGACGTCAGGCGCGACCTCGCGACGCGACAGGGCCAGCTGCAGCTGCGAGCGCGCGGTGGTCAAGAGCCCGCTGTCGAGGATCCTGACGACGACCACATAGACGCCCAGGCCGCAGATGGCCGATGCCACGAGCGCCAGGGACGCGGGCGCATCGGCGAACAAGACGGCCAGCGTATGGCTCGCGACCCAGGCCAAGGCGCACGCCGGGAAGACCGCGCGAAGCACGCCGAGATGCTCCCCGATGCCCACCCCCGCTCGACGGCGGGCGGCCACCACGACCAAGCCGTACGTAGCGATGGCACGGGCGAGCATGACCGCGGCCACGGCGACGATGCCGCTCGCGGCCGCCGCCCATATGAGCGGCCCCAGGAACAAGGCCAGCGTGGCGGCGCTGATCCTCGCCGAAGCCATCTGCTCTCCGACCGAGTTCAGCAGCCACCCAGCCGTCGCCGACAACGGAAGGATGGCGCCCACGATTCCCAGGACCATGAGCGGGTCCACGGCGGAGTCCCAACGCGGTCCCAGCACGGCGGCCACGAAGGGATCGGCCGTCGCGCTCAGGATGACGGCGAGGGGGCAGGCAACCAACGCCACGAGGGCGAGCACCCTCAGGTAGGGCGCGCGCACATCGAGTCCTCCCCGCCGCATCCGCGCGAAGCTGGGAAAGCTCACCTGCGCCACGGAATCCGCGATCGCCAGGTTCGGGATCTCGACGAGTCGGTAGGCCATGGTGTACGCACCCAGCCCCCCCGCACCGACGTAGCGGCCCACGGCGGCATAGTCGGCGTTCGCCGAGACGAACCACAGCGAGCTCTGGAGAAGGAACCCCTTCGCCGTGTGCCAGAACCGAAGGGCGGTGCGGGCGTGCCAGCGTGGCCACAGCCACGACGGCGCCGCAGCCGCGACCGCGACCGCGAAGGCGGCCGAGCTGGCGAGCCCGCCGACGACGAGGCTCCACACGCCCGCCCCCGCTCCCGCCAGCGAGATCGAGATGGCGGCGTAGAGCAGGGATTGGAAGAGCTGGCACAGGAAGAGTGCCCTGGTGCGGAGCTCGCGTCGCAGGAGCGCCTCGTAGAAACCGGCGAGGCCGGAGTAGGAGAGCGCCGCTGCCGATACCGCCACGACGCCGGTGGCTGCCGGGATGTCGAACGCACGCGCGACCACGGGGGCGGACAACACGCCCAGCGCGGTCGCCGCCGCGCTGGCAGCCAGCATGACGCCGAGGGCGGTGGCCAGGGCCCGCCGGTCCCAATCGTGCTCGAGCACGATGACGTTGCCCAGGGCGTGGCTGAAGAGCGATATCACCCCGACGACGAGCGCCGCGATGGTGACGAGGCCGAAGTCGCGCGGGGTGAGTATGCGCGCCAGCACGATCGTCGTGAGCACGGTGATCGCCTTGTTCGCCCCGTAGCTGAGGATCGTCCAGGGGACGGCACGCGCGGCTTCACGGCGCAGGTCGGATCGACGGTCTGGGGGCGGCGAGCTCTGAACCTCGTGGAGGAGCGCGGCGGTGACGCCACACAGTAACGCCCGGTCCTCCGGAAACTCCGGGGCGTACGACCTGCGCCGTATCCTTGTCGGGTGAACGCGACACGGCGCCAGGACGGGGGGGCGACGCCGGAGCGCGAGCGGGTTTCGGTGGTCATTCCCACCATCGGCCGTGTCGCCCTGCTGCGCGAATGCCTCGATTCGCTCGCCGCCTGCCGCCCCGGACCCGCCGAGGTGGTGGTCGTGGATCAGAGCGGCGGTCCGGAGGTGGCTGAGCTCGTGCTCGGATTCAGCCCGCTCTCGGCTCGCGTGGTGAAGTCCGAGGTCCGCGGAGTCGCCGCCGCCCGCAACACGGGCCTCGAGGCGGCAGCTCACGACCTGGTTCTCATGACCGATGACGACTGCACGGTCGCACCCGATTGGGTCGGCCTCGGCTCACGTCTCGCCGGCGCGGACCCGCGGGTGATCGTGACCGGCCGCGTCCTCGCCACGGGCGACGACAGCGCCGTCCCCAGCACGATCGCGGGCCTCGAGCGACACGACTACACCGGCACGGCTCGCTACTTCGTGCTCTACACGGGCAACATGGCGATGAACCGCACGGAGGTCCTCGCCGTCGGGGCTTTCGACGAGGCCCTTCGGACGGCGGAGGACAACGACCTCTGCTATCGCTGGCTGACCTCCGGCCGCCGGCTCATATACGAGCCCTCGATGGTCGTCTGGCATAACGACTGGCGCTCACCGGAGGAGTTGGAGCTGGTCTATGCGAGCTACTGCCGGGGTCAAGGGGCGGTCTACGCGAAACACATATCCGCCGGCGATTTCCGCATGGTCTACTACCTGTTGCGCGAGGTCTATTGGAGCGCTCGCGTCTGGGTGCGGCAGCTCATCGGTCGCCCCCAACCCAATGCGAACACGCGGCGCGGCGCCTTGCGGGCCCTGGCGGCCGGGTTCACCGAATACCTGCGCCGGCGGCGGGCAACCCGGCCCGCGTGATGGCCGATCCGGAGGTGACCGTCGTCATCCCCACACGCGACCGGTGGCCGCGGCTGGAGCCGACCCTGCGTGGTGCCCTGCGCCAGGAGGAGGTATCGCTCGAGGTGGTGGTCGTCGACGACGGCTCCGTCGACGAGACGCCCGCGCGGTTGGCGGAAATGAAGGACCCTCGACTGCGGGTCCTTCGCCACGACTCGAGTCGCGGTGTGGCGGCCGCTCGCAACGCCGCGCTCGCGACCGCCCGCGGCGCCTGGATCGCCTTTCTCGACGACGATGACCTGTGGGCTCCGGCGAAGCTCCGAATGCAGCTCGCCGCCGCCGCGAAGGCCGAGGCCGCGTGGGTGTACAGCGCCGCGATCGTCCTGGACGAGCGCCTGTCGGTCGTCGAGGTGTACGAGCCGCCGCCTTCCGCCGAACTCGCCGACATGCTGCTCGCCTACAATGCCGTTCCCGCCGGAGCCTCGAACGTGGTGGCACGCGCCGATGCGATCCGCGAAGTGGGCGGCTACGACGAGACCCTCTCCCAACTTGCTGACTGGGATCTCTGGATCCGGCTGGCGCTCGCCGGTGCCCCGGCGGTATGCGAGGAGCCGCTGATGGCCTATGTCCAGCACTCGAGCGGGATGCTCGTCAGCGACAAGTCCGGTCTGGTCGACGAGTTCCGCCGGCTCGAGGAGAAGTACCGCGAAGCCGGCGAACAGCGCGGGATCGGGCTCGATCGCGTGGGTCTGGTCCGCTGGATGGCCTGGGGCGACAGCCGCGGGGGCCGACGTGTGCGGGCGGCAGGCGGGTACCTCCACGCCATGTCGATGTACGCGAGACGGGGAAAGCTCTGGTCGAGCGGGGCCAACCTCCGCGACGCGATCGGCGCTCTGCTCGGCGAGAAGCAGACCGACTCCGGGCGGCGCCCGCTCAAATCCTCCGAGGCCGATCCGCCGGCCTGGGTCGACCTCTACCGGTGATGTTCAACCGGAGCGGATCGGCCGGCCGCAGCCTGGACGTCGATCCGGTGCTCGTCACCGACAGCGAGGTCAGGCTGGCGATCGACGATGGAAGGGACGGCTACGAGATTCGCTATGGCGTGGCCGGAGGCCGCTTCGGGCGGTCTGCCGACGCACTCGTCCCCCTGTTGCTGCAGCCGGCGATGAGCATGCGTCGGTCGGTGCGAATCCCGGACGGCGTCTCGCCTCGCCTGCTCGGCAATCTCGACTTGATACAGGCCGTGTTCAGCAGCTGGAACCCGCGCCTCAAGCCCGTCGAGGTCCTGGCCGAGCAGCGAGAGCCCTCCGCGCCGCAGGGATCTGGCATCGCCTGCCTGTTCAGCGGCGGCGTCGATTCGTTCTACACCGCGCTGAAGCACCGGGACGAGATCACGCACCTGGTCTTCGTTCACGGGTTTGACATCGACCTGGCCGACTCCCGGCGCCGAGACGCCGCGGTCTCGAACGTGCGCGAGGTGGCGAAGCGAATGGGCAAGCAGCTGGTCGAGGTGGAGACGGATCTCCGGTCCTTCTCCGACGACCACGCGGACTGGATCCTCTACTTCGGATCCGCCATGGCGTCGGTGTCGCTCCTGCTCCAGCGGGACTTTCGGCGGGTCTTCTTCGCCGCCGGCTTCGCGCACAGCGATTGGGCGCAGTATCCGCCTCCCGCGGGCTCCCACCCCGGGCTCGACCCCCTCTGGTCGACGGAGGCCACGGAGATCGTCCATTCCGGCGCCGAAGCCACGCGGATCGAGAAGATCCAATACCTGGCGGACCAGCCGCTCGCCATGGACCATCTCCTCGTCTGCTACCAGGGCGCCGGGGAGCCCTACAACTGCGGACGATGCGGAAAGTGCCTGCGCACGATGATCAGTCTGAGGCTCGCGGGCGGCCTGGAGCGTTGTCGCACCCTGCCCGACGAAATCGATCTCGATGCGGTGGCCGCAATGTGGGACCGATCAGGGTCCCAGACGCAGTTCATGGAGCAGAATCTGCGTCTGGCGCGTGAACGTGACCCGGAGCTGGCGCGCGCGCTGAGATCGTCCCTTGAAGGTCACCGTGTGCGGTGGGAGGTCGAGCGTTGGCGGGAAAGAGGCCGCCTGGCTAGAGCGCGGGTGGGAAGGACGATGCGGCAGTGGCGGCCGACTCCCTGATCCTCTGCTACCACGCGGTGAGCGACGAGTGGCCCGAGCGCTTCGCGGTATCCACCGGCCAGCTCGGCGAGCAGGTGGAGCACCTGCTCGGACGCGGGTACCGCCCGGTGACGTTCTCGGAGGCGGTTTCCGGAACCGCCCCGCGTGCGCTTGCCGTGACCTTCGACGACGCCTTTCGCTCCGTTCCCGAACGCGCCCTCCCTGTGCTGTCCGATCTCGGAGTGCCGGCGACCGTCTTCGTGTCCTCCAGCTTGGTGGACGTGCCGCTCCACATCGGATACGAGCAGTGGCTGGATACGCCTCACCGCGATGAGCTCGTGGCGGCGTCGTGGGACCAACTAGCGACGCTCATCGAGGCGGGCTGGGAGATCGGGTCACACGCACGGTCTCACCCGTATCTCACCCGGCTCGATGACGAGTCGCTGCGCCGCGAGCTGGGCGAATCACGCGCGGAGCTGCAAGATCGACTGCGGCGTCCCTGCGCGACGCTCGCCTACCCCTACGCGGACGTGGACGCCCGCGTCGTCGACGCCGCACGATCGGCGGGATACGCCGCCGCGGCGACGATATTCGGCTGCTTTCACTCCGCCCGCGATCCTCTGCGGCAGCCTCGCGTCGTCGTCTACCGTCACAACACCCTGGCGCGTTTCAGGCTGAAGGCGAGGCCCAGGCTTCATGCGGCGATGGCCTCAAGGCCCGTTCGCGCGGTCCGCCGCGGGTTCAGTTCGCCTTCAGGGCGCGCGCCGCGATGATCACCTCGTAGTCGGCGTCGCGCAGGTCGAGCTGCTCGGAGCTCAGTTCCGAGGCGGCCAGCCCATAGAGGGCGGCCGACGCGGTGAGCACGTTTCCGTAGGCTTCGACGCGCACCTGCTCGGGCGGGAAGACCTCCTCGAGCAGGCGCCGCATGGAGAGCGTCGTGAAGCGCCAGTAGTCACCCCAGAGATCCACGTCCGGACGGCACAGCCGGCTGATCCCCGGATTGGTCATGAGGAGCACCCCGCCGGGCTTGAGGCCGCGCGTCAGCGTCCGGATCGCCGCGCGAAAGTCGTAGATCACGAGCAGGGTCTGCGTGCAGATGATGCAGTCGAAGGCGTCCGCGGGCATGTCTTCCTCGCGCGTCATGTCCCCCACGATCGTCACGCCGGGGCTCACGTCGGTGAAGTTGAAGACGTCGGAGCGCTCGACCTGCTTTCCGAACCGCTTCGTGTAGCGGTCGTCACCGATCTCGAGGACCCGGCCCGTGATGTCCCCGGCGCCGTACTCATCCTCACCCGACTGGCGCCGGAGAAAGTGCTCGACGTAGTAGCGGTCGATCGGCACACCTCGATCGAAGCCGAACTTCCGGCTGACCGGCTCCAACCCGCGGGCGACGACCAGGCCCGCCGCGTCGCGGGTGAGCTGCCGCAGCATCCAGGCGCGCGCGGAGAGAAGGCGTGGCCGGGCCAAGTCTCTCCACAGACGACGTGAGAGTGGGCCCTGTTGTGCGCTCTGGACTTGCCGGTTCACCGCGAACCTAGCTTTCGTCGCCACGCCGCCACCCCCTGCTGATCGTCCCGATCGCGGTTCCGAACGCCATCGGAGCCCGGATGCAGACCCACTTGGCGAGCTGGACCAGCGTGGCCTGGCGTCGGCTGGGCTCGTATCCGAGACCGTAGAGCCGCCGGCGAACGTAGTCGTGTCCGGCATATGGCCCGGAATGCAGTCGCGACCGCAGGTCTGCCGTGCCCGCTCGGCCTCGAGTCAGCGCGGTCCTGTACGACCGGCGCGCGAGGGCGGCCCCCGTGCGGGGCGGGTGATCGACGGCGACGGTGGCGGCGAAACGCAGGACGGCACCGCCCGCCGTGGCGTGCAGCGTGAATTCCCGGTCCTCGTCGTGGGCCAGGTCGGTGTCGAATCCCCCGACCTCCTCGAAGGTGGATCGCTTCACCCACAGGTTGCCGGCGGCGGCGAACCCCTCGGACGCGTAACGCTCCTGGTCGAAGTCGTGGCCCAGGGCCAGGAGATCGATCGCCGAGGCGCGACCCGCCACTTCCATGTTGATCTGTCCGGCGAGCAGGTCGGCTCCCTGCGCGTCGAGCTCGGCCAGACCGCGTTCGATCCAATCCGCTCGGGGCACGCAATCGGCATCCAGGAAGGCCAGCACCGGCCCCCGGGCCTCGGCGGCGCCGTGGTTTCGCGCGGCCGCCTGACGCCCCTGCGCGGGAGCTCTCAGCAGGCGAACCGCACCGCCCGCGCGAGCCACATCGGCAGTCCCGTCGGTGGATCCGTCGTCGACGACGATGACCTCGAACAGTTCCGAAGGAGCCGTCTGTCGGGCGAGCGCGTGCAGGACCCGCGGCAGCCTGGAGGCGGCGTTGCGGGCCGGAATCACCACCGAGACCCGTGGGGTGGTCATACGTCGGATGGCGTGGGCACCATCGCCAGACTAACCCGCCTCGCGCCTGCGGCCGGTAGGCTGCGCCGCTTATGCCGGACGAGGGGCTGGATTCCCTGCTTCGGCGGCTCGAGGACGAACCGGAGAATCCCTGGTCGGCGCCCTCGCGCTTCGGAGCCCCCGGGCGTCTCGCCCGTGCGCTTTTGCGACGCCTCCTGCGCCCCTACGAGGTGCGCGAACGCGAGACGCGGCGCGAGCTGGTTCGAGCGGTGATCGCCATGCGCGACCAGCTCGAGCGCGAGCAGGACGAGCTGCGACAGATCGTCCTCCCCGGAGCCGAGCGCCTCGTCGTACTGGAATCACGCAGCCGGCGCCACGGCAGCGCGCCAGAAGCGTCATCGCGTCGCGTGCTCTGCTCGCTGGGAATCGGCCCCTACCTCGACGTTCTGGCGGTCAGTTCCATCACCTTCGAGGCCTACGCCGCCCTGCACGGGTACGACCTGGTCCTCTCGACCGAGCCGATCGCGCCCGAACGGCCGCCGGCGTGGCAGAAGATCGCCCTGGCGCGGCGGTTGCTCGACTCCTACGAGGACGTCCTGTGGGTTGACGCGGACGCGATCTTCCTCGACATCTCCCGGGATGTGGCCGACCTCGTACGACCCGGCAAGGACCTCTACCTGGTGGAACACGTCTGGGAGGGAGGCCGCGCGCGGTCGGCCAACACGGGCGTCTTCCTCATTCGCGCGACGGACTGGAGCCGGAGCTTCCTCGACCGGGTGTGGGCCGCGGAGCAGTGGATCGACCATCCTTGGTGGGAGAACGCCGCGGTGCTCGACCTGCTGGGCTACGCGGTACCGCCCGACCTGTCACCACCTTACAAGGCGGGCAGCTCCGACCTCGAGGAGCGGGTCGAGCTGCTCCCGGCGGAGTGGAACAGCACCGAGGGCGAGGCCGCCGTTGCCGCCCCCCGGATCCGCCATCGCGGCCGGCGAGGGTCGACCGAGGCCCTGCGCGACGAGCTGGTGGAGGATCTGCTCGAGTTCCGGCGTGGCCTGGCGGCTGGTCAGCTCGCGCGCGGGCGCAACGCCACCACGTAGCCCGCAACGGTCTCGTTCGTCCCGGTAACCGCGAAGACCCAGCCACCCGCGACCGACACACCGCCCCAGCACGGGGCTCCCAGCCTCACTCGTCTGAGCAGGCGACCGGTAAGCGCGCTCCGCGCGTCGAGGAACCCGGCTTTCCGAATCGTGTAGACCACGCCATTGGCGACCGCCAGCGGACTGTAGTTCTCCCTGGCAGCGGCCTGGTGATCCACCGCGCGGCGACCGTTCCGGCCAAGCGACCAGACCTGCCCGTCGTCGTTCTGCCCGTATATGGCCCGTCCGTCGTATGCGGTCGACGACATCGTGTCCTGATAGTCGTGGGCAGGGGTGGTGCCGGTCATCCGCGACCAGACGGGCTTCATCGTCCGTGCGTCGCGCGCCCAGTACATCCTGGATTTCTGAAGCTCACCCACCACAAGCCTGCCCTGACGCCCAGGCGGAAGAGATTGGGAGATGAGCCAAAGTCGAGGTCCGGGCCCTGGGCACCTAGGTGCGTATACACGTCGCCACCGGTCGCCTGGTGGTGTCCGACCAGGGCACCATCACTGGCCCGCATCGCGACAATGGCGTCGGTCGTCGTCCACGCCGGCGGGTGATAGGCGTTGCTGGTTCCGACGTAGAGCCGCCCGGCGCGAGGATCGATCGCCGGGGTCGTCCACACCGCTCCGCCGTCAGACCCTTCGGGGACCGTGTAGCTCTTCCACCGCATCCGCCCCGTCCGCGCATCGACGGCGACGACGTTGCCCCGGACGCGCACGTCGGCATCGAAATGCTCGCCGAAGCCGCCGGCGACGCCGATGTAGACCGTGTTCCTCCAGACCACCGGGCTGCCGTAGAGATCGGAGCCCGGTTGGCCATCGAGCGGGGCCTCCCACAGGGGCTTCGCCGTCGGAGCGCCGTAGCGCGACGAGGCTCGGTGCACCAAAGCGCGAGACCGGGACGAACACCCGGTCGCCTGAGACCGCGGCCGTCGCGGGGATGGCCTGGTTGAAGTCCCGTTTCCACCGAAGCCGGCCGGTCGCCGCCTCGATCGCGTAGACGGAGCCACCCGCAGACGCGACGATCACCGTGCCACCCGTGACGATCGGCGTGCCGGTGAATCCTCCATCGCTCGAGCGGAAGCTCCAAGCCCCCGCGAGCCGTCGGACGCCCGCTGCGCTCGGTCCCCCACGCCCGGCATTGCGCGAGTTGGCGAGGTCCTGTCCGTAGAGCAGCCAGCTTCCCCTCGCCAGGGCCCGACCGGGCGCGCGCGGAATGAACTCCAGCGGGTTGTGAATGTGGGCGTCCTTGCCGCCGCCACCCTGGTGTGCGGCCGCCGGGGAACAGATGACCATCCCGGCCGCCATGGCGCAGATCGTGCAGGCCCGGCCGAGGTCTCGTGGTGGGCGCCAAAGAAGACCTAGGTCCGCTCGACCGTGGCGACGGCGAGCGCGGCGGCGCCCTCGCCGCGGCCGACGAAGCCCATCCCCTCGCCGCGCGTCGCCTTGATGTTGACGTGTGGGACGGAGAGCCCGAGCGCGGATGCGAGCCTGCCTCGGATCTCCTCTCGGTGCGGAGCCAGCTTCGGCGCCTCGAGCAGGACCGTGACGTCCACGTGGTGGATGGTCGCCCCGGCCGCCTGGACCTGTGCCGCCACCGTCTGCAGCAGCTCGAGCGAGTCGGCGTCGCGCCAGCGCTCGTCGGTGTCGGGGAAGTGCTCGCCGATGTCGCCGAGGCCGGCGGCGCCGAGGAGGGCGTCGATCACCGCGTGGGTGAGCACGTCGGCGTCCGACCAGCCCTCCAGCCCGCGCTCGTGCTCGATCTCCACCCCGCCGAGGACGAGCCGGCGCCCGGCGCCCGTGTCGGCAAACGGGTGGGCGTCGTAGCCGATCCCAGTGGCCACGCTCATCCAATCGGCTCCAGGCGGCGCTCGCGGCGCTCGAAGACGGCGATCTCGGTGACTCCGAGCCCGCTCAGCAGCTCGAGCGCCTCGTCGTAGCCGTGACCGAGATCGTCGGAGACGTGGGCGTCGCTGGACAGGGCCACCGGGCACCCCGACTCCAGGCACCAGCGCAGGAACGTCGGGTGGGGGTAGATCCGGCCCAGCGGCTTGCGCAGGCCGGCCGTCGACACCTCGACGGCGATGTTCGACTCGGCGATGCCCTCCATGGCCAGCTCCCAGTAGAACTCCGGGTCGCGCTCGGGTCGCGGGCGCTCGTCGCCCCAGAAGGCGACGAGGTCGGGATGGGCCAGGACGTCGTACATCCCCGAGCGGGCGGCCTCGCCGAGCAGGCTGAAGTAGCGCCGCCAGACCGCATCGGGGTCGGCGGTGCGGTCCCAGACGTCGTAGCCGGGATCGTCCAGCGCGCCCTCGCCCAGCAGGTGGATCGAGCCGATCACGTAGTCCCACTCGCGCTGCTCGAGCAGCGACGCCATGCGGTCCTCGCGGCCCGGGACGAAGTCGGCCTCGATGCCGAGGCGCAGGTCGGTCTGCTCGCGCACGAACGCGCAGTATGCATCGAGGTCGTCGACCGCCCATGGCCGCCAGTAGGGCTGGTCCCACACGTCGAGCGCCTGGCGGAAGCGATAGACGTGCTCGGACACGCCGAGCTCGGCGATCCCGCGCTCCGTCGCCGTCTCGCGGTAGCGCTGGGCGTTGGCCGGCGTGAAGTACTCCTCCGCCCCCGTGCCGTCCTCGTCGGGGCGAAGGTGGACGTGGTAGTCGGTCAGCACGCGAGCAGATCCTCGGCGATCCGCAGGTCGCGCGGGGTCGTGACCTTCAGGTTCTCGGGCGGGCCCTCGACCACCCTCACCTTCCCCCCCGCCCGCTCGACGAGCCAGGCGTCGTCGGTGGCGGCGGCGAGCGTCGCGTCGTCCACGTCGAGCGCGCGCTCCAGCGCCGCCCGGCGGAAGGCCTGGGGCGTCTGGATCGCCCACAGCTCGGAGCGGTCGAGCGTCTCCACGACATCGCCGTCACGCGCGCGCTTCACGGTGTCGGTCACCGGCGCGGCCGCGACCGCCCCGTCGGCCCCGCTGCGCTCCAGCTCGTGGAGCACGCTGCGGAAGAGCTCGGCCGGGGCGAGCGGCCGGGCGGCGTCGTGCACGACGACCGGATCTCCCGTCGAGGCCGCCAGGGCGGCGAGCACTGAGGCCGAGCGGACCCTCCCGCCGGGGACGCCGCGAACGCCGGGCGGGGCCTCCTGGCCCGCCGGCAGAGCCACGACCACCTCCTCGATGCCCGCCTCGCGGATGGCCCGCAGGGACCGCACGAGGAGGGTCTCCCCGCCCAGCATGACGAACGCCTTGGGGAGATCTGCCCCAAGGCGTTCGCCACTGCCGGCGGCCACGAGCAGCGCGACCGCCACGTATTCCCTAGACGGTGACCTTGCCGCTCGCGGACCGGGCCAGGAGGTCGTCGAGATGCTCCTCGGCCTCCTCCTCGCCCTTGTCCAGCGCGTACATGAGCTCGGACGCGAGGATCTTCTTCGCCCGGGTGAACATCTGCTTCTCACCCGTGGAGAGACCCTTCTCGTGCTCGCGGATCGCCAGGTTGCGGACGACCTCGGCGAGCTCGTAGATGTCGCCGGTCTTGATCTTGTCGCGGTTGTGCTTGAACCGACGGTTCCAGTTCTTGGGCATCTCCGACACCTCGTCGGACAGGACGGCCAGGACCTTCTTGACGGTCGGCTCGTCGATGACCCGGCGCAGGCCGGCGACGCCGGCGTTGCAGCACGGGACCATGACGGTCATGTCGTTGTGGAGGATCTTGATGGTGAGGTACTCCCGCTTCTCACCGAAGATCTCCTTCTGCTCCTTCTTGAGGACCTGGCCGGCGCCGTGATGCGGATACACGACGTTGTCGCCGATCTCGAACTCGATGTTCTCCACCTCGATGACTGCCTCGAGGTCCTCCTCGGTCTGTACTTCCTCGATCGTTTCGGGAATGACGTGCCTCCTTGTTCTCTTTGCCGCGGCGCCCCAGGGCTGCGCGGCCTCCTAGGTCTGCAGGTACCGATCCACGAGGTTGATCTCCTGTAGCCGGCGAAGGCCCTCGCGGATGTCCTTCGCACGGATCTCGCCGACGCCCTCGACGGACTCGAGCTCGGCGTCGGTCGCCGCAAGCATCTCGTCCAGGCGCCCGAACTCCCGCACGATCTCCTGGACCACGAGCTTCGGCAGCCGCGGAATGCGGCCGAGAATCCGATGGCCTCGGGGAGAGACGGGATAGTCGAGCGTGTTGAGCTTGCGGTCGTGGCCCAGCAGCTCCGCCAGGCGCCCGAAGTCGAGCAGGTCCTGGTGCGGGAGCCGGGCAAGTTGGTCGAGCACGGCGGCGTATGCCTCGTCGGAGTCCTCCACGAGGTAATCATGGACGAGCGCCGCCTTGTCTGCGGCAACTCCCACCATCGTCTCGTCGAGCTGCATCTCGATGAGGCGGCCCTCCGTCCCCAGCTCCACGATGTAGCGCTCGATCTCGACCGCCATGCGGGTCACGAGCTCGGCGCGCTGGAGCACGGTGAGGACGTCGTGCAGCGTGGCCCCGCCTTCGAATTCGAGGGCCGTGAGGCGGGTCGACACCTGGTCGAGGCGGGAGCGGTACTTGTCGAGGGTGGCCAGCGCCTGGTTCGCCTTGGCCAGCACGACGGGGATGTCGACCATGATGTACTTGGCGCCGTCGACGTAGAGCGAGACCACGTCGCGGCGCTGGGAGAGCGCGATCACGACGGCCTCGGTCTGCTTGGACACGCGCTCGGCGGTGCGGTGGCGCGTCCCGGTCTCGACCGAGAGGATCGTCGGGTCCGGCATCAGCTGCACGTTGGACCAGACGATCTTCGTGCAGTTCTGGTTGAGGATGATGGCGCCGTCCATCTTCGCCACTTGGTAGAGCAGCGCCGGCGAGTAGTCGACGTCCAGCTTGATTCCGCCGGAGAACATGAACGACAGCTCCTCGGGGTCGCCGATGAGAATGAGGCCGCCGGTGCGGGCGTGGAGAATGTGGTCGATGCCCTCCCGCAGCGACGTGCCCGGGGCCACCATCTCCAACGCCTTCACCAGTCGGGGCTCTTGTCTGGCTTCGAGCTCCGTTACGAGCTCTTCCCCGGGTCTGGAGGGCATGGGGTACCCATTCTAGCGGAGATTTCGCCCGGTTTTTCCGGCGGTTTTCGGGTTGCAGGCCGGGCGATCTCGCCGGCCCTCGAGGACCGCCGGCGAACGACGGCATCGAGGGCGGCCTCGGGAGGCGGCCTGCAGTTCGTTGCACTCGGAGCCCGGCCGCAGGCGAGTGCGCCCATCCGCCTGCTGGGCCGAAGAAAGACGCACAAGCGACTCTGGGGCTGGCGCGAGTGCGCGAATTTGCAGGTACCCGGCCCCCTCCGCGCCCGCCCTCGATGACCGTCGTTCGCGCGCCCGGCGACTAGGCCGCGGCGGCGCGAGCCGGACCCGGGAGCGCGGCGCGGAGGGCCGCCCGCAGCGAGGGACAGCCCTCGGGCTCGATCACCGGCTCCAGGCCGAACCGCGCCGCCTCGGCCAGCCGGCGGTCGGCGTGGGCCACCGGCCGCAGCTCGCCCGTGAGGCCCAGCTCACCGAAGCAGGCCGGCGGAGTCTGGCCGGCCGGCTCCCCGCCGAGCGGCGCGCCGCGAGCCGCGCTCGCCACGGCCAGGGCGAGCGCGAGGTCGGCGCCGGGCTCGTCCACCCGCACGCCGCCGACCACGTTGACGAAGACGTCGGCCGTACCGGTGGACACTCCGGCGTGGCGGGACAGGACGGCGAGCACGAGGGCGAGGCGGTTGCGATCGATCCCCGCGCAGACGCGGCGCGGCGGGACGAGCTCGGAGGGCGAGACGAGCGCCTGCACCTCGACGAGCAGCGGGCGGGAGCCCTCCATGGCCGCCAGCACGGCGCTGCCGGGGGCGCGCGTCGCCGCGGCGACGAAGCGCGCCGAGGCATCGAGCACCTCGACCAGGCCCTCCCCGCGCATCTCGAACACGCCGGCGTCGTTGGTGGAGCCGAACCGGTTCTTCAACGCCCGCAGCGTGCGGTACGTGCGCTCGCGCTCACCCTCGAACTGGAGCACGCAGTCCACCAGGTGCTCGAGCACGCGCGGGCCGGCGAGGGCGCCCTCCTTGGTCACGTGCCCGACGAGGACCACGGCGACGTCGCGCTGCTTGGCCACGCGCGCGAGGCGGTCGGCCACCTCGCGCACCTGGCCGACGGAGCCGGCGGTTCCGCTCAGCCCGGCGGCGTGCAGCGTCTGCACGGAGTCGATGACGCACACCTCGGGCGGCTCCGCCTCGAGCGTGGCGAGCACGGTGTCGAGGGCGGTCTCGGCCACGATCGGCACTCGGAGGGCGTCCGGCCCCAGCCGCTGCGCGCGCAGCTTCACCTGCGCCGCCGACTCCTCGCCGGTGACGTAGAGCGTGCGCCGGCCGGCCGCGGCGAGCCGGCCCAGGGCCATGGCGGTCAGGGTGGACTTCCCGATCCCGGGCGCCCCGCCGAGCAGGACCAGCGAACCGGGCACCAGCCCGCCCCCGAGGACCCGATCGAGCTCGCCGATGCCCGTGGCCAGGCGCTCCACGGCGGGCGCGCGCACGTCGGAGAGCAGGACCGGCTGCACCGGCCGCGCCCGGGACCGCGAGCGCTTGCCGTCGGCGGCGGGCGGCGCCGCCTCCTCGACGAGCGTGTTCCACTCGCCGCAGCCCGGGCACTGCCCGAACCACTTGGGCGAGGCGTGCCCGCAGTGCGAGCAGACGTGCGTTGAGGCCGGCCGGGCCATGCGACCCAGGCTAGGCCACACGGCCGACGGCTTCGCCCCGCGGCGGCGCGACTTTTCGCCGGCTGGCGAGTTGGAAGTCGCGAGAACTCAATATGGGAGGCCCAGAATGAGGAAGATCGGCAGGCCGTCGCCGGCCATGGTCGTCGCGCTCATCGCGCTGGTGTTCGCGATGACGGGCTCGGCCGCCGCCGTCGTGAGCTTCGCCCGCAACGCGGGCGCGGTCGACGGGAAGAGCGCGACGTCGTCGGGCGCGAGCAACGGCTTCGCGTCCGGGAAGCTCGTCGCGCTACGCAAGTCGGGGCTGCTGCGCGGCACGCTGCCCTCCAAGTTCCTCGACCCGACCACGGTGCCGCGCGAGTTCGTCTTCGGCCGCAACGCCGAGGTGATCGACAACGGCTCGGAGACGCCGTTCACGATCGCCACCATCCCGGGCTTCGGAACGGTGACGGCGACGTGCGGCGACGAGAACAACAACCCTGGCAACGAGAACCCGAAGACGACGATCACGTTCGGGAACACGTCCGGCCAGAACATCGAGTTCGCCCGCTCGACGGGCAGCGGCGGCGCCCTCGGCGTGGCCAACCTGGCCAACAACCAGGCGTCGTCGTTCACGATCACGTCGTCGAACACGTTCACGCTGCAGGTGCAGAAGCTGGGGACGAACCTGATCGTCTTCGGCGTCGTGCGCCAGAACGGCCAGGGCACGAACAACGCCAGCTGCATCAATTACGGGCGCGTGTCGCAGATCGGCTAGCGCCGACCGCGGCCCCGGCGGGGGGTCACGACGACCGTCGTGAACCCCTCGCCGGCGTCCGTGCGGTCAGCTCAACACCGAGACGATTGTGTAGACGGCCATCTGAGCGAGCGCGAGGCCGGCGATGACGATCGCCGCCGTGGCCATCCGGACTCCCGACCGCTCGCGTCGGGCGCGCAGGCCAAGGAAGATCGCCGCGACGCCGAGCGGCAGGCCGATCCACAGGCCCCCGGCCGGGAGGTCCCACGCGATGGTCGACCCGGGCAGCGAAAGCAGCGCCAGGACGAAAGCGAGGACGGGACGGTGGCGTGTGGGTCCAACGTCGATGCCAGGGCGGGCTGCAGAGCTTTCCATCACGAGACTCCTTGGTTCGAGTTGCTGATCACAACCCGAGCATGGGCCATCGCGACGGCCCCGTCTCCCGTACTGGTACGGAACCTCCGCCGAGGGTCAGCGCGCGGCGCGCAGGTAGGCGATGACCGCCTGCACGCGGCGGTGGTCGTCGGCGCCCCCGGCGATTCCGAGCTTGAGGAGGACCGCGCTGACATGCGACTCGACTGTCCGCTCGCCGAGCACGAGACGCCGCGCGATCCCGGCATTGGTCAACCCCTCGGCCATCAGCGCGAGGATCCCCCGCTCGCGGTCGCTGAGCTCGGCCAGGGTTTCCGCGTGACGTCGGGCCTCGAGCAACGCGGCGACAATGTCCTCGTCGAGAGCCCGGCCCCCCAGGGCCACGCGCCGGGTCGCGGCTAGGAACGCATCGACGTCCAGCACCCGATCCTTGAGCAGGTAGCCGAACCCGCCTGCACCGCGGCTGAGCTCGATCAGCGAAGGCTCGATGTCCTGAGAGAGGACCAGGATCGCCTGGCTCGGGTTTCGCTCGCGCAGCTGCGCGGCGGCCTGCGCCCCCTCGTCCGTGAAGGTCGGCGGCATCCGCACGTCGACTATCGCCAAGTCGGGCCGGTGCTCGGCGACGGCGGCCACCAGCGCCCGCCCGTCGGGCACGGCCGCCACGACCTCCTCGCCGGCGTCGCGCAACAGCCGGACCAGACCCTCGCGGACCAGGGCCGAGTCCTCGGCGACGACGATCCTCATCCGGCGCCGACCGGCAGCTCCGCGCGGATCGTCGTCCCGCCCCCGGGCGGGCTGACGAGTCGCAGCTCGCCGCCGCGTTGCGCAGCGCGCTCGGCCATCCCGGCCAGGCCGCCGCCCGCCGCGCTCCGGGCGCCGCCTACGCCGTCGTCGGCCACCTCGAGCAGGAGCAGCTCGCCCCGGCGATCCACGCGGACACGGATGTGGCGGGCGCCCGAATGCTTGACCGCGTTGGTCACCGCCTCGCACGCCAGGAAGAAGGTGTCGGCCTCGAGCTCGGGCGGGACCGCGTCCGGCGCTAGCTCCAGCGCGACGGGGATGGGCACGCGGCGTGCCACATCAGTCAGTGCCCCGGAAAGGCCACCCGCCTCCAGGACTCCGGGGCGCAGACCGCGCGCGATCTCGCGCAGCTCGGCGACCGCGGTGGTTACCTCGCCGACGGCGTCGTCGAGGGTCTGGCCGGCCGCGCTGGGGTCGGCTCCGAGCTGGCTCTGGGCGTGGCGAAGGGCCAGGCCGAGGGCCACCAGCCGCTGCTGCGCGCCATCGTGCAGATCTCGCTCTAGCTTGCCGCGCTCGGCCTCGGCCGCGGCGACGATCCGCGCACGCGAGGCCTCCACCTCGGCCAGCTGGACGCGAACCTCCACCCTGAGCCGCGCGATCTCGATCGCCAGTCCCGCGGCGCGCACGATGCTCTCCGACGTGTCCGCGCGCAGGTCGAGGGCGGGGTCGTGCAGCAGCATCCCGAGCTCGAGCTCGCCGCGGCGCACCGGCATGCGGGCGCGCAGCTCGTCATCAGGCAGCTCGGTCAGGCGACCCGCATGGTCGGCGTAGCGTCCGCTGGCGGGCAGCCGGAAGAACACCTCGAGTCCCTCGTCGTCGAGCGCTCGGGAGAGGACGGCGCCGACCTCTTCGGGCTCGGCCCGGCCCGCTCGGACGTCGTCGAGGAATTTCTCCATCAGCCGAAGGCCCTCATAGCGCCGGCGCGCGAAGCGGCGATCGACCGCGCGCTGTGTGGCGTCGCGCGCGGGCCGGAAGGCCATCGCCACCGCCAGCGTCGCGGCTCCGGTGGCCCACACGGCGCCGCCGCCGAGAGCCACGCCCACGACCAGCGCCACACCCCCGTAGGCGATCGCGAGCGCCCCCGTCAACGCGACGTAGACCAGAGTGCGGTTGACCAAGCGCTCGATCTCGTAGAGGCGGTACCGGAGCACCGCGACGGCGATGGACAACGGGATCGCCACCGTGGTCACCCCGATGGCGATCTCCACGCCGACCCCGGCGTCCCCGGTGATGGCGCTCTCGGCGATGCAAATGATGATGCTGAGCGGAATCAGGGCCGATGCGTAGGCCAGCCACGAGAGCTGGAGCCGCTCGATGCCCGTGGAGGACTTGAAGCGTCCGCGGACCGCGACCACCGTCGCGATCAGCGCGACGACGAGGACAAGGAGCGCCACGAACGTGACCGTGCCGGCCCAGCCGATCGAGGGCAGCGGGCTGACGATCCGCGGTACCTCGGGATGGCCCTCGACTTTCAGATCGGACCCGCGGAACAGGCCGAACGCGAACCCCACCACGACGATGCCGCTCCACAACCGCGCGCGCGTCTTCCAGGCCGGCGACGGGTAGCGACCGTCCGGGAAAACGATGACCAGGTGGATCATCGCCAGGAAGACGAGCAGCCACGAGACGTCGCCGATCACGGCGCACCAGCGCACGTAGAGCGACGTGGTGTCGTGCATCTCGACGGCGCCGTAGAACCCGAGGCCACCCGGCACCCAGCTCAGCATGAGGGCGAGGCTCAGAAGTACGAGTCGGCGCCCGATGACGTTTCCCGGCTTCAGGGCGACGATGCGCCAGCCCAGCAGCGCCGGCACCACGGCGAACGTGGTGGCCAAGACCCCCGTCCAGTCGTCGGCCGTGTTGGTCCGCGGCGCCATCAGGATCGCGAGGAGCGCCCAGCCGGCGAGCGAGGCGATCGCGCCTACCGGCACTGCGTAGCGATCCACCCAGCCGCGATCTCCCATCAGGGGCCGATCCTCCCACAGGCGAGCCTGAGCGTCGTCCGTACTGGTACGGAATCCTCCTTGATGTCGTGACTCGAAGGTCGCGACACCTAGGGCGCGCCCGGGCGGCGGCGGGGGGTCACGACGACCGTCGTGAACCCCTCGCCGGCGTCCAGCTGGTCCCCGGCTCGCACCCCCACGCGATAGCGCCCGGGACGCCGCCACACCCGTGCGCGCGTGGGCCGGGCGCCGGTGTCGGCGATGAAGCCCCCGCCGCCGACGTCCCACAGGAAGACGCGGCGCCCGTAGAACGGCCTGGCGGTGAAGCCCCGTACCCGAAACAGGACGGGCTGATCCACCTCGACCCGGCGGGACGACGCGACGACCCGAACCGCACGGGGGCGCCGGTAAGGGCTCCCGTCGCGCATGGCGGCTCCCAGGGCGGCCCCGGCGGGCTTCGTCGATCCATCGGCGCGCTCGGCGATCCCCATGCCGTTCTCCCACGTGGTGAATCCGCCCGTGATGTCCGTGAAGCGGAAGAAGATCGCCACCTCCACGTCGTGCGCCTGGCGGAAGGTCTTGGCCAGGTCGGCGAGGGCGCGCGCCTGGAGGGCCTCGCTCAGCCGCGGGTGGCCGCCGGTGCCCCCCGCGAGCGGTCGAGATCCCGGCTTCGGTGACCCAGAGCGGCGTGCGGCGATCGCCGTGACGTTCCCGCACGCGACGGATCCCTGCCAGCTTGTCGCGGGCGTTCGCGATGACCGGTAGATCGGTGGGGTAGTCGTGCACGCTGAGGGCATCGAACGATCCTCTCGCTCCCGCCCGGTACATACGGTCGAGGAAGGCGACGTCGCCCATGCCGCCCTTCCCTCCTCCGCACAGGCACAGCGCGCCGGCCACGACAGGGAGGTCGGGATCTGCCCGCCTGACGCCGGCGTGGGCGGCCTTCAGGAGCCGGACGTAGCGCGCGGGGTCGACGCGCGGCTTCCAGAAATGCGCGAGGTGGGCCTCATTCCACACCTCCAGGCCGTAGAGCTCCGGATAGCGCTGCGCCAGGACACGGAAGAGCTCACGCCAGCGCGGCAGCTCGGTCTCGTCCGGGGGATACAGGCAGGGGCGCGGCAGGGTTGCGCATTCGGCCCGGGCCCACGTCGGGGTGCCCACGACGTCGACGACCGGCCGGATGCCGTGGGCGAGGAAGTCCGCGTAGTGGCGGTCGAGGAAGGCGAGGTCGTAGCGGCCGGGCTCGGGCTCTACGTCGCACCAGCACAAGAAGAAGCGCCCGACGCTCGCCCCCAGCGCGCGGCTGGCCTCCAGGCGCTGGGGGGTGGAGGCGTCGTTGAAGCCGAACGGGATGGTCCGCGCCGCGGCGCCCGCGGGCAGGAGAAGCCCCGCGGCCACGACGGCGGCGAGCAGCAAGCGGCGAGGCACGCGGCGAAGGGTAGACACCGGCGGCGCCCGCCAACTACGGGCAGGCGACCCAGGTGGGCTAGCCGGCGAGCGCTAGGAGCCGTCGCTCGGCTCGCCCTGGGCGGGCGGCTCGAGGTCCTCGAGCTCGGCCGGGGGCCCGTCGGGCGCGGGCTCGTCCTCGGAGGAGGAGCCACCCTCGGCGCCGACGCCCACCGGCGTGGGCGCGGGCTTGGGTGCGATGACCGACAGCTTGACGTCGTCCTCGCTCTCGCCCTCGTCCGGCGGCCCGACCATCACGGTCGAGCCCGGCACCGGCTCGGCGCGCAGGACGAAGTCGGCCAGCGGGTCCTCGATGTAGCGCTGGATGGCGCGGCGCAGCGGGCGCGCGCCCATGGCCGGATCCCAGCCCTTCTCGACGAGCAGCTCCTTCATCCCGTCGCCCAGCTCGAGCTGCAGCTCGCGCTCGGCCATCGACTCGCGGATGCGCTGCAGCAGCAGCTCGACGATCTCCATGATCTCGTCGCGGCTGAGCTTGTGGAAGACGATGACGTCGTCGATCCGGTTGAGGAACTCGGGCCGGAAGACCTTCTTGAGCTCGCCCATGATCCGGTTCTTCATGTCGTCGTAGGTGATCCCCGTCTCGTCGTCGGACACGGCGAAGCCCAGCGGCGTGTTGCGCGCGATCTCCGACGCCCCGATGTTCGAGGTCATGATCACGATGGCGTGGCGGAAGTCGACCGTGCGCCCCTGGGCGTCGGTCAGCCGGCCGTCCTCGAGGATCTGGAGCAGGATGTTGAAGACGTCGGGGTGCGCCTTCTCGATCTCGTCGAGCAGGAGCACGCTGTAGGGCTTGCGCCGCACGGCCTCGGTGAGCTGGCCGCCCTCGTCGTAGCCGATGTAGCCCGGGGGCGAGCCGACGAGCCGCGACACGGCGTGCTTCTCCATGTACTCGGACATGTCGACCCGCACCATGGCGTCCTCGTCGCCGAAGAGGAACTCGGCCAGCGTGCGGGCGAGCTCGGTCTTCCCCACGCCGGAGGGGCCGAGGAAGATGAACGAGCCGGTCGGGCGCTTGGGGTCCTTGAGGCCCGCGCGCGAGCGCCGGATCGCCTTGGAGACGACCTCGATGGCCGGGTGCTGGCCGATGACGCGCTTGTGGAGCTCGTCCTCCATGCGCATGAGCTTCTGGGTCTCGGCCTCGGTGAGCTTGAAGACGGGGATCCCGGTCCACATCGAGACGATGTCGGCGATCTCCTCCTCCCCGATGCTGGGGCGCTCGCCGCCCTCGCCGGCCTCCCACTGCTCCTCGAGGTCGCGCTTCTTGTTCGTCAGCTGCCGCTCCTGGTCGCGCAGGTTGGCCGCCTTCTCGAACTCCTGGGCCTCGATCGCCGCCTCCTTGGCGCGCCGGGTCTCCTCGATCTCGTCCTCGAGCTCGCGGTAGACGGGCGGGGCGGTCATGGACTTGATGCGCATGCGCGAGGCGGCCTCGTCGATCAGGTCGATGGCCTTGTCCGGCAGGAACCGGTCGGAGATGTAGCGGTCGGCCAGCTCCGCCGCGGCCTGGAGGGCCTCGTCGGTGATGTCGACCTTGTGGTGGGCCTCGTAGCGGTCGCGCAGGCCCTTGAGGATCTGCTCGGTCTCCTCGGTCGACGGCTCGTCGACGCGGATCTGCTGGAAGCGCCGCTCCAGGGCGGAGTCGCGCTCGAGGTACTTGCGGTACTCGTCCAGCGTGGTGGCGCCGATCGTCTGCAGCTCGCCGCGCGCCAGCGCCGGCTTGAGGATCGAGGCGGCGTCGATCGCGCCCTCGGCGGCGCCCGCTCCGACGAGATTGTGCAGCTCGTCGATGAACAGGATGATGTCGCCGCGCTGGGTGATCTCCTTCATCACCTTCTTCAGGCGCTCCTCGAACTCGCCGCGGTACTTCGAGCCGGCGACCAGCGCGGCCAGGTCGAGCGTGTAGATCTGCTTGCCCTTGAGCAGCTCGGGGACGTCGGCGTTGGTGATCCGCTGGGCCAGGCCCTCGACGACGGCCGTCTTGCCGACGCCGGGCTCGCCGATCAGCACCGGGTTGTTCTTGGTGCGCCGGGAGAGGATCTGCATGATCCGCTCGATCTCCGTCTCGCGGCCGACCACGGGGTCGAGCTTGGCCTCGGCCGCGAGCTTGGTCAGGTTGCGGCCGAACTGGTCGAGCAGCTTGCTGGACTTCTTGCCCTCGCCCTGCGCGCCCGGGCCGGCGGCCGCGGCACCCTGGCCCTGGCGCCGGCCGCCCGGGCCGGACAGCATGCGGATGACCTCGTTGCGGATCTTCTCCGAGTCGGCGTCGAAGTCGAGCAGGATGCGCGCGGCGACGCCCTCGTTCTCGCGCACGAGGCCGAGCAGGATGTGCTCGGTGCCGATGTAGTTGTGGCCGAGCGACAGCGCCTCGCGCAGAGCCAGCTCGAGCACCTTCTTCGCCCGCGGCGTGAACGGGATCTGCCCGCTCGTGACCTCTTCGCCGGAGCCGACGATCCGCACGACCTGGGCGCGGACGCGCTCGACGGTGATGTCGAGGCTCTCGAGGACGCGGGCCGCCAGGCCCTCCTCCTCGCGGAGCAGCCCGAGCAGGATGTGCTCGGTCCCGATGTAGTTGTGCTTGAGCGTTCGCGCCTCCTCCTGGGCGAGGACGACGACCTGGCGGGCGCGCTCTGTGAATCGCTCGAACATGGTGCTGTGGAGTCCTTCTTCTACGGGGTCGCCGAAAACCCGACTGCCCACTTCCTCTTTTCGGCCGAGAGGATGATCGGGTTGAGCGGTCGGGGACGGGCGGCGGGCATGGGTCAGTCTAGCAACCGCCCACGCGTGACTCAGGCGGGGTAGGGTCACGCCGTGTCCGCAGTTAGCGACCTCGACCTTCCGGAGTTCGACTACACCGATCAGGAGCTGCGCGGCCAGCGCTACCGCGCCGCGATGCGCGAGCTGGAGGGTCGCGGCGACTGGCTGCTCACCGGCCCGCTCGGCTACGTGGTGGTCGATCGCGAGGCCGGCGAGTTCTTCCTGCGCACCAAGGCGGCGCAGTTCCCCGGACTGACGATGGCCGAGCTGTTCGACGTGCGCGACGGCCCGCTGCACCGCGAGATGACGGGCAACATCATCAACGTCAACGGCGACGACCACCGCCGCCTGCGCAACCTCATCAACCCGGCGCTCGCGCCGCGGGCCACCGACGCCCACCGGCCCGCCATGCGGGGGTTCCTGGAGCAGCTGCTGGCGGTGCTGCCGCCCGACGGGCGCTGCGAGTTCGTGGAGGCGTTCGCCAAGCCGTACCCGTCGCTGACCATCGCCCACGTGCTGGGCGCGCCGCTGGAGGACGCGCCGCGGCTGCACCACTGGTCGAACTGGATCCAGCGCCAGTTCGACGCCGCGTCGTTGATGAACGAGCGCGAGCGCATCGAGCAGGCCTGCGTCGAGGCCTACGCCTACCTCGACGAGCTGCTCGCCGCGCGCCGCGAGGCGCCGGGCGAGGACGTGATCTCCGCGCTGCTGGCGGCCGAGGACGAGGGTGATCGGCTCTCCGCTCAGGAGGTCGTCGACCTTGTGCTGGACCTCATACTCGGCGGGATCGACACTGTCCAGAGCCAGCTCTCGCACACCGTTCGCCTGCTGGCCGAGCATCCCGACCAGTGGGCCGCGCTGCGCGAGCGGCCGGAGGAGCTGGCCGGACCGGCGGTGGAGGAAGCGCTGCGCTACGAGCCGGTGACGCCCTTCACCGCCCGGATCGTCGTCGAGCCCGTCGAGCACCGCGACGTGACGTTCCCCGCGGGGACGATCGTGATGGTCTCGGCGTGGCATGGAAACCGCGGCGGTGAGTCCGATCCCGACACGTTCGACATCACCGCCGAGCGCAGCGGGCGCATCCTCACCTTCGGCGCGGGGATTCACTACTGCGTGGGCGCCAACCTCGCGCGCGCCGAGCTCCAGGAGGGTCTGGCGTTCCTGGCCCGCAACGTCGAGCGAATCGAACTTGACGGCGAACCGGGGTTCGGAACGATCACGGGGATCTACGGGCTCGACTCGCTCCCGGTCCGCTTCACCCTCCCCTAGCCAGCCCCGCCATCCACTCGAGCCCGGGGTTGTAGACCATGTCGTGCTCGCCATCGAAGAGCACGACGGTGACCGGCCCGGACCGGCGGGCGAAGAGGACGGGCGGGTCGGGAGCGCGGAAGTAGGTCGGGACGCCGGTCGAGCTCCTCGTGCCCTGAGGCAGCTCGTTGCGCGCCGTGGCGGCCACGACGTTGGGGGCGACGGCGTCCTTCGCCGCCGCCAGACGGTTGAACGCGCGCACCGCGTGGTCGGGCGGCACCACTGGATCGTCGAGGCCGTGACCGATGTAGATCGGCACGCGCGCTCGCCGAGCCGCCGCCAGGTAGATGCGCGGGCTGCGGCGCTCGCACTCCGCCAGGGCCGCGGCCACGGCGGTCGGATCCCCGCCGCATGAGGCGGCGATCTCCTCGGCGTAGCGCGGATCGGCGGCGCGCGTGTACTCGTACCACGCACTGAGATCGTCGATTGGAACCCACGAAACCACGCCCGCAAAGCGGTCGGGATGGCGACCGGCCAGCAGCAGGGACATCATCCCGCCGCCCGAGAAGCCAACCACGAAGACGCGCTCGGGGTCCACGCCCTCGTCGCGCGAGGCGAACTCGATGGCGTCCAGCACGTCCTGCACCGAGAGATCCGAGCCCGTCGCCTGCGGGCGGTCGAACGGCCCGCGGTAATCGGGCTGGACCACCGCCCAGCCGCGCTGCTGCGCCCAGCGGGCGAAGGGCATGCCGGCGATGTTCTCGTAGCCCGTGCTCCAGGAGTGGAGGACGACGAGCAGCGGCCGCGGACCGTCGCCGGCGGGGGGCAGCCACAGCGCGGGCTGCGGGCTGCGGTCGCGCGTGGAGGTGATCCGCACCTCCTGGATGCTCGGAACGGCGTCCCGCCAGCCCTCCACCCCGGCCTCGTCGAACAGTCCGGACTGGGCCGTGGAGATCACGTCCGGCAAGCGGGAGAACAGGGGCTCGGGCGGGCGCGGCTCGGTCCGCCCCGCAGGAACTTCGCGCTCGCCTCTGCCGTCGTGCCGGGAGCCCGCAACCGCCCCGGCGGCCAGTGCCGCGCACGCCACGAGGGCAATGGCGAGTCGGCGCGACAGGATGGACGCCCGCGAAGGCGGCACGTCCTGAGGGTAGGCCTAGACCTCGATCTTGGTGATCTTCAGCTTGCGCTTGGGGCCGCGCGGGACGGCGACCTCGACCGTCTCGCCGCGCTTGTGCCCGATGAGCGCGCGGCCGACGGGCGACTCGTTGGAGAGCTTGTTCTCCGACGGATTCGCCTCGGCGGAGCCGACGACCGCGTACTTGACCGACTTGCCGGTCTTCTCGTCCTTGACGTGGACCGTCGTGCCGACCCGGACCTCGTCGGTGCTCAGCTCCGAGGCGTCGATGACCGAGGCGGACCGGAGCTTGTCCTCGAGCTGAGCGATCTTCGCCTCGAGCATCGCCTGCTCGTTCTTGGCGTCGTCGTACTCGGAGTTCTCCATGATGTCGCCGAACTCGCGCGCCTCCTTGATGCGTGCGGCGACCTCGCGGCGCTTCGGTCCCTGAAGCTCCTCCAGCTCCGACTTGAGCTTCACCAGTCCATCGGGGGTGAGGATGACGTCCTTTGGCATGACTTTCTCCGAACGAAAACCCGCCGGGTGGGCGGGAGGGGTACGGCGCGAGGTGTCGCGAAGGGCGCGGAAGTATAGCGCCGAGTTCAGGCGGCCCTGGGAAGCCGCAATTCGGCGAGCACGGCACGTGCCTGTACGAGCGAGTCTGCCCGCTGCAGCGCGTCCTGAACCTCGCGCCCGGCGCCCAGCCGCTCGACGTACCAGGGGTAGAACTTGCGCAGGTAGCGGGCCGCGCGCTCCTCGCCCAGGTGCTCCACGGCGCGGTCGACCACCCAGTCGAGCTCGTCGAGCACCTCGTCGCGGGTCGGCTCGGCCTCGCGGCTGCCGAGCAGGCGGGCGAAGAGCCACGGGTTGCCCAGCGAGCCGCGGGCGAGCATGAGGGCGTCGGCGCCCGTCTCCTCCCACGCCCGGCGGGACGCGCCGGCGTCGCTCAGGCCGCCCGAGACGATCACCGGCACCGGCAGCTCCTCGACCAGCTCGCGCACGAGCGCGTAGTCGGGCGTGCCCTTGTGGCGCTGGACGGCGCTGCGGGGGTGCAGGGCGAGGCCGGCCACGCCGGCCTCCCACGCCAGCCGGCGCGCCGCCTCGACTCCCGCGTGGTCGTCCGGCCGCCGCGACGTGCGCAGCTTCACGGTCACCGGCAGCCCGCTGCCCTCGCGGGCGGCCACGGCCAGCTCGACCGCGCGGCCCGGGTCCTCGAGCAGCGCGGCGCCGGCTCCGGTCTTGCAGACCTTGGGCACCGGGCAGCCCATGTTGAGGTCGATCACGTCGGCGCCCGCGGCGGCGACGTCGGCGGCGGCCGAGCGCATGACCTCGGGGTCGTGGCCGAAGAGCTGGATCGCCACCGGCCCGCCGGCGCGCTCGTCGGGGTGGATGCGCAGCAGCTCGCGCAGCGTGCGCTCGTTGCGGTAGTGGATGGCGAAGCTCGAGACCATCTCCGAGACCACGAGCCCGGCGCCGTAGCGGCGGGCCTGCAGGCGCACGAACCAGTTCCCGATGCCGGCGAGCGGCGCGAGCACGACGCGGTTGGGGACGGTGATGTCCCCCAGCTTCCAGGGATCGGTGAGGCGCCTAGGTCCCGTTTCGCTCATGGATCAAGCGTAGACCCGTGAGCGTGAGCAGGTCGTCGATCTCGTCGATCGTCTCGGTGTGGGGCACGATGTGCTCGGCCAGGCCACCGGTGGCGATCGCCGGGGCTTCCTCGTCGAGCTCGACCCACAGCCGGCGCACGATGCCGTCCACCTGGGCGGCCACTCCGTAGATGACGCCGGAGCGGATCGCGTCGATCGTCGACTTCCCGATCAGGCTGCGCGGCTCCTCGAGCTCCACCTTGGGCAGGCGCGCCGCGCGCTCGGTCAGCGCCTCCAGGGAGATCTCGACGCCGAGGGCGATGATCCCGCCCAGGTACTCGCCCTCGGCCGAGACGACGTCGAACGTGTTGGCCGTTCCGAAGTCCACCACGATGCACGGCCCGCCGAAGCGAGCGTGCGCGGCCACGGCGTTGACGAGGCGGTCCGGGCCGAGCTCGCGGGGATTGTCGAGGCGGATCGGCATCCCCGTCTTCAGGCGGGGGCCGACGACGAGCATCTCGTGGCCGAGGTAGTTCTCCGCGCAGTGTTCCCACTCCGGGCCGAGCTGGGGCACGGTGGTGGAGATGATCGACCCGGAGATGTCCTCGAAGCCCAGGCCGCGGAGGGCGAGCAGGTTGCGCAGCGCGGCCCCCAGCTCGTCGGCCGTCGACTCGCGCACCGTGGCGAAGCGCCAGTGCTCGACCAGCGTCTCGTCGCGGAAGGCGCCGAGATGGGTCTGGGTGTTGCCGACGTCCACCGCCAGGAGCACGCCGCGATTATGCTGCACCGCGATGGAGGCACGGCTCTACGTGGTCCACGGCTCGCACCCGTGCGCCACCGTCGCGAAGGCCCTGGAGATGAAGGGCGTTCCCTACCGCACGGTCGAGCTGCCCCCGCCGATGCACGCCGCGATCCAGCGCGTGCGCTTCGGCTCGCGCACCGTGCCGGCGCTCCGGTTGAACGGCGAGAAGCTCAGCGGCTCGCGGGCGATCCTGCGGCGGCTGGAGGAGTTGCGTCCCGATCCGCCGCTGTACCCGGCCGACGCCGAGGCGCGCGCGAAGGTGGAGGAGGCCGAGCGCTGGGGCGAGGAGACGTTCCAGCCGATCGCCCGGCGCCTGCTGTGGCCCGCCATCAAGCGCAATCCGGGGGCGCTGGCCTCGTACTCCGAGCACTCCAAGCTGCCGCTGCCGGCGCCCATGATCCGTCTCAGCGCGCCGATGATCTCCCGGGTCGAGATGAAGCTCAACGCGGCCACCCCCGAGGCCGAGCGGGCCGACCTCGCCGCGCTGCCCGAGCACCTCGATCGGATCGACGGCTGGATCGCCGACGGCGTGATCGGCGGCGAGGCGCCCAACGCCGCCGACCTCCAGATCGCCTCCACCCTGCGGCTGATGATGACCCTCGAGGACCTGCGCGCGCTGATCGAGCCGCGCCCGGCCGCCGAGCTGGCGCTGCGCCTGTTCCCCCAGGCCGACGGACACATGCCGGCGGGCTCGCTGCCCGGCTGAGGGCTCCAACTACGGGCATCGAGGGGGGCGGGCCCGGCCGCCGCGGCGGGGGTGGGACGAATTGCGGAGGCAGGGACGCCGAAATTCGACCCACCGCCCTGCGGGCTTCCCCTCGATGCCGTCGTTTTTCAGACTTCCAGCGGCGGCCCGGCCACGCGGACCGCCTGCTCGCCCTCGGGCAAGGCCGCCAACGCCTCGGCGAGCCGCGTGCCGTCGGGCGTGGCGAGGTCGGGATCGAGCTCGAGGAGCGGTACGAGCACGAAGCGCCGCGAAGTCGCCTCGGGGTGCGGGAGGCGCAGGCGCTCGGAGGCGTGGGTCAAGTCGCCGAGGAGCAGCACGTCGACGTCGATGGGGCGCGGACCGTGGCGGGGGCCGCCCGGCTCGCGGCCCAGGTCGCGCTCGACGGCCTTGCACGCCTCGAGCAGGTCCTCCGGGGCCAGGTCCGTCTCGATCCGCAGGCACGCGTTGAGGAACTCGGGCTGGTCGGTCACCTCTCCCACCGGCTCGGTGTCGTAGACCGACGATGCGGCGAGGACGGTCACGCCGTGGTGCGCCAGGCGCCGCACCGCGGCCTGGAGCTGGCCGCGCCGGTCGCCGACGTTGGAGCCCAGCCCGAGGTAGCCGATCACGCGGCCGCGAGCTTGGGCCCGACGGCCTCGGCGAGCGCGATCACGGCCGACAGCGGCCGCACCATGACCGTCAGCTCCGCGATCTGGCCGTCGGCGCCGAAGCGGAACAGGTCGAGGCCCTGGAGCTCGCGGTCCCCGACCCGCGCGCTGAACACCAGCGCCGCCTTGCCCTCGGTCTCGAACTCGTCCGTATAGCGGAAGTCCTCGAAGGTCTCGAGGAGGATGGCGAGGAGCGCGGAGATCGTCTCCAGGCCCTCGAACGGCTTGAAGGACACGGGGCTGTGCAGCACCGCGTCGGGCGCGAACGCCGCCACCATCCCGGCGTGGTCGCCGGCTTCGACGGCGGCGCGAAAGGACGCGTGCGCGCTCATGCCGCCACCTTAGCCGTCCCGGGATCCTCGGAGATCCCGATGCGGCGGTGCAGGCGCCGCAGCGGCGCCGGCGCCCACCAGTTCCAGCGCCCCAGCATCTCCATCAGCGCGGGCACGAGAAGCGCCCGCACGATCGTGGCGTCGATGAGCACCGCCAGCGCCGTCCCGACCCCCAACTGCTTGATGAAGACGATCTGCGAGGTCGCGAAGGCCCCGATGGCCACGCAGAACAGCAGGGCGGCCGCGGTGACGATCCGGCCGGTGCGCTCGAGGCCCATGGCCACCGCCTCCCGGTCGCTGGCACCCCGGTCGCGCGCCTCCTTGATACGACCGAGGAGGAATACGCCGTAGTCGGTGGACAGACCGAAGGCGACGGCGAACAGGAGCACGGGCTGCGTCAGCTCGAGCGCGCCCTGGCTCGTGTAGTCGAGCAAGCCCTCGAGGCGCCCGTCCTGGAAGATCAGCACGAGCAGGCCGAAGGCGGCGCTCAAGGTGAGCACGTTCATCACCAGCGCCTTGATCGGCAGCACGATCGACCCGGTCATGAGGAACAGCACGACGATCGTCGCCCCGGCCACGATCGCCAGCGCGATCGGGATGTGCGCCTCCAGGCTGTCCTTGCGATCCACGAACTCCGCCGTCTGACCGCCGACGCGCGTCCCGGGAAGTGCCCGTATCTCGCCCACGAGGTCCTGAGCGCGGTCCGTGAGCGAGCCCGAGGAGGTGAATGCCAACACCACCGCCGTACCGTCGCCGGCGGGCCGCGGCGTCGTGACGCCGTTCACGCCGGGCAGCGCCTCGACGCGACGGGCGAGCGACCGCGCCTCGGGCGTTTCCGTGGCGATCACGATCGGCGTGTCGCGGTTGGGCGGGAAGTCCGTGCGCAGGGACTCGTAGACCTGGCGCGCCTGGCTGCTCTTCGGCAGCACCGAGGCGTCGACGGAGGTGAACTTGATCCCCAGGAAGGGGATGCCGAGCGCGATGAGCAGCGCGGCCGAGCCGGCGGCCACCGGCGCCGGTCGGCGCATGACGAAGCGCGACAGGCGATACCAGCCGCCCGTCTCATCCGGGCGCGCGTCGCGCTCGGACGCCCGCTGAAGCCGCTTCGGGGCCAGCGCGTTCACGCGGGGGCCGAGGAGCGCGAGCACCGCCGGGAGCACGAGAAGGGCCACCGCCGCCGCGATGAGCGCCACCATCGTCCCGCCTATCCCCATCGAGTACAGGAAGCGCTGCGGGAACACCAGCAGGGAGGCGAGGGCGGCGGCCACGGTGAGCGAGCTGAACAGCACCGTGCGCCCGGCGGTGGCCATCGTCCGGCGGAGCGCTTCGGCTCCCGGCCCGACCGCGGCCAGCTCCTCGCGGTAACGCGACACGATGAAGAGGCTGTAGTCGATGGCCAGCCCGAGCCCGAGGCCGGTGGTGAGGTTCAGCGCGAAGATCGACACCGAGCCCACCTCGCTCGCGAGCCGCAGGCCGAGGAACGTCCCCACGATGGCCAGCGCGCCCACGAGCAGGGGCAGCAGCGCGGCGACGATGCTGCGGAAGAACAGCAGCGAGAGCGCGAACAGCAGCGGGAAGGCGAGCAACTCGGCGCGCTGGAGGTCGGATTCGACCGTGCGGTTGGTCTCGGAGAAGGCGACCGCCCGCCCGCCGAGGCGCACGCCCGACATCCCTTCGAAGCGCTTCTCCAAGCGCTCGGCCGCGTCGCGCACGGCGCTGTCGGACATCGCGCGGAAGCTCGCGGCGACATACGTCGAGCGCCCGTCGCGCGCCACGAACGCGCGGTCCCGCGCGTCGTAGAAGCTCGTGACCTGCCCGACGTCGCGGTCGCGGCGCAGCGTCGCCGCGACCTCGCCGACGCGCTCGCGCGCGGCGGGCGAGCCCACACCGCCGGGCGTGGCGACCAGGGCGACGATCCCGGTGTCGGTCTGGATCCCCGTCGCGCGCTCGAGCTCGTGGCGCAGCTGGACCGATTCGCTGGACGGATCGTCGGCGCCGTACGGCTGGAGATGATCGGCCACGGACCCGCCGAGAACGGCGGCCACGACGAAGAAGACGGCGGCGGCGCCGAGCACGCGCCGGGGGGCGCGGACGGCGAGGTTGGCAAGGCGGTTCAACATGCGCGGGCTCAGCCCATCAGGACGGCTCGCGCCACACCTCGACCGCGACCTCCTCGACCGGGAGGGGAATCGGCGGCTCCGGCTTGGCCGCCTTGACCCAGACGCTCTCCACCGGATACTCGGACAGCACCTTGTCGGCGATCGCCGCGCACAGCCGCTCCAGCGTGCGGAAGGTCTGCTGCGACACCAGGGCGACCGTCTGGCAGACCTCCGCGTAGTCCACGGTGTCCTCGATGCGGTCCGTGAGCGTCGCGTCGGACTCCCCGACGTCGAGACGCAGGTCGATCACCGTGCGCTGCCCGACCTTGCGCTCCTCCTCGCTGACGCCGAGGTGCGTGTAGAGGGACAACCCGCCGATCTCGATCGTGACGACCGTCTCGGCGCCCTCGGCCGCGTCGTCGTCCAACCCGTCGTCGTCTATCTCGTCGATTTCGTCGTCGGGCTCGTCGTCGGGCTCCATGGCCCGACCGTAGCAGCCGCCACCGCCAGGGCATCCCGGACGGGCGCGACCTCGTGGACCCGGAAGACCGATGCCCCGCGCTCCAGCGCCAGGACGTTGGTGGCGATGGTGCCCGGGCAGGCGCTCGCCCACCTCGCGGCCGGTGATCCGCCCGAGGAACGACTTGCGCGACGTCCCGACCACGATCGGGCGCCCGAGGGCGACGATCTCATCGAGGCGGCGCAGGAGCTCGAGGTTGTGCTCGAGCGTCTTGCCGAAGCCGATCCCCGGGTCGAGCATCACCCGCTCCTCGCGCACTCCCTCGGCCACGGCGAAGGCCAGGCGCTCTTCGAGGAACGCCTTCACGTCGGAGACGACGTCCTCGTAGCGCGGGTCTTCCTGCATCGTGCGCGGCTCGCCGAGCATGTGCATGAGACAGCACTCGACCCCCCGCTCGGCCACGAGGCCGGCCATCCCGGGGTCGGCGCGGAACGCCGTGACGTCGTTGACGTAGGTGGCGCCGGCGTCGAGGGCCGCGCCGGCGACGTCGCGCTTCGACGTGTCGATCGACAGCTGGACACCCGTCCGTGCGGCCGCGACGCGCTCGAGCACGGGAACGACCCGCCGGCGCTCCTCGTCCTCGGCCACCGGCTGGGACCCCGGGCGCGTTGACTCTCCGCCCACGTCGAGGATGTCCGCCCCTTCGGCCGCGAGCTCGAGCGCATGGCGCACGGCGTCGTCGGTGTCGAGGAACAGCCCTCCGTCCGAGAAGGAGTCGGGCGTGACGTTGACCACGCCCATGATGCGAAACACACCCGGAGCTTACGCGGCCGCGATGAGCGCGACGGCCCCCACGACCTCGACCCAGAAGTAGAACCACACCGGATAGAAGCCCGAGGGCCGCTCGAACGCGCGGGCCGCCAGGCGCCCGAACGCCATCCCGGCCAGCGCGACGCCGATGGCGATGAGGATGCCCTCCCGGGCGCCGCCGCCCTCCGCGGCGGCCACGCCGAGCAGCGCCGCCACCGCGATGCCGAACCCGCCGTACACCGCGCGCACCTCGGCGCGTCCGTCGGCGCTCTCCACCGGAACGCCGAAGGGCGCGAGGATCGCCGCGGGCGCGGCCAGGGCGAACACGCCCATGCCGGCGAACAGGACCGCCACCGCCCAGACGACCGCGTCGGCCACGGCTAGGCGACCTTGGCCGGCTCGCGCGCGAAGGCGGCGATGAGCTCCGCCGTGCGCTGCGGCTGGTCGACGGGCACGTACGTGTAGCTGTCGTCGATCAGCTCGAGGCGCGCGTTCGGGAACGCCTCCGCCAGCCGCTCGGCGTAGCGCATCTTGAAGAAGCGGTCCTCCGGGGCCCAGGCCAGCAGCACCGGCTTGTCGAACTCGCCAAAGCGCCGCGCGGCCTCCTCGGTATGGCGCGGCGAGATCCCGCGCAGGACGGCGGCCACCTCGCGCCGGATCCGCCGGTCGCCCAGCACCGGGGCGAGGAAGGCATCGCTCACGTCGCGCGCGAGGGGGCGCTTCGACAGCCAGCCGAAGGCGAACGGCAGCCGGCGCGCCGGCCGGGGGCGCAGCGACTGCGCGATGAGCCAGACGGCGCCGGGCACGCGCGCCGCGAGCTGGAGCGGGCGGAACATCGGCGGCAGGAAATTGTCGTAGGCGTCGCACGGCGTCAGGACGAGTCGCCCCACGCGCCCCGGGTGGTTCACCACCACGAGCTGGCAGATCGCCCCGCCGGTGTCGTTGCCCACCAGGGTCACGTCGCGCAGGTCGAGCGCCTCCAGGAAGGCGGCGACGATCGCCGCCAGGCCCGGCGGACTGAGATCCGTCCCCTCCTTCATCGGCAGCTCCTGCGACCCGAGCGGCCAGTCCGGCGAGATGACCCGGAAGTCCTTGGCCAGCTCGTCGGCGACCTCGCGCCACAGCAGGCCGTTGTTCAGCAGCCCGTGCACGAGCACGACCGGCTCGCCGGTTCCCTGCTCGCGGTAGCGGATCGTCCCCTGCGGAATCGATGTCTCCTTCATGTCAGCGCCTCCCTTTCAGCTGGGATCGGATGAACGTGGGCCAGGAGCGCGGGCTCGCGGCGACGGCCTTCAGCAGCGGAGCCGCATCCAGGTGGGCGATCCGCTCGGCGACCTGTCCGTCGACCAGGGTGATGCGGTCGCACGTGCGCAGGACCACGGGACGGCGGCCGACGTGCCCGCGGATCTCCAGCTCGATGTAGACCCTGCCGTCGCGCGCCGCCCATCCGAGCACCTCGCCGCGAGCATCGGGAATGAGCGCGAACAGGGGCTCGGCGAACCGGGTGCGAAACGCCTCGTGCCCGACCACGGTGGGAATCTGCGGCTGGACGAGCCGGACGTCCGGTCGCAGCAACGGCGTGAAGCGCTCAACGAACGCATCCGCCGGACCGCCCGCGCCCCAGTGCTCCCCGAACGCCTGGACGAAGGCCTCGGCCTCGGTGACGGCGGCCGTGGCGCTCACGACGCGGCCTCCATCTGCTGCTGGAAGGCCAGACCGTCGAGATAGGAGTCCTTGCGCGCCAGCAGGCCGTCGGCCACCGCGATCACGTCGACGAAGTCGACCTCGACGCGGGTCCCCGGGGCTTCGAGCCGCTGGCCCTCGACCTCGATCGGCGCGGCGACGGTGCCGCTCATGCGCGACTCGAGCACCCAGAAGTCGGCCCCGGCGCGCAGGCGTACCGGCTCGAAGTGGACGTCCGGCAGCTGGGCCAGAGAGCCGGCGAACGACTCGCGGATCGCCTCCCGGCCCTGGACCGGCTCGCTGCCGGGGACGTGGAGGTGGAAGATGCCGTCCGGCGCGTGCAGGGCGACGATGGCGTCGAGGTCCTGGTTGTTCCAGGCCTCGCCATAGCGGTCGGCCAGCGCCTCGATCTCGGTGACGGTCGTGGACATGCTTGGGCTTCTCCTTGGATGGCTAGGGCAGGCGCAGACGGGCGCGGTCGGTCTCCAGCGACTCGATCTCGATGCCGACGTGGCGGGCGAAGGGCGACGCGGGGATGAACTCGCGCATGATTCCCGCGCCGGCCGGAGCATCTGACAAGATGGTTCTCTCCTCTTGCATACAGACAGTACGTATCTAACATACAGGCAGTATGTACGTCAACTGTGACGGGCGTCACACGGAGCCTCATGGCTGAGGCCGCGCCCCCCCGCTCCCGCAAGGCCGAGCAGTCGGAGGCCACGCGCGCCGCGCTCCTGCTCGCGGCCCGCGAGCTGTTCGCCGAGAGTGGGTACGCCGGGGTCGGCACCGAGGAGATCGTCCGCGCCGCCGGAGTGACGCGCGGCGCGCTCTACCACCACTTCGCGGGCAAGAAGGACCTGTTCCGCGCCCTCTACGAGGAGATCGAGGCCGAGCTGGTGAAGTCGATCGGCGCCGGGGCGATGTCCGCGAGGGACCCGGTCGAGGCGCTGCGCGGCGGCGCCGCGGCGTGGCTCGACGCTTGCGAGGACCCGGCCGTGCAGCGGATCGTCCTGCTCGACGCGCCCTCGGTCCTCGGCTGGGAGGAGTGGCGGGAGATCGGGCTGAAGTACGGCTTCGGCCTCGTCGAGGAGACGCTCAAGGCGGCGATGGAGGCCGGCCTCATCGAGACCCAGCCCTCACGCCCGCTGGCCCATCTCGTCCTCGGGGCCATCGACGAGGCGGCGCTCGTCGTCGCCCGCGCCCCCGACGACGGGGGCAAGACCCGCCGCGAGATCGGCGACGCGGTGGAGCGCTTCATCGACCACCTGAGAGCGCCGGGATGAGCGTCGCGCCCAAGATCGCCGCGGGGATGCGCGCTCAGCTCGGGCGCCGCGACGCCGAGCTCGTGGCGGGCGCGCGGTCGCTGGGGTGGAAGCTCGGGCTCACCGTGCCGGCGGTACAGGAGGCCCTGGGCCTCGACGGTCCGGTGGCCGGCTTCCTCACCACCGGCAGCCAGCTGGCCCCCGGCTCCGAGACATCGCTCGCCGGCTTCACCGCCGGCTTCGGGGAGCCCGAGGTGGCGATCCACGTCGGGGAGGACGGCGCGGTGGCCGGGCTGGGCGCCGCGATCGAGCTGGTCGACATCGACCTCCCGTTCGAGGACCTGGAGGCGATCCTCGCGGGAAACGTCTTCCACCGTGCCGTGGTGCTCGGCCCGATCCACGAGGGCGCGACGCTCGAGGGCGTCACCGCGCGCGTGACCAAGAGCGGCGAGCCGGCCGGCGAGGCCATCCCGGCCGACGTCGTGGGCGATCCCGCCGAGGTCATCCGCTTCGTCGCGGCCTACCTCGAGCCCTACGGCGCCGAGGTGCGTCCCGGCGAGGTCATCATCGCCGGCTCGCTCATCTCGCCGGTGGCGGTCCAGGGCGGCGACCGCTTCGAGGTGGACCTCGGTCCCCTCGGCGCCCTCGCGCTGAACCTCGCGGGCTAGGCGAGTTCAGGCTTTTCGGGGGTGTCGAGGCCGCGCAGCTCGGCGGCGCCGCCGGCCAGTCCGGGGCGCGGCAGCGGCCGCGGGCCCTCGCGCTCGGGGCGGTCGGCGGGGCTCGGCGGGAGCGGCATCTCGGGCCCGGGCGTCTCGTCGGCGCCGAAGACCTCTTCCTCGGTCTTGCCGGCGAGGAGCGCCTCGAACTCCTCCTTCTCGATCGTCTCGCGCTTGACGAGGACCTCGGAGATCTTCTCCAGCGCCGAGCGGTGCTGGGTGAGGATGTCCTTCGCCTGCTGGTGGGCGGCCTCGACGATGCGGCGGATCTCGTCGTCGATCTCGCGGGCGATCTCGTCGCTGTAGTCGGGCTCGGCCGAGAACTCGCGGCCGAGGAACGGCATGCCGTGGTCGTGGCCGAACACGCGCGGACCGAGCTTCTCGCTCATCCCAAAGCGCATCACCATCTGCTTGGCCGTCGCCGTGACCTTCTCGATGTCGTTCGACGCGCCGGTGGTGATCTCGCCGAAGACGATCTCCTCCGCCGCCCGGCCGCCGAGCGTCATGGCCAGGGTGTCGGTGAGCTCCGCGCGCGTGGTGAGGAACTTGTCCTCCCCGGGCAGCGAGATCGTGTAGCCGAGAGCCTGGCCGCGGCTGATCACGGAGATCTTGTGGATCGGGTCGGCGTTGGGGAGGTAGTGGCCGACGATCGCGTGGCCCATCTCGTGGTAGGCCGTGACGAGCCGCTCCTTCTCGCTCATGACCCGGGTCTTCTTCTCCGGGCCGGCGATCACGCGCATGATCCCCTCTTCCAACTCCACCTGGGTGATCTCGCGCTTGCCGTTGCGGGCCGACAGCAGCGCGGCCTCGTTGACGAGGTTGGAGAGGTCGGCGCCGGTGAAGCCCGGCGTCTGTCCGGCCAGCGCGTCGATATTGATCTCGCGGGCCAGCGGCTTGCCGCGGGTGTGGACCTCGAGGATCTTCGCCCGGCCCTTGCGGTCGGGGCGGTCGACGACGATCTGGCGGTCGAAGCGGCCGGGGCGCAGGAGCGCGGGGTCGAGGATGTCCGGCCGGTTGGTGGCGGCGATGAGGATGATGTTGTCCTTCATCTCGAAGCCGTCCATCTCCACGAGGAGCTGGTTGAGCGTCTGCTCGCGCTCGTCGTGGCCACCGCCCAGGCCGGCGCCGCGATGGCGCCCGACGGCGTCGATCTCGTCCATGAAGATGATGCAGGGGCTGTTCTGCTTGGCCTGCTCGAACAGGTCGCGCACGCGGCTGGCGCCGACGCCGACGAACATCTCGACGAAGTCCGAGCCGGAGATCGAGAAGAACGGCACGCCGGCCTCGCCGGCCACGGCGCGCGCGAGCAGCGTCTTGCCGGTGCCCGGCGGCCCGTACAGCAGCACGCCCTTGGGAATCCGGGCGCCCAGCGCCTGGAATTTCTTCGGGTTCTCGAGGAACTCCTTGATCTCGTGCAGCTCCTCGACCGCCTCGTCGACCCCGGCGACGTCGCGGAAGGTGATCTTCGGCGAGTCGACCGACAGCCGCTTGGCCCGCGACTTGCCGAAGGACATCACCTTCGAGCCGCCGCCTTGGACCTGGTTCATCAGGAATATCCAGAACCCGATGAAGATCAGGAACGGCAACACGTACGTGAGCAGCGACAGCCAGCCGCTGGACTTTCGACCCTCCACATCGAACTTGACGTCCTTGGCCTGGAGCTTGTTGATCAGCTCGTTGCCGTAGTCGGGGTCGTAGCCGACCTCGTACTTCTGCCCGTCCTGGAGCGTGACGGCGACGGTGTTGTCCTTGGTCTTGAGCGTGGCGCTCTTGACCTGGTTGTCGTCGATCTGGGCGAGGAACTGGGAGAAGCCCGTCTTGGGCTTGTCGGTGCCCGGGCTGATGAGCTTCTGCGCGAAGAACGCCAGGACCACCACGATGAGGATGGGGAAGGCTGCGCTCTTGAAGAACCTGCTCATGTCGTTGATTTGGGCCCACGAGGGCCCAGGCGGGAGGAAATCAGCGTAGCACGCACTTTCTGGCCGTCTCAGGGGGGTTAACGCACGTGCGGGGCGGTCGGATCGGCGTCAGCGACCCGACAGGGCGGCGACGTACGGCAGGTTTCGGTAGCGCTCGGCGTGGTCGAGGCCGTATCCGATGGCGAATTTGTTCGGAATCTCGAAGCCCACGTAGCGCGTCGGCAGGTCCACCTTGCGCCGCTCGGGCTTGGTCAGCAGCGCGCACACCTCCAGGGAACGTGGGTCCCGCGCGCCCAGGCTCCGGAGCAGGTACTGGAGGGTCAGCCCGGAGTCCACGATGTCCTCCACGATGAGCACGTCTCGGCCGTCGATGGCGGCGTCGAGGTCCTTGAGGATGCGCACGACCCCCGAGGAGTCGGTCGACGAGCCGTAGGAGGCCACGGCCATGAAGTCGACCTCGCAGGGGATCTCGATGTGGCGCATGAGGTCGGAAAGGAAGAACACGGCTCCCTTCAGCACCCCGACGAGCACGAGGTCCAGGCCTTCGTAGTCGCGCGAGATCTCCTTGCCGAGCTGGCGCACGCGGTGCTCGAGCTCGTCCTTCTGGACGAGGACCTCTCCGATCGCGGGGTCGCGCACCGGCGGCAGTCTAGGGAGCGTCACCCGGCGATCGGCTCGCGCGGGCCCTTGCGCGACACGTAGTCCCAGAAGGCGCGCTCGTCGGAGGGGCGCCAGCTGTCGGGCGGGCCGTCGCCGTCGCCGTCGCGATCGCGGTCGTCGGGGTCGTCGCTGTCGCCCCCGCCACCGCCGTCGTCGTCCTCCTCTCCCCCGAGACCGCGGCCGAGCCACGCCACGACCGAGAGGGTCTCCACGCCGACGCCGACCAGCGCCGCGCTGATCACGGCCTCGTCGGCCAGCAGCGCGGCGCATCCCGCGCCGTAGAAGGCGGCCCCCACGGCGGCGAGCCGGCGCCACACCCGCGGAGCGGGGCGCCGGCGCGGCGGGCGGCCCCAGAACGCCAGCGTCATCGTCGTCACCAGGACGGCGGCGAACACGCAGCGAAGCCACAGCGGTACGTGCGACATACCCGCGTCCAACTTACCGCGGGCGGCGACTCAAATAAAGGTCACCCGGCCACGTGGCCGGTCCATGTTCGGCCGTCCCACCAACGCAGCCGCGCCTGGCCCCACGGATCGGCGTGCCAGCCCGGAGGCGGCAGCGCGGGGCGGGCCGCGTACGCGGCGCGCCACGCCATGCGCTGCTCGGCTTGCGCGCGCAGCTCCTGGACGCTCGGGCCGAGGTTCTCCCCCAGAGCGCGCAGGGCCCCGACGAACTCGCGCTCGGCCGCCGCCAGCGCCGGCCGTGTCGGTGAGCACGCCCTGCTCGACCCGATGGCGCTGGAATGCGAGCTGGGTCGCGGCGAGCTGGAACGCCTTCATCGCCCGCAGGGCGGCCGGGCCGTCGCGCTTGGCCGCCTTGCGGGCGCGCCGGCGGTCGCGCAGGGACGAGAGGAGCTCGACGTCGCCCGCGGTCAGGATGCCCGCTTCGATCTCCGGGCGCAGGTGCTCGGCCACCACCTTGCCCTCCTTGCTCGTCGACACGAGCGCCACGCTCACGAGGCCGAAGAAGACCGGGACCATGATGAGGAAGTAGACCCCCACGAACGCGACGCCGCCTTCGACCGTCGCCGACGTGTTCCACAGGCTGTGCAGCGATATCGCCGTGAGCAGGCCCGCGGGCGGGGCGAGCACGCGAACCCACCGCCGCTTCGTCGTCACCGCGAGGCCGAACCCGATGCCGGTCATGCACGTGAACACGGGATGGGTGAACGGGGCGAGCACTCCCCGCATGAAGAACGTGGCGGCCAGCGGGACGCCGCCGTCGACCGCGGCATGGGAGTAGTAGAGGACGTTCTCGGTGGTGGCGAAACCGAGGCCGACCATGGCCGCGTAGACCATGCCGTCGAGTACGCCGTCCAGCTGCCAGCGCCGCCAGCGATAGATGAGGAAGAGCACGAACCCCTTGGCGCTCTCCTCCACGACGGGCGCCGAGATCGATCCGCCGTAGATCTCGCCGACGTCGGAGCCGAAGTGGGCGCCCACGATCGCCTGGCCGGCCGTGTTGAGGATCAGGGCGATCAGCGTGGAGGCGGAAGCCCCCCAGAAGAACGCCCACGCCAGCAGGCGCAGCGGCTCGGGCTCGAAGCGGTCGATGCGCAGGGCGAGGAACACGTAGATCGGCACGGGCACCGTCGCCAGCACGAGGCCGGTGGCGAAGGCGACCGGGCCCACGTCGACCCCGATGAGCAGCAGCGTGACCAGGCCGGCGAGGACCAGGCCGAGGACGGCGAGCACGCGCACGGCCCGGCCCTGGAAGTGGATCTTGCGGGCGGGCGCCTGCGCGAGGACCGGAACCTGCTCGCTCACGTCGCCGTCCGCGCCGTCAGGCGCACGGCTCGGCGAGTGGCGGCGGTGACGCGAAAGCGGTGGCCCATGGCGACCCCCGGGACCCAGGCGATCTCGCCCGCCGCCTCGACGACCGGCAGCGAACGCCGCCGCTCGCGCGGAATGCGGCGATCGGCGAACAGGTCGGAGAGCGGGCGAGTGCCGGCGAGGCCGAGCGGACTCATGCGGTCGCCCGCGCGCCACGCCCGGACGGTCAGGCCTCCGGCCAGGGAAGCCTCGTCGAGCACGCCCGCCAACGGCTCGGCGGCCGCCGGCTCGCAGCGTACGTCCCAGCCGCCGAAGCGCACGGCTCCGGGCACCGCCAGGACGACCGGCGACGGCGCGGGTTCGCGACCCCCTGCGTCGAAGCGCAGCACGCCGTACTCGACCACCGCCCGCAGTCCGCCGCCGAGATCGAGCGACGCCGAGCCTCCCTCGCCGCCCAGCGCCGCCAGCTCGGCGGCGCGGCCCGCGGCCTCGGGGACCAGCCGCCCCGCGGCGTCCTCGGCGAGCCGCCGCGCCACGAGCCGGCGCAGGGCCGGTGGCAGGGCGGCCAGGCGGGCGGTCTCGATCCGGTCGCGACCCTCGAGCAGCCCGTCGACGAGCGCCTCGAGCACGTCGGCCTCGTCGCGTAGCAGCGCCGCCGTGCGCACGAGGTTGGCCTCGGCCGCCGGATGGACCGCGCGTAGCGCGGGCAGCGTCTCGTGCCTCACGCGCGCGCGCGTATAGGACGAGGACGAGCCCAGCTCGTTGGAGGCGTCTTCGCGCCAGGCCAGGCCGCGGGCCCGGCAGTACGCCGCGGTCTCCTCGCGTTCGAGGTCGAGCAGCGGGCGCACGAGCAGTCCGTCGCGGGCCGGCATGCCCAGCAGGGCTCGCCGCCCCGGCGAGGCGGCGAGCCGGTGCAGGATCGTCTCGGCCTGGTCGGTGGCCGTGTGGCCGGCGGCGACGCGCGCGCCGCGGCGCAGGGCACGGCGGGCAGCGGCGCCGTAGCGGACGTCGCGAGCCCAGGCCTGGAGGTTGGCCGCTCCGTCGGGCACCCGCGCCCGCTCGACGGTGAGCGCCACGCCGAGCCGTTCGCACAGGGCGGCGCACCAGCGCTCGTCGTCGGCGGCCTCGGGACGCAGCCCGTAGTTGACGTGCAACGCCTCGACGACCCCCGGGCCCGCCAGGCGAACGGCGACGTCGAGCAGGCAGGTCGAGTCGCGCCCCCCGGACAGCAGCACGAGGACCGGACGGCCCGCGGGAAGCAGGCCACCGGCGCGGACACGCTCGAGCAGACGGTCCGGATCCTGGTCCACGAGCCGAGAGTAACCGCATCCGGCTCAGGGTCGCCTCCCGTAGCCGACGGCACCGCCGCCCGCAGTGCGGGCAGTGGGTCGGAGCCGGCCGGCCACCATGCGGCCGGCGTACCGTCGGGCCGCGCGAGCAGTGCGCCGCCGCGCAGGCCCAGCGCCCGCGCGGCCACCAGGCCAAGACGCTGGATGTTGAGTGGCAGGGGTCCCGGCAGCGCTTCGGCCGCCGCGGCCCACGCCTCGTCCCGCCCCTCGGTGAAGAGGGTCAGGCCCGGTCCGAGCAGATCGAGCGTGGAGACCCGGCCGCCGGCGAATGGCATCCAGACGTGCGGGATGCGGCCGCCCAGGTCGGCGTGCAGCTCCTCGTCGACCGCGCGCGCCGAGCCGTCCGGGTCGGCCGACCGCGTGAGGTTGTGCTCGGCCAGCGGACGGCGCTCGGTCTCGTAGGTGTCCAGCAGCGCCGGCTCGGCCCAGCCGCGAAGCACCCAGGCCAGCTTCCAGCCGAGGTCATGACCGTCCTGGATGGCCGTGTTCATTCCGGTGCCGCCCCGCGGCGTCACCCGGTGGGCGGCGTCGCCGACGAGGAACGCGCTCTCGTGACGAAAGCTATCCGCCAGCTGCGCGGCGAACGTGAAGGTCCCGGTGCGCTCGATGCGAGGCTCCAGGTCGGCCACGCCGGCGCCCAGACGGATCATCCCAGTCAGGCGCTCCTCGGTGAAGCTCGACCGCTCGTCGGTGCCGGGCTCCCACATCGTGCCGTAGAGCCAGCGGTCTCCCGGCCCGGCGGGGAGGAAGCTTCCCTCTGCCTCGGGATGGTTTGTGGCAGTAGAGGCCGTAGCGGACGTCGCCGAGCATCTCCCAGAGCGGAGCCCGGAACAGCGCGGTCGCCGCCTCGAGCAGCCGGTCGGGCCCGCGCATGGCGAATGCCCAGCGCGGAGCGCACCGCGCTGTGCGCGCCGTCGCCCGCGATGAGGTAGCGGGCCCACACGGTCCGGGGCTTGCCGGTGCGGACGTCGCGCAGGACGGCCTCGACCCGGTCGGGCCGGCTGTCCACATCGACGACCTCCGTGCCCAGCTCCACCGCGGCCCCGTCCAGCGTCCGCAGGTGGCTCAGCAAGACTGGCTCGAGGTGGTCCTGGGGCACGCAGGCCGGGGACGTCGGGCTGATCGCCGTGCTCTGCTCCCGCGTCGGCAGGCCCGCCGGTACGGCCTCGCCGTCGGCAACCGTGGCCAGGGTCATGCACCGCCAGATCAGCCAGTCCACGTCGACCTCGCCGGCGCGGACCTCGTCCTCCAGGCCCCACGAGCGCATCAGCTCCATCGAGCGGGTGCTCACCGTCGTCGCGCGCGGGAGCGCCGACAGGCTCCTCCTCCGTTCCACGAGCAGCGAGCCGACACCGGATCGCCCGAGCGTGATCGCGGCCGCCAGTCCCGCCGGACCCGAGCCGACTATCAGCACGGGTACTTCCTGTGAGTCCTGCTTTCGCATGGGGTGTTTCTCCAGTTCCAGTTTATCGGACAGTGCGTCCGATAGAATACACACTGTCCGATGAAAAGCTAGGATGAGACCCCATGCCGACCAGGAAATACGACCAGCGCCTCCGCGCCGAGTCGGCCGAAGAGACCCGGCGCCGCATTCTCGATGCGATGACCCAACGACTGCGCGAGGCCCCCTCGCAGCCAGTGAGCCTCGACCGGGTGGCGGAGATGGCCGGGGTCGCGCGCTCCACCGTGTACCTGATCTTTGGCTCGCGCGCCGGCTTGTTCGACGCCCTCGGCGAGGACCTGTTCGAACGGGGAGGGCTTGGCCGGCTGGTGGAAGCCCTCTCCCATCCCGACGCGCGCGAGAGCCTGCGCGGCGGGCTGCGGACCGGCGTGGAGATTTTCGTCGCCAACCGTGACGTGCTGCGCGCGCTGCACTCGATGGCCGAGCTCGACGAGGAAGCGGTGGGCGGAGCCATCCGTCGGATCGAGGAACGGCGCGCTCGCGGCATGACTCGCCTCGTGCGGCGGCTAGCCGAACAGGGCAAGCTGCGACCGGGACTCACTCAGAAGGACGCGGCCCACACCCTGTGGCTCCTGGCCGGGTTCGACGCATTCGACACCCTCTACACGGGCCGGGGGCTGTCAGTCGACAAGGTGGCCGGGATCCTGATCGACACCGCCGAGCGCACGCTGTGCGCCTGGCGCGCGATCAGTCCTCGCCCAGCCGGGCCAGGAACAGCTCGGTGGGGCCGGCGAAGCCCTTCAGGCGCACCTCGCCGATCGGCTCGAACTCGAGGTGCGCGCCGGCGTTCTCGATCACCGGCCGGGTGACCAGGACCTCGCCGCCCGCGGCGCGGGCGGCCACGCGCGCCGCCAGGTTCACCTCGCGTCCGTAGTAGTCGCCGTCGCGGTAGAGCACCTGGCCGTGGTGGATGCCGATGCGGGGCAGTGGCCGCTCGTTGTGCATGAGCTGGAAGCCGACGGCCCAGTCGGTCAGCGCCGCCGGGTCGGAGCCCACGACCATCACCTCGTCGCCGATCGTCTTGATCACCCGCGCGTCGTCCGGGAGCGTGTGCTCGACCGACTCGACGAAGCGCTCGACCGCGTCGAGCGCCTGCTCCTCGCCCTCCTCCTCCGTGAGCCGCGTATAGCCCGCGAGGTCCGCAAAGGCGATGGCGACGCGCAGGCGGCCGAGATCGAGCTCGTCCTCCCCGAGGTCGGTCTCCATGTGCCCGATCACGTCCTGCTCGACGAAGTAGGCCAGGAAGCGCTGGTGGATGTGATCCATCATCGGCGAGGCCAGCGGCAGCAGCTCGCGGGCCAGCGCCTCCATCTCCTCGGCCATCTCCAGGCCGCCGACGCCGTCGCGCATGAGGGGCTCGTGGACGTAGAGATGGAAGAGGCGAACCTCGGCATCCGCCACCTGGGCGATCGCCTGGCCGTAGACGCGGACGAGCTGGAGGAACGCGACCAGGGGGAAGCCGGCGGCCAGCACCGCGGCGACGTAGCGGAGGAACTGGAGGTCCTCCTCGCTGATGTGCTCGAGCGAGTGGAGGTTGAAGCCGGCCGTCGAGTAGATGCGCTCGATGAGCGCGGTCTCGAGCCCGGTGTCGCGGGCCGCCTCGTCCAGCGTGTAGCCGCCGCTCGGCTCGGGGAACAGGTCCTCGATGTAGCCGAAGGCGAGCCGGCCGCTCTCCCCCGCCTTGCGGATCTCGGCCAGCGAGTGTCCCCGCTCGCGAAGCCGCGCCACGATGCGCGCGTGGGCGACGGCCGCGGGCGTCCACTCGCCGTCGTACTGCGGGATGATGCCGTCGTTGCCCCACCGCCGAAGCGTGGCGGGGGTGACGCCGGCGCGCGCTGCGGCTTCGCTCAAGGTCAGCGGGCTCACGGGCGCGCCTGATGGTAGGGGGCCGCAGCGTTCAAGCGGCGGGACCGCCACAAGAGGGTGATCCCGCCGCATGCGGGCTGACGGCCCGCTACGTCGGCCGACGGCGCTCGTCTCGTTGCCGGCGGCGCCTTGCAGGCGCCGAAGCGCCCACTCACCGGCCTACTGCCAACTCTGTGGCGTTACGTCTACCCGTTGGGGCGCGCGCTGTCAACGACGGTTTTTGTTGATGTCCGCTAGAGCGCGAGGTGGGGGTAATCCCGACCCACCATCTCTCGGTAGCGCGCGTACACCGGCTTGCTGATCGGGATCAGCTTCAGCGCGGACTTGACGTCACCGCCGGTCTTGATCCGGCGCCGCGCGATCGCGATCGGGACGTTCTCCTTGCCCTGGAAGTACTTGTTCGCCGTCTCGGACGACATCGTCATCCGCACCGTGGGCTCCCAGTCGACGTCGTCGGTCCACTCCCAGTGCAGCTCCGCGTCCTCTCCCGGCCGGCCGGCGCGGATGTTCACCACGAGGTCGAGATCGTCGAACTCGAAGCGCTGGGGCACGTCCGCGTCGCGCAACTTCGGTCCCATGTCCGGGTCCTCGCTCATGAGCGAGAACGTCCGGTCCATGACCTCCTTGAACTCGTCCGATGATGCGAAGGGGCTCGACATGAACCCGGCGCCCTATCCCTGCGGCACCTCGAGCCGCTCCTGGCTCGAGGGCACCTGGGCGCGCCCGGCGACGGCGTCGCGCAGACCCGCGACCTCGCCGGCCAGGGCGTCCAACCGCTGCTCGATCGCCTCGAGGCGATCGCCGATTCCGGACTCGCGGGCCAGAGTGGAGACGTGCTCGTCGAGGCGGTCGACGCCGTCCTCGATGCCCTCCAGGCGCTGCGAGACCGACCGCACGCGGCGCGTGAGGCGCTCGACGTCGGCCGCCGAAGGGATGTTGAGGGCGCCCATCGCGACCTCCTGCGCCTGGGCCGCCTTCTCCCTCGCGTCGAATGCACGGGTGATCGCGCCGTTGATCAACGTGTTCTCGAGCAGGTCCTGGGCGAGCTTGCCGAGCGCGTCCTCGCCCTGGCGGGTGAGCCGGCTGCGCAGGCCCTCGTCGGAGGTCTCGGACGTCTCGTTCATGGTGCCCCTTCGGTCGAGTTGGCGGTCCGCGGGGCCACGATACCGCAGCGGCGCGCTCCCGAAACCATGTCTCAGTCTCGAGTTGACGGTGAGGTACAGGGTTCGAGCCCTTGATCCGGCGATTCGGATCCGGCACAGGGGGTATTTCCGGCCGGTCAGCCCGGTCACATGCGCGCGCGTAGAGTATGGTCGCCAGGCCGCTGCGACGCCCGCCGCAGGCACGAACGGTTCAACGTTGCAAACGTCAGATGCCCTCAGTAGCTTCCTGCGTCGGGACCCGCGTTCCTATGCGGGAGGAGATTCGCGGCGAGGATGAAGAGAACCAAGCTGTTCATCGGCCTGATCGCGGCTGGCGCCTTGTGCGTCGGCTTCGGCTCGTCCCTGTCCTCCTCGGCGGCGGACGTCACGCTCACCTATCGCCTGCCCACGGGCCAGACGCTGACCATCACCGCGCCCTCGTGCGGCAGCATCCCCGCGGGCGGCGTGCTGGTGTCCTGCTCGGAGATCCCCGCGCCGCCGCCCGTCCAGGTCCCCTCGACTCCGCTGACGCCGCAGCAGCCCTCGCAGCCCTCGCAGCCCTCGCAGGGCACGACGCCGACCTCCCCCCAGGAGCCCACCCAGGCGCCCCAGCCCAGCGGCGGCAAGGGCGGCAAGCAGCCGACGACCACAACTGCGCCCAAGCAGCAGGCGAAGACGCGGCTCGGGGCCAAGCGGGTCGAGGACCTCGGCGCCCAGCGCGAGGAGCGCGTGGCCAAGGCCCGCGCCCCCGACGGCGCGCCGACGGTTGACAATCCGAGCTTCTCGCTCGCCCAGCCGGGCCCGGCGGCGATCGGGGTCCCGAACTTCTTCATCGAGAAGTTCCGCATCCCCCCGTTCCTGTTGCGGATCTACCAGGCCGCCGGGATCGAGTACGACGTGCCGTGGCAGGTGCTGGCCGCGATCAACGAGATCGAGACCGACTACGGACGCAACCTCAACGTCTCCTCCGCCGGCGCGATGGGCTGGATGCAGTTCATCCCCAGCTCCTGGAAGGCCTACGGCGTCGACGCCAACGACGACGGGCGCAAGGACCCCTACAACCCGGTCGACGCCATCTTCGCCGCCGCCCGCTACCTCAAGGCCGCGGGCGCCAAGGACGACATCCGCGGGGCCGTCTTCTCCTACAACCACGCCACCTGGTACGTGGACTCCGTCATGCTGCGCGCCAAGCTCATCGGCGGCCTGCCCGAAGCCCTCGTCGGCGCCATCACCGGCCTCACCGAAGGCCGCTTCCCCGTCGCCGCCCGCGCCACCTACGCCGACGACATCGCCGAGCGCGAGGCGCTGAAGCGCTCCAAGAGCGGCAACGCCGCCAACGTCGTCGAGTCGAGCCCCACCCGGCGCGGCATCAACATCTACTCCAAGCGCGGCGCGCCGGTGATCGCGGTCAACGACGGCGTCATCAAGGCGGTCGGCCAGTCCAAGACGCTCGGCCGCTTCGTCGTCCTCCAGGACGTGTACGGCAACCGCTACACCTACTCGCGGCTCGGCCGGATCGCCGCCTCCTACCCCTCGCCCAAGCCCAGGCAGGTCTCGCTGGCGTCGATCAAGCGCGAGCTCGAGGTGCCCCAGAAGTCCAAGGATCCCAAGCCCTCGGGGCCGGCTTCGGCCGGCGCGCAGCAGGCCAAGGCGGCGGCGGGCAAGACCTCGGCGCCGGCGCCGTCGGTGCGCACCGTCGAGGTGTCCAAGGAGCGGCTGTTCGCGCACCCGGGCCGCTCGGCCGCGTATCGCAACGGCGGCGAGCAGCAGCTCCTCCAGGGCGGCAAGCCGGTCGCCGGGTACACGACCTTCGAGGCCTACTTCAAGCAGGTCCTCGGCCTCCCGCGCAAGGACGTGGTGCTCAAGCCGCTGCGTCCGGGCGCGCAGGTGATCGGGGGCACGGTGCTGGGGCGCATCGACAAGACCGATGCGAGCCTGGCGCCGCACGTGCACTTCACGATCCGCCCGGCGGGTCGCAAGACCCCGGCGATCGACCCCAAGCCGATCCTCGACGGCTGGAAGCTGCTGGAGGCCACCGCGATCTACCGCGCGGCGGGCAAGAACCCGTTCTTCGGGCCCGACGCGCGCAACCCGACGATCGGCCAGATCATGCTGATGAGCAAGGACCAGCTCGAGCACCAGGTCCTCAACGACCCGCGCATCGAGGTCTACGACTGCGGACGGCGCGACGTGCTCTCGGGCCAGGTCGACCGGCGCGTCCTGGCCACGCTGAAGTTCCTCACCTCATCGGGCCTCAAGCCCACCGTCAGCTCGCTGAAGTGCGGCCATAGCTACCTCAGCAAGGCGGGCACGGTGTCCGAGCACTCCTCGGGCAACGCCGTCGACATCGCCGCCGTCAACGGCATCCCCATCATCGGCCACCAGGGCACGGGCTCGATCACCGACATCACCATCCGCCGCCTGCTCACCCTGCAGGGCTCGATGAAGCCCCACCAGATCATCAGCCTCATGACCTTCAAGGGCGCCGACAACACCCTGTCGCTGTGCGACCACGACGACCACATCCACGTCGGCTTCTACCCGCAGTACTCGGGCAAGCTCGCCACCCAGTACAACGCCGCGCTGAAGCCCGGCCAGTGGATCAAGCTGATCGACCGCCTCAACGAGATCGACAACCCCGTCGTCCCCGTCAAGCCGTCGAAGGTCGCAATCCCGACGGGGCGGACCAGCCGCGCCCACGTCGGCGAGTAACGCCCTGGCCGACGCCAGCCAGCGCTTCCGCTTCGCTCAGTTCGAGTTCCCCTGGGCGCTGGGGCCCGACGACGGCCGCTACGTGATTCGCCTCGTCCCCGGGGAGGAACCGACCCACGTCCTGGTGTTCACCACGCTGGGCGCGCCGCAGCGCCGCCTGCTCGGCGGCCGCCGGACGCAGCGGGCCGACCCGGAGCCGGATCCGACGCCGGTGCCCACGGCCCGGGCGACCGTGATCTCCGCCGCCGGCATCCCCGAGGCCGAGGCCGAGGCGTGGCTGCGAGGGCTCGACGACGACGGCCAGGACGAGGCGCTCGCCGAGGCCATGGCCGTGCTGAACCGCGCCGTCAACGCCCATCGCGTGGCGGCGGCCGACCCGGGGCTCCAGGACACCACGGTCGAGCGCGCGCTGGTGGCGCGGCTCGGTCACGGCAGCGGCGATCAGGTGGCCGAGGGGCGGTGGGCCGCGGCGCTGGAAGTCCCGCTGGTCCGCCGGCGCAAGCAGCGCCGCGTGGCGGCGCTGCGCCCCCAGGAGCGCCTGGCGGCCCTGCTGGGCGGCCGCGACGAGCCGCTGGCCACCGAGCTCCTGACGCTGCGCGCTCGCGCCGACCTCGACGCCGGGCGCACCCGTGAGGCGGCGCTCCAGCTGCGCGTGGCCCTCGAAGCGGGCCTGGCGGAGCTGGAGCACGCCGGCGCGGCGACGCACGACATGGCCGAGCGCCTCTCCGAGCTGCGCGAGCGCCGCGGCGCCGTCGGCGAAGCGGCCAACGCGGCCCTCCAGGGCCCGCTCGGCGCGGAGGCGGCCACGGCCGTCGAGCAGACGCTCTCGCGCCTGGAGGCCGCGCTGCGGGCCCGCTCCGCCGCGGGGTTCAAGTGACCTCTACCTCGACGTCGAGTCGAGCCTGAGAAGCGGGTTCAGAGCGCGGCCAGGAGCGCGTCGAGCTCGGCGACGACGTCGCCGTCGAGCTTGACCTCGGCGTCGGCATCCAGAGGCGTGGGGCCCTGGGTGACGATCGCCACGCGCCCGCCCGCTCGCAGGGTGAGCCCCGGCAGCCCGGCCACCGGATAGACCTCGAGCGAGGAGCCCACGCAGAGGAGCAGGTCCGCTCCCGCGGCCAGCGCGGTGGCCCGCTCCATGGCCTCGACGGGGAGCAGCTCGCCGAACAGCACGACGTCGGGCTTCAACGGCCGCCCGCAGTCGCAGCGCGGAACGGCACCGTCGGCGGCCAGCCGGGCGCGCGCCTCCTCGAGCTCGAACCTCGCCCCGCAATCGAGGCAGGACGAGCTCGCGATGGTGCCGTGCACCTCGACGAGATCGCCCGTGCCCGCCTTGCGATGCAGCATGTCGATGTTCTGCGTGATCACCGCGTCGAGCATCCCGCGCCGCTCGAGCTCCACCAGCGCCGCGTGAGCGCCGTTGGGCTGCTTGTCACGCAGGGTGGCGAAGCGGTCGCCGTAGAAGCTCCAGAAGCGCTCGGGATCGCGCTGGAAGGCGTCGATGTGCGCGACCTCCATCGGATCGACCTTCTCCCAGATCCCGGTGCCGGGGGAGCGGAAGTCCGGGATCCCGGACGGCACCGAGATCCCCGCTCCGGTCAGCGCGACGACCGAGTCCGCCTCGCGGACCAGCTCGGCCAGGCGCCGGACGTCAGCGCGTTGGGCTACTTGCCCTGCCACTTGGGACTGCGCTTGGCCAGGAAGGCGCCGATGCCCTCCTTGGCGTCCTCGGAGCCGAACGCGGTGGCGAAGCCGGCCTTCTCGGCCTCGATTCCCTCATCCAGGTCGCCCTTGTGGGAGACCTGCTTGACCTGTTCGACCGCCAGCGGAGCCTGGCCCCCGAGCTTGCGCGCCCACGCCAGCGCGGTGTCGAACAGCTCGTGGTCGGCGACCACCCGGTTGACGAGGCCGAACTCGTACGCCTCGTCGGCCGAGACGGCGTCTCCGATCAGGTTCATCTCCAGCGCCTTGGCCGGGCCCACGAGCCGCGGCAGGCGCTGAGTGCCGCCGAAGCCGGGGATGATCCCGAGGTTGATCTCGGGCTGGCCGAAGGTCGCCGAGTCGGCGGCGATGCGCACGTCGCAGGCCATGGCCAGCTCGCACCCGCCCCCGAAGGCGAGGGCGTTCACCGCGGCGATGGTCACGGTGCTCGAGGTCCCGAAGGAGCGCAGCAGCGCGTGGCCGTCGTCGAGCAGCTGCCGGCCGCCGGCCTCGTCCATCTTGTTGAACGACTTGATGTCCGCCCCGGCGCAGTAGAGCATCGGGTTGGCCGACGCGACCACCAGCGCCCGGACCTCGTCGGAGGCCTCGACGTGCTCCCAGACCTTCTTGAGATCGCCCATGAGCTGGGGCGAGATGGAGTTGGCCGGCGGGTTGCTCAACCAGGCGATCGCGATCTCGCCGCGGGTCTCGAGCTGGACCGTCTCGCCCTGCTCGAAGCCGTCGTCGGCCCGCGGATAGGGGAAGAAGCCCTGCCCGGTCTTCTGGCCGAGGCGGCCCTGCGCGACCAGGCGGCGCAGGATCAGCGGCGGCTCGAAGTCGTCCCCGTACTCGGCCTGCGCGCGCTCGAGGGCCGCCAGGACCTCGTCGAGCCCGGTGGCATCGGCCCGCGCGAACGGCGGCGGGATGATGCCGAACCCGGTCATCATCGCCAGGTCGATGTCGCGGATCGTGGCGACTCCCTCCTCGAGCACGAGGCAGGACTCGACGAACGCCTTCAGGCTGAACCGCTCGACCAGGGCCTGGGTGTCGATGTCAGCTGCCGTGGTCATAGAACCCCTTCCCGGTCTTGGCGCCGAGGTTGCCCTCCCCCACCAGCTCCTCCATCCCCTTGTGGACGTAGAAGCGGTCGCCGTAGGACTCCTGAAGGTGCTGGGCCACCTTGAAGACCGTGTCCAGGCCCGAGCTGGTCGGCGAGGAAGAAGGGGCCCATCGGCAGCGCCTTGGCGTCGGTGAGCGCCTTGTCGATCTCCTCGTAGCTGGCGCCGCTCTCCTCCTGCACCCTCCAGATCTCGGCGATCGCCGAGTTGGCGATGCGGTTGCCCACGAAGCCGGGGCACTCGGCGCAGCGGATCGGCATCTTGCGGATCGTCTGGGCGAAGTTGCTGGCCGCCTGCATGGTCTCCGGAGACGTGTCGTCGCCCTCGATGACCTCGATCAGGCGCATCATCGAGGCCGGGTAGAAGAAGTGGAAGCCGACGACCTTGTCCGGGCGGGACGTCGAGTCGCCCATCTCCGAGATGGAGAGCGACGACGTGTTGGAGGCGAGGATGGCGTGGCCGGGCGTGAGCGCGTCGAGCTCGCCGAACACCGCCTGCTTGATCTCCATCTTCTCGGGGACCGCCTCGACGACGAAGTCGACGTCGCCGAAGCCCTCGTACTCGGTGGTGCCGTGGATGCGCCCGAGGATCTCGGCGGCCTGGGCGTCGGCCTGCTCCTGCGTGAGCTTCTCCTTCTTGACCAGGCGTCCGAGCTGGCCCTCGGTGACCTGCTTGGCCTTCTCGAGTCCCTGGTCGATGAATTTCTGGTCGACGTCCTTGAGCACGACGGGGATGTCCGCGGAGGCGATCACCTGCGCGATCTCCCCGCCCATCGTGCCCGCACCGACGACCGCGGCTTTGAAGACGAACATGGAACTGGAGGCTATTGAAGGAGTTGCGCGTCCGCGTCCAGCTCCCGCCCGAAACGGATCAGCGTGCGTCGCAGGGCGTCGCGCAGCGCGCGGCGGATGAAGAGCAGGTCGACCAGCGGGCGCAGCGGGTTGTCGGGCTCCTTGAGCTCGTACTCCAGCGCGAGCGCCACCGCCGTGCCGTCCGCGAGCGGCTCGAACTGGACGCGCTGGACGCCGCGCAGCTTGGGGTCCTCGACCGCCACCGTCTGCCCGACGCCCGGGCTCGTGGCCGGTCACCCGCTCCACGACCCGCCCACGACCTCGGGGCGTGGACTCCCAGACCAGGCGCCCGCCCTCGTCCGGCCATCCGTCCTCCACCTTCACGACGCGCGCGAACCCGTCGACGAACGAGGGCCAGCGCGCGGTGTCGTACCAGAGCGCCTCGACCGCGGGGAGCGCGGCGCTGACGTCGATATCGGAGCCGATCTTGGCCACGGCGCAAGTATCGTCAACCTGGGCGGAGCTCGGCGCGACAGGGGAGTCGAGCGACACCGACGGACGCCCCGGGCGTACTCGGCGTCTGGCGAGGCGCAGAGGGGTTCGTCGAGACTGATGGGAAAGGTCACGGAGGCCGCCGCCGGGCGGCTAGGCCGGGATCCGCTGGCGCAGCTGCGCCTCGGGCTCGATTCCCCACCGGGCGGCCACCTCGGCCTGGCCGGGCTGGACGGGCCAGCGGTCGGGGCGCTCGTCGCCCTCGTGGTCGGGGCTGGCGCCCTTCAGCGCCATGCAGCCGGTGTTGTCGCCGGCGGCGCGCAGGGCGGCGACCTCTTCGGGCTCAGCGGCGACTCGCCGGGCACGCCGGCCAGCTCCTCGCGCTGGTCCTCGATCGGCCGGGCGCCGTCGAAGGCCTCCTGGATCAGCGTGGGGACCGCGCAGGCGACGGCGTCGTGGGCGAGGTTCCACGACGCGGCCAGCTGGCCCATCGCCAGGCCGTGACGCTCGGCCACGGGGCGCATGGCCTCCATCCGGCGCAGGCCGTCGGCCACCCAGCCCGCGGGGCGGAACGAGCGGTGGTCGCTGCGCGGCAGCTCGTGCTCGGGCCGCAGGTCGTCCCAGAACAGCCCGCCGTAGTCGACGACCCGGGTGATGATCTTCACGTCCTTCGCCGCCGCAGCGTCGAGCACGAGCTCCCCCGGCCAGGGCTCGAGCGGGTTGAGGATGACCATCGCCCAGTCGATCGAGTCGCCGAAGCGCTCGAAGGACTCGATGACGTCGAGGGTGAAGCCGTTGGCCGGCCCGGGCGCCAACCCGAGCAGCCGGGTCAGCCCGGCGGCGCGCACCGCCTCCAGGGCCTCCCACACCGCCGGGTCCGTGTAGCCGGTGCGGTCTGGGTTGTGCAGGAGCAGCAGGTCGAACGCGTCCACGCCGGCGCGCTCCAGCGAGGCCTCGGTGGCCCGGCGCACGTAGTCGCCGTACTCCTCGCGCCCGCGCAGGCGCGGGTCGGTGAAGCGGGGAAAGCCGCGCGGGCCGTCGCGCTCGCCGTCGACGAAGTCGTGGCCGATCGCGCCGACCAGGCAGTAGTCCTCACGCGGCAGCCCCGCCACCGCCCGCCCCACGACCCGGTCGGCCTCCCCCGCGCCGTAGACGTCGGCCGTGAGCACGGTGTCGATGCCCTGGCCCGGGCGCAGCAGCCCCTCCAGGCGCTCCTCGTCGATCTCCTGCCCGAAGTGCAGGAAGCGCCCACCGCTCCAGGCGCCGAGGGCGACATGTCCGGGATCCCTCATCCGCGCAAACGATAGGGGCCGCCCGAAGGCGGCCCCCATCCCAATCCGATCGTGGCTGCGACCTACGCCGCGGCCGGCTCCGGCGCCTTCTCGGCGGCCGGCTCCGCGATGTGGCGCGGGAGCAGCGTCTCGCGCGCGATGACCAGGCGCTGGATCTGCGAGGTGCCCTCGTAGAGCTGCATGATCTTCGCGTCGCGCATGAGCTTCTCGACCGGGTAGTCCTTGATGAAGCCGTACCCGCCGTAGACCTGCACGGCGTCGGTCGCGACCTTCATCGCGGCGTCGGCGGAGAAGCGCTTGGCGTGGGAGGACGTCAGCGTGTTGCGCTTGCCCTGATCGAGCTCGGTCGCCGACTTCCACACGAGCAGGCGGCCCGCCTCGACGTCGGTCGCCATGTCGGCGATCAGGAACTGGATCGCCTGGTGCATCGCGATCGGGACGCCGAACTGGACGCGCTCCTTGGAGTACTCGGTGGCGAACTCGAACGCGGCGCGCGCGATGCCGACGGCCATCGCCGCCACGCCGGGGCGCGTGCGGTCGAGGGTCATCATCGCGAGCTTGAACCCGTGGTTCTCCTCGCCGAGGAGGTTCTCCGCGGGGACCTCGGTGTCGTTGAACGTGATGGTCGCGGTGTTCGACGCCCGCTGGCCCATCTTGTCCTCCTTCTTGTCCACCGTGACGGTGTCGTCACGGGGCACGACGAAGGCGGAGATCCCGCGGTGGCCGGCGTCCTTGTCCGTCTTCGCGTAGACGGTGTAGAAGTCGGCGTAGCCGCCGTTGGTGATGAAGCACTTGCTGCCGTTGATGACGTACTTGTCGCCCTGCTTGACGGCGGTGGTGCGCATCCCCGAGACGTCGGAGCCGGCGTCGGGCTCGGTGAGGCAGAACGAGGCCAGGCCGAACTCCTCGGTGAGGCGGCCCAGGAACTCCTTCTTCGTCTCCTCGGAGCCGCCGAGCACGATCGGCGCGGTGGCGAGGCCGTTACAGGTGAGCGAGGTACCGATGCCGGAACAACCCCAGCCCATCTCTTCCTCGATCAGCACGCCGTCCATGTAGGAGGCGCCGGGGCCCCCGTACTCCTCGGGAATGTGGGTGTTCATCAGCCCCACCTCCCAGCCCTTCTTGAGCACGTCCTCGGGCCAGGTCCCGTCCTTGTCGTACTCCCAGGCGACCGGGCGCATCTCCTTCTCAGCGAAGTCGTGCGCCATCTCCCGCAACGCCTTCTGCTCGTCTGTGAGGGTGAAATCGACCACGTTTCGTGTCTCCTTCGGAACCAGGCGCGCGGACGGCTGACCTGCGGGTCCGCGCTCGTTTCAAGTCCTAGATTGACTGGTCAGTCAACCAAAAGGCTAGCGCAGGGCGCGGGACGGGGCAACGATCAACCGCGCTCGACGAGGACCACGACCAGGGCGACGACGCCGGCTACCAGGAGCACGACGCTCACCACGGCGAGCGGGATCTGCTCGCGGAACAGCACGGGGCGCCGAGGCGCCATCGACCGTCGCCTGAAGCGGCTCCACATGAGGCACAATCCTAAAGATGGAGCTTCTCGCCTCGTCCACGCAGGACGCCTTCTGGCCCGTGCTGCTCGTGGTCGTGGTCGGCGGCGCTCTCGTGGCGATCGTCACGTTCATCGGGACGGGCAAGCTCTACGAACAGATCGGGCGCGGCGGCCTGTCGATCAACGAGGAGGAGGGCCGCGGCAAGCCCGGGGCGCCGCGGGTCGAGGCGGCCGGGGTCCGGGAGGCCGAGATCCGCCAGCTCCTGACGGCGCGCAACGAGTACCGGGCCCGGCGCGGCCAGGCCCCGCTGGACATCGAGGAGGAGCTGCGCCGCCTCACGGTCAAGACCGAGATCGATCCGGCCCTGCGCGACGAGATCCGCCAGCTCGTCGTCGCCCGCAACGAGCGCCGCGCCCGGTCGGGCAAGCCTCCGCTCGACGTGGACGAGGAGGTCGAGCGTCAGGTTCGCGAGCTCGGGTAGTCTCAGCACAAGCCATGGCCGACCCGCGCATCTTCGACCTCGAGGACCTCCTCATCCGGCCCGGGACGTACTTCAACCCGCAGACCGAGGTGCTCGTCGTCGTCGACGACTCGCCCGAGCTCGACGCCGAGATCTTCAACATGGAGGAGTTCGAGGGCGCCGAGTGGGTCCTCATCGCGGACGACGCCCCGGTGGACGCCGACCGGCGCGACGAGATGCTCGAGCGCTTCCAGGTCCACTACCACCCCGGCGGCGCCGAATCGGTCACCGACGACGGCGACGACCACGAGGACGAGCTCGAGGAAGACGACCAGGAGGTCGGTCGGGAGGACTAGGGCGTCGGGCCGTCCGCGTGGAGGCGGCCGCTGCGCTCCTGGCGCCGCAGCTCGGAGTCGGGGTCGCCGCGGTCGACGATCATGGAGGCGACGATGCCGATCGTGAAGGCAATGGCCACGATGGCCAGCGAGACTTCGGGGCCGATCTTCACGAAGTCCTCGACGAGCAGCTTCACGGCGACGATCCCCAGGACGACGGCGATCGTCTCGTCGAGGTAGCGGAAGCGCTCGATCAGCCCCTCGACGAGCACGAACAGGGCGCGGAGCCCGAGCAGGGCGAAGGCGTTGCCCATCCAGATGACCGCGGAGTCGCGGGTGATCGCGAAGGCGGCGGGAATCGAGTCCACCGCGAAGGCGATGTCGGCGGCGACCAGGGCGATGAAGCACAGGAACAGGGGCGTCGCGTGGAGCCGGCCGTCCTCGCGGCTGAACCAGTGCCCGTCGCGGAAGCCGTGCGTGACCGGCAGGACCCGGCGGGCCGCGCGGACGAGAAGCGTGCTGTCCGGGTCCATGTCCTCGTTCACGCCGCGCAGGATCCGGTACGCGAGCACGAGCAGCGTCGCGCCCAGCACGTAGATGACGAAGTGGAACTCCCCGATCAGCGCGACGCCCCCGAGAATCGCGAGGCCCCGCATGACGAGGGCGGCCGCGATGCCCCAGAACAGGAGCCGGGCCCGGTACTCCACCGGCACCGCGAAGTACGAGAACAGCAGGATGAAGACGAACAGGTTGTCGAGCGAGAGCGAGCGCTCGATGAGATAGACGGTGGTGTAGTTCACCCCCGCCTCCTCGCCGGCCAACACGGCGACCGGGATCGCCACGAGCAGGGACAGCACCAGCCATCCGACGCTCCAGACCAGGCCCTCGCGGAAAGAGGGGTCCCGGCCGCGGGCGAAGAACCGGAGGTCCACCATCATCAGGACCACCACGAAGGCGACCAGAAAGGCGAGCGCCCCCGGTGCGTCGAGGGCGGAGGCGATCGGCGGCGCGGCCATCAGGCCACGAAGAAGGTGATGGCGAGGACGGCGTAGACGGCGAGGAGCTGGAAGCCCTCGAACCACGTCGACTCGCCCTCGTTGGTCACGTGCAGCGAGATGAGCACGGCGAGGAAGATCGCGCCCAGCTCGAAGCCGTTGAACACGAGGGGCATGGGAAACGGCCCCAGGATCCACGAGACCAGCACGAGGATCGGCGCGGCGAAGAGCGCGATCTGCGCGGCCGAGCCGATGGCGATGTTCACCGCGAGGTCCATCTTGTCCTTGCGGGCGACGAGGACCGCGACCCAGTGCTCGGCGGCGTTGCCGACGATGGCGATGACGATGACCCCGATGAAGAACTCGCTGAGGCCGACGGCCTCCGCCGTCTCGGAGATCGAGCCCACGAGGATCTCGGACATGACCCCCACGGCCACCCCGGCGACCGCCAGCAACAGCACCGAGCGCCGAACACTCCAGGGTTCCTCGTGGTCCTGGGCCGACGGGGGGTTGAAGAGGTCGCGGTGGGTCCGCAGCGAGAACAGCAGGGCCGCCCCGTAGGTGAGGAGCAGGACGATGGCGACGGCGAAGGAGAGGCCCTCGACCTTGGAGCCGTAGTTGACGATCTCGGCCCCGGGGTCCGGCAGACCCTGGCCCTCCACCATCTCGAAGATCGCCGGCATGGCCATCGCGGTGGCGGCCAGCAGCAGCATGGCCGACTGCGCCGTGGCCGCCGTGCGGTCGAAGCGCTGACGCTCGCGGCCCAGCCCCCCGACGAACATCGCGCCGCCGAGGACGAGCAGCGTGTTCCCGAGGATCGAGCCCACGATCGAGGCCTTGACGACCTCCTGGAGCCCCTCGTTCAGCGCGAACAGGGCGATGATGATCTCCGGCGCGTTGCCGAAGGTGACGTTGAGCAGGCCGCCGATCCCCGGGCCCGAGCGCGCCGCCAGCTCCTCGGTCGCCCGACCCATCATGGCCGCGGTCGGGATGACGCCCAGCGCCGACGTGGCGAAGATCGCCGACGCGCCCGCGCCCGCCACCTCCAGGGCGATCGCGATCGGGATGAACGGGACCAGCAGGTACGGCCAGCCGCTCCCGAACAGGAACCGCGTCACCGCCGGTCTAGCCGCCGGTCAGGATCGACGAGCACTTCTGGGCCTTGGCGATGTCCCCCCCGGCCGCGGAGATGCACTTCGAGTATTCCTGCGCCTTGGCGTCGCCACTGGGCGTGGTGAGAGTCTGCGAGGGAGTGGTGGGGGTGGAGGTCGTTCCGCCGGAGCTGCCGGTCGAGCCGCCCGCGGCGCCGAGCAGGCCGCCCAGCGTGGTGCGCAGGTCCTTCGTCAGCTCGTCGAAGGACTTCGGGTTGGCCGGGGCGTTGATCGTCTGCGGCTGGTTGAGGTCGGCCAGCGTCAGGTCGAAGGTGATCGTGCCGGCGGTCAGGCCCTGGGCGTTCGCGCGCTGGTCCTCGGGGACCTTGAACTTGATGTTGACCGTCAGGCGGCGCAGGACCTTGTCGTCCTTGCCGGAGTAGACGTCGAACGTGGCGTCCTCGATCGCGTCCTCGACGGTCTTGCGCTGCTTGTCGGTGAGCTGGTTGGGGATCTGCTGGTTCTGCGTGGCCCCGAGCGCTCCCGCTTTGCTGAGGATCCGGTTGACGTCGTCGAGCAGCTTGGGCACGTCGACGCCGGCGCTGATGTGGATCGTCTTGACCCCGGCGACGTCGGTGTCGCCCTCGCTCTTGGCGTCCTTGAGCCACTTGCTCGGATCGACCCCCAGCGACGAGAACGAGGGGGTCTGGTCGTTGGTCTTCGACTGGCTCTGGGAGCGCTCGTAGCCCTGCTTGAACTGGTCGAAGACCTCGGGGGGCACCGAGTAGTCCTGCTTCTGGAGCTTGAGGAAGCCCGCGTCTCCGGTCGAGACGGCACCGGCGGAGAGCGTGTTGCCGCCCAGCGCCAGGGTGAGGTCGAAGTCGAACTTCGGCAGCGTCTTCGGGCCCTGGCTCTGGAACGGGCCCGACAGGGTCACGGCGATCGGCCCGCCGAGCGATGCGGTGCCCTCCGCCTGCAGGCCGAGCTTGAGCTCGATCTTGCCGCTCGTGACCTTCTTGTCGCCGCTGAACGTCTCCTTGACGACCTTGTCGGGGTCGTCCCCGCCGTCTCCCCCGCAGGCGACCAGGCCGAGCGCGCCGGCCAGGAGCGCGAGGAGGACCGCAACGAAGGGCAGGCGTCGGGTGTTGAGCACGATCAGGTGATCCTTTTGCGTTTGCAGCAGAGATTGCAGGCCACGTCGCCCGGCCGGGCCGAGCGTAGCATCAAGCTGGTGCGCCTGATCCACCTCGCGTTGCTCGGGGCGTGCCTGCTCGTACTCGCGGCGCCGGCCTCCGCATCGACCGTTCTCGTCATGGGTCCGGACGGTCACGTGACGCGCGAGAACGACCGCTTCGTGGCCCCGTCGGGACCGGTTCCCACCGTCGTCCCGCGGGCCCGATCGGCCGGAGGCAACGCCGTGCGCGCGGCGCTCGACGGACTGCTCGCCCGCGGAGAGATCGGCCAGGTCGAGCACGACAAGCGGGCGCAGGACTACGACGATGCGCTGTTCATCCGCAACCAGCTCACGGGGACCCGGCGCCGCGAGCTCAACGGCGTGATCGGCCTCCTCAACGGGTTCGCCAGCCGGGGCGAGCTGACGAAGTCGCGGCTGCACGTGCTCTGGCTTCAGCTCAACCGCAACGTCGAGTGGTGGGGCTTCAGCGACCGGATCCCCGGATCGGGCGAGCGCGTGCGCTTCAAGAGCAGCCGGGTGCTCTACCAGTACTTCCCGGGCCAGGGACTCGAGTTCCACCCGCTCGCCAACTGGGGGCGTCTCGGCGCGCTGGTCAAGGACGGCTACAACGAGAACGCTCGTGAATTCCTCGCCGAGCTGCTGCCCATGGGCTCCGAGCGCGGCGGCGCCCTGACCTGGGAGTACTTCTTCTACTTCGGCGGAGGCGCGCCGCCCTGGACGAGCGGGCTCTCGCAGGGCACCGCCCTGGTGGCGCTCGTGCGCAGCTACCAGAGGCTGAACGCCGCGGCATATCTCGACGCCGCCAAGCGAGGGCTGCGGATCTACACGCTTTCCACCCCGGTGGGCGTCCGGGTCAAGACCAAGCGCGGCAACCACTACGCCGAGTACAGCTTCGCCCCGCGCACCCGCATCATCAACGGCTTCATCCAGGCGCTCAACGGGCTGTGGGACGTGCGGCCCTACTCGTCGCTGGCCCGCAGCCTGTACCGCGCGGGCGACCGCGAGGCGCGCCTCGAGCTGCCGAAGTACGACACGGGCCGCTGGTCGCGCTACGACAACTCCAGGGGCTCGATCTCCCCGCTCAACTACCACGTGCTGCTGCGCGACTTCCTGCGCGACTTGTGCCGGCGCACGGGCACCCGCCTCTACTGCAACAAGGCCTCGCGGTTCACGGGATATCTGCGCCGGGGCCCGCCCTAGGAGGCGCGCCCGGGGCCGGAAGGCACCTAGAATCGCGGCGCGATGACGCCGCGGACGATCCTCTACACGGGCAAGGGCGGAGTGGGCAAGACCTCGGTCGCCGCCGCCACGGCGCGGCGCTGCGCCGCGGCGGGCGCGCGCACGCTGGTGCTCTCGACCGATCCCGCCGGCTCGCTCGCCGAGTCCCTGGAGGCCGAGGTGGGCAGGGAGCCGACGGCGGTGTCGGACGGCCTGTGGGGCCAGCAGGTCCAGGCCCAGGAGGAGATGGAGCGCCACTGGTCGAGCGTGTCCGAGTGGCTGGGCGAACTGCTCGTGGAGCGCGGCGTCAACCCGCATCACGGCCGAGGAGCTGACGGTCCCGCCCGGCCTCGACGAGCTGTTCTCGCTGCTCCAGCTCAAGCGCCACCAGGAGAGCGGCGAGTGGGACGTCGTGATCGTGGACTGCGCGCCGACCGGCGAGACGCTGCGGCTGCTCTCCTTCCCCGAAGTCGCCCGCTGGTGGCTGGAGAAGGTCTTCCCCCACGAGCGCCAGCTTCTGGCCGCCGCGCGCCCGATCGCGCGCACGATGCTCGACGTCTCGCTGCCGAGCGAGGCCGTCTTCGCCGACGTGCAGCGGCTGATGGACAGCCTGATCGCCATGAACGAGATCCTCCGCGACCGGGCCCACGCCACGATCCGGCTCGTCATGAACCCCGACAAGATGGTGATCGGCGAGGCGATGCGGACGTTCACCTACCTGAACCTCTACGGCTACGTGACCGACGCGGTGATCGTCAACCGCGTGTTCCCCGACGAGGTCGCGGGCACCTACTTCGGCGCCTGGCGCGAGCGCCAGCAGGAGCACCTGGAGCTCGTCGAGTCGGCGTTCTCCCCCCTGCCCGTGCTCCGAGCGCCGTACTTCGAGAGCGAGGTGATCGGAGCCGCAGATGCTCGACCGCCTCGGCGCCGAGGTGTTCGGCGAGCTGGACGCACAAGCCGTGCTGTCACGACTCGCTCTCCCACGAGCTGGTCCTCGAGGAGGACGGGAGCGCGATCCTGCGCCTCGACCTCCCGTTCTCCGAGAAGGGCGACATCTCGCTCAAGAAGATCGGGCTCGAGCTGGTGGTACGGGTCGACGGCCAGAAGCGGACTATCATGCTCCCCCCCGCGCTGGCCGACTGGCGCGCCACCGGGGCGCGATTCGCGGACGGCGCCCTGCAGGTGACCCTCGATGACGCAGCCCGACTCTCCCCGACAGCCTGAGGACGGCCCCGAGCCGCCCGACCCCCTCGAGTCCCTCTCCGAGCGGGTCCGCCACGCCCAGGAGACGGCCGAGCGCCTCGTGCGCGAGGCCAACGCCGAGGCGCAGCGCGCCGCCGACGAGGGAGCCGACGAGGCCCGGCGTCCGCCGCCCCGCGGCTACGCCGTGCCCGAGGACGAGGGCGGCCGCTCGACGACGGCCGACCTTCAGGCACTCGTCGCCCTGCTCGACCTGGGACGCACCCTGGTGCCGCCCGAGCTGCGCGAGCAGATCGCCCAGCTGGTGCGCGAGATCCTGCTGCTCGTCCGGGCGATCGTCGACTGGTACATCGAGCGCCTCGACCAGGGGCGCAAGGCGCCGGTCGAGGTCGAGGACATCCCGATCTCCTAGGCCGCCGAGCGGCCTGACGTTCGCGGAGCGCCGCCGCCGTCCGCCCAGCGGCGGCGCCCGTACAATCGGCGGGCGATGGCCGAACCCCCGACCTGGATCCTCACCGGCTCGCCGGAGAACTACGCCGCCACGGCGGAGCACGGGTTCTCCGTGATCGGGCTCAAGGAGCTCCGGCGAAACTTCGCGCTGCAGATCGAGCCCGGGGACCGGATCGTCCTCTACCTGACGAAGCGCATGGTCTTCCCGGCCTCGATCCGGGTGACCGGCGAGCTCTTCGAGGACCGCACGAAGCTCTGGCCGGGCAAGCCCGGCCAGCCCGACGCCTATCCGTGGCGCTTTCCCACCGAGCCCGAGCTCGTGCTCGAGGAAGCCGATTGGCTGCCCGCGGAGGCGCTGGCCGGCCAGCTCGAGCACGTCCGCAAGTGGCCCGCCGAGCACTGGAAGCTCGCCTTCCAGGGCCAGATCCGGGCCGTCTCCGAGCACGACGCGGCGCTGCTGCTCGAGCGCATGGGCGCCGCGGCACGCGCCGCGGCATGAGCGAGGCGGCTCCGGCGGCGGAACGCGCCGTGGGCGGCGTGCGCCGGCTGCGCGCGGCCTGGCGGGCGCTCGCCCCCGAGCAGCGCCTCGTGGCGTTCGCCGCGTTCGGCCTTCTCTTCACGATGTTCCTCCCGTGGTACTCGACGACCTCGGCGGGCAAGCTCGGCCAGCGGATCGTGGCCGTGCACGACAGCCAGAGCGCCATCGGGGCCTTCTCGTGGGTCGAGGCCGCCGTGCTGCTCGTCGCGCTCGGCGTGCTCGCGCTGCTCTTCGCGCGCGCGGAGCGACGGGCCTTCCATCTTCCCGGCGGCGACGGCGCGGTCATCACCGGGGCGGGCCTTTGGGCGTGCCTGCTCATCGTCTGGCGCTTCTTCGACAAGCCTGAGCTGGGCAACGGCGTGAGCGTGGGCCTGCAGTGGGGCATCTTCATCGCGCTGTGCGCCGCGGTCGCCTTGGTTCTCGCCGGGAACCGGGTCCGGGCGGCGCGCCGTCCCGAGCCCCCGCTGGCGCAGGCCGAGTCGCCGCCACCACCGCCGGGCGCGCCCGTCGCCGTGCGCATCCCCGACGACCGGCCGCATCTCGAGGAGACGCGCGTGATCGCCGACCGCACGCCCCAGACTCCGGCCGCGCGCCGGGCCGGCCCCGTCCCGTTGAGCCGCGAGTCGGCCGCGCAGGACACGGCGGAGTTCCGGGCGGTGCCGCCGGCCGGGGCGCCCGAAACCGACGGCATCGAGGACGAGGCGACGAAGCCCCTCCCGTCCGAGGAGGACACGCGGGCCCTCCCGTCCGAGGAGGACACCCGAGCGCTCCCGCCCGAGGACGACGACCCGCCCCGCCTACCGGGAATGCCCGAGTAGGCGCCTGGAACTGCGGCCGTCCTGCTTTGGGGTCGCAGTGCGACCTCTAGGCAGGACGGTGGGTCCCCGGCACGAGCTCGTCGAGCGTGTCCGCCAGGCCGCTGAGCGTCGGCTGCTCGCGCGTGGGCGCGGGCTCGGCGCTCTCGCCCAGGCGGTTGATCCAGATCGAGGGGATCCCGAGCTCGTGAGCGGCGACGATGTCGTGGAAGTGGCTCTGGGCCACGTGCACGTGGCATGAGCGATCGGCGCCCGTCTGCTCGTAGAACGCGTGCCAGTGGCCGTGCGCCGGCTTGTAGGAGCCGATCTCGGAGGCCACGATTGCGCCGGCGAACGGCACGCCGATCGCGCCCATCGAGGCCTCGATGAAGTCGCGATCGGTGTTCGACAGGGGGAACAGGCGCCAGCCGCGCTCGTGCGCCTCGGCCAGCGCGTCGGGTACGTCGGGGAACACCGGCCAGCCGGGAAGCGAGCGCCCGAGCGCGTCGCGCTCGTCCTCGGGCAGCGCCGCCCCGGCCTCCGACGCCAGCTCCGCCAGCGTCGAGGCCATCACGTCGCGGTAGCTGGCATCCGGGCGCTCGGCCTGGATCCGCGGCTCGACCTCGTGGTAGCGGGCCAGCAGCGCGTCGGCGTCGTCCTCTCCGAACAGACGCGCGAGCTCCGCGCGGATGCCGGCGTTCCAGTCGACCAGCGTCCCGTAGCAGTCGAAGGTCGCCCAGCGCGCGTCCATGGGCGCAGGTTAGGGCGTCAGTCCTCGAACAGCGCGTAGCCGTACTCACCGCGCTTGTAGGCCAGCCGGGCGACCGAGTGCATGCGCTCGTCGTCGTTGGACTCGATCTTGTCCAGCTCGAGGCCGACGCGGCGGGCGGCGCGGGTGCAGAACGTCTGGGCGATGAAGCGCTCCTGGCCGGACGCCTCGACCCCCTGGTCCTCGAAGATCGAGGTGACGCGGGACAGGACCGCGATCTGGGCGTAGACGTCGGACAGAGCGTCGGCCAGGCGCTTGTGGTGCATCCCCTGGTCGACGATCCCCTTGCCGTGCTCGCGCAGCAGCGACTCGCCGACCGAGCGAATCCGCTTGACCTGGTCGGCCACCGGGTCGGCCAGGTCCTGCAGCTCCGCGTGAGCGAGCGTGATGCGATCCGGGCGCACCTCGCGCTTGAGGCGTCCGCCCACATACCCGGCCCACGCGCCCAGGGTTCCCAGCGGGTCGCCCAGGTCGAAGTCTCCGAGCGCCTCGAGCTCGTCGCCCAGCGGCTTGAGCACCGACAGCGCGGTGAACGAGCGCATCACGTCGTTGGCGCCCTCGAAGATCGGGAAGATCCGGATGTCGCGCATGATCAGCTCGTAGGGCTCGGTGCGCAGGTAGCCCTCCCCGCCCTTGAGCTGCATGGCGCGGTTGGCCAGGTACCAGACGAACTCCGTCCCGGTGACCTTGGCCATCGCCGACTCGACCGAGTAGTCCTCGATCCCCTCGTCGATCAGGCCGGTGGTCAGGTAGGCCATCGACTCCAGGCCGAACAGGTAGGACACCATCCAGCCGACCTTGTCCTCGACCATGTCGAAGTCGGCGAGCGGCCGGCCGAACTGGCGGCGCGTCGTGACGTGGTCGATCGTCAGGTCGATCAGGCGCTTGGCCAGCCCGACGGCGCCCGTGCCGAGCCCGATGCGCCCGTTGTTGAGGATCTGCATGGCGATCCGGAAGCCCTCGCCGGGCTCGCCGAGCACGTTCTCGGGCGGCACGCGAACGTCCTTGAAGTACAGCGGCGTGAGGTTGTTGCCGCGCAGGCCCATCGTGTCGTAGGGCTCGCCCGACTCGAAGCCCTTCATGCCCTTCTCGAGGATCAGCGCGATGTGCCTGTCCTTGCCGTCCACCTCGGCGCGCGCGAAGGTCGTGAACACGTCGCCGCGGCCCGCCGTTGCCGATGAAGCGCTTCTCGCCGTTGAGCACCCACGAGCCATCGGGCTGGAGCACCGCCCGGCTCTCGATGTTGTAGGCGTCGGAGCCGGCGTTGGGCTCGGTCAGCGCGAAGCCGGCGAGCTTGCGCCCCGCCGCCAGGTCGGGCAGGAAGCGCTCCTTCTGCTCGTCGGTCCCGTACAGCGCGATCCCCTTGAACCCGATCGACTGGTGAACGCCGAGGCCGATGGTGAGCGATCCGCTGGCCCCTCCCACGGCCTCGAACACGCGGGCATAGCCGGTCTGCGACAGACCCTGGCCCCCGTACTCCTCCGGGACGTAGAGCCCCGTGATCCCGATCTCCCCCAGGTCGCGGTAGACCTGGTCGTCGATCCACCCCTCCTCGTCGATGCGCCGCGCGTCGATGTTCTCCGCCGCGTAGTCGCGGAAACGGGAGATCAGCCCGCGTACCTTCTCCGCCTCCTCGTCGCCCGGGAGCGGGTAGGGGAAGACGAGCTCCTCGTGGATCTCCCCCAGGACCAGGGCCTTGGCGAAGCTGGTGACGTCGGTCTCGGTCACGATTTCGAGAGGTACACGGTCAACGGCAGCAGGAACGTACCCAGGAACACCGCTCCCACGCCCACGATCACCATCAGCCGCGAGCGGAACAGGTGCCCGAGGACCCCGACGGCGAGCCCGACGAGCATGAGGGTGACGTACGGCTTGGGGTCCGCCCCGAACTCGGGGTGCGGGTCGGGCACCCAGTTGCCGAGCACGAGGAGCGCCGTGGCCATGGGCGCCGGAAGTATCCATGACCCGCCCGGCATAATGCGCGGTTCATGCCCGTCGAGCCCGCATCGGTCCAGGAGGTCGCGGACGGCCTGCGCGGCACCGGCTACCTGCCCGGCGAGTCGACGGCGCTCGTTTCGTTCCTGGCGAGCAAGCTCGGCAAGCCGGTGCTCGTCGAGGGCCCGGCCGGGGTGGGCAAGACCGAGCTGGCGAAGTCGCTGTCGCGCTACCTCGACCGCCGGCTCGTGCGGCTGCAGTGCTACGAGGGCCTCGACGAGGCCAAGGCGCTGTACGAGTGGAACTACCGCAAGCAGCTGCTGCGCATCCAGACCGAGGCGTCGGGCACCGGCTGGGACGCCGTGCAGGACGACATCTTCTCCGCCGAGTTCCTGCTCGAGCGCCCGCTGATGACGGCGATCTCCTCGGAGGAGCCGGTCGTCCTGCTTGATCGACGAGATCGACAAGACCGACCAGGAGTTCGAGGCCATGCTGCTCGAGCTGCTGTCGGACTTCCAGATCTCGATCCCCGAGCTGGGCCGCATCGACGCGACCACCCGCCCGGTGGTCGTTCTCACCTCGAACAACTCGCGCGAGCTGACCGAGGCGCTCAAGCGCCGCTGCCTCTATCTCTGGCTGGACTACCCGGAGCTCGAGTTGGAGCTGGAGATCGTCAAGCTGCACACGCCCGAGCTGTCGGACGTGATCGGGCGCAAGCTGGTCGAGGTCATCCACCAGGTGCGCGAGCTCGACCTCAAGAAGCCGCCCTCGATCGCCGAGTCGATCGACTGGGCCCGGGCGCTGGTCCTGCTGGGCGCCGAGGACATCGACGCCGACACGTTCCGCGAGACGATGAGCGTCATCGTCAAGCACCGCACCGATCTCGACACGGTGGCCGAGCGGATCGGCGTGAAGCTGGCGGGACTGGGCGGCCTGGCCGATGCCACCCGCGGCTGACTTCTCCGCGCAGATCCTGTCGTTCGCCGACGAGCTGCGGGCCGAGGGGCTGGCCATCGGCACGGCGGAGCTGCTCGACGCCTTCGAGGCGCTGGGGGAGGTGTCGTGGACGCAGCGCGAGGACGTCAAGGAGACCCTGGCCGCGACGCTGGCCAAGTCGCAGGAGGACCGGCGCGTGTTCGACCTCATCTTCGAGCGCTTCTTCTTCCGCGCCGCCGAGGCCGAGGCGATCGAGCAGGACGTGCGCGAGGAGGGCGGGATCGACGCCTCCGGCGCGCAGCTCATCGACCTCGACGCGCTGCGCGCCCAGATCGCCGCGGCGCTGGCCGAGGGCAACGACGGCGCGATGCGCGACCTCGCCCGGCTGGCCATCGCGGCCTTCGGGCGCCAGGGCGAGGGGTCGGGCGTGATCGGGGTGGACGTGCAGCGCATCCGCCGGGCGCTGGGCCTGCGCGCCGAGCCCCAGCCCGAGCTGCCGCCCGACGACCCGCGCGCGGAGGGGCTCCCGCGCGACGCGATCCGCGAGTTCGAGGCCCACCTGCGCCGCGAGCTGGAGCGGGCCATGATCGAGCGCACTCGCAAGCTCCCGCCCTCGCGCCCGCTGAACGAGCTCGACCGCGCGCTCCCCAGCGGCCCGCTCCAGGACCTGGCCGCAGGTGCACCGCATCGTCGCCCAGCTCAAGCGGCGCCTGGCCACCCAGGGCCACGAGCACCGGGGCCGGCGCAAGCACGCGCAGGTGGACGTGCGCCGCACGATGCGCGCCTCGCTGCAGACCGGCGGCGTGCCGATCGTCGTCAAGACGCGCCCGCGGCGCCCGCGGCGCCCCGAGATCTACGTGCTGTGCGACGTCTCGACCTCGGTGACCAGCGCGTCGGTGTTCTTCCTCTCCGTCCTGCACGCGCTGCACGACGCCTTCCGCAAGCTGCGCAGCTTCGTGTTCATCGAGCGCATCTCCGAGGTCACGGAGATCTTCGAGCGCGAGCGCAACTTCAAGGCGGTCAACGAGGCGATCGGCCGCGACGCCGGCGTCGCCGACATCTCCGGCTACACCGACTACGGCCGCGTGTGGGAGGAGTTCCTGGTCCAGATCGAGGACGACCTGCATCCCCGCGCCACCGTGATCGTGCTCGGGGACGCCCGCACCAACGGCCGCGATCCGCGCGACGACCTGTTCGCCCAGATCACCGCGAAGGCCGGGCGCACGTTCTGGCTGAACCCCGAGCCCCGCCTGTACTGGAACTACGGCGACTCGGTCATCGCCGCCTACGAGCGCCACTGCCAGGCCTTCGAGTGCTGGACGACCTCGCAGCTCGAGGACTTCGTCAAGGCGCTGACGCGCCCGGTTCAGAACGCGTAGGGCACCGTGCCCAGCGCGCCGAGCGCGTACCAGGCGCCGAAGGCGAAGCTGGTCAGGCCGAGCGCCGGGGCGAGCGCGGAGAAGCGCCGCAGGATCGGCCCGCGCGAGAGCGCGTACCCGAACGTCGTCGAGGCCAGGGCCATCGAGACCGCGGTGAACAGGGCGAAGAGCACGAGCGCGGTCACGCCCAGCGCGTGATCGGGGATCGCGGCGAGCAGCAGCACGCCCACCCCGGCGGACCCACCCATCCCGTGGACGAGGCCGATGCCGTAGGCCTGCCAGGCGGAGCGCCCCAGCAGCTCGGGGTGACGGTGGTCGTGCTGGACGTCGTGCGAGTGAGCGTGGAGGTGGCGATGCTCCATCGCGCCATGGCGATGAACGTGGGCGTGGAAGCGGCCCGAGCGCCAGTGCAGCAGGAGCCGGACCGCCAGCGCCATGATCACGACGCCGATCGCCAGCTCGGCGCCCCGCTGCACGCGCTCGGGCAGGTAGGCGCCGAACAGCACGATCGGCAGGCCGAAGGCGAACAGCGAGGTCGCGTGGCCCAACCCCCATCCGAGGCCCAGGCGCCCGGCGCGGCGCGCGCCGCGCTCCTCGTCGGAGGCGATCAGCGTCGAGACGGCGGTGAGGTGGTCGGGATCGGTGGCGTGGCGCAGCCCGAGGAGGACGGCGACGGCGCACACCACCAGCGCGGCGCCTCCGTTCCCGAGCGAGGCGATCTGCTCGTCGAGCCCGAACATCAGCCGCCCCTCCGCGCCGCCGCCACCGCGGCCTGGCCGTAGGAGATGCCGCCGTCGTTGGGCGGCAGCCGCTCGGGCACGAGCACCCGCAGGCAGGCGCCCTCGAGTCGCCGGGCGGTCCGCTCGAGCAGCAGCCGGTTCTGGAACACGCCGCCGGAGAGGACGACCGTGCCCAGACCCCGCCGGCCCGCCTCCTGCGCGCAGGCCCGCGCCGTCGCCCGGGCCACGGTGGCGTGGAAGCGCGCCGCCACCGCGGCCGGCGCGACGCCGGACGCCAGGTCGCGGTGGATCGCCCGCACGGCCGGGCGGGGGTCGAGCAGGCCGTCCTCGACCGGCAGCTCGTAGGTGCCGGGCGCCGCGCCCGCCCGGGCGGCGAGCGCCTCCAGCTCGGCCGCCGCCTGCCCCTCGTAGTTGACCCGCGCGCGCACTCCGCAGAGGGCGGCCACGGCGTCGAACAGCCGGCCCATGCTCGTCGTGAGCGGAGATGCCACGCCCGATTCGGCCAGGCCCGCCACCGCCCGCCAGCGCTCGGCGTCGACCTCGCCGGCCAGGGCGGCGGGCAGCGGGGGGACGTCGGTTCCGAGCGCGTCGGCCAGCCACGCGCACGCCATCCGCCACGGCTCGCGGATCGCCGCCTCTCCGCCGGGCATCCGGACGGCGCGCAGGTGCGCCGCGCGCTGGAAGCCCGCCAGGTCACCCACCAGCACCTCGCCGCCCCAGACCGTGCCGTCCGGGCCGTAGCCGGTGCCGTCGTAGATCGCTCCCACCGCGGGGCCGAGATGGCCGTGCTCGGCCAGGCAGGCAGCGAGGTGGGCGTGATGGTGCTGCACCCCGACGAGGTCGACCCCGTCGAGCTCGAGCGCATGCTTGGTGGACAGGTACTCCGGGTGCAGGTCGTGGGCCACGACTGCGGGCTGGACGTCGAACAGGCGCGAGAAGTGCTCAATGCCCTCCCGGAAGGAGCGCAGGGTCTCCCAGTTGGTCAGGTCGCCGATGTGGTGGCCCACCCACGCCCGTCGGCCCTTGGCCACGCAGAAGGCGTTCTTGAGCTCGGCGCCGCAGGCGAGCAACGGCGGCGCCTCGAGCGGGAGATCGACGCTGGCCGGGGCGAAGCCGCGCGAGCGGCGCATCAGCAGCCCTCGGCGCCGGCCCCCGACCGTCACGGCGCGCGCGACCGAGTCGTCGCAGCGAACGTGGATCGGGCGGTCGTGGAGGAGGAAGCGGTCGACGATGCCGGCCAGGCGCGCCAGGGCGTCGTCGTCCTCATAGGCGATCGGCTCGTCGGAGACGTTGCCGCTGGTCATCACGAGCGTCGTGCCGGCATCGGCGAGCAGCAGGTGGTGCAGCGGCGTGGAGGGCAGCATCACCCCGAGGTCCGCCGAGCGCGGAGCCACGGCCGCGGCCACCTGGGCGCCGGGTCGGCGCGGCGTGAGCACGATCGGTCGCTCGCGCGCCACGAGCGCCTCGGCCTCGACCTCGGTCACGTCCGCGAGGGCGCGCGCCGCCTCGAGGTCGGGCACCATCAGGGCGAAGGGCTTGTCCTCGCGGTGCTTGCGCGCCCGCAGCCGGGCCACGGCGTCCTCGTCGTCGGCGCGGCAGGCCAGGTGGAACCCGCCGAGTCCCTTGACGGCGACGATCGCGCCCTCCAGGAGGGCCGCCACCGCCCCGGCGAGCGGGTCGCCGGCCAGGGGCCGGCCCGCTGAGTCGGTCAGCGCCAGCCGCGGGCCGCAGTCGGGGCAGGCGTTGGGCTGCGCGTGGAAGCGCCGGTCGGCCGGGTCCTCGTACTCCGCCCGGCAGGCCGGGCACATGACGAAGCCGGCCATCGTGGTGAGCGGGCGGTCGTACGGGACTCCGCGGACGATCGTGAAGCGCGGCCCGCAGTTCGTGCAGTTGACGAACGGGTAGCGATGGCGGCGGTCGGCGGGGTCGAACAGCTCGGCCAGGCAGTCGGCGCAGGGAGCGACGTCGGGCGACACGAGCGCCGAGGCCTCGCCCTCCCGCGGGCTCTCGCGGATGGCGAAGGCCGACTCCCCTCGCGGGGCGACCTCCTGCCGGTCGACGTGCTCGACCACGGCCAGCGGCGGCGCCTCGGCCGGCAGGCGGGCGAGGAAGCGCTCCACCGCCTCGGCCTCCCCCTCGACCTCCAGCAGCACGCCGCGGGAGTCGTTGAGCACCCAGCCCCCGAGCCCGAGCTCGCGCACCAGGCGATACACGTGGGGCCGGAAGCCGACCCCCTGCACGGTTCCCGCGACCCGGGCGCGCACCCGGCGGCGGGTGGCGGTGGGGGCGCTCACACCGCGACCTCGGCGTCCGCCGGGCGCGGGCGCGGCTCCGCCAGCACGAGCCCGTACAGGGTGTGGTCGGCCGCGAGGGCGATCCGCTGGCGCACCGGCCGCGACTCCGCGTGCTTCACCCCGAGCGCCGGGGCGATGACGGCGTCGAAGGACAGCCAGATCGCGATCCCGTACATCGGCCCCACCCACCGCCGGGCGCGGAGGGCGTCGGGCAGCGCGGCGAAGACGATGCCTCCGCCCGCGCCCACGCCCCAGTGCGCGAGCTCGACGGTCACCCGGTTGGGCCCCGTCGGGCGCAGCCTCGACAACAGGCGCAAGCGCTTGACCAGCGCCCGCGGCGGCTCCTCCTCCATCAAGCCGGCGTCGCGCATGAGGTTGCGCAGCCCGCTCATCGCCATCGCCCCGAAGACGCCGCGCACCGCGCCCTCGACGATCCGGCTCACGCCACCAGCTCCCGCAGCACGTGATAGGCGCTCGCCTGCGCCTCCTGGATGCGGGGGATGTGCTGCGAGCGCGTGACGACGACGTGGTCGGCGAGCCCCTCGGCGGCCACGCGGCCGCCGTCGTAGCCCACCATGGCCACGGTGCGCAGGTCCCGTCGCCGCGCCTCGGCGAGGGCGGCGATCACGTTTTCGCTGTTCCCGCTCGTGGACAGCGCGAGCAGGACGTCGCCGGCGCGCCCGTAGGCGATCACCTGGCGGGCGAAGATCGACTCCACCCCGACGTCGTTGGCGATCGCCGTCAGGATGGCCGCGTCCTCGGTCAAATCGAGGGCCGGCCGCGCCGGCCAGGCCTTCCGCGGGGGGTCGCGGAAGTCGGCCACGACGTCCATGGCGTCCGTGGCCGACCCGCCGTTGCCCAGCGCCAGCAGCCGGCCGCCCGCCGCGAAGCTCTGCGCCAGGGCGGCGGCCGCTCGCGACCAGCGCGTCGTGGCCCTCCTCGAGCGTCTGCGCCCGCAGCGCGCCCACCTCCTCGGCCTTCATGAGCACCGAGCGGCGGACGTCGTCGAGCACGGCGTCGAGGTCGGTCTCGCGCTCGGCCAGGAACGGATAGAGGAAGCTCGACGCGCCGGTGTCGTGAACGGGCCGCGCGTCGCGGCCCTCGAGCAGGCCCCGGTGGTCGAAGAACACGTGCACGAGCTCCCACAGCAGGTGGTAGGCCGTCTCGGCGAGCTCCTGACGCACGAACGGGTCCTCGCTCGGCGGGTGGAACTCCCACTCGGCGCCCGCGGCCTCGAAGGCCACCGTGAGGCATCCCCGTTCGCGGGCCAGCGCCAAGGCGTCCGCGGTACCGGGGCCGAAGGCGACGGCGATGTCGCCCGGCTCGGTCGTCGAGCTCGGCCTGGCGGAGGAGGTCGCCGCCCTCCGAGGCCAGCCCGATCGCCGGGAGCGCGCGCTTTCCCGACGATCACCGGGTGCACGAACTCGACGGCGATGTGGCGCACGTCCGAGCGCGCCGCCGGCGAGCTCCCGAGCGCGATCAGCCGCCCGCCGCGGGCAAAGCGCTCGGCCATCCGGTGACAGAGCCGGGCGAGGCGCTCCGCCTCGGCGGGGAACCACTCCGCGTTCGCGGCCGTGCGCGCGGCCAGCGCCGCCTCGTAGGAGCCGGCGGCCACGGCGTGAGTCGGCGCGTTCACACGACCGCCCCCGCCGGCCGGCGCCGCCGCGTGGCGCCGGCCAGCCAGTCGCGGAACGCGTCGACTCCGTCGCCCGTCCGAGCGCTGACCAGCATGCGCTCCACGCCCGGGATTGACCGCGTCCAGGTTGTAGAGGAAGCGGTCGAGGTCGAAGTCCAGGTGCGGCAGGAGGTCGATCTTGTTGACGACCACGAGTTCGCAGGCCCGGAACATCAGCGGGTACTTCAGCGGCTTGTCCTCGCCCTCGGTGACCGAGGAGACCATCATCCGCACGTCCTCGCCCACGCGGAACTCGGCCGGGCAGACGAGGTTGCCGACGTTCTCGATCACCAGCAGGTCGAGGTCGGCGAGCGGCAGCTCGCCCAGCGCGGAGCGAACCATGTTGGCGTCGAGGTGGCACTCGCCCCCGAACCCCGAGTCGGTGTTCAGCTGGGTCACGGGGATGTGCAGCGCGGCCAGGCGATCGGCGTCCATGCTGCCCTGCACGTCGCCCTCGAGCACCCCGGCACGCAGGCCGTCGAGCTCGCCCAGGGCGCGCTCGAGCAGCGTCGTCTTGCCCGCGCCCGGCGCGCTCATCAGGTTGACCACGCGCACGTCCGCGCGGTCGAAGTCCGCCCGGTTCGCGGCGGCGATCGTGCTGTTCGCGTCCAGCGCGTCCTCCACGACCTTCACCTTGGTGCGGTGCATGCCGCCACCTCCTCGACCTCGATGGACTCGACCTGGAACTCCTCCCCGGACTCCACGTCCGCCGCCGCGCCGCAGGCACCGCAGCGGAAGATCGGCAGCTCCGCCTCCCACTCGAGGCGGCACTCCGGACAGCGCAGACGAGCGGGAATCAGCTCCTGGTTCGAGCCGCGCCCCTTCGCATACGGTGTCGCGACCGACGATCTCGAAATAGAACTCCAACGACTCGGGAACGACCTGGCGCAGGGCACCCACAGTCAGGTTGACCGCGGTGACCGGGCGGCCCGCGGCGTGCTTGACGACCGTGTTGACGACGGCGCTGCTGAGGGCCAGCTCATGCATCCTGGTAGGCCTCGTCGCGGTTGAGGTCCTCCAGCGTCTCGAGCACGAGGTCGGCGGCGCGATCCACCGCGCCCTCGACCTCCACCGACAGGCCGAGGCCGAACTCCTCCACGCTCGCGGGCTCGCAGGCGATGACGACGACGCGCCCCGGCCACGACCCGACGGTCTTGACGAAGCGCAGCACGGTCGCCGGGTCCATGGCGTGGGGGTCGAGCACCTGGCCGTCCTCGATCTCCCCCGGGATGGCCTCGACGTCGGGCTCCATCACGTACAGCGTCCCCGGCTCGCCGCCCTGGCGGCTCACGTCCACCAGCACGAGCGCGTCGTAGCCCTGCATGAGCTCGTAGGCCAGGTCGAGGCCGCCGGTGCCGAAGTCGACCACCCAGGCCTGCGGCGGCAGGCCCCGCTCCTCCAGGCGCCGCGCCACCGCGCCTCCGAAGCCGTCGTCCTTCAGCCAGGCGTTGCCGATCCCGGCCACGAGGATGCGCTTGCGCTCACGGGTCTCGGTCATGCGTCGAGCACCTCCAGCTCGTCGGGGAAGAAGAAGAGGAAGCGGCCGCTCTCGCCCAGCAGCTCGTGCGCGGCGTCGCCCTCGACCGTCACGCCGATGTACAGGCGGTCGTCGTAGCCGCGGTACAGCCGCTCGATCCGGGCGGGACGGCCCTCGAGCATGCGGTCGTAGACGTCGCGGCGCCGGGCCGGGCGCAGGACCACGCGATCCCCCTTGCGGAAGGTGCGCCCGTCCTCGCTCGCGTCGGCCTCGCCCTCGCGAGGGTCGCGCATCTCGAGGCGGCCGTGCAGGGCGAGGATGTCCTCGGGGGACGTGGTCTCGGCCCGCGCGACCATCTCGCGCACGGCCGGGTCGCCCCCGGCGATCTCCTCGCGCTCCCGGTCGCTCAGCGCGTGGACGTGGAGGAGCAGCGCCTCCTCGATCTCGGTCCCGTCGAACAGGCTCCCGCGACTCTCGGGGGCGACCTGCGGGTGGTCGGGGAGCACGATGGCCGCCCCGAGCATCACGCGATCGTCCGGCGCGGCGAGCACGGGCCAGGTGTTCACGCTGTCGCAGGCCTCCGCCTCCAGCGGGGAGACGAAGCGCCCGGCATCGAGCTCCACCACCAGGTGGACCGAGAGCAGCGCGTGGCGCAGCGCGCCCGCGCGGTCGAGCCCGTCGGGCACCTCCGTCGCATTCTCGACCCGCAGGCGCACCCGCTCGCCCGCCGTCAGCTCCAGGCGCCCGCGCACGTCGCCGAAGGAGAACTCCCGCTCCCCGGGGCCGTCCAGCGTGACCTGCCGGGCCACGGCCTCGTGGCGCTCGCCCGCGGCATGGAGGAAGTGCAGGGTGGCGCGCGGCGCGCCCGCGTCCACCGTCACGCACTCCATCTGCGCGTGGTCGAACGTGGCGGGGTTGCCGGCCGCGTAGACCGGCGGATAGACGATCCCGAAGGGCGTCGGAGTGGCGTTCTTCGTCGCCCCGGGCGTGTACGGGTACAGCGCGTAGCCCTCGTAGAGGAGCGAGTCGACCAGCGTGTCAAGCCCCGCGGCCACGCTCACTCCTCCAGGAGCTCGGCCAGCGCGGCGTCGAGCGACGGCAGCCCCCGCTCGGTCGCCCGGCGGCGCAGGGCGGCGATCGTGGGGTCCTGGAGGCGCACCCAGCCGCCCTCGGGGTGATGGCGGTCCATCATCTCCCGCCACGTCGCCACCGGGAGGCGGAAGTCGGCCGAGCACGTCCAGGGGACGAGCACGACCTGGAGCCCACCGTCCGCGCCGCGGTAGAGGACCCGCCCGTTGAAGTGGAAGGCCATCGGCGCCTCGCCGTCGCGCAGGGCGTGGAAGTACTTGGCCGCCGCGACCTCGAGGTCGTAGGTGCACGGCAGGTCGAGCTCGAGCTCGCAGGACCCGGTGAAGCTCGGGGTCAGGAGGTCGACCCGCGTCCACACGATCGGCATGGTCGTCGAGCCCCACCGGTTGGGATCGCCGAACAGGTCGGCCATCGCCATGCGGTCCTCGTCGTCGTACCGGCGCTTGGCCGGCTCGAGGTTCACCTGGGCGCTCAGCGCGATCGTGTAGACGTCGCGGCCCGAGGCGTCGTCGAGGCGCAGGCGGAAGCGCAGCACGGGCGCGAGCGCAAGCTCCACCGGCTCGGCGGAGAGCACGGCTATCTCGGGATCGGGCACGGCGGGCGGCGCCGCCGCCGGCGCAGGCTGCGTGCTCATGCCGCCCGCTCTCGCAGCCGGGCGAAGAAGCCGGCCACCGCCTCGTCGACCGCCGGGCCGCCCGAGATGCCGTCCCAGGCGAGCTTGATCCGGCCCACCAGCTCGTAGCAGCGGTCGATGGGGGCGATCGCGTACTGCGGCGGCTCGGCCATGCGGTTGACGATGAGGGCCTCGATGTCCGCCTCGAGGTCCCGGAGCGACGGGTTCGCCTCGATCAGCTCGTCCCACGCCTCCAGCGGCAGCTCGCTCTCGGTCGCCCCGACCGGGCTGGGGTACATGGCGACCACGCCGCCCGTGGTGGTGCTGCGCATGAAGAAGGCCAGGCCGATGGGGATGGCCAGGCGCGCCCATACGTCGTCCGCGATGACGAAGTCCTCCAGCCACACGGTCCGCGTGCCCACCGGGCGAAACTCGGCCACGCCCGAGCGCATCGCCCAGCACGCCTCGCACGTGCAGACGATCCGCCGCTCCTCCAGCTGGAGCAGGTGACGATGGTCGTCGGGGACCCGGGCGCCGCACAGCTCGCAGCGCTCGCCCCCCATCGGGGCACGTCCGTCGCCGTCGGCCCCGCGACCGGGCGCCGCGGTCCGCCGGCGCAGGCCGGCCACCAGGTCGGCGCGGCGGCGCGCGGCCGTCCGGGCCGCGAGAGAGTCGCTCACCGCGCCACCGCCACGCGAGTGCCGGCGCCGTCGCTCAGCAGCGGGACGGGACGGAGCTGGAGGTCCTCGCCGCCGGCCGCGCGGCCCGCGGCGGGCAGGTCGAAGCGCAGCCCGCAGCCGGGGCAGCCCAGGATCCCGCCCTCCAGCCGGCCACCCTCCAGCCGTCCGCCGCAGCCCGCACAGGCGTTGGCGTAGGCCAGCAGCGCGCCGCCCACGCTTCCCACCACGATCGCCTCGCCCTCGACCTGGACGGCGGTCAGGCTCCCGTCCGGGAGCCCCTCGACCCCGTCGACCGAGACCCAGGCGGGGCCGGCCGGCGCGACCGGCGCCGGGGACGACATCACCGGGAGCTCGAAGCCCCCGTTGCTCACGCGGTCCAGCGCCGCGGTCCGGGCATCGCCGGCCACCGGCAACGGCGGGCCGTCGCCGGCCATCGGCAGGTCGAGGCCCATCGGCGGCGGGGCCGCCGGCGCCGCGTCCTCGACCGCTCCCTCCGCCTCGAATCCGGCCAGGTCGGGAGCGTGCTCGTCCAGCGCCTGCTTGATCGCCAGCTCCAGCGTGGCCGACGACGCCCGGCAGCCCGAGCAGCTGCCCTCGAGCCGCAGCCGGGCGACCCCGTCCTCGATGCCCAGGAGCTCCACGTCCCCCCCGTGGGACTCCATGTACGGGCGCACCGTGGCCAGCGCCTCGCGCACGCGCGTCTCCAGGTCGACGGGATAGAGGTCGTGGACGAGCAGCAGGCTGGCCACGACCCCGTCGTCCATCAGGGCGGACCGGACCTCCTCGCCCGCCGGCCCGGCGGCGGCCAGCGCCTCCATCACCCGGCGCAGGCCGTCGCCGTAGAGCGCGACGAGCGCCGCGACCAGCTCGTCGGCCACGGCGAGCGTGGCCGGGTCGGCCGTCTCCCCGAGCGCGTCCTCGAGCTCCTGCACCCGGGCCATCAGGGCCTCGGGGTCGGTCGTCGGTTGGGTGGCCTCGGCCGCCATGCCCGCTCCCTTCGTCGTGGCGTCAGGACAGGCCCGTGGGCCGGTGCATCACCTTCTTGACCTTGCCCTTGCCCAGGTACATGTGGACGCCGCACGGCAGGCACGGGTCGAACGACCGCACCGCCCGCATGATGTCGATGCCCTTGAACTTGTCGGGGCCGTTCTCCTCGAAGATCGGCGTGTTCTGCACCGCGTCCTCGTAGGGCCCGGGCGTCCCGTAGGAGTCACGCGGGCTGGCGTTCCAGGGCGTCGGCGGGTAGGGCTGGTAGTTGGCGATCTTGCCCTCCTCGATCACCATGTGGTGCGAGAGCACGCCGCGGGCGGCCTCGTGGAAGCCCACGCTCACCGCCTTCTGCGGGACCTTGAAGTCGGCCCAGCTCTTGGTCCGCCCGGCCCGCACCTCGACCAGCGCCTTCTCGAGGTTGTGGAGCGCCACCGCCGCCGAGTAGGCCTGGTGGTAGGACCGCGCCCGGTCGCGCTCGATCGCGTTGGACTTCTCGGGCACCTTCCACTCCAGCTCCATCTCGGGCATCGAGTGGCCCTTGGGCAGCACCATCTTGAGGCTGTCCCCCGTCGCCTTGACGAACCCGATGTCGAGCAACCCGGCCTTGGCCGTCACCCACTGGCGGGCGAACGGCCCGCCGCCGGTGTCGCAGCACACGTGGGTGTCCGTGCGCTTGTCGTACATGCGCGGCGAGACGACCCAGGTGTACTTGTCCGAGTAGTCGCGCTTCTGCGGCTTGGGCAGCGTGACCTTGTTCCACGGGTGGCGCTTGTCCACCGGGTTGCCCAGCGGATCCTGGGTCACGAACGGCTGCTCGCGATCGGCCCAGTCGTCGAAGTACGAGCTGCCGAGCAGGATCCGGATCATCAGGTTGATCTCCACCAGGTCGGTGGTCACCAGCTCGCCGTTGATGGCGACGCCGGGCGTGACGAAGCGGCGGTTGCCCCACTCGCTCATGTGCTCGTACTTGTAGAGCTGGTCCGTGCCCTCGGGATCGTCGAACGCGCCCCAGCACACCAGGTTGGTGTCCCGGTAGCCGACCATGTCGTACCCCGGCAACGACTCCAGGAAGAAGTCGTACAGGTCGTCGTGCATGGTGACCGAGCGCTTGGCGTAGTCCATGTAGCGCATCAGCCGCACGTAGTAGTCGGTCATCGTCTGGTGCGTGATGTGCGCGCTGCACCCGCCCGGCATGATCGTCGAGGGGTGGGTGTGGCGCCCGCCGAACAGGCAGTACATCTCGCGCGTGTAGCGCGCCACCTGGAGGGTCTCCAGGTAGAAGTCGCCCGTGAACGGGTTCAGCGAGCGCATGATGTCGGCGATCGTCTTGTAGCCGTGGACGTCCATGTGCGGCGCCGACGTGCTCTCGGCCTTCTGGAGCAGCGTCGGGTTGGTCTCCTTGACCATCTGCTCGCAGAAGTCCACGTTGGCCATGCAGTCGTTGAAGATCGCGTGGTCGAACATGTAGTCCGCGAGCTCCGCCAGGTTGAAGGCGTAGTCGCCGAGCGGCGGCACGCGCACCCCGTAGGCCATGTTCTGGTTCAGGCACGAGGTGGTGCAGTGGTTGTCGCCGCAGATGCCGCAGATGCGGCTGGTGATGAAGTGCGCGTCGCGCGGGTCGATCCCCTTCATGAAGATGTCGAACCCGCGGAAGACCATCGACGTGCTGTGGCACTTCAGGACCTGCTGGTTGGCGAAGTCGATCTCGGTGTGGATCCCCAGGCTCCCGACGATGCGGGTGATCGGGTCCCACGACATCTCCTTCACGAGGACCTTCTGCTCTTTCGGTGTCTCGACGGTTGCCATGTCTCAGCTCCAGTGCTTCGCGTAGCCGGTGGTCAGCTCGGAACGGTTGTGCCTCCACTCCGGCTCCTTGTCGTACTTCGTTGCGGACGTTGCGCTTGCGCATGCCTCGGACGATCGGGCCGTAGGTGAACCTGGATGATGTTCGAGGCCGCCCTGCCCCAGCGGTCCTCTTCCATGAACGGCATGTACTTGTCGGGGAAGCCGGGCATCGTGCAGGCCATGCAGATGCCGCCGACGTTCGGGCAGCCGCCGTAGCCGCTCTGCCAGCCCCGCACCGGGACGTTGCAGTGGACCACCGGGCCCTTGCAGCCGAGCTTGACCAGGCAGCGCGGGTCGTCGCCGTACTCGGTGGCGAAGTCGCCCTGCTCGGCGAAGCCGGCGCGGTTGCAGCCCTCGCGCACGGTGCGCTCGAACAGCCACTTCGGCCGCAGGGCCTCGTCGAGCTCGGGCACCGGCGCCAGGCCGGCGAGGTGCAGGACGAGGTAGAGCAGCGTCTCCGTGGTGTTGTCGGGCTGGGCCGGGCAGCCCGGGATGCAGACGACCGGCAGGCCGGCCGACGACTTCCAGCTCCAGCCCAGGTAGTCGGGCACCCCCATCGCCCCGGTCGGGTTGTTCTTCATCGCCGGGATCCCGCCGTAGGTGGCGCAGGTGCCCAGCGCGACGACGGCGGCCGCCTTCGGCGCCAGGCGGTCGACCCACTCGTTCGTGGTGATCGGCTGGCCGGTCGAGGGATCGGTGCCCATCGCCGCCCAGTGGCCCTCGCCGTTGATCTTCTCGTTGGGGATCGAGCCCTCGACGACGAGGACGAAGGGGTCGAGCTTGCCTTCCTCCGCGTCGTACCAGGCCTGCATGAACTCGTCGCCCACCTCGTAGGCGAGCACCGGGTTGTGCACCACGACCCTCGGCATGCCGGGGATCACCCCCGTGACGATGTCCTCGAGGCTCGGGTTCGTGGCCGACGTCATGGCCACGGAGTCCCCGTCGCAGCTCAACCCCGTGGTCATCCAGATCACGTGCGCCGTGATCGCCTCCGTCTTCTGCTGACCCGGTACGAACTCCGTCTGCGTCGCCATCGCCACTACCTCTCTCTCTCGCTCGACCTCAACAGATCCTCGGCAGCGGGTCGCCGACGAGCTGGTCCATCACCCGCCTGCCGCCAAACGCCGTCTCGACCAGCACCATCCCGGGCGGGTCGGTCTTCACCTCGCCGATCTCCGCGGCCTCCTCGCAGCCCTCGACGCCGCGCAGGGCGGCCAGGGCCGCCTCCGCCGCGTCGGGCGCCACGAAGGCCACGAGCTTGCCCTCGTTGGCCACGTACATGGGATCGATCCCCAGCAGCTCCGCCGCGCCGGCCACGGCCGGGCTCACCGGCACATCGGCCTCGCGGACCACCATCGCCACGCCCGAGGCTCGCGCCAGCTCGTTGAGCACGGAGGCCACGCCGCCCCGGGTCGCGTCGCGCAGGCAGTGCAGCGCCGGGCCCGCGGCGTCGAGGAGGGTGTCCACGGCCGGCCACAGCGAGCGCGTGTCGGACTCGATGTCGGCGTCGAGCCCCAGCTCGCCGCGGGCGAGCATGATCGCCGTGCCGTGCTCGCCCACCGGCCCCGAGACGATCATCCGGTCTCCCGGGGTCAGGGCGTCGGGGGCCAGGCGGGCGCGCGGGTCGCGGCGGCCCAGCCCGGTCGTGCAGACGTACATCGCGTCGGCGTGCCCGCGTTCGACGACCTTGGTGTCCCCGGCCACGATCTCCACCCCGGCGACCCGGGCCGCCGCGGCCATCGCGTCGACCTCCGCGCGGAGGTCCTCGGCGGGCAGGCCCTCCTCGAGCACGAGCGACAGCGTGAGGGCCAGCGGCTTCGCGCCGGCCATGGCGAGATCGTTGACCGTGCCGTTGACCGCCAGCTCGCCGATGGACCCGCCGGGGAAGCGGATCGGCTTGACGACGAAGGAGTCGGTGGTCAGCGCCAGCTCGACGTCGTCCACGATCACGACGGACGCGTCGCCCAGCGCCGCGCCGGTCTCGGACTCGAAGGCGGGCACGAGCAGGCCCTCGATCAGCGTCTGGGTGGCCTTGCCGCCCGCGCCGTGGGCCATGGTGATCTGCTGGTCCTTGAACCTCGGCCGCTTGCCGCGCGCCGTCTCGATGATCCCGAGGATCCGCTGCTCGCGGTCGGAGACGGCCTCGGCGCTCACACGACCTCCCGCTCGCGGGCGAAGCGGCCGTAGTTGTAGTAGGCCGCGCACGCGCCCTCCGGCGAGACCATGCAGGTCCCGATCGCGTGCTCGGGCGTGCACGCCGTGCCGAAGACCTTGCACTCCCAGGGCTTGATGACGCCCTTGAGCACCTCGCCGCACTGGCACGCCTTGGGGTCGGCCACGCGCACGCCCGGTACCTCGTAGCGGCGCTCGGCATCGAGGTCCGCGTAGGCCTCGGTGAGCTTCAGGGCGCTCTGGGAGATGAAGCCCAGCCCGCGCCACTCGAAGTGGGGGCGCAGCTCGAAGACCTCGGCCATGATCTCCAGCGCGCGCAGGTTGCCCTCCCACGGAACGACGCGCTTGTACTGGTTCTCGACCTCGCAGCGCCCGCCCTCGAGCTGGCGCAGGATCATCAGGATCGCCTGGAGCAGGTCGAGGGGCTCGAAGCCCGCGACCACGACCGGCTTGCCGTAGTCGGCCGGGATGAACTCGAAGGGCCGCGCGCCCACCACGGTCGAGACGTGACCGGGACCGATGAAGCCGTCGAGCCGCAGGTCGGGCGACTCCAGCAGGGCGCGCAGCGGCGGGACGATCGTCACGTGGTTGCACATGCAGAGGAAGTTCGGGACGCCCTCGGCCTTGGCGCGCTTGAGGGTCAGCGCGGTCGAGGGGGCGGTCGTCTCGAACCCGATCGCGAAGAAGACGACCTGGCGGTCGGGGTTCTGCTTGGCGATGCGCAGCGCGTCCAGCGGCGAGTACACCATCCGCACGTCGGCCCCCTGCGCCTTGGCCTCCATCAGGGTGCCCTCCGACCCCGGCACGCGCATCATGTCGCCGAAGCACGTGAAGATCACCTCCGGCTCGTGCGCGATGGCGATCCCGTCGTCGACCCGCCCCATCGGGATCACGCACACCGGGCAGCCGGGACCGTGGACGAGCTCCACGTTGGCCGGAAGCAGGTCGTCCACCCCGTACTTGTAGATCGAGTGGGTGTGCCCGCCGCACACCTCCATCACCTTGTAGTGACGACCCGGCTCGACGGTGGCGAGGATCTCCCCGGCCACCGCCTGCCCGAGCTCGGCGTCGCGGAACTCGTCGACGTACTTCACAACCGCACCAGCGCCGTCCCGGCATGTACGAGCACGTCGTCGCCCGGCGCGACCGGCGCGACGAGCTCGACCTCGACCGTCGCGCGCTCACCGTCCTCGTCCGCGCACAGCGCGAGCCCGCGGGCGTCGTCGACGCGGACCACTCGCATCGGCACGCCGTCGTCGCCACACGTGACGCAGTGGCCGTCGGGCGCGCACGAGCTCACTCGATCACGCTCGCCTTCAGCTCCTCGAGCTCCTGCTCGTAGTCCGCGCCCATGCCCTCGAGCATGCGCCGGGTCGCCATCGCCTCTTCCTCGTCCACCTGGGAGATGGCGAATCCGACGTGGATGAGGACCCAGTCGCCGGGCCCCACCCCGCTCCCGTCCTCGTCCAGGAGCCCCACGTTGACGGTGCGCCGCACACCGGCCACGTCGACCTTGGCGAGCCGGTTCGACTCGTCCACGAACTCCAAGACCTGACCCGGAATCGCCAGGCACATACCTGGAAACCTCCCTCGGACGGACGCGAGCGGGAAGAGGAATATCACCGGCCTCACGCCCGCGTAAGTGGACTCCGCAGCTAGATGGATGAGGTCGTTATGTGTGTTGCGCATCTACCCGGGGTAAGAGGGATTTGTCCAACGGGGAAGAGGACTTGTCGAACGGGCCAGCACTGCCGAAGGGATTCCTGCAGCACTGCCTCCTCCTGCTGCTCGGCGAGCACGCGACACACGGATACGACCTGGTCGAGCGCCTGCGCCCCTTCGGGTTCGACGGCTCCGACCCGGGCGGGACGTACCGTGCGCTGCGCGCGATGGAACGACGCAACCTGGTGAAGTCGAGCTGGGAGGACTCCGAGGCGGGGCCGCACCGCCGCGTATACGAGCTGACCGACGAAGGGCGAGCCCTCCTCGATCGCGACGCCGAGGAGCTGGGCCAGGCGCACGACATCCTGTTCAACTACCTGGCGCGCTACCACCGCCTGGTCAACGTGCAGGAACGGGTGGCGCCCGACTCGCGCTAGGCTAGGCGGGTACGCAATCAGGGGGGCTGGCGGGCGAGCCGGCTGAGATAGCGCTTTCGATCCCGGCGCTGACCCTTCGAACCTGTGGGGTAATGCCCGCGAAGGGAGTCCAGATTCTCGATCGCGAGGCTCCATCCCCGGAGCCTCGATCCACGTCAGGCGGCGTCCTGGTGCAGGACGTGACGCGGGCGTTCGGCGACGTCGTGGCGCTCGCCGGCATGAGCCTGCGCGTCGCGGCCGGCGAGGTCGTCGCGGTCGTGGGCCCGAGCGGCTGCGGGAAGTCGACGCTGCTCGAGCTCGTGTGCGGTCTCCAGCGCCCCGATGCGGGACGGGTCGAGAGCGACCCGGCCGTGCTCATGGCCCAGCGCGACCTCCTCCTTCCCTGGTCGAGCGCGCTCGACAACGCCGCGCTGCCGCTGCTCGTCAGGGGCGTGGCGCGCGCGCGGGCGCGCGAGCAGGCGCGCCCGCTGTTCGCCCAGTTCGGCCTCGAGGGCTTCGAGAGCGCACGCCCGGACGAGCTGTCGGGCGGGATGCGCCAGCGCGTGGCCTTCCTGCGCACCCTGCTCGCCGGCAAGCCGGTGCTCGCCCTCGACGAGCCGTTCGCCTCGCTCGACGCGCTCACGCGCGGCCAGATGCAGGAGTGGCTGACCGGCGCCCTGGAGCGCGAGCCGCGCACCGTCCTGCTCGTCACCCACGACGTCGAGGAGGCGGTCGTGCTCGCCGACCGCGTGGTCGTCATGTCGCCCCGGCCGGGGCGGGCGGTGGCCGAGGTGCCGGTCGACCTGCCGCGGCCGCGCAAGCGCACGGATCCCGCCGTCGTCGCCCTGCGCGAGCGGGCGCTGGAGACGCTGCTGTGAGGGCGGCCTGGCGCCCCGCCCTGCTCGCCGTGGTCCTGCTCGGCGCGTGGGAGGCCTACGCCCGCCTGGGCGGGATCGACGACTTCCTCCTCCCCGCCCCCACCGAGGTCGCTCAGGCGCTGTGGGACGATCGGGCGCTGCTGTGGCACGACTTCAAGGTCACGGCGGGCGAGGTGCTGCTCGGCATCGTCGTGGCGGTCGCGGCGGGGGTTCTGTGCGCGGTGGCGCTGCACTTCTCGCGCACGCTGCGGCGCACCACCTATCCCCTGCTCGTCGCGTCGCAGACGGTCCCGATCGTGATCGTGGCGCCGCTGCTCGTGGTGTGGCTCGGCTACGACCTCGCTCCCAAGCTCGCGATCATCGGGCTCATCTGCTTCTTCCCCATCACCGTGACGACACTCGACGGTCTGGGGGGTGTCGACCCCGACCTCCGCAAGCTCATGCGCACGCTCGACGCCTCGCGGCTGCAGGCATTTCGCCGCGTCGAGGCCCCGGCCGCCCTGCCGGCGCTGTTCAGCGGGGCGAAGATCGCCGTCGCGGTGGCGGTGATCGGCGCGGTGCTCGCCGAGCAGGCGGGCTCCAGCGACGGCCTCGGACACCTCATACTGCAGGCCATCCCGCAGTTCGAGACGGCGCGCGCCTACGCCGCCGTGGCCGTCCTGTCGGCCTTTGCGATCGCGCTGTTCGGAGCGCTCGCCCTCGCCGAGCGCCTGCTAATGCCCTGGGCCCATCGAACGACGAATGAAGGAGATCACGCGTGAAGAGGATCCTGGTGACGGCCGCGCTGCTGGCGGCGCTGGTCGCGGTGGCCGCGGGCTGCGGCGAGAAGGAGGACTCGACCGGCAAGCCGCGCGTGGAGTCGGTCGACCTCATGCTCGATTTCTTCCCCAACGCCGACCACGTCGGCATCTACGCGGCGATCGCCGATGGCGACTTCGAGAAGGCGGGCCTGAAGGTCACGCCGCGCACGCCCTCGGATCCCTCGGCGCCGCTGAAGCTGCTGGCCGCCGGCAAGGCCGACCTGGCGATCTCCTACGAGCCGGAGCTCCTGCTGGCGCGCGACCAGGGGCTGAAGCTCGTGTCCGTGGGCGCGATCGTCCAGAAGCCGCTGACCTCGATCATCGCGCTGGGCACCGCGGGCATCGACAAGCCGGCCGACCTCCAGGGCAAGAAGGTGGGAACGGCGGGCATCCCGTACCAGTCGGACTACCTCAAGACGATCCTCACGAATGCCAAGGTCAACCCGAACTCGGTCGACGAGATCAACGTCGGCTTCAACCTCGTCCCGGCCATGCTGTCCAAGCGCGTCAACGCCACGCTCGGCGGCTTCTGGAACTACGAGGGCGTGCAGCTGAGCCAGCGCAAGAAGGGGCCGAGGCCGACGATCATCCCCGTCGACAAGGCGGGCGTGCCGACCTACAACGAACTCATCGTCGTCGCGCGCAAGCAGGACCTCGCCGACGACGGCGGGAAGGTGCGGCGCTTCATGCGCGCCGTGAGCGAGGGCTACCAGGCCGCGCGCGAAGATCCCGCCAAGGCCGTCGACCAGCTCGTGAAGGCCAACCCCGACCTCCAGCGCAAGCTCCAGCTGGCCAGCGTCAAGGCGACGATCCCCGTGTTCTTCCCGGAGAACGAGAAGCGTCCCGTTCGGTTATCAGGATCCGCGCGCCTGGGAGGCCTACGGCCGCTGGATGCTCGACAACCAGCTGATCAAGGACTCGCCCAACGCCGGGGCGCGCCCGTTTACGAACGAGTTCCTGCCGGGCCAGGGCATCTGAGTGTCGCGAGGGGTCGACACCCTCCGGCGGATGTACGAGCTGTTCGCCGCCGGGGACCACGACGCCGCCGCCCAGCTGGTCGACCCGGACATCGAGTGGGACACGTCCGCGGCCCCGACGGGCGTGCGGGCTACCGGGAGCGAGGCGGCGGTGCGCGACTACCGGGCGATGCTGGAGGTGTGGGAGGACTACGTGAGCATTCCCGAGCGTTTCGTGGAGTCCGGCGACCACGTGCTCGTCGTCGTCCGCAACCGCGGTCGCGGCGCCGGGGGCGGCGTCCCCATCGAGGCCCGCCGGGCCCACCTGTGGCGGCTGCGCGACGGCGTGCCGGTCGCGATGCGGCTCTATCTCGATCCTGACGAGGCGTTCGAGGCGCTGGAGAAGTGACCGGCTCCACCGCCGTCGTCACCGGGGCCAGCTCGGGCATCGGGGCGGCGGCGGCGCTGGAGCTGGCGCGGCGGGGGATGCGGGTCGTGGCGGTCGGGCGCGATCCGGAGCGGGTGGCGAAGCTGGGCGCGGCGCTGCGCGAGGCGGGCGGCGCCGAACAGCCAGAGCCTCTGCGTGTCGATTTCGCGTCACAGGCCGAGGTGCGGCGCTTGGCGGACGAGCTGCTGGAGCGCTGTCCCCGCATCGAAGTGCTCGTCAACAACGCGGGCGTGGTGATGAAGTCGCGCGAGGTGACCGAGGACGGGCGCGAGTGGACCTTCGCCGTGAACCACCTGGCGCCCTTCCTGCTCACCAACCTGCTCCTGCCCCGTCTGCGGGAGAGCGCCCCGGCGCGGGTGATCACGACGAGCTCGGACGCCCACTACCGAGGGCAGATCCGGCTCGACGACCTCGACGGGGAGCGGCGCTGGTCGTCCTGGGGCGCGTATTGCGACTCCAAGCTCGCCAATGTCCTGTTCACCCGGGCGCTGGCCGCGCGCGAGGACGCGAGCGAGGTGGTCGCCCATTGCCTGCACCCGGGCGTCATCCGGACGCGGCTGTTTCGCGGCACCCGCGCGCCGGTGCGGGCCGGGTTCGCCGCCGCCTCGCTGTTCTTCGCCGCGCCGGAGACGGGCGCCGAGACGATCGTGCACCTGGCCAGCGACCAGGAGGCCGGCGCGATGACCGGCCTCTACTGGAGCCGCTCGCTGGCGGCCACGCCGAGCGAGCGGGCGCTCGACGACGACCTGGCCGAGGCGCTGTGGGAGCGCAGCGCCCAGCTCACTGGCCTGGCCGGCTGAGTCAGTCGTCCCAGAAGCCCTCGTGGATCAGCTCGCCGTCGCCCTTGTGCTGGGGGCCGAAGGCCAGGTACTCCAGGCCCTCGTCGTCGGCTTCCAGGGCCCGCGTCACGCCAGGGGCGATGCGAATCGCGTCCAGGCGCTCGACGTCGACGATCTCGTCGTCGAGCTTGATTCGCCCGCTGCCCGAGATCACGACGTAGACCTCCTCGGCCTCGTCGTGCTTGTGCGCGAAGCCTTGGCGCTGTCCGGGCTTGACCCTCATGAGGGCCACGCCGGTCGCCTCGGCGTCCAGATCCTGCCCGGCGAACCGCGCCTCCTGCAGCTCCTCGTAGCCGAACTTGGGCGCCGAGTCCTCGACCCTGTCCAGATTCTTCTTCGTGTAGCTCATGCGACGAGCCTACCCCCGCGCCCGCCGGGCTACTCGGGCGGCCGCAGGCCGTGGGCGGCCGACAGCGAGTCGATCGTGGAGAAGTCCATCGTCACCTCGTAGCGAGCCTGAAGCGCCCCGAGAGCGGCGACGTCGGGCGGCCCGTCGCCTCCGAGCAGCGGCGCCAGTTCGCGGAAGTACTCCTCGAACCCGGCCGGACTGATGATCTCCAGCAGCTTCGCCGACTCGTCGCCGGGGTTCCAGAAGGCGTGCGGCACCCCACGCGGCTTCGCCACCACCTCGCCGGGGCCGGCCTCGCGCACCTCGTCGCCCAGCTGGAAGCCGACCCGGCCCTCGATCACGTAGCTGTACTCGTCCTCACGCGCGTGGGTGTGCATCGGCGCGCCGAGGATGCGCGGAGCCAGGACATGGTCGACGGCGGCGAACGCGCCGCCCGTCGCGTCGGCCCCCAGCAGGAAGCCCACGCCGAGCCCGGCGAACTCCACGCGGTCGGTCATGCCGCCAGCCTACGCCGAGTCAGGGCGTGCGGCGAATGCAGGTAGGCGGCGGCCTGGCCGGCCCAGGGATCGAAGCGGGCGAAGAAATCGCGGACCTCCTCCACCTCGGCCCGCGCGTATGGGTTGCCGGTTCTCAGGCGCCCGACGAGCTTGAGGAAGGCCAGATCGCCGGCGGGCACGACGTCGAGGCGGCCCTGGCCGGTCAGCGCGATCATCTCGACGGTCCAGGGCCCGATCCCCGGGATCGCGCGCAGGCGGGCCCAGGCGCGCTCGTGGTCGGAGCCGTAGAGGTCGATGCGCCCGGCCGCCACCTCGCGGGCGGCGCGCACGAGGGCGACCGCGCGGCCCGCCGCCAGGTCGAACGACTGGAGCAGGGCCGGCGCCGCCCCGGCCAGCGCGCTCGCCGCCGGGATGTCGCGCAATCCCGTCTCCGGGCAGCGGCGGCCGAGCCGCGCCACGATCCGCTTCTGGATCGCGACCGCCCGCTCGAACTCGATCAGCTGCTCGGTGATCGCCGCCACCAGCGCCTCGAAGGGGTCGGGCTTGCGGAAGGCGCGCCGCAGCGGGTCGCGGCGCACGGCCGGCCCGATCAGCGGGTCCCAGCGGAAACGGTCGTAGAACGGGCGCAGGTCGTCGTCGGCGCCGAGAGCGAAGCGCATCCGCTCGATCCCGTGCTCGGCCGCCGCGCGGGACGGCGCGCGCGCCGCGAACAGCAGCCGATCGCGAGCGGCCGCGCGCACCGATACGACCACGGCCTCGTCGCCGGCGTGCAGGAGGCGCCGCAGCGCCCCGTCGCGCACCCGCGCCAAGCCGCCGGGACCGCCCCAGCGGGGGAGGCGCAGGGGCCACTTGGGCCTGACCTCTCGTGTGAGCTCGATCATGCGGCCACCCTACGTCTCGCTCCGGCGCCCCGGGGGCGCAAACCGCGCAAACAGCGGCATCGAGGGGGTCGGCGTCGGGCGAGGAGGGTCTGTCACATTGGCCCCGATTATTGGGGTCAAGGTGACACACCCCCGCTCGGGGCCGCCCTCGATGCAGCCGTTCGCCGGCGCCCTAGTCGCGCGGCGAGAGGAGGTGGATGTCCACCAGGAACGAGCGCGACGCCACGACGTCGATGACGTCGGTGCCCCGCTTCTTGCCGCGGCGCTTCTTGCGCAGGGCCGGGTTCGCCTTGCGGGCGGCGTGGCGGCGGGCCAGCGCGACCGTGGCCGCCCCGGCGACGAAGCCGGTGGCCGCCACGGCGGCCGCCTGCACGGCGGGCGAGGCGGCGGCGGGCCGGTCGAGCTCGCCCGCGGACTCCTCCCGCTCGATCGGACGGACCTCGGCGAGGACGGGCAGGAGGTCGTCACGGGCGGCGTCGGCCATGAAGTCGTCCAGTGTAGTCGGGCGGCGGACGGCCGTCAGGCCGGCTCGACGCGCTTGGGTCGCGCCGGCTGCGCGTCGGGCTCGAAACGGCGCTCGTACATCCGGTAGCGCTTGACGATGCGCCCGTTCATCGCCTCCATCCCGCGGTTCATCGCGCGGTTGTTCTCGAGGATCCAGCCCATCTCGCCCCACTTGATCGGGGTCGCGGCCGACATGTCGAAGTGCTCCACGTACAGGGCGGCGGCCACGCCCGTGTGCTGGTACTCCGGCTTGACCCCGAGGAAGCCCACGCGGCAGCGGTCGATGGTCTTGGCCTTGCGCAGATAGCGCCACCAGCCGAGCGGCAGCAGGCGGCCCTTCATCCGCTTCAGGACCTGGTTGATGTCCGGGATCGTGATGGCGATCGCCACGGCCTCGTCGCCGTGCTCGGCCACCATGAACCAGTCGCGGTCGAACACGAGCTGCATCTCCTGGGCGTAGTTGTCCAGATCCTTCTTCGAATAGGGGACGAACCCGAAGTTGCGCTTCCAGGCGTCGTTGTAGATCTCGCCGAACACCTCCAGGTCGCGGCGCAGCCGGCGGCGGGACATCTTGCGGATCTTGATCCCGTGCTTGGGCTCGACCTGCGCGGCCAGCTCGAAGATGGCCGGGACCATCTTCTCGCGATCGGAGATGTGCAGCTCCCACATGTAGAGGTCGACGACCTTCTCGAGCTCGGCCGCCTCGCAGCGCTCGCGGTAGTACGGCGGGTGCCAGTTCTGCCGGATCATGGGCTCGCGGTCGAAGCCCTCGATCAGCACGCCGCACTCGTCGTTCATGCGGAAGTCCATCGGCCCGATCATGCGGTCCCGGTCCCGCTCGCGCAGCCAGCCCTCGGCGGCGGCGAACAGCGACTCGGCCACCTCGGGGTCGTCCTCGAGCTCGAGGAACCCGAACAGGCCCCACCGATTGTCGTGGTACTCGTTGAGCGCGTGGTCGATGTGCGCGCTGATGCGGCCCACCACGCGGCCGTCGCGCCGGGCGAGGAAGAGCTGCGCCTCGCCCTCGGCGAAGAACGGGTTGAACCGGGGCTGGAGGAACAGCCGGCGCTCCAGGCGCAGCGGGGGAATCCACTGCTCCGATGTAGAGTGAAGGCGGTAGGGGAGCTCGACGAACTCGCGCCGGTCGCGGCGCGAAACGACCGGGCTGGTCTCCAGCGACATCGATTCGCACGGTATATGTCCACAGCCATCGACGTCTTCGCCAAGGTCCGCGACCACGAGCGCGGCGAAATCCTGCGCGCGGCGCGCGAGGCCGACATGCTGCCCTACTTCCGCGTGCTCGAGTCGGCGGCCGCGCCGGTCGTCGAGATGGAGGGCGCCGAGCGGATCATGCTCGGCTCCAACAACTACCTCGGCCTGACCGGCGACGAGCGCGTCAAGCAGGGCGCACGCGACGCCCTCGAGCGCTACGGCACGGGTCTGACCGGCTCGCGCCTGCTCAACGGCACGATCGAGCTGCACCTCGAGCTCGAGCGCGAGCTGGCCGCCTGGATGAACACCGAGGACGCGATCGTCTTCACCACCGGGCACCAGGCCAACCTCGGCGCCATCGGAACGCTGCTCGAGCCCGGGGACACGGTCGTCGTGGACTCCGGCGACCACGCCTCGATCCTCGACGGGGCGATCCTCTCGCGCGCCAAGCTGCGCCCCTTCCGCCACAACCGCCTGGACAAGCTCGCCTCGACGCTCGCCAAGGCGGCCGGCGACGGTGGCGGGGTCCTCGTCGTCGTCGACGGCGTGTTCTCGATGGAGGGCGACGTCGCCCCACTGCCCGAGATCGTCGAGCTGTGCGCCCGGCATGGCGCCCGGCTGATGGTCGACGAGGCGCACGCCGTCGGCGTGCTGGGCGCGCGCGGCGCCGGCACGTCCGAGCTGCTCGGAGTCGAGGACCGCGTCGACCTGCGGATGGGCACGTTCTCCAAGTCGCTGGCCTCGTGCGGTGGCTTCATCGCCGGGCCGACCGAGGTGATCGAGTACCTGCGGATCGCCTCGCGCCCGTTCCTCTTCACCGCCGCCGCCGTGCCCGCCGCCGTCGGCGCCGCCCTGGCGGCCGCGCGAATCTGCCGCTCGGCGGAGGGCCCGGAGCTGTTCGCGCGCGTCCTGGACAACGCCCGCTACCTGCACGCCGGCCTGGCCGACCTCGACTTCCACGTCGTGGCGCCGACGCAGCTGGCCGACGGGACGACCGTGGTCACCCCGATCGTGCCGGTGCTGGTGGCCGACGACTGGAAGGCCGGCCTGCTGTGGCGCGCCCTCTACGACGCCGGCGTCTACGTCAACGTCGCGATCCATCCCGCCGTCCCGCCCGGCGGCGCGCTGCTGCGGACCAGCGTCATGGCGACCCACGACCGGGCGGTCCTCGACCGCGCGCTCGAGAGCTTCGCGGCGGTCAAGCGCGACTTCGAGTCAGAGCACGGACCCCTTCCGTCCGGCTGAGTCACTTGTGAAAATTTCGGACAAGGAATTGTCCGGCACGAAAAGTGCGCTCAGAGCGCACGACTCGCACGATTGTCCATTGACCGCGCCGGTCCGACTGGCATAGCTTCATCCCGTCTCGACCGCTCGGAGCCGCGCCGGGCGAGGGGGGTCTCAAACCAAGGGTTGCTACGCACCTGCTGGGGACTTTTCCAGCGGGCCCGGACGGGGTGCGTCGTAACGGGCCTCTCGGCGTGGCCACGGATCGGCCGAGGCGTAACAACCTAAACCCAGCGACGTGTTCGCCCTCCGGGCGAGCAGGGAGGACAGGATGGACGCCAACGGGACGATCGCCGCTGCCTCGCCGCAGCACATGCAGGCCCTAGAACTGGCCAACCGGGTCCGCCTCGCGCGCGCCACGCTCAAGCGGCGTGTCGGCGCGGGTGACCTGACAGCGGCCGAGGTGGTCGTCAGGTGTCCGTGGGAAGCAGAGAGCATGCCGATCATGGACCTCCTCATGAGTCAGCGCCGTTGGGGTCGGACCCGGTGCCGGAAGTTCCTGACGTCGATCCAGATGTCGGAGACCAAGAGCATCGGCTCCCTCACCGAACGCCAGCGGCGGACGCTGGCGGCGCTGCTCTCCGCGAAGGGCAGGGCGGACGACGCCCAGTACCGGGCCGAAATCGGGCTCGGGTACTTCGCCCGCGTGTAGACACGGGACTGCGGGGCCGCGCCCGGGTGGGGCGGGCGCGGCCTTGGCCCCGATCCGGGAAGCGCCGGGCTACGTCGGCGCGCCGCGCGTGGCGATCTCGAGGATGTGCCCGTCGGGGTCGCGCAGGTAGATGGAGCTGAAGCCGCCGCGCTCGAACGGATCGGTGCACTCGACGCCGCGTGAGCGCAGGTAGTCGCGCCACGCTGTCTGCTCCTGCGCCGACTCGACGGTCAGCGCCAGGTGGTGGGTCGAGCCGGCGCCGACGACGCCCTGGGGCATCGACGGGTACTCGAGAAAGGAGATCAGCGTGCCCGGGCTCCCGTGCTCGTCGCCGAACCAGAAGTGGCGGGAGTCGGGGTCGTCGTCGTTGCGCTGCTCGCTCAGCAGGCTCAGGCCGAGCAGGTCGCGGTAGAAGGCCGTCGTGCGGTCGAGGTCGCGACAGATCAGCGTGACGTGGTGCAGCCCGGTCAGTCGCATGCGGCGCTGCTCGGTCATCGAAACCCGTGGCCACCCGAGCGGCGCTTGAACAGCTCGCGCAGCAGGTAGTAGGCGGTGACGAACACGAACAGTCCCGCGGCCAGAATCGCCCACTGCGGCGCGCCGGCGAAGAAGACCGCGCCCATCGCCAGCACTCCCGGCCCGCGGCGAGCAGCGTGGTGTGGGAGCGGTAGCCGGCGGCGTGCTCCCGGATCGAGATCTCCAGGCCGGCGAGCGAGCCGAGGGCGGCGGCCGCGGCGAGCATCACCCCGCCCCTGGTTCCGCCCGTGATGAAGCCGGCGACGCCGATGATGAGCGCGAGCAGGACGCACAGCTCGACGAGCGGAAAGCTTCCCCACGGCGCCGGCGGGCGCTCACCCCGGCGGCGGCGCACCGGGCGGGCAGCGGCCACCGGCTCGCGCGCGGGCGAGCGGACGGACGCGCGCTTTCGGCTTCTACGGCCCAAGGATCAGCGGTGGTGGGGGAACGGGGGCAGCCGCCCCCTGGCTAACGGACAGCCGGAGGAGAGCTTGACCTGCCACCAGCCCATCAGCATGCCGATGATGCCCAGCCGGGGGCGAACGTGCCAGTGCCCGCAGCCGCGCTCTCCGATGTCCTCGCGGGACACGCGCACGTACTTGTAGCGCCTGGGGTCGAGCATCATGCGCTCGATCAGGCGCCGGTTCTCCTCCTCGCGCGCCGTGCGCTCGGCGAGGTCGGCACGGACCGTGCGCAGCCGCTCGGCGAGGTCGTCGCGAACGCGCTCGAGCTCTCCGAGGCCGAGGATGCGCGGGCCGGCGGCGCCGGGAATCGACCACTCGAAGCCGAGGCGCGGGTAGGCGGTGGTGAACGCCTGGGCCAGCTCGCGCTCGAGCTTGGCGATCTGGTCGCGCAACGACCGGCGCGCGGCGCGCTCGTCGATTTCGACGACCGACGTGCCCGGCAAACCGGGCGGAGGTGCCTTGACTTGCGCTTCGAGCAGTTCCACCCTGCGACCTCCTCGCGGAAGCGCGAGTCTACCGGACCCCCTCCCGGCTCGCGACACCGGCGTCTACGAGCGCAGGGCGTCGACGCAGGTGTGCAGCGCCTCCTCGACGTGGATCGAGGGCACGCCGGCGACCTGGAGCGAGTACAGGACCATGCGCGTCGTGCGCTTGGTGACCCCATGGCCCGGCGCCGGGTCGTCGAACAGGGTGGAGAGCGGCCCGCCCTCGTCGGCCACCACCAGTCTGCCGCCGTACACGGGCGCCGCGTCCTGCGCCCGGCCCAAACGCTCTCCGTCGTCGGCCACGCGGACGCCGAGCGTCCCCTCGACCTTGTCGGCGTCGAACGCCCATATCGGCACCCCGGTCTCCACCAGCCCGAGCATGAGGGCGTCGTCGAGCAGGTTCTCGGACTTGAAGCGCCCCCGCAGCAGGCGCTCCACGGCCGCCGCCTCGATCGGCGTGCGCTCGGCGTCCGGATCCAGGCCGACGTGGCGGTAGAACACGCGGTAGGCCCAGGGAATCGGGTCCTGGCGCATCGTCACGGCGTTGGCGCCCCGAAATCGGTCGGAGAGCCCGCGCAGGCGCTCCTGGACGCCCGGCGTGCTGCGTCCCGGGCGCGCGTCGAGCGTCACGGAGATCAGCCGCAGCTCCGGAAACTCCTCCTGGACCTCTCCGGCGACCCAGCCCGCGACGGGCTCCGGTGCCCCTAGCCCTTCGGAGGTCTCCATCCGCGCCGCTCCGAGCCGGTGACGAGTCGCCGTACAGCCGCCGCCAGGCGGGCCTCGTCGAGCAGTCCCAGGTAGGTGTGCATGACGATGCCGCCAGGATAGGCGAAGGTCATGGTGGGGCAGCCGGCCACGCGGTAGAGGTTGGCCACCTGGCCGTCGTGGTCGTAGCCCGACGGGATATCTCAGCCGCGAGTCGCGAATCAGGTCGCGGAGGTCGCCGCGGTTTCCGCGGATGCCCACCGCGGCGAACTGGACGCCGGGGAAGCGCTCACGCACCCGCTCGATCTCGACGAGCTGACGCCGGCAGGCCTTCCCCGCGCGCGAGGCATAGAAGGCGAGCACGACCGGCCCGCGCTCGGCGAGCTGGCAGGAGTTGAGGATCTTCGGCCCCCGCACCGCGCACGCCGGTCGCTTCCCCGCCCCGCCCTGGTCGGGCCGCGAGGCGATGTTGGCGTCGCCCTCGAGGTCCGACAGGGCGAGCGGCATGGCGAACGGCGGGAGCGGACTGTCGTCGGGAACGCCGCGCGAGCCGGGACGGTCCGTGCGCAGCGTGTTGATCGAGATGTAGACGAGCCAGGCGAGGAAGATCACCCCCACCACCCAGCCCCAGCGGCTCGTCCGCGCCGGGGCGGCGGGCGGCGGGATGTCGGGCTCGGGCTCGGGCTCCTCGCCCGGCCCCGCCTTGGTCGGCGGCGCGGGTTCGTCGGGATCGAAGTCGAGCGGGCCGCGCTCGCGATCGCTCATGTGCGGGCCGCGCGCGGGCGCCGCAGGCGCCGCAGGCGCCCGGGCAGCGCCCTGCGCGCGCGTCGCCACGCCTGCGCGGGCAGCGACAGCAGCTCGCCCCGCTCGTCGAGCACGAGCACCGCCGGCAGGACGAGGAGCACGCCGAGCAGCGACACGGCGAGGTCGACCACCGTGACGAAGCCGAAGTCCCGCAGCATCCGGATGTCGGACACGACGAGGACGGCGAACCCGGCGATCGCCGTCGCCCCGGACGCGGCCACCGCCACCCCGGTGGACCGGTAGGTCCGGGCCAGGGCCTCGGCGACGGGAAAGCCGTCGATCCGCTCCTGGCGGTAGCGCTGCGAGAGCAGGACGCTGAACTCGGTCGAGATGGCGACCACCAGCGCGCCGAGGGTGACCGACATCGGGTTCAGCGGCACCCGAATGGCGAAGAGCACGAGCGCCGACCAGCCGCCGGCCAGGGCGATCGGGACGAGGGGCACGAGCGCGCGCTCCGGGCGGCGGTAGACGGCGAGCAGCGCGAGCGAGACGAGCAGGAGGCTGCCGAGCACGCCGAGCAGGCGGCGCCAGTCCGAGGACACCTTCGCGTTGGCCTCCGCCGCCAGGACCGGGAGCCCGACGACCTGGGCGTTCACGCCCGGCGGCGGGTCGAGGCGGTTGCGCATCTCCTCGATCACCTTCTGCTGGCGGTCGAGCGGCATCAGGCGGATGCCGAAGGCCATCGTGGCCAGGCGGCGGTCGGGCGTGATCACCGCCTGGGAGAAGTACGGCGGCACGGCGTCGAGCAGGGCGCGGATGCGGCTGCGATCCTCGGCCTGCGTCGGGTCACGGAACAGGCTGGGCAGCGAGAGCGCCGGGCACAGGCGCGCCTTGCGGCAGCCGCGCTTCTCGCTGTAGCCGAAGCGCTTGAGCACGGCGGCCTGGTAGCCCGTCATCCAGCGGATGACCTGGGGGTCGGTGAGGTCGTTGGCCTCCACCGTCACGTCGATCTCGCCGGAGACGCCGGTCTCGCGCTGGAGCGTGTCGAGGTCGCGCAGGGCGGGCGAGTCCTGCGGAACGAGCTTCTGGACGTCGGAGACGACCTTCGTCTGCGTGTCGGCGACGAACCCCACGAGAGCGACCGCCACGGCGATCCCCAGCACCCGGGCGGGACGCTCCACGGCGGCGCGCATGGCCGCGCTCCAGGCCGTGGTGACCCGGCGCGAGACGGCTTCCCACACTCGCGGCGCCCCCGTCGCGAGGACGAGGTCGCGCGCTCCGCGCACCGCGGTGGCCAGGATCTCGCCCGCGGCCCGCACGGCGCCCGGGATGCGCCGGCGCCGGCCCGGAGCGGAGCGCGGCGGCGGGACGAGCGTCAGCGCGGCGAACCCGGCCGTGAGCGCGCACCCGAAGGCGAGCGCGATCCCGATCACGAGCAGCAGCCCGAAGCCGCGCACCATCGGCACGGGCGACAGCAGGAGGACGAGGAAGCCCGCGCCCGTGGCCAGGCAGGCCGTGGCGATGGTCGGCCCTCCGAGCGCGGCCGCGCGCGGAGCCGCCTCGCGCGCGGTCAGGCCCTCGGCGCGCATCACCTCGTCGTGGCGCGAATGGAACTGGATCGCGTAGTCGACGGCGAGCCCGACCAGGACGGGAAGCACGGCGATCGAGGCCATGGTCAGGGAGGCGCCGACGACCGCCATGGCCCCGAACAGGACGCCCACCGCCGCCAGGGCCACGGCGAGCGGCAGCAACCGCGCCGCGCGGCGCGGCGGCGAGCGGAAGGCGGCCAGCAGGGTCAGGGCCATCACGATGAGCGCCGCGATGAGCAGGACCTTGATGGAGCTGGTGATGTCGCTGGTGAGCGAGGACAGGACGACCGGAGCCCCGCTGACCACGTAAACGCCCTTGCCATTGGGCAGGCGGAAGTCGGGAAGGCGCGTGGCCGCCTTGATGAGCCCGATCGTGCGGTCGCGCTCGGCATCGGACAGGTCGGGGCGCAGGCGCACCTGGACGAGAGCGCTGCGCGAGCTCGGGAACAGATAGGCGAAGCGCGCCTTCGGCACGCTCACCCCGCGCGCCGGGTCGAACACGAGCTGCGAGACGAAGTCGGGATCGTTGATTCGCGGCAGCGAGCGGATGTTGTAGTTGAGCGCGAGGCGCAGCGTGTCGCGGAAGTACTCGGCGCGCACGAGCTGGAGCGCCTGGCGGGCCAGCCGCTCCTGGACGGCCTTGCCGCGCCCCTGGGCGGCCGCGAGCTTGCGCGCGGCCGTCATGGCGCGCTTCTCGCGCTGCGCCTCGGCCTGCTGCTGGCCGGCGAACTGCTCCTGGATCTGGCGGACCGACTCGTTGATGAACGTGCCCGGGCCGTACACGACCTGCACGGACTTGTCCTTGGCCAGCTTCGCGCAGGGCCCGTTCGCGCCCCCCGGAAGCTTGGTCACCTCGCGCGGGACGTTGCCCGAGATACAGCCCTCCAGGCCGAGCAGGCGTCCGAGATCCGAGGTGAGCACGAGCTGCGGCAGCTCCTCGCGCACCAGCACGATCACGGCGTCGTCGCCGAAGCGTTGGTGGAAGTGCTCGGTGGCCTTGAAGGTCGACGTGTCGCGGCCCACGAGCGTGTCGGTCGCCGCGCTCGGCCGCAGCCCGAGCGCCAGCACGCCCCCGCCCACGGCGAGAAGCCCGACCAGCGCGACCACCAGCCCGGGCCGGCGCACGGCGGCGCGGACGATGCCCTCCAATCTCTCCGACATCGGCGTTCAGGCTAGCGGCGGACCGTGTCCACCGCGCCGCTCATTGGGGCGGATACGCCACGACGTGCGGGTACTCGTTGGTCCCGCCGAAGTTGGTCGTGAACTTGCCCTGCTTCTCACAGGGCGGCGCCGGGGTCTGCCCATTGCCCTGCGCGTTGAAGATCGAGTTGGCGATCAGCGTGTTGAGGGCCGGCGGGATGAGAACCGGGTTGACCCCGAGTGCGGAGAGCGGCAGCGGGATCCCCGCCGCACCGCACTGGCGGTTCTCGTAGACCTGGAGGAAGCCCGGGCTGGCCAGGCGCTTGTAGGCGCCGGGGAACGTGTAGGGGTTGGGCCGGTTGGTGCCGACCCGGCGCGGGTACACCGCGAGCGTCTCCGGGTTGACCGGGTTGGTCGTGCGCAGGTAATGGACCTTCTTGCCCGCCGTCCCCGGCGTGTCGGTCGCCTGAGTGGCGGCCACAGTGTCGGCGAAGAACGCCGTCAGCTCGCTGCGATACGGCGCGATGAAGTCGGTGATCGGGATCAGCTGGCGCAGGAACGGGTCGAGCTGACCGAGCAGCGGGGTCAGGTCCTCGAGTATCTGGGTGGTGGCCGGGATGCCCAGGCGCGAGGCCGTGATGAGCGGGTTGAGGTCGATGAAGAAGGCCTTGAGATTGGGCGCCAGCTTGTCCAGGGAGATCAGAGTCGGGCTCAGCTCGCGCGCCCACGGCCGCAGCTCGCTGATCACGGGGTTGGCGTTGTGGGCGAAGGCGTCGAGCTTGTTGAGCGTCTTGCGGCTCTCGATCTGGAATGTCGGCAGGATCGTGAAGACGTCCGCGAGCTGCTGGTTCTTGTCCGCCGTCGTCTGGAACACCGTGTTGGCGTTGGTGATGAGGCCGCTGAGCTGGCCCCGGCGCTCGGACAGCGCGCTGAACACCTCACCTGTGTTGCGCACCAGGCGCTGCACCGCGCCCTGCTGCGTGACCAGGATCTTCAGCAGGTCGTTGGTGTCGTCGGCGAACGGGGCGAGATTGCCGAAGGCGTCGGAGAGGTCCTGCCCTCGGCCGGTCACGCCCACCGCGAGCGACTGCATCCACACCTGGAAGTCCTGGCGCGTCTCGTCGTTGAAGAGGCGGAAGATCTCGTCGAGCTCGACCGTCGGGGACACCTGCGCGGGCGCCAGCGTGCCGCCCTCCTGGAGCTTGGGCGCGTGCTCGTGCCCGGGGTCAGCTCGACGTAGGTCTCGCCGAGCAGCGTCTTCTGGCGCAGGATCGCCCGCGAGTCCGCGGGCAGCGGCGCGTACTTGGCGTCGAGCTGCGATCGTCGCCACGTTGAGCCCGTCGCGCGCGAGCTTGACGGTCTTGACCTTGCCCACGGGCACGCCGGAGATGCGCACGTCGGCCTCGTTGGCCAGGGAGGTCGCCTCCTTGAACGGGACCTTGAACTCGTAGCCCTTCGGCTTGAGCGGGATCGAGCCGCCGAAGGCCAGCCACAGGAACAGCAGCAGGCCGAAGCACGAGAGCGCGAACGCCACCATGATGAGGATCCGGCCGACGCTGGGTGCCTGCTTCTGCATCTAGATGGCCATCCAGTCGTGTGTGGGTCGAGGGAGGGCCATCAACCGAACGGTCCGCTCTGCGTCGGGCAGACGGCCCTGGCTGTCGGGGAGGTTGGTGAGGCCGACCACGAGCTGGAGGGCTGGGTTCGCCGACGCGATCTGCCTGAGCAGATCCAGCGAGGAGCAGCTGGCGAGGATCAGGCCGCGGCGGATGATGCTGTTCGCGTCCTGCGTGGAGAAGATCGAGGCGCCGGCGTGGCTGGCCCACGACGCCCAGAAGAGGAAGCCCTCCTCGGCGTCGCCGGGCGGGTTGATACGCCAGCTCGTTGACGATGTAGTTGGCGACGCTGAAGACGGTCGTGAGGTCCGGGGTGAGCGCCGAGAGGTTCTGCGCCGCCGGGCGCAGGTCCTTGAACACGGGCAGGGCGGCCCGGGAGAACGGCCGGAGCTGATCGCGGGTGATCGGAGTCGTCTCGCGCAGGAACGGGCGCACCGCGATCAGGGTCGGGCCGAGGGCGCGCGCGGCCGGGCGCAACGCCTGGAGCGTCGGGCCGAGGACCCGGGCCAGGCGATCGGTCTTCCCCAGCGCGGTCGACGTCGTCTGGAGCGTCGGCGGCAACTCCTGGAGCGATGCCCGGATGTTCGCGTCCTGGGCGGCGAAGCGCGCGAACACGTCGTTCGACGCCGAGACCCACCGCGCGAGGTCGTCGTCGCGCGAGGCCAGCTCCTGGGAGAGCAGGCTGAAGTTGTGGATGACCCGAGCGAGATTGCGCCGGCGCTCCGCCAGCTTCTTCGTGATGAGCAGACCGTCGCGCGCCGTCGGCTCGAAGCGCCGGAACGTGGCCGAGAGGGCCCTGCCGTTGTTCTTGAGCCCCTGCCCGGCGCCGGCGAGCAGGACGCGCAGGTAGTCGCGGGTGTCGCCGTCGAGCTGGGCGAGGATCTCGTCGGCGTTGATGTCGGGCAGCGTCGAGGAGACCGGGACGGTGCCGTTGTCCTTCACTTCCCCGGAGGTCGCCGTGCCCGGGTTGAGCTCGAGGATCATGTCCTTCAGCCCGGTCTTGGGCCGCAGGAGGATCGTGGCGTCGTTGTAGATCTTCGAGTACTTGCGCTTGATCTTCATCTGCACGACCGCGCGCCCGTTCACGAGGTCGACCTTGGAGATCTCGCCCACCTTGACGCCGGCGATGTCCACGCTCTGGCCCTGGCCCGGCGTGACCGCCTGCGCGGTCGAGAACTCGGCGTTGAGCGTGTAGAAGTCGCTCCCGACGATCGGCACCCACTTCGGCAGGTAGAAGCGCTGGTTGGACAGGATGTAGCCGCCGACGCCCACGGCGATGAACATCAGCACGATGACGGCCACGAAGTCCTTCCAGTGCTTGCGGATCGCCATCCTCATGGCGTGGGCTCCTTGGCTCCCGCGAACGGGTTGAGCCGCTTGGCCAGCTCGTCGGCGATGCTGGGCGACGACGACCGGGCACCGCCGCGCACCTGTGTCCCCGTGTCACGCAGACCGGTGGCGCGCGCCTGGGTGCGCACCGACGACTCGACGCCGCCGGTCGCCGCTCCGTTGAGGTTCGGGATCTTCTGGGTCGCGCACTCGACGGTCGGCTTGTAGGGGGGCCGCTTGCCCGGGTACTTCGGCCGGGTGCCGATCGGCTTGGCGACCGCGTTTCCGAACAGCGCGTCGCCGCCCGTCGAGGTCTTGCCCGTCGACACGGTCTGGCTGCCGCCGCCCACCTGGAACCTCACGTAGTTCCCGTTGCCGTCGAAGTTCTGGCCCTCGCTGGCGAGCGCGACCATCGTGTACCAGAACTCCTTGTAGTTCTCGACGCCCGTGGTGAGCTGGCCGTCGTTGATCTTGATGTCCCCAGTGGGAAGGATCACGTCGGTCAGGCAGCGGTTGAACTTGTCGACCTGCGGCAGCAGGGCGATCGAGTCGTCGGTGAGCTTGGCCAGCGCCGCCGTCGTGGGCTGGGCCACCTTGGCCAGCCCGCCCAGCTCGTTGGGTCCGAGCAGCTTCCTCGTCTGGGCGACCCACGGGTACGACACGTCGATCGTGGCCGGCGTCTCGCGCACGCCGGGCAGGATCTCCCGGGCGAACGCGCGCGTGGGCGGGAAGGCCGCGTTGAGCGAGGTGAACGCGCGGTTGGCGTTGCGCAGGGTCGGCGCCAGCAGACGTATCGTCGCCTGGAGGTTGCCCGACTCCGACGCGAAGGCCGCCGTCGTGACGTTGAAGTTTACGATCAGGCCCTTCAGCGCGTCCTCGTTGCGGTCCAGCGCGCCGGCGACGACAGCGAAGCTCTTGATCAGCTTGGGCAGGTCGCCGGGCTGCGTGCCGAGCAGCGCCTCGTTGACGATCGAGGTGTTGCGCAGCGCCGGCCCGGAGTAGTTGAACGCCTGGTTGAGCGCCTTGGCCCCGTCCTCCCCCTTGACGGCGCGGTCCTGGTCGGCGTTCTCCGCCGCGGTGGGCACGTGCTTGAGCGACTGCCCGTAGTTGATCAGCACGTCCTGGAGGTCCACGCGCGCGTCGGACTGAAGCGACGTGAGGACCTCGTCGAGCTGCACCGGACGCGCTGTCTGGGTCATCGGGATGCGGTCGTTGTCCGACAGCGTGGGCGACGACGGAGTACCGGGCTTGAGGTCGACGAAGAAGTTGCCCTCGAGGAAGATGCGCGGCCGGATCTTCAGCGTGGCGTCCTTGTGGATGGGCAGCGCCTTGTTGTCGAGCTCCATGGTCACGACCGCCGCGTCGCTGGACCCGGCGCGCTCCACCTTCTTGACCTTGCCGACGTTGACGCCCGCGATGCGCACCGGCGAGCCGGGCCGGACGCTGTTGGCGGACTCGAACACGGCCTGGAGCCGGTATCCGTGCGTGAACGGGATGTGCTTGGTGAAGCCGAAGTAGGTGACGACGATGAGCACGACGGCGAGGATCGCCCCCGCCGTGACCGGGGCCATCCCTGTGCGCGATTTGCGTGACGTGTTCTTGGCCATCTAGTCCGACAGGTTCGCGGTCGTCTTCTCGGTGTCGGTGCCCTGGTTGCCGGCCGGGTTGCCGATGACGGTCTTTCCGGCCTCGTACTTCTCGCGCCCCGCCTCGCACTCCCGAGTCTGCCCGGGCGAGGCCGTGTTCGGGTAGGAATTGATGTGGACGTGATTTTCGGCGCTGGGCCCGTTGGCGGGCGCCGAGGCCGGGCCGCCCTCGTTGTTCGGGCCAGCGGGCGCGACGACCACGATGAAGCGCTGCCACGTGCCGTTCGCGTCGCCCTCGGAGAGCAGGTTCGACACGTTGCGGAACCACAGCGTCACGTAGTTGCACACGGTCTGCGCGGGCGTCAGGAACGCGATCGTCGGGTTCAGCGAGTTGGCGAGAGCCGTCAGGTCGCGGACGCCGAGCGGCACCTGCGGGTCGGTGGCGAAGCGCTCGAGCGACTCGAAGAGCGGGATCAGCCGCGTGTTGAGGATCTGCGACCGGATCAGGGTGGGCGTGCCGATCTTCAGCGCGGCCGCGAGGTCGGGGGCGGCGCTGCGCAGCGCGCGCACGCCCGGGCGCAGCTCCCGGAACAGCGCCTCGTTGTTGGCGAGGAACACGCGCTGGAACGGGAACACCCGCGTGGCCGTGTCGAGCGTCGCCGGGCCCTCGCTGATCGTGTCCTGGATGAACGGCCGGGCCACGCCGGCCAGCGCTCGGAAGGTCGTGTCGAGGTTGACGAACAGGGAGGCCTGCTGCTCGGCCACGGGCGCGACCTCGCCGGCCGTGGCGCCGAGCGAGCGGAAGAAGTTGCGCAGGTTCGCCTGACGGCTCGAGAGGTTGCGCATCACCTTCTCGAGGTTCGGCAGCAGGGTCGGGAGGATCTGGATCGCCTCGTTGAGGCTCGCTCCGCGGCCGGCGAAGGCGTTGCCGAACTCGAGCAGGTTGATCTGGTTGGCCTTGCGAGTCGGCTCGTTGAAGATGTTGAACACCTGGTCGATCTCGACCGGCTGCGGCGTCGCGTTCTTGAGCGGGACGGTGGCGCCGTCCTGGAAGCTCGGGGTCGCCTTGCCGTCGGCTCCCTTGCGCCGGCCCAGCGTGATCTCGACGTATTTGAGCCCGAGGGCCGAGCGTGGGCGGACGATCAGCGTCGAGTCCTTGGGCAGCGGCTTGACGTTGGTCTGGAGCTTCATCGTCAGCAGCGCCGTCACCGAGCCGTCCTTGTGGCGGTTGGGCTTGATCGTGCTGACCACGCCCACCCGGGAGCCCCCGATCCGCACCTCGTTGCCCTTGACCAGGTTGGCCGCGCTCGGGACGTCGGCCTTGAGCTCGTAGGTCGGCACGAAGGGCAGGCCGTTGTTCGCGTTGTAGGCGAGGAACACGGCGACGATCACCACCAGGGTGGTGGCCGCCCCGATGAGGACGGGGTTGGCGGCGATGGAGGAGGCGCCCCGGCGGTTCACGATCCACTCCCCAGGAGGTAGTCGAGCAGGCCCTGGCGCGGGTCGGGGGCCCGCGAAGCGGTCGGGGCGCCCAGCGGGCTCTGGACCTGGGTCTTGGGCGCAGCCGTCTTCGTGCCCTCCGCGGCCGTTCCCTGGGAGAGGATCTGGCCGAGGCCCCCGGGCAGCGCGATCTTCGGCATCCCGATGGGCTTCGCGCGCGACTTGGGCGTGGCCGCCGCGGTGCGCGAGCCGGTCACCACCGGCCGGTTGCCGGCGAGCGCGGCCGCGCTGGCCTTGAGCTGATCGGCCTGGCTCGGGTTCAGACGCGCGCTCGCGGCGGTGCTATCGACGAAGTTCGACGAGCAGCCCGGCGCGGGCGCGGTGGCGTAGGTCGAGCAGAGGTTGACGATGAGCCCGGCCCGCAAATAGTGGCCGTACTGGTCGAAGCCGTTGACGGCGGCCACCTGGTAGAAGATGTAGTCCATCAGGCGCTCCACGCCGCCGGTCTTCTGGAGCGAGTCGAGCAGGAGGGCCGCGTTCTTGGCCACCGGCTTGGCCGCCAGGGCGAACTTCCCGAGCTCCTTGATCGTCGGATCGGACTTCGTCAGCGCCGGGCCGCCGATCTCGGCCGCCCGGCCGAGCGTCCGGTAGGCCGGGAGAGCCGCGTTCGAGAACGGCCCGAGCTGGGTCACCAGCGTGTTGATGTTGTCCGCCTGCGCGCCGAGGTCGGTGAACACGGGCGTCGCCTGGTCGGCGAGGGCGCCCAGCCGCACCATGGTCGGGCGCAGCTGGCGCAGGAAGCCGGGAAGCTTCTGCAGGTCGAGCTCCAGGTCGTCCCCGCGCTCGGCCGTCGCCTGGGCGACCGTGGCGGACTGGGCGAACTGGTCGGCCACCGCGCGCCGTTCGCGGGCGAGCGGGGTGAGGACCGTGTCGGAGTCGGTGGCCAGGTTGGCGAGGATCCGATTCTGCGACGCCAGGACGTTCAGGACCTTGTCCGTCTCGCGCAGCGCGGGGTTGGCACGCTTGATCGTCTGGTTGAGGTTCTTGCCGTTGCCGGCGACAGCGGTGCCCAGCTCGCTGATGATGATCGAGAGCCGCTCGGCGTAGGGCTTGCGCAGGATGTTGTTGATGAGGTCGATGTCGACCGGCGACGAGGTCTGGGCCACCGGCAGCAGGTACTCGCCCTTGCCCTTGCCGTCCTCGATCTTCTGGAGCGGCGCGGCCGCCGGCTCGCCGACCGGATGCGGTTGGGTCGGCGTGCACTCGACGAACTTCTCGCCGATCAGCGACTGCGGGCGGATCGTGCACGTCGCGTCCTGGCGGAAGTCCTGGAACCCCGGCTCGGTGATGTCGAGCGTGATCGCCGCCTTCTTGTCCGGCGTGACGTCCAACGCGCCGATCTTGCCCACCTTGACGCCGGCGATCTTCACGTCCTCGCCGGGGATGACCGACACGGCGTTGTCGAAGATCGCCCGGACCTTGTAGGTGCCGCCATCGTCGCTCGCGCCCGTGCCGAGGATCGCCACCACGGCGGCGGCGGCGATCACGGCGGTGATGACGGCGACGCGCTTCACGATCCGGGAAGGAGCTGGGTGGGGTCGCAGTCGAGCGTGCCGCTGCTGTCGCGGAACGGCGCGGAGCCGTCGACCGGGGGCTGACTCGCCGCGCCCGGGCAGCGGCGCGGCGCGGGGAAGAAGTAGTTCGGGATGGCGCTGGTCAGCCGCTGCGACGGGTCCTGCGGGGTGAGCAGCGGCACCGGCGTGTCCTGGTACTGGAAGGCGTTGAACTGCGGGGCGACGCGGCCGAAGTGGCCGTTGGCGTCGTAGTTCGCGGCTCCCTGTCCGAAGTCGCGGAACCAGCCGACCAGCTCTGGCGTGTAGGGCCGGATGAACTCGATGACCGGCTGGGACCTCTTCAGCGTGGTGATGGCGTGGCGGAAGGTCGGGGTCGCGATCCGCTGGAGCGTCGGCGTCTTGCGCAGCAGGTCGGTGGCGTCGTTGTTGGGGCCGCTCTGGTGCACCAGCTTGCGCAGGTCGGCGATCGTGGGCACCGCCGCCGCCACGAGCGGGCGCAGTTGGCGGAAGAACGGCGCGAGCTTGGGCGCCACCGGCTTGGACGTGTTGACGAGAACGTTGAGGTCGTCGAGCGTCGCGCGCAGGTTGACGAACGTGGTGTTGCCGCGGCGCAACGTCGTGGGCAGGAGTTCGAGGTCGGTCGCCAGCGCCGTGTTCTCGTTGGCGATCGCGCCGGCCGTGGCGTTGGCGTTGCTGACCAGCGAGGACAGGTCGTCGCGGCGCGAGGCGACGTCCGTGACGAGCTTGGAGGACTCGACGATGAAGTCGGTCAGCGACTGGCTGTCCGAGTTGACCTGGCGGACGAGCTCGTCGGTGGTCGAGATGAAGGGGTTGAAGTACTTGGCGCTCTGGTTGGCCTGCTTGCCCTTGCCCACGTACTGCTCGGCCGACCCCTGGATGACCTGCTCCAGGCCCTTGCGCGTCTTCGGGTCCAGCGTGTTGAAGAGCTGGTCGAGATCGACCGGCGTCGTGGTGCGCTCGGCGGAGATCGTCGCCCCGTCCTTGAGCTTGGGAGCGCTGTTGGGCCCGAGGGTCAGCGCGATGTAGCGGTTCGCGATGCCCGACAGCGAGGTGGCCCGGATGATGGCGGTCGTGCCCTCGTGGAGGGGCGCGAACTCCTTCATCGTGATCGTGATCTCGGCCTCGTTGGTGTTGGTGAGCTTGATCTCCTGGACCGAGCCGATGCGCCGGCCGCCCACCTGGACCTCGTCGCCCTTCACCAGCTGGCCGGCGTTCTGGAAGCGCAGCTTGTAGGTGGTCTCGCTCCCGCTCGAGAGCAGCACGACGGCGACCACGATCACGGCGACGACGATCGCGCCGAGCGCGACGGCGCGCGCGACCGTGATGCCGGATCCGGCGTGTCCTGGGCTGTCGGGCGGGGGCGGTGGGGTCAAAGGCGGGCTGTGGGGGGTACGCCTAAGGGTTAACTAGAGAGTGAGGGTTGGGGGAAAAGCGAACGCGGCCCCCTACTCCATCCCGAGGGGGCCCTGCGCCTCGCCCGACAGGAACTGGCGGACGAACGCGTTGTCGGAGTCGAAGAGCTCCTTCGCGGGGCCGGACTCAACGATGCGGCCCTTCCACAGCACGGAGATGTGCTCGGCCACCCGGCGGGCGCTCATGATGTCGTGCGTGATGACGCAGTAGGCGCCGCCGTTCTCGTCGTGCACCTCCTGGATCAGCTCGCACAGCAGGGCCGTGCGAACCGGATCGAGCCCCGAGTCGGGCTCGTCGAAGAGCACGATGTCGGGGTCGAGGACGAGCGCGCGCGCGAAACCGGCGCGCTTGCGCATGCCTCCCGACAGCTCGTTGGGCATCTTGTCGCCCGCATCGGCCAGGCCGACCTCCCGCAGGCGGCGCATGACGATCTCCGACACCTCCTCCTCGCTCTTGTCCGTGTGCTGGCGGAGCGGGAAGGAGACGTTGTCGTACAGGTTCATCGAGCCGAACAGCGCGCCGTCCTGGAACAGCACGCCGAACTTCTTGCGCATCTCGAACAGCTCGTCGTCCTGAAGGTTGGGGACGGACTCGCCGTGGACGAGAACGTCGCCGTCGTCGGGATAGAGCAGTCCGACCATGTGCTTGATGCACACCGACTTTCCGGTGCCCGACGGCCCGAGGATCATCGAGATCTTCCCCTCGGGCAGGCCCATGTTCAGCCCGCGCAGGATGCGGTTGCGCCCGAACGCCTTGTGGACGTCGATGAACTCGATCGCATCGGGCACGCCGGTCGGCCGCTTGAGCCCGGTGTGCCACTGATACTCGTCCTCGTCCGCACCGCTCGGCTCGGAGACCACGGCGACGCGGGACTCCTCCGGCTGGTCGGGAGCGCCGGGCTCCTCATCGGCGGACCGCTCGGCGGCGACGGTGTCCGCGCCGGCGACGGTCTGGGCGGACTCGACGGTCTGCGCGGACGGGACGGTCCGGGCGGACGTGACGATCTCGTCGGCAGCGGGCTGCTCCTCGGCGGCAGGTGGCTCCTCCGCGGCGGGCTCCGGCGCCGCCTCATGGGCGACCGTCGGCTGCTCGACCGGCGGCGGCTGCTCGACGGACTCGGGATCGGCGGGCGGCTGCTCCTTCTCGGGCCAGCTCACCGACTCGCCGCCCGTGGGGGCGTCCGGCTGCTCCTCCGGCGGGTTCGCCTCGTCGTCGTTCTTGCCTCGACCGATTCCAAACGGCATGCCTAACCTCCGATCGGGGCGCGCGGATTGGCTCCCCAGAAGACCTGTGTCCCGAGCATCCCGATGAGGTGCACGAGCACGATGTTGAGCACCATCGACTTCGCCGTGGCGGTTCCCACCCCTACCGGGCCGCCTCCGGCGTTGTAGCCGTAGTAGCAGCCCACGAGCACGATCGCGGTGGCCATCGTCATGCCCTTGATCACGCTGTACAGCAGATCCGGTGGGTTCTGGAACATCCAGAAGACTAGGAAGAACCCGCCGGACGACACCTCGCCTATCTGTTGGACCACCGCCAGGTAGCTGGCGAAGAAGCCGGCGCCCACGGCGGCGATGTACATGAAGGGCAGCACCAGCCAGGCGGCGAGCAGGCGCGTGGCGCACAGGAAGGTCATCGAGTCGATGCCCATCACCTCGAGCGCGTCGATCTCGTCGGAGATGCGCATCGAGCCCAGCTCGGCCACGATCCCCGTGCCCGACCTTGGCGGCCATCATGTAGCCGAAGGCGTAGGGCACCAGCTCGCGCAGGTCGCACCACGCCGAGAACACCCCGGCGTAGGCGGGGGCGCCGACCGAGCGGTTGAAGTAGGCGCCTTCGATCCCGCACTGCAGGCCGATGATGAACACCAGGCCCCAGATGACGATCGTCGAGGAGAGGATCAGGATGCCGGCCTGGCGCAGCGCCTCGCCGAAGAAGCGGAACACCCGCAGGCCGTAGACGTCGCGCAGGACGCGGCCGCAGAACTTGGCGATGTCGCCCGTGGAGGCGAGCCAGTCGCGCGGGACTCCTAGCCAGGATCTACCCATGACTCAGCGGATCACCGTGATCTCGGGGTGGGTGGCGAGCAGGGTCTGGGTGAAGACGTAGTTGAACGCGAACACCCCGAGGAAGGCGATCACGACCGCCTGGTTGACCGCGCGGCCCACCCCCTCGGCGCCACCGGACGCAGTCATCCCCTTGTAGCAGCAGACAATCGCGATGATCGCCCCGAACATCGTGCGTCTTCAGGACCGACCCCCAGAGGTCCGTGGTCGAGGCGTTGGTGAAGAACGTCGCCCAGAAGGGCCCGAGTGGCGCGCCGTTCACCAGCGTCGCCACGATCCCCCCGAAGATCCCGAACAACAGCGCGTAGATGTCGAACAGCCCCGTGACCAACATCAACGCGAGAAAGCGCGGCACGACCAGGTTCTTGACCGGGTCGACCCCGAGGACCTGGAGCGCGTCGAGCTCCTCACGGATCTTGCGGGCGCCCAGATCGGCGGTGATCGCGGTGCCCGCCACGCCGGCCAGGACGATCGCGTCCACGAACGGCGCGAACTCCCGAATCGACGCCAGCACGAAGAAACCGCCGAGGCGGTCGATCGCCCCGAAGAGGACGAGGAAGTTCGCCGCCTGAAGACCGGGCGCGCCGTAGCCGAACGCCACGGTCGAAACCAGCAGAGGGAACCAGCACAACCGCAGCGCGAACAGGAACTGACTGACGAACTCCCCGCCATACGGGTAGGGAGGACGCAACGCCGACACGATCGTCTTCCCAGTCAGGATCATCATGTCCCCGACTTCCTCGAGCAGGTTCTTCGTGGGAAGAAACGCTCGATCGGCGATGCTGCGAACCAACTTGTCCTCCCTCTGGCAACAGGCGCGGCCGCCGCCATGGGGACGGCGCACCGCTGAATAAGCGTATGCGAAGCGCACGGCCAATGCCAAGCGGGAACCGTCGCCGTGCAGGCCGGCTCGCGAGGGGCTCAGGCAGGCACGCAAGCAGGCACGTCGGCAGGTGCGCGGGAACCGGCGTTTCCGCCCCTGTGGCCGTGGTAAGGTCGCCCGCGATGAGGGGCCCGGGGAGGAGATGGCTTGTGGTGGGCGCGATGGCGCTCGCCGGGTTCGTCGCCGCCGGCTGCGGCGGCGGCGAGCGCCAGGACGCCGACGAGCCCTCGGGGACCTTCCCGGTCGATGTGGTCAAGGCGACCTTCCCCACCAAGCAGCGCCTGGCCGAGACGAGCGAGCTGCAGATCGCGGTCCGCAACGCCGGCGACAAGGCCGTGCCCAACGTCGCGGTGACGGTGGAGTCCGACGAGGCGGACCAGACCGCCGCGGCGGCGGCGTTCGCCGAAGCCAGCGACCAGGCGGGGCTGGCCGATCCGTCCCGCCCGGTCTGGGTCCTCGACACCGGGCCGCACGGCGGCATCACCGCCTACACCAACACGTGGGCCCTCGGCCCGCTCAAGCCCAACCAGACCAAGACGTTCGTCTGGCGCGTCACGGCGGTCAAGTCCGGCGTCCACGCGATCAAGTACAAGGTCGCGGCCGGGCTCGACGGCAAGGCCAAGGCCGTGGTGGCGGGAGGCAACGAGGAGCCCACGGGCTCGTTCACGATCAACGTGTCGGGCAAGCCCGCCAGCGCCCGCGTGGGCGCCAACGGCCAGGTCATCACCGAGCCGGTCGAGTAGCGCGGCGCCGGCCCACCTCTTCGCCGTCCCGCATCCCTTCCCTATACACGCGCGCGAGGGACCTGCCTGAGGGGAGCCTCCTATCGCGGCAGGCGTGGAGCGATGATGCGATACGCCTTGAGGCCGAGGCCGAGACGCTCGCGGTCCTCGGACTGCATCGGGTCGAGGCTCGTCAGCTCCCTCACGCGGTCGAGCCGGTAGGCGACCGTGTGGCGGTGCGCGTAGATCGAGGCCGCCGTCGCGTTCATGTTGCAGTTGTGCTCGAGGTAGGCCTCCAGCGTTCCCGCCAGGTCGGTGCCGTACTGGTCGTCGTAGCGGACCATCGGCGCGACGGTGTCCTCGTAGAAGCTGCGCACCTCCTCGGGATGCGAGGCGAGCACGCGGAACAGAAGCCGGTAGGTGCCCTGGCCGATGTCCTCGGCGATCGGGGCGTCGGAGCGGCGCAGGACGTCGAGGACCAGCTCGGCCTCCTGGATCGCCCGGTGCAGCTCGGCCACGTCGGCGTAGAACGACGACAGCCCGACCACGCCGTGGCGTTGCAGCCGCGCCGCGAGCCGGCGCGCGGCCTCGGCCGTGTCGGCGGGCTCACGATCGGGCCCGGCGGGCAGCAGGGCGTACACGCGGTCGTCCATGTGCTGCGCCAGCGCGCCCGCGTACTCGCCGGCGATCGTCGCCACGACGTGGCGCGGGCGCTCGGTCTTGAGCTCAGCGCACAGGACGACGGCACCGTGCTCGAGGTCGCACCCCAGCCGCCGGGCCCGGCGAGCGATCTCCGCCGGGTCGAGATCGGGCCGCGCGCGCAGCTCCTCGAGCAGCGAGCCGCGCAGGTTCTGCTCCACCTCGTGACGCGCCTCCTCGATCGCCACCTCGGTGAGCGAGGCGACCGCCGCGAGGTGGAGGAACTCGGTGGCGTCGGGCTCGGGCGCGCCCTTGGCGGCGAGGAGGATCACCGCGCCGACGATCTCGTCGCCCGCGGTGATCGGCACCTCCGCCACGACGCCGTCCGGCACCTCGGCGGGACGGTCGCGCAGCCGGTCGACCACGTAGCGCCGGATCGCCTCGAGGACGCTCTCCGGCACGACGCCGCCGCCGGGCGCCGTCGCCCCGAGCCGCGGCACGACGATCGCCACCGGCGCGCCGGCCGCGCCCGCGGCCAGGTCGGCCACGCGCTCGAGGCCGTCGCCCGACAGCACGGCGTCCATCATCTCCAGATGGACCTCGCGCAGGCGGGCGACGAGCCCGGATGGGCCGGAGCCGAGGGCCTTGGCCCCGGGCGCGCCCGGGGCGGCGGGCCCATCGACCCGCCGCCCCTCGGCGCCCATCGTCTCCGGCCTGGGCGTCACGCCGTCGCGGCCGCGGCCGCGTCGGGGTGCGCCTGGAGGGTCTCCTCCCCGGACTCTCCGGTCCGGATCCGGAACGCCTCCTCGACGGGCATGACGAACACCTTCCCGTCGCCGATCGAACCGGTGCGGGCGTGCTTGAGGATCGTGTCGACGATCGTCTTCACGTCCCTGTCCGCCACCACGCACTCGATCTTCACCTTGGGCCGGAGGTAGTTCGTCAGCTCCGACCCGCGGTAGTGCTCGGTGATGCCCTTCTGGCGACCCGAGCCCTTCACCTCGGTGATGGTGAGGGACGGGAACCCGAGCTCGAGCAGCTCCGTGCGGATCGGCTCGAACGACTCGTGCCTGGTGTAGGCGATGATCATCTTCATGCCGGCACCTCCTTCTTGGTGGCCAGCGATTCGGCCGTCGCCGCCGCGGGCACCGGGCGGCTGGACGCCACGCCGACGAGCTCCGGAGCGGGAATGAACTGCTCGGGATAGCCGTACATGCCGTGCTCGGAGATGTCGAGCCCGGCGTCCTCTTCCTCCTCGGTGACGCGGAGGCCGATCGTCTTCTTGATGAGCCAGAACGTGCCGAAGCTCATCGCGAACACGAACGTGAACGCGATCGAGAAGCCGACCACCTGGGCGATCAGCTGGGTGAACTTGCCCGAGTACACGAGACCGCCGTCGGGATCACCGAAGGCGTTGTACTGGGCCAGGCGCGGCGCCGTGAAGATGCCGCACGAGATCGTGCCCCAGATACCGGCCAGGCCGTGCGCGGACAGCGCGCCCACCGGGTCATCGATGATCTTGTCGATGGCGTACACGCCGACGACGACGATCACTCCGGCCACGACGCCGATGATCGGCGCGGCCCAGAGCTCGACGTAGCCCGACGGAGCGGTGATCGCGACCAGCGCCGCGATCGCGCCGTTGCCGGCCATGCCGATGTCGATGTTCCCGGTCCGCAGTCGGGCCGTGAGCGACCGCGCCGATCACGCCGGCGGCGGCGGCCAGGTTCGTGATGATCAGGATCTCCGGGAAGCGACCGTCCAGGGCGTTGAGGGTCGAGCCCGGGTTGAACCCGAACCAGCCCAGCCACAGGATCAGCACGCCCAGGCCGAACAGGGGCATGCTGTGCCCCGGGATCGGCCGCGGCTTGCCGTCGGCCCCGAACTTCCCCTTCCGCGGGCCGAGCAGCAGCAGGGCCGCCAACGCGCCCGTCGCCCCGATCAGGTGGACGGCGGTCGAACCCGCGAAGTCCTGCATGCCGGTGATGCCCGTGCCGAGCCAGTCGCCGATCTGGAGGAAGCCGCCTCCGAAGACCCAGTGGGCCCCGATCGGGTAGATGATCGTCGAGAAGACGATCGCGTAGATCACGTACACGCTGAACTTGATCCGCTCGAGCGTCGTGCCCCAGACGATGGCCAGCGACACGGCGCAGAAGACGAACTGGAAGAAGAACTTCGACTCGATCGTCGCGTTCGACAGGTCCATCACCGGGAAGCTCGGGTGGAACACCGTGATGTCCCCCTGAACCTGCGACCACGGGCCCAGGTTCGAGAAGAAGAACCCGCCGTCGTGACCGATCACGCTGCCCAGCGGACCGCCGAAGGCGAACGCGAATCCGCAGATCCACCAGCCGATCGCCGCGATCGAGAAGTTCGTGAGGATCTTCGCGACCACGGTTCCCGCGTTCTTCGCGCGCGAGAAGCCGATCTCCAGGAAGGCGAAGCCTGCCTGCATGAACATGACCAGCGAGCCGGCCACGATCACCCAGGTGGAGTTGATGCCCACCGACGGGTCGAGCTTGCCCGCGACCGCCTTCTCCAGGTCCGTGGAGTCGGCGAAAGAGGTGGCCGGCAACAGCAGCACCACGAGGGCCGCCGCGCCCAGCACGAGTAGCGAACGTCGTCTCATACGTCCTCCTGATTCGGATGCCGGCCGCGAGTGTCGGGCAGGAGCCGTGCCTTCTCCTTATCCGGGTGTCGAAAGATCGCCCCGGCGATTTCGCCATCCGGTCGATTCCCGCCCACGGACTCGACACCAGGGCGAACGGGAGGCGCGTGGCTTTCGACACGTGGATAAGGTGCGCCCCCGCGCGGGCGCCTAATGTCGCGCGCTCATTCCGACAGGAGGGAATCCCCCGACCATGCCCAGAACGCAGAACGTGCTCGCCGCGCAGTGGAGCCCGAACGGCGAGAGTCTCGGCTCCGCCGACCTCACGGTCGCGGCCAACCAGGTCTTCGGGACCAACGTCTTCTCGCCCGCCATCCAGCGTCAGCGACTGCCCAAGACCGTCTACCAGAAGCTTCAGGCCACGCTGTCACGCGGCGAGGCGATCGACACGTCGCTGGCCGACCAGATCGCCGCCGCGATGAAGGACTGGGCGATGGAGAAGGGCGCGACCCACTTCACGCACTGGTTCCAGCCGCTGACCGGCTCCACGGCCGAGAAGCACGACTCCTTCTACGCGCCGACCGGCGAGGGGACGGCCATCGCCGACTTCTCCGGCAAGGAGCTCATCCAGGGCGAGCCGGACGCGTCGTCCTTCCCCACCGGCGGCATCCGTGCCACCTTCGAGGCGCGCGGCTACACCGCCTGGGACCCGACGAGCCCGGCCTTCATCCTCGAGAACCCGAACGGCGCCGTGCTGTGCATCCCCACGGCGTTCGCGTCGTGGACCGGCGAGGCGCTGGACAACAAGGTCCCGCTCCTGCGCTCGATGGACGCCCTGAGCAAGGCGGCGATCCGCGCGCTGCGCCTGTTCGACGACAACAGCGCCCAGCGCGTGTTCACGACCGTCGGCCCCGAGCAGGAGTACTTCCTGATCGACGAGCAGTACTACTTCGAGCGGCCCGACCTGATCAACACGGGCCGCACGCTGTTCGGCGCCAAGCCGCCGAAGGGCCACGAGCTCGACGACCACTACTTCGGCTCGATCCCGGAGCGGATCCTGGCCTGCATGCTCGACGTGGAGCGCGAGCTGGCCAAGCTCGGCGTGCCGATCAAGACCCGGCACAACGAGGTCGCCCCGAACCAGTACGAGGTGGCCCCGGTGTTCGAGAACAGCAACGTCGGCTGCGACCACCAGCAGATCACCATGCAGGTCATGCAGCGGGTGGCCCGGCGCTACGGCCTCGTGGCCCTGCTGCACGAGAAGCCCTTCGCCGGCGTCAACGGCTCGGGCAAGCACAACAACTGGTCGATGGGCACCGACACGGGCAGCAACCTGCTCGAGCCGGGCGACACGCCGCACGAGAACCTCCAGTTCCTGTTCTTCTGCACGGCCGTCATCCAGGCCGTGAACAAGCACCAGGCGCTGCTGCGGGCCTCGATCGCGTCGGCGGGCCAGGACTTCCGGCTGGGCGCCAACGAGGCGCCGCCGGCGATCATCTCGATCTTCCTCGGCGCCGAGCTGCTGAAGGCGTTCGGGGCGATCGAGTCCGGAGGCGACGGAGCGCACGGACAAGGGCTTCCTCGGCCTGGGCACCGAGGTGCTCCCGCCGCTGCCCATGCACGGCGGCGACCGCAACCGCACGAGCCCGTTCGCCTTCACCGGCAACAAGTTCGAGTTCCGCGCGCTGGGCAGCTCGCAGTCGCTGTCGCTGCCCAACACGGTGCTCAACACGATCGTCGCCGAGGCGCTCGACTCGCTGTCCGACGACCTCGAGAAGGCGCTCGAGGGCGGCGACCTCGCTCGAGGACGCCGTGCCGCAGATCGTCAAGAGCAGCTGGGCCGCAACAAGCAGATCGTCTTCGAGGGCGACAACTACACGGACGAGTGGCACGCCGAGGCCGAGAGCCGCGGCCTGGACAACCTCCGCACGACGGTCGACGCGCTGCCGTGGCTGGTCGAGGACCAGACGGTCGGCGTGTTCTCCGACTACGGCGTGCTCTCGGAGCGCGAGCTGCACTCGCGCTACGACGTGTTCGTCGAGCAGTACGTCGTCAAGGTGAACATCGAGGCCGAGACGGCGGCGTCGATCGCCCGCACGATGCTGCTGCCCGCGGCGGTCCGCCACCTCGAGCAGCTCAAGGCGGCCGAGGTCGAGTCCCTGATCGGGGAGACCGAGGCGCTGGTCGGCGAGTTCGTGGACGCGATCAAGGCGCTGGAGGCGGCGAACGCCACCCACGAGGGCGAGGAGGGCTCGCTCGAACACGCCGAGTACATGCGCGACACCGTGCTCCCGGCGATGGACGCCGCGCGCGACGTCGCCGACCGCCTGGAGAAGATCGTGGCCGACGACCTGTGGCCGCTGCCGAAGTACGAGGAGATGCTCTTCATCAAGTAGGCACTCGATACACTGGAGGTCGATCCATCAAGAGCGGCCGAGGGACCCGGCCCGCAGACGCCGCAGCAACCGGCCCACGAGGTGCGGTGCTACAGCCGGGATTCGATGGAGGTGACCTCCGAAGTGCCGGAACGAGACTTCCTAGCCGCCGTACGTGAACGCGTCGTCGTCTTCGACGGCGGCATGGGCGCGACGCTGGAGCAGTTCGATCTGGGCCCGGAGGACTACGGCGGCCTCGAGGGCAAGTGCCACGAGGCGCTCGTGCTCCACCGCCCCGACGTGATCGAGGGCGTCCACGCCTCGATGCTGGAGGCCGGCGCGCAGGTCGTCGAGACCGACTCGTTCCAGGGATCGCGGCTCAAGCTCGAGGAGTGGGGCCTGGCCGATCACACGCTCGAGATCAACCGCGGCGCCGCCGAGATCGCGCGCAAGGCCGCCGGCGAATCACGCTTCGTCGCCGGCTCGATCGGCCCGACCGGGCACCTGCCCGCGTCGGACGACCCGACGCTCGGGCAAGATCACCTTCCGCGAGCTCGTCGAGGTGTTCACCGAGCAGGCCCAGGGCCTGGTCGAGGGCGGCGCCGACCTCATCATCATCGAGACGGCGCAGGACATCCTCGAGGTCAAGGCCGCGGTGTTCGGCGCGCGCGAGGCGTTCAAGCTCGACCGGCCGCGCGCTGCCGATCCAGTGCTCGGTCTCGCTGCTGCCGCAGGGCGGCAAGATGCTGCTGGGCACCGACATCCAGTCGGTGCTGACGACGCTGCGACGCGCTGCGCGTCGACGTCATCGGCCTGAACTGCTCGACCGGGCCCGAGGACATGCGCGACGCGATCCGGTACCTGGGCGAGCACTCCCCCGTGCCCGTCCACTGCATCCCCAACGCCGGCCTGCCGCTCCAGGGCCCCGACGGCGAGACGATCTTCCCCGAGGAGCCCGAGCCCCTGGCCGAACGTGCTGGGCGAGTTCGTCGAGCGCTACGACGTGGGCATCGTCGGCGGGTGCTGCGGCACCACGCCCGACCACATCCGGGCGATCGCCGAGCGCGTCGATGGCGCCCGGCCGGGCCAGCGCCCCGCGGCCGGCGCCGTCCAGGTCTCCTCGATGATGACCTCCACTCCGCTCGTGCAGGACCCGCGGCCGACGCTGGTCGGCGAGCGGGTCAACTCGCAGGGCTCGCGCAAGGCCAAGGAGCTGCTGCTGGCCGACGACTACGACGGCCTCGTCACGGTGGCCGAGGACCAGGTGACCGGCGGCGCCCACGTGCTCGACGTCTGCGTCGCGCTGACCGAGCGCCAGGACGAGGACGACCAGATGGGCGAGGTGGTCAAGCGCATCTCGCTGACCCAGCCCGCGCCGATGCAGATCGACTCGACCGAGCCCGAGGTGATCGAGCGTGCGCTGGAGCAGATCCCCGGCCGCGCGATCGTCAACTCGGTCAACCTCGAGGCCGGCCGCGACAAGGCTCGACCGCGTGGTGCCGCTCGCCGCGTCTCACGGCGCGGCGCTGATCGCGCTGACCATCGACGAGGTCGGGATGGCCAAGACGGCCGACCGCAAGGTCGAGATCGCCCAGCGCATCAAGGAGCTGGCGTGCGACGAGCACGGCCTCGAGCCCGAGGCGCTGATCTTCGACGCCCTCACCTTCACGCTGACCACCGGCGACGACGAGTGGAAGCCGTCGCGCGATCGAGACGATCGACGGCATCCGCCGCATCAAGGCCGAGCTGCCCGGCGTCAAGACGTCGCTCGGCGTCTCCAACGTCTCCTTCGGCGTCTCGCCGCGGGCGCGCGCGGTCCTGAACTCGGTCTTCCTGCACCACTGCGTGGAGGCCGGACTCGACCTGGCGATGGTCAACCCCAACCACATCACGCCCTACTCGGAGATCCCCGACGAGCGAGCGCGAGCTGGCCGACGACCTCGTCTTCAACCGCCGCGAGGACGCGCTGGAGCGCTTCATCGGGCACTTCGAGTCCCAGGGCGAGGAGGCCGAGGCCGAGGCAGGAGAACCCGACCGAGGGCATGGAGCCCGAGGAGGCCCTGCACTGGCACATCCTGCGCCGCAAGAAGGAGGGCGTGGAGGACTGGATCGACCGCTGCAACGAGAAGATCGGCGCCGTCCCCACCCTCAACGAGGTCCTGCTCCCGGCGATGAAGGAGGTCGGCGACAAGTTCGGCGCCGGTGAGCTGATCCTGCCCTTCGTCCTTCAGTCGGCCGAGGTGATGAAGCGCGCCGTGGCCCAGCTCGAGAAGCTACCTCGACCGCATCGAGGGCCACACGAAGGGCACCGTCGTGATCGCGACGGTGTTCGGCGACGTGCACGACATCGGCAAGTCGCTGGTCAACACGATCCTCACCAACAACGGCTACACGGTGGTGGACCTGGGCAAGCAGGTCCCGATCTCGAACATCCTCGAGGCCGCGCAGGAGCACGACGCGACGGCGATCGGCCTGAGCGCGCTGCTCGTCTCGACCTCCAAGCAGATGCCGCTGTGCATCCAGGAGCTGCACGAGCGCGGGCTCGAGTACCCCGTGCTGATCGGCGGCGCGGCGATCAACCGCGACTTCGGCCGGCGCACGCTGTACCCGAAGGGCAAGGAGTCCGACGAGGTCTACGAGCCCGGGCGTCTTCTACTGCAAGGACGCCTTCGCCGGCCTGGCCGTGATGGACCAGCTCGTCGACGAGGACGCGCGCAGCGGCGCTGGTGGCCAAGACCCGCGACGAGGCGACGAAGCTGCGCGACAAGGTCGAGGAGCCCGACGACGCGCCGCCGGTCACCGACGACTCGGTGCGCTCGAAGGCGCGCACCGACGTGCCGATCCCGACACCGCCGTTCTGGGGCGTGCGCGAGATCGAGGTCGACCTCGACGAGGTCTATCCCTTCCTCGACCGCCACGTGCTGTTCACGCTGCACTGGGGCGGGCGCGGGCAGGAGGCGCGAGGCGAAGGCCAAGCTGATCGAGGAGGACTTCGCGCCGCGCCTGGAGCGCATGTGGCGCGAGCAGGACTACCTGCGCCCGCGCGCGCTGCTCGGGTACTTCCCGTGCAACGCCGACGGCAACGAGCTGATCGTCTGGGACCCCGAGGCGCCCGGGCGAGCGCGAGCTCGAGCGGCTCGTCTTCCCGCGCCAGCCCAAGCACGACCGGATCTGCCTGGCCGACTTCTACCGCCCGCTCGACAGCGGCGAGGTCGACGTGATGCGCGCATCCAGGCCGTGACGGTCGGCTCCGGAGGTCACCGACGTGATCGGGCGGCTGGAGAAGGAGGGCGAGTTCGCCGAGCAGCTCTTCGTCCACGGCCTCGGCGTGCAGGCCGCCGAGGGCACGGCCGAGTGGCTGCACGCGCAGGCGCGCCGCGAGCTGGGCATCGAGCCCGACCAGGGCCGGCGCTACTCGTGGGGCTATCCCGCCTGCCCGGACCAGTCCGAGCACGAGAAGGTCTTCCGCCTGCTCGGACGCCGAGTCGATCGGCCTGTCGCTGTCGGGCGGCTACGCCGTCTCGCCCGAGCAGTCCACCGTGGCCATCGTCGCCCACCACCCCCAGGCCGTCTACTTCGGCATGAAGTCCGGCTTCGTGCCCGACGAGAAGGTGGGCGACGAGTTGATCGCCGGCACCGAGCGCGGCGGCGAGCTGCCGAGCCCCGCGTAGGCCGTCCCGGTGTCGCGCGAGATCCGCTCCTGGCTGATGGACATGGACGGCGTGCTCGTGCACGAGGAGCAGGCCGTCCCCGGCGCTGATCGCTTCCTCGCCAGGCTGCGCGAGCGAGAGCTCCCGTTCCTCGTGCTCACGAACAACTCGATCTACACGCGGCGCGACCTGGCGGCCCGGCTGCGGGCGAGTGGCCTGGAGGTCCCGGAGGAGTCGATCTGGACGTCGGCGCTGGCCACCGCGGGATTCCTCGAGAACCAGCGGCCGGGCGGGACCGCCTTCGTCATCGGCGAGGCGGGCATCACCACCGCCCTGCACGAGGCCGGCTACACGATGACCGAACGCGACCCCGACTACGTGGTCCTGGGCGAGACGCGGACCTACAGCTTCGAGCGGATCACCCGGGCCATCCGCCTGATCTCGGCGGGCGCGCGCTTCATCGCCACCAATCCCGACACCATCGGGCCCTCGCCCGACGGCCCGCTCCCCGCCACCGGCTCGGTGGCCGCGCTGATCAGCCGGGCGACCGGGGTCCAGCCCTACTTCGTGGGAAAGCCGAATCCGCTGATGATGCGCTCCGCGCTGAACGCGATCGACGCCCACTCCGAGGAGACGGCGATGATCGGCGACCGCATGGACACCGACATCGTGTCGGGCCTCGAGGCCGGCCTGGAGGCCATCCTCGTCCTCAGCGGCGTGACCACGCCCGAGGACGCCGAGCGCCACCCTTACCGGCCCTCGCGGATCGTCGACTCGGTCGCCGACCTGATCGACGAGGTCTAGCGTCAGCATGCCGGCGGACCTTCGGGTGGGGATCGTCGGGTACGGCCTCGCGGGCGCGGTGTTCCACGCGCCGCTCGTCGCGGCCACGCCGGGGCTTCGCGTGGCCGCGGTGGTCACCCGAAACCCCGAGCGCCGCGAGGACGCCGAGCGAGACCATCCCGGGGTACGCGTGGTGGCCGAGGTCACCCAGATGCTCGAGGAGGTCGACATCGCCGTCGTCGCCACCCCCAACCGCCAGCACGTGCCGGTGGCCCGCGCCGCGCTCGACGCCGGGGTACACGTGGTCGTGGACAAGCCGCTCGCGGTCACCGCCTCCGAGGGACGCGAGCTCGTGGAGGAGGCACACCGCGCCGGCCGGGTGCTCACGGTCTTCCAGAACCGCCGCTGGGACGGCGACTTCCTCACCGTTCGCCGCCTCCTCGAGCGGGGCGAGCTCGGCCAGGTCGTGCGCTTCGAGTCGCGCTTCGAGCGCTGGCGGCCGAAGATCTCGTCCGAGGCGTGGCGCGAGAGCGGCGACCCGCGGGAGGGCGGCGGCCTGCTCCTGGACCTGGGCAGTCACCTGGTCGACCAGGCCCTCGTGCTGTTCGGTCGCCCGCGTTCCGTGTACGCCGAGGTCGAGCGCCGCCGCGAGGGAGCGACGGTCGACGACGACGTGTTCGTCGCGCTCGAGCACGACGGGGGCGTCAGCTCGCACCTGTGGGCGAACGTGGTGGCCGCCGCGCCCGACTCGCGCTTTCGCGTCCTCGGGCTGGAGGCCGCCTACGTCAAGGACGGCCTCGATCCCCAGGAGGCGGCGCTGCGCGCCGGGGCTCGCCCCGGCGACCCGGGCTGGGGCCGCGAGCCCGAGCAGAGCTGGGGACGACTCGTGGCGGGCGACTCGGAGCGGCCGATCGAGACGGAGCGCGGCGCCTACGAGGCGTTCTACGCCGGCCTTGTCTCGGCGGTTCGCGGCGAGGGCCCGGCGCCGGTGGACCCCCTGGACGCCGTGAGCGTGCTCGAGGTGCTCGAGGCGGCCGCCCGCAGCGCGGAGACAGACGCGATCGTGACCCCTTAGGACGTCCGGGCCGCCCGGCACACTCGCGCACGTGGCCGAGCCGTTGCGGGTGCTCTCTATCGATGGCGGTGGGATCCGCGGGATCATCCCCGCGAAGGTGCTGGCCGACCTCGAGCTGCGCGCCGGGCGGCCGGTGGCGAAGCTGTTCGACCTCGTCGTGGGGACCTCGACCGGCGGCATCCTGGCGCTCGGCTTGACCGCGCCCGGCGAGGGCGGCTCGCCGCGGTGGGCCGCCGCGGACCTCGCCGAGCTCTACGTTCGCGAGGGGCCGCGGATCTTCCACCGCTCCGTGTACGACCGCATCCGGTCGGTCGAGGGCGCGCTCGACGAGAAGTACCCCTCGGACGGGCTGGTCGAGGTCCTGCACGAGTCGTTCGGCGAGCTGCGACTCCGCGAGGCGCTGGCCGACGTCCTCGTCACCGCCTACGACACGGTGAGTCGCACGCCGTTCTTCTTCCGCAGCTCCCGGGCGCGCGGGGACGCCGCCCAGGACTGGCTCCTGCGCGACGCGGCGCATGCCACCTCCGCGGCGCCGTCGTACTTCGAGCCCGTGAGCCTCGACGGCTTCTCCCTGGTCGACGGCGGTGTCTTCGCCGCCAACCCGGCCATGTGCGCGCTCGCCGAGGTGCTGCGCGTCCGCGAGCCCCACGACGTCATGCTCGTCTCGCTCGGCACCGGGCAGCAGACCCGGCCCCTGCCGTGGAAGAAGGTGCGCGACTGGGGCGCGCTGGAGTGGGCGCGGCCGATCATCGACATCCTGCTCGACGGCCAGTCCGACACGGTGGACTTCCAGGCGCGGCAGGTGCTCGAGGGAAGCTACTGGCGCATCCAGACCGAGCTGCGCCGGGCGAGCGACCACCTGGACAACGCCTCCGAGGAGAACCTGCGCGCGCTGCAGGAGGAGGGCGACGCGCTCGTCGCCAGCGAGGCGGACACTCTGGCCATGCTGGCCGAGGCACTCAAGGCCTGATATCACTGGGCGCGGCGATGCGCCTCGAGGGAATCCACCACGTCACGGCCATCACGGGCGACGCGCCGGGCAACGTCGACTTCTACACGCGGGTCCTCGGCCTGCGGATGGCGGCGAAGTCCGTCAACCAGGACGACCCGACGCGTCTACCACCTCTTCTACTCCGACGAGCTCGGCCGGGCCGGGACCGACATCACCTTCTTCGAGTACCCGGGCGCGAGCCCGGGGCGCGCCGGCGCCGGCATGGTGCACCGCATCGTGTGGCGGGTCGGCAGCCCGGAGGCGATCGACTTCTGGGAGCGGCGGCTGGAGGGCGAGGGGATCGAGACCGAGCGCGACGGCGACCGCCTGCGCTTCGCCGATCCCGAGGGCCTGGGCCACGAGCTGGTCGTGCGGACCGGCGGCGACGAGCCGCTGAGCGCCGTGCACCCGGAGGTGCCGGCGGAGCACGCGCTCCAGGGATTCGACGCCGTGCGCGCCTACAGCGCCGAGCCCGAGCGCAGCCGCGGGCTGCTCGAGACCGTGATGGGCGCCACGCCGCTCGGCGATGGCGGCTGGGAGCTACGCGGGGAGCGCCGCGGCGGGACGATCCACTACGACTCGCCGCCCGAGGCGCCGGGCAACCAGAGCGCCGGGACCGTGCACCACGTCGCCTGGGGCACGACGGTGGCCGAGCACCCGCGCTGGCACGAGCGCCTGAACGAGGCCGGCGTTCGCGTGACGCCGATCATCGACCGCCATTACTTCCACTCGATCTATTTCCGCGAGCCCAGCGGCGTGTTGTTCGAGATCGCCGACGACGGCCCCGGCTTCACCGTGGACGTGCCGCTCGAGGAGCTGGGCAGCAAGGTGATCCTTCCGCCGTTCCTCGAGGACCGCCGCGAGCAGATCGAGGAGATCCTCACCCCGCTGCCGGACCCGCGGGCGAACTGGCCGGCCGAGTCGCGCGGGTAACGGACAGCCCGAGGAGAGCTTGACCTCCCACCAGCCGGCGAGCATGCCGAGCAGGCCGGCGCGCGGCCTGACGTGCCAATCGCCGCAGCCGGGCTCGCCGAGCTGCGCGCGGGTCACGCGCTCCCAGCGGTGGGCCGCGGGGTCGGCCAGCATCGCCTCCAGGCGCGCCCGCGCGGCGGCGTGTCCGGCCTCGCGCTCGACCGCCGAGCGCTCCGCCGCGCGCACGCGCGAGTAGAGGTCGTCGCGCGCACGCTCCAGCGCGGCCAGGTCGAGCAGCCGGGGCGCGCCGCCCCGGACGCGGGGTGCCGGCAGCGGCTCGCCGGTCGCGGCCAGGCGGCGCTCGAGGGCGGAAAGCTGCCCTCGCAGCGCCTGCCGCGCCGCGCCCTCGTCGATCTCGACGGGCAGCCGCAGCGGTGGGGCGGCGGCGGCGGACGTCGTCGTGCGTGTGAGGGTGGCGGGCACGTCAGCCTCCGATCGGGGCCCGGGGATTGGCGCCCCAGAAGACCTGGGTGCCGAGCATCCCGATCAGGTGAATGAGGACGATGTTCACGACCATCGATTTCGCGGTGGCCGTGCCGACTCCGACCGGGCCACCGCCGGCGTGGTAGCCGTAGTACAGGCCGACGAGCACGATGACGGTCGCCATGGCCATGGCCTTGATCACGCTGAAGAGCAGGTCGGGTGGATTCTGGAATATCCAGAAGATGAGGAAGAACCCGCCGGATGACACCTCGCCGATCTGCACCACCACCGCGAGGTAGGAGGCGAAGAACCCGGCGCCGATGGCGGCGATGTACATGAACGGCAGAACGATCCAGGACGCGAGGAGGCGTGTCGCGCACAGGAACGTGATCGAGGGGATGCCCATGACCTCCAAGAGCGTCGATCTCGTCGGTGATGCGCATCGAGCCCAGCTCGGCCACGATCCCCGTGCCCACCTTGGCGGCCAGCATGTAGCCGAAGCCGTAGGGCACGAGCTCGCGCAGGTCGCACCAGGCGGAGAAGACGCCGGCGTACGCCGGGGTGCCCTGGGAGCGCGTGAAGTACGCACCCTCGATCCCGCACTGCAGGCCGATGATGAACACCAGGCCCCAGATCACGATCGTCGAGGAGACGATGAGGATGCCGGCCTGGCGCAGCGTCTCGCCGAAGAAGCGCAGTACCCGGCCGCTGAACACTGGAGGAGCACGCGGCCGCTGAAGGAGCCGAGGTCGCCGAGGCTCTCCAGCCACGCGCGCGGGACGCGAGCCCATTCCCGGCAGCGCACCCATCAGCGGATCACCGTTATCTCGGGGTGCGTGGCCAGCAGCGTCTGCGTGAAGACGTAGTTGAAGGCGAACACGCCGAGGAAGAGCGATCACCACGGCCTGATTGACGGCGCGCCCCACGCCCTCGGCGCCGCCGGACGCGGTCATGCCCTTGTAACAGCAGACGATCGCGATGATCGCTCCGAACATCGTGCATCTTCAGGACCGACCCCCACAGGTCGGTGGTCGAGGCGTTGGTGAAGAAGGTGGCCCAGAAGGGCCCGAGCGGCGCGCCGTTGACCAGCGTGGCGATCACGCCTCCCGAAGATCCCGAACAGCAGGGCGAAGATGTCGAACAGCCCGGTGACCGTCATGAGGGCGAGGAAGCGCGGCACCACGAGGTTCTTGACCGGGTCGACGCCCAGCACCTGAAGCGCATCGAGCTCCTCGCGGATCTTGCGCGCGCCCAGGTCCGCCGTGATCGCGGTGCCGGCCACGCCGGCCAGGACGATGGCCGTCACGAAGGGCGCGAACTCGCGGATCGAGGCGAGGACGAAGAACCCGCCGAGGCGGTCGATCGCCCCGAAGAGGACGAGGAAGTTCGCCGCCTGGAGTCCGGGCGCGCCGTAGCCGAAGGCGACGGTGGAGACGATCAGCGGGAACCAGCAGAGCCGCAGCACGAACAGGAACTGCGAGACGAACTCGCCCCCGTAGGGGTAGGGCGGGCGCAGCGCCGAGACGATGGTCTTCCCGGTCAGGATCATCATGTCCCCGACCTCTTCGAGGAGGTTCTTGGTCGGGAGGAAGGCGCGGTCGGCGGCTGTGCGGATCATCTTGGGCGAAAGGTGGTTAGCTAGTGAGCTAGCACAGCTATCAGTATCACCGCCCAGAGTGCTTGTCAAACATCACACTACTGTGCTAGTCTGGCGACACTGTGAGCGAGCCCGCAGCCAACTCCGCTCGAGCGTTCTCCGTCGATCGCGACAGCGACGTCCCCCTCGGGACCCAGCTGGCATGGAAGCTGCGCACCGCGATCGCCACCGGCCTGCTGTCACCCGGCGAGCGGCTCCCGGGCGTCCGCGAGCTGGCCGGCGCCGCCGACGTCAACGTCAACACCGTGCGCTCCGTCTACGCCCGGCTCGAGGAGCAGGGCCTCGTGGCCACCGAGCACGGTCGCGGCACCTTCGTCGCCCCGAATGCCGGCCCGCACGACGCCCTCGCCCGCCTGGCTTCGGCCGCGACCGACCAGGCTCGGGAGGCCGGCGTCGACCCGCGCGAGCTCGCCGAGGCCCTGTTCGTGGGCGGCAGCCGCGAGCCCCCCTCCCCCGCCCCCGAGCCGCCCGGCGCGGGCCGCTCGCGCCCGGACGAGCGCGCCCGCCGCCGCGCCCTGCGCGCCGACATCGCCCAGCTCGAGCGCGAGCTCGTCCACATGGCCCCCCTCGGCGACCGGGCGGCGATGCCGAGCGCCACCGCGGGCCGCATCCTCACCGCCGACGAGCTCGAGGAGATTCGGACCGCGCTGGTGGCTCGGCTGGCCGAGCTGCACCGCGAGCGCGAGGACGCGCTGCACCGCCGCGTGGACGAGGCCGGCGATGCCTCGCCGGCTGCCGAGCCCCGCTACCGCGAGGCGGGGATCTGGACCGGACCCGCCGCCCGGGTCGCCTGGAGGTCGTGACGATGGGCTACTACTACCGTCGCCCCCGCGAGCGCTCCCGAGGCAACCCGCGCCTGGAGATGGCGCTCACCGCCATCGTGCTCCTGGTCTTCGTCGCCGTGGCCTTCCTCTTCCTCTTCGTCTACCACGACGTTCCCCTCAGGACGTCGTGAGGGGTCAGACCCCTGAAGGGGTCAGACCCCTTCAGTGGGATGGCTAGCTCTACGCCTCGATTTCCACCGCGTCGCCGCGGTTGCGGCTGACCCGGCGGGCCTCGAGGCGGACGGGGGCGCCGGCGAGAGCGCGCAGGCGCACGTCGCGCCAGGACAGGCCCTCCTTGACGAGGGCCGGCATGCCCATGATGACCGCGGTCGTGATCTCGACGGCCTGAAGGATGATGCCGTAGCCGAGCGCGTCGACCGAGGACACGCCGTAGGCGCCGGTGAGCACCGCGACGCACGCGGCCTGGAAGACGCCGAGGTTCGAGGGCGTGGCCGGGAGCACGGCGGTGACGTTGACCGCGAAGAGGATCGCCGCGGCGGCGCCGAGCCCCGCACGGTGCTCGAGGCCGAGCGCGACGAGCAGCACGTAGCAGGACAGCCACTGGACGGCCCACGCCGAGAGCTGGCCGAGCGTGGCCCCCACGGCGAACCGCGGGCGGCGGAACACGACGAGTCCGCGCCGCACCTGCTTCATCGCACCGCGCGCCTGGCGCAGCCATGCCTCGATCGCGGCGGAAGCGGGACGGCTTGCCGGAGCGCAGGAGGGCGGGCGCGACGAGCACGGCGAGCAGCACGGCCACCGGCGCGATGGCAAAGGCGGCGAGCGCGCCCTCGTGGCCCTGGAAGAGCCCGATGGTCGCGAACATCACCGAGCCGAGCGCGACGAGCGCCACGATGTTCAGCAGCGTCTGCGACACGAGCGTCCCGAGGACCACGGGCAGGGTCTCCGGCACGCGGCCCAGCCGGCGCGCCACGATGAGCGCGCGCGAGGGCTCGCCGAGCCTGGCCGGCAGGGTCGCCGACATCAGCACGCCGATGAAGGTCCCCTGCATGGCGTCGCGGCGCTTCACGAGCGCCGCGGGAAGCGCGGCGCGCAGGATCTGATGCCAGGCGAGGGCTCGCAGGACCATCGACGAGCACATGAGCCCGAGGCCGACGAGAACCCAGGTCGGGCTCGAGTCCAGCAGCGTCTGCCCGATGTTCCCGATGCCGATCCGCCGCAGCGCGAGCGCGCCGAGGACAAGGGTGGCCACCGCGGCGAGCACGAAGGCGGCGCGGCGGGCGAAGGCCACCGCGGGGCGACGGTGCGGAGCGTCCACGGCCGACACCCGGGCGGGCTCGAGCTTGGGAAGCCGCTTGGCGGGGACCCGCGGCCGGCCGTCGGCGGGCAGCACGCCGGCGCGGACCGCGGCGCGGCGCGCTCGTCCCTCGGGCTCGGGCACGGACGCCGCCTCGTCGTAGACCTCGAGCACCTCGGCCGCCACCCGCGGCCAGGCGTAGCGTCCGGCATGCTCGAACGCGGCGACCCCCATGGCGGCCCGGCGCTCGGGCTCCAGCCAGAGGTCGCGCAGCGCCTCGGCCAGCTCGGTGGCGTCGCCGCGGGGCACGAGGATTCCGTCCTCGCCGTCGCGCACCACGTCGCGGTAGCCGGCGATGTCGGAGGCGACGACCGGCGTTCCGGCGGCGAACGCCTCCGTCAGGACCATGCCGAAGCTCTCTCCGCCCAGCGAGGGCGCGCACAGGACGTCCGCCTCCTCGAGCGCACGCCGCTTGCGGTCGTCGGACACCTTGCCCAGGACCTCGACGCCGCGGCCGTCGAGCAGCAGCGGCGACGACCTCCTCCTCGGTGGCGCCGACGATCTGCAGCTCGGCCGGCACGTGCTCGCGCAGGGCCTCGAAGGCGCGCAGCAGCACGGGCAGGCCCTTGCGCTCGACGGCCTGGCCGACGAAGACGATGCGCAGCCGGTCCGCCGCCTCGCGCGCCGGGCGCGCGTCGGGCACGGCGACGCCGTTCGGGATGACCCGGTAGTGGCCGCCGTAGAAGCGGCGACCCGTCCACGCCGCCGCCTCGGAGACGGCGATCCGCCCGCGAAGCATGTTCAGGCGACGGCGCGCGCCCAGGAGGTTGGCGACGTTGTTCGTGATGACGTTCTCGGAGAAGCAGTGGAAGGTGCCGACGAGGGGCACGGGCGCCGAGGCCAGGACGTCCCAGCCGACGACCGGGGCGACCGGCTCGTGGACGTGGGCCACGTCGTAGCCGCCCGTGCGCAGCTCGCGGCGCAGCGTCGTCACCGCGTACGGAGTGCCCACGAGGTTCGAGACGGCGCCGTTGAACGCGTAGCCGACCGTCCGCCCGAGGGGGACCAGGTAGTCGGGCGCCGGACGGGCCTCGCGGGCGGGCGCCGCGGTGCAGGGCGGCGGCGATCCGGTCGTCGGGGTCATAGGGGGCGAGCACGCGCACGTCGTGGCCGCCGGCGAGGAACTCCTCGGCCAGCGCCTCGATGTGGCGGGTCACGCCACCGGGATAGGTCCACGAATACGGTGAGACGAGCGCGATTTTGCTCATGTGGCCACCTGGGCAGGATGTGGCGTGGCGCCCGCTGCTTCCTTCGCGGACGCCTCTGTTGAGTGTAGGGCACGCGCCCGTTCGCTTTCAGGCGGCGCCCCGAGGATGTAGGCCGTGACCACGCCGAGCACGAACGTGGCGACCACGAACAGAAGCGGCCCGGAATCGTTGGTCAGCGCCCCGGCAATCCCGCCGGCCAGCCCGCCGGCCAGCGCGGCCCGCCACGACGGGCCCGGCAGCCGGGAGTACAGCCGGTCGCGGTAGACCAGGGCGAGGGCCACCGCGAGCACCGACAGCGCGAACACGAGCGGCATCTTCCCCCGGACGAGCGCGTGGTAGGCGAACTCGTAGCGCCGCTCCACCGTCTGGGTGAGGCTCACGTTTCCGTGGGCCTCGAGCACGTTGCGGGCGAAGTGGCTCTGCGCGCCCGTGACGATGTCCAGCAGGCCGAGCGCCGCCACGGCGACGACCGGCACGACCACGAACACCGCCACCGCGACCCGCGGGCGCACCCGGCCGGGGAGCATGAACAGGGCGGCCACCGCGGCGCCGACGCTGCCGGTGATCACGCCGCCGACATCGGCGCCGAGCAGGCCCGAGCCGATGGCCAGCGCGAGCGCCAGCCCGCTGATCGCGAAGGTGGCGGCCGCCCCGCGGGAGCGCTCGCGGCCCGTGAACAGGGCCGCCAGACCGACGAACAGCAGGATGGGCAGCGCCGGCTCGAGCTCGTTCCCGATGCCGTAGAAGCGCGCGCCGGCCCGCGGGTTGGGCCCGAGCAGCGACAGGGTGATGAGGTTCGAGCCGGTCGCGAGGTCGGCCAGGTAGACGGCCAGCGTCACGGCGGCCGGCACCAGGGGCGCGCGCGGCCACGTGACGAAGCGGTCGGTGAGGGCGCCCAGAAGGAGCGCGGGGATGGCGATCATCAGGGCCTCCGACATCGCGCTGGCCGGGTCGATCACGCCCGGCACGAGCACGATGGCGGGCAGCCACAGGAAGGCGAGCGCCCCGATCCGCAGGCCGGCGCGCGCGCGACCGGCCAGCGCGCACGCGGCGAGCAGCAGCGCCCAGCCGGCGAGCATCACCTCGAGCGCCCGGATCCGGCGCGGGGCGACGTGGGCGTAGCGCTCGCGCAGCGACTCCAGCGAGGACGCGGACACGCGCTTGCCGGGCCGGATGCGCGAGCCGGTGACCTCGCCGGGGACGTCGAGGTCGAGGTGGCGCAGCACGGTGGGCATCAGGTCGATCCCCGTCACCACCCCGGCGCGATGCGTGGTGTTCGAGCGCAGGCCGCGCCCCGCCGTCCCTCGCGCGGCCATGGCGATGGGCAGGAACTGGAGCACCCGGCCGTCGGGCGGCTGCTGCACGGCAATCACGAGCTCGTCCGGCGCGCGCGCGCCGAGCAGGGCGTCGAGGTCGGCGTCGGCGTCCTGCGAGGGCAGCGTCACCACGACGAGGCGATGCCGGCGCAGCTGCTCGCCCGTCCGCGCGACGAGCGACCGGGCCGGTCCGATCGAGACGTCGGCCACCCGCCCCGCCCGATTCGCGGCGGCGACCGCATCGACGGTCCGCTGACCCGCGGCGCCCACGTACGCCGCGCCACCGGGAATCGAGGACGCGAAGAGCCCCGGGTGGATGGTGGCCGGGGTGTCGGCGGCCCGCTTGACCGCCGCGTCCCAGCCGGAGATGACGCCCCCGCGCCCCCGGGGCACGAGGGCGAGGTTGTTCGGCAGGCTGGGGCCATAGGCGGTGGGCGACACCCGGACGCCGGAGGAGATGTCCAGCAGCGCCTGGTCGTCGCTGTAGTTGCCCTGAGTGGCGCTCATCAGCCCGGTCGCGAGCTGCGGCCGGCGCTCGAACGAGCGCAGCAGGGCGACGGCCTGGTCGTCGGCGGCGGCGTTGCTCGCCGGAGGGGCGATGCCCGTCGAGACGAACACGAGCAGGGCCCGAGGCTCGGCCGCCGCCGACGCGGGCGCGGCGAGCGCGCCCAGCGCGCTCAGGACGAGGACGGCGCGGAGCGCGCGCGAGGCCATCAGTTCGTGAGGACGGGGTCCGCGGCCGGCGGACCCGGTCCGCTCTCGGCTTCGGCCTCGGCCTCGTGCTCGAGCTCGGCCGCCTTGGCGTAGGTGCCGCCCAGGATGTACGCGGTCACGCCGGCCAGCGCGATCACGGCGTTGACCAGGAGGATCGGGCCGGAGTCGTTGGTCAGCGTGCCCGCGATACCCGCGGCCAGGCCGCCCACGAGCACCGCCGCCCACGAACGATGTGGCAGGTTCGCGTACAGCCACCGGCGATTGCGCAGCGCGAAGGCCACGGCGAGCGCCGCCCCGAGGAAGTAGGCGGGCGTGCGCCCGCTCTTGAGCACCCGGAAGGCCAGCTCGTAGCGCCGCGACACCAGCTCCCACAGCTCGCCGCTGTTCTCGGTGCGCAGAAGGTTGCGGCTCAGGTGGTCGCCACCGGAGAGGCCCAGGTCGATGACGATCAGGAAGGCGATCGCCGCCACCGGGACCAGGGCGGTGGCGACCAGCGCCCGCTTGGTGATGCCGCCCGGCAGCATGAGCAGCGTGGCCACGGCGACGCCCATGCCGACGGTGATGACGCCGCCGACGTCGGCGCCCAGGCGCCCCCACCCCACGACGATGGCGAGCAGGAAACCCGCGAGGGCGTAGACCAGCGGGGTTCGCTTCGTGACCGCGTGCCCGGTGAGTGCCGCGGCCAGGCCGGTGAGGAGCAGGATCGGGAGCAGCGGCTCGAGCTCGTTCGAGACCCCGTAGAAGCGCGCCCCGAAGGCGACGCTGGGACCGAGCACCGACCGGGTCAGCAGGTCGCCGCCCGTGGCCAGGTCGGCGGTGTACGCCAGCATGGCGACGGCCACGGGCAAGATCGGGCCGCGCGGCCAGGGCAGCAATCGGTCGGTTATGACAGCGAGCAGCACCGACGTGCTCGCGATGAACGCCGTCTCCACCAGACGGGCCTGCGGCTCGAGAGCGGCCGAGGCCAGCACCATCGTCGGCCACCACATCAGGCCCAGCGAGGCGAAGCGCAGCGAAGGCCCGACCGCGGCGCGGACGCCGCGTATGGAGCCGATGAGCAGGAAGATCACCCCGGCCAGCGCAATCACGGCACGGAACGACGAGGACTGGCGCGCCCCACGCACATCCGACCAGCGGCGCCGGAGCTGTTCGAGGCGCTTCGCGCTCTTGCGCGACCCGCTCTCGATGACCTCGCCCCGCATCTTCTTCGGAGCGTCGATGCCCAGCCAATCCAGCGCCGTAGGCGCGAGATCGATGGCCGAGACCAGCCCGTCGTGGCGGGTGGTCCCGGAAGTCGGGCTTCCCGTCTTGCCGTCACCGACGGCGAATGCGGGCTGCTTGAAGAAGCGCGGCGGCGGTCGGGTGATCGCGCGGTCGGGCGGCGAGGGCGGAAGCATCCCGACCATCAGCATCTCGTCGGGTGTGCGCGCGGCGACGAGGGCGTCGATCTGCGCCCGCCCGGCGGCGCCGGGCGGGATGCCGACGACGACCAGCCGCTTGGTCGCCGACAGCTCCTGGGCGCGGCGCGCCAGCGTGTCGATCGGGCCGAGCGACAGCCCCTCCACCTTGCCCTGCTCGTCGGCGGCGGCGATCGCGGGCAGCGGGCTCTGGCCGCGGACGCCGGCGTACGCGCCGCCGCCCGGGATCGAGCCGGCCAGCAGGCCCGGCTTGATGGTCACCGACACGTTCTTCGCGCGGCGCGAGATCATCCCCCAGTCGGGGAAGCTCGACGTGGCGCGGTCGAAGTCGAGGTTGTAGAGCTTGCGCGGCGTGTACAGGGCGGTGGACTGGCGCGTGCCCTGCGTGACGTCGAGCAGCGCCTGGGGCTGCGTGTACTCGCCCTGGATCGTGCTCCACAGGCCCAGCTGGAGCTGGGGTTTCCTGCCCAGGAAGCGCAGGAACGTGTCCTGCGGCTCATACGGCTTGCTCTTCCCCGCGAACGCGAGCACGTCCGTGGGGTAGGCGGTGTAGAACGCCACCACCACGCGCCGCTGGGGGTTCTGCGCGCCCGCGGTCGCGGGGACGGCGGCGAGCAGAACGGCGGCGAGGGCGGCGAGCGCGCACAGGGCAGCGACTCGGCCGGGCCGGAACATCGTCAGGACTATACTTTTTGAGCCCGCCGTGGTTTCCCTTTCCGGCGGGCATTCGTATGCCGGAGCGCCACTTCGTCAAGTACACCTTTCTTCGGGTCGACCCCGCCTGGCGGCGCCTGGACGCCGCCCAGCGCGCGCGCGACAAGCAGGAGTTCGCCGCCGCCTGCGCCGACTTCGCCGAGGGCCACCTCCTGCGCGCCTTCTCGCTCGTCGGGACGCGGGGCGACGCCGACCTGATGCTGCTCTCCCAGGCCCAGAACCTCGAGCGCATCCACGAGTTCCACGTCGTGCTCGGCCAGAGCGGCCTCATGAAGTGGTGCTCGATCCCCCACTCCTACCTCGCCATGACCAAGGAGTCCGAGTACTCGGACGAGTCTCGCCTCGAGGTGCGCCCGGCACATGCCAAGTACCTGTTCGTCTACCCGTTCGTGAAGACCCGCGAGTGGTACGGGCTGGCGGCGGACGAGCGCTACCGGATCATGCAGGAGCACATCCGCATTGGACGCGAGTTTCCTTCCGTGGACCTCAACACGTCGTATTCGTTCGGCCTCGACGACCAGGAGTTCGTCGTGGCCTTCGAGACCGACGAGCCCGGCGACTTCCTCGACCTCGTGCAGAAGCTCCGGGGGACCGAGTCGAGCCGCTACACCAAGCGCGACACTCCCACGTTCACGTGCGTCTCCTGCTCGGTCGAGCGGGCGCTGGGCGCGCTGGACGGCGAGGCGATCCCCGTCCGAGGCCTGGCGTGACTACGAGAGGCCGGAGGCCGAAAGTTCGCATCAGACCGCGGGGCTGGAAGCCCCGCGGAGGTAACCCGATGTCCGATTTCGACGAGATCCGCGACGTCACCGTCATCGGCGCCGGCCCGGTCGGGCTGTCGGCGGCGTTCTGGGCCGGGATGCGCGAGGCCAGCTCGCGGATCATCGACTCGCTGCCCGAGCTCGGCGGCCAGCTCACCACGCTGTACCCGGAGAAGTGGATCTTCGACGTCCCCGGTCATCCCCGCGTTCTGGCCAAGGACCTGGTCGAGAAGATGCGCGAGCAGACGCTCGAGCAGTTCGACGTGCCGGTGCACCTGGACACGACGGCCGAGCGGATCTCCTGGGAGGACGACGCCGTGGTGCTTCACACCACGCGCGGCGACCTGCGCTCGCGCACGGTGATCATCGCCGGCGGGCACGGGGCGTTCGAGCCCAAGAAGCTGCCCGGCTACGACATGGAGCCGTGGGAGGGCAAGGGCGCCCACTACCTCGTCTCCGAGAAGTCGGAGTTCGAGGGCAAGAAGGTGCTGATCGTCGGCGGCGGCGACTCGGCCTGCGACTGGGTCGTGAACCTGCTCGACGTGGCCGAGCGCGTCGCCCTGGTGCACCGGCGCGAGGGCTTCCGCGCGCACGAGGCGACGGTCGCGCAGGTCATGAACGCCCACGAGCGCGGCGACATCGACCTGCACGTCCCGTTCCAGATCCGCGACATCCAGGGCAACGGACGGATCGAGCGCGTCACCCTGTTCCACTCCGAGGACGAGGCCAACGAGGTCGAGCTCGAGATCGACGCCGTCCTGCTCCAGCTCGGCTTCAAGACGGCGCTCGGCCCGCTGAAGCAGTGGGGGCTCGAGGTCGAGAAGGGCGCGCTGGTCGTCGATCCGCTGATGAAGACGAACCTGGATCGCGTGTGGGCGTGCGGGGACATCACGACCTTCGACGGCAAGCTCAAGCTGATCGCCACGGGGTTCGGCGAGGCCGCGATCGCCGTGGCCCAGGCCGTCCACCACATCCGGCCGGACATGAAGATCCAGCCGAAGTACTCGACCAACACCGGCGTGCCGGGCGCGGTCGAGGGCGATCCCTCGTCCCCCGCGACGTAGAGCCGGCGTGAGCGACGCGATACCCGCCGGCGCCGTCGAGCACCTGCGGGGCGCGGACCCGGTGCTGCGCGGCGTGATCGACGCGATCGAGAAGGACGGAGGGATCGGCGTCCGGGGCGGGCGCCGGGGGATCGACCCCGACGATCACTACGGCGCGCTCGTGCGCTCGATCATCGGCCAGCAGCTCTCGGCCAAGGTCGCCTACGTGATGAACGAGCGCCTGCTCGAGCGCTTCGGCGGCCGGCCCCCCACCCCGGCCGAGGTCCTGGCCGAGGACCCCGAGGAGCTGCGGGCCGCGATCGGGCTGTCGCGGATGAAGGTGACGTTCCTGCGCTCGCTGGCCGAGCACGTGACCGACGGCTCGCTCGAGCTCGAGAAGATGGACGATCTCTCCGACGAGGACGTGATCGCCGAGCTCGTGGCGGTCAAGGGCATCGGCGAGTGGACCGCGCACATGTTCCTCATCTTCCACCTGCAGCGGCCCGACGTCCTCGCCGTCGGCGACCTCGGGATCCGCTCGGCCATCAAGGGCGCCTACGAGCTCGCCGAGCTGCCGGGCCCGTCCGAGATGGAGACGATCGCCGCGCCCTGGCGTCCGTACCGCTCGGTCGCCTGCCGCTACCTCTGGCGCTCGCTGGACAACACGCCGGCTTAGGGTCGCCTAACGGCAGGCGGCCGGGAGTTGCGGCGGGGGATCGGTCGGCTTCTCGCGCGCGCCCCAGGCGCGCCAGAGCGCAAACGTCGGGTAGGTGCGGGCGAGGTCGGCGGAGGCGAGGCCGACGGGGAAGTTGGGGTCCTCGCGCAGCGTGTACTGGAAGGCGGCGGTGACCTTCGGGTCGGCCCACCAGCGTTGCAGCAGGATGTCGAGGCCGGCGCAGGCGCCGCGCAGCGTGGTCGCGTCGTACGTGCGCGGCGCCCCCGGCTTGCGGGCGCCGGCTCCGGTCTCGGTGACCCACAGCTCGCGCGGCGCGCAGGGAATCGCGGCGAGGCGCCGCTCGGCCTGGGACACGCCGTCGGCGTCGCCGGCGTACTGGTGCTGCGCCCATACGCGGCCGCCGCACGCCACGTCCCGCGGCAGGGCCGCGACGAACTCGTCGACGGTGCTGATGATCGGGCGCGCCTTGAACGGGCTCGAGACCTCGCCCACGACCGCCTCCTGGTCGCCCGGCGCGGCGTCCAGCGCGGCGGAGAGCGCGCGGGCGATCGGCGCGTACTGCGCGGCCCCGCGCGAGGGCGAGGAAGCCGGGTCGCAGCGCTCGCGCTGGGGGGCGAGGAACAGGCCGCTGTTGGGCTCGTTCCACGCGCTGAGGTGGCGCACGTCCAGGCCCTCCCGCCTCGCCATGGCGAGGAACGACTCGACCATCGCCCGGTAGTCCGGCAGGGCGTCGGCGCGGGGGGCCCGGGCGTTGACGTTCGCCTTCGGCGGCTCGCAGCCGCCCGCCGGCCGCGCCGCCCAGGCGGGGGTGGAGTAGAAGGTCACGAGCGGGTCGAAGCCCGCCTCGTGGATCGCGCGCACCTGGGCGCGGACGGAGAAGCCGCCGCTGCCCTCGGCGTCCCAGTCGAACCGAGCGCCGGGACGCGGTTGCACGGCGGACCACAGGACGTAGAGCCGCGCGTAGCGCGGATGCAGCTCGCGCGCCCGGCCGGCGATCGCCGCCGGGGCGTACTCGGTCAGGCCGGTGGCCAGCGAGCCGCGCGGCGCGGGATTCTCGTCGTCGCCGCAGGCGGATACGCCGAACAGCAGCACGGCGGCCGCGGCAACCGCGGCGCACAGCGGTCTCAGACCGCGGAGACCTCTTCCTCGTCGCGGACGCGGAACGAGGAGCCGCAGCCGCAGGAGGCGATGACGTTCGGGTTGTTGACCTGGAACCCGGCGCCCTGGAGGCTGTCGACATAGTCGACCTCGGCTCCGGACACGTAGGCCAGGCTCTGGGTGTCGACGAGGAGCCGGATGCCGTGGCTCTCGAACACCGTGTCGCCGTCGCGCTGGACGTCGAAGGCCAGGGCATACTGGAAGCCCGAGCAGCCGCCGCCGCGCACGCCGACCCGCAGCCCGGCCGTGTCCTCCTTGGACTCCTGCTGCGCCAGGAACTCGTTGATCTTCTCGGCGCCCTTGTCGGTGATCGTGATCATCGCTTCAACAAGTGTAGCGACCTCTTCCGTCATCGCTACCCTTGTCACTGCATGCCCACGGCCGACGACCTGCAGCGGCGCATCGAGGCCGCAATCCCCGACGCGTCGGCCCAGGTCATAGACCTGACCGGCGGCGGCGACCACTTCCGCGCGCAGGTTGTCTCACCCGCTTTCGAGGGCATGAGCCGGATTCAGCAGCACCGTCTCGTCTACGACGTGTTCGGCGACGAGGTCGGTGGACCCATACACGCACTGTCGATCACGACGAGGACTTCCCAATGAGCGAGAGCAATCCCATTCGCGACGCCATTCAAGAGGCGATCGACGAGCACGCAGTGATCCTGTTCATGAAGGGCACGCCCGAGCAGCCGGCGTGCGGCTTCTCGGCTCGCACCGTGGCCGCGCTCCAGGCGATGGGCACGCCGTTCGCGGCCGTCGACATCCTGCCCGACCCTCGCATCCGCGAGGAGCTGTCGGCGATCTCGAACTGGCCCACCATCCCCCAGCTGTTCGTCGGCGGCGACCTGATCGGCGGCTGCGACATCGTCACCGAGATGTTCGAGTCCGGCGAGCTGGCGCAGGCCCTCGGGGTCGAGCAGCCGGAGGACGCCGCCACGGGCCCGGGCGAAGCCGGAGGCCGAGACGGCCGCGGCGCCGCCCATGGGGATCGAGAACCGCCTCGGCTAGAGAGCGCGCGCCGGCCGGGCCGATCGCCTGAGGGCTAGCATCGGCCGGATGCCGGTCGTCCAGGCCCCCCCGCCGCCGCTGCGCTGGGACGGCACGCGGCTTCACGTGCTCGACCAGACCGCGCTGCCCGAGCGCGAGGAGGTCGTGGCGCTCACGGGCGCGGCCGACACGGCGGACGCCATCCGCCGCCTCGTCGTCCGGGGCGCGCCGCTGATCGGCGTCGTCGCCGGCTACGGGCTGGCCATGGAGGTCGCCGGTGAGCCGGGGCTGGGCACGCTGGAGCGCGGAGCCGAGCAGCTGAGGTCCGCCCGCCCGACCGCGGCGAACCTGGCGTGGGCCCTGGACCGGGTCGCCGCCGCCGCCCGGGCGGCGGGGCCCGCGGCGCTCGCGGGCGCCGCTCGCGCCGAGGCCGAGGCCATCGAGGCCGAGAACGCGGCCGCCGGAGCGGCGCTCTCGGAGCGCGGCGCCGACCTGCTCGCCGGCACCACGCGGGTGCTGACGCACTGCAACACCGGCGCGCTGGCCTGCGGCACGCGGAGCAGCGCGCTCGGCGTGATCATGGCCATGGCCGACCGCGACCCGGGGCTGCACGTGCTGGTGTGCGAGACCCGCCCGCTGCTCCAGGGCGCGCGGCTGACGACGTGGGAGCTGGGACGGGCCGGCATCTCGCACGAGCTGATCGTCGACGCGGCCGCGGCGGGGCTGATCCGGGCGGGCGAGGCGGGCGCCGTCGTCGTCGGCTTCGACCGCATGGCCGCCAACGGCGACACCGCGAACAAGGTCGGGACCTACGGCCACGCGCTGGCCGCGCGCGCCGCGGGCATCCCGTTCGTGTTCGCGGGGCCGCGCTCGTCGATCGACGCATCGCTGCGCGCCGGCGAGGAGATCAGCATCGAGGAGCGCGACGGCGACGAGGTGCGCCGCGCCGGCGGCGCCCTGGTCACCGTTCCCGGCACACCGGTGCGCAACCCGGCCTTCGACGTCACGCCCGCCGACCTGGTCACCGCCCTCGTCACCGAGGCGGGGATCGCGCAGCCCGTCGACCGCGAGACGATCGCGGGCCTGATGTCGTGAACATCGCCCGCTCGGTGTCGCCGCGGGAGGTGGTCGTCGAGGAGGCGCTCGACCCGCGCGCCGGCCCGGGCGACGTCGTCATTCGCATGCTGGCGTGCGGGGTGTGCAAGACCGACGTCCTCGACTGGTACGTCGAGCCGAAGCTGCCGGGAGTGCTCGGCCACGAGCTGGCCGGCGAGGTCGTCGAGATCGGCCAGGGGGTGGACCATGTCGCCCCCGGCGACCGGGTGGCCGTCGACCACCACTCGCCGTGCGGGGAGTGCCGGCGCTGCCGGCGCGGGCACGAGACCCTGTGCGAGCGCTTCCGGGCCAGCGGGCTGGACCCGGGCGGGTTCGCCGAGTTCGTGCGCGTGCCCGCCGACCTGGCGGGGAAGCTGCTCACGCTCGACGGCCTCGATCCGGTCACCGCGACGTTCGTGGAGCCGCTCGCCTGCGTGGTGCGCTCCCAGGACCGGTCAGGGCTGCGCGGCGGTGACTCGCTGCTGGTGGTGGGCGCGGGCGCCAATGGCCTGCTCCAGATCGCGGCGGCGCACGCCCGGGCCGTCGAGGCCGTGTGGGTGCGCGAGCCGCGGCCGGAGCGCCTGGCGCTCGCCGAGACGTGGGGCGCGGAGCACCACGGGAACGAGCAGGTGGACGTGGCGATCGTGTGCGCGCCCGAGGCGAACGCCGTCGCCGAGGCGGCGCGGCACGTCGCGCCGGGCGGGACGCTCTGCCTCTACGCCCCGCTCGCGCCCGGGACGGCGCTGCCGGTGGAGGCCGAGCGGCTGTTCAGGCGCGAGCTCACGGTGACGGCCTCCTACGGCGCCGGGCCGGGCGACATGCGCGCCGCGCTGGACCTGCTGCGGGCCGGCACGGTGGACCCGGTTTCGCTGGTCACGCACCGCCTGGCGCTGGAGGAGACCGGCCGCGCCTTCGAGCTCGCCCGCTCGGGCGAGGCGCTCAAGGCGGTCGTCCTTCCGGCGCGCTGAACCGGGCACCCGTGGCAACATGGCCGGCTCGCGATGCGCAGATTGTGCGTGATATTGGCGGTGGGAGCCACCTGCGCGGGCGCGAGCGGTGCCGCGGCCGAGCCGATCCCCGAGAAGCCGACCCCCAACCAGATCCCCGAGTTCGTCGGACGCCCGGCGACTCCGCAGCCGCTGTCGCTGGTCGACGCGCCGACGCCGCCGCGCCACCCGTTCATGGCCCCCAACGACCGCTCGAACCTCCACGACGACGCCTACCAGACCGACACCACGAACTGGCAGGGCCCGCTCGGGCGCGACACGCAGCGCCTGTCCTTCTCCAACACCGGCGTCTGCGGGTCGATCACGTTCGACTCCAGGGACCGGCTCGTCACCGTCTGCGTGGGCGCGGCGCGCCCGACCCTCAAGCTGCTCGACCCGACCTCGCTGAAGGAACTGGCGAGCATGGACCTGCCGCCCCGCCAGAGCGTGCCCTCGAACCTCTTCCAGGACTTCACCGGCGGGGGCTACTTCTACCTCGACCAGCGCGACCGCGCGATCATCCCCACGACGACGCGCCACATCTTCGTCGTCGGCGAGACCGCCGCTCCCGGCTTCCGGATCGAGCACGACTACGACGTCTCGACAGCGCTCGCCTCGGACGACAAGGTCATCTCGGCGCTGCCCGACTGGTCGGGGCGCATCTGGTTCGCGACCATCAGGGGCGTCGTCGGAACGGTCGACCCGACCGGCGGGGCGGTGAAGGTGTACGACACGAAGGAGCCGATCGGCAACTCGCACGCCGTCGACGAGACCGGCGGCGTCTACATCGTCACCGACGGGGCGCTCTATCGTTTCGACGCCGACGGCGCCGGCGCGCCGAAGGTGACGTGGCGCCAGCCCTATCCGAACACCGGCGAGGTCAAGCCCGGCCAGACGGAGAAGGGCTCGGGGACGACGCCGACGTTGATGGGGCGCGACTACGTGTCGATCACCGACAACGCCGACCCGATGAACGTCGTCGTCTACCAGCGCGCGAAGTCGGTGGCGGGGTCGCGGCTCGTGTGCTCGCAGGCGGTGTTCCGCAAGGGCGCCGGCTCGACCGACAACTCCCTGATCGGCACCGCCAACTCGATGGTCGTGGAGAACAACTACGGCTACACGGGCCCGGCGTCCACGCTCGGGGGCTCCACCGAGCCCGGCGTGGAGCGGGTGGACATCGACGCCGACGGGAAGGGCTGTCACACCGTCTGGCGCTCCGCCGAGCGCGCGCCGAGCGTCGTGCCCAAGCTCTCGCTCGAGAACGGGCTCGTCTACCTGTACACGAAGGACCCGGACCCGGCGATGGACGATCCGTTCTACCTGACGGCGGTCGACTTCCGCACCGGCAAGACGGTGTGGAAGAAGCGGGCGGGCAACGGCGCCGGCTTCAACAACAACTACGCGCCGGTCATCCTCGGGCCCGAGGGCACGGCCTACGTGGGAGTGCTGGGCGGCCTGGTGGCGCTGCGTGACAGGACGCCACCCGCGCGCGTCCGCCGGCCCGACGGAGCGACCGGCGCCCAGGCGCCCAAGCTCCTGCTCGGCCTGTACGGGCTGCACCGACGCAACACGCCGAGGCGCACCTGCGCGCCACGTGGGGTGCGGGCACTGGTGGCGGGGCGCGACCGGCGCAACGTGCGGCGCGTGGTGTTCACGTTCGGGCCGCGCGTGGGAGTGCTGCGGATGCGCAGCGACAGCCGGCCGCCGTTCGAGGTCCGCCTGCGCCGGCGCAGCCTGCGCTCCCGAAGCACGTATTCCGTGCGCGCCGCGATCACGATGAAGGACGGCCGCCGCGTCAGGCTGACCCGGAGGTTCCGGGCGTGCTAGCGGGGGCGGAGGGGCGCTTCGCGCGCCACTCCAGGTGCTCGACGATCCGCTTGGAGTCGCAGATCGCCTGGCCGTCGAGCTCGAGCACGGGCACCCGATCCTGGCCGGTGATCTCGATGACCTCCGCGCGGTCGCGCTTGCGATAGGGCACGCGGACCTGCTCGTACTCGAGCCCGCTGCGCTTGAGCGCGCGCGCGGTCTTGCCGCAGGGGCAGAGCCAGTTCGTGGGCGTCATGCAGCGGTGCAGAATGACCATCGTCCTGAAGGTTAGGACGCGAAGCGGCCCGCCAGGGCGCTCGCGCGGTCGACCGCGAAGCCGGCGACCCGCCACGGCAGCGCCTGGCGCGCGCCCGCCGCGGCCAGCTTGGAGCCCTCGCGCTCCCGGTACCAGGCAATCGTCTCCTCCAGTGCCTCCTCGTGGGGCGAGGGCTTGAATCCCAGCTCGCGCTTGGCCTTGGTGCTGCGGTAGGTCCACCACATCGAGCTGGCGCGGACCTCGGTGGCGGTGATCGGCGGCGTGGCCGGGAAGCCGCTCGAGCGCCTCGACAAACGCGAGCGCCGCCGGCAGCGGCAGCTTCAGCGCGGGGGGCTCGACCCCCGACATACGGCCGAGGTCGGCGAACAGGCGGTCGAACGTGTAGTTGCGGTTGCCGATGATGTAGCGCTCGCCGGGCGTCCCCTTCTCGTCGGCGAGCAGGTGGCCGACGGCGACGTCCTTGGCCGAGACGACGTTGATCGCGCCGTCCACGTAGGCCGGGATGCCGCGCATGAGGAAGCGGCGCACGAATTCGGTCGAGGAGCGATAGAGGTCGCCGCGGCCGAGCACGTGCGCCGGGTTCACGAGGACCAGCGGCAACCCGCGCGCCGCGAAGCGCAGCGCCTCGATCTCGGCCTCGCGCTTGGCCGCCACGTAGGGGATGTCGGCGCCGCGCGGGTCGAAGGCGGTCGTCTCGTCCGCGGTCGAGCCCGGCCGCGCGGGGCCCACCGCCGCCACCGACGAGGTGAAGACGACCCGCTCGACCTCGGCGCGCAGGCATTCCTCGAGCACGACCCGCGCGGCTTGGACGTTGGCCCGCTCCAGCGTCTCGGGCGAGGCGCGCAGCGACGTGTGCCCGACGGTGTGGAACACCCGGTCCACGTCGCGCAGCGCGCGGCGCACCGCGCGGCGGTCCAGGACGTCGCAGCTGACGGCGTCGTACTCGATGTCGTCGAGGTTGTCGAGGCGCGATGACGCCCGGAGGGTGAGCCGCAGGTCGTCGCCGCGCCGGGCCAGAGCGCGCGCGATGTGCGAGCCGACGAGTCCCGTCCCACCGGTGAGCAGTGTCTTTCCCACGGGCGGGGAGTCTAGGATGCCGCCGCATGGCCAAGGTCGCGATCGTCACGGACACCACGCACTATCTCCCGGCGGATCTCGTGGCGGAGAACGAGATCCACCAGGTCAGCCTCTACGTCCACTGGCAGGACCGCGACGACCGCGAGGTCGATCTCCCGGACTTCGACGGCTACTACGAGCACCTGCGCACGGCGCCCGACCTGCCGACGACGTCCCAGCCCTCCGTCGGCGACTTCCTCGCCGTCTACGAGCCGTTGCTCGACGCCGGGCACGACATCGTCTCCATCCATCTGTCGGCGGGGATCTCCGGCACCTACGACTCGGCGCTCGCCGCCAAGGCCAGCGTCGACGAGCAGGGCCGGGAGGGCCGCATCGAGGTCGTGGACTCGTCGACCGCCTGCGGCGGCCTGGGCCTGGTCGCCCTGGCCGCCGCCGCGGGTGGGCGCGCGGGCGAGGACGTCGAAGCCGTCGTCCGCCGGGCCAAGGCGGCGCGCGAGCGGCTGAACCTGTGGTTCTGCATCGACACGCTCGAGTTCCTGCGCCGCGGCGGGCGGATCGGCGCGGCCAGCGCGTGGCTGGGCACGACGCTGAGGATCAAGCCCATCCTCAAGGTGGAGGACCAGATCACGCCCGTGGAGCGCGTGCGCACGTCGAAGCGCGCGTTCGAGCGGATGGTGGACTACCTGCGCAGCGGCCACGAGGACGGCGCGGACGCGTGGGTCGTCCAGCACATCCAGTCGCCCGACCAGGCCGAGAGGCTCGCGGAGCGCGGGCGCGAGATCTTCGGCTCCGAGCCCCTGTTCGTGTCGGAGGTCGGGCCCGTGATCGGCACGCACGTCGGTCCCGGGCTGATCGGGTGCGGCGGGATACCTTCGTCGTTTCTGCGCTGACTGGCCGAGAGCGGTCGCTTCGAGCGCGATCGGGCTCCGACCACGAGCCCGCGGGAACCAGCCTGAGCGACTAGTCGCGGCGGCCGAAGATGAGCCCGCCGACGGCGGCGACTCCCCCGCCGATCACGAACCCGGCGACGGCCGCGCCGGCCAGCGCGGCTCCGCGGTGGCGGCGCAGGTGCGAGCGCCAGTCGGTCAGCTGCGCGACCTCGCCGCGCAGCTTCTCGATCGAAACCCCGAGCTCGGCCCGGTTGGACTCGATCGAGGCGCGGATCTCGGCGGGGCTGCGCTCGGGCATCAGCTGTCCTCGGCCTCCGCGCGCGCCTGAACCGCCTCGAGCTGACCCCCGGGCTCGCCGCTCAGCGTCTGGCGGATGCGCTGCGCCTCGTCGATCGCCATGTCGGGCGTGGGCGGCGCGCCGCCCTTGAACCAGCGGATGGCCAGGAAGGCGCTCAGGCCGGCCAGGAGGAAGAGCACGCCGGCGACGATGAAGAAGCCCCAGTAGACGTCGTCGAAGAAGAGCGAGAAGAGCAGCCAGGCGAAGCCGTCGAGCAGGATGGTCAGGCCGAAGACGGCGAAGATGCCGGCGGCCGTCCCCACGACGGCGCCGCGGACGAGCTTCGTGACCTTCTCGGCGACCTCGGCCTTGGCCAGCTCGATCTCCTCGCGCACGAGCAGGCTCGCGCGCTCGGAGATCTCCTGGACCGCGGCCGCGATCTGGGGTCCGTCGTCGGGCTGTCCGGGCTCAGGAGCCAAGGCGCTTGATCAGGTAGGCGAGGGCGATGCCGCCCAGGAACGCGGCGCCGACGAGGACTTCGGCCGGCAGCCCCTCCCCCGCATCGTCGGCGATGCCGGCGACCGACGGGGCGGGCTCGAACGGGGGCAGCCCGGCGTCCTGGCCTCCGGAGCCGTTTCCCGCGGCGGCGGGCGGCGGCTCGGGAGCGGGCTCGGGCTCAGGCTCCTCGACGGGCTCGGGTTCGGGCTCGGGCTCCTCGGGCGCCGGCTCGTCCGCGGGAGCGGGCTCCTCCACGGGAGCCGGCTCGTCGACCGGGGCGGGCTGCTCCGCGGCCGTCTCCCCCTCCGGGGCGAAATCCTCGCTCGGCCACACGACGGTGGCGTCGTCGGCCTTGTCGGACTCGCTCTCGGGCAGCGGCACCGGCAGCGCATCGCGCTCGGTCGTGTCCTGCAGCCGCGGGGGCTGCCGCTCGTCGGGCTCCTCGGTCACTCCGGTGGGTCTTCCCCGTAAACGCGGTGCCATATCAGCGTCGCTGCGCGTTGGGTGGCGATGCTCGCCAGGGCGCCCAGGCCCGCAAGCAGACCCGACCAGATAAGCCGCTTCAGAAGCTCGTTGTCCATCGGCGCCGGAGTCTAGTCAGACGGCGGGGGAGCCCGCGTCCAGGCCGCCGCAGACGGTCTCGACCACGAACCGTTTGGCCTGCTCGTACTCGTCCTGGTCCCGCGGAAGCAGGTCGAAGATCCACGCCGTGAGGACCTGTTCGATCGCCCCGTAGAAGGCCATGGCGGCGTACTGCGGCGTGACGGCGGACTTGAACGTGCCCTCCGCCTGGGCCCGCTCGACGATCCCGGCGATCCCGTCGTAGGCCTCGCGGATCTTGACCAGGTGCGTGCGTCCGAACGAGTTCGCCGCGCGCGTGACCTCGACGATGATCACCTTCATCAGGTCGGGGTCGTAGCGGTAGGAGTCGACGATGAACGACGCGATCACGTGCAGCTGGTCGCGGGGCGCCATGTCCTCGCGCGCCGCCACCTCGTCGATCGTGGCCACGAGCACGTCCCAGCGTTCGAGGAAGAGGGTGTCGAGCACCTCCTCCTTGGAGCGGAAGTAGTGGTAGACCAGGCCGTAGGCGACGCCCGCCTCGTCGGCGATGTCCGAGACGCGGCAGCCGTGGAAGCCCTGGCGGGCGAACACGCGGACGGCGGCGTCCAGGATCTGGCGGCGGCGGTCGGCCGCGGCCTGGGCGCGGGCGGTGACGGCCATCAGGCGTGCACCTCGTCGAACAGGCGGTCGCGGCGATGCGCCAGCGCCGGGAGCTTGGCCCGCGTCTCGTCCTGCCGCTCGTAGTCGAGGTCGGCCACGATCACGCCCTCGTCGTCGGGCGCCTGAGCGAGGACGACGCCCCACGGGTCGACGATCATCGAGCGCCCGCCCGAGCGCAGGCCGGGCGGATGCTCGCCCACCTGGTTGGCCGCGACGACGAACGCCTGGTTCTCCATCGCCCGCGCCCGCAGCAGCACCTCCCAGTGGTCGCGCGTGGTGGTCAGCGTGAAGGCGGCGGGAACGGCGATCACCCGCGCGCCGCGCGCGCTCAGGGCGCGGTAGAGCTCGGGGAAGCGCAGGTCGTAGCAGATGGACATGCCCAGCCTGGCGCCGTCCGCCAGCTCCGAGACGACCACCTCGTCGCCCGCGCTCTCGTACTCGGACTCGCGGTACACGGTGCCGGCGACCTCGACGTCGAACAGGTGCAGCTTGCGGTAGACGGCACGCGTCTCGCCGTCGGGGCCGGCGTGCACCGAGGTGTTGTGGTTGACCTCGCCCGCGTCCTCGCAGATCGAGCCCGCCACGAGGTCGATGCCGAGCTCACGGGCCAGCTCGCTCGCCCACCTGGTGGACGGGCCGTCGAGCGGCTCGGCGGCCGCCGCCATGCGCTCGGGCTCGCACAGCCGGTTCCACTTCTCGGGCAGGACGACCAGCCGCGCCCCGCGCTCCGCCGCCTCGCGGACGAGTCGCTCGGCGGTCGCGCGGTTGCGCTCGGCATCGTCCGTGGAGTTAAGTTGGATGGCCGCGGCGCGAGTCACGATGCTCTTCCGAGTAGTGGATTGACTGGTCAGTCAACCGCTCCCGGCGCGAAGAATACCGCCCACCCTGCATGGAAAACCCCCACGCGTATCGAGGCGACGGCAGCGAGCGCCCCGCCGGCATCGTCGTGCCCCCCGCGCGGATGCCGCTGTTCCGGGCGGGCCGGATGCTCAAGCGCTGGCGTTACGTCGGCCTCTACGGCCCCGAGATCATGCTGTGCGCCGGCTCGGCACGTGTCGGGCCGACGTGGCAGGTGTGGTGGGCGGTGTGGGACCGGCTGGCGCGCCGCCTGGACGAACGCACGCGGCAGCTCGTGGGGCGTCGCCGCGTCGAGGCCGAGCGGGCGGGGCGACTGCACGTGGACGACGGGGACGTGTCGATCGACCTCGAGCTCGACGAGGGCCCGGGCGTGGAGACGGTGACTCCCGCGGGGCGCACGTACATCTGGACGCGCAAGCAGGGCGGCATCAGGGCTCGCGGGCGCGTGCGCGTGGGCGCCCGCCGGTGGGAGGTGGACGGGCCCGCGTTCGTGGACGAGTCGGCGGGCTACCACGACCGCATCACGTCGTGGCGCTGGTCCGCCGGGGTGGGAACCGCGGCCGACGGGCGTTCGCTGGCGTGGAACTTCGCCGAGGGGATCCACGACTCGCCGCGCGACAGCGAGCGCACCGTGTGGGTCGACGGCGAGCCGTCGGAGACGGGGCCGGTGCGCTTCGCCCTCGATCTCTCGAGCATCGCGCTGGACGGGGGCGGCGAGCTTCACTGCGCCGCCGAGGCGACCCGCCGCCGCGACGACAACCTGCTCGTCTTGCGCAGCCGCTACGAGCAGCCGTTCGGGACGTTCTCGGGCGCCCTCCCCGGCGGCCTCGAGCTGGCCGAGGGCTACGGGGTGATGGAGCGCCACGAAGTACGTTGGTGAACGGGGTCAGGTCTTCGGACCTGACCCCTCTCCGGTGACGTCGTCGAGCCGGTGGAGGAACTCTCCGGCCCCCACCACGTCGGCGCCGCGCTCGGCGCTGCGCCGGGCCAGCTCGCGGTCCGAGGTGACGACCGTGATCCCGGGCTCCGCCCGCGCGGCGATGTCGTCGTCGGCGGCGTCGCGCCCGCGGCGGCTGGCGAAGGCGACCTCGACACGCTCGGCGGCGAGGTCGAACGGCGCGCCGTCGAGCACGACGGCGACCTCGTCGCCCGTGCCCTCCGCGTAGACGTCGAGCCGCTCCACGAGCTCGCGCATGGCGCCGCGCCGGTCGCGCCACCACCCGGTCGGCCGCGACCCGATCACGTTCATGCCGTCGACGAGCCAGCGCACGGGCGGTGCGCTACGCGTCACCGCGCTGGCGGTGCAGCTCGGCGAGCAGCAGCTTGCTGTGCATCGCGCCGATCAGCTCGCGCAGCGGCTCGGCGCCGGCGGAGATGATCTCCACGGCCCGGTCGGCGTCGACCTGCCCGACCAGGCGGTCGAGCAGCGTGCGGACCTCCTCCGCCACGAGCGGCTCGAGCGCCTCCCGGTAGCGCAGGGTGTCGTAGACCGTGAAGCCGAGCTGCTCGTCGTAGCCGCCGGCGCGGAAGCGCGAGATCGCCTCGATGATCGCCACGTCGTCGTCGTCGTAGCCGCGCGAGTTCGGCGTGAGCACCCGCAGCTCCTCGAGGCGGTCGAGGACGGTGACCGGGATCTCGTAACGGCGCCTCACCTCGGCGCGCGAGGCGCGTCCGCGTTCGCTCGCCGCGGCCGCGCGCTCGAGGATGCGGTCCTCGAGCTCGACCATGGCCCGCGCCCGGTCCGGGTCCTCCTCGATCACGCCCTTGATCAGGCGCAGCGGCATGAAGCGCTGCTCCTGCAGGCGCTTGATCAGGCGGATGCGCTCGATGAACTCGGGCGGGTAGTAGGCCATGTTGCGCGAGGTCTTGACGGGCTCGGGGAGCAGGCCCTCGCGCAGGTAGTGCTTGATCGTGCCCGCGCTGACGCCGGAGCGCTCGGCGAGCTCGGACATCTTCAACAGGCCGTCGGGGGTCGCCATCACGCCCTCATGCCATGAACGAGCCCTTGACCTCGGCCGCCGGGCCCGCGACCGCGCCGGACTCCTTCAGCGCGCCGATCTCCTGCTCGGAGTAGCCCGCGGCGGCCAGCACCTCGTCGGTGTGCTCGCCCAGCGACGGGCCCGGGCGCCCGCGCCCCGCCCGGCGTGCGCGAGAGCTTCACCGGCACGCCGAGCTGCTTCACCTTGCCGGCGCCCGGCTGGTCGAGCTCGACGACCATCTCCCGCGCGCGCACGAGCTCGGAGTCCAGCGCCTCGTCGAGGTCGAGCACGGGCTCCAGGCAGCAGTCGTGCTCGGAGGCGAACGCTTGCCATTCGTCGCGGGTGCGCTCGAGGAAGATCCGCTCGACCTCGGCGTGCGTCTCCGAGCCCGGCGCCTCGAACTGCTTCTCGATCAGGTCCTCGCGGCCCACACCGCGGCACCAGGCCTGCCAGAACTTCGGCTCCAGCGCGCCGAGCGTCACCCAGCCGTCCTTCGCCGCGTAGGGCCGGTAGCAGACGAGCCGTCCCGCCAGCTCCAGGTCGCCGCGCTTGGGCACCACGTCGTCGGCGAAGTAGCGCCCGGCGACCATGGCCAGCCAGGACAGCGCCCCGTCGGCCATCGACACGTCGACGAACTGGCCCTCGCCCGAGCGATCGCGCTCGCGCAGGGCGGCGAGGATGCCGAACGCGGCCATCAGCGCCCCGCCGCCCAGGTCGGCGATCTGCCCGCCCGACTGGATCGGCGGCCCGTCGCGCTCCCCCGTGAGGCCGAGCAGCCCGATCAGCCCGAGGTAGTTCATGTCGTGGCCGGAGCGTGCGGTGTAGGGCCCGTCCTGGCCGTAGCCGCTGATGGCGCAGTAGACGAGGCCGGGGTTCTCCTCGCGCAGGCGGTCGTAGCCGACGCCGAGGCGGTCGAGCACGCCGGGGCGGAAGGACTCGAGCAGGACGTCGTACTCGCGCGCGAGGCGCAGGAGCACGTCGCGTCCCCCCTCTTCCTTGAGGTTGACGCGAATCGAGCGCTTGTTGCGGTTCAGCGAGAGGAACATCGCGCTCTGCGCGCTCTGGGCCGCGCCCTCGTAGAGCGGGGGCGCCCAGCGCACGTAGTCGCCCGCGCCCGGTGTCCTCGACCTTGAGCACCTCGGCGCCGAAGTCGGCGAGGAGAAGCGAGCAGAAGCCGCCGGGCAGGAGCCGCGAGAGGTCGAGGACGCTGACGCCCTCCAGCGGCAGCCCGCCGCTCACGCGGCCGCCCCCGCGAACACCTCGCGCCGGGTGGCGCTGGGGTCGGGCAGACCGAGCAGCTCCCGCGCCTGAGCGACGGTGGCCGGCTTGCGGCCGACGTCCTCGGTCATCTGGCGGGCCTTGGCGATGAGGTCGCCGTTGGAGCGGGCCGTCTCGCCGTCGGGCAGGTAGAAGTTGTCCTCGAGGCCGACGCGGACGTTGCCGCCGAGCGTCAGCGCCGCGGCCACGAGCTCCCACTGCTGCCGCGAGATCCCGATCACGCCCCATTCGTGCGGGACGTCGGGGATCTGCTCGGACATGTGCGCGAGGTTCTTGGCGCTCGGCCGGATCCCGCCCGTGACCCCCATGACGCAGGAGACCTGGAGCGGGGGCTCCAGCAGCTCCATGTCGAGCAGCGGGTCGAGGTTGGCCACGTGGCCTGAGTCGAAGCACTCGTGCTCGGGCTTGATCCCGAGCTCGCGCATCGCCTTGGTCAACCGGATGATCGTCTCGAAGCTGTTCTCGAACACCGTCTGGAAGACGAAGTCCTTGCGCCGCCTCGAGTACTTGGCGTAGTTCATCGAGCCCATGTTCAGCGCGCCGATCTCGGGCTTCAGCGCGCGCAGGTACTCGATGCGCTTCTCCAGCGGGACGCCGATCGCCCCGGTCGAGTAGTTGACGATCACGTCGTCGACGGCGTCCAGGATGGCCGAGGTGATGGCCCGGAAGTCCTCGATCTCGTACGAGGGCGTGCCGTCGGGCGTGCGCGCGTGGATGTGGATCATCGCCGCGCCCTCGTCGACGGCCCGGCGCGCCTCGGCGGCGTACTCCTCGGGCGTGTAGGGAATCGCCGGGCACTGGTCGCGGTTCGCGATCGCGCCGGAGATGGAACAGGTGATGACGACGGGATCGTCGAGGCTCATGCGCGGCTCCGTGAGAAGTAGGAAGTTCCACTTCCCACTTTACCGCGCAACCTCACCGGTCTAGCCGACGTCGAGCACCAGCTTGCCCACGGCCCGGCGCTCGTCGAGGTCGCGCAGGGCGTCGGCGGCGTCGGTGAAGGCGTAGCGGCGGCCGACGATCGGGCGGACGTGGCCGGACTCGATCATCCGCTCGAGGTCCTCCCCCACCTCGCGCAGGTACTCCGGGCGGGGCAGGGCGAACTCGCCCCAGGCCGCGCCGACGACGCTGACGTTCCGGAACAGCAGCCGGTTGACCCCGACCTTGGGGATCGCGCCCTCGGTGAACCCGATCACCACGAGCCGGCCCTCGGGCGCGAGCGCGCGCACGCTCTCGTCGAAGCGCTCGCCGCCGACCGGATCGAAGATCACGTCCGCCGGGCCGGCCTCCGCGCCGCCAGTCGCCGTCAGCGCGCACGACCTCGTCGGCCCCGGCCTCGCGGGCGACGCGCTCCTTCTCGTCGCTGGACACGACCCCGACGACGCGGGCGCCGAGCGCCTTGCCCACCTGGATCGCGGCCGTCCCCACCCCGCCGCCGGCACCCTGCACGAGCAGCGTCTCCCCGATGCGCAGCTGCGCGCGGCGCACGAGCGCGAAGTGCGCCGTGTGGTAGTTCAGGACGAGACCCGCGCCCTGCTCGAAGGAGAGCGCGTCGGGCAGGAGGAAGGTCCCGGCGGGCTGCCCGGCGACCACGTCGGCGAAGGTCCCGAAGCCGAGCGTCGCCACGCGGTCGCCGGGGCTCAGCCCGGATCCCTCGGGAGCCGTTCGCACGACGCCCGCGGCCTCCGAGCCCAGCGTGAACGGCGGGTCCGGCTTCAGCTGGTACTGGCCGCGCGAGAGCAGCAGATCCGGGAACGAGATCCCCGCCGCACGCACCTCGACCAGCAGCTCGCCCTCGGGCTCGGGCACGTCGACCACCCGCAACCCGTCGGGCCCGGACAGCTCGTGAACCTGCACCGCCTGCATCAGCGGTTCAGACCGGCATCACGCCGTGCTTCTTCCACGGGCGCTGCACGCGCTTCGTGGCCGCCATCTCCAGCGCCCTGATCACGACCGGGCGCGTCTCGCGCGGGTCGATGATGTCGTCGATCAGCGCGTTGCCCGCCGCGATGTACGGGTCGATCGAGCGCCGGATGCCCTCGATCATCTCCGCCCGCGTGGCGTCGGGGTCCTCCGCCGCCTCGATCTGCTTGCGGAAGATGATGTTGACCGCCCCCTCGGGGCCCATGACCGAGATCTCCGCGCTGGGCCAGGCCACGATCAGGTCCGGCTCGTAGGCCTTGCCGCACATCACGTAGTACCCGGCGCCGTAGGCCTTGCGAATCACCACGGTGACCTTCGGCACGGTCGCCCGGGAGACGGCGTAGAGCATCTTCGCCCCGTGGCGGATGATGCCCGCCCGCTCGACCTTGGTGCCGACCATGAAGCCGGGCACGTCCTGGAGGAAGAGCAGCGGGATCCCGTAGGCGTCGCACAGGTTGATGAAGCGCGCGGCCTTGTCGGCCGAGTCGTTCTCGAGGATGCCGCCGAGGTGCCGCGGCTGGTTGGCCACGATGCCGACCGGCCGCCCGCCCATCCGCGCCAGGCACGTGATGATCGTGCGCGCGAAGCGCGGCTTGAGGTCGAACCACTTCCCGTCGTCGACGATGTGCCCGATCACGTCGTACATGTCGTAGGGCTTGCGCGGCGACTCGGGCAGGACGTCGATCAGCTCGTCGTCGCGGCGGTCCACCGGGTCGGCCGTCTCGCGGATCGGCGGCGCCTCCTCGCAGTTCGACGGGAAGAACGACAGGTAGTCCTTGATCGCCTGGATGCACTCCTCGTCGGAGTCCACCTCGAGGTCGCCCACGCCCGAGATCCGGGTGTGGATCTTCGACCCGCCGAGCTCCTCCTGGGTTACGTCCTCGCCGGTCACCGCCTTGGTCAGATGAGGCCCGGCCAGCGCCATCGAGCCCCGGCCCTTGACCATCGGCACGAAGTCGGCCAGCCCGGGGATGTACGCGGTGCCCGCGGCGCACGGCCCCATCAGGGCGGCGACCTGCGGGATGACGCCGCTCATCACGACCTCCTCGCGGAACAGATGGCCCGAGCCGGCGAACAGCGAGCCGGTGGCCTCCTGGATCCGCGCGCCGGCCGAGTCGAGCAGCCAGATCAGCGGGATGCGCTTCTGGAGCGCGAGCTCGCGCAGCCGCGCCATCTTCAGCTCGCCCGTCATCCCCATCGAGCCGGCCATCACGGTGAAGTCGTAGGCGGCCACGGCCACCAGGCGCCCGTCGACCTTCCCGTAGCCGGTGACCACGCCGTCGGCCGGGGCCTTGCGTCCCTCCATCGCGCGCTGGGAGAAGTGCGGACCGCCGTGGATCCCCAGCTCGACGAACGTGCCCTCGTCGATCAGGAGGGCGAGGCGCTCGCGCGCCGTCAGCTTGTCCTGGGCGTGCTGGGCCTCGATCTTCTCGGGGCCGCCGCCGAGCTTGGCCTGCTCGCGGCGCGCCGCCAGGTCCTCGGCGAGCGAGCGCAGCGGCGGGCGGTCGACGAGGGTGTCCGCGGCGGCGCGGGCGGGGGGGTCTTCGGTCGTGGCCATGGCTTCGTGGAAAGTGGGAAGTCCTACTCCCCACTTTGCCCGTCGGCGCGCGCGGCGTCAAGCAGCGGCGCGACCGTGTCCGCGACCAGCCCCGCGCGCTCCTGGTCCTCGAGACAGGTGATCTCGACGCCCACCACCTCGCACGCCTCCGCCACCGCGTCGAGCAGGTCGTACAGCTTCTCCTGAGACAGCCCGCCGCCCGACGGGTAGCGCGCGGGCATCACCTCGGGATCGAGCACGTCGAGGTCGAGGTGGACGTAGACGGGGGCGTCGTCGAGCGCGTTGACGACGTAGACGAGCGTCTCCAGCGCGGCCCCGATGACGGTGACCCGCCCGCGCTCCAGCGCCTCCCGCTCCGGGTCTTCGAGGTCGCGCACCCCGCACAGCACGAGGCGCTCGACGGGCAGCGGTTCCTGGCCCAGTCCGGGGTCCCAGTGCCCGCACGCGCCGGCCAGGCACATCCCGCCGAGGAACCCGCTGGACGTCGTGTCGGGAGTGTTGAAGTCCCCGTGCGCGTCGAGCCACAGGACCTTCGCGTCGGGGCGGTTGCGCGCCAGCGCGGGAAGAGTCGTCAGCGCGATCGAGCAGTCGCCGGCCACGAGCGCCGGGAACCGCCGCGCGGCGAGCGCGTCGTCCACCTGCCCGCCCGGCCTCGAGCAGACATCCGCGGGACTCCGCCAGATCCTCGTCGTAGCGAGCGTGGCGCGGCTCCCCCGGCGTCCCGATCATCCGCGCCTCGACGCTCAGCCGCTCGGCCAGCTCCAGCGCCAGCGCCGCCGCACCCAGCCCCGCGTCGGGCGTCTGGTCGGACGTCCGGCAGCGCAGTCCTACGACGGACGCGGCGGCCGAGGTCACCTACCGGACCATTGCGGCTCGCGCTTCTCGAAGAACGCCCGCACGCCCTCGACGATGTCTTCGGTGGACAAAGCGAGGGAGAGGTTCGCCCTCAGGAAGTCGAGCGCGTCGAGGAACGCCATGTCCTGCTGGCGGAACATCGCGTCCTTGCCGAGCCGCATGATCACCGGCGACTTCGAGGCGAGCTTCTCGGCCCACTCGCGCACGGCGCCGTCGAACTCCGCCGCCGGCACCACCTTGTTGACGATGCCGATGCGCTCCGCCTCCTCCGCGGTCACCCGCTCGCCCAGCAGGAGCAGCTCGTTGGTCTTCTTGCGCGGGACGTTGCGGTAGATCAGGGCCATGATCATGAACGGGAACGCCCCGACGTTGATCTCGGGCGTCCCGAACTCCGCGCCCTCGCGGGCCACGATCAGGTCGCACGCCAGCGCGATTCCCAGCGCGCCGGCCAGGACGTGCCCGTTGGCGGCGCAGATCGTGGGCTTCCCCAGCTCGCCGATGAGGCGAAACAGGCGCGGGAATCGCTCGGTGCCGAAGTGCTTGTGGACGAGCGGCACGTCGGCGGCGAACCCCCCGAGGTTCGCGCCCGAGGAGAACACCTTGTCGTGCGAGGAGGTGAGCACCACGCAACGGACGGCGTCGTCGTCGCGGGCCTCCGTGAAGGCGGCGATCAGCTCGCCGAGGAGCTCGTCGGACAGGGCGTTTCGCGTGTCGGGCTGATCGAGCGTGATCGTCGCGACTCCCGACTCCCCCGCCTCGTACCGAAGCGTTTCGTAGCTCACGCGAGCAACCTTATGTAACGCGGGGTGTCCGCGCGGGCTGCTCGCTTCGGCGATGCACCTTCGAGCGGCGGCCTTCGGGCCACTTCAGGTCGAGAAAGTAGGAAGTGTTACTGTCTACTTTGCTACCGATCGACACCAGGGAGACCCGAATGGCCACCGCCGAGCAGAACGTCCTGAAGCCCGATTTCGGCGCGAAGCGCAAGCACTTCATCTTCACCGACGAGCACGAGCAGCTGCGCGAGTCGATCCGCGACTTCGCGACCAAGGAGCTCGCCCCCCACGCCGACGAGTGGGAGGAGACGACCTTCCCCAACTGGGTGTTCACGCGGATGGGCGAGCTGGGCTTCCTCGGCCTCGACAAGCCCGAGGAGTACGGCGGCCAGGGCGGCGACTACTACTCCGCGATGGTGCTTGCCGAAACGATCGGGTACTCCAACTCCGGCGGCATGTGCATGGGCGTGGCCGTCCACACCGACATGGCGATGCCCCCGATCCTCGCCTTCGGCACCGAGGAGCAGAAGCAGGAGTGGGTCGTCCCGGCGATCAAGGGCGAGAAGATCCTCTGCCTCGGCATCACCGAGCCCGACGCGGGCTCCGACGTCGCCGGCATCAAGACCCGCGCCGTGCGCGACGGCGACGAGTACGTCATCAACGGGTCCAAGACGTACATCACCAACGGCCACCGCGCCGACGTCATCGTCCTCGTCACGAAGACCGATCCGGACGCCGGCTACGACGGGTTCACGCTCTTCCTCGTCCCCATGGACTCCCCCGGCGTGATCCGCGAGAAGAAGCTCGAGAAGCTCGGAATGCACGCCTCCGACACGGCGCTGCTGGCCTTCCAGGACGTGCGCGTCCCGGACACCGCGGTGCTCGGCGAGGTCGGAAAGGGCTTCTACCACATCATGTGGGAGCTCCAGGGCGAGCGGCTGCATGGCGCCGTCGGCTGTGTCGCCGGCGCCCAGCGCTGCTTCGACCGCACGCTCCAGTACGCCAAGGAGCGCACGGCCTTCGGCAAGCCGATCGGCAACTTCCAGGTCATCCGCCACAAGTTCGCCGAGATGGCGACCAAGATCGAAACGGCCCGCCAGCTCGCGTACACGACGGCGTGGCGCTTCCAGAACGGCGAGTACCCGGTGCGCGAGATCTCCATGGCCAAGCTCTACGCCTCGCAGATCGCCGTCGAGGTGGCCGACGAGTGCATCCAGATCCACGGCGGCGCCGGCTACATGAAGGAGTACGGCGTCGAGCGGGCGTGGCGCGACCTGCGCCTGAACCGCATCGGCGCGGGCACCGACGAGATCATGCTCGACGTGATCGGCCGGTCGTACGGGATCTAGTGGGCGCGCGGCTCGATCACGTCCGCTCCTACTACGAGTCGCTGAACACCGGCGACGCCGACGCGGTGGCGCGCGCACTTCACCGACGACGCGGTGCACTGGTACACGCGGCGCGAGCCGCACGTCGGAGAGCGGGCGATCGCGGAGAACGCGGCGCTGGGCGTGGAGCACCTCAACGCCCATTGGAACGCTCGAGCACGCCGTCGAGGGCGACGACGAGGTGGCGATCGAGTGGACGATGGCCTTCGACCATCCGCGCGACGGCCGCCGCCTGCTGGACCGGGGCGCCGAGTTCCTGGCCTTCCGCGGCGATCTGATCTGCGAGGTCCGGGCCTACTACAACGAGCGCGGCGGCGACCTCGCCGGCTTCGACCACGCGGCCCGAGGCCACACGACCCTCAGCTGACGGCCGGCGTCACCTCGGCGGTGCAGGCCGGGCAGCGCCGCGCCTTCGTCGGGATCTCAGTCAGGCATTCGGGGCACTCACGCTGGGTGGCCTCCTCGGAGCCCTGCATGCGCAGCGTCATCGCGTTGATCGGCTTGACGACGAAGAAGAAGACCGCAGCGGCGATCGACACGAACGAGATCAGGGCGTTGAGGAACGACCCGTAGCGGAACACGCTGTCGTGGATCGTGAAAGTCAGATTCGAGAAGTCGGGCTTGCCCACGATCGCGGCGATGATCGGTGTGATCAGGTTGGCCACGAGCGAAGCTACGAGGGCGCCGAACGCGGTGCCGATGACCACGGCCACCGCGAGGTCGACCAGGTTCCCGCGCATGAGGAATTGGCGGAACTCCTTGAGCATCAGAGAACTCCTTCTTTGAGTCGGGCCGATCCTAGCTCCGCCTGCGATACGGTGATTCCATGGCCGACTTCGCCGCCACGATCTCCCAGGCCTACGCTGCGGAGGGAGCCACGGTGGACCTCGGACGCGGTGTCCACGGCGGCAAGCTGGTACCCGAGGCGGTCATCAAGATCCCACTGGCGATGATGAACCGGCACGGGCTCATCGCCGGTGCGACCGGGACCGGGAAGACCAAGACGCTGCAGGGGCTGGCCGAGCAGCTCTCGGCCGCGGGCGTGCCGGTCTTCGCCGCGGACGTGAAGGGCGACGTGTCGGGCCTCGCCGCCCCGGGCGAGGCCGGCGGGCCGGCCGAGAAGCGCATGGGCGAGCTCGGGCTTCCCCTTCTCTCCGGCGGCGTTCGACGTGGAGTTCCTGTCGCTGGGTGGCATCGGCCCGGGCGTGCCGGTGCGCGCCACGGTGTCGGACTTCGGCCCCCAGCTGCTCGCCAAGGTGCTCCAGGCCAACGAGACGCAGGAGCAGAGCCTCGGGCTCGTCTTCCACTACGCGGACGAGAAGGGGCTTCCGCTCCTCGACCTCGCCGACCTGCGCGCCCTGCTCACGTTCCTCGACTCCGAGGGCGGGAAGTCCGAGCTGGAGGGCATCGGCGGGCTGTCGTCGCAGACCGTGGGTGTCCTTCTGCGGGCGCTGATCGGCCTCGAGGACGGTGGGGGCAATGAGTTCTTCGGGGAGCCGCAGCTCGACATCGCGGACCTGATGCGCACGGCGCCGGACGGACGCGGGGTCATCTCCTGTCTCGAGCTGCCGGCCGTCCAGGAGAAGCCCGCGCTCTTCTCGACGGTTCTCATGTGGCTGCTCGCGGAGCTGTTCGAGGAGCTGCCCGAGGCCGGGGACCTGGACAAGCCGAAGCTCGTCTTCTTCTTCGACGAGGCCCACCTCCTGTTCGACGGCGCGACCAAGGCGTTCATCGATTCCGTCGAGCAGACCGTACGGCTGATTCGCAGCAAGGGAGTCGGGGTGTTCTTCGTCACCCAGACGCCCAAGGACGTCCCGGCCGACGTGCTCGGCCAGCTCGGCAACCGCGTGCAGCATGCGCTGCGCGCCTTCACCCCGGACGACGCGAAGGCGCTGAAGGCGACGGTTTCGACGTTCCCGAAGTCCGACTTCTACGACCTCGGCGAGCTGCTGACGCAGATGGGGATCGGCGAGGCCGCCGTCACCGTCCTGTCCGAGGACGGAGTGCCCACCCCGGTCGTGCACACCCGCATGCTGGCCCCCGCGTCGCGCATGGCGCCGGCCGACGACGTCGAGGGCACGGCGAAGGCGTCGGCGCTATGGGCCAAGTACGGCACCCGCGTGGAGAGTGAGAGCGCGCGGGAGAAGCTGGCGGCCCGCATGGAGACGCCCGCGACCGCCGACGCCGCGCCACCGCCCCCGGAGCCGAAGCACAAGGAAGCGGCCGACGCCGCCGGCGGCGGTGTGGAGGCGATCGGCAGCTTCTTGAAGTCGCGCCAGGGCAAGGCCCTCGAGCGACAGGTCTTGCGGGGCGTGTTCGGCATGCTGAAGAAGAAGCGGTGACCGACGACCTCGCGGTCAAGGCCGGCGCGGGCGCGTCGGCCCGCCGCCGCCCGATCCCGCCGTTCACGGAGGAGCACGAGGAGTTCCGGCTCGCCGTGCGGCGATTCATCGTCAACGAGCTGGCGCCCAAGGCCCAGGAGTACGAGGACGCCCACTGGTTCCCCAACGACGTGTTCCTGCGCCTGGCCGAGATGGGCTATCTGGGCCTGAAGTTCGAGGAGCGCTACGGCGGGGAGGGCGGCGGCTACCTCGCCGACGCCGTGTTCACCGAGGAGCTCTCGCACTGCGGCTCGGGCGGGCTGGCCGCGGGCATCGGGGCCCACACCTCGATCGCGATGGCGCCGATCTGGAAGTTCGGCACCGAGGACCAGAAGCAGCGCTATCTCGTGCCCGGGATCCGCGGCGAGAAGATAGGGGCCCTGGGGATCACCGAGCCCGATGCCGGCTCGGACGTCGCGGGCGTCAAGACCTTCGCCAAGCGGGTGGACGGCGGCTACGTGGTCAACGGCTCGAAGATGTTCATCACGAACGGCGTGCGCGCCGACTTCATCGTCACCGCCGTCAAGACGACACAGGAGGGCGGGCACCAGGGGCTGTCGTTCCTGATCGTCGACCGCGGCGAGGGCGTCGACGTCGACCGCCATCGAGAAGCTCGGCTGGCACGCCTCCGACACGGCGCTGATCGCCTTCGACGACGTCTTCGTCCCCGAGGAGAACCTGCTCGGCGAGGAGAACCAGGGCTTCTACCTGATCATGGCCAACTTCCAGTGGGAGCGGCTGATGATGGCCCTGGGGTCCGTCGGCGGCATGCAGCGATGCTTCGACCGCACGCTGGAGTTCGCGAAGGAGCGCAAGGCCTTCGGCAAGCCGATCGGCTCACACCAGGCGATCCGCCACAAGTTCGCCGAGATGGCCACGACGATCGAAGCCGGGCGCGACCTCACCTACCACGCGCTGCGCCTGTTCGTGGACGGCATCGACGCGGTGCGCGAGGTGACGATGGCCAAGCTGGCCACCCAGCGCGCCGCGCTTCGAGGTGGCCGACACCTGCCTGCAGATCCACGGCGGGGCCGGCTACATGAAGGAGTACGGCATCGAGCGCGCGGCGCGCGACGCCCGGCTCGGGCCGATCGGCGGCGGGACCGACGAGATCATGCGGGAGATTCTGGGGAAGTCGCTGGGGTTGTAGGCGTCGTCGCTGGGCCTGTAGGCGGCGCGTTCCACCTGAGGTAGAGGGCGATGCTCGCCGCCAGGGTCCACACGGGCGCGGCGATGAAGCCGACGAAGCCGACCGGGGTGATCGCCACGATCGCGACCAGGAGGGCCAGCCATCCGAAGGCGGCGTGAAGGAGGCCGTGGCGCAGGATCACCAGCCCCGTGGCGAAGAGCCAGAGGAAGATCCCGACGAGGAAGGGGAAGAAGAAGTCGCTGGACGCCGCCGAGAGCGTCTGGATGGCGACCGGGGGCAGGTCGTCGGCGGCGTCGCCGATGACGAACTGCATGGTCGCGCCGATCACGAGCGCCGCGGCCAGGATGATGGCGCCGGCGAAGGCGGTCGCCGACAGGCGGCCCTCGACTCCCTCGGCCGCCCGGGAGGCGGCGCGCAACGTGCCGGCGAACCAGACGAGCGGGATCGCGGCCAGGGCGATGACGATCGAGGAGGTGACCGCGTCGGAGTCGTGCTCGAGCCAGAACTTCACGACCTTGGCGCGCGAGTCGTCGGCCGACGGCGTCTCGTCCGGGAAGATGATGATCGCCGCCGCGAGGAGCACGAAGAACAACACACCTGACAGCGGGGCCAGCCGCTCGAGTCGTCCGCGTTGCATCGCTCCTCCTTCTCGTTGATCGCGCGCGCTGCGATGCTCCCACCTCCCGCGGACGAGAGGTGAGATATGGCACGAGCAATGGTCGAAACGCAGCGCGACGGGCGCGTGATGACGGTGCGGCTGTCGCACCCGCCGCACAACTTCATGACCGGCCGGATGGTGGCCGAGCTGGCGGACCTGGTGGACGACCTGCGGGACGACGCGTCGGTGGGCGCGGTGATCGTGACCGGGGGCGTCGAGGGCTCCTTCGTCACCCACTTCGACGTGGCCGAGATCCTCGCCGGCTCCGAGGCGGTCGGCCCCGCGCCGGGACGGGCGGTCGCGGGCGGCGCGCTGCGCGCGGCCGGGGCGATCGCCCGGATCCCCGGCGCGAAGGATGCGCTGGGCCGGACACCGGCGGCGGGGCTGGTGGAGCTGCGGCGGATCCACGATCTGTTTGTGGCCATAGGACGCTCGGACAAGGTGTGGCTGGCCGCGATCAACGGGCTGGCCATGGGCGGTGGCTGCGAGCTCGCGCTGGCCTGCGACCTGCGCTACATGACCGCCGACCCCGACGCTCGGATCGGCCTGCCCGAGATGACCGTCGGCCTGATCCCGGGCGGGGGCGGCACCCAGCGCCTCGGCCGCCTCGTCGGCATGGGCCGGGCGGTCGAGATGATCCTCGAGGGACGTGTCCTCGCGCCGCGGGAGGCGGAGGAGATCGGCCTCGTCCATCGCGTCGTGCCACCCGACGCGCTCCTGGACGAGGCCCGGTCGACCGCCGAGCGGCTGGCGCGACGCGCTCCCGCCACGGTGGCGGCCCTCAAACGCGCGGTCTACGACGGCGCGTCCCGGCCGCTGGCTGACGGACTGCACCTGGAGCGCGCCGCGTTCCTCTCGGTGACCGCGCGTCCCGGGGCCGTGCGCGCGATGCGCGCCTACGTCGAGGAGGTCGAGCGCTCGGACAGGCTGGCCCCGTGGCAGGACCCGGAGGTCCTCGGCCGCTGGCAGGACGGGACGGCGGTGGATCTCGTCGCCGGCTGAGGCGGCGGGACCGACCGGATCAGGCGGGAGCTGCGGGGGGTGCCGTCGGGGCCGGCGCCCCGCGCAGGTAGAGCAGGATGCTTCCCACGATGATCCAGATTCCCGTGAGCCCGAAGGCGATGAAACCGGCCGGCGTGAAGAAGACCACGAACAGGACGATGCCGACCCAGCCGAGCCACTTCGGCAGGATGCCGGCCCGGATCGCTCCCACCGAGGAGGCCAGCACGAGCACGGCGAGGCCGGTCGTGAACGGTAGGAAGAAGTCGTTGTCGATGGCGTTGATCGCCTGTGCGGCCGAGGGCTGGATGTCCTTTGCGTAGTCGGCCAGGGCGAAATGCATCGTGGCTGCAACGGTGAAGCCCGCCGCGGCCACGACGCCGCCGCCCAAGGCGAAGGCGGGGAGCAGGCTGCGATCGGGCAAGGCGGCGCGGAGCCGGTCCCGCAGCAGAGCCGAGAAGTAGAGCAGGGGCACGGTGCTCAGCGCGAGCACGACCGCGGCGATGATCTCCTTGTTCTCGTTGTCGCCGTAGAACGACACGACCTTTCGGGCCGAGGCGTCGCCGTCGGGCGTGTTTCCGCCGATGGCGAAGAACGCCACGAGCACGAGCACGACAAAGAGCGCTCCGGTGAGCGCGCCGATATCCCGCTTCTGCATGGTGCCTCCTGAGGTCGAGAGCAACGCCGATGCTCTCACTTCCTGCTTATACGAAGTGAAAAGCGATTGTTAAGACTGCGTTGCGCGTTCGGAGCCGTCGACCTCGCCGACGGGGGGGGCAAATCCATAGAGTCCCCGCCTCGAAACGCCGCCATCGCGATGGCGGCGTAGCCGGCCAACCAAGGAGATTTCACAGGCATGGGAGTTCTCGACGAGAAGGTGGCGATCGTCACGGGCAGCGCGCGCGGGATCGGCCGCGCCACCGCCGAACTGCTGAGCGAGCACGGCGCGAAGGTGCTCATCAACGACCTCGATGGCGACGTGGCCGAGCAGACGGCCTCGGAGATCGACGGCGAGACCGTCGTCTACGCGGGCGACCTGACCGCCGAGAGTGCGCCGGACGAGCTGGTCAAGACCGCCGTCGACGCCTGGGGCCGGCTCGACATCATCGTCAACAACGCCGGCTACACCCAGGACGCTCCGATCCACAAGATGTCCGACGAGCAGTTCCAGAACATGCTGGACATCCACAACGTCGTCCCCTTCCGCGTCCTGCGCGCCGCCGCGCCGCACCTGCGCGAGCCCGCCAAGCAGGAGCGCGAGGAGGGCAAGGAGGTCTTCCGCAAGGTCGTCAACGTGTCCTCGATCTCGGGGACGATGGGCAACGCCGGGCAGGCGAACTACTCCTCCGGCAAGGCGGGCGTGGTCGGCCTGACCAAGACGCTGGCCAAGGAGTGGGGCCAGTTCAAGATCAACGTCAACGCCGTCGCCTTCGGCTACATCGAGACGCGCCTCACCGCCTCGAAGGAGGAGGCCAACGTGATGGAGATCCATGGGGAGAAGGTTCAGCTCGGGATCCCGGACCAGCTGCGCCAGATGGCCCCGATGCTGATCCCGCTCGGCCGCCCCGGTTCCCCCGAGGAGGCGGCGGGCGGGGTGTTCTTCCTGTGCTCGCCGTGGTCGAACTTCGTCCAGGGCCAGGTGCTGAACGTCACGGGCGGCCAGTTCTCCGGCATGACGATGTAACACAATGTGCGCATGACGCGCGGAGGGAGACTCGTGTGCGCGGCGGCCGCTGCCTGCGCGCTGGCCGCCGTCGTCGCGCCTGGCGCGGGCGCGGCGGGCCCGCGGACGCTCACGGTCATGACGTTCAACATCGCGAGCGCGGTCGAGACCGACAACGACCTCGACCCGATCGCCGACGCCATCGAGCTCCAGGGGGCCGACCTCGCCGGGCTCCAGGAGGTCGACCGCTCGTGGTCGCGCAGCGACGGCCTCGACCAGGCGAAGGAGCTGGCGCTGCGCCTCGGCATGACCTTTCGCTTCGACCCGGTCCTCGACTGCTCCGCCCGCGACACCGAGGGCGACGGGTTCTGCCGCTACGGGACGGCCATCGTCAGCCGCTTCTCGATGCGCGCGGCCACCGCGCGCGACTACAGCCTTCCGCGCGTCGGGGAGGAGGAGCCGCGCGGCCTCGCCGAGGCCGGCGTCAACGTGCGGGGGCGACGGCTGATCGTCTTCAACACCCACCTCAGCGAGGTCACCTCCGCGCGGCGCGCCCAGATCCGGGAGATCCTGCGGGTGGTCACGGCCACGCGCGGCCCCTACATCCTCATGGGCGACTTCAACGCGAGGCCCAATGCGCCCGAGATCGGCTGGGTGCGCCGGCGCCTGACGGACGCGGCGAGGCTCATGCGCGTGCAGCGCCCGACCGTCGGGAACACGCGAATCGACTACGTGTTCGCCTCGAAGGGGATCACCGTGCTCTCGGCGCACGTGCCGCCGGCGTCCTCGCGGCACGTGTCCGACCACCGGCCGCTGATCGTCAAGCTGCGAATGGACCGCACGCGATGAGCCTCCTGGGCTGGACGGTCGCCGGGCTCGCGACCACGCTCGCGCTCTACGCCGCCGCGGTCATCGCGCTCGTGGTCGCGGGACGGCGGACCGACGCGCGGGCGCTCGCCGGGATCGCGCCGGACTGCGCCGTGCTGTTGCGGCGACTGGCGCGCGAGCGGCAGCTGTCCTGGCCGCGGCGCCTCGCGGTGGCCGCATGCGCCGGCTACGTGCTCTTCCCGATCGACGTCGTCCCCGACGCGATCCCCGTGGCCGGGCAGGTCGACGACGCGATCGTCGTCGCGCTGGGGCTGCGAATCGCGCTGCGTGGGGCGAGCGCCGCGGCGATCGTGCGGAACTGGCCAGGCCCGCAGGCGTCGCTGCGCATCATCCTGTGGCTGGCGGGCCTGAGCCCGCCAGCCAAGGCTCTACGCTGAGGCCTCATGGGTCTCGCCCACGCCTCGGGGCACTCGCACGGCGTCCGCGCCGACGCCGACCGCCGCGCGCTCGGGTTCGCCCTCGCCCTGATCGTCGGCTTCATGGGCGTCGAGGTCGTCGTGGGGATCCTCGCCTCGTCGCTCGCGCTGCTCTCGGACGCGGCGCACATGCTCACCGACGCCGGGGCGATCGCCCTGTCGCTGGTCGCGGCGCGGCTCGCCGCCCGGCCGGCCGGCGGGCCGATGACCTACGGGCTCGGCCGGGCGGAGATCCTCTCGGCCCAGGTCAACGGGGCGACGCTGCTCGTGCTCGGGCTGCTGATCGTCTACGAGGGCGTGCACCGCCTCTTCGACCCGCCGGTCGTGGACGCGCTGCCGGTGCTCGCCGTCGCGGTCGCGGGCATCGGGGTCAACCTCGCCGCCGTGGGCATTCTCGGGCGCGCCAACCGCGCGAGTCTCAACGTCGAGGGCTCGTTCCAGCATCTGCTGACCGACCTCTACGCGTTCATCGGCACGGCGATCGCCGCGGTCGTGATCCTGACCACGGACTTCGATCGCGCGGACGCGATCGCCTCGCTCGCCGTCGCCGCGCTCATGCTCCGCTCGGCCTACGGGCTGCTGAAGGCGTCGGGGCGGGTCTTCCTGGAGGCGGCGCCGGAGGGCGTCGACCCCGTCGAGATCGGCCAGGCGCTGGCCGCGCAGCCGGGCGTGGTCGAGGTACACGACCTGCACGTCTGGGAGGTGACGTCGGGGTTCCCGGCCCTGTCGGCGCACGTGGTCGTGACGCAGGAGGCCGATTGCCACGCCGCGCGGGCCGGGCTGGAGGAAGTCCTGCGCGAGCGCTTCGGCCTCGAGCACACGACCCTCCAGGTCGAGCACCGGGCGCCGACCGAGCTGCTGACGATCGAGGAGCTCGACGAAGCCGGGCCGGCATGAGCCATATGCGAGACACCATGGCGAGCCAGCCCGCGCTGTTGCGCGAGCTGCTGGCCGACGCCGCGCCGGTCGAGGCGGCGGCGGAGCGCCTGCGCGGGCGCCGGGTCTGGCTGTCCGGCACGGGGACGAGCTGGCACGCCGCCAACCACGGCGCCTGGTTCCTGCATGCCGCGGGCGTCGACGCGCGCGCCGTGCAGGCGGCCGACGCCGCGCTGGGCGGCCCCGCGCCGGCCGGCGGCGACGGGCTCCTGCTTCTCTCGCACACCGGCGCCAAGCGCCACGCCAAGACCGTGCTCGAGCGCGCCCGGGCAGGTGGCGTGGAGTGCGTCGTCCTCGGCGCGCGCGGCCGCGACGGGGTGGACGTGACGACGTCGGAGCGCGAGAGCTCGTCGGCCTACACCGCCAGCCATCTCGGCGCGCTGGCCCGGCTGGCGGCGCTGGCGACGGCCCTGGGCGCCGAGCTGGGCGATTTCGGCGCGGTCCCTGACGCCGTCGCCGAGGCGCTCGACGGAGAGGGCCCGCGCGTCGAGCCGCCGGACCGCCTGCTCGAGTTCACCGGCGTCGGCGCGAACCAGTGGACGGCCGCGGAAGGCGCGTTGAAGGTGCGCGAGACGGCCCGCGTGGCCACCGAGGGCCTGTCGGCCGAGCAGCTCCTGCACGGGCCGCTCGTCGCCCTCGGCGAGCGCGACGCCCTCGTGGTCCTGGACGGCGGCGGGCCGGCGGCCGAGCGGCTCGACGACGTCGCCCGTCTGGCCGAGCACGACGGCGCGCGCGTTCACCGCATCTCCTCCCCCGACCTCGGCGAGCCCCTCTCGGTCTTCCCCCTCACCGTCGCCGTCCAGAGAATCGCGCTCGAGGCCGCCGAGGCCCTCGGCACCGATCCCGACGCCTTCGGGTACGACGTCCCGGGCCGCAAGGACGCCTGGGAAGCCGTCGGCCTCTAGCCCAGCGAGAACACGCAGCCCGAGAAGTAGTCGCCGGCCGGCGAAGCGAGGTAGGCGACGAGGGCGGCGACGTCCGCCGGAGGGGTGCTCGCGTCCGGGTGGATCGCGGTGACGCGGATGTCGTAGCGCGCCCACTCGATCGAGAGGGTGCGGGCCATGTTCTCGAGCGCCGCGCGGGTCGCCTCGGCGTGCGCTCCCGCGTCAGGGGCCGGGGCGAGCAGGACGATCTTGCCCCCGCCGGGCGCGTCGATCATCACCGCGGTGGCGGCGGCTCGCGCCGCCACCCAGGCGTCGTCGGCGGCGGCGCGCAGCGGAGCGAGGCCGTCCTGCGGCGCGGCCGCGAAGCGCCCGGCGGCGTCGATCACCAGGGTGTCCAGCGGGCCTTCGTGCTCGTCGGGAGTGAAGGCCGAGGTTCGCGCGCCGAGCTCCCGGCACGCCCCGGACGCCGCCTCGCCCAGCGGGCCCGCCTCGAAGACGGCCACGACCCGGCCCTCGAGCAGGCCGGCACGGAAGAGAGGGGTATCGGGCACGGCGGCGGGACTGTAGCCTCCGCCGCCGTGAGCGTGTCGGGGGAGCCCAAGCCCGCCGAGCTGCCTCTTCCGGGCGGGCGGGAGGGCGCGACCGTGCGCCTGCACCCGCTGCTGGCCGGTGAGATGAGCTCGCCCCCGGGCATGATCGAGAGCCCGGGCGGGCGCCTCGTCGTGCCCCGGACGCTGTTGAGCCGGGGCAAGAACCGGATCTGGGTGCCCGTTCCCGCCTTCCTCGTCGAGCACCCGGGCGCCGGACCGATCATGATCGACACCGGCCTTCACCCCAGCATCGCCATCGATCCCAGGCAGAGCTTCGGCCGGCTCGGCGCGGCCGTCAACGGGTTTCGCATGGAGCACGACCAGGCGATCGCCATCCAGCTCCGCGCGCGCGGCGTGGCGCCGGCCGACGTGCCGGTCGTGGTCATGACCCACCTGCACTGGGATCACGCCAGCGGCGTCTCCGAGTTCCCCGAGGCGACCTTCGTCGTGGATCGCCGCGAGTGGGACGCGGCGATCCAGCCGCGGGGCATCACACGCGGGTACCGGACCTCGCAGTTCGACTACCCGTTCGACTGGCGGTCCGTGAACTACGAGGATCCGAGCATCGACTCCTTCGCGACGTTCGGCGGCGCCATCGACCTCTTCGGCGACGGCTCGATCCGCCTCCTGTCCACGCCCGGCCACACGCTCGGCCACCAGTCGGTGCTGCTTCGCCTGAACGGGCGCGAGGCGCTGCTGTGCGGCGACGCGGCCTACACGCGCCGCACGATCGACGGGGACGCCAAGCCTCTGCTCACCGCCGACGAGCACCTCTTCGGGCGCTCGCTGAAGGAGATCGCGGCGGTTCGTGGAGCGCACCCCCGGCCTCGTCGTCATCCCCGGCCACGACCGCGAGGAGTGGCCGAAGCTCGAGTCCGTGTACGACTAGGTAGCGCGGCGCTTTACGCCGTGGCCGCGCGCCGGTCCCGGCGCTCGGCGCGGCGCTGGGCGCGCACGCGCTGCACGATGCCCTTGCGGCCGTACTCCTCGAGCCCGGTGTAGAGCTCGCGGATGGCCTCGAGGACCTCGTCGGCCACGGCCTGCTGCTGGTCGCGCGTGGGGTGCTCCACCCGCTCCCAGCGGATCGGCTCGCCGTACTGCACGGTGACGCGCGGGAACTGGAGACGCTTCCAGTTGCGCGCGCGCTGCGAGCCGTGGATGGCCACCGGCACGATCCAGGCGCCGGTCTCGAGCGCGAGCCGGCCGATGCCCGGCTTGGCCTGCTCGGAGATCTTCCCGGTGCGCGAGCGCCCGCCCTCGCAATACATCGCCACCATGCCGCCGCGGCCGAGAACGGTCTCCGCCGTGATGAACGCCTCCTCGTCGCGGTGCCCGCGGCGCACGGGAAACACGCCTCCGTGCGTGTAGATGAACTGAAGCGGGCGCGTGAACAGCTGGGACTTGGCCATGAACTGGACCTTGCGGCGCTGGAACGCCGCGAGGAAGAAGTGATCGAGGAAGGAGAAGTGGTTGGGGGCCAGGATCGTCGGGCCCGAGACCGGGGTGTTGTCCGAGGCGATCGACCGCGCCGCGCCAGAGAGTCCAGATGACGGGCGAGAGGATCACACGAACGATCTCGTACATGGCATCGGGCTTGCGCCTGCGCACGCGCTCGTGAAAGCGCGTGAAGTGCTCGGCCGGCCGCGGGTCCTTGTAGACCTGCTGCTTCATGCTCGCCAACTCCTCGCTCACGGAAATCGCTACCCCCTCGCCCGCGGCCCGTTACTCACGACTCCACGCCCTGGCGCGCTCGACCGCGCGGGCCCAGTCGGCCAGCAGCGCCGTCCGCTCGTCGGCGCCCATCGCGGGCTCGTAGCGGGCACGCTCGCGCCAGCCTTCGCGCACGCGGTCGAGCGTGAGGAGGCCCGCTCCGACCCCCGCGAGGTAGGCGGCGCCCAGCGCCGTCGTCTCGGCCACCTCCGGCAGCACCACCGGCACGCCGAGCACATCCGCCTGGAACTGCATGAGCCACGGGTTGACCGTCGCGCCGCCGTCGGCCTTGAGCTCGGCGAGCGGCTCGGACCCGGCCTCCTCCATGGCGCGCACCGCGTCGACCGTCTGGTAGGCGATGGCCTCGAGCGCCGCGCGGGCGAGGTGGGCGCGGCCGCTCCCGCGGGTCAGCCCGACGATCGTCCCGCGGGCGTAGGGGTCCCAGTACGGCGAGCCCAGGCCGGTGAGCGCGGGGACGAAGTAGACCCCTTCGTTGCCCTCGAGCGAGCCCGCCAGCGCGGACGTCTCGTCGGCCCGCTCGATCACTCCCAGGCCGTCGCGCAGCCACTGCACCGCGGCCCCCGTGACGAAGATCGCCGCCTCGAGGGCGTAGGTGAGCTTGTCGCCCACCCCCCAGGCCACGGTGGCGAGCAGGCCGGAGGCCGGCGGGGGCGGCGTGGCGCCCGTGTTGAGCAGGACGAACGAGCCGGTCCCGTAGGTGTTCTTGCCCAGCCCGGTGTCGAGGCAGGCCTGGCCGAACAGCGCCGCCTGCTGGTCGCCGGCCACGCCCGCCACGGGCACGCCGTCGTGACCGGGCAGCACTCCCCCGCGCAGCGTCCCCAGCGGACCGCAGCTCGCCCGCACCTCGGGCAGCGCGCGCTCGGGCACGCCGAGCAGGCCGCACAGGTCGGCGTCCCAGGCCCCGCGCCCGATGTCGAACAGCAGGGTCCGGGAGGCGTTCGACGGGTCGGTGACGTGCTCGCCGGTGAGGTTGAACAGCAGCCACGAGTCGACCGTGCCGAAAACGGCGCGACCGGACTCCGCGCGCTCGCGCAGGCCCTCGACGTGCTCCAGCAGCCATTCGATCTTCGTGCCCGAGAAGTACGGGTCGAGGACGAGGCCCGTGCGCTCGCGCACCAGCGGCTCGTGGCCGGCCTCCCGCAGCTCGTCGCAGCGCGCCGCGGTCCGCCGGTCCTGCCAGACGAGCGCGCGGTGCAGCGGCTCGCCGGTCTCGGGATCCCACGTGCACACCGTCTCGCGCTGGTTCGTGATGCCGACCGCGCGCAGCTCGCCCGGGCCGACGCCCGCGTCGTCCAGTGCCTCCACGGCCACCGCCTGCGACACGTCCCAGATCTCCGCCGCGTCGTGCTCGACCCATCCCGGCCGCGGGAAGTGCTGCTCGAACTCGCGGTAGGCGCGTCCGATCAGCTCCGCCTCGTCGTCGAAGACGAGGCAGGTCGTGCCCGTCGTGCCCTGGTCGATGGCGAGGATCACGCCCGCGCAAGGCTATCCTCGTGCACTGTGCCGAGGCCGGGTCCATCCATCGTTGCCGTGTTCGCTGCCGCAGCGGCGCTTGCCCTGTCCGGGCCGGCTCCGGCCGCGGCGGCCGTGCCCCGCGGTTTCATCGGGGTGACGACGAGCCCGCCGCTCCTGCTCCCGGTCGTTCGCTTCGACGACGAGGCCCGCCGTATGCGCGCGGCGGGCGTCGAGTCGATTCGCACCCCGATGGACTGGGGCAACCTGCAGCCGTATCGCAATGTGGCCGCGGCGCCGCCCGACTTCGTCCGAGCCGTCGACGTCGTCGAAGGAGTGCCGACCGACTTCCGCGGCTACGACCCGATCGTCCGCTCCGCCGCGAAACGGGGGCTGGAGGTGTTCCCCTTTGTCATCGGGGCGACTCGCTGGGTGGGCCGGAAGGCCCCCGACACGCCGGCCGCGCGCCGCGCCTACGCGCGCCTGCTGCGCGCGCTCGTCGGCCGCTACGGCTCGCGCGGCACCCTGTGGGCCGAGAACCCGGGGCTCCCCAAGCGGCCGATCCGCTACTGGCAGATCTGGAACGAGTACAACCTCAAGCAATGGTGGCCGCGGCAGCCGTACCCGGCCGGGGTCGTGCGTTTGCTGCGCGCCTCGCGCGAGGCGATCCGGGGCGCCGACGCGCGGGCGCGGATCGTCCTCGGCGGCCTCCCGAACTTCTCCTGGCGGGAGCTGGCGCGGATCTACCGAGCCGGCGGCCGCGGGACCTTCGACGTGGTGGCGATCCATCCCTTCACGCTGAAGGGGAACAACGTCGTGCGCATCGCGCGGCTCATCCGCGGCGTGGTCAGACGCAATCACCAGCCGCACCTGCCCATCTGGGTCACCGAGCTGAGTTGGCCGGCCGCGAGGGGGAAGACCAGCTTCAACTTCCACTTCGACGGATCGCCCGCTCTGCAGGCCGCGCGGATCCGCGGAACCATCCCCGCGCTCGCCCGCCAGCGCCGCACCCTCGGGGTCCAGCGGGTCTTCTGGGAGACCTGGATGACCGAGTACAAGGACCGCCGGGCGCCCTTCGACTACACCGGCCTGCGCAAGATCGCCCTCTCGCACGACTGGAGACGGGCGACCATCAGCAGCATGCCGGCGCTCACGGTGTTCGCGCGCACCGCGCGGAGGCTGGAGGGCTGCCGAGTCCTGACTGGCAGGCCCTGCCGCTGAGAGGGACTCACTCACGGCGATTCGCCGACCGGGGCACCCCCTCGCTCGCCCCGGCCGGCTACTCGCCGGTCATACGAACCACGGCGCGTGGGTCGAGCGCGCTGCGGCGGATGGACAGTGCGCAGGCTACGTGCGCCGGGAGCCCGCTCCCACCGACCGGCGGTCGAAACCTGCCCCTACCGGCGGTCGAGATAGACCAGCGCGAAGTCCTTGAGCTGGCGGAGGCGGTGCAGGAACCCGCGCAGCGTCTTGCCCGTGGCGCGATGGGCGAGATCGAGCTCGATCTCGCCCACGCGGAAGCCCGCGCGCGCCGCGTCGATGTTCATCGCGGTCTCCATCCCGAAGCGCGCGCCGAACGGGACGACCACCGCCAGCACCGGGCCGCGCAGGGCGCGCTGGCCAGAGATCGGCGCGGCCAGCTCGAGGCCCGTGAGCCGTCGCGTCGCCCAGCGCGAGAACCGCACGGCAAAGCCGAAGCCACCGCCCACCTTGACCCTGAAGCGGGCGATCGCCAGGTCGAGTTCCCCCTCGCGCACGGCGGCGGCGAGCGCCGGCAGCTCGCGCGCGGACTCGCCCAGATCGCCGTCGCACAGCACGATGACCGGCGGCTCGGGCTCGAGCGCCCGCGCGAGCACGCGCTGAGCCGCCAGCGTGGTCGCCCCGCCCTTGCCGATCGTCCGCGGCGAGCGGACCAGCTCGGCCCCCGCCTGCAGGGCCACGTGGGGCGTCCGATCGCGGGAGCCGTCGTCGGCCACGAGCACTCGCGCGCCCGGGAAGGCGTCGTCGAGAGCGGCCAGCGTGGCCGGCAGGCGGTCGGCCTCGTCGTAGGCCGACACGATCACGATCGTCTCCTCGCGTGTCATGGGGGGCGGCTATTCTGCCGCCCGCACCCGATTCCCGGTAACCGAGGAGGTCCGCTTGCCCGAGGTGGAGGCCCACATCACCGGCACCGTCTGGAAGATCGAGGTGTCGGTGGGCGACAGCGTCGATGAGGGCGACACCGTGGTGATCCTCGAGTCGATGAAGATGGAGATGCCGGTCGAGGCCGAGGACGCCGGCACCGTCAAGGAGATCCTCTGCGAGGAGGGCCAGGCGGTGAACGAGGGCGACCCGCTCGTCGTCCTCGAGGAGTGAGCGAGGCGCTCGCCGGGGGCAAGCTTCGGCTCGACGCACCGGCCGAGCACGTCGCGCGGCTGGCCATCACCAACCCGGCGAAGCGCAACGCGCTCGATCAGGAGCTTCTGGACGCCATCGCGTCCACGGTGGCGGGGCTCGACGCCCGCTGCGTCGTGCTCACCGGCAGCGAGGGCATGTTCTCCGCCGGCTACGACATCGGCGACATGCCCGAGGCGAGCTTCGCCCAGGAGGCCGAGAAGCTCGTCGCCCATCCGTTCGCCCACGCCATCGAGGCCCTCGAGTCCTACCCGTTCCCCATCGTGGCGGCCCTGAACGGCCACGCCATCGGCGGCGGCCTCGAGGTGGCGCTGTCCTGCGACCTGCGCATCGCCGCCCAGGACATCCGTCTCGGGATGCCGCCGGCCAAGCTCGGGCTCGTGTACTCCCACACGGGGATCCAGAAGTTCCTCGACGTGGTCGGCGCCGCGCGCACCCGCGAGCTCTTCCTCACGGGCCGCAACGTGCCCGTGGACACGGCGCTCGACTGGGGCCTGGTCAACGCCGTCGTGGAGCCCGGCGCCCTCGAGCGCGAGGCGCTCGAGCTGGCGAAGGAGATCGCGGCGAACGCCCCCCTGTCCCTGCGCGGCAACAAGCGGGTGATCCGAGAGATGCTCGCCGCACGCGGGGCGCTCGACCCCGGCGTCGAGGAGGAGCTCGTCGAGCTGCGGCGCGCGTGCTTCACCTCCGAGGACTTCCGCGAAGGCGTGCGAGCGTTCGCCGAGAAGCGCGCGCCGCGCTGGCGCGGGCGCTGAGTTCCCCCAGCGGCGTAGCGCTACAGTCGGCGGGCATGCCCGAACTGCTCGCGCTGGTCAAGCACGACTGTCCCGTGTGCGACCAGGTCCTCCCTGTGCTCGACGCCGCGGCGGCGGCCGGCGCGCCGGTGAGGATCCTCTCCCAGTCCGAAGCCGCCGAGACGGCGGAGCAGGCGCGCCGCGTCGGGCTGCGGGCGATCCCCGAGCTGGACTCCGGGCTCGAGCTGTCGGCGCGCTTCGACCCGGACGCGGTGCCGGCGCTGCTGCTCCTCGACGCCGGCGAGGAGCGCGGGCGCGTGGAGGGCCTGCACCGCGCGCGCATGTCCGAGCTGGCCGCGGCGGCGGGCGCGCAGCTCGACCTCGACGGCCTCCCCGAGATGCGGCCCGGGTGCGCGAGCCGCACGCGCGACCCGGAGGTGGCGGCACGCCTGGCCGCCCGCCGCGCCCGCGCGGACGGGCGAATCCGCTCGCGCGCCATCGACGTGGGAGCGCTCGAGGACCCCTTCGAGGCGCTCTTCGAGCGCGGGCTCACGGATGGCCTGCCCGTCGTCCCGCCCACGCCCGAGCGCGTCGTGGCGATGCTCGAGCACACCTCGCGCGATCCGCAGGAGGTCGTCGGCCTGGTCCCGCCCTACGGCGGAGCCGCGACGGTGGAGAAGATCGCCGTGAACGCGGTCATGGCCGGGTGCCCGGACGACGTCCTGCCCATCGTGCTCGCCGCCGTGGAGGCGGCGTGCGCCGAGGAGTTCGCGCTGCACGGCCTCGTCGCCACGACGTATCCGGCCGGGCCGACCATCGTCGTCTCCGGGCCGCTGAGCGCCGAGGTGGGAATGAACGCGGGCGGCAACTGCCTGGGCCAGGGCAACCGCCCGAACCTGACGATCGGGCGTGCCCTCCAGCTCGTGGTGCGCAACGTCGGGGGCGGACGCCCCGGGGAGGAGGATCGCGCCGCGCACGGCCAGCCGGGCAAGGTCGCATCCTGCTTCGCCGAGGACGTGGCGGGCTCGCCGTGGGAGCCGCTGAGCGCGGAGCGCGGCGTGCCCGTCGCCGCGACCGGGGTGACGCTGATGGCCACGGAGGCGCCGCGGGCCATCGTGGACCAGCTCGCCCGCGACCCGGAGGGGCTGTGCGCGTCGCTGGCACTCGCCCTCGAGTCCGTGGCCCATCCCAAGCAGCGCCTCGCCTTCGACGCCCTGCTCGTCGTCGGGCCCGAGCACGGCCGGGTCTTCGGGGAAGCGGGCTGGGATCGCGCGCGCGTGCGCGAGCGCCTGTTCGAGCTGACGACGTCACCGGCCGGCGAGCTCGTCCGGGGCGCCGGCGGCTCTCCCGAGGGCATCGACCCCCAGTGGGTGGCCGATCCCGAGATGCCGGTGGCCAAGTTCGCCGCGCCGGAGCGCATCCTGATCGCCTTCGCGGGCGGCGACGCCGGGCTGTTCTCGATGGTCTACGGAAGCTGGGCGGCCGGCGAGATAGGCTCGGCGCCCGTGACGAGGAGCGTGGAGCCGTGGCGCTAGAGCCTCTCGAGGTTCTCGACCCGACCGGCGAGCTGGGCGCCGTCGAGCGCCCGCTGGCCGGGCGCGGGCACCCGCGGACGATCGCGCTGCTCGACATCCGCAAGCCGCGCGGGGATGTCTTCCTCGACGAGCTCGAGCGCCTCCTGGTCGAGCGCGGGCACGCGGTGCAGCGCACGGCCAAGCCGACCTTCACCAAGCCGGCCCCCGCGGACGTGCGCCGCGAGATCGCGCAGCGCTGCGACGCCGCGATCGAGGCGCTGGCCGACTGAGGCTCCTGCGTGTCGTGCGGTCTGCGCGACGTGGTGGAGCTGGAGGGGCAGGGAGTCCCGGCGGTGCTCGTCGCCTCGGCGGCCTTCGAGGACACGGCGCGAGAGCAGGCGAAGCGCCTCGGCCAGCCCGCCCTCGCGCGAGTGTTCGTCCCCCACCCCGTGCAGGACCGCACCGACGACGAGCTGCGGGCGATGGCGCGCGCCGCCGTGGATGAGACGCTTGGAAGGTTGACAGCGGGGTAACCGAGTGATTACCTGAGGTAATCACTCGATGACCACAGAGACCCAGCCCACCCGCGAGCGCATCCTCCTGGCCGCGCGGCGCCTGTTCGCCGAGCAGGGCTACAAGGGCACTTCCGTGGGCGAGATCGAGGCGGCGGCGGGTCTGTCGCCGCGGGCCGGGGCCCTGTACAAGCACTTCCCCAGCAAGCAGGCGGTGCTGGCGGCCGTGATCGCGCAGCACACCGACGTGGTCCAGGAGATGAGCGACCGGCTCGAGCTGATGCCGCTCGGCGACCTGCGGGCCGAGCTGATGCTGACCGCCCGGTGGGGCCTGGCCGAGCTGCGTCGCGAGCACGAGCTCACGCGGATCGTCATGAAGGAGGGGGAGCGCTTCCCGGAGATCGCCGAGGCGTTCCGGGAGGCGATCGTCATGCGCGGCCACCGGATGGCCGCGGAATGGATCGCCCGCTACGTCGAGCGCGAGGGCGGCCACGTCGACGACCCCGACGCGTTCGCCTCCGTCACCACCGACTCGCTCGTCGGCTACACGCTCCAGGAGGTGCTGTTCGGGCCCGCGCCGGCCGGCGTGGACGAGGAGCGCTTCCTGGCCGCGTGGGTCGAGGGAACCCACGCCATGGTGCGCAGCTTGATCGACCAAAGGAGCCCATCGCATGTCTGACCGACCCGTCCCCCATCCCATCGCCTTCCGTGCCGTGATGATCGGGCTCGGCTTCGTCCAGACCGTCAACGGCTTGTGGGCGCTGTTCGCGCCGCGCTCGTTCTACGAGGACTTCCCGCCCGGCCGCGGCGGCTGGGTCTCCGCGCTGCCCGCCTACAACGAGCACCTGCTGCGCGACGTCGGCGGCCTGTTCCTGGCCACCGGCGTGCTGCTCCTGGTGGCGGCGGTAGCGCTCGAGCGGCGGCTCGTGGGCGTGTCGCTCGTGGTCTGGCTGCTGTTCGCCGTCCCCCACGCCGTCTACCACGTGTTCAATCTCGAGCCCTACAGCACGGCCGATGCCGTGGGCAACGTGATCTCGCTCGGGCTGACCGTCGTGCTCCCCGGCGCCCTGCTGGTCCTGCTCGCCCGGCCGGCCGCCGGGCCGCAGCCGGCGCGCGGCGCGGCGCCCGCCAACGGCGGCGCGCGGATCCGGGCCGTCGAGCGCTCGTCGAACCCCGTCGTCCGGTACGTCTTCCGGGAGAGCCGCAAGCGGTACGGCAAGGTCCCGGTCCCCTTCGCGGTCACCGCACATCACCCGCCGCTGCTGGCCGGCTACGGGATGTTCGAGCTGGCCACCGAGCGCTCGCACCGGATGGACGAGCGCCTCAAGCAGCTCGCCGAGCTCAAGGCGGCGCAGCTCGCCGGGTGCGAGTGGTGCCTGGACTTCGGATCGGCGCTGGTGCGCTCCAAGGGGTTGGTCACGGACGAGGAGATGCGGGCGCTGGTCGACTACGCGGACAGCGACGTGCTCGGGCCCGACGACAAGCTCGTGCTCGACTACGCGACCGGCATGTCGCGCACGCCCGTGGAGGTGTCCGACGAGCTGTTCGAACGGCTGCGCGCGCGCTTCGACGAGGCCCAGCTCGTCGAGCTGACCTCGGTCATCGCCCTGGAGAACTACCGGGCCCGCTTCAACTGGGCCCTGGGCATCCAGGAGGAGGGGTACTCGCGAGGGCGCCTACTGCGTGGCCCCGCAGCGGAGCCAGTCCGTGGACTCAGCCCACGCGTCGTAGCGAGCCGCCGCGCGAGTCGGCCTGGAAGTGGCTCCCGCCGGAGCGCGGGTAGACGAGCCACTCGACGTTCTTCTCGATCGGGTCGCGGATCACGACCATGTAGTCGATCTGCCCCGCCGGGACGTGGTAGCGGCGGTCGATCGCGCGGGTCAGCCGCGCCGCCACGGCGGGATTGAAGGCCTCGAAGCCGAACTCGTTGCCGGTCAGGGCGCCGCTCGCCGTGTCGATGGCGCGGGTCAGGGCGGGCGAGACGAGCACGACCTTGCCGCCCGACCCGTTGCGGGTGATGACCTGGAGCTGGTCCTGCGTCACGCGCGCCAGCTGGATCCGCGCCCCCGGCCCGGCCAGGTCCTGCGCCTTCGCCTTCGCCCGGCGCAGGCCGGCCACGGAGAAGTTGTCGGAAGGAGCCGGCGACGGCTCGGGCGCCGTTGTCGAGGGGGTCTCCGGCACGCTGGGAACGCCTGGGACTCGCCGGGAGCGTCGACGAGGGCTTGGACTTCTTGTCGTCGTCGCCCGCCGCGTTCACGAGCAGATAGACGCCGAGGCCGAGCCCGACGACGCCGGCAAGCGCGATGAGGCCGATGAGCGCAAGCCGGATGAGCCGCAAGCGCGACTCGTCGCTGCCGGGCACCCCGGTCGGCCGCGCGGGGCCGGCGCCCCCGAAGGCCGCCTCGGCCTGGCGCTGGGACTCCTCGGCGCTCGTCTGGAAGATCGTCGGGTCGTCGTCGCTTCCGGCCATCGGCGCCAGCGTATCCGGGGACCGTCCGACCCCGTGCCTAGTCTGGCGCGCGATGCCCCCGCTCATCTCCCGCGAGGAGGCGCTGCGCCTGGGTGAACTGACCGAGCCAGCGGACATCGAGGCGCTCGTCGAGCGCGCCTGGAACGTGCGCCTCGAGCACTTCGCCGAGTCCACCGACATGTGCTCCCTGGTCAATGCGAAGTCGGGCGGGTGCGCCGAGGACTGCGGGTTCTGCGCCCAGTCGCGCTACGCCGAGGCCGAGACGCCGATGCACGCCATGATGGAGCCGGAGCAGATCCTCGAGCACGCGCGCGCGGCCGAGGCGGCCGGCGCCCACCGGTTCTGCATGGTGACCCAGGGTCAGGGGTTGTCCAAGCGCGACTTCGCCAAGGTGCTGGAGGGGGCGCGGCTGGTGGCCGAGCAGACCAACCTCAAGCGCTGCGCCTCGATCGGGCACATGTCGGTCGAGCGCGCGCACCAGCTCAAGGACGCCGGCATCCAGCGCGTCCATCACAACGTGGAGACGGCGGAGAGCTACTACGACGAGGTGTCCACCACGGTCAGGTACGCCGGTCGCATTCGCACGATCGAGGCGGTCAAGGAAGCCGGGCTCGAGACGTGCGTGGGCGGCATCCTCAACCTCGGCGAGACGCGGGAGCAGCGGGTCGAGATGGCCTTCGAGCTGTCCGGCCTCGACCCCGACTCCGTCCCCATCAACCTGCTCAATCCCCGGGCGGGCACGAAGTTCGGCGACCGGGAGTTCATGGACCCCTGGGAGGCCGTGCAGTGGATCGCGATCTTCCGCCTGATCATCCCGCGGGCGCTCTTCCGCCTGTGCGGCGGACGCGTGGAGAACCTCCGCGAGCTGCAGCCCCTGGCCATCAAGGCCGGGGTCAACGGCGTGATGATGGGCAACTTCCTCACCACCCTGGGCAACACGCCCGAGGAGGACCGCGAGATGTTCGAGGACCTCGGGCTGAACGTCGCCCGCCAGCCCGACAACGGCTCCAACCCGCGGCCCGACAACCGTTCGGGATGGCTCGAGGGCGAGACGCCCGACGTCGTCGACGGGTTCCTCGACGAGGCCACGCCCGCCGGGAGGATCGAGGTCCGGCTGTGGGACCCCTCGACGCAGCTTCGCTTTGCCAAGAAGGCATCGGTCCCACCGCGCCCGGATGGCGCCATGAATCGAGGCTGATCCACGTGGACGTCGAGGCGCGCCTCGAAGAGCTCAAGGACCTCGGCCTGTACCGGCGCCTGCGCATGATCAGCGGACCGCAGGGCCCGCGCGTGGTGCTCGACGGCGAGCCGGTGCTGCTGCTGTGCTCCAACAACTACCTGGGGCTGGCGGACCACCCGCGCGTGCGCCAGGCCGCCGCCGACGCGGCGATGCGCTGGGGCGTGGGGGCCGGGGCGTCGCGCCTGGTCTCGGGCTCCATGACGATCCACCGCCGGCTCGAGGAGGCGCTGGCCGAGTTCAAGCGCTCCGAGGCCTGCCTGCTGTTCGGCTCCGGCTACCTCGCCAACACGGGGATCATCGCCGCGCTCGCGGCGGACGGCGTGGTGCTGTCAGACGCCCTGAATCACGCCTCGATCGTCGACGGATGCCGGCTCGCCCGCGCCGAGACCGTGGTGTACGAGCACGCCGACGTCGAGCACCTCGAGTGGGGTCTCCAGCAGGCCGAGGGGCGCCCCGCGGTCATCGTGACCGACACCGTGTTCTCCATGGACGGCGACGTCGCCCCGCTCGCGGAGATCTGCGAGCTCGCCCGCGACTACGCCGCGCGCGTCGTGGTCGACGAGGCGCACGGGATGGGCGCGGTCGGACCGGGCGGCCGCGGCCTGGTCGCCGAGCTGGGGCTGGAGAGCGAGGTCGACGTCGTCGTCGGCACGCTGGGCAAGGCGCTGGGCTCCTACGGCGCCTATGCCTGCTGCGACGCGGCCATGGCCAAGTACCTGGTCAACACCGCGCGCACCCTCATCTTCTCGACCGCCCTTCCCCCGCCGGCCGTGGCCGGCGCGCTGGCGGCGCTTGGAGCTTCTGCGCGAGCACCCGCGCCGGGTGGACAAGCTCCAGGCCAACGCGGCCGCCCTGCGCGACGAGCTCGAGGCCGCCGGCCTCGACACCGGTGGATCGTGCACCCAGATCGTGCCGCTGGTCATCGGCGATGCCGCCGAGGCGATGGCGGCGTGCGAGCGCGCGTTGTCGCGCGGCGTCTTCGCCCAGGCCATCCGCCCGCCCACCGTTCCCGATGGCACTTCCCGGCTCCGACTCGCGGTGATGGCCTCGCACACGAAGTCCGAGCTGCGCGCGGCCGCGCGGGTGCTCGCCGAGGCGGCGCTCGGCGCCGGGGTCGAGGCCCCCGCCCCACCGGTCGCCGCCGAGCCCATCCTCTTCGACGGCGAGGCGGACGAGCGGGTCGCCGCGTAGCACCCCGTGCGCGGGGTGTTCGTCACCGGCACCGACACCGGCGTCGGCAAGACGGTCGTGGCGGCGGCGGTGTGCGCGGCGCTGCGGGCGCGCGGCGAGCGGGTCGCGGCGTGGAAGCCGGTGGTGACGGGCGTCGAGGAGGCGGGCGAGCGCCCGATCACGAGCTGCTGGCTCTCGCCACGGGCGCCCAGCGCGACCGAGGTCGCGCCCGTTCACCTTCGAGCCCGGCGGTGTCTCCTCACCTGGCGGCCGAGCTGGCCGGGTCGACGATCGAGCCGCCCGACCTGGTCGCCTCTGCGCGTGCGGCCTCGGCGGACGCCCAGGTTCTCGTCGTCGAGGGAGTCGGAGGATTGCTGGTGCCCTTGACGCTCGGGTTCCTCGTGCGAGACCTGGCGCGCGAGTTGGCGCTGCCGCTCGTCGTTGCCGCGCGGCCCGGTCTGGGCACGATCAACCACACGCTGTTGACCGTGGAGGCCGCGCGCGCCGTCGGCCTGACGGTCGTGGGAGTCGTGCTGACGCCCTGGCCAGAGGCTCCTTCGGTGATGGAACGCTCGAACCGCGACACCATCGAGAGGCTGGCCGGCGTCGAGGTCTCGACGCTGCCATGGCTGCCGCGAGCCGACCCCGAGCTGCTGGCCGGCGCCGGCGCCGGCCTCCCTCTCGCCGCCTGGGTCGACTAGGCGACCGTGGCCAGGCGGGTCGCCTCGTCGCGGCCGCGCAGGACGATCGGCTCGCCGAGGCTCCAGCGCCCGGCCTCCTCGCCGCCCGCGCGCTCGACCGCGGCCCCGGAGGCGAGCAGTCGCTCCGGACGCTGCTTGGCCATCTCGCACAGGCGGGCCGCCTCGTTCACCGGGTCGCCGATGACCGTGTACTCGTAGCGGTGCTCGGCCCCGACGTTCCCCGCCACCGCGACGCCGGCCGAGACGCCGATGCCGAAGTCGATGTCGGGGAGCTCGCGCCGCAGGCGCGCGCTCAGCGTCCGCGCGGCCGCGAGGGCGTCGGCGGCCGGGTTCTCCCTGGCGACCGGGGCCCCGAACACGCACAGCGCGGCGTCGCCCTCGAACTTGTTGACGAAGCCTCCGCGCACCTCGACCGTCTCCACGACGGCGCGGAAGAACCGGTTCAGCAGCTCGACCACCTCGGTCGGCGGGCGCCGGGCGGCGAGGGTCGTCGATCCCACGAGGTCGACGAACAGGGCGGCGATCTCGCGCTCTTCCCCGCCCAGGCGCACGTCGCCCTCCAGCGCGGCGCGCGCCACGTCCTCGCCGACGTGGCGACCGAACAGGTCGCGCAGCCGCTCGCGCTCCCGCAGTCCGACGGCCATGCGGTTGAAGCCCGACTCGAGCAGCCCGATCTCGCTGGCGTCGTCGACCGGGACACGAGCCTCGAAATCGCCCTCCTCCACGCGGGCGAGCGCGTCGCGCACCGCGGCTATGGGATCGGCGATCGCGCGGGCCGCGAGGGCGAGCGTCATCAGTCCGACGAACAGGGCGAGACCGGCCAGGAAGAGCGAGGCGCCGGCGGCGGTGCCGGAGTCGGAGCCGCTCCCCGCGAGCTGGGCCACCGAGACGGCCGCGACCCCGAGAACGGGCACTCCCGTGGCCAGGGTCCACGCCGTGAGCAGGCGCGTCCTCACGCCTGGAGCCGCCGGCCGCGACGGCGGCCCCTCCGCCAGAGCACGAGCGGTCACCGGCCGCATGATCCGCTCGCTCATCAGGTAGCTGACCGCGGCCGTCGTCAGGCCGCCGAGGACGAGCGTGACGAAGGAGATGGCGATGATCCCCGCGGGCAGCGTGACGTTCAGCGACGGTGAAGGCCAGCGCGGCACCCAGCCACAACACGGCCGACACGCGCGCGACAGTGAGCGGGATCCCCAGCGCGGCCTTCCGGTCGGCCTCGGTGGCCGGACGCTCGTCGCACAGCCAGCGCTCGACGCGATCGAACTCGCGGTTGGCCCACCGAATCCCGAGCCACAGCGTGAGCGCGAGGTAGAGGGTACCGGCGATGGCGTTGAGCACGATCGCCTGGCTGACGTCGTCCGGCCGCCCGCCCGACACGGGTACGAGGAACGCCAGGAACAAGAAGACGTCGATGGCTCCCAGGGTGTTCGCCAGGACGGCCACCCAGCGAAGACGCCGCTTCACCGCGGCGGCCAGCTGCGCGCCACTGGGAGCCCCGGCTTCCATGACAGAAGGCTACTTACGCCCCGAAAAACTGCCCGTGGAAGGACAGCGGGATGCGATGCGGCACCTCGGCCCGCGCCCGCTCCTCCAGCGTGGCCGCGTCGAGGACCAGCAGGAACGACGTCTCGGCGCGGGAGTCGAGCACGACCGAGAGCAGCACGCCCGCGTCCTCGCCCTCGGCACCCGGCTCGGGCACGAACACGGGCTCGCCGGCGAAGCAGCCGTCCTCTTCCCAGCTCGAGTGCTCGCCGCGCTCGATGTCGACCTTGGCGATGCTCCCGAGGAACCTGTCGGTCACCGCGCCGCCGTAGACGTAGCGGTAGGGGCGGCCGTTGTGACGCCGGTAGTTGATGCGCGGTAGCTCGAGGTCGGTGTCCGCGAGCTCCTCGCTCGTCACCGTTCCCCGGTCCAGGCCGATGACGTAGCGCCGCGGCCGGGCCGGCGGGATCGGCTCTCCCGCGCGCATGCGGTCGAGATAGAGCGCGTCGATGACGGAGGCATCGTCATAGGCGCACAGGTCGACGACGAGCTCGTCGCCGCGCTCGAACGCGTTGATGTGGTGAAAGGTGAAGAAGGCGTCGGTCTCGTAGACGCCGCGCAAGGCGCCGCTCTCGCGCTCCATCACGAGGAAGCGCGCGCCGCGCTCGGGCTCCCAGCGGTAGTTCTCGATGTACGGGCGCCCGCTCGTGGCGAGACGGAGCGGATCGACGACGAACGGCCCCTCGGCGAGGATGAGGTAGCGCTCGCTCAGGCCGAAGGAGTGCACGTACCCGGGGTGTCGCACTCCGACGCTGCCGATCACGCGCTGTTCCTCGCGCGAGCGCTGGGCGTAGAAGCGGTAGTGCGAGCGCGGGCCCAGGCGCGCGGCGAAGTTGAGCAGCTCGCCGCGCTCCGGGTCGTTGTGCGGGTGGGCCGTGCTGAGCATCCCGGGCGGCTCATATGCGACCCCGGCCGCCTCGAGGGTCTCGGGATCGAAGACGACGGGCAGCGGAGTCTCGGTCATGGCGATGAACTCGTCGCCCACGCGCGAGACGTTGACGGAGCCGTTGTCGCTGAGCGCCGGACGGAACATCGAGGCGACCCGGCGAAACAGCGAGCGGCACGGGTCGGTGGCGAACTCCGAGTAGCGCAGCTCACCCGTCTCCTCCACGGCGCGCCAGGCTCGCGAGTGCAGGAACCGGTTGGCGTAGGAGACGCGGCCCTCCTCGAACGAGTAGCGATGGAGCATGGCCAGACCGTCGAACCAGTGGCGCACCGAGCGCTCGCCGGCCTCGAACTTCGCCGGGCCCGTGCGCAGGAGCGAGCCCGCCAGCCACGGGGGCAGAGCGCCCTCGACCGGCAGGGCGTCGACCTCCGTCTCGTGGTCGAGGGTCACCAGGCCCTGGGCATAGGCGGGAACGGCGGATGCGACTGTGGCTGCCATGACGAGCGTCCTCCCGGAGGTCTACACTGTACGGATCAGACCATACCGTCCAGACTGGACTATTGCAAGACCCCATCCGCCTCACCCCCGCCTCGTACATCGTCCTCGGCCTCCTGGACCAGGCCGGGGAGGCGACGCCCTATGACCTCAAGCGCATGGTGGCGGCGTCGATCGGCAACTTCTGGTCGCTCCAGCACGCCCAGCTCTACACCGAGCCCGAGCGCCTCGCCGCGGCCGGCCTGCTGACCGAGAAGCGCGAGGACGGCGGACGGCGGCGCAAGCGCTATGCGCTCACGAAGGCCGGTCGAGCCGCGCTGAAGTCATGGCTCGCGTCCCCCACGAGCGAGATGACCGAGCTGCGCGATCCCGGCCTGCTCCAGCTCTTCTTCGGCGCCGACCCCGCCCGGCTGGCCGCGGCCCAGCTCGAGACCCACCGGGGCAAGCTAGAGGAGTACGAGCAGATCCACGCGAGCTGCCCCGACGAACCGGCGGGCGTGCGCCTCGCGCTCGAAGCGGGCATCGCGCACGAGCGCGAGTGGCTCCGCTTCTGGAAGCGGCTCGCGCAGTAGCCTCGCGCCGTGGCGCGCTACACGCTGACCGTGCGGTCCGGACCCAAGGTCGAGCATCAGCGCTTCGACTCGCTGGAACCGGCGATCGACGCGCTGGAGCACGAGATGCGAGCGCGCTCGCAGACCGAGCACCGGGCCACCGTCGACCTGCGCTACCGCGAGTTCACGCCCGTGCAGCAGGTCGCCGTGCGGGGGGAGCTGTCGGGTCCGCGGGGCCTGCGCGCGGGGATCGACCTGCGCGGGGACGGCTCAGCGGAGGCCTTCACCGGCCGCGTTCGGCGGCGACTCGTCGAGCAGCGGGACGGCGAGTCGCCCTATGACGCTCTCAGACGGGTGCTGGGCTAGAGCACGAGCGCGGGGCCGTACCGGCGCAGCCAGCGCTGGTGGGTGCGGTGATCGGGACAGCGGCGCTCGAGCAGGGCCCAGAAGCGCGGCGAGTGGTCGGCGATCTCGAGGTGGCAGACCTCGTGCCACACGACCGTCTCGAGCACCGGGAGAGGCGCCATCAGCAGGCGCCAGTTGAAGCTCATGTCGCCCGAGGGGGAGCAGCTCGCCCAGCGCGTGCGCTGGCCGCGGATCGACAGGGTCCCCCAGCGCGTTCCCGCCTCGGCGCACGCCGAGTCCAGCCGGGGCGCGATCTCCTCGCGCGCGCGGCGCCGGTACCAGCGCTCCACCGCCGGCCGCCACTCGCCGGCGGGAACGAGCAACCGGCCGTCGCGTCGCGCCACTCGAGCGCGTCCGGGCTCGGCGTCGAGCGCGAGCCGCTCGCCGAGATAGGGCACGCCGCCCTCGTTCAGGCCGAGCTCGGCGCGGCCGCGCTCGATCTCGGCCAGCCGCCGCTCCACCCACGGCCGGAGCTCGCGCATGGCGCGGGCCGCCTCGCGCTCCGGGACGCGGCGCGGAAGGACGACCTCCACGCCGGTGGCCGCCTCGACGGTCACGCGGACGCGCCGGGCGCGCTCGGAACGTCTGATGCGGTACGGGATCTCGGCGGCCACGCCGCGCAGGCTACGCGGCGACGCGGTCGAGCACGCGGAGGAGGACCGCGACCTCCAATAATGGACGCCAGGATGAGCCATTCGCGCGTCAAGCTCCCGCCCGGCGTCCGGCCGCCGTTCGACGTCTACCTCAACGGCGTCCTCCAGCGGCTGGGTGAGGACTACGAGGTGCGCGAGGGCGCGCTCGTGTTCGGGCGCCCGCTGGCCAAGGAGGGGCGCCTCGGCCCTTGGCGGTGGTTCCTGGGGGCCTTCGGCATCGGCACGTACCGTCAGAACGACGCCGTCGACGTCCACTACGAGACGGGCGGGCGCCCGATGGTCGCCCACGCGCTCGACATCGAGCCCTCGAGCGACTAGACGTACCTCCTGAGCAGGTGGTTCGGGAGTACTTGGCGCCGCGCACGGCGGGCATCGAGGCGTGGGTCCCAAAGGGGGATATCCACGCGCGGGGAGTTGACGCCGCTGTAGGGCTACAAATCGTCGCGGTTGACCGGACGGGGCTCCTGGCCCTCCGAACCAACTCCCTCGATGCCGTCGTTCAGAGCCCGAACAACGTACTCGGGTCCTACAGCTAGACGGCGGCCTCCTCGCGCCAAGGCCGGTGGAGCTTGAGCGAGGAGAGGATCGCCCGCGTGGCCGGCGAGCGGTTGAGCGTGTAGAAGTGGATGCCGGGCGCGCCGCGCCGCAGGAGGTCGGCGCACTGCTGGGCCGCGTAGGCGACGCCGAACTGGAGCACGGCCTCCGGGTCGTCGGCGCGGCGCTCGAGCTCGGCCATCACGCCGGGCGGGATGGTCGCGCCGCACATCCCGGTGATGGTCGTGATCTGCTTGAAGTTGGTGATCGGCATGATGCCGGCGACGATCGGCACGTCGATGCCGACGGCGCGCGCCTCGCGGACGAAGTCGAAGTACAGCTCGTTGTCGAAGAACAGCTGCGTGACGAGGAAGCGCGCGCCCGCGGCGACCTTCTCCTTGAGGAAGCGCAGATCGCTGGCCAGGTCGGCGGCCTCGGGGTGGACCTCGGGAAAGCACGCGGCGCCGATGCAGTAGCCGTAGTCCTCGGAGATCAGGGCGGCCAGCTCGGTCGAGTAGTTCAGCCCGCCGGGGTGCGGCTTCCACTCCGTCTCGCCTCGGGGCGCGTCGCCGCGCAGGGCGAGCACGTTCTCGATGCCCGCCTCGCCGATCTCGTCGAGGATCTCGCGCAGACGCTCCACGGGCTCTCCGACGCAGCTGAGATGCGCCATCGCCTCGATCCCGAGCTCCTGCTTGATCCACTTCGTGATCTCGACCGTGCGTGCACGGGTCGTGCCCCCCGCGCCGTACGTGACCGACACGAACGAGGGCGACAGGTCTCCCAGCAGGGCCAGCGTCTCGCGGAGCGTGACCTCGCCCTCGGGCGTCTTGGGCGGGAAGAACTCGAAGGAGAAGACGGGCTCGCCGGAGCTCTCGATGATCTCGTCGATGCGCATGAACGCTGGATTCTAGGAGGACGCGTCGGCGCGTCGGCGCTCCCACATCTCGATGACGCCGAGCTCGCGGTATCCGAGGCGCCGGTACACCGGCCTCCCCATGGCCGTCGCCTGCAGCGACGTCGTCGTGCAGCCGCGCTCGCGTCCGTCGAGGAGCGCCTGGCGCATGAGCCCCGTGGCCAGCCCCGCCCCGCGCGCCTCCGGAAGCGTGCCGACCCAGTAGATGCCGCAGTCGCCCGCCACGTCGAGGGCGGCCGTGCAGGCCGCGGGACGGCCGTTCCGCCGCGCCAGGTAGACGTGGGCCACGCGCTCGAAGCCGGGCAGCACCCGCGAGATGAGCTCGGGCTCCAAGCCGAAGGCGCCCGCCAGGACCGTGCACATCTCGTCCACCCCGTCCGCCCGCTCCCAGTCCAGGCCGCTCGCGCCCTCGCCCGCGTCGATCTCGTCCAGGGGGGCCGCCATGGCCTGCGGCGTGGCGTCGAGGACGTGACCGTTCGCCTCCAGGGCGGCGCGGGCGGGCACGTCCTCCTCGGGCGTCCACACCGTCCAGGCGAGCACGCCCGCGTCCTCGTAGGCCCGTGCGAGCTCGGGCAGCGCCGCCTCCAGCGCCTCGGGGTCGCGATAGACCACGCTGTTGAACACCGACCGGTGGGGCATCGCCGGACATAGGCCGGCCGTGACACCGGGGCGGCTGAGGGCCCGCTCGAGGCCCACGACGTAGGCGACCTCCATGCTGTCGAGCATCCGTTCGTAGAGCGTTGCGTCGTCCATCAGTCGGTCGACTCCCATCGTTCGGGTTCCCCCTGGATGCGGCGAGCGCGGCCCGCGCGCTCGAGGTGCACCAGGTAGCAGAGCGTCTCCGACAGCCGCCACGAGGCGGTCATCGCGTTCAGCGGCTCGCCGTAGACGTCCGGAACGATCTCCACCACCGTGCGCGGCTGCCCCGTGGCGATGGCCTTCGCGACGGCCGCGAGGCGCTCGTGGACCAGATCCCGATTCGCCTCGACATGCCCGCGGACGTCCGTGAAGGGCTTCCCGTGACCCGACAGGCACAGTCGGGCGTCGAGCCGCCCGACCTTGTCCAGCGAATCGAGGAATTCGCCGGCCGGGTCCGGCGTCCAGCCGTAGTCGTAGTACAGCGACACGCGCCCGAGCAGGTGGTCGCCGGAGATGAGCAGCCGCCGGTCGGGCTGGAAGAGGCAGACGTGCGAGGGGGCGTGGCCCGGGGTCTCATAGACCTGCCAGGGCCCGAGGTCGCTGTCGATCGTCACGCCCTCGACCAGGTCGTGGTCGGGCTCGACGAGCGCCGCGATCCCGAAGCCCTGCCCCTTGCGCTCCTCGGCGTAGCGACGCAGCGGCTCCTCGGGCACGCCGGACTGGCGCGCCACCTCCAGGCGCCGGGCGAGCGCGGCCTCGGGGTCCTGCGCCGCCTGGGTCATGTGCTCGTGGTTCGGATGCATCCACAGCTCGCAGCCGGCGCGCTCGAGGATGGGCGCGGCCTGGCCGTAGTGATCGGAATGGGCGTGGGTGCACGCCAGCAGGCGCACGTGCTCGAGCTTCAGGTGGACCTGGTCCAGCGCGCGCTCGAGGTGCGCGAGGGAGCCGGGCTCGTGCATCCCCGTGTCCACGAGCACGATTCCGTCGCCCGAGGCGATCGCCCACGCGTTGCAGTGCGGCACGCCCGGCCAGGGGAGCGGGAGCCGCAGGCGCCACACCCCGGGGATCACTCGCTCCCCGCGGCCCACCTCGCGCTTGCGCGACCGCCTCGGCCATAGGCGCGGCACGATAGCCTGGCGTCTGGAGATGGCCCGCGCCGCGACCAAGAGCCCCGCCACGACCGAGGACGTCGCGCGCGCGTACTTCGAGGCCCACGAGCGCCGGGACCTCGACACCGTCATCTCGATGTGGGAGCCCGGCGGCGTGGCGCGAATCCTCGGCGTGGCCGACTTCGTGGCACCGAACGGGCTGCGCGAGTACTTCGGCGGCCTCTACGCCGCCTTCCCCGACTTCCAGCTGCGGATCGTCTCGATCACCGCGCAGGACGAGCGCGCCGCCGTGAGGTGGACGGTCACCGGCACGTTCGCCGGACCGGGGCAGTACCAGGGCATGGAGCCCAACGGCGCACGCGTCTCGATCGAGGGCGTGGACCTGGTCGAGGTGCACGACGGCCGCGTCCACGCGATCGACGCCTACACCGACGGCGCCACCGTCGCGCGCCAGCTCGGAGTGCTGCCGGCGCAGGAATCGCCGACCGAGCAGCGGATGACCAAGGCCCTGAACCTGCGCACCCGCCTGGCCGGCCGCATGTGCGAGGCGCCGGAGCAGATCGCCGAGGGCGTGTGGATCGTCCGGGGCGGCCTGCCTCGCAAGGCGTTCAACGTCTATTTCGTGCGCGATACCCATTCGGGCACAGGCGACGACGGGGTGCTCATGTTCGACGCGGGCATCAAGGGCATGGTCAACGGACTGGCCGCCGCGGGGGCGCAACTCGGCGGGATCACGCGGATCGTGCTCGGGCACGGCCACGTCGACCACCGCGGCGCCGCTCCGGGCCTGCGCGGAATTCCCGTCTACTGCCATGCCGACAACGTCGCCGACGCAACAGGCGACGGAGGCCTTCACTACTCGGACCTGTCGAAGATATCGGCGCCCGCCCGCTGGATCTACCCGACGCTGCTGAGCTCGTGGGACGGCGGGCCCGTGGAGATCGAGGGGACGATCGCCGAGGGCGACGACGTCGCCGGCTTCGAGGCCGTTCTCCTGCCCGGCCACGCGCCCGGTCAGATCGGCCTGTGGCGCGCCTCGGACCGCCTGGCGCTCACGTCCGACTGCTTCTACACGGCCAACCCCGAGCGCTTCACCGAGGGTCCGCCGATGGTGCCGCATCGCGCCTTCAACCTCGACCACGAGCAGGCGATCGCGAGCGTCCGCAAGCTCGCCGCGCTCGAGCCCGCGGCAGCGTGGCCCGGCCACGCCGACCCGCTGACCGGCGACGTCCGCGCCCAGCTCGAGGCGGCCGCCGACCGCGGTTGACTCGTACGTCCAGGGCGGACGAACGACCTCATCGAGGGGAGGTCCGGCCCAGGGGTCGGGCCTAACGGACGATGTGGGCCGTAATCGCCAACCCCTCCGGACCCGCCCTCGATGCCGTCGTTCGTGCCGCCGCGCCTACCGCGGGTCGCGCCACATCAGCCACACCGGCGGGCCCTTCGGCATCCGCACCTCCTCGGTGACGCGGAAGCCGTGGCGGGCGTAGAAGGCGATGTTGCGCTCCTTGCTGCTCTCCAGGTAGGCGGCCACCCCGTCCTCGTCGCACGAGCGCAGCACCGGCGCGAGCAGCGCCGAGCCCAGGCCGGCTCCCTGCGCCGGCGGGTCGACCCCGAGCACCGCGAGATACCAGTGGGGCTCGCGCGGGTGGTGCTCCTCGATCAGCGTGAGCCCGCGCAGCCCGCTCACCGTCCGGCGACCGACTCCGATGGCGATCCGCGCCAGCAGGCTCGCGGTCTCGCCGACGGTGAGCTTCCAGCGGTCCGGCTGGGCCCACAGCGCGGCGCCGGACCGGTCGCCCGTCGCCCACACCTCGTCCTGGCGCAGCAGCTGGCGCAGCCGGACCTCGAAGAAGGTCCGCGTCCAGCGCGGCCGGCGACGGGGGTCGGGGAACAGCCACTCCATGACCGGGTCGTCGTCGAATGCCCGGGCGAGCGCCCCGGTCAGAGCCGGGACGTCGGCGGGCGTCGCCTTGCGGACGTCGCGCACGGCACGAGTATGGCGCTACGGTCCGAACGCCATGGACGCCATGCGCCGCACGAAGATCGTCGCCACGATCGGTCCCGCCAGCGACTCGCACGACGTGCTGGTGCGAATGATCGAGGCGGGGATGGACGTGGCGCGTCTGAATTTCTCGCACGGGACGCCCGAGGAGAAGGCCGAGACGGCGGCGCGCCTGCGGACGGCGGCCGACCGGGCGGGGCGCCAGGTGGCCATCCTCCAGGACCTTCCCGGTCCCAAGCTGCGCATCGGGCCACTGCGCGACGACGTGGCCGAGCTCAAGCCGGGCGACCGTCTGACGCTGGCCTGCGGGACCGAGGAGGAGGGCGATGCCGGGCGCATGACGGTCGGCTGGGCGGGGTTCGCCGCGGCGCTCGAGCCCAAGGACGTCGTCTACCTCACCGACGGCACGGTGCGCCTGCGCGTCGACGCCGTGCGCGCCCCCGAGGGCGAGGTCGACACCGTCGTCGAGCTCGGGGGCACGGTGTCCTCCCGCCAGGGGCATCAACGTGCCGGGCGAGCTCAACACGCTGCCCGCCGTGCCCGAGGAGGACCTGGAGCTGCTGCGGTTCGGCGAGTCGATCGGAGTCGACATGGTCGCGCTGTCGTTCGTGCGGCGCCCCGAGGACATCACGGAGGTGCGCGAGCACACGCGCCTCCCCCTGATCGCCAAGATCGAGAAGCCGCAGGCGGTCCAGAACGCCGAGGCGATCGTGCACGCCGCCGACTGCGTGATGGTGGCGCGCGGCGACCTGGGCATCGAGCTGCGCATCCAGGAGGTGCCGCTCGTCCAGAAGCAGATCATCGCGCTGGCCGGCGGGCTGGCCCGGCCCGTCATCACGGCCACGCAGATGCTCGACTCGATGGTCGCCTCGTCGCGCCCGACGCGCGCCGAGGTCACGGACGTGGCCAACGCGATCCTCGACGGGACCGACGCGCTGATGCTCTCCCAGGAGACCGCGGTCGGTCAGTACCCGGTCGAGACGGTGGCGATGATGGCCTCGATCGCCGAGACGACCGAGCAAGCGCTCCCCTACGAGGAGTGGAACGAGAAGCGCGTGCGCCGCTTCGCGCGCCGCGACCAGGATCCCGCCTACACGGTGGCCTACAACGCGTGCGCGGCCGCCCGCCAGCTCGAGCTGGCCGCGCTCGTCATCCCCACCCTGTCGGGCCGCTCGGCGCGGATCGTGTCGGCGCACCGCCCGCAGGTCCCGATCTACGCGCTGTCGCCCGGCAAGGAGACGGTCCACCGCTGCGCCCTCATGTGGGGTGTGCAGGCCGCGCGGATGCGCCGCCACGAGGTGACCGAGGAGCTCATCGCCGACGCCGCCGCGCGGGTCGTCGAGCTCGGGTGGGTGAAGCCGGGCGAGTACATCGGCATCACGGCCGGCCTGCCGAGCGGGCGGCCCGGCACCACCAGCCTGTTCCAGGTCCAGCGCGCGTGAAGACGGCGCCGCACGGGGCTCAGCGCTCCGGCGCGTCCGCGTCACGCCCGCCGGGCTGAGCGCCACCGCCGCAGCGCCGCCCACAGCGCCCGCGGCGATGGCCGTCCCGCCCCGTGCCAGGCCAGGAAGGCGCCGCCGAGGGCCATCACCACGAGCACGGCGAAGGCGGCGATCGCCTCCGGCGAGCCCAGGTCGTCGAGGTGGCCGCCGAGGGCGGTGAAGGCAAAGGCACGGGGCGAGATCCCGATCGCGGTGGCGAGCACGAACGTGCGCAGGGGCAGGCGCGTGAGCCCGGCCGCGTAGTTGATCCCCACGAAGGGGCTGAGCGGCGCGATCCGCGCGTAGAGCACGGCGAGGAAGCCGCCGCGCTCGATCCGGTCCTGCCAGACGCGCATCCTCGGGCCGGACAGCTCGTCGAGCGCCGAGCGCCCGCCGTGGCGCGAGATCGAGAACGCGATGATGGCGGCGAGCGTGGCCGAGACGATGGAGATCGGCGTCCCCGCCACCGTGCCGAACAGGAGGCCGCTGGCGCCGGCCAGGAGCTGGCCCGGAAAGAACGCGCACGACAGCGCCGCCGACAGCGAGATGAACAGCAGCGGCGCCCAGACGCCGGCGCCGTCGACCATGTCGCGCACGTGCTCGGGCGAGCGCGAGACGGTCAGGAACACCGTCAGAGCGAGCGCCCCCAGGCCGAGGGCCAGCGCGGCCAGCCGCAGCCGATGGCTCACGCCGCGGCGCGAGCGTAGAAGGCCGCCTCCTCGCGGCCGAGCTCCGTCACCGGCTCGTCGTCGTACATCCACTCCCGGGCGATCCGGTGCCAGTTCGCGGTGGCGCGCAGCTGGCCGAGGACGGCCAGCGTGAGCATCTCCATGCGCCGGCCGAAGAGGTGCTCGGGCCGCATGTCCTGGTGGCGCATCTGGCGGAAGTGCGAGGAGCGCGGGTCCGATGCCTCGATCATCACCGCGGTGGCGATCTCGGGGGTGAGCTCGACCTCCTCGTCGGTGGTGTACCACCAGATCGAGTCCTGGATGTACTCCATGAGGATGTCGGGGTCGACGCGCTCGGGGTGGGGCAGGAAGCCGGCCTCGGCCAGCAGGCGATGCAGTGTCTGGCGTTCGTCCTCGACCACGGCACGCTGGCAGGCCAGCTCCAGCTCGACCTCCGGGGCGTCCATGCGCTTGAACAGGCCGAAGTCCAGGAAGGCCAGGCGGCCGTCGGCCAGCAGCTTGTAGTTGCCCGGGTGCGGGTCGCCGGAGAACTGGCGGTGCCGGTACAGGCAGCCCATGTAGAAGCGGAAGATGACCTCGCCGATGCGGTCGCGGTCCGCCTGCGGCAGGCCCTTGTGCTCCTCGAAGCCCGTGCCCTCGACGAACTCCGTGACCAGCACGCGTTCGCGGGACAGCCTCGTGACCACCGGCGGGACGACGATGAACGGGTGGCCCCGGTAGATGCGCGACAGCGCCCGTTGGTTCTGGGCCTCGAGCTCGTAGTCGAGCTCCTCGTTGATGCGCTTGCGCACCTCGTCGGCGATGGCCCCGACGTCGATCCCCGGCGCCACGCGCTTCATGAGGCGCAGGATCAGCCCCAGGTTCTGCATGTCCGCGCGCACCGCGCCGGCCACGCCCGGGTACTGGACCTTGACCGCGACGTCGCGCCCGTCGTGGAGAGTGCGCCCGGTAGACCTGGCCGATCGAGGCGGCCGCGATCGGCTCGGTGTCGAACTCGGAGAAGACCTCGGAGACCGGCTCCTCGAGCTCCTCCTCGATCACCTTCTGCATGTCCTCGAAGCGGACCTTCGGGGCCGCGTCGCGCAACTCGCCGAGCTTGCGCTGGAACTCCTCGCGGTACTCCTCGGGGACCAGGCCGACGTCGAGGAACGACATCACCTGGCCCAGCTTCATGGCCGCGCCCTTCATCGTCCCCAGCGCGGTCACGATCTGCTGGGCGGTCTCGACCTGGCGCTTCTCGAGCGCCTTGGACGCGCCCTCGTCGGAGCGGGCGACGTTGGCGGCCTTGGTGCCCGCCTGCCTCACGGCTTGCGTGGCGGCGACTCGCCCGATCCGGGCGGTCCGGCGGACGCGGCCGGTGGGGATCTTGTCCTGGGCCATGCGAGGGATCCTACGGACCGGGATATCGTGGCGGCGATGGCACTGGACGAGACCGGAGCGAGCCGTCGCTCGACCGCGAGCACGGCCGAGGGAGCCGCGCTCCTGCGAGCGGCCGGCGTGGCCGAGCCCGACCCGAGCGTGCGCAACCCCGACGTGCTCGCCCCGCGCTTCGTCGCCTGGGGGGTGCGCCTTCCGGCCCTCGTGAAGGTGCCGGGGGTGCGACGGCTCGTCCCGCGCCTGGCCGAGCGAAGGATCCCGGGCTCCTACTACTTCGAGACCGCGCGCACCCGGCACCTCGACGCCGTCGTGCGGTCCGAGCTGGAGCGGGGGATCTCGCAGCTCGTATTCCTCGGCGCGGGCTACGACTCGCGGGCCTACCGGATGGCGACCGAGCTACGGGAGGTCGCGGTGTTCGAGGTCGACCTGCCGGCGATGTCGGCGATCAAGCGCCGGAAGGTGAGACGCATCGTCGGCGACCCGCCCGCCAACGTGCGCTACGTCGAGATCGACTTCACGCGCGAGGACCTCGGCGAGCGCCTCGCCGCCTCTGGCTACGACCCCAGCGCGGCCACGCTGTTCGTCTGGTCCGGGGTCGCGCCCTACCTGCCCGAGGAAGCGGTACGCGAGGTGCTCGCCTTCGTCAGCGCCCAGGGCTCGCCCGACACCTCGATCGTCTTCGACTACTGCTTCCGCGAGGTCGTGGAGGGCGACGACGACTACTACGGGGCGCCCGAGCTGCTCGCCCGGCTGGCGGAGATGGGAGAGCCGCTGCGCTCCGGCATCCCGCGTGGACAGACGGCGCAGTACCTGGCCGACCTCGGCCTGCGCCTCGAGGAGGACCTGGGGCCGCAGGACGCGATCGATCGCTACCTGATTCGCTCGGACGGCAGCGTGTACGGCCGGCCGATGGGATTCGGCGGCCTCGCGCACGCGCGCGCGAGCGCCTAACCGCAGCCCTCAGCCCGCAGGCCTCAGCCCGGCTCGACCTGCGAGCCGGGGACGATGTCGTCCCGGCCGTCGGGCCAGCGCACCCAGGCCTTGTGGCCGCCGTCGTAGTCGTCGCCGAGCAGGACGAGCGTCGCCGGCTCGCCCATCGCGGTGCACGGCTTGTCGCCCTCCGGGTCGAGGCCGCGCCACACGCGCACGAACGCGTTGCCCTCCCACTCGTCCGCCACCGTCGTGGGCTCGGTGTGGCCCGGGTGGATCTCGGTCTCGGGCGGCAGCGTCAGCAGCGTGTCCATGATCGAAGCGCGGATGTCCTCGAACGTGGTGTGGCCGGGCGCCCGCACGCCCCCCACCGAGCCCTTGAACAGCGTGTCCCCCGTGAACACGTGACCGTCGATCACGAACGGACAGCATGCCCGCGGTGTGGCCGGGGGTGTGCAGCGCCTCGATCCTCAGTCCGCCCGCCTCGATCACGTCGCCCGGCGCGATCGTCCCCGTACGCCCCTCGACGTCCTCGGCCTCGTGACCCAGCACCTTCGCCTCGGGATGGCGCTCGAGCACCTTCCCGAGCTCGGCCACATGGTCCCAGTGGTGGTGCGTGAGCAGGACGTGGGTGAGCGTGAGGTCGCCCGCCTCGATCGCCTCCAGGAGCGGCTCGACGGGGCCGCCCGCGTCGATCATCACCGCGGTGCCGCCGGGCTCGTCGGCCACCACGTAGGTGTTGGAGAGGAACTGGTCGTTCATCGAGCGTTCGAGGATCATGCCCAGCGATTGTGGCAGCCTTCGGACGCATCGGCCGTGGAACCCTCAGCGTCGCGCTGATCGTCGTGGCGACGGCGCTCGGCGTCGCCGGCGGCGTGTCGCTGTACGCCCGCCAGCAGCTGATCGCCCCCCAACCGTTCGCCGACCGGGCCACGGACGCGCTGGAGCGCGACGCCGTGCGGCGAGTGGTGGCGCGCGAGATCGTCGTGCAGCTCATCGACCGCGGCTCCACGGACCTCATCTCGGCCCGTCCGGTGATCGAGGAGGTCGTCGACTTCGTCGTCGCCAGCCGCTCCTTCCAGCGGGTCTTCCGCAGGGCGGCGATCAACGGGAACCGGGTCCTGTTCGTGCGTGACGAGGGCAACGTCGCCTTCACCGTGGCCGATGCCGGGACGGTCGTCGTGTCGGCGCTGCGCAGCGTGGCCCCCGACACGGCGAAGCGAATACCGCCGGACTTCGACGCCCAACTGCTCAAGCTGCGCGATCGCAGCTACGCCACGACGACGCTGCGCTTCGCCGATCAGGTCCGCTTCTTCGGCCTCCTCCTCCCCGCGCTGTCCCTGCTCGGCTTCGCGCTCGCCTTCGTCGTGGCACCCGACCGGCGAGCGGCCGTCACCCGGGCGGGGATTGCGGTCGGCGCGGGCTGCGCGATCGTCGTCGTGGCGCTGCTCGTCCTCCGTTCGGCGATCGTGGGCAACGTCTACGGCACGGACGAGCTGACCGACGCCGACGTCCGCGACGCGGTGCGGGCGCTCTACGACGTCTATCTGGGCGATCTGTCGACCTGGGCGCTGGTGCTGGGCGCCTTCGCGCTGCTCGTGGCCGCCGCCTCGGCGTCGGTTCTGCGGCCGTTCTCGGCCGAGCAAGGCGTGGCTCGTCTGCGCCAGGCCCTTCGGCCGCCCGAACGGCCGGGCTGGCGAGCGGTTCACGGCGCGTGCGTGATGGCGCTCGGCGCTTTTGTCGTGTTCCAGCCGAGCCTCGCCGTCTCGATAGTCGCGGTCCTCGCCGGCGCCCTGAGCCTCTACTACGGCACGGGCGAGGTCCTGTCTTCGATCCAGCCGCGTGACCACCGGGCGGTGGAGGGCGCGCGCCGGCGGATCTGGCCCGCCGTCGCCGCCGGAGGGGCGGCGGTGGCCGCGGTGGGCATCGGCCTCGCGGTCGCGCTCAGCGGGGGCACCGAGAACTCGGCCCATGCCGGTCCGGTGCGCGCGTGCAACGGCTACGCGGCGCTCTGCGACCGCCGGCTCGATCAGGTCGTGTTCGCGGGGACGCACAACTCGATGTCCGCCGCCGACTCCCCCGGTTGGCTGCTCGCCAACCAGCGGCGCACGATCCCGCGCCAGTTGCGCGACGGCGTTCGGCTGTTCCTCATCGACCCGCACTACGGAGTGCGGAACCCCAGCAGCGGCCAGGTCCAGACCGACTTCGCGGCCGAGCGACAGGGCGAGAACCGCGTAGGCAAGAACCTGACTCCCGAGGCCAAGGCCGCCTTGGGACGGCTCGGGGGCGAGCTGGGGGTGGGCGGCCTCAAGGGCAAGCGCGAGGTCTGGCTGTGCCACTCGGTGTGCACGCTCGGGGCGACTCGAATGGTCGACGCGCTGCGCGACATCCACGGCTTCCTCCAGCGCAACCCCGGGGAGGTGGTGATCCTGTTCGACGAGGACTATGTCTCGGAGCGCGACCTCGACAAGACCTATCGAGCGGCCGGCCTCCATCCCTATCTCGCCGAGCTCGACCGCACCGAGCCGCTGCCCACGCTGCGTGAGCTCATCCGCTCGGGCAAGCGGTTGATCGTCTTCACCGAGCGCACGCCCAGTGGCCAGTACCCATGGAACCACTACGGCTTTTCGTTCATCCAGGACACGCCGCTCGGCGCGACCAAGCCGAAGGGGCTGCTCTGCGACCGCAACCGGGGCGACGCCGACAGCCCGCTGCTCATGATCAACAACTGGATCGACCGCTTCCCGCCGCCGCTCAGCGCCAACCGCGCCGTGCTCAAGCGCAGCTTCATCGAGGACCGGGCCCGGCGCTGCGCGCGCGTGCGAGGCCACAAGGCCAACCTGATCGCCAGTGACTTCTATGACCAGGGCAAGCTGGTGGACGCGGTACGCGAGCTCAACGGCGTTTCCGGAAAACCGGCGCCGACTCGCTGAGTAGCCAGGTTCTAAGCTTGCCGCATGGCGCTCATCCACACCTGCTACCGCATCACCGACATCGACCGCTCCGTGGCCTTCTACGAGGCGCTGGGGTTCGAGGAGATCGGCCGGATCCCGATCCGCGACGAGGCGATCAACGTCTTCATGAACATCCCGGGCGACGGTGACATGCCGCGGCTCGAGCTGACGTACAACTTCGGCGTGGACTCTTACGAGATCGGCACGGGCTACGGGCACATCGCCATCACCACGCCCGAGCTCGACGCTCGACTGGCCGAGCTGGCGCAGCAGGGCATCGAGCCGGAGAAGCCGCCCTACACGGTCCGCGAGGGCGGCTCGCGCCTGTGCTTCGTCCGGGATCCGGACGGCTACCGGATCGAGCTCCTCGAGCGAACCTGATCCGGCACTAGCAGGAGTTCGAGCGCAGCGACTCGGCGACCTGCTTGTACGTCGGCTCGAGCGCGTCGAACTTCGATTTCGGCGCCTTGCCCTGGACCGCGAAGCCGTCGCCGCACTGGTTGAGGAACCAGTCCACGACCTCCCCGCGGCCGGGGAGTGTGTAGCGCCATTCCCACGCCTCGTTGCCCGAGATCGTCGTCGCCTCGAAGGCCAGCTCCTCGTAGCCGGATCTCTGGCTGGTGTTCGCGCGCGTGTTGCGGGCGCGCTGCTCGGTCGGCGTGGCCGAGCCGGGGAGCGCATCGACGAGCACGGAGGCGCCGGCGTCCGTGTCGCTGGTCCACTCGGTGCGCTGGATGCTCTTGGTCAGCGCGGTGTCGGTACGACCCCAGCCCTCGGGGGCGCGGATCGTGAAGTCGGGCGTGGAGGCCGCGACGAGGCTCGGGGACGAGGACCCGCCGTCGCCGGTCGACCCGCCGTCGCCGGTCGACCCGCCATCGCCGCTCGACCCGCCGTCGCCGCCGCCGCCCAGCGCCAGCGCGAGAGCGACGCCGGCGAGCGCGAGCACCCCGAGGCCCGCGAGGATGGGCGCGGTCCGCCGGCGGCGTGACGGCGGTGCGGGTGGCGGGGGCGCGGGTGGAAGGGGCGGCGTCGCGGCGGCCGTCGGGCCGGTGGGCTCGCCCGGCTCCAGCGGCTCCGTCGGGCCGGTGACCTCCCGGGACTCGGCCGGGCCCGCGGGCACCGTCGGCGCAGCCGCGGGCCTGGTCGGCGCGACGGCGGGCACCGTCGGCGCAGCGGCCGGCGACGGCGCGGCCACCGCGGCCTGGAAGTCGCGGGCGAGGTCGGCCGCGGTCTGGTAACGGTCCTCCGGCCGCTTGGCCATGGCGCGCCGCACGACCTCGTCGAGCGCCGGGGACAGCCCGGGACGGACCTCGGCGAGCGAGGGCGGCGGGTCCTGGACGTGCGCCTGGAGCTTTGCGACCTCGTAGTCGCGCGGGAAGGGCACGCGCCCGGCGAGCGCCTCGAACAGCATGCAGCCGAACGAGTAGATGTCGGAGCGCGCGTCGCCGCGCTCGCCGCGCACGAGCTCCGGCGCCATGAAGTCGACCGTGCCGATCATCATGCCCGTCTGTGTGAGCGTGACGTCCCCGGCCATCGTCGCGTCGATGCGACGGGCGATCCCGAAGTCGGTGAGGTAGGGGTGCTCCGCGCCGTCCTCGTCGCGCGCCACGAGCACGTTCGCGGGCTTGATGTCGCGGTGCACCAGGCCGCGCCGGTGCGCCGCGTACAGCGCGGCGGCGATCGGCAGGAGCAAGGCGGCCGCGCGCGGCGGGTCGAGCGGGCCCTCGTTGAGCAGCAGCGCTCGCAGGTCGGTGCCCTCGACCCAGCGCATGACCAGATAGAGCATCCCGTCGCGCTCGCCCGCCTCGTAGATGGGGATCGCGTTCGGGTGCTCGATCGAGGCGGCGATCAGGGATTCGCGCTCGAAGCGCGCCCGGAAGGCAACGTCGCGCGCCAGCTCCGGCGCGATCACCTTCAGTCCCACCGTGCGCTCGAGGGCGAGCTGGGTGGCCCGATAGACGACCCCCATGCCGCCGCGTCCCGCCACGGCCTCGATCCGGCAACCGGCAACCACGGTCCCCACGGTGAGGTCAGGCATGCCGTGGTTATAGTCGAGTCCCTGTCCGATCGCCCCGACGTGTCCGAGCGCCGCACCGCCGTCATCGACCTCGGGTCGAACTCGTTCCGGCTCGTGGTCTTCACTGCGGTGCCCGGGCAGTGGTGGCGCCGGACCGACGAGATCTACGAAGCGGTGCGCATCGGGGCGGGAATGGGCGATGACGGAGCGCTGAAGCCCAAGCGCATGCAGCGCGCGCTGGAAACGATCGACATGTACGCCCACTTCTGCCGGGCCACCGGCCTGCGGCCCGACGACGTCCAGGCGGTGGCGACGAGCGCAATCCGCGACGCGGCGAACCGCGCGGAGTTCCTGTCTCGGGCGCGCGAGGTCTCGGGCCTCGACGTCCGGGTGCTGTCCCGCGAGGAGGAGGCCCGCTACGGCTACCTGGCGGCGATCAACTCGACGACTCTCGAGCACGGCGCAGTGCTCGACCTGGGCGGCGGCAGCCTCCAGCTCGTGCGGGTGGATCGCCGGCTGGCCCAGGAATCCGGCTCCTGGCGGCTGGGCACCGTGAGAATGACCGAGCGCTTCCTCACCGACGACGTCCCGACGAAGAAGCAGCTCAGGGCCCTGCGCGCACACGTGGCCGAGGAGCTCGCCGCCGCGCCGTGGCTGGCGACGTCGGGCGAGCGCCTGGTGGCGCTCGGCGGCACCGTCCGCAACCTGGCGGCCGCGGCCCAGCACCACGCCGGGTTGCCGTCGCTGGGCGTGCAGGGATTCGTGCTGACGCGCGAGGCGCTGGGCGAGCTCGTCGCCGAGCTGGCGACGATGCCCGCGAACGAGCGCGGCGGGGTGCCGGGGATCAAGCCGGAGCGCGGGGACGTCATCCTCGCCGGCGCCGCGACCGTAGAGGCCGTCCTCGACGCGGGCGGGTTCCAGGCGGTCGAGGTGACCGAGGAGGGCCTGCGCGAGGGCGTGTTCTTCGAGTCCTACCTCGCCCCCGCCGATCCACCCCTGTTCGCGTCGGTACGCGAGACGACCGTGCGCAACCTGGCCACGCAGTACCACTCCGACCAGCGGCACGTCCAGCACGTGGCGGCGCTGACGCTCCAGATGTTCGACGCGCTCGCCGGGGCGGGGATACACAAAGGCGATCCGGCCGAGCGCGAGCTGCTGTGGGCCGCGGCGATGCTCCACGACATCGGCGTGACGGTGGACTACGACGACCACCACAAGCACTCGCGCTACCTCATCCTCAACGCCGGCCTCCCCGGGTTCACGCCGCGCGAGGTCGCGCTGATCGCGCAGATGGCCCGCTATCACCGCAAGGGCTCGCCCGGGTTCGGCGAGCTCGCGCCGCTCATGGAGGATGGGGACGATCGGCTGCTGGACCGCTGCTCCGCGCTCCTGCGCCTGGCCGAGCAGCTCGAGCGCAGCCGCGACCAGCTCGTCCAGCAGACGCGGGTGGAGGTGCAGGACGGAACGGTGCGGCTCGAGCTCGTGACCGGCGGCGACGTCAGCGTCGCGCGGTGGGCGGCTCAGCGGCAGGGCGACCTCTTCGAGTCGGCATTCGGGCGCCGGCTCGAGGTCGCCGCACCCTAGCTTCGGGCCGTCGCACAAGTTTTTCGCCGCGCCCGCGTTCAAGCAAGGGAGCACGGATGGCTCCCTTGATTCGCATAACGGGTCGCGCCCACCGGGGACCCGCCGTCGCGGCGGCGGTCCTCTTCTTTGCGCTCGCCCTGCCCGCCCTGGCCTGGAGCCAGCTGCCGCTGCCCGTCGCCGATCCGACGACGCCGGCCAAGCGCGACGCCGAGCCCGTGGTCCTCACCGGCAAGGACTTCCTGGACTGGTCGGCGCGCGCGAACGCCACGGTGAAGCTGCCGCTCACCGACCTGATCGGGTGCAACGAGGCCCAGAACGGCGGCGATCGCGACTCCTGTGCGCACAACCACTACGAGCCGCCCGAGGTCGACACGGCAGGCACCCTCGGCGAGGGCACGCCGACGAACCGGCTGCTCGGCTACCGCTGGGATGAGAAGAAGGGGCGGTGGCGGCAGATCCCCTTCCAGGTGGACGAGCAGTTCACGCGCTACCTCGACAACTCCGCGTCCGGCTTCGCCGTCTATTCGGGCGAGGACAAGCACACGACCTACGCCTTCGACCGCGAGGGCTGGCGCTTCACGCAGTCGGACCCCGACAACCCGTGCCTGGCCCGACCGATCGGCGGCGAGCCGACGACGCCGGACCCGGTCAAGGGCCTCGACGATGACGACGAGCTGGCGTTCATGGCCTCCGACGCGGGCCCGCAGGCGCCCGCGAGCGAGCCGCTGCCGCGCGGCGTCGAGGCGGCGCATCCGGTGACCGTGCTCGACCCGCTGACGGGCGAGAGGAAGTACGCCTACGTGATGAAGTCGTCGCCCGGCGGACCGAAGCCGGCCTTCGACGCCTCGAACGGGTACGTCCATTACCAGCGCGACGCCAACGCCGACCTGTTCGAGTTCTCCGAGTCGTCGTACGACAATTACGGCAACGCCGCCAAGGGCATCTACTGCGACGCCGACGGCAACATCGTGCGCAACGCCGACGGGTCGCCCAAGGTGGACAAGCGCCGCCCGCGGGACTACGCGTGGATCACCACCCCGCGTTACCGCTTCCGCTACGACGGACGCTGGCTGATGACGCAGGTCCACATCTCGCCCAACGGCGGGAAGACCTACGGGCCCGATCTGGTCGACCGCTGGAAGGCCCGCGCGTTCGCCCAGGACCCCGGCTCCGAGACGCCGTGCTGCGGCTTCGAGGAGGAGGACACCAACTGGGGCGGCTCGAGCACACTGCTCGGCGAGCGGTCCGGGCCGGTGCGCACGATCCGGGAGACCTGGGGCGCCGACTCGGGCACGAACGTGATCCGCCGCGAGACCTTCTACCGCGACGAGGTGCGCCAGAAGTCCTATCTGCGCGTCCACGTGATCCCGCCGCTCGACGGCATCTACGCCCAGTGGGACTTCAACGCGGGCGTGATGAAGAAGTTCTTCAACTCTCGCCTGAACGCCACCAAGCCCCAGGGCGTCGACGTCGACGGGGTCAACGACGAGATGTTCGGCGGCAACCTGGACGACCCGTGCAACCCTCGCTACTCGGGCGATGACACGGCCTTCGACGCGGGCTACCACTCCCTCTACCAGTCGCTCCAGCTCTGCAACGAGCAGATGCCCTACCACCAGAGCGTCGACCCGGGCGACCCGACGTTCGCGGACGCGAACGCGGCGCTCGGCTGGAGCGAGACCGCCGGAGAGCACGGCACGATCGTCGACCGGATCCAGATCGACAAGGTGACCGACCTTTCCCCGGGCGGCGCGGCGCAGTCGATGGCCGCCGTGCCCTACTACCGCGACGACTCCTGCTTCGACGACGGCACCGGCACCGACCCGGGGCCCAAGCTTCACCTCCGGTCAGGCGACGAGCCGCTGACCCTTCCGGACGGCACGCAGCGCAAGTGCTGGCGGAAGGAGGACGGCGACCCCGCCGGGTCGGCCCGCTACTTCCAGGGCTCGATCGCCACGCACGGCCTGCACCTGCTGTTCCTGGCGGACTCCGACAACGCGCGTCAGACGGTCCCGCTCACCGAGATCGTGTCCGACTGGCGGCTGGTCATGCTCCCCGGCTTCGGCACCGGCGCCGAGGGCGAGCAGTACGGCCGCGGCTTCGAGAAGCCGCTCGTCGCCGTCGTCGGCGCCGCCCGGCAGTAGGCCCCCTGGTCAGTACCGCTACGGGGATTCGAACCCCGGTTTCCGCCGTGAGAGGGCGGCGTCCTAGTCCCCTAGACGATAGCGGCGAGTACCGGCGCTGCAGGGTACCAAGCCACCGTCAGAGGCCCGGCCAGATTCCCGGCGGACGCTAGACTGGCTCGCCCGCGGCTGTGGCGGAACTGGTAGACGCGCGGCGTTCAGGTCGCCGTGGAGGCAACTCCGTGGGGGTTCGACTCCCTCCAGCCGCATCGGATCCGTGCCCGACCTCCCCCTCACCGGCGGCTGCAACTGCGGCGGCGTGCGCTTCGAGATCGACGCGCCGCTGACCGGCGCCGGGTACTGCCACTGCACCCGCTGCCAGCGTCGGACGGGGACCGGGTCCGTCGGTGCAGGCCTGGCCGGAGCCGGGGTCGTTTCGGATCGTTGCGGGCGAGGAGCTGCTGGCGGCGTGGGAGCCGGGCGACGGCTGGGCCAAGCTGTTCTGCTCGAGATGCGGGTCGAGCGTGATGAGCCGCAACCCCGCCGACCCGGATCAGGTGAGCGTGCGGCTCGGCGTATTCGACGGCGACCCGGGCGTCCGCCCGCAGTCGCGCCAGTTCGTCGCCTACGCGGCGCCGTGGGAGCCGCTGCCCGACGACGGGCTGCCGCGCTTTCCGGAGAGCCGCAACGCCGGCGCCTGAGCGGCCTCCGACTTTCACCGGCCTACGCGCGCCGCGCTCGCTCTAGCTAGGTGCCGGAGGGATCATTGGACGCCTGCGCCGGCTATGACCGGCTCAAGCGTCCAACCGTCTCCCATAGCCCGCCGGCTGCCGGGCCTTCTCGGACTTCTCCAGTCCCTCGACCCCCAGCGATCGCGCCAGGGTCAGCGCGTTGCGGGGAGCGAAGCCCTCCCAGTCGTTGTTGAAGTAGGCGAAGACCTCGACCCGCCGGCGCCACTGCGCGATCCGGCGCGCCCAGGTCTGCAGCTCCGAGGCCGAATAGTTGCCGCGCCGGCCACGGACGCCGCGGTGGAAGCGCACGAGCGTCCAGTCGGCGGTCATCTCGTGCGTCTGGAACGGTCTTTCCGGCGTGTCCCCGATGACGAGCGCGGCCCCGTGCGAGCGCAGCAGCTCGTACACCTCGGCCACGAACCAGCTTTCGTGGCGGAACTCGAAGCAGTGGCGGCCGTCGGGCAGCGCCTCCAGCGCGCCGGCCAGGCGGTCGTCGTCGCGGTGGAAGTTCGGCGGCAGCTGCCACACCACCGGCCCGAGCTTCGGCGACCCCAGCAGCGGCTCGATGCGCTCGTAGTAGCGCGCCACGCCCTGACCCATGTTGGCCAGGCGCTTGACGTGGGTCTGGTAGCGGCTCGCCTTCAGGGAGAAGACGAAGCCCGGCGGCGTCTGCTCGATCCACGCCGCCACCGCCTCGCGCGTCGGCAGCCGGTAGAAGGTGGCGTTGACCTCGACGGTCCCGAACACGCGCGAGTAGTGCTCGAGCCAGCGCCGCGGCGGCAGGCCCCGAGGGTAGAAGCGCCCGCGCCAGTCGTCGTAGTTCCAGCCCGAGCAGCCGACGTGGACCGGCTTCACGCCGTCCGCACGGCCGCGGCCGCTGACGGCTCCGCGCGCGCCGCGCTGCCCGGGGCGAACAGCTCGATCGGCTCCTCGCGGCCCTTCAGCGCCGCCGCGCCGCGCGGCACGAGCGGCAGGGATCGCGTCAGCCGGTCGCGCGTCTCGGCCGTCAGCAACAGCCCGTCGCCGGTCTCGCGGGTCGCCGCCTCCACGCGCGCGGCGACGTTCACCACGTCGCCGATCACGCTGAAGTTGAGGCGGCCGGCGCCCCCGATCGCTCCCGCCACCACGGGTCCCGAGTTGATCCCCACGCCCACGCGCAGCTCGCCCGCCGCGCCCTCCTCGGTCACGCGCACGATGTCCAGTCCGGCGCGGAGAGCGCGGTCGGCGTGGTCGCGGAACATCTCCGGCGCGCCGAACACGGCGAGCAGGCCGTCGCCGATGAACTTGTCCACGTGGCCGCCGTGGCGAGTCACGGCCGGCACGACCGCCTCGAAGAGCTCGTTCAGGCACGCCACGACCTCGGTCGCGTCCGCGCGCTCGGCGAACCCGGTGAAGTCGCGCACGTCGCAGAACAGCACCGAGACCTCGGCCTCGAACGCGCGCGGGACCTCGCCCTCGCTGAGGATGTACTCCGCCACGTCCCGGTCGAGGTAGGTCCCGAACGCCTCGCGCAGCTGCTCGCGCTCGAGCAGTCCCGCCGCCATCCGGTTGAACCCGTCGGCCAGCTCACCGAGCTCGTCGCTCGTGGTCACGGGGACGCGCACGTCGTAGCGCCCCTCGCGCACCGCGGCCATTCCCCGCCCCACCGCGCTGAACGGCCGGACGATCGAGTTGGCGAGCAGCAGCGCCATCTCGAGCGCGACGGTGAAGGCGACGGTCAGCGTCACCACCACGGTCAGGCCGAGGCTCGAGCCCCCGCCCCGCGAGGTGAAGGTGGCGACGACCATGCCCGTGACCACGCAGAACAGCGGCAGTCCGGCGACCAGCTTGACGTGCAGTGGCAGGCCCTCGCGCCGGAAACGGAAGTCCGCCGGCAGCGCGGCGGCCACCTCGTCGACGACGGGTTCCAGCCCGACCTCGATCGCGAAGTACTGGAGGATCGCCGCGTAGGCCGAGCCGACCAGCCCGGCCGCGAGCAGCGCGGCCAGCGCCGACCAGTTCAGGTCGAGGACAAGCACGATGGCGCACGCGGCGGGCGGCGTCACGAGCAGGGCCGGCAGCCAGGCGTCGTGGCGCAGCACCCGGATCGGCAGATTGACCGCGGCGTCCCACGCCGCCAGCGTCGCCGGGCGGTCCCGGGCGCCGTTGATCCACGCCTTCACCGGCCGCAGCCGTGGGATCGACCTCACGTAGCCGACCGACAGGAAGGCGACGGCCAGCCCCTCGACGATGAGCAGGAGGTCGAAGAACTCGCCCGCCGAGGCCTCGTAGTAGAAGGTGATGAGCCAGAGCGTGCCCGCGGTCACGAGCAGCCCGACCGACAGCTGGAGCAGGAAGAAAACCGCGGGATAGTGCTTCCCCGCCCGCCGGTAGAGCCAGTGGCTCGGGAACAACGGCATGGCCCCTGACATTGTCCCCGACCGGCCAACCTTGCGCATCGGTAAACGTTTATACGGGTGATGAACTGGCGATTCAGGTTGCGCGGAGTGGGACGATAATGTCCTCATGGAGGCTTCAGCCCTCCGCGCGGGCACGTTCTCAGGTACCCGGCGCGGCGCCAAGCGAAGGATCGCCGGCGACGAGAAGCTGGTTGCGCTCGTCCGCGCCGGTCGAGCCGACGCGTTCGAGACGGTCTACGACCGCTACCACCGCCAGATCCTCTCGTTCTGCCGGCACATGCTGGGATCCCGCGAGGAAGCCGAGGACGCGGTCCAGCACACCTTCATGGCGGCGTACACGGACCTGCGGCGCTCGGAGAAGCCGATCCAGCTGCGCCCCTGGCTCTACACCATTGCCCGCAATCACTGCATGTCGCTTCTCCGCGCGCGCCGCGAGCAGGCGCCGCTGGACGACGCCGAGCCGTCCGTGGACGGCCTCGCCGCGACGGTGCAGCGCCGGGAGGACCTCCGCGACCTGCTCCGCGACCTCGGTCGCCTTCCCGACAACCAGCGCGCCGCGCTCGTTCTGGCCGAGCTGGGGGCGCTCTCGCACGACGAGATCGCCGAAGTCGTCGGCTGCCCCAAGGAGAAGGTGAAGGCGCTCGTGTTCCAGGCCCGCTCGTCATTGGGCGCCCGCCGCGACGCACGCGAGACCCCCTGCTTGGAGATTCGCGAGCAGCTCTCCACCCTCTCGGGAGGCTCCCTGCGGCGCACTTCCCTGCGCCGGCACCTGGACGACTGCCCGGGATGCCGCGCCTTCCAGGCCGAGGTCAAGCGCCAGCGCGCGGCCATGGCCGTGCTGCTGCCGGTCGCCCCTACCGCGGCGCTCAAGTCCGGCGTCCTGTCGGCGATCGCCGTCCAGGCAAGCGCGGCCGGCGGCCTTACCGGAGCCGGTCTGGCCGCGGGCGCGGGAACGGGAGCGGGAGGGGCCGCCGCCGGCGGTGGCGGCATCGCCGCCCTGGTCGGTCACGCGGGACTTGTCAAGCTCGCGGTCGCCGGAGCCATTGCCGCCGCCGGGGTCGGCGGGACGGTGGTCGCCGTGGAGAAGATCGACGGCGCCAGGACGAAGAGTTCGTCTCCGAGCAACGATTCGCCGGGCCACGATGGCTCGCGCTCCGGCGCGCCCTCGGGCGCCACCCCATCGGGAGTGACGCCCACCCGCTCCGAAGGACTGCAGGCGCCGGGCAAGCAGTCGGGCGGCGTGGCCAACGGAAAGAACGCCAAGGGCGAGCACGGGCGCTCGGACACCGCGCCGGGCCAGCTCGGCACGAGCCCCGGCAAGTCGGGGACGGCGCCCGGACAGGCGGGCACGACTCCGGGCAAGTCCGGTACGGCTCCCGGACAGGTCAACTCCAACTCGAGCTCCAAGGCGTACGGCAGAGGAGGCTCGGGCGCGCCGCAGCGACGCAACGGCTTCACGCCGAGCCACTCGCCCCCGGACAACGCCGGCAGATACGGCGCCTCCGGCCAGGGAAGCGCCGGGGGGTTGACCGGGACAGGGAACAGGGGAACCTACGGCGCCGGGGGGAACTCCGGCGTCGCGCATGTCGGGGACGGCGTCTCCGGCCTGGGCCAGAGCATCCTGCCCGACAATTAGCCGCATCTCTCCAACCTCGGCCACCACCCGCGCGTTCGTACGGGCGTACAAACTTGTCGCCCTAATCAAGCGCGCAGGGCGGCAGGGTCGCCGACTCCAACCGGCGGCTGAGCGGAGGCCCCCACCACGGGGGCCTTCGCCCGTTCTATGCTCGACACCATGAGCGACGAGCCGACCAAGTACCTGCTGCCCGAGCGCGACATCCCCACTCACTGGGTCAACCTCCTGCCCGATCTCCCAGGCGACCCGCTGCCGCCGCTGAATCCGCAGACGAAGGAGCCGGCGGGCCCCGATGACCTCACCCCCATCTTCCCCATGGGGCTCATCCAGCAAGAGGTCTCCCTCGAGCCCGAGGTCGAGATCCCCGACGAGGTCCGCGAGGCGTACAAGCTGTGGCGCCCGACGCCCCTGTACCGCGCCCGGCGCCTGGAGCGAGAGCTCGATACGCCCGCGCGCATCTACTACAAGTACGAGGGCGTCTCCCCCGCCGGCTCGCACAAGCCGAACACCTCGGTGCCGCAGGCCTTCGAGAACGCCCGCGCCGGCGTGAAGAAGCTCGCGACCGAGACGGGGGCCGGCCAGTGGGGATCCGCGCTGGCCTTCGCCTGCCGGCTGTTCGGGCTGGAGTGCGAGGTGTTCATGGTGGGCTCGTCCTACGACCAGAAGCCCTACCGCCGTTCCATGATGGAGACGTGGGGCGCGACGGTGCACCGGTCGCCCAGCCAGGAGACCGAGGCCGGGCGCTCCCAGGCGGAGCATGAGACCGGTTCGCTGGGGATCGCCATCTCCGAGGCGGTCGAGGTCGCGGCCGCCAATCCCGACAACAACTACGCGCTGGGCTCGGTTCTCAACCACGTCCTGCTCCACCAGACGGTGGTCGGCCAGGAGGCGATGGCACAGCTCGAACAGGCGGGCGACGAGCCCGACGTGATCGTGGCCTGCGTGGGCGGCGGGTCGAACTTCGGCGGCATCGCGTTCCCCTTCGTGCGACGCGTCCTGCGCGGGGAGGCCAAGACGCGCTTCGTGGCGGCCGAGCCGGCCGCCTGCCCGACCCTGACCCGCGGCAGCTACCGCTACGACTTCGGGGACACCGTGGGCATGACGCCGCTGCTGCCGATGTACACGCTCGGCCACGACTTCGTCCCCCCGCCCGTGCACGCGGGCGGGCTGCGCTACCACGGCGACGCGCCGATGCTGTGCGGGCTCGTGAAGGCGGGCGTCGTCGAGGCACGTGCCTACAAGCAGAACGAGACGTTCGAAGCCGCGCTGCGCTTCGCCCGCACGGAGGGCATCATCCCCGCGCCCGAGCCCGCCCACGCCATCCGCGCCGTGTTCGAGGAGGCCGAGGCGGCCAAGCAGGCCGGAGAGGCCCGGGTGATTCTGCTCAACCTGTGCGGGCACGGCTTCTTCGATCTCGCGGCCTACGACGCCTACCTGGCCGGCGAGCTCGAGGACCCGGAGTTCTCGGAGGCCGACATGGAGGCCGCGCTGGAGCGGCTGCCCGGGGACGTCCCGGCGATCGCCTAGCCCCCGGCCAACCTCCGGGCCGCCAAGCGGTTAAGACGGATATGAGCCGAAACGCTCGAGGGATGGTCCTTGCCGTGGTGGCGCTGGCCCTGGCCTGGGTCGCCGGACCTGCGCGGGCCGACGTCTCGGGGCTGGGGCCTGGCGATTCGCTCGGCGATCCCGCCGGGCCGATGCAGATGGGCCTCGAGTACTCGGGCGCCTTCAAGAGCGACCACGACCTCGACCACGTGCTGTTCTCGGTGGCGAACCCGGGCGCGACCCTGCAGTTCGTCGTCACCAACACCTACGGCGGCTGCGACCCCGACAACTACTGCCCGATCTGGGGCACGCTGCTGGACACCGCCGGGCGCCAGCTCGGCGGCGAGGGCAGCGGGGCGGGCACGGGGCCGGTGGGGCCCCAGACCAGCGACTCGATCGTCTGGACCTTTCCGGCGGCGGGCAACTACATCCTCGTCCTGGAAGGAAACGGCGACCTGGCGACGTACCGTTTCCGCGCCGATGTCACGAGCCCCGGTGGCGGCGGTGGCGGCGGAGGGGGTGGCGGCGGGAGCGGCGGCGGCGGATCGTCGTCGCCCCCCCAGATCACCCGCCTGCACTCGGCGGGGCGCCAGCGCGGGACGGCGGTCCGGGGCCTCCTGACCCTGCGCCCGGCGGCGAGCCGGGTGACCGCGAGCCTGGTGGCCGACGGACGCCGGTTCGGGCGCACTCGCGCCGTGCGGGTGGGCTACCTGCGGCAAGCGGCCCGCGGCCCGGGCGCGGTATCGCTCCGGGTTCCCCTGTTTGCGCACGTGCGGCGGGCCATGGCCAGGCTGAAGAGCCTGCGGGTCACGCTCGTGGTGACCGTGAAGCGCCGCGGATCACGCCCGATCGTGCTTCGCCTGCCGGTGCTGCTGAGGCCGCCCCTCCGGTAAGCGAAACGCAAGTGACCAATATTTCGCGCTCGCCTGCGTTATAGCCAGTGCACCATGAACGAAACTCACCTCCCGCATCCCCAGTCCACCCCCCGTCGACCCGGTGGATCGTCGTCCGTCCGCTCGAGCTGGTCGGCCGCGTCGCCGTCGCCTGCGGT